>NZ_JAGJRS010000001.1 GCF_017837635.1 Frateuria flava
GGGGCCGGGGCTCGCGGGGGTGTCCGGTCAAGGCCTCACGCACTGGCGGAAGGCTGCCGCAAGAGTGACCCCTCACCCCAGCCCTCTCCCCGGAGGGGAGAGGGAGCACATCGCGTCAGCCGGTGGTTTCGATAGCACCTCTTCCTCTGCCCTCGGGGGAGAGGACCGAGGTGACGGGCGGAGCCTCGCGGGGATGTCCGGTCAGGCCTCACGCCCTGGCGGAAGCCTGCCACAAGAGTGGCCCCTCACCCCAGCCCTCTCCCCGGAGGGGAGAGGGAGCACATCGCCTCAGCCGGTGGTTTCGATAGCCCTTCTTCCTCTCCCCTGCGGGGAGAGGACCGAGGTGAGGGGCCGGGGCTCGCGGGGATGTTCCGATCAGGCCTCATGCACTGGCGGAAGGCTGCCGCAAGAGTGGCCCCTCACCCCAGCCTTCTCCCCGGAGAAGCGAGGGAGCGCATCGCGTCAGCCGGTGGTTTCGATGCGCTCCACGCGCCGCAGGCCACGCGGCAGCAGGCCGCCGCGGGTGGCGCGGTTGCCGCCGTATTCGACCAGGTCGTTCCAGCGCAGCGTGAGTTTGCGCTGGCCGGCGTAGAGCGTGACTTCGCCCTTGCCCTCGGCCACCACGGCAATGCCGGCCACGCGCTCTTCGCCGCTGGTGAGCTTGGTCTTGGGCACCTCGATCAGCTTGTTGCCCTTGCCCTTGTCCAGTTCCGGCAACTCGGCGACCGAGAACATCAGCAGGTGGCCTTCGGTGGTGACCACCACGATGCGGTCGCGCGCCGGGTCGGCACTGGCCTGGGGCTGCAGGATTCTGGCGCCTTCGCTCAGGCTGATGATCTGCTTGCCGGCCTTGTTGCGCCCGGTGAGCGCCTCGAAACGGGTGACGAAGCCGTAGCCGAAATCCGTGGCCAGGATCAGCCGCGTGTCGTTGTCGCCGGCGGTGAGCGCGTCGAAGCTGGCGCCGGAGGGTGGACTGAAGCGGCCGGTGAGCGGATCGCCGTTGCCGCGCGCGGAGGGCAGCGTGTGCGCCGGCGTGGAGTAGCTGCGGCCGGTGGAGTCGATGACCGCGATCTGCTGGGTGGTGCGCGCCTTCACCGCCGCGAGCAGGCCATCGCCTTCGCGGTAATTCATGCCTTCGGGATCGACGTCGTGACCCTTGGCGGCACGGATCCAGCCCTTCTGGGAAAGCACCACGGTGACCGGCTCGCTGGCGACCAGCGCGCTCTCGTCCAGTGCCTGCGCGACCTCGCGCTCGACCAGCGGCGATCGGCGCTCGTCGCCGTACTTGGCCGCGTCGGCCTGCAACTCGCCCTTGATCAGGGTCTTGAGCTTGGCCGGCGACTTCAGCAGCACGTTGATGCGTGCGCGCTCCTCTTCGAGCTGATTGCGCTCGGTCTCGATCTTCATCTCTTCCAGCCGCGCCAGCTGGCGCAGCTTCGTCTCGAGGATGTAGTCGGCCTGTTCCTCGGACAGCTTGAAGCGCTTCATCAGCACCGGCTTGGGCTCGTCCTCCGAGCGCACGATGCGGATCACCTCGTCCAGGTTGAGGTAGGCGATGTGCAGGCCTTCGAGCAGGTGCAGGCGCCGCTCGACCTTGCCCAGGCGATGGGTGAGGCGGCGGGTGACCGTGTCGGTGCGGAAGGTCAGCCACTCGGTCAGGATCTTCTTCAGGTCCTTGACCTGCGGGCGGCCGTCCAGGCCGATCATGTTGAGGTTGACGCGGTAGCTCTTCTCCAGGTCGGTGGTGGCGAACAGGTGCTGCATCACCTCGGCCGAGTCGACGCGGTTGGAGCGCGGCACCACCACCAGGCGGATCGGGTTCTCGTGGTCGGACTCGTCGCGCAGGTCCTCCACCATCGGCAGTTTCTTGGCGCGCATCTGCGCGGCGATCTGCTCGAGGATCTTCGAGGGGCTGACCTGGTGCGGCAGCGCGGTGATGACGATGTTGCCGTCTTCCACCTGGTAAACCGCGCGGGCGCGCAGCGAACCGGTGCCGGTCTGGTAGATCGACAGCAGTTCCTTGCGCGGGGTGATGATCTCCGCCGCGGTCGGATAGTCCGGCGCGGGAATGTGCTGCGCCAGGTCGGCGACGGTGGCGTCGGGGTTCTCCAGCAGGTGGATGCAGCCGGCCACCACCTCGCGCAGGTTGTGCGGCGGGATGTCGGTGGCCATGCCCACGGCGATGCCCATCGAGCCGTTGAGCAATACGTGCGGCACGCGCGCGGGCAGCCAGGAAGGCTCCTCCAGCGTGCCGTCGAAATTCGGCACCCAGTCGACCGTGCCGTGCGCCAGCTCGCCCAGCAGCGCCTCGGCGATCGGGCTCAGCTTCGACTCGGTGTAGCGCATCGCCGCGAAGCTTTTCGGGTCGTCCGGCGAGCCGAAGTTGCCCTGGCCATCGACCAGCGGGTAGCGGTACGAGAACGGCTGCGCCATCAGCACCATCGCCTCGTAGCACGAGGAGTCGCCATGCGGATGGAACTTGCCGATCACGTCGCCGATGGTGCGCGCGGACTTCTTCGGCTTGGCGGTCGCCGCCAGGCCCAGCTCGCTCATCGCGTAGATGATGCGCCGCTGCACGGGCTTCAGGCCGTCGCCCACGAACGGCAGCGCGCGGTCGAGCACCACGTACATCGAGTAGTCGAGATAGGCCCGCTCGGCGTACTCCTTGAGCGGGATCTGTTCGAAATTGGCTTGCAGGTTCATGCGGGGCGTTCTGGCACGGATAACCGGCCGATGGTGCCAGATCGGCCGCGGGCGGGACAGAGCGAGCCTTCGTCCCGCCCGTGCGACGTCACAGGAACGCCAGGCTGCCGATCTTGCCGTGGGTGTCCTTGCTGCATACGACCTGCACGGTCACGGCGTGGTGGGCGAAGGTCATCGGGGTGCGGACGAAGGCGTCCTTGCCGTCGTCCTGAAACACGGTCGGTTTGCCGTGGGAGACGTAGGCGCCGAATTCGCGGTTCATGTCGGCCCAGTCGCTCTTGAGCGACTCGGGCGACGACATGGCGCTGGCAAAGCCGTTCAGTTGCTGGTGGGCGGTGGCGTAGTCGCCGGACACGAACGCCTCGGTGAACTTCGGCGCGAGCGCGAGGCATTGGTCGCCCAGCGTCGAGGCGTGGCTGGCGCCCGCCGTGCAGCAGGCGAGGGACAGGGCGAAAAGTACGCGGGTGCGCATGGGTCGTTCTCCTGAGCGGGTAGGTCAGTGCGGACCGCGCCGAGCACGGGCCTGTTGGAAGTGGTAGCCGGCTCCGCCGTTGCAGCCGGCACCGACGTCGAGAAGGCTGGCGCCAAGGCCCGAGGTCCGTCGCTACAGCAGCGAGAACTCGACGATGGCGCCACCGGCCTTGGGATCGCAGGTAAGCGTCGAGGTGGTCGCGCCGTGGTCGAACGTCAGCGGCAGGCGGACCGTGGTGGTGTGGTCGCCGTTGGCGATTTCCTCGGGCACGCCGTGCGAGCGGTAAGGCCCCCAGTTCTGCTCGATCATGGCGTCCCACATCGGCTCCATTTGCTGCGAGTTCGACTGCAGCACGGCATCCAGGTATCGGCGGGCGCCGTCGTGGTCGTGGTTGGCGAGCGCCTCGATCGTGGCGATGGATCTGGCCGCGCAGCTGACCGGAGCCACCTGCGCATGCGACGGGATGGTGAACGCGCCGAGCGGGGCGAGCAGCGGGAGAAGCAAGTGGCGGGTGCGCATCTTCATGGGTAGGCCTGGACGATGGGGTGGTTGCGTGACGAAGCGCGGGCGAGCGTTGCGTCGAAGGCGCGCTCGGGGGTGAGTCGCGCCATAGCGTTGCCGGCCTCCTGTGGCGCGGACGATGCCTGCGCCAACCGGCGTACAGTGGTTGCCGCCGGTGGGGCGTAGCGCCAGTGCCAGGGCTCGAATGCGATGCCCTGGACATTGCCGGCCGGGTAGGACAGCGCGAAGCCGTAGTCGCCGGCGTGTCGCACCAGCCAGTCGTAAGCGGGCGTCCCCGCGAACGCCGCGTCGGCTGCTGGCACGCCGGGTGTGGTGAGGTCCAGCGCACGGCCGCTGTGGTGTTCGCTGTAACCGGGCAGGGCATTGACCTGCAGCACCGAGGCGAGAGGCTGGCCGCGATCGAGCTTGCGGCGCACCAGGCGTCGTTGGTGTTCGAAGCTGCGGAAGCCGGATATGACCTGCAGGACGACCCCATCGCGTGCAGCGGCAGCGACCATGGCGCGCATGGCGGTTGCGGCCCGGGGCGCCAGCTGAAGGGGTCGGCCGTAGACGTCCCGCCCGACGTGCACCAGGGTCGGCGCCTCGGGCTGAAGGGCCCAACCGTGTGCGGCTGCATAGCCGGGGACGCCCAGGCGTGCCGCGACATGGATCGCCCGCTGGGCGTAGGGGGCCGATCGCGCCGGCGCTTCGGCGCGGGCGCCAGCAGCACCGGCGCACAGCGCACAGGCCAGGGCCAGCGACGCCACCACGCGCCCGCCGCCGCTTCGCAGTTGCGCGCCCATGGTCAGGCCTTGCCGGGCGTGAAGGTCCAACGGATGGTCATGGTGGCGGGGACGTCGCCCGCCTCGACCTGCCGGATCTGCTGGCCGCTCTGTGGCCCCTTGCCGGTCCAGCGCAGGTCATCCAGGGAAACGTCGGGGATGGTCACTTTTGCCGTGTCCGTGTTGCCATCGGAATCGGTGGTCTGCTCGTCCACGGTCAGGCCGGGCAACTGCAGTTGCAGTGTCCGGGTATCGCCGTTCCACTCGGCGCTGGCGCGGGGCACGCTGTCCGCGGCCATGCCGTTGGCGCAGTCCCGGGTTTCCGTGCCGTGGCGCTTTTGCGAGCCGTCGACGTAGCCGCCGTAGCCCTCGCCAGCATCGATCGTGCGGAAATGGGTGGTTCCCTGCGTGAGGGCGTGCAGCGAACACCGCGGGTCGGCCGCGTCGATCGTCCAGTTGCCCAGGCCATGGTGGCTCAGCCTGTCCTTCGCTTTCGTGGCACCTTCGAGCACGCCCGGATGGTTGTGCTTCATGTCGGCCGACAGCTTCATCACCGCTGCGGTCATGCAGGCCTCGTCCTCGCCACAGGTGGCCATGGCCTGCTGGATCGCCGGTCCCATGATCTGCCGCGCAGGGGCGGTCTGTTCGATCATCTGCCGGGCGTTGTCCACGCCCGCCACCGTGCCCTGCGTACCCTTCAATTGCACGGTGCCGTCCAGGTGCCGGTGCACGGTGGTGTCGCGGAAGGTGCCCATCCTGGCGTTGGCCTCGCGGGCGTGCCCGCGGATGTCGATGGAGTAGACCAGCGTGGCCGGGTTCTCCTTCATGTCGTAGGGCGGAATGTCGCCGGCCGCCCCCGCTGGCGACAGGGCCAGGCCGGTGGTGGCGGCAAGGCAGGCGACGATCAGATGGCCGCACCGCCATGCGGCGGCGCGATGGAGGGCGTGCTGGTGGGTCATGTCCGTAGGCCTGGCTGTGTTGCGGGACGCGCCGCCGATCGCGGCGTGCCCCGTATCGCAACCGATCGGTGCCGGCACAGGCTTGATGACCCTCTGAGGGGATCGTTACGAATCCTTACTTTTCCGCCGGATCAATAACTTGCGATGCCAGGCAGTCGCGTGGCCGACTACCGGCCGCGGTCGCTTCCTACAGCCGTTGTGCCTCGATGCCGTCCCCGGCCAGCTGCGACTGCACGCTGTCCGGTCCGGCCAGGTGGGCCGCGCCGACGGCAATGAACACGGTTCCGGGCTGCTGCAACATGCCGGTGATGCGCTCGGCCCAGGCCTTGTTGCGCTCGACCAGCAGGCGTTGGTAGAGCTCCGGCGTCTCGCGACGCATCAGGTCGTTTTCCAGGCGGGCGAGCGCGGCCTCGTCGCCGTCTTTCCAGGCCCGGATGATGGCGGCCAGGTCCGCGGTGGCGCGGTCGGTGTCGCGCAGGGTCGAGCGCAGCATCGCCAGCTGCATGGTCTGGGGCATGTCGGCCAGGAAACGGATCTGCTGTTCGGCCGTCTCCAGCCCGCGCACCGGTTTGCCGGCCTTTTCCATCGTCGCGCGCAGCTGTTTGTCGACGCCTTCGGCGGGATCCAGCCCCGCCTTGGTCAGCGGTGCGACGGTGAGGGTGAGCGCGGCCAGCCAGGGACGCATCATGTTCAGCGCGGCCACGCCGCCGGGAATGTCGGCCAGGCGCGCGGCGCGTTCCAGCCGGCCGCGGTCGAACGGCGTGAGCAGATCGGAAAGCGGGTGCGCCATGTCCATGCCGTAGCGCATCACCAGTGCCGCCATGTTGGCCTGGTCGTCGTCGACGATCTCCACGTACAGCGCCTGGCTGTCGTCCAGTGCCTTGTCCAGCGCGGGAAAGTGCCAATCGGCGTCATGCGGCAGCAGGTGCACCGTGCCGAACAGATAGATCGTGGTGTCCTGGTCCTTGATCGCCCAGAGCGCCGGATGGGCCTGGACCGGCGCGGCGACGGCGAGCGCGAGCACCAGCGCGACAGAGCAGACCTGCCAGCGCCGCGGGGATGGCCGAGGTTGCCGCGGAGCACGGCAGCGGCCGAAGGCGAGCGCAGCAAGCATGCTGGCGAAGCGAGGTTTCATGGCAGTCGTCCGGTCGGTTCCGGAGCCACTATCCGTGCCTGCCGGCGATGCTTCAAGCGTTGCTGCCCGCGCGCCGCGGTCTCATGGCGTGTCGATGGGCACCTTGGCCAGGGCGGCAAGGGCGCTTGCGCGAAGCGAGGCCAGCCGCGCCCGCGCACGCCGAGCACCGGCGGCATCGCCGCGGCGGTCGGCCCAGGCGACATACAGGCGCAACGTATCGGCGGTGGTCTGGGGCGATTCGATATCGAGATCGCCCAGCCATGCCTGTGTCGCGGCGTCCTCGTGCATGGCCAACGCCAGTTGCAGTGCGAGGGCATGAAGGAAGTCGCGCGAGGCGTCCGGGCTGTGCGCGGCGGCGGCGAATGCCGCTTGCATGCCCTTGCGGTCGCCGCGCGCGGCATTCGCCAGGGTCTGCACCACGGCCCGGTTGAACTGCGCCGCGGACGGATCGGGCAGGCGTCGCGCGATCGCTTCGACGCGGCGCTCGATGGTGGCGAGCGACGCCGGGTCCACCGCGATCGCGACGAATGCTTCGATCATGCTGCTCTGGAGTGCATCCTCGGGCCCCTGCGCGGGATCGATCAGGCCACTGGCCTGGCGGCTGAGCGCCAGCGCCTTGTCCGGATGCCCGCTGAAATACTCGCCGCCCGCGCTCATGTCGAGCAGGCGCGCCTGCATGAAGGCATTGTCCTGTGCTCGCGCCAGTTGCGTGGCGGTAGCGATGAGCGGCCGCAGTTCCTCGTAGGCGCCAAGGTCGTAGAGCCCGGTCACCAGCAGGTTGGCGGTGGCGACCTGCAGTGGCGCGTCGTGGTGCTGGCTTGACCAGTTCCACGTGCGTGCCAGTAGCGGCACGCCCTCCAGGGGATGGTCGCTATTGGAGAGCGCATAGGCGAGGTTGAAGCTGGCGATGGCGCTGGAGCGCTCCCTCCCCAGCGCCTCGTCGGCGGCCAGCTCCGCGCGTGCCGCGGCGATCCCGGCGGCGGTATCGCCGCTGGCGTCTGCGATGAAGCCCATGGTGTTGTGCAGCAGGGGCTCCAGCGCACGGATGGCGCCTTGTGCGACGAGCGCGCGTGCCTGCGTGTGCTCCTGCAGTGCGAGCGTGGTCTGCTTCAGGCGCGCATGGATGTTGGCGCTGGCCAGCAGCGCACGAGCCAGCAGCTCGTCGTCCTCCGCCTCGCGCGCAGCGGTCATGGCCCGGGCGGCGATCTTCAGCGCCAACGTGTTCTGGTGCCGGTGGTCGGCCTGATTGACCTGTGCGATCAGGACACGCGCAGCCATTGCGGGCTGGTGTTGGCGTTGCGCCTGGGCGAGCACGGCGGCATAACCGGCATCGGCGTCGTCGGGTTGGTCCGTGCTGGCCTGGGCCTGGGCCAGCTGGAAACGACCGGGCAGGAAGTCCGGTGTCCCGCTGGCCAGCACGACGAAGTAGGGCTTGGCGTCGAGCCAGTCGCCATGCATCGCCAGGTCCATGCCGCGCGCGAACGTGGCGGCCAGGTAGGCGTCTTCGGGGGTGGACTTGAAGGGCGATGCGGCGGGTGGGTCGAGTTTCAGCTCGCGGCGCAGGCGCGCGGTCGCGTTGACGCCGAGCACGGCCGGATCGCTGCCGCTCAGGACGAAGGTCGCGGGCGCATGTCCGTTACCGGTATCGATCCGTAGCGTGAGCTGGTAAAGCTTGTCGGCCAGCTGGGTCAGGCGACCGCCCACCAGTACGTCGGCACCGGTGACGTAGCGCACGTGTGCGGCATGGTCACGGCCTTGCGGTGGCGTGTAGGTCCAGGCGCGCGCGGCCTCCAGCGGATCGACCACGTCGATGTCGCGGCTGGTGCCCAGCAGGCTTGCGACCAGCCCGGACAGGCCGCGCGTGGTCCAGTCCAGCGAGTGGTTGCCGGTGCCGTTTTCTATCGGCAGCAACGCAAGGCGCTGCTTTGGTGGTGCGGGCGGAGCGAAGCTGCGCGGGACGATCCAGATCGACAGCAGGCCGACCAGAACCAGCGCGCCAAGGGCGAACCAGAGCCTGCGTCGGCGCACCGGCCGTGGCGTGACGTCGAGGGGCGCCGACGGACGCTCGGGATCGACGTGGACTGGCTGGTCATGGCCCGTAGTGACCGGGGCAACCCATTGCAGGCCGCGGCCGTAGACGGTACGGATGACCGCCTGCCGGTCGCCATCGTCGTCGAGCGCGCGGCGGGCCTTGTAGAGCAACTGGCTGAGCGCCGCGTCGGTGATCGGGCGGTGACCCCAAAGGGCGGTGACGACCTCCTGTTTGCCGACGGCACGGTCGCGGTTCTCCACCAGCAGCAGGATCAGGTCGAATACCTTGGCTTCCAGATCGACCGGTTCTCCGTTGCGCAGCAGGCGCCGGCAGGCGGGCACGATCGTGTACTCGCCGCATTGCCATGACACCTGGTTTGGCCCCTCTCCCTGCATCGTGCCGCGTCTCTTTCCCTGCGGTTCCCCGCCGGGAGGTTTACCACATTCGCGCAGGGGGTTCAGCGCCGCGCGGCGTCCCGCGGCACGTCGCACCGGTACTTCGCCCGGTGCGCCCGATCGTCAGGCGACGCGGGCCGCCGGCGCGTCATCGGTCTGGTGCAGCAACTGGTCGACCAGCCGGTCGACCTGCGCTTCCGCGGCGGCGAGCGGCCGGGCCAGGGATTCGCTACCGAACTCGTCGTGCTCCGCGGCCACCTGGTGCATGCGCCCGATGCGCCGCGACGAACTGGCAACGCTGGCGGCCTGGCTGCAGGCGGAAACGAGTGGTGCCGCGGACGCGCCTAGCGCGGCACGCGGTAGCCGCCCGGCACGCCGCGGGGGCTGAGCGTGAGCTGCCACAGCTGGTCGCGCCGGCTGCGGAACACGGCGGCGGAGACGGCCAGGTAGTAGTGCCACATGCGGCGGAAGCGCTCGTCGTAGTGGTGCGACAGCGCCGGCCACGCGGCGTCGAAATTGGCGCGCCACGCGGTCAGCGTCCTGTCGTAGTCGGCGCCGAAGTTGTGCCAGTCCTCGACCACGAACAGGCCCTCGAGTGCGCTGGCGGTCTGGCTCATCGCCGGGATCATGGAGTTGGGGAAGATGTATTTCTCGATCCACGGATCCGGCCGCGAGGGCGCGCCGTTGCTGCCGATGCAGTGCAGGAGGAACAGCCCATCCTCGCGCAGGCAGCGTCGCGCCACCTCGAAGTAGGAGCGGTAGTTGAGGGCACCGACGTGCTCGAACATGCCGATCGACATGATCGCGTCGAACGGCTCGTCCAGCTCGTGGTAGTCCTGCAGGCGGATCTCCACCGGCAGGCCGGCGCACAGGGCCTGCGCGTACGCGGCCTGTTCCTGCGAGACGGTGATGCCCACGCCCTCGATGCCGTACTTCTGCGCCGCGTACTTGAGCGCCTCGCCCCAGCCGCAGCCGATGTCGAGCACGCGCTGGCCCGGCTGCAAGCGCAGCTTGCGGCAGATCAGGTCGAGCTTGGCCACCTGGGCGTCGTCCAGGTTGTCCGCCTCGGCCCAGTAGCCGCACGAATACACCAGCCGTTCGCCCAGCATCGCCTGGAACAGGTCGTTGCCCAGGTCGTAATGCGCCTTGCCGATCTCGAAGGCGTGTTCGCCGCGTTGCAGGTTCACGAAGCGCGCTTTGAGGTGGGCGATCAGCGTGTCGAGGGTTTTCAGTTCCTCGTCGATCTGCGCGCGCAGCAGGCGGGTGAACAGGCCGGGCAGGTCGTCGCTGTCCCACCAGCCGTCCATGTAGGCCTCGCCCAGCCCCAGCGAGCCGTGCGCGAACACGCGGGCGTAGAGGCGATCGTCATGCACGCACAGGTCGCAGGGTGGCTTGTCGGCGGCACGCACCCCGGCCAGGGCGAGCAGGTCGATGGCGCGTTGCTTGAGGGACTGCTGGCGGAAGGGCATTACAGCGCTCCTTCATGTGGCGGCACGCCTCACTGCGCGCCCAGAACTCCAAAGCGTATGGTCGAGGTTGCATACACCGCGTGGATGCCTGCCTCGCGCACGTGCGCGAGCAGGGCATCGGCCTGCGCCGGCACGAGCAGGAATTCGACCTTGACCGGCAGGTTGTCCGCGAGGTCGAAGAAGGCTTCCTCATGCAGTACGCCATGGCGGCCGAAACCGGCGGTGGCGCGAAAGACCGAGCCGCCGCCGATGCCCAGCCGCCGGGCCTGCTCCAGCAGCCATTCGGACAGCAGTCGGCCGTCGTGGCGTGCGCGCAGGTGTACGTAGAAGCACAGCTGCACGCCTTCGGTGGTCATGTCGCTCACGGTGAGCCTCCTAGAGGGCGCGCAACAGGCCGCGCGCGAGGGCGATGCCGAGCAGGGTCAGGGCGATCGATCCGACCAGGTGCACCAGCAGGTGGCCGGCGAACCACAGGTATTGCTGGCGCAGCAGCAAGGTGGAGGATTCGGCCGAGAACGTGGAGAAGGTCGTCAGGCCGCCCAAAAAGCCGGTGAACACGAACAGGCGAAGTTCCGGCGGCAGGGTCTGGAAGTGGTCCCACACGCCCATCGCGCCGCCCATCAGCAGGCCGCCGAGCAGGTTGGCGGCCAGCGTGCCGGGCGGCAGCGTGGGAAAGAAATGGTTGAGCAGACTGCCGAGCAGCCAGCGCAGCCAGCAGCCGATCGCACCGCCGAAGCCGATCGCAAGAAATCCGGTGTAGCCCACGAAAGCGCCTCCCCTGAAAGGTCGAAATCGCCGGAGCTCCGCGCCGCGGGCACGCGCCCGCACCCGGAGCGTCCGGTGTGCAGGCATCATCAACCCCTCGATCGGGGCGGTTCGTTCCGCAGGAAACGGGAGGCATGCCATCTCCCATCCGGCGGATGCTAGCGGATGGGGGCGTGCCAGGCCATCGCTTCCCGCCCTCTGCAGGAGCCCCACTCGTGGGCGATGCCTTTTCGCGCGGCACTGGGGAGCATCGCCCACGAGTGGGCTGCTGCAGGGGCGGCACGGGGCCCGTGGCATACTCGCCGCCGCTCCCCGGCGCCATCCGATGACCACCACTTCCTCCCCCATCCGGCGCAGCCTGCCCTGGCTGCTGGCCGCGCTGTCGATGATCGGCCCGTTCTCGATCGATGCCGTGTTTCCCGCCTTTCCGCTGATCGGCGTGCGCTTCAGCGTCGACGAGGTCGCGCTGCAGCAGTTGATCAGCGTGTACCTGCTGACCTATGCGGTGATGAGCCTGTTCCATGGCGCGATCTCCGATGCGGCCGGGCGCAAGCCGGTGATCGTGGCGGGCATGCTCGGTTACGCGCTGGCTTCGGCCGGTGCTGCCTTGTCGACCTCGTTCGGCATGCTGCTGGTCTGCCGCGGCATCCAGGGCGCCTGCGCCGGTGCCGGCCTGGTGGTGGGGCGCGCGGTGATCCGCGACAGTCTCGAAGGCGAGGCGGCGCAGCGGCTGATGTCGCAGGTGATGATGATCTTCGGCGTGGCGCCGGTGATCGCGCCGATGGTCGGTGCGCAGTTGCTCGGACTCGGTGGCTGGCACGGGATCTTCTGGGTGCTGACCGGTTTCACGCTGATACTGGCGGCGCTGCTGCTCTGGCAACTGGACGAAACGCACCCGCCGGCGGCGCGCAGCCGTTTCGCGCTCAAGCCGTTGCTCGCCGGCTACGTGGCGTTCGGGCGCGACCGGCCGTTCTGGCCGCTGCTGGTGTCCTCCTCGGTCAACTTTGCCGGGTTGTTCCTGTTCATCGCCTCGGCACCGCGGATCATCCGCGAGTTGCTGGGGCTGTCGGCGCAGGGGTTCCCCTGGCTGTTCGTCCCGGTGGTGGTCGGACTGGTGGGCGGCGCCTGGATATCCGGGCGGCTGGCCGGCCGCCGCAGCGTGGGCTTCACCGTGAACCTCGGCTACGCGGTGATGCTGCTGGCCTGTGCGCTGCACGTGGTCCTCGCGCTGGCGTTCCCGCAGCCGCAGCTGCCCTGGTCGATGCTGCCGCTGGTGCTGCACGGCGTGGGCGTGCAGCTGGCGTTTCCGACGCTGACCCTGCTGCTGCTCGATCGCTTTGCGCACAAACGGGGCGGCATCTCCTCGGTACAGGCCTTCGCCAGCCTGTTGCTCAATGGCGCCGTGGCGGGCGTGCTTTCGCCGCTGCTTTCGGTCAGCCTGTTGCGCCTGGCGCTGGGGGCGAGCGTGCTGACCGTGATCGGCGCGCTGTCGTGGCGCTGGTATCGACGCGTCACCCGGGAGCCGCGGCCGCCGCCGCCGCGCGATATCGCGCTGCAGGCGCAGATCGCCGAACCGCGGTGATCGCCGCGGGCGTGTCCGCGGACACGGGCGCTAGCGTGACTTTCGCCAGTCGGCGCTCTGGCGGCAGCTGCCTATGCTTGTCGCCATCTCCCCGGTTTGCCTTGCCGATGCGCCCATCCAACCGACGCTCGTCCCGATCCCTTGCCTTGCGTGCGCTGGTGCCGCTGGCCCTGCTGCTTGCCGCACCCGCGATGGCGGTCGACGTGGACGGGCACATTGACCCGCTCGAATGGCAGGGCGCCAAGCGCATTACCGACTTCCGCAAGACCCAGCCGCTCAACGGCGAACCGGGCAGCCTGCCGACCGAGGCCTGGGTGTTGTCCACGCCCGAAGGCCTGGCCGTGGCGTTCCGCTGCATCCAGCCGCCGGACGTGCCGCGCACCCACCAGCGCATCCGCCGCGACGAACAGGCGCAGGTCGACCGCGTGAATCTGATGGTCGACTTCGACGGCGACGGGCGCACCGGCTACAACTTCATGGTCACCCTCACCGACGACCTCAACGACGCGGTGCTGACCAACGAGAGCCGCTTCAACACCGACTGGGACGGCAACTGGAAGCACGCCGTCAGCGAAGATGCGCAGGGCTGGTCGGTGGAGATGCTGATCCCCTGGTACATCGCGCCGATGCGCAAGGCGATCGGTGGCGAGCGCACCATCGGGCTGTACCTGGACCGCGTGATCGGTTCGACCGGCGAGCGAGACGCCTGGCCGGTGGCGAGCTTCAACAAGCCGCGCTTCCTCTCCGACTTCACGCCGGTGACGCTGCCGGCGTACACGCAATCGCTGTTCGCGATCACGCCCTACGCGGTGGCCATCCGCGACCAGGTGCGCGGCGACAACACCTTCGACGGCGGCGCGGACATCTTCTGGAAACCCAACGGCCAGACCCAGCTGACCGCGACGATCAACCCGGATTTCGGCCAGGTGGAAAGCGACGACCTGGTGGTGAATTTCGGCGCGGAGGAAACCTTCTTCACCGACAAGCGCCCGTTCTTCACCGAGAACCAGGGCATCTTCGACTTCAGCATGCTGATCGACAACAGCCAGCTGATCTACACCCGCCGCGTGGGCGGCCCCTCGGACGACGGCAACGGCTCGGGCGACGTGACCGGCGCGCTCAAGCTCAACGGCAGCGTGGGCGCGACCCGCTACGGCGTGATGGCCGCGCAGGAAAGCGGCGACGCCGGGCGCACCTTCTCCGCGTTGCGCCTGATCCACGACTTCGGCTCGCAGACGCTGGGCATGGAGGCAACGCGGGTGGATCGTCCGTGGCTCGACCGCGACGCCGACGTGCTGGGCATCGACCACCGCTGGCAGCCGAACGCGAAACTCACCGTCACCAGCAACGTGGTCGGCAGCGCGATCGACCAGAACGCCACCACCACGCGCGGCTACGGTGCCACCTCGGTCGTCGAGTACGAAATGAACGAGCGCTGGACCCAGGAGTGGCTGGGCATGCACTTCGACGACAAGCTCGACCTCAACGACTTCGGCTACCTGCCGCGCAACAGCCTCAACTACCTGCACTACGAGGTGCGCCGTCGCTTTGCCGACCTGCCGGCCGACTCGCGCTACGCCTCGCACGTGTGGCACTGGCGCGTGGTCGGCATGGACAACGATCATGGCCTATCGCTGCAGCGGCAGTTCCGGGTGATCCGCGAGAGCCAGCTGCGCGACGGCGGCGAGGCGGACTGGCAGCTCAACCTCAATGCGCCCGCGCACGATGACGAACTCACCCGCGGGCACGGCGCACTGCGCACGCCACTCAATGCCGTGCTGGACTGGGAGCGCCAGAGCCCGCGCAAAGGCAACTGGGCGTGGGAATCGGAGGTCGAGCTGATGGGCAGCGACCGGGTCGGCCTGCACCGCATCGGTTATGCGGCCACCTTCCAGCCGACCTACTTCATCAACGACGCCTTCAGCGTTTTCACCGGCGTGACGTACCAGTTCAATCCCGACTGGCTGGTCTGGCAGCACGACAACCTGATCGGCAGCTTCGACAGCCACCAGGTGATGCTGGACGCGGGCGTCAACTGGAACATTGGCAGCCGCCAGGAGCTGCGCGTCAAGCTGCAGGCGTTGGGGCTGGACGCGCAATTGCTGCAGGCCTATCGCGTCAATGGCGACATGCGTGCCGTGGCCGTGGACGATCCGGTGAACGACTTCAGCGTGCGCAACCTCGGCTTCCAGATCCGCTACCGCTACGAGCTTGCGCCGCTGTCGGACCTCTACGTGGTGTACGGCCGCGGCGGTTACGCGTTCGATCCGCTCTACCGCGAAGCCGGCCGCCAGTTCAGCCGCAGCTTCGACCTGCGCGACAGCGAGCAGTTGCTGGTGAAGCTGGCGTATCGCTTCGAGCTTTGATCGGCGCGGGATGGGCTTCAGGCCAATGCACCCCGGGCCTCGCTCCCAAAGGCGCCCCCATCCGCCTGTCGGCACCTTCCCCCGCGTTCGCAGGGGAAGGCTCGGAGGCGCGGCATCAGGGACGGCGTGGAGCCGCGCGCGCTGATCCTTCCCCGTTTGACGGGGGAAGGTGCCCGAAGGGTGTTGGGGGATGCCTTGCGGAAGACTCCCACTGTCGGCACCTTCCCCCGCGTTCGCAGGGGAAGGCTCGGTGGCGCGGCATCAGGAGGCGTGGAGCTGCGCGTGCTGATCCTTCCCCCCGTTTGACGGAGGAAGGTGCCCGAAGGGCGGATGGGGATGCCTTGCGGAAGACTCCCGCTTTCCCCGCCTCGGTCGAACGTTGACGCCACGCGGAGCATGCTGCACCCATGACCCCCGACTTCATCGCCTCGCTGCTCGGCCGGCCGGCCACCGTGGTGCCGCGTGCGTTCTTTGCTCGCGATCCGCGCGCGGTGGCCCCCGAGCTTCTCAACAAGGTGCTGTTGAACGCGGACGGGCGCAGCGGGCGCATCGTCGAGACCGAGGCCTACTGCGGCGCCATTGATCCAGCCGCGCACTCGTGGCGCGGACGCACCGCGCGCAACGCCACCATGTTCGGTCCGCCCGGGTTGCTCTATGTGTACTTCACCTATGGCATGCACTGGTGCTGCAACCCGGTGTGCGGCGAGGAGGGCGAGGGCGTGGCGGTGCTCCTGCGCGCGCTGGCGCCGTTGACCGGATTGGCTGCGATGCGCGCGGCGCGACCGAACTGCAGGCACGACCGCGATCTCTGCCGTGGGCCGGCCCGCCTGTGCCAGGCACTGGGGATCGACGGGGCACGGGATGGTATCGACCTGGTCGATGGAACCGGCGGGTTCGCCGTTGTCGACGATGGCGTGCTGCCGCCCGCCGAACCGGCGGCATCGCCGCGGATCGGCATCACACGCGCGGCAGAGGAGCCCTGGCGTTGGTATGTGGCCGGCGATCGGCACGTGTCCGGCAAGCGCGGTTGACGCGCGTTTGATGCTGGCAGGCGGACGGTGGTGTCCCCCCAAACCAGGAGGCCGAGCCATGCCGTACAAATCCACCCGCGACCTGCCCGAGTCCGTGCGCGACAACCTGCCGCCGCACGCCCAGGACATTTTCAAGGAAGCGTTCAACAGCGCCTGGGACGAGTATGCGGATCCGGACAAGCGACGGGGCAAGGAATCGCAGGAAGAGGTGTCGTTCAAGGTCGCCTGGTCGGCGGTGAAGAACGAGTACGAGAAGGGCGACGACGACAAGTGGCATCGGAAGTGACACGCACCCGATCCTTCCCCCGCGCGCGGGGGAAGGTGCCCGAAGGGCGGATGGGGGAAGCCTTGCGGGGAACCTGCAAACGCAAGTTTCCGTAACGCGCAGGCAAACCTCCTCGCCAGCCCCGGCCCCTCACCCCAACCCTCTCCCCGGAGGGGAGAGGGAGCTGACATCAGGCCAGCCCGCGGCTCTTCAGGAACGCCAGCGCCTCGGCCGCATCGTGCTCGAACCACGCCCGCGTCGAGCCCAGCCGGAAGCTGTAGCCCCAGGCATCCATGTCGGTCATCAGCCGCGCGCGACCCACCCCGGGCAGCGTATCGGCGAGCAGGATCTGCAGGTAGCAGGTGGCGTCTTCTTCCTCGACCGAATCGGTGGCATCGGTATGCACCTGACTGCGCCGTTCCGCTGGCAACACCAGCAGATGGCAGGCCTCGTGCAGCAGCGAGTGCACCGGCGTGTCGTCGCGCGCGTAGACCGTGGTGCCGATGATGCCGGCCTCCTCGTCACCCCAGAAACTGCCGGGGATCGGATCGCCGGCGGGCACGCGTCGAAGCGCCAGGCCGTGGCGGGCGAGCAGGGCGGTGGGAGCCTCGTAGCCGATGTCGGCAAGGCGCAGGACGTCAGGAGCGGTCATGGGCATGGGGCGGGCTCGAGCCCGCCGCTGTGGTGGCGCAAGGTAGGCTCAAAGCCCACCCTGCGGGTTTACGGCGTGCTGGCGGCCTTGCCGTCGGGCAGGGCGACCGACAACTCGAGCACCTCGTGGCCACTGTCGCGTTCGACATTGATGTTGATCGCGTCCAGGTCGACGTTGACGTACTTCTTGATCACCTCGAGCAGCTCGTTGCGCATCAGCGGCAGGTAGTCCGGTGCGCCGCGGGTGGAGCGCTCCTGCGCCACGATGATGCGCAGGCGTTCCTTGGCGACCGTCGCGGTGGGTTCCGGCTTGCGCTTCAGGAAATCGAGAATACCCACATCAGCCTCCGAACACGCGCTGGAGAAAGCCCTTCTTGGCTACTTCGGTGAAGCGAAGCGGACGGGCCTCGCCAAGGATGCGCGCCACCGTATCGCGGTAAGCCTGCCCGGCGTGGGAGTTTTCGTCCAGGATCACCGGCACGCCGGCGTTGGAGGCGGCCAGCACGTTCTCCGACTCGGGAATCACGCCGACCACGGTGATGCCGAGGATTTCCTCGACGTCCTTGACGCTCAGCATCTCGCCGATCGCCACGCGTGCGGGGTTGTAGCGGGTCAGCAGCAGGTGCTGGGTGATACCCGATTCGCCGCGCTCGGCGCGCCGGGTCTTGCTGGCGAGCAGGCCCAGGATGCGGTCCGAGTCGCGCACCGAGGACACTTCCGGGTTGACCACCACCACCGCGTGGTCGGCGAAATACATGGCCAGGTGCGCGCCCTTCTCGATGCCGGCGGGCGAATCGCACACGACGAAGTCGAAACCGTCGTTGGAGAGGTCGTCAAGCACCTTCTCGACGCCTTCCTGGGTCAGCGCGTCCTTGTCGCGGGTCTGGCTGGCGGCGAGCACGAACAGGTTCTCGTGGCGCTTGTCTTTGATCAGCGCCTGCTTGATCGTGGCCTCGCCGTGCACGACGTTGACGAAGTCGTACACCACGCGCCGCTCGCAGCCCATGATCAGGTCCAGGTTGCGCAGGCCGACATCGAAGTCGATCACTGCAACCTTCTTGCCGGCCATCGCCAGCCCGGTGGCCAGCGAGGCGCTCGTGGTGGTCTTGCCGACACCGCCTTTGCCGGACGTGACGACGATAATCTCAGCGCTCAAGGGCTTTCTCCGGAAAATGCCTGGGTGGGATCGCCGGTCACAGCCGGGCGATCATCAATTTTTCACCATCGAGCCAGCATTGCACAGCCTGGCCTTCGAGGTCCTTGGGGATCTGTTCAAACACGCGGTAGTGGCCGGCGATGGCCACCAGTTCGGCGCGGAAGTCGGACACGAAGATGCGCGCCTTCTCGTCGCCCTGCGCACCGGCCATGGCACGGCCGCGCAGGCTGCCGTAGACGTGGATGGAGCCATCGGCGATCACCTCGGCGCCGTTGGCGATGGCGCCGGTGAGCACCAGGTCGCGCTCGCGCGCGTAGACCTGCTGGCCGGAGCGCACCGTGCCGTCGTGATGCTGCGCGCCCAGCGAGGGCCCGGCCGGCGGCGCCGCGTGGATCGGTTCGCGCACCGGCTCGGCGCGCGGCGCGGGCGTGGCGGCCGGAGCCGGAGCGGGCGGCGCGATGCTGCCGCCATCGGCCGGCTCGTAGGCGGCGCGGAACTTGGCGATCAGCGGCAGGCCCATGCGCTGGGCCAGCGCCTCGGTGGCGCTGGTGCCGTAGGCCAGGCCGACCGGCAGCATGCCGGCGCTGCGCACGGCTTCGAGCAGGGCGTCGACGGTGCCGTCGTCGGGCAGGTCCATCAGGTGCGACAGATCCAGCACCACCGCGGCGCGGGAGAACAATTGCGGTGCCGAACGCACGCGGCGCTCGAGCTCGTCGCAGAGCGCGGCGGCGTCCACGCGGCGCACGCGCACGCAGGCGATGCCGACCTGGCCGAAACGCAGGTCGCAAGCTTCAGTGGTATCCATCTTGGAGCTTGCATTCATATGCCAAGTACCTCGCGCCGGCGACTGTTTGCCCGCAGGGCAAGGAAGAACGAAGGAATGTATGTCGATACATGACTGAGTGATGACGCGGCCCTGCGGGCAAACAGCCCCGGCCCTCCGGGTTGCGCCTGGGTGGCCGCCAGGCGGCAGCGCGCGGCTTGACCTGACGGGCAGTCAGGCGCTGCGCCACGCACTACCACCTGACGGCCACCCAAGCGCAACGCGAGGCACTTGGCATACGGATGCAAGCTCCGGGTCATGGACGCCGCTCTCCGGCGAGGCGGCGCGGCTGGGACGTGGGGAGTGAGGTAGCCGGCACCGGCAGCTCGCGCTCGGCAAGCCAGGGCTCGTCCGGCAGGCCACCGTTTTCGAGCCAGGTCTCGCGCACGTACGCGTAGCTGGGAAGGTCCTTGGCCAGCAGGCTCACCTGCGGGCCGGAATCGCCCATGCGCTGCTGGCCGACTTCCTGGAAGCCGTAAGTGCCGTGGAACAGCACGACCACGTCGTCGCGCGGCTCCAGGAACACCTCGCAGGTGAGCAGCGGCACGCGCACCTCGGCATAGCTGGTGACGTCGCAATACAGGATGCGGCCCAGGCCGTGGCGGCGGAACGCGTTGCCGATCACGATGCGGTCGATGTAGACGAACGACTCGTAATGGTCGGAAAACCAGCGGTAGTTCGGGCTGTCGTAGTTGCCGCCGTCGCGCAGAGCCATCAGGAAGCCGGCCAGCTGGCCGTCGATCTCGGCAACCCGGAAGTATTCGGCGCGCTCGTAGAAGTAGCGCAGCTGCGCGGCGTCCAGGGCGAGGATGGAGCGGCCGGCGGCGTTGTTGAGCGCCAACACGGCATCCAGGTCGTGCTCGCGCACGTCGCGGATGGCTAAGGCCATTCGTTGCTCCGCAGATAAGCAGTCAATCGGTGGGTCGCCGCAGGCGTCCCGCAAGTGCGCATTATGGCATGCGGGGGCGGCACGCACACCCTGCGTCGAGCTGTAAAACCTTTGTAAAACGCGAGCCTGCGTGACCGATGGCGGGGTGACTTTCCGCGCATTGCGCGGGGCCGGCGTGGGCCTATGATGCCGGGTATGTCCTGGACCAACTTCAACCATATCCGGCTGCTGCGCCTGACCGGACTGTTCACCTACCTCTGCGTGGCGCTGCCGCTGCTGCCGGGCAGCTGGAGCCTGGCGCAGGTGAATGCGTGGTGGAGCAATCCGAACATCTCCGGCTGGATTCTTTCCTATCTGGTGTTCGGGCTGACGTATCTGTTGCTGACCGGTCGCTCGGGCATGAGTCGCCAGAGCGGCCGCGCGCAGGTGCTCAAGCTGCTGGGGCTGGTCGTGCTGACCGGCTCGGCGGTGGCGATGGGCTGGTTCAGCCAGAGCGGCCTGTCGGCGATGCTGATGCTGGTGATCGCCGTCGTCCTGCCCTGGCAGTTGCCGGTGGTCGCGGGGCTGGTATGGATGCTGGCGCAGAACCTGATGCTGATTCCGATCATCGCCAGCTACATGGGCTGGACCATCGTCACCGCGTTCCTGCAGGTGTGCATGTATCTGGGCATCTCGGCGCTGGCGTTCTTCACCTCGATGGTCGCCAGTCAGCAGACCGAGGCGCGCGAGGCCCAGCGCCGGCTCAATTCCGAACTGCGCGCAACCCGCGCGCTGCTGGCCGAATCGACCCGCATCGCCGAGCGCATGCGCATCGCACGCGAGCTGCACGACCTGATCGGCCATCATCTGACCGCGCTCAGCCTGAATCTCGAAGTGGCCAGCCACCTGGCCAACGACAGCGCAGGCGAGCACGTGCGCAAGGCGCAGGCCACCGCGCGGCACCTGCTTTCGGATGTGCGCGAGGCGGTCAGCGAACTGCGCCAGGACGACGCCATCGACCTGACCCAGGCGCTGCGCAGCCTGACCGAGGGCGTGCCGGGCCTGACCGTGCGCGTGGACATGCCGCCGCGCTTCGCCGTCGAAGATCCGCGCCGCGCGCAGGTGCTGCTGCGTTGCGCGCAGGAGATCATCACCAACTGCGCCAAGCATGCCGGTGCACGCCAGCTTTGGCTGACCTTCGCCTACGCCGACGCCAACCAGATCGGCCTGCACGCGCGCGACGATGGCCGCGGCGCAGCACACTTCAAACCCGGCAACGGCCTGTCCGGCATGCGTGAGCGGCTGGCCGAATTCGGCGGCAGCGTGGCGGTCGATACCGCCGTTAGCGAGGGATTTGCGCTGACGGTGCGCCTGCCGCTGGGCGAGGCGCTGGAGCTGGCCCATTCGCCTTCCCGGCTGGAACCGCCGGCGCTGAGCATGTCGTGACGCCAGCTCGCTGCGTCCCATGCCAGAATGGTGGGCAGCGCCCGGTGCCGCGTACTTGCAGCCATCACCGCCATCTTGAGGAACCGCGATGATTTCCGTCTGTCTCGTCGATGACCAGAACCTGGTGCGCCAGGGTGTCCGCTCGCTGCTGGATCTGGCCGAAGACATCCGCGTGGTCGCCGAATGCGCCGATGGCGCGCAGGCCGTGGCCGACATTCCGCGCATCAAGCCCGACGTGGTGCTGCTGGACCTGCGCATGCCCAACATGAGTGGGCTGGAGGTGCTGCAGGCGCTGTCGGCGCGCGGCGAACTGCCGCCGACCATCATCCTCACCACGTTCGATGACGATCAGCTGGTGCTGCAGGGCCTCAAGGCCGGCGCGCGCGGTTACCTGCTCAAGGACGTCTCGCTGGAGCAACTGGTCGAAGCCGTACGCACGGTCGCGGCCGGCGGCTCGCTGGTGGCGCCGATGGTCACCCAGCGCCTGCTGGCCGGCGTGGGGCGCATGCAGAACCAGTTCACCAGCCTGGAACAGCCCGATCCGCTCACCGAGCGTGAGACGGAGATCCTGCGGCTGCTTTCGGGCGGCTACTCCAACAAGGAGATCGCCAACTCGCTGAAGGTGGCCGAGGGCACGGTGAAGAACCACGTGTCCAACATCCTTTCCAAGCTCGGCGTGCGCGACCGGACCCGGGCGGTGCTCAAGGCGCTGGAGCTGGGGATCGTCTGATCCCGCCACCGGCGCAGATGCCTGCCGGCTTGCGTAGGACCACGCGTAGGCGATGCTTTTCGCCACAGCGTTTCTAGCTTGAAGCATCACCCGGAAGTGGGCTCCTGCAACGGCTGGGGAGGCCGGGCAAAAGGCTGAGCCGAGCCGCCGGCAGCCGCTTTCAAAGCCTTTTTCACGGCACCCAGACAGGCCCTGGTCCGCCTGATGGCGTTCCAGCCCGCGAGCAAGTACCATCCCAAGCTTCGGTATTTCGCCGACCCTCGCCGTGCCTTCCTCCGGGGTCCCCCCTGTGGTGCGGAATCCGACGGGAACCTTTAGTGCTGCGCGGAAAACGCTCGGAGAACCCAGGTAATGATGCGTGTTCTTGAATTCATTGTGGCCCTGATCATCGTCGCGGTGGTCGGTGTCGTGGTAGGCGTGATCATGCCCGGCAGCGGTCATGTGGAGCGGTCGCTGGTCTTCGGCAAGGACATGCGGCAGGTCTACGACGTCCTCAACAACTTCCGTCGCTTCGAGGACTACGCCTCGCTGCGCCAGGAGGACCCGAAGATCCAGTTCAAGCTTTCCGGCAAGGCCTACGGCCCGGGCGCGGAAATCAGCTGGACCAGCGAGCAAAGCGGCATCGGCGACGGCAAGCTGACCATCGCCAGTGCCGAGCCGGAGTTCTACAAGGTCGACAACACCGTCAACAGCGCCAAGATCATCTGGAACCTGGACAACGACTGGCGCGGCCAGGACAAGCACTTCACGCTGGACCTGGAGCGCCAGGGCAGCCGTCACCAGCTGACCAACGTGACCTGGTCCTATGACGTGGCCTATGGTTTCAACCTGGTCAACCGCTACTCCAACCTCTACATCCACGGCGATCCGGATTCGCTGATCCAGACGAGCCTGGGCAACCTGCAGAACGTGTTGGCTGCGGTGCCGAACATCGACTACGGCCCGCTGGTTCCGTACATCCGTCCGACCCAGCCCACCCCGATGCTGCTGGTGTCCAGCTCGATCCCGCGCAGCGGCGGTCTGGCCGCGCTGGACGATGCCACCGCCACTGCCGTCAAGCAGATCCAGGACGCCGCCAAGAAGCTGGGCGTGAACGTGGTCGGCCCGCGCGTCATCTTCACCACCAACTTCGGTGACCAGAACTACACGTTCGACGTCGGCATGCCGATCGACGCGACCAGCCTGACCGTCGCCGGCCAGAGCCAGGAACTGACCCCGCCGCAGCCGCCGAAGCTGGGCGAGGAAGAGGCGCCGGCCGAGGCGGCTTCCAGCGCACCGGCCAGCGCCGGCAGCACCGCGGCCGCCAAGCCGGCCGGCCCGCAGCCGGGCGACCATGATCGCTTCGGCCGCCTGATCGTCGACAACAACGTGCGCGCCACCCTGGCCTATGGCAATCCCACCCTGATGGGCGTGTGGAACGGCACCGCTGCCGGCGTGCCGCAGACCCGCGAAATGCTCAAGGCCTACGCGCAGACCCACGGTTACAAGTTCGACGAAGTGACCAACCGCCTGTACGACATCGAGGTGCAGCCGGAGGCCAAGGACAAGGACGGCAACATCACGACGTACGCCAAGTACGAGGTCTACCTGCCGCTGCTGGGCGACAACGTGCCCGAGCAGACCCCGGAGCAGGCCGCCGGCATCCCGCAGCCGACCTTGGAGCCGGCGCCGGCCGCCAGCTCTTCGGCGCCTGCCGCCGCCAGCTCGGCCGCCGGCGCGAGCTCCACCGCTGCGCCGGCCGAGGCCGCCAGCGCCGAGTAAGCACCGGCACTCTGCTTCATCGAAAATCCTGCCCGCCTCGCGCGGGCAGGATTTTTTTTGGCGCTCGGAACTACCCCGCACCCCTGCGACGGCATCGCGGACCTCGGTCGGCGAGCGGGTATCGGACGATGGTCGCGTCAACTTTCCGAACCGCGGTGAGGGACACAACGCTCCCACATCGCGCATGGCAGCCTGCGCAGCGCCGGGCAACTGCACAATGCCGGTGTGGTCGAGGTGGGGTAGGCCTTGCAAGATGCTCGAGCCGAGCTTCACTTTCTCGCGCACCCCCGGGGCTGGATTGCGGGTTCTAGGCGAAAAGCGCCCCCTTCCGCCCCTCGGGCACCTTCTCCCCGCGTTCGCGGAGGAAGGTTCGGACGCCTGTCAGCGAGCCCTTGCCGGGTCAGGACCGGATGCGAATCAATGAGTGCGTCCCTGCGCTCGCAAGGAACGGGCGGAGTGAGCTTTCCCCCGCTGGCGGGGAAAGGTGCCGAAGGCGGACGGGGGAGACCGGCCGCAGCGCCGCCGGTCTTCCGCCCTTTGGCACGTTCCCCGCGGGAGAAGGATCGCGTGCCGACTATCCAGCCTCCCCCATACGCATGGTGGGAGGTGATGCCGATCTGCCGCAGCCTTCGCGCCGGTGCGATAGAGTGACGGGCCAGTCCCAGCCCCGCATCGCATGATCGAAGCCGACCGACTCACCCGCTGCTATGGCCGCCTGATCGCGGTGGACGCGCTGTCCATCCGCGCGGAGCCCGGCCAGGTGCTGGGCCTGCTCGGCCCCAACGGCGCCGGCAAGTCCACCGCGATGCGCATGATCGCCGGCTTTCTGGCACCGACTTCCGGCACGGCGCGGGTCTGCGGACACGACGTGCAGCGCGAGCCGTTGAAGGCCAAGCGCGCGCTCGGCTACCTGCCCGAAGGCGCGCCCAGCTACGGCGAGATGACCGTGCGCGAGTTCCTCACTTTCATCCTGCGCGTGCGAGCAATGCCGGCCGAGACCGGCTTCCGCCGCTTCGACGAGGTGGTCACGCACCTGCAGTTGGAAGACGTGCTGGAGCAGTGCATCGACACGCTGTCCAAGGGGCTGCGCCGGCGCGTGGGCCTTGCGCAGGCGATCCTGCACGACCCGCCGGTGCTGATGCTGGACGAACCCACCGACGGCCTGGACCCGAACCAGAAGCATGCGGTGCGCCGGCTGATCGACTCGATGGCGCGCGAGCGCACGATCCTGATCTCCACACATCTCCTGGAGGAGGTCCATGCGCTGTGCAACCGCGTGGTGATCATCGCGCGCGGCAAGCTGTTGGCCGACGCCACGCCTGCCGAACTGGAGGCGCGCTCGCGCTACCACGGCGCGGTGTCCTTCAGCGCGCCCGGCAGCGGTGTCTCCCAGGAGATGCTCGGTCGACTGCCGCAGGTGGCGGCGATCGAGGTCGACCCGCTCGACGGGCGTATCACCGTGTTTCCCAAAGCCGGCGCGCGCATCCTGGAACCGGTCGAGGATCTGTTGCGCCAGCAGGGCCTGGAAGTGTCGGAAATCCAGCTCGAGCGCGGTCGGCTGGACGAGGTGTTTCGCCAGATCACGACGGGGGAAGGGGCGTGAGGGATGGGATGCGGGAGTGGGGATTCGGGATTCGGCAGGATGCGCCGAAGCCCACCATAGGCCGAGTCCGGACGTTCTCATACGCGATGCTTTCCCCGAGCGCGACCTGCTGTTGCCGATCCCGAATCCCGACTCCCGAATGCCCGCTCCCATGACGCCTGTCGCCGCCATCATGCGCCGCGAGCTGCGCAGCTACTTCGTCACCCCGGTGGCGTACGTGTTCCTGGTCATCTTCCTGGTGCTGGCCGGGCTGCTCACCTTTTACGCGGGTGACTTCTACGAGCGCGGGCTGGCCGACCTGCAGCCGTTCTTCGTGATGCACCCGTGGCTGTACCTGATCCTGGCGCCGGCGCTGTCGATGCGCATGTGGGCGGAGGAATCGAAGTCCGGCACGCTGGAGCTGCTGCTGACGCTGCCGGTGACGCTGGTGCAGGCGATGCTGGGCAAGTTCCTCGCCGCCTGGCTGTTCCTCGGGCTCGCGCTGGCGCTGACGTTCCCGATCTGGATCACCGTCAACTACCTGGGCGACCCGGACAACGGCGTGATCTTCGCCGGCTATCTGGGCAGCTGGCTGATGGCCGGTGCATTCCTGGCGATCGGCGCGTGCCTGTCGACGTTGACCCGCAGCCAGGTGGTGGCTTTCATCCTCACCTCGCTGGTGTGCGTGCTGCTGATCCTGGTCGGTCAGCCGCAAGTGCTGGACTTCTTCCAGGGCACGCTGCCGCGCAAGCTGGTCAACGGCGTGGCGCACTTGTCGATCCTGCGTCACTTCGAGGCCATCGCGCGCGGTGTGCTCGACCTGCGCGACCTGATGTATTTCCTGCTCACCATTCTCGCCTGGCTCACCGCCGGCGTGCTGGTGCTCGACCTGAAACGGAACCGCTGACATGCGCCGCCTGCACATCGGTCGCCGCAC
Source organism: Frateuria flava (assembly GCF_017837635.1). Lineage (GTDB taxonomy): Bacteria > Pseudomonadota > Gammaproteobacteria > Xanthomonadales > Rhodanobacteraceae > Frateuria_A > Frateuria_A flava. The sequence goes on from NZ_JAGJRS010000001.1 coordinate 26,412, forward strand.
CTGGCTGGTCACCGCGCTGGTTGCGCTGACGCTCGCCTTCGTCGCCATCACCCTGGCCAGCAGCCGTGGTCTGCAGACCGCACGCGTCGACCTGACTGCCGACCACCTGTACACGCTCACGCCAGGGACCCAGCACATCATCGACGGCCTGCACCGGCCCTTGAAGCTCACGCTGTATTTCTCGGAGCACGCCACCCGCGATCTGCCGCAGCTGCGCAGCTACGAGCAGCGCGTGCGCGAGATGCTGCAGGAGATGGTGGCCCGCTCGCGCGGCCGCATCCGCCTCGTGGTGATCGACCCGGTGCCGTATTCGGATGACGAGGCCAGCGCCGAAGGTGGCGGGTTGACGCCGATCAACGGCGGCAGCAACGGCGAGCGGGTGTTCTTCGGCCTGGTCGGCGCCACGGTGCCGGGCGGCGAAGGGGGAGGCGAGGAGCGCAGCCTGTCGATCCCGTTCTTCGATCCGGCGCGCGAGACCTTCCTCGAATACGACATCGCCAAGCTTCTGTATGAGCTGGACCAGTCGAGCAAGCCGCACATCGGTCTGATCAGCTCGCTGCCGCTGGACGGCAACCCGGCGATCGGCGAGCCGCCGTGGGCGGTCGTGCAGCAACTGGAGCAACTGTTCGAGGTGCGCACGCTGGACGCCGACACGCTCACCCGCGTGGGCGACGACATCCAGGTGCTGCTGCTGGTGCATCCTAAGCGGTTGCCGGACGCCGCGGTCTATGCGCTGGACCAGTACGTGCTGCGCGGCGGGCACCTGGTGGTGTTCGTCGATCCGGACGCCGAGCTGGACACCACGCCCTACGTCGACAGTAACGGCCTCACCGACGATCACAACTCCGACCTGCCACGGCTGTTCGCCGCCTGGGGCGTGACCTTCGACGCGCACTCGGTGGTGCTCGACCGCTCGCGCGCGCTGCAGATTGAGCTTGCCGGCACCAACCTCAACCACCCCGCGATGCTCGGACTGGGGCCGCAGGAACTCAACCACAACGACGTGGTGACTGCCAGCTTGCAGCGCATCAACGTGTCCACCGCCGGCAGCTTCGACCTCGCGCCGAACGCGCAGACGCGCCTGCTGCCCTTGATCCAGAGCAGCGCCGAGGCGGAGAAGGTGCCCGCGCAGCGCGTGCTGGAGGCGGCCAGCGACCCGACCGCGCTGCTGCAGGGCTACCAGCCGGACAACCAGCACTACGTGATTGCCGCGCGTCTGCGCGGGACCTTCCACAGCGCTTTCCCGCAGCGTGCCGCAACGCCGGGGCACCTGGCTGAATCCAGGCCTGATTCCGAGGTCGTGCTGGTGGCCGATACCGACATCCTCAGCGACCGGCTGTGGGTGGAGATGCAGAGCTTCCTGGGCCAGCCGATGCTCTCGGCCTTTGCCAACAACGGCGACTTCGTCACCAACCTGGCCGACAACCTGAGCGGCTCTTCGGCACTGCTGTCCATCCGCGGACGCTCGGCGTCGCAGCGTCCGTTCACCCGCGTGCGGGCGTTGCAGGCGGCGGCCGACCAGAAGTTCCTGGTGAAAAAGCAGGAGCTGGAGCGGGAACTGGCCGAGACGCGGCAGCGGTTGGACGAGCTGCAGAAGAACGGGCGCTCCAGCGCGGCCAGTGCGCAGCAGAAGAGCGAGATCGAGCAGTTCCAGCAGCGGCGGCTGGCGATCAACAAGGAGCTGCGCGATGTGCAGCACCAGCTCAATGCGGAGATCGATGCGCTGGGGCTGCGGCTTAAGGTGATCAACATCGTGCTGGTGCCGGCGCTGGTGACGTTGATCGGGCTCTTGTACGGCTGGCGGCGTGTCCGGCAGAGTCGCTCGCGGCCGGGTTAGGGCGCGGTCGCGCTCGATCTAGAGCAAGAGCTTTCGGACGCCTTTGGCGCCCGAGTCACTTTCTCTTGCTTGCCCAAGAGAAAGTAACCAAAGAGAAGGGCACCCCGATGGCGCGCCCTTCGGGTCCGCGTGCGGGCGGCGGGGTTTTTCGACGGGGCTTCCTGCCCCGACGAAAAACTGGCCGGCGTCCTGCCGGCCACCCTACGGGCTGATCCGCCACCCGCCCGCCGCGCCATAGGGGACCCGGGAAGAGCAGCGCGCTTCCTGCGCGCACTTTTCAGAAGAGCCAGGGCCAGAGCGAAAGGCCGGAGCGAAAGGCCAGAGCGAAAGGCCAGAGCGAAAGCACGGACCTTGCGGTGAACCAGCTCCCTCTCCCCTCCGGGGAGAGGGTTGGGGTGAGGGGCGGGGCTCGCCTCGAGTGTCCCGCCGGGGGCTCCGGTGGCCGCCAGAGCGGCAATCTGCCGCAAGCGCCCCGGCGCCTTGCCGTGGGGTCTATCCTTGCAGGCTGGTGGTTGCGCGGGCCGGTGATGGCGCTGTTGCTCAAATGGATCGTGCCGTGGGAGTTCTCGTGGGTGTTCCTCGCGAGCTTCCTCGTGGCCGCGGTGCTGTACTGGCGTGGCTCGCGCGCGCTCGGCGTGAGCCTGGGTCGGCGCCTGTCGTTCTGGACGGGCATGGCGATCATCTACCTGTCGCTGCACACCTACCTCGATTACTACGCGGAGCACGAGTTCTTCATGCACCGCATCCAGCAGGTGCTGCTGCACCATCTCGCCCCCTTGCTGGTGGTCGCCTCCTATCCGGGGTCGGTGCTGCGCGCTGGCCTGCCGTTGAAGTGGCGTGCGCGGGTCCTGCGGCCGGCGCAGCAGTCGGCACCCTGGCGCGCTCTAAGCGCGGTGCTGTTCAACCCGGCGCTGGCGACGTTCCTGTTCATCGCCTTCATCCTGGTCTGGCTGATCCCGTCGATGCAGACGCTGGCGATGCTCGACTGGCGCATCTACCGCTTCATGAACTGGACGATGCTTGGCAGCGGTTTCATCTACTGGGCGCTGGTGCTGGATCACCGGCCGCGCCCCCCGGGGCGGATGATCCCGGGACTGCGCGTGTTGTCGCCGGCGATCACGATGTCGCCACAGATCCTGGCGGGCGCGATCATCACCTTCTCCAAGTCCGATCTGTACCCGATTTTCGAAATCTGCGGGCGCGCGTTCACTTTCAACGTGCTGACCGGCCAGATGGTCGGCGGCGTGATCACCTGGGTGCCGGCGGCGATGATCGAATCGGTCGGCGCCTTGCTGGCCCTGCGCCAGTGGCTGGCGCTGTCGCGGCGTGGGCGCATCCGGCGCGAGCACCGCGCGCCGCCGCGTCCGGCACGCACGTAGGCTGGGCTCCAGCCCACCGCCTCCTGCCGCAAACCCGAGGGGGGGCCAAACCCACCTACACCCGCGTTACGGACTACAGCGCGTTGGCCGGCTTGGCGAGGAAGTCCGTGGCCAGCGTGCTGCCGTCGGCGAAATGCAGCGTCACCTGCACGGTCTGGCCTGGCTGCACCGGCGTGGCGGCGCTCATCAGCATGAAGTGATAGCCGCCCGGCGCGAGCGCCACCTGGCCGTGCGCGGGCACGGTGAGGCGATCGACCATGCGCATCCGGCCCATGCCTGTATCGGTGGAGCTCTCGTGCAACATCACGCTGGCGTAGGCCGCGCTGCTGGCGCCATCGAGCACGGCCGGCTGATCACCCTCGTTGCGCAGGGTCACGTAGCCGCCGGCCGGCAGGCTGGCGGGCATCACGCGGATCCATGCGTTGGCGGCACGCACGTGGTCGGCCTGGCCCGCATGGGCGGCGCCGGCAGCGAGCAGTCCGGCGAGCAGCAGGGGCAGGGAGCGCAGGGTCATGTTCCGGTTTCCAGCAGCAGGTAGAGGTCGTGGACGAGATCGTCCTGCGAAGCGGCCGGCGTGGCGAGCAGACGCGCCCGGCCCTGGCGGTCGAACAGGTAGATCGCCGAACTGTGGCTGACCTCGTACTGGCCGTTCGCCTGGGACGGCTCGCGGGTAAACGCGGAGCGATAGCGCTTGCTCAGCGCTTCCAGTGCCCGTGGTGTGCCGGTCAGGCCGACCGCGCGCTTGTCGAAGGCATTGACGTAGGCGTGCATGATCGCCGGCGTGTCGCGCGCCGGGTCGACGCTGACGAACAGGATGCGCGCGCCGTCCGCCTTGGGGCCGACCCGCTGCAGCACCGCATGCAGGTGCGCCAGCGTGAGCGGGCAGACGTCCGGGCAATGGGTGTAGCCGAAGTACAGCAGCACGACCTTGCCACGGTAGTCCTCACCCGTGACCGGCTTGCCGTTGTCGTCGGTAAGCTGGAAGTCGAGGTCGGGCATGTGCCCGCTGATGTTGGTCAGCCGCCAGGGCAGGGCCTCCTCGCGGTGGCAGGCGGCCAGCAACAGGGCAACGCCCAGCAGCAGGACGAGGCGGACCAGGCGCAAGGGCTTCATGCAAGAATCCGGGCGATGCATCCTTCCAGCATACGCCACGCGGCCTTGCCGGCGCCGCCGACGAGGAACCCATGCGACAACCTGTCCGCACGATGACGCGCGCGATGCCCTGGCTGGTCGGCGTGGCCGGCGCCAGTGCGGTGCTGCTGGGCGCGTTCGGCGCGCACGCGCTGCGCGGCGTGCTCGATGCGGGTGGACGCGAGCTATGGCATACCGCCTCGCAGTACCACTTCTGGCACGCGCTGGCGCTGGCGATCGCCTGCCTGGCGCCGCCGGGGAGAGCGCGACGCTGTGCGCTGGTGGCTTTGCCCTTGGGCATCGTGTTGTTCTGCGGCAGCCTTTACGCGCTGGCGCTGGGGGCGCCACGCTGGTGCGGCGCCATCACGCCGCTGGGCGGAGTCGCCTTCATCGTCGGGTGGATCGCGCTGGGCCTGGCCTTTCATCGCACGGACAAGGCCGCGTCATAGCCGCGTCATGCCCCGGCGCGAAGCTGCGGGCATGCGCGGATATCCCTCCCTCAGGCAAACGTTGCGCCGGCTCGACGGTCGCGCAGGGTTCGCTGCCACCTTTCTGGCAGCGGCGACGCTCACCGGTGCAGTCATGCCGCCCTCGAGCGGGGCGCCCCCCAGGCAGCTGGTGCGCTGGACGGACGACAGCCACGACTGGCTGCTGGTGGCGGACCGCCAGCACGATCGCATCCAGGCCTACGACGCGCGCGACGGACGTCCGCTGACGGTGCTGGACCGGCGTTCCGGTCTTGCCGATGTCGACCGGCTGGTGCTCGAAGGGCATTGGCTGGTGGTGCTTGGCAGCGACGGAGCGAGGCGGGTGCGGCTGCCGGAACTGCGACCGCAGCCGTTGGTGCAGGCATCACGGTGAGGATTTCTCGTTCGTAGGAGCGCCCTTGGGTGCGACCGTGACATTCGCGGTCGCGCCCGAGGGCGCTCCTACGGGGTGCGCGTTCAACGGGTATCGGTGTCCGGCTCGTCGTCGGTCACCGGCCGGGTCGCGCCGGCCTTCAATCGACCCGACTTGCGCAGTGCCTCGCGCAGCACGTACTCGATCTGCGCGTTGACGCTGCGCAGCTCGTCGTCCGACCAGCGCTGCATGGCCTCGAGCACGCTCGCGCTGATCCGCAGCGGATAGGCTTTCTTTTCCGCCGGCATCGACTCAGTCGCGGTTGCGCCGCGCGGCGACGGCCACGGCGATGATCAGGATCACGACGATCACGGGAATGGCGTAGCTCATCGCTTTCCTCCCTCAGCCGTACAGCGTGCCGGTGTTGACCACCGCCTGGGTACCGCGCTCGCCGCAGAGCACCACCAGCAGGTTGCTGACCATCGCTGCCTTGCGCTCTTCGTCCAGCTCGACCACGCCGCGACGGCTCAACTGGTCCAGCGCCATCTCGACCATGCTCACCGCGCCCTCGACGATACGGGTGCGGGCGGCGATGATCGCGCCCGCCTGCTGGCGCTGCAGCATCGCCTGGGCGATTTCCTGCGCGTAGGCCAGGTGGCTGATGCGCGCCTCGATCACCTGCACGCCGGCCTGTTCCAGCCGCGCCTGGATCTCGTCGCGCAGGTGGTTGTTGATCACCTCGCCGTGGCTGCGCAGCGAGGGCTGGCCGTCGTCATGCGCATCGTAGGGATAGCTCTGCGCCATCTGGCGCAGCGCGGACTCGCTCTGGATGTGCACGAAGTTCTCGTAGTCCTCGACGCGGAACACCGCTTCGGCGGTATCGATCACCTGCCACACCACCACCGCGGCGATCTCGATCGGGTTGCCGTCGTTGTCGTTGACCTTGAGCTTGCCGCTTTCGAAATTGCGCACGCGCAGCGAGAGCCGGTGCTTGGCATAGAACGGGTTGGTCCAGCGCAGGCCCTCCTCGCGCACGCTGCCGGCGTAACGGCCGAACAGCTGCATGACCTGCGCCTCGTTGGGCGCCACCTGAAAAAATCCTTTCAGCAGGAACCCGGTAAAGGCCAGCAGCAACATGCCCGGGACCACGTGCGGCGCCGGCTGCGCCCCATCGGCGCTCACCAGCAGCAGGACGCCGATGGCCGCCAGCACCAGACAGACCCCGATGAAAGGAATGCCGGCGATCGAAAAACCCTTGCGTTCGTTCATGACGCTACCTCCCTAAGGTGCGGGAAGTAGATATCAAAAACATATCATTCTGCAAGTGCTGTCAGTGGCCGGGCCCCGCGCCGCTGCCCCCTGAGTTGCCGCCGGCACCGCCGCCCGGGCCTCCGGCCGGCCCCGACGAACCACCGCCGCCGGGCAGGCTGAGGTCGGCCCCGGGCACGGCCTGGCGGATGTGCAGATTGCCGAACAGCTGCGTGGTGGCGGCGAAATGCCAGGGGTCGCCATCGCCGCTGGCCAGCGCCAGGTGCGTGCTGTCGAAATGCTGGAGCGCCGCGTCGAAGCTCTGCCAGCGGCCCTGCACCCATGCCTGCACCCATTCGTGCGGGATGAACACCCGCGCGCCGCCGGCAAATCGATCGGCGTACACCATGCCGGTGACCACCCGCGCCGGAATGCCCTGCGCCCGCGCCATGGCCGCCAGCAGCACCGCGTATTCGGTGCAATCGCCCTCGCGGCTGTTCACCACCTCGAGCGCCGAGGCGTAGCCCACGTCCAGGCCGTGGCCGGTGATGTAGCGGCTGACGAACTGCCGCAGCCGGCGCATGCGCTGCAGGTCGTCGCGCGCACCGCCCACCGCCTGCGCGGCCAGGCGGCGGATGGCCGGTGCATCGGACTGCAGCCAGGCGTTGGGTTGCGTGTCGGTCGGCCGGGGCGGCGCCTGCCGGCCGGGGTGGGAGGTGCCCACGTCCAGCATCCAGTCGGTGCCGCCCAGCGGGGTGACCTGTTGCTCGTCGGTGGTGATGAAGGGCTGGCCGATGTTGCCGCTGATGCGGATGCGGTAGCGCATCGGCACGGCGCGGACGTAAGCGGGAAGCCAGCGCGGCGAATCGACCGTGGCCGCCCGCAGCATGTCCACCGGCTGGTTGGGAGCCAGCGCACAGGCGCGGTCGCAGGCGAGCATTTCCAGCGGCTGGCCGAGCAGACTCATCAGGCCCTTGCGTGCGACGCCCCGCTCGTCGACCCAAAGGTCCAGCGTCTGGTGCCCGCGCGCCAGCGACAGGGTCTGGCGCTGGTGGCTCAGGCGCACCGCGCCACCGGGCAGGGCCACGCTCTCCTCGCCCAGGACGTCCACCCGCACGTGCACGACCTGCTGGCTGGAGGGGTCGAACTCGTGCAGCTGGTAGTGGGTGCCTGGCGTGCGCCCGGCGGCCACGGTGGCCAGGCGCTGGCCTTCGGCAAGCAGGGCATCGCCCGGCCAGGCCATCGAGGTGATGGTGGTCTGGCCGCCCACCGTGGTGGTGACGCGGTAGCGTCCGGTGTCTTCGGGAAAGGCTTCGACCGTGCTGTCCATCGACGACATCCGTGTGCGCGAGGCGAACCCCAGGGGCTCGCCCTCCGGGCCTTCGACGCTCTGGCTCATGTTGCCCAGATGGATGGGCTTGCCGGAGCGACTGAGGTCCAGCGACAACGTCTGCGTGGTGGTGAGGATATCGCCGTCGCGCACGCGGTCGATCTGGACGTGGCCGACCTTGCGGCCCCCGAGCAGCACGACCATCCATTCGGTTTGCACCGGTACGGCCGCTTGCGCGGCACTACAGATGCCCAGCCAGATCGCAGGCACCAAGCTGAGCAGGACGCGTCGCATGGTCATTCCCGGGGATGGATGACACACCCAGTGGAACCGTTGGAGGCGCTGGCGTCAATGCGCAGTGCAGCGTAGCCCTACAATGCGCCCCAATCTTCCAGGGAGCTTTCCATGAAGCCTTTCGGCACGCCGCTTTCCGATGCCGCCGTGCGCGTCCTGCTGCTCGGTTCGGGGGAGCTGGGCAAGGAGGTCGCGATCGAACTTCAGCGCTTTGGCGTCGAAGTGATCGCGGTCGACCGATATTCCGATGCACCGGCGATGCAGGTGGCACACCGCAGCCACGTGATCGACATGCTCGATGGGGCCGCGTTGCGTGCGCTGATCGCACGCGAGAAGCCCGACCTGGTGGTGCCCGAGATCGAGGCGATCCACACGCCGACGCTGGTCGAGCTGGAAAAGGAAGGCGTGCGCGTGATCCCCACCGCGCGTGCCGCATGGCTGACGATGGACCGTGAGGGCATCCGCCGCCTCGCTGCCGAGGAGCTGGGGGTGCCGACCTCGCCCTACCGCTTCTGTGACACGCAGGCGCAGTACCGCGCGGCGGTCGAGTCGATCGGCTATCCGTTCGTGATCAAGCCGGTGATGAGTTCCTCCGGCAAGGGGCAGAGCACGGTGCGCGATGCGTCCGGACTGGACGCGGCCTGGGATTACGCGCAGTCGGGCGGGCGTGCCGGGCAGGGGCGGGTGATCGTCGAGGGCTTCGTCGACTTCGACTACGAGATCACCCTGCTTACGGTGCGCCACGTCCACGGTACCCGCTTCTGCCAGCCGATCGGCCATCGACAGGAACATGGCGACTACCGCGAGTCCTGGCAGCCGCAACCGATGAGCGAGGCGGCGCTGGCCGAGGCGCAGCGCCAGGCCGCGGCGATCACCGAAGCGCTCGGTGGCTGGGGTGTGTTCGGCATGGAATTCTTCGTCAAGGGCGACAGCGTGATCTTTTCCGAGGTCAGTCCCCGCCCGCACGACACCGGACTGGTAACACTGGTGTCGCAGGAGCTTTCGGAATTCGCGCTGCATGCGCGGGCCATTCTCGGCCTGCCGATTCCCGTCATTCGCCAATGGGGCCCATCGGCCTCGTGCGCGGTGCTGGTCGAAGGCGACGGTCGACATCCGCGATACCACGGCGTGGCCGATGCACTGTCCGAGCCGGATACCCAGTTGCGCATCTTCGGCAAGCCGGAGGTGAAAGGGCGCCGCCGCATGGCGGTGACGCTGGCGCGGGACGTCGATGTGGAGGCGGCGCGTGCCAAGGCGGTGCGGGCGGCGGGGTGCCTGCGGGTCGAATGGTGAGGGGGTGAGGCAAGGCTTCCCCCATCCGCCCTTCGGGCACCTTCCCGCGCGCGCGGGGGAAGGACCACGCTCGCGACCCCGCAGATGGAAGGAAGCCAGCTCCCGATCCTTTCTACGGTGAGGGCCACGCTCGCGATCCCATACATGAAAGGAAGCCAGCTCCGGATCCTTTCTACGGTGGAGGACCACGCTCGCGGTCCCGTAGACGGAATGGCGCCAGGTCCCGATCCTTCCCCCGTTGACGGGGGAAGGTGCCCGAAGGGCGAATGGGGGAGACCTCGCGGGGAACCACCCGCGCGAATAGGCTAGGCTCTTCGTTTCACCGAAAGAGGATCACTCGATGGCATCGGACGGCTTCGCGCACTGGCTGATCGTGCTGGTCGAGACACTGGCGGCCTTCTTCGTGCTGATGCTGGCGCTGGCCGTGGTGGTCGTGCTGGCGGTATGGATCGCCGACCGCTACCAGACCACCAACGCGGTGCTGCGCAACTTCCCGGTCATCGGCCATTTCCGCTACGGCTTCCTGCGTCTGGGCGAATTCTTCCGCCAGTACCTGTTCGCCAGCGATCGGGAGGAGTTGCCGTTCAATCGCGCCCAGCGCGTGTGGGTCTACCGCGCGGCCAAGAACGCCGACACCACGATCGGCTTCGGCACCACGCGCGATCTTTCGGCCGAAGGCATCCCGTTTTTCGTCAACGCGCCGTTCCCGCGGCTGGAAGGCCATCACGTCGAGCCCAGGCCCGTGCGGATCGGACCGTACGCACGCGAGCCCTACGACCACGCCGCCTTCTTCAACATCTCGGCGATGAGCTACGGCGCGCTGTCGGCGCCGGCGGTGCGTGCGCTCTCGCACGGCGCGGCCAAGGCCGGCATCTGGCTCGATACCGGCGAAGGCGGGCTGGCGCCTTACCACCTGGAAGGCGGCTGCGACCTGGTGTTCGAGATCGGCACGGCCAAATACGGCGTGCGCACGGCCGATGGCCAGCTCGACGACGAGCGCCTGCGCGCGATCTGCGCGCACAAGCAGGTGAAGATGGTCAGCATCAAGCTCGGCCAGGGCGCCAAGCCCGGCATGGGCGGCCTGCTGCCGGGCGTGAAGGTAACGCCGGAGATCGCCGCCATCCGCGGCATCCCGGTGGGCCAGGATTCGCAGAGTCCCAACCGCCATCTGGACATTGCCAACGTGCCGCAGCTGCTGGACGCCATCGCGCACGTGCGCGAGGTCAGTGGCAAACCGACCGGTTTCAAGGCGGTGCTGGGTGGCCCGGGCCTGATTGAGGAGCTCTGTGACGAGGTATGGAAGCGCGGCATCGAAAGCGCGCCCGACTTCATCATCGTCGACGGTTCCGAAGGTGGTACCGGCGCCGCGCCGCAGACCTTGATGGAAGGCATGGGCCTGCCGCTGCACGAGGCCTTGCCGACACTCGTCGACACCCTGATCGCCAAGGGGCTGCGCGAGCGCATCAAGGTGGTCTGCTCGGGCAAGCGCATCACGGCCTATGACGTGGCGTGGGCGCTGTCGGTGGGCGCGGATTTCGTCAACTCCGCACGCGGCTTCATGCTCGCGCTCGGCTGCATCCAGTCGCTGCAGTGCAACCGAAACACCTGCCCGACCGGCATCACCACGCAGAACCCGAAGCTGCAACGCGGCCTGGTGGTGACGGACAAGACCGAGAAAGTGGCGCACTACGCGCGCAACCTGATGTACGAAGTGGGCATCATCGCGCACAGCTGCGGCGTGGACGATCCGCGCCAGCTCGATCGCACGCACTGCCGCATCGTCGGCGACGACGGCCTGTCGATACCGTTGATCAAGCTGTTTCCGTATCCGGAAGTGGGCGCCACGCGCAACGCCGTGCCGCGGCCTTCGACTTCGTAGCTCGAGCCCTGCGCTTCACCACGCGTGAAAGAGCGGTGGGCCGAAGCCCACCCTGCATACCTGACCACGCTTACGGCGTCAGCGGCACCCAGCCCTCGCGCGTGCGCACCTGCAACGGATGGAAGCGCCGCTTGTAGTCCATCTTCTCGTGGCCTTCGATCCAGAAGCCCAGGTACACCCAGGGCAGCCCGCGGCGGCGGGCCAGCTGCACCTGCTGGAGGATGGCGTAGGTGCCCAGGCTGCGCGCGCTCTGGTCCGGATCGAAGAACGTGTAGACCGCCGACAGCCCGTTGATGCACACGTCGGTGACCGCTACCGCCAGCAGCCGTTCGCCCAGGCGGAACTCCAGGAACAGCGTGGGGCTCCACGGCGCGGTGAGAAAGCGGCGGAAGTCGCTGGCGTCGGCCTCGTCCATGCCCCCGCCGGCGTGGCGGGTACGCAGGTAGCGCTCGTACAGCGCGTGGCGCTCGGCGTTGTAGCCGGCCATGCACTCGACCACGGTCAGATCCGCGTTGCGCTTGAGGCAGCGCCGCTGTCCGCGATCGGGCACGAAATGCTCTACGTCGATGCGGCAGGGCGTGCAGGCGCGGCACTGCGGGCAGTTGGGGTAGTACAGGTGACCGCCCGCACGGCGGAAGCCGCGCTCCAGCGCGGGGCCGTAGAGCTGGTCCAGCCGCGGCGCAGCCGGATCGATCACCAGGTTCTGCGCCGTGCGTTCGGCGTAGTAGCCACAGGCGTGCGGCAGGGTCTGGAACAGGCGGACGCGTTCGGAGCGCATGAGCCTGATTCTATGACCGCGCGCGCGAACGGTTGCAAATTTTCCGAGAAGGCCGCCTTGATCGAGGCGTCAGATCTTGCCCATGTAGCGCAGCATCAGGACGATGAAGGCCGCGGCCAGCGCCAGCAGGACGATGCGGCGCACACGCGTGGCGACGCTGGCGCGACGCATCTCCGGCGTCGGATTGCGCGCCGCCGCCAGTTCCTCGCCGTGGCGAACCATCGGCTCGATGCCCAGCTCGCGCATCAGTGTGCGCGCCTGGGTGTAGTCGTCGGCGCGGTTGACCCAGACCTGCGGCCAGCTTTCGCGGCTCTCGTTGCGCTGGGAATAGCTGAAGCGCTGGTAGCTCGGCCGGTTCCAGTTCGAGCGTCCGGTAATGGTCGTCTCGATGCCGTGCTCGGCGAGCAGTGCGACCACGCGGTCGATGTTTTCCTGGCGCGGGGAGGTGTAGAGGGGACGCATGGCCGAGAGTCTAGCCCTTGCGCAGGCGGATCAGGCCTTCCTGCGCGGTGGAGGCGACCAGCCGCCCGTCGCGGCTGTAGATCTGCCCGCGCGCCAGGCCGCGGCCGCCCTGGGCGGTCGGGCTGTCGAACGAATACAGCAGCCACTCGTCCACGCGGAACGGGCGATGGAACCACATCGCGTGGTCGAGGCTGGCCATCTGCACGTTGTGGGTCAGGTAGGAGATGCCGTGCGGCAGCGTGGCGGTGCCGATCAGGTGGAAGTCCGAGGCGTAGGCGAGCAGGGCGCGGTGCAGCACCGGCGAGTCGCCGATCGGTGCGGTCAGGCGGAACCAGATGTGCTGGATCGGCGGGCGCTTGGCCGGGTGCAGCTCGTCGCGCGGCCACACCTGGCGGAACTCGAACGGCCCGTCGATGCCAAGCCAGCGCTGCAGTTTCACCGGCAGTTTGGCCAGTTCGTCCGGCGGCAGGTGGCGCATGGGTTCGAGGTCTTCGGGCGCCGGCACTTCGGGCATGGCGCTCTGGTGCTCGAAGCCTTTTTCCGGCTGCTGGAAGGAGATCGCGCCGTTGAGGATCGGCTGGCCGTGCTGGATCGCGACGACCCGTCGCACCGAGAAACTGCCGCCGTCGCGCGCGCGCTCGACCGAGTAGACGATCGGCGCCTCGATGTCGCCGGCGCGCAGGAAGTAGGCGTGCAGCGAGTGGGCCTCGCGCTGCGGATCGACGGTTTCCTGCGCCGCGGACAGCGCCTGGCCCAGGACCTGGCCGCCGAATACGAAGCGGGTGCCGATGTCGCGGCTCTGGCCGCGGAACAGGTTGTCTTCCAGTCGCTCGAGCTGGAGCAGGTCGACCAGTTCCTTGACGTGTTCTTCCCGCATGGGGTGTCCGTGGTGCGTGGGGGGACGGGGATTATAGCTGTGCTCCCTCCCGCCTCCAGGGCGAGGGCTCGCCTCGGCGGTAGAGCGCGAGCAGGAGCAGGAGCAGGAGCAGGAGCAGGAGCTTTCGGACGCCTTTGGCGCCCGAGTCACTTTCTCTTGCTTGCCCAAGAGAAAGTAACCAAAGAGAAGGGCACCCCGATGGCGCGCCCTTCGGGTGCGCGTGCGGGCGGCGGGGTTTTTCGACGGGGCTCCTGCCCCGACGAAAAACTGGCCGGCGTCCTGCCGGCCACCCTTCGGGCTGATCCGCCACCCGCCCGCCGCGCCATAGGGGACTTGGAAGAGCAGCGCGCTTGCTGCGCGCACTTTTCAGCGGAGCCAAGGCAGAGCGAAAGGCCGGAGCGAAAAGGCGTGGATGTGCGGCGAACCGGCTCCCTCTCCCCTCCGGGGAGAGGGTTGGGGTGAGGGGCCGGGGCTCGCGGGAAACCCGGTCAGGCCCGAACCCGCTCCAGCCCACAGGCGGGAACAATGGCATCCCACGGGAACAACGGGCCGGGATCGAGCTTGCGCGGCACCATCACCGCCGGATCGTCGCTGGCCGGCACGCGCGCGGTATCGAGATCCTCATGCCCGGCGACAGACCGCAGGTTGGGATATTCCCGCCGCAGCTGCGCGAGCAGGACCCGCAGCGCCTCCACCTGCACCTGCGGATAAAGCTCGCTCATCGTCTGATTGCCCGACACGAACCAGTCCGGATAGCGCCCGCGGTTGACCAGCTCGATGCCGATCGAATCGGCGTTTCGCCCACGCACGTGGTGCGCGATGCGCGTGCCTGGCACGTAACGCAGGATCGTCCCATCGCGGTCGATGTAGTAATGCCCGCTGTTGCCGGCCCCGCTCTCGTACAACACCTTCTCGCCGTATTCCCGCGCCGTCGCCAGGTCCGGCAGCTCGGTGCAGTGGATCACCACCAGCGTCACCGCCTCGACGGCGCGCTCGGGCAGGCGGTCGACGTAGGGCAGCGGCTGGTCGGTGATCGCGGGCATGAAGGGAAGTCTCGCACGGCACCGGCTATCATGCGCGGTCCCTACGGCGGTCCGGAGTTCCGAGCGATGCGCGGCACGATCCTTCTTTCGCACGGCTCCGATGCCAGCCCGGACGCCACCAAGGTCAGCGCCTTGGCGGCGCTCGCCGAGGCGCGTGGCTGGCGCGCGCAACGGCTGGACTATCGCGAGGACGACGCGCGCGGCCACGCCGGTTCGGTAGCGCCGCGACTGGCGCGCCTCAACGCCGCGATCGCGGCCTGCGATGCGCCGCCGGTGTTGGTCGGTTCCAGCATGGGGGCGTTCGTTTCGGCGTTGGCGTCGCTGGAGCACCCGGTCGCCGGCCTGTTCCTGATGGCCACGCCGCCGGCCATCCCGGGCGTCGACGATGCATTGGGCGTGCGCCAAGACGTGCCCACGTTGCTGGTCCACGGCTGGCGTGACGAGGTCTGCCCCATCGATGGCATCGTACGTTTCGCCGGACGCCATCACTTGCCCTTGCTCGCGCTCGATGACGACCACCGCCTGAGCCGCAGTCTCCCGGCGATCGAACGCCAGTTCGCCCTCTTTCTCGACAACCTGGCATGAGCCACTTCTTCGCCACCTGCCCGAAGGGCCTGGAATACCTGCTGCGCGACGAGTTGCTCGCACTCGGCGCCACCGAGGCGAACGAGTCGCTCGCCGGCGTGCGCTTCGCCGGCACGCTGGAAACCGCCTACCGCGCCTGCCTGTGGTCGCGCCTGGCCAGCCGCATCCTGCTGCCGCTGGCCGAATTCGATGCGGCGGACGACGAGTCGCTCTACGCCGGCGTGCAGTCGATCGACTGGTCCGCGCACCTGGCGCCGCATGGCACGCTGGCGGTCGATGCGCACACCGCGCTGAGCAAGCTGACACACAGCCAGTTCATCGCCCAGCGAACCAAGGACGCGGTGGTCGACCAATTCCGCCAGCGCGACGGTGCACGTCCGGGTGTCGATACTGACGAGCCGGACATCCGCGTCAACCTGCGTCTGAAGCGCGACCGCGCGACGCTCTCGCTCGATCTCGCCGGCACACCGCTGCACCGGCGCGGCTGGCGCGAGCAACAGGGCGAGGCGCCGCTGAAGGAAAACCTCGCCGCGGCCATGCTGCTGCGCGCGCACTGGCCACAGGTCTACGCCGACGGCGGCGCGCTGCTCGATCCGATGTGCGGCTCGGGCACGCTGCTGATCGAAGGCGCGTTGATGGCCGCCGACGTGGCCGCCGGCCTGCGCCGCGAGTATTTCGGCTTCCTTGGCTGGCAGCAGCACGACATTGCGCTGTGGCGCGGCCTGCTGGAGCAGGCGCGCGAGCGCGCCGAGGCCGGCCTGCGCCATCTGCGTCCGGCTTTTTTCGGCTCCGATGCCGATCCGCGCATGGTGCAGGTGGCCAAGCGCAACGCGCAGGAGGCGGGCGTGGCCGGCTTCCTCACGCTGGAGAAGCACGAGGTGGCGCATGCCGCGCCGCCGGCCGGCCAGGCGAGCGGCCTGGTCATCACCAATCCACCGTACGGCGAGCGCCTGGGCGACCGCGCGCAGATGCCGCAGCTCTACCGCGCGCTGGGCGATGCGCTGCGCGAGCGCTTCACCGGCTGGCGCGCTGCCGTGCTGGCCGGTGACGCGGAACTCGGCCGTGCGCTGGGCCTGCATGCGGACAAGCGCTACGCGCTCTACAACGGCGCGCTCGAAACCGTGCTGCTCACCTTCGACCTGAGCCCGAAGGAAACCGCACCACGCGAGCGCAAGCCGCTCTCGCCCGGCGCGCAAATGCTGAAGAACCGCCTCGAGAAGACCGTGCGCCACCAGCGCAAGCGGCTCGCGCGCGAAGGCGTCTTCTGCTGGCGCGCCTACGACCAGGACCTGCCCGAGTACGCCGCGGCGATCGATGTCTACGGCCGCCCGGACGCCGAACCCTGGCTGCACGTGCAGGAATACCGGGCGCCCGCCGACGTGCCGGTCGACGTGGCCCGCACGCGCCTGCGCGAGATCGTGCGCGTGGCCGGCGAAGTGTTCGGCGTACCGCGCGAGCGCATCGCGCTGAAGACCCGCGAACGCGGCAAGGGCGGCGCCAAGTACGGCCGTTTCGACCAGCGCGGCGAATTCCACGAGGTGGAGGAGGGCGGCCTGCGCTTCCTGGTCAACCTCACCGACTACCTCGATACCGGCCTGTTCCTCGACCACCGGCTGGTGCGCGCGAAGCTGCGCGAGCTGGCGCGCGACAAGCGCTTCCTCAACCTGTTCGCCTACACCGCCACGGCCAGCGTCTACGCCGCCGCCGGCGGCGCGCGCGACACCACCAGCGTGGATCTCTCCGGCACCTACCTGGAGTGGGCCTCGCGCAACCTGGCACTCAACGGTTTCACCGGCGCCGCGCACCGGCTGGTGCAGGCCGACGCCACGACCTTCCTGCGCCAGGACCGCGGCCACTACGGGATGATCTACGTCGATCCGCCGACCTTCTCCAACTCCAAGCGCGCCGAGGACTTCGACGTGCAGCGCGACCACGCGGCGCTGCTGCTGGCCTGCGCCGAACGGCTGGCGAGCGACGGCGTGGTGGTGTTCTCCAACAACTTCCGCCGCTTCAAGCTCGACGTCGATGCGCTGGAAGAGCGCTTCACCATCGAGGACTGGAGCGCCGCCAGCATCCCGTTCGACTTCGCCCGTCGCGCCGACATCCACGGCTGCTGGCTGCTGCGCCTGCGCGCGCAGGCCTCGCCATGGGAAGACAGCGTCCGGCACCTGCGCGGACGCCGCTAGTCGTCACTTCGGAACGGTGGGCGCGGTGATCCGCAGCACCGGCTTGCCGTTCCAGTCCTTCAGCGGGAAGTAGGCGCGATGCGTGGCCGGGTCCACCGCCACGACGTGTGCGTTCGGTCCCAGCGTGCCTCGCCCGAGCGCCCGGACGCGGCGCCCTTTGACTTCGAACAGCGCCACCTCGCCGGATTCGCTGGCAACGTACAGCCAGCCCGGCCCGGGGTCGAACGCAAGCACGTCGGGGCCGTCGCCGGTTTCGAACGAGCCCACCACGCGACGGCTGCGCAGGTCCAGCACCAGCAGCGTGGCGTTGTCCTCGCAGGCGATGAAGGCCAGTCGCGCAGGGGCGTCGATGTAGAGGCCGTGGTTGCCCCGCGCGCCCGCCAGCCGGATGCGCGCGACGACCTGGTCGGTCGCCGGGTCGATCTCGGCCAGCTCGGCGCGCGTCTGCACGTTGGCGAAGACGTGACCCGACACCGGGTCGTATTGCGTGTTGCCCACTTCGCCACCGAGCGCGATGGTGCCGACGCGCCGGTTGTTGCGCACGTCGATCACGGTATCGCTGCCGCCGTGTTCGTTGGACACATAGAGCTTGTGTGCCTCGGGTGCGTAAGCCATGCCATCGGGATAATCGCCGGTCGGCATCCGCGCGAGGACCTTCAGGCTCCTGGCGTCGATCGCCACCACCTCGTCCCTGCCGGTGGCCGAGGCGAACACCCGGTCGAGGTCGGGAATCGCCAGTACCCCGTGCACGCTGCTGATGCCGGGTATGTCGGCGACCACACGCTGGCGGTGCGTATCGAAGACGGTGACCACGCTGTCACCCAGGTGCGCCAGGAACAGGCGATGCCGCGTCGGATCCAGGCTGGCGTAGTCCCAGCGCGTGGCGCGGCCGGCCAGGGGTGCGTCGGCAACGGTGGTGAGTGGCAGAGGCGGCTGCGCCTGGCCACAGGCGGTCGAAGCGGCAGTCAACAGGATGAGGGCCAGGCCCGCCACGGCGTGCCTGCGACGAAGGGTTCCAGTCAGCATGGCCAACGCCCTCCAGGCTTCACACAGCGTAGGATGCGGCGCTTATAACACTGCCCTCGTGCACCCGCCGCGTGGCAGCCAGCGGCAAGGCGGACCGCCGGCAGACCGATCCTGTTCCCACCCATGCCGGACCTGTGCCGATGAACGAGCGGTCTCCTGCCGAGATCGACACCCTGCCGGTTTCGCTGCGCGAAGCCACCCGCGTCTGGGCGAAGATCGGCATGCTCAGCTTCGGCGGCCCGGCCGGCCAGATCGCGCTGATGCATCGCGAACTGGTGGACACGCGGCGCTGGATCAGCGACGCGCGCTTCCTGCACGCGCTCAACTACTGCATGTTGCTGCCGGGGCCCGAGGCTACGCAGCTGGCGATCTACATCGCCTGGATGCTGCACCGGACCGCCGGCGGCCTGGTCGCCGGCGTGCTGTTCGTGCTGCCGGGGTTCGTCACCATCCTGGCGCTGAGCATCGTCTACGCGCTCTACGGCCAGGTGCCGCTGGTGCTGGCGATCTTCATGGGACTGAAGGCGGCGGTCCTGGCGGTGGTGGTCGAGGCGGTCATCCGGATCGGCCGCAAGGCGCTGAAGAGCCGGATGATGGTGGCGATCGCTGCACTGGCGTTCGTGGCGATCTATTTCTTCCGCGTACCGTTTCCGTTGATCGTGCTCGGTGCCGGCCTGTGGGGCCTGCTCGGACGCTGGTGGGCGCCGGGCCGCTTTCCGGCGCCGGCGTCGTCGGCGGCCGATGCGTCGTCCGATTTCCTCATCGACCGCCTGCTGGGCCAGGGGCGGCTGACGCATACGCGGCCTTCGGGCGCGCGTGCGTGGCGGGTGGCGCTGGCCTGGCTGGCGATCTGGTGGCTGCCGGTGCTGGCGGTGATCGCCGCGTTCGGTCGCCAGAGTGTGCTGGCGCGCGAGGGGCTGTTCTTCAGCCAGACCGCGGTGGTCACCTTCGGCGGCGCCTATGCCGTGCTGGCCTACATCGCCCAGCGCGCCGTGGTCGGGTTCCATTGGATCACCCCGGGACAGATGCTTGATGGGCTGGCGCTGGCCGAGACCACGCCCGGGCCGTTGATCATGGTGGTGCAGTTCGTCGCCTTCCTCGGCGCCTACTACCACCAGGCTGGCCTGTCGCCGCTGGCCGCGGGCGTGGCCGGGTCGGTGCTGACGACCTGGGTGACCTTCGCGCCGTGCTTCCTGTGGATCTTCCTTGGCGCGCCCTACATCGAGGCGCTGCGCAGCAACCGGGCGCTGCACGCGGCGCTGTCGGCGGTCACCGCCGCGGTGGTGGGCGTGGTGTTGAACCTGTCGGTCTGGTTCACCCTGCACACCGTGTTCGGCCGCGTGGACGAGCGCCAGTTCGGCTGGCTGCGGCTGGAGCATCCCCACTGGACGACGCTGCAGTGGCCGTCGGCGGTGATCGCGGCGGCGGCGATGCTGGCCATGCTGCGCTTCAAGGTCGGCATGGGGCGCGTGTTGTTGGCAAGCGGCGTGATCGCGCTGTGCTGGAGGTGGCTCGGTGGATCGCTCTAGCGGGCGTGGCGTTCGATCCGGACGCGCCGCACACTGTCGCCCGACGCTGCCGGGGTAGCCATGTCCGACCTGCACCTTCGCCTGGGGCGCCTCGACGATGCGCCGGCCATCAGCCTGCTCGCGCGCCGGGTGGCCCGGCGCTGGATCCTGCCCGACCAGTCGCACGAGGCCGGCCAGGCATTGCTGACGCGACTGGGCACGCGGGTGCTGCGCGAGCGCATGCGGGAGGGCCAGCGATTCCATCTGGCCTGGCTGGACGGCGTGCTGGTGGGTATCGCGGGGATGCGCGACGACAGCCACCTGGTTCAGTTCTTCGTCGGCACGCGCTACCAGGGTCGCGGCATCGCCAGCCGGCTGTGGCGGCGGGCGATGGCCGATGCGCTGCGTCGCGCCGGCACGCGCCGCTTCACCCTCAACGCCACGCGCGTGGCCGTGCCGGTCTACGAGCATTTCGGTTTCGTCGTGGCCGGGCCGGAAGGCTTCTCGCCCGCCGGTGTGCTCACCACGCCGATGGCACTGGAACTCGACCGCCCGCGCGTGCGGGCATAATCGGCCGCTGATCCGAACACCACAGGACCGCCATGCCCGGCCAGCAGAACGAAGTGACCTTCCGCTTCCTCGCCCAGCCCACCGACGTCAATTTCGGCGGCAAGGTGCATGGCGGCATGGCGATGAAATGGATCGACCAGGCCGGCTACGCCTGCGCGGTCGGCTGGAGCGGCGCGTATTGCGTGACCGTGTCGGTCAGCGGCATCCAGTTCATCGCGCCGATCCTGATCGGCGACCTGGTCACCGTGCGCGCGCGGCTGATCCATACCGGCACCAGCAGCATGCACCTGGCGGTGGACGTGCTTGCGCAGGACCTGCGCAAGGGCGAGCAGCGGCTGGCGACCAGTTGCGTGATGGTCTTCGTGGCGCTGGACAGCCCCGACGGCAAGCCCACGCCGGTACCGCGCTGGGAACCGCAGACGGACGAGGACCGCCGCCTGCAGGACTACGCGCGTCGGCTGATGGCGTTGTCCAAGACGATGGAGCAGCAGGTCGCCGTGCTCAGGCCCGCGGCCGCACCGGTGATTTGAGTTCCCCGGCAGGTGGCACCCGCCACAGGAAGCGCTCCAGCCATTGCGGGCTGGTCAGCGGACCGAGCAGCCGCTCGGCTGGCACGCTGGAGAGCAGGCGTACCAGCAGCCAGGCGGCCAGCAACAGCACCAGCGCGTTGACCAGTGGCGGCTGGCCGGCCTTCAGCCAGGCGAACAGCCCCGCGGCCACCGCGAACTTCACGATGAAGCCGTGCGCGAGGTACGCCTGCAGGCTGCGCCCGCCGGCCGCCGTGACGGCGAACGCGCGGCGCGGCACCAGCGCGAGGAACGCCGCACTGCCGGCGACGCCCGCGCCCAGCCGCAGCAGGCGCCACAACGTGCCGGCCGCGTAGTCCACCCCCAGCGCGGCGTAGCCGTTGCTGCCGTACAGCCAGCGCGGGTCCGGCACCGCGCTCGCGGCCCAGCCCAGCGCGACCAGCGTAGCCAGCGCCAGCGCGCAGGCCAGCGGACCGCGCAGGCGCTCGCGCCACGCCGGTGCGTACAGATGGCCGATCAGGAAGAAGGGGAAGAACGAGGCGGTGCGCGAAAGCGACATGCGATACCCCACGTCGTCCGCCCAGCCGGCCATCAGGGCGAACAGGCAGGCCAGCAGCAGCGGATGGCGCAAGCGCATGAACAGCGGCAGCAACAGCCGCCACGCCGCCAGGCTCGGCAGATACCACAGCAGCCAGTACGGCGTGGTGACGCCCGTGGGTCCGGCATCCGGCCAGCCGGGCGTCTGCGCCGCCAGCGCGTAGAGCGCCTGGAACAGCAGGTAAGGCAGCAGCAACTGGAAGGTGATCCGCTTGAGCAGCTTCAGGTTGACGTCGGTTCCCGCCACGGCGCCGGACAGGAACGCGAAGGCCGGCATGTGGAACAGGTACAGGAAGCGGTAAAGCGCGTCGATCGAGGCGACACCGCGCAGCGGCTCCAGGCTATGGCCGAACACCACCAGCGTGATCAGGGCCAGGCGAGCGTTGTCCTTCCAGGCATCGCGCACCGGCCCCACGGACGATGCGCTGACGGGAACGTTGTCGATGGCGCGGGCAAATCCATACATCCTTTGCAGGCTAGCAATGGCTTTGTTCACGAGACGTCCCCGCCGCCCCGTTGGCGCGTCCGCTGTTCACCGTACGTTGCGTTGCAGGCTCACGCAGCGCCCGCTTCCGCACGGGATGGCGCGACGCGATGGACCCATCCGGCGAACGCGTCCATGAACCGTTGCAACGCCGCACCCGTCGCCGCATCGGCGACTGCGTTTTGCGTATCGAAGCGTTCCGCCGCGTGGGCGATGAACAGCGTGGGCGAAGGCATCACCAGCGCGCCGCAGGTATGCAGGACCTGGCGCAGCGAGGCCTGTGCCAGCCGCGTTCCCCACGGGCCGCTGCTGGCGCCGAGCACGGCCACCGGAAGATCAGCCAGGGTCGCGTCTTCGCGCGAGAGCCAGTCCAGTGCGTTCTTCAGCACGCCGGGCAACGCGTGGTTGTACTCCGGTGTGGCGATCACCAGACCGTCGGCCGCGGCGATCGCCTTGCGCAGCGCGCGCACGCCGGGCGGTCCTTCCGCTGTTGCGTGTTCCAGGTCTTCGTCGAACAGCGGCACGCTGCCCAGTGCGTCGTAGACCTCCATGGTGGTGCCGGCCGGTGCCATCGTGGCGGCGGACTGCAACAGGCGCCGGTTCCAGGATCCCTGGCGCAGGCTGCCGGCCAGGCCGAGGAGGCGAAGGGGACGGTGGGTCATGTCATTCTCTCCAGGAGTCAAAAATCGACCAGCAGCAACGCCGCGCTGGCAAGCAACAGCACGCCCATGGCGGCATCGATGCGCCGCCGCGAGCGCGGATGCGCCAGGCGCGCGGCGAGCCGCTGCCCTGCGAAGCTCCACAGCAACAGGCAGGCCAGCGGAATGGCGGTAAAGAGCACGACGAGCGGCAGGTAGCCGTCCGCATCGGCGACGGGGCGGACGGCGACGATCGCCGTGACCATCGCCCAGCTCTTGGGGTTGAGAAGCTGGAATGCGAACAGGCCCCATGCGCCTGTCGGCAGGGCGATCGCGCGCGTGGATTCCGGACCGGGAGTGCTGCCCAGCAGGCGCACGCCCAGCCATGCCATATAGGCCGCACCGAGCGCCGCGAGCGTCGCGCGCAACGCGGCGTGTGTCGACAGCAGCGTGCCGGCGCCCGCCGCGACTACGGCGAGCAGCGCCAGCCCGCCGAGCACGATGCCACCGATTGCGCCGGCGGCGGCGCGCACGCCGCCGTGGCCGGCCTCGCGCAGCACCACGAGGTTGTTCGGTCCGGGCGTGATCGCTGCGGCTAGCAGCAGGCCGGCGCAGGCGAGCAGGTCGTGCATGGCGTTCCCGTGGCGTCGCTGCCATTGGGCAGCATCCACAGACTGGCGCTTTTCGCTGGTCGGAAGGGTGCCGGCTATGGTCTAGAATTTCGACCATGGACCTGCCCCTCAACGCCCTGCGCGCCTTCGCCCTGGTCTACCAGCACCGTGGCGTGCGCGCCGCGGCGCGCGAACTGGACATGGCCCATTCGTCGGTGAGCCGCCATCTGCGCGAGCTCGACCGCTGGCTGGGCGTGCCGCTGCTGCATGCCGGCGCAGGGCGCGCGGGATTGGTGTTCACGCCGCAGGGTGAGGCGCTGGGCCGCGCCGTATGCGCAGGGCTGGCGGAGATCGAACGTGCGGTGGCAGTGCTGCGCGAGGCGCGGCCGGCGCATTCGGTCGCGCTGTCGACCACGCCCTCGTTCGCGATCCGCTGGCTGCTGCCCCGGTTGCCTGCGTTCGAGAAGGCGCATCCGAAGATCGAGCTGTCGGTGCTGGTCGAGCAGAAGCTGGAAGGTTTCGCCGACGGTCGCCTGGACGTGGCGTTGCGCATGGGACAGGGCCCCTGGCCGGAGCTGCACTGCGAGCCATGGATGGACGACACGCTGTACCCGGTGATGAGCCCTGCCTACTGGCTGGATCACGGACGCCCCACGCGGCCCGCCCAACTGGCCGGTTTGCGCCTGTTGCACGACCGCGACCCGCAGGCGGCATGGGAGTCGTGGCGGCGGGCCCACGGGCCGTCCAGGTTGTCGCTGCAGGGTGGCGCGCGCTATGCGTCTTCGGACCTGGTGCTGCGCGCCGCGCAGCAGGGACAGGGCGTGGCGCTGGCACGCCATCGCCTGGTCGCCGGGGAACTCGCGGCCGGGACGCTGGTGCGCCCGTTTGGTGCGCTGGAGGTACCACTGGGCACGGCTTACTGGATCGTCCGTGCCGACCGCACGCGACCTCTCCCCGCGCTCGCGGCGGTCATCGACTGGCTGCGCTGGCAGGCCGCAGCACCCTAGCGCCGCTTACCGGAGGGCCGAGCGCCGGCGCTGCCAAAGCAGCACTGGCAGACCCATCGTCACCAGTACGCCCGCCCACAGCAGCGACTCCACACCGGTGCCGGCCAGCGCCCACAGCGCATAGGCAAGCGCACCGGCGGCGATCAAGCGCCGCCACGGGCGGGCCGCCGGCTCGATACGCCACCAGGCCAGCACGCTCACCACGTAGGGCAGCAGCGTAGTGGCGGTGGAGAGCAGGATCGAGAAAGTGAACAGCGCCACCAGCGTGCGGCTGTAGTTGGCCACGATCAGCGCACTGGCCAGGCCGCTGCCCAGCACCAGCCCGAAGGCCGGTGTGCCGCGCGCGTCGAGCCGCGCGAAACGGGCCGGGAACAGACCGTCCTGTGCTGCCGCCAGCGGGGTCTGCGCCTGCAGCAGCACCCAGCCGTTGAGCGCCCCGAAACACGAGATCGTCGCCACCACGGCCAGCGCGGTGCCCGCCGCCGGTCCCCACACGCGCGCCGCGGCGGCCACCATTGGGGCGGCGGAGCGGCGCAGTTCGTCCAGCGGCAGCAATCCGATGACGACAGTGCAGGCGAGCATCGTGGCCAGCCCCGCGACCAGCATGCCGATCACGGTGGCGCGCGGCACCGTGCGCTCCGGATCGCGCACCACGCCGGTCGGCACGGTGGCCGCCTCGAAGCCGAGCATGGCCCACAGCGTGAGTGCGGCCACCGACGTGGCGACGCCCAGCAGCGGCAGGCCGCTGGGGTTGAACGGGTGGTAGGCGCCGGCATGCACCCAGCCCAGGCCGAGCAGGCCGAACAGCACCAGCGGTACCAGCTTGAGCAGGGTGGTGAGCATCTGCACGCGCGCCGCTTCGCGCACGCCGGCCAGGTTCACCGCGGTGCACAGCCACAACGCGCCCAGCGCGCAGGCGGCCGAGCGCAGCGGCGTGGCGGTGGCGGCCGGCCACAGCGCGCCGAGGCTGCCGGCGAAGGCCACCGCGATTGCCGCGTTGGCGCTCCAGGTGCAGACCCAGTAGCTCCATGCCACCACGAAGCCGGTGCCATCGCCGAACGCACGCCGCGCGTAGCCGTAGGCGCCGCCGTGGTTGCGGATCGCGCCCGCCAGCCACGCGTAGACCAGTGCCAGCAGCAGCGCGCCAGCCAGGGTCAGCGCCCAGCCAAGCAGGCTTGCCGCGCCGTAGGGCGCCAGCGCCGCGGGCAGCAGGAATACGCCCGAGCCGATCATGTTGCCGATGACCAGGGCGATCAGCGCGAGC
Source organism: Frateuria flava (assembly GCF_017837635.1). Taxonomy (GTDB): domain Bacteria; phylum Pseudomonadota; class Gammaproteobacteria; order Xanthomonadales; family Rhodanobacteraceae; genus Frateuria_A; species Frateuria_A flava. The sequence goes on from NZ_JAGJRS010000001.1 coordinate 51,806, forward strand.
TGGCCGAGCGGGCGCGAGTTCATGCCGCGCCCTTCCTGTAGGAGCGCACCCTGTGCGCGACTGCGCGTCTGCCGCTCGCGTGGAACCGTGGCAACCCGCGGTCGCGCACAGGGTGCGCTCCTGCAAGGGTGTCGGGGGTGTTCACGCGTGCTCGCGGTAGGCGCGGCGCAGCAGTTCGTGGAAGTGGTGGACCGCGTTCTCGCGCAGCGGGTTCAACCGACCGCTCTCGTACGAACCGGACGCCAGCCCGCGCTGCACGTCCTCGCAGATGGTCACGTCCTCGTCCTGCACCTCGTCGCTGAAGGCGACGTCGCGCTCGCGCCGGGCGCGCGCTTCCGGCGAGGCGTCCGGTGCGTAGTAGAAGTCGAACTCGACGCGGCAGCGGTCCACGCCCAGCGGCAGCACGCGGTTGGTCTGCAGCCGGCCGGGCAGGATGTTGAGCATCGTGTTCGGGTAGAGGAAGTAGTAGAGCGCCTCGCCGCTGCCGTAGAGCTCGTCCGCGCTGTCCAGCGGGCTGTACTGGAAGGAGTACCACCGCGCCGTCTCGGTGACGTAGCTGCGGTAGTCCAGCACGCTGTTGAGCCCCGGATGGATGTGCGGCACGTGGTAACCCTCCAGGTAGTTGTCCACGTACACCTTCCAGTTGCAGGCGACGTCCCAGCTGGCGCGATGGTGGAACTCAAAGCCGGCCAGCGAGCGGCCCTCGCCAAGGCGTGCGTCGATGCCCTCGACGACCTCGCCGAACGGCGGCGCCTCGCCGGTGGCGACGAAGACCAGGCCCTGCCACACCTGCACGCGCGCCTCGGGCAGGCGGATCGTCGAAGGATCGAAGTCGGGTGTCCGCCCCATCTCCGGGGCGCCGCGCAGCACGCCATCCAGGCCGTAGGTCCAGCCGTGGTAGCGGCAGCGCAAGGCGGTCGCGCCCTTGCCATCGCAGCTGGCGACCGGGCCGGCGCGGTGGCGGCAGACGTTGTGGAAGGCGCGGATGGTGGCGGCGTCGCTGCGCACCACGACGATCGGCAGACCGGCGATGGTGGTGACCACGTGGTGGCCCACGCCGGCCAGTTGCGACTGGTGACAGACCCACTGCCAGCTCTTCGCGAAAACGGCCCTGGCATCGAGCGCCGGCATGCGCGGGTCGGTATAGCAGCGCGCCGAAAGCGCGTGTGCATGATCGAGCGGCTGGGCGGCGAGGATGTCGGGCGTGAGCAGCTCGGTCATGGCGGCACCGGCGGTTTGGGGTGGAGAGTTGCGCTCGGCGGGTGGACCCTGCGTTACGGGCCTTCGTACCCGACCGAAACGGTCAGCGAGGTGGGCCCAAGACTACCGCCGCTGGTCGATCGCAGAACGTGGACCACGCGGATGGACCGGTTCGCCGCCAGCGGAGTCGTTGACTTCCCGCTGCACGTCTTAGGCAAAGGCTTGCGGGCGGGTGAAATAGCCGGACTTGCGGCAGAACAGCTTGCATTGGATGGAATCATCCCTGATGGCCAGGCGACAGTGTAAGGGTGCCGGCTCGCGCAGAAGCCGGCACCTTCGCACTCAGCGTGCGCCGTAGAGCGCCCTGACGTCCTTCAGCAAGGCCGCCTGGCTGTCCGGGCGCGCGTAGAACATGTGCCCGCCCGGGTAATTCTTCACCTGCACGCGGGTCGCATCGCCCATCGGCGGCATCTGGTCGACGATGAGCACCGAGGCCATGAACGGACAGGAGAGATCGTCCCAACCGTGCGCGATCAGCACGCGCAGGCCCGGGTCGTTGGCGACCGCCTCGCGCAGTTGCGAGACCGAGCCCTCGTCGGCGTCGTCGTCCTCGTGCCAGAGCTTGTTCACCTCGTAGCTCAGTGCGTTGTAGCGGCCGGCGTACTTCCAGCCCACGGTGCGGGTGACGAAATCGACCATGGCCGTGGTGGTCGGCGCGATGATGCCGTTCAGGATCGGGTCGCCGGTGCGCTGGCGCGGTGCGTAGGGGAACGGGTCCCACGCGGTGACGTTGGAGTCGTAGCGGCTGCCCAGTTTGCCTTCGGCGCGATAGACCTCGCGCAGGTAGGCCTGGGTTTCGATCCGGCCGCCGGAGCGGCGCACGAACAGCGGGTCGAGACCGGTCAGTTCGGTCACCTTCTTGATCACCCGCTCGGTGGCCTGGGGATCGGACCGGCCGCGCATCAGGTCGCTGGCGTATTCGCCGCGGGTGTATTCGATGATCTGCGCCATCGCCTCGGGCGTGAGCTTGTGCTCGCGCTCCAGGTGCGCGGCGGCGATCGAGGGCAGGGTCAGCATCCACGGCAGCGGCGAGACGTTCTCGTCGTTGAAGGCGGCCGGGTCGAGGTAGGGCGAAACCAGCACCACGCCCTTCATCGCCACGCCGAGCTGGGTCTGCAGGTAGTCGGTGATGCGCGGGCCACGGAAGCCTCCGTAGCTCTCGCCGACCAGATACTTGGGCGACTGCAGGCGGCCGTTCTTGACCAGCCAGTCGTAGACGATGCGCGAGAGGTACTTGATGTCGCTGTCGGTGCTGTAGAAGAGTTCGGTGGCCTTCTTGTCGTCGACCAGCGCGCGGCTGAAGCCGGTGCCGACCGGGTCGATGAACACCAGGTCGGTGAAGGGCAGCCAGCTGCCGGGGTTGTCGTGCAGCGTGGCCGGGTCGGACGGGTTGTCGCCTTCGACGCCGAAGTCCACGCGCTTGGGGCCGATGGCGCCCAGGTTGAGGTAGACCGACGAGGCGCCCGGGCCACCGTTGAGCGCGAAAGTCACCGGGCGGTCGGCGCCGTCCATGGTGTAGGCGGTGTAGACCACCTCGGCGACCGTGTTGCCCTTGGCGTCGCGCACTGGCAACGCGCCGACGGTCACGGTGTACTTGAGCGTGTGGCCGTCGATCTGCGCCGTCTGCCGGGCGTGCGCGTCGGCGGGGAAGGGTGGCAGGTGGTAGCCATCGTGGCTGGCGTCGGCGGCGGGCTTGTCGGCGGCGATGGCAGGGGCGGCGGAGCCGGCCAGCAGCGTGGCGGCCAGCAGCGTGGCCTGTAGGGTCTTGCGCACGGTGTTCCCCTTGTTGCGGAAACGGCCAGCCTAGCGGGTGGTTGGGGGTCGAGGGGTGTGCCCAAAGGCATGGGGCTGCGGCAAGGCTTCTCCCATCCGCCTGTCGGCACCTTCCCCCGTGAACGGGGAAGGCTTCACGTGCGACGTGGCTGCACGCCCGATCCTTCCCCCGTTCACGGGGAAAGGTGCCCGAAGGGTGGATGGGGGCGAGCGGGGCGCGATCCTCAGGCCGGCAGGGCGACGAGCTGGTCCTGCACCTGGTTGATCGCATCGCGGATGCGCTTGCTGAAGACCGAATCGTCGTGGTGGATCAGCAGCAGCCGCTCGGTCGCGCGCGTCATCGCCACGTAGAGCAGGCGCGCCTCCTCCGCCTCGTCCTTGCCTTCCTTGGGCAAGGACCCCAGGCCCGGGATCACCACGAACGGGAACTCCAGCCCCTTGCTCGAATGCATGGTGACCAGCTTGACCGTGTCGCCGACGGCAAACAGCGCGCCCTTGCCGCGGCCCTCGGCCAGGCGGCCGGGGATGCCTTCGCGCTCGAGCGCCCCGGCGAGCTTCTCGCCTTCCCACTGGTTGCGGAAAATCACGGCCATGTCCGACCACGGCCGGCCGTGTGCGTGCTCGTCGCGCAACTGGGCGATCAGCACGGTGAGCTGCGCGGCGGCCGTCTCCACACGGATCAGTTCCGGCACGGCGCCGCGGCGGCCGGCGCTCTCGGGGGCGACGAGCGGCACGCCATCGCCATCGTCGTCGCGCTCGACCAGCAACTCGTTGGCGAAGCCGCGCGCCACCGCCAGGATCTCCAGCGTATTGCGGTAGTTGAGCTTGAGGATGGTCGTGCGGCCCTGCGCCTGGATGCCGAGGCTTTTCCAGCTCACCCTGCGCCGGTCGGTCTTGCCGTAGATGTTCTGCGCATCGTCGTAGAGCACCAGCAGCGAGTTGGTGGCCGGGTCGATCATCTGCACGATCAGCTTGTACCAGTCCGGCTCGAAGTCGTGGCCTTCGTCGACCAGCACCGCGCCGTACTGGAAGCGCGGGATCTGGCCCTTGTCGACGCCGGCGATCACCCGCTCGACCATCTGCTCGAAGAAGCCGTCCGAGCCTTTCGGCGGCAGCTCCACGTGGTAGGCCGTGAGCATCTTGTGGCACCACTTGTGGAAGTTGTAGACCTGCACCTTCTCGGCCAGGCCGCGCTCGCCGATCAGCTGCTCCAGCCGCGCGGCGAGGGTCTTGTTGTAGCAGAGCACCAGGATCGGCCGGTTCATCGCGCGCGCCAGCTGCATGGCGCGGAAGCCCAGGATCATGGTCTTCCCCGAACCGGCCACGCCGTGGATGATCCGGTGCTCGTCGCCGAGCGAGCGCGCCAGCTGCTCCTGCTGGGCGTCCATCACCTTGACCAGTTCGGGAATCTCCAGCGGGCGCACCGCCGCGTCGGTCGGGCCGAACAGCCCGAACTGGCCGCTGCCGGGTTCCACCCGCAACTCGGGGAACAGGTGCCAACGCACGCGATCGATCTGCGGCAGCGTCATGGCGACCGGGAAGGCATGGGGAAACATCGCCCACAGCCGCTCCTGGAAATCTTCCGATTCCACCGATTCGTAGAACTCGTCGCGGCAGATCGCCAGATGCGGCGGGATCACCGCATCCAGCCCGCCCTCTTCGAACTGTTTGCGGCTGATGTTGGACAACACCACGCCCCAGGCCCACGGCATGATGATCTTGCCGGCATGGCGGTGGCCTTCGGGAAATCGCAGCGCCGGATCGCGTTCGAGCACCACGCCGATTTCCAGCGCATAGGCGCGCGCCTGCAGCAGTGGGTGGTTCTCCTTCACCAGGCCACGCTCGGTGACCAGGGTGAACTGGGTGCTGTCGGCGTGCTGGATGGTTTCGGCCTTCCAGTCCTTGACCTCCAGCACCAGTAGCCCGCGGCGCGGGTGGAACACCACGAAGTCCGGGCGGCGCTGCTTCAGGCCGACGGGCACGTCGTACCAGAGCAGGTAATCGTCCTCCAGTTTCTGCTCCAGCCGCTCGGAGAAGCGCTTCTCGCCCGCGGTCATGCGCGGCAGGCAGCTGTTGCGGGAGGGGATCTGGGTAGCCATCCGGCGTCCGTAAAAGGGGCGTTTTGCGTGGAAAGTATCGAACTTGCGGACGCTGTCAACGCTAAAGTCGAGCCAGCCAGCGCCGATATGACAGGCGACGACCGGGCACAGGACGCCATCGCGGACACGCGATATCCAGGGCGGGCGCCATCGTCACGTTCGGGCGCGGGGAGAGCCCAGCATGCCCATGCATATCGAAACGCTGTCGTTGATCAGTGCCGTCCAGTCGCTGGTGCTGGCCATTCTGCTGTGGGCGGGTACCCACGGCGGGCCGGGCGCCGCGCGTACCAGCCTGAAGCTGCGCGCCGCCGCGCTGGCAGTCGAGTCGGCCGGCTGGACGATGCTGGCGGCGCAGGCCTGGCTGCACCCGGCGCAGTTGCTGCTGGGCGGCAATGCACTCAATTTGCTGGCGCAGGGCATGTCGGTGGTCGCCCTGCGCATGTTGCTGGGCGAATCGCTGCGCTGGCGCACCGTACTGGCCATCGGCGTGGTCGGCTGGCTGGGCGTGGCCTGGTTCGGGGTGGTCGACCCGGACTACCGCGTGCGCGTGATGTGGGGCTCGGCCGCGATCATGGCCGACATCGCACTGCGGATGCAGGCGCTGCTGCGCGGCGGCGTGCGGCAAGGCACGCGGGCGCGGATGGCACTGGTGGTGATGTGCGCCGGGGCCGCACTGCTGCTGGTGTGGCGCAACGGCCAGCTGTGGTTCGACCTCAACCCGCCGGCCGACATCATCCAGCCGGACACGGTCAATTACCTCTACGTGCTGCTCTCGGGCATGCAGCCCTTGTTCCTCAGCATCGGTTTCCTGCTGCTCTACAACGAGACGCTGCAGCGCGAACTGCATCTGCTGGCGCGGGTCGACACGCTGACCGGCGTGAAGAACCGCCTGGCGCTGACCGAAAGCGCCACCCGGATGCTGTCCCAGGCCCAGCGCGCGGGACGCTCGATGAGCGTGCTGATGATCGACGCCGACCACTTCAAGAGCATCAACGACCGCTTCGGTCACGGCGGTGGCGACAAGGTGCTGCTGGCGCTGGTCGACAGCATCCGGGCGACGCTGCGCGGCGGCGACGTGATCGGGCGTATCGGCGGCGAGGAATTCGTGGTTTTGGCACCGGACACCAACCTGGAGCAGGCGCTGGTGCTGGCCGAACGCATCCGCGGCACGGTCGAGACCACGCCACTGCTGGTCGACGGGCACCTGCTGCAGCTGACCGTGTCGATCGGCGCCGCGGCGGCCGAGCCGGGCGTGGATGAGGTGGGCGCCCTGCTGCAACGCGCCGATGCGGCGCTGTACGCGGCCAAGCACGCGGGGCGCAACCGGGTGATGGCGGCCGATCCGGCGCTGGTGGGACGACGCCTGCTGGCCGGTGCGTAGGCTGGGCTCGAGCCCACCGCGGTCGCGCCGGAAGGTGGGCTGAAGCCCACCCTGCGCACCCGGTCAGCTTTCCAGCGCGGCGTCGAGCGAGATGTCGGCGCGCAGCACCTTGGACACCGGGCAACCCTGCTTGGTCTCCTGCGCGATGCGCTGGAACGTGTCCGCATCGGCGCCTGGCACACGGGCGCGGCAGTTCAGCGCGATGGTGGTGATGGCGAAGCCGTCGCCCTGCTTGTCCAGCGTCACCTGCGCCTTCGTGTCGATCCGCTCCGGTGTCAGCCCGGCATTGCCCAGGCCCAGCGACAGCGCCATCGAGAAACAACCGGCCAGCGCGGCGCCGATCAGTTCCTCCGGATTGGTACCGGGTCCGTCCTCGAAGCGCGACTTGAAGCCGAATGGCGCCTCGCGCAGCACGCCGGTCTGGGTGGATATCGTGCCCTGGCCGTCTTTCAGGCCGCCGGTCCAGGTGGCAGAAGCGGATTTCTTCATGGCGTTTTCCTTGGGCTCGGAGGGGCGGGTCAGTGTGGCCGCCTGGCCATTCAGGCCACGCGAACACGCGCTGGCAGCCGCTTCACGCGCGTTTTGCCGGCGCTGGCCGTAAGCTGGCGGCTTTCCCTGACGAGCATCGGCATGAGCTTCGACGTCCGGCACGATCCCTCCGCCCAGCGTTTCGAAACCGTGGTGGACGGCCAGCCTTGCGAGCTGGATTACCGACTGTCCGGCAAGGTCATGACGATCACCCACACCGGCGTGCCGGTCGCTGTGGAAGGCCGCGGCATCGCCTCGGCGCTGACCCAGGCCGCGATGGAAACCGCTCGCGCCGAAGGCTGGATGGTGGTGCCCGCTTGCGCCTACGCGGCGGCCTGGCTGCGCCGGCACCCCGAGTTCGCCGACCTGCGCGCCTGATCCCGTTGTGCCCGCTGCGCGGCGTCGGCCACACTCTGGCCCGCGCCGGTCGCAGGAGGCCTCATGAGCGATCCCCATCCCCACGGCAAGCGACACCATCGCCGCGGTGTAATGCATGCGCTGCGGGTGCGGCCTTCGCTGCTCATCGGCGGCATCGTGCTGCTGGCGGTGGCGGTGGCGGCATGGGGACTGGGCATGCATCCGGCGCCCGCGTTCCTGCTCGGCTTCGATGCCGGCGCACTGTCGTTCATGGCGCTGCAACTGCGCGAATTTGCCCGCGCCACGCCGGCGGGCATGCGCGAGAAGGCGCGCCGCCAGGACCCTGGACGCTGGGGCATTCTGTGGAGCGGCGTGGCGATCTCCACGGTGGTGCTGGTGGCGCTGGGCACCGAACTGGAGGCGGGCAAGACCGGCGGGCTGCTCGGCATCGTGGTGGCGGCCGCGAGCATCATGCTCAGCTGGGGCTTCCTCAACACGCTGTTCGCGCTGCATTACGCGCACGGCTACTACGGCGGCTACGGCGAGCAGCACAGGGGACTGGACTTTCCCGGCGGCGGCGAGCCGGACTACTGGGACTTCGCCTATTTTGCGGTGGTGATCGGCATGACCTTCCAGGTCTCCGACGTGCAGGTCACCAGCCGCGAGTTGCGCCGGATGGTGCTGGTCCACGGCGTGATCGCGTTCTTCTTCAACGTGTTCATCCTCGCGGTGAGCGTGAACATCGTCGCGGGGCAGGGTTCGTAACCCCTGCAGGAGCGCCCTTTGGCCGCGACCGGGATGTCGGTCGCGCCCAAGGGTGCTCCCACAGCGCTAGTCGCGGAAATTGTCGAACTGCAGCGGCAGCTCGACGTCGGACTTGCGCAGGTGGGCGATCGCCAGCTGCAGGTCGTCGCGCTTCTTGCCGGTCACGCGCAGCTTGTCGCCGTTGATCTGCGCCTCGACCTTGAGCTTGGCCGCCTTCAGCTCCGCCACCAGCTTCTTGGCCACCGGCTGCTCGATGCCCTGCTTGACGGTGATCTTCTGCCGCGCGCCGGCCAGGTTCACCTCCGGCTCGGCCACGTCCAGCGCGCGGATGTCGATCTTCCGGCTGGTCAGGCGGCCGCGCAGGATGTCGAGCATCTGCTGCAACTGGAAATCGCTGGGCGCGCGCTGGGTGATCACGTAGCCGTCCAGCTCGTAGCTGGCGTCGGCGCCCTTGAAGTCGAAGCGGTTGGCCAGCTCGCGGTTGGCCTGGTCGACCGCGTTGGTCAGTTCGTGCTTGTCCACTTCGGAGACGACGTCGAAGGAGGGCATGGTGGGCACCTTGAGGGTTGGAAAGCGGGAAGTGTAAGCGCTCGGCCATAATGCGCGGCCGGCGCCCGGTGCGCGCTCCCTGTCACTTAATGAAAACAGACGTCCTCATCATCGGCGCGGGTGCCGCTGGCCTGATGTGCGCGATCACCGCCGGCCAGCGCGGGCGGCGCGTGCTGGTGCTCGATCACGCCAACAAACCGGGCAAGAAGATCCTGATGTCCGGCGGCGGGCGCTGCAATTTCACCAATCTGGGCGTGACGCCGGCCAACTACCTGTCGGCCAACCCGCACTTCGCCAAGTCCGCGTTGGCACGCTACACGCCGGCCGACTTCATCGCGTTGGTGGAGAAGCACCGCATCGCCTACCACGAGAAGGAGCTCGGCCAGCTGTTCTGCGACGACTCCTCCAAGCAGATCGTGCGCATGCTGCTGGACGAGTGTGCGGCGGCCGGCGTACGGGTGGAGACCAGCTGCGCGGTGGAGCGCGTGCGCCACGGCGAGGCCGGTTTCAGCGTGGCCACGGCGCGCGGTGAAGTGCATGCCGAATCGCTGGTGGTCGCCAGCGGCGGACTGTCGATACCGAGCATGGGCGCCAGCGGCTTCGGCTACGAACTGGCGCGCCAGTTCGGCCACGCCGTGCTGCCCACGCGTGCCGGGCTGGTGCCGCTGACGCTGAGCGGCAAACACCAGGAGCGCTACGCGGACCTGGCCGGCGTGGCCCTGGCGGCCGAGGCGCGCTGCGGGCGGCAGGCGTTCCGCGCGGGGCTGTTGTTCACCCATCGCGGCGTCAGCGGGCCGTCGATCCTGCAGGTCTCCTCCTACTGGCAACCGGGCGAGGAACTGCGGCTGGATCTGTTGCCCGACCGCGACGCCGCCGACTGGCTGCCTGCGCAGCGCGCGGTACGCCCGGCGGCGGAGTTGAAGACCGTGCTGGGCGACGTGCTTCCGAAGCGGCTGGCGCAACGCCTGTGCGAGCTCGATTTCGGCAACCGTCCCATGCGCCAGTACCGCGAGGCGGAGCTGGTCGCGATCGGCGCGCGCATCAACGACTGGCCGCTGGTCGCCAGCGGCACCGAGGGCTACCGCACCGCGGAGGTGACCCTCGGCGGCGTGGACACCGACGGCCTGTCCTCCAGCACCATGCAATCGAAGCGCGTGCCGGGGCTGTACTTCATCGGCGAGGTGGTCGACGTGACCGGCTGGCTGGGGGGCTACAACTTCCAGTGGGCCTGGGCATCGGGCCATGCCGCCGGCGAGGTGGCGTGAGCGCCGGAACCGCGGGTCGGGCTTGAGTCCGTTGCGGGGCCGCAAGTGACCGGTGGGCGGAAGCCTCCCGGGCGGCGCGTTTGCATGCCTTCAACACCGCCGGTGTTCCATTAACCGGCCGCTCGACAGGAGAACTCCCATGAACATCGGCTTCCTCGGCCTTGGCGCCATGGGCAGCGCCATGGCCAGCAACCTGCTTGCCGCGGGCCACGCGCTGACCGTGTGGAACCGTTCCGAAGGCCCCACCGAACCGCTCGCCTCGCTCGGCGCCAAGGTCGCGCGTACGCCCGGGCGGGCGGTGCAGGGCCAGGTCGTGCACAGCATGCTGGCCAACGACCAGGCGGTGCGCGAGGTGTTCCTCGACGGTGGCGTGCTGGACGAGATGGATCGCGACACCGTGCACGTCAACCACACCACCATCTCGGTAGCGCTGGCGCGCGAGCTGGCCGAGGCGCACGCGCAGCGCGGGCTGGGCTATGTCGCCGCGCCGGTGTTCGGACGGCCGGACATGGCCGCCGCGGCCAAGCTCAACATCGTGGTGGCCGGCCACCCGCACGTGGTCGAATCGGTGCGGCCGCTGCTGGAGGTGCTGGGCAGCCGGCTGTGGCCGGTCGGCGAGGCGCCCGAGCGCGCCAACGTGGTGAAGCTGGCCGGCAACTTCATGCTCGCCTCGGCGATCGAGAGCATGGCCGAGGCCACCGCGCTGACGCGGGCGCACGGCGTCAGCGCGGCCGATTTCCTGGAGATCATGACCAGCACGCTGTTCGCCGCGCCGGCCTACCAGGGCTACGGACGGCTGATCGCCGAAGAGCGCTACGCACCGCCGGGCTTCGCGTTGCCGCTGGGCCTGAAGGACGTCAACCTCGCACTCGCCGCGGGCGAGGCGGCGCGGGTGCCGCTGCCGTTCGCCGGCGTGGTGCGCGATGCGCTGATCGAGGCGCTGGCCGCCGGCGGCGAGGGGCTGGACTGGGCGGCGCTGGCGCAGGTGGCCGCGCGCCGCGCGCACCTCGATGGACCGTAGGGTGGGGCTTCAGCCCACCGGCTCTCGCCGGTGATCAGAGTCGGTGGGGTGAAGCCCACCCTACGCCCACTTGCGAGCTCTTCGGCCGCTGCTGCAGCCAGCGGTCGAGCTGGTTGGCGAAGGCCTGCCGGTCGCGCGCATGGAATGCCGCCGGGCCGCCGGTATCCACGCCGGCGCCGCGCAGCTCGTCCATGAAATTGCGCATCGACAACCGCTGCGCGATGGTCTCGCGCGTGTAGAGCTCGCCGCGCGGGTGCAGCGCCAGCGCGCCCTTGTCGATCGCCTGCGCGGCCAGCGGGATGTCCTGCGTCACCACCAGGTCGCCCGCGGCCAGCCGCTGCACGATCTCGTTGTCGGCCACGTCGAACCCGCCGGCTACCTGGATCGCCCGTACCCAGCGCGTGGACGGCGTGCGCAGCATCTGGTTGGCGACCAGCGTGACCATCACCTGCGCGCGTTCGGCGGCGCGGAACAGGATGTCCTTGATCGGCCCCGGGCAGGCGTCGGCATCGACCCAGACCTGCGGCGCGCCGCTCACGCGCCGTTCCAGCGCAGCAGGCCGTCGACCACCGTGCGGGCGCGTCCACCGACCCAGATCGCCTCTGGCTCGATGCGTGCCAGCAGGCGGGCGTCGTGGCCCATCTCGCGGCCCTGGCTGATCGCGTAGCCGCGCGCGAGCGCACCGTGCGGCTCGGCCTGGGCGATGTAGGCCGCGATCAGGCCGTTGGCGGCGCCCGATGCCGGGTCCTCGACGATACCCACGCCGGCGGGGAAGGCGCGCACCACCAGCTGGTAGTCCCCTGACGCGCTGCGTGCGAACGCGCACAGGCCCATGCTGCCGGTGGCGCGGGCCAGCGCGCCGATGGCGCTGTGGTCGGGCAGCCAGCCGCGCAGGCTCGCCTCGTCGGCGACCTCGGCCAGCCACCAGCGGCGCCCGCCGTCGACCAGCGCCGGTGGCAGCACGCCCAGCTCGATGCCGCCCAGCGTGGCTTCCAGCAGCGGGTGCGCGTCGCGGCCGGTGGCGAGCACCCGCTCGCCGGGCGATTTCAGCAGCAGGTCGCGCGACTCACCCTCGCCTTCGACGCGGATCGGCAACACGCCGGCGCCGCATTCCTGCCAGAGCAGGCCATCAACCGGCTGTGCGAGTCCGCAGGCCAGCACCGCGTGCGCGCTGCCGACGCTGGGATGGCCGGCGAACGCAATCTCGTGCTGCGGCGTGAAAATGCGCACGCGGTAGCTTCCCCCCGGCGTCGAGGGCGGCAGCAGGAAGGTGGTTTCCACCAGCGCGGTCCAGCGCGCGAAACGCTGCATCGCATCGTCGCTCCAGTCGCGCGCGTCGGTCACCACGCCCAGGTGGTTGCCACCGCCGCAGGTGGCAGCAAAGACGTCCAGATGCAGATAGCGAATCGGTTCCATGCGTGTCCGTGGGGAGCGGGCGGATAAAGCCGCGCATGATACGCCCGGATGTCGCACCCGTGACTGCGCAAGTCGACAAGCCGCGAGGCTGACGCCAAGATGGACGGTCCGCCCGTTGCTCAGGAAGCCCCAGCGCTCATGATCACCCTGGCCATCATCGCCATCACCTGCGTCGTATCGTTCCTGGCGTTCAACAAGCCCAAGCTGCTGGACGACCTGATCCTGTGGCCGCCCGCGATCCAGCGCCACCGCGAATACCACCGCCTGGTGACCTACGGGCTGGTGCACGCGGACTTCGGCCACCTGTTGTTCAACATGATCACGCTGTTCTTCTTCGGACGGCTGATCGAGCAGTTCTACTCGGCTGAACTGGGTCGGCTCGGCTTCGTGTTGTTCTACATCGCCGCGCTGGTCGTCTCGATCCTGCCCACCTACATCAAGAACCGCCGCAACCCGAACTACCACAGCCTGGGCGCCTCGGGCGCGGTATCGGCGGTGCTGTTCACTTACGTGCTGCTGGCGCCCTGGTCGAAGATCATCGTGTTCGTGCTGCCGATGCCGGCCGTGCTGTATGCCGTGCTCTACGTCGGCTACTCCATCTACATGGACCGCGCCGGCCGCGACAACATCAACCACAGCGCGCATCTGTGGGGTGCGGCCTTCGGCGTGGTCTTCACCCTGCTGATAGAGCCCAGGGTGTTCACTCACTTCCTTGCAGAGCTTTCCAACCCACGCATGTAAGGAGGTCCATGCCCCCGGCGCCAGACCGCCAACGACCGTTCTTCGTGGTGCTCAACCGCCGCTCCGGCAGCGGTGATGCGGGTGCCACGGAGCGGACCATCCGCCGCACGCTCGACGCGGTCGGACACCCCTACCGGCTGTTCTGCGCGAAACGCCCGCGGCAGCTGGGCGAGATGGCCAAGCAGGCGGTTGCGGCGGCGCGGGCGCAGGAGGGTGCCGTGGTGGTTGCTGGCGGCGACGGCACCATCAACGCGGTCGTACAGGCCGTGCTGCCGGCCGGGCTGCCGCTGGGCGTGCTGCCGCAAGGTACGTTCAACTTCTTCGGTCGCTGCCATGGCCTTCCCGAGGGCGACGCCGGCGCGGGCATGCGCGGCCTGCTCGACGCGCAGGAAACGCCGGTGCAGGTGGGTATGGTCAACGACCGCGTGTTCCTGGTGAACGCGAGCCTGGGGCTCTACCCCGAACTGCTCGAACGGCGCGAGCAGGACAAGCGTCGCTTCGGTCGCCACCGCCTGGTCGCGCTGCTGTCCGGCCTGCGGGCTCTGCTGGGCGATTACCCGGACCTGCGCCTGTCGCTCTGCGAGGACGGCCAGCGGCAGGTTCGACGCAGCACCACGTTGGTGGTGGGCGACAACCGCCTGCAACTGGAGAGCATCGGCATTCCTGAGGCCGCCGCGCTGGGCCATGGCGCGCTGGTCGGCATCGTGCTGCCGCCGCTGGCGCGCTGGCGCATGATTCTCACGGCGGTGCGCGGGCTGTTCGGGCACCTGGGCGACGTGGAGAAGGTCGACAGTTTCGCCTTCACCGAGCTGGAGGTTGCCTTGCCGCGCCGCCGGCAACTGAAGCTGGCCATCGATGGCGAGATCGTGCGCCTGCCGCTGCCGTTGCGCTTCCGGGTCGCGCCACAGCCGCTTCGCTTGCTGGTGCCGCGGGAACGGCAACCGTGAGCGTGCTGCTACACATGTCCGACTCGCATTTCGGCACCGAACGGGCGCCGGTGCAGGAAGCGCTGCGGCGCCTGGTGCATGAGAGCCGTCCGGCGCTGGTGGTGCTGTCCGGCGACCTGACCCAGCGCGCGCGACCGGCGCAGTTCGCCGCGGCGCACGCGTTCGTTGCCAGCCTGCCGGCGCCATTCCTGGCGATCCCAGGCAACCACGACATCCCGTTGTACGCCCTGGCGACCCGCCTGCGGGCGCCCTACGCACGCTACCGCGCAGCGTTCGGCGACGAGCTGGAGCCGGCGTGGTCGTCGCCGCAGTGGCTGGTGCTGGGGGTCAACACCACGCGCTGGTGGCGGCACAAACAGGGTGAGGTGTCGCCGGCGCAGATCGAGCGGGTGGCGAGCCGGCTGCGCCAGGCAGCGCCGGGTCAACTGCGGGTGGTGGTGGTGCATCAACCGATGGCGGTGATCGACGCCGCCGACCGGCGCAACCTGCTGCGTGGCCACGCGCAGGCTGCCGATGCGTGGGCGGCGGCCGGCGCGCAGCTGGTGCTGGGGGGGCACATCCATCTGCCCTACGTCAGTCCCTTGCCGGCGCCTGGCGGCCGTCCCCTGTGGGTGGTGCAGGCCGGCACCGCGGTATCGCATCGGGTCCGCGGCGGTATCCCCAACTCGGTCAACCTGCTCCACCATGTGGGCGCCGATGCCTGCGCGGCGGAGCGCTGGGATTACGACGCCACGTGCGGTGTCTTTGTCTGCCACGAGCGGCTGGACCTCGCGCTGCGCGTCCCGCATGCACCCTGAATCGCGCGGCGCTTCATGCCGCAATCGCGCATGACAGCGGATGATGCCCGCGCAATACTGGACGTGCAGGTCTTACCGCCGCGTGCCTGGCGCATGCGGGCAAGGCTGCACCGACCACCGCAGGAGTGATGACGCATGGCAACGACCCGCACGTCGGCCGCGAAGAAATCCGCGGCAAAGAAGGCAGCCGCCGGAAGCAAGGCGACGAAGAAGACCGCCGCCGCCAAGGCCGGCATCAAGACACCGATCAACCGCACCGCCTCGCGACCCGCCGCGAAGAAGGCCGCCGGCAAGTCCGCGGGCGCATCGAAGAAGACGGCCGCCGGGAAGGTCGCGACGTCGAAGAAGGCGGCCGTGAAGAAGGCCGTGCCGAAAAAGACCGCGGCAAAGAAGGCGGCACCGAAGAAGGCTCCGGCCAAGAAGACCGCAGCCAGCAAAGCGGTCGCCAAAGCCGCACCGAAGAAAGCCGCAACCCGGAAGACCACGTCGAACGCGGTCGGCAAGACGGCGTCCCGGGCGCTGCCGAAGAAAGCAGTCACACGCAAGGCGGCCACCGGCAACACCGCCGGGACGAAGGCCATGAGCAAACCGGCCGCGAAGAAGGCCGTCCCCGCGGGCAAGTCGAACCGACCTAGTGCCTCTGCGCGCAAGGGGACCGCACCGCGCCAGGCTGCACCCTCGACCCAGCACATCAGCCCGGAAGAGGCGGTCGCGCACATCCAGGCTTTGCTCGATGCCAAGCAGAAGCGCACCCGCCAGGCATCGGGGCGTCCA
The DNA here is from genome assembly GCF_017837635.1 of Frateuria flava. Taxonomy (GTDB): domain Bacteria; phylum Pseudomonadota; class Gammaproteobacteria; order Xanthomonadales; family Rhodanobacteraceae; genus Frateuria_A; species Frateuria_A flava. Next base: position 67,479 of record NZ_JAGJRS010000001.1, read on the forward strand.
GGCGATGGACAGTCGCAGCCGCATGGCGAATCGGCCATCCATACGCCCGAGAGCCCGCAACTGCCTACCGATGCGCCCAAGACCACCATCCCGGTGCACACCGGCCAGCGCGGCGCCAAGATCTGACATCGCTCCCTCGCCACGCCCGTGCATCCGCCGGGCGCGGCGCTTAAGGGCGCATTCAAACCGCCGCGACTAGCGTGGCCTGCGTGACAGCAGTCACGGAGGTTAAGCGCATGAAACGCATGCTTGCAGGAGTGGCGCTGGTGCTTGGCACCACGGCGCTGTCGGGTTGTTACTACGACCCTGGATACAGCTACGTGCGCGGCAACGGCTATCAGGGCGATGCCTATTACGGCGAAGGTCCGTCGGTGATCTACCAGCCGGACTATTACGGCTATGGCGGCTACGGCAGCTACTACGGCCCGGGCTGGGGCTACGGTTGCTGCTATTCCTCCGGGGTGAGCGTCGGCATCAGCGGTACCTGGCATCGGGACTCGCACCATTACCGTGGGCGGGACTGGAGTCGTGACCGGCACGGCTATCGCGACGACCGGCAGGACCGCCGCTCGTGGCGCGGCCGGGATGACCGCGGCCATGACCGCCGTGATTCGCATGGACGGCGTGGTCACGACCGCGACTGACCCGCCATAGCCGCCCTCGTGCCCGAAGCGTTCGCTTGGCACAATCGCGGCATGCCTTTTCCGATCCTTCGCGGGCGCGCCGCGCGCCTGGCCACCGCCGTGTTGTGCCTCCTGCTCGGCGGCTGCGGCAGCCTGCGTTACTACGCCCACGTCGCGCATGGGCAGGCCTCGCTGCTCATGCATCGTCGACCGATCGCCAAGGTGGTGCGCGACCCGGCCACCGATCCGGAGCTGGCCCGCCGTCTGCGCCTGGCCGCACAGGCGCGGCGGTTCGCCTCGGTCGTGCTGGCGCTCCCCGACAATCGCAGCTACACCAGCTACGTGGACCTGCATCGGGCCTACGTGGCGTGGAACGTGTTCGCCACGCGGCCGTATTCGATCGACGCCCTGCCGCAGTGTTTCCCGATCGCCGGCTGCGTGGCCTACCGGGGCTACTTCGAACTGGCCCGCGCACAGGCCCACGCGGCGGAGCTCAAATCGCAGGGCGACGACGTGTGGATCGGGCCGGTGCCGGCCTATTCGACCTTGGGCTGGTTCGCCGACCCAATCGTCTCGAGCATGTTGCGCTGGGACGACGACGAGCTGGCCGGCACCGTCTTCCACGAGCTCGCCCACCAGCGGCTGTACGTGAAGGGCGACACGGCCTTCAACGAATCGTTTGCCAGCTTCGTCCAGCAGGAGGGCCTGCGCGAGTGGCGCAAGGCGCGTGGCCTGCCGCCGCCCGACTCGCGCGACCAGGCGATGGAGCAGGGCTTCACCACGCTGGTGCTGGATCTGCGCGATCGTCTGAAGGCACTGTACGCAGGCACCGGCGACCGGGCGTCGCTGGCGCGCGGCAAGCAGGCGCAGATCGAGGCCTTCCGCCGCCGCTATGCGCAGTGGCGCGACACCCGCTGGTCCGGTGACTCGCGGTACGACACCTGGGTGGCTGCGCCGATCAACAACGCCAAGCTGCTGCCCTTCGGGCTATACGACCGCTGGACCGGGGCGTTCGCGGTGTTGTTCGAGCGCTCGGAGCGGGAGTGGGGCGCGTTCTATGCCGCGGCGCGTGCACTGGCAGAGAAGCCCGAGCCCGAGCGGACGCGGGAGCTCGAACGCCTCGCTGCCGCATCGGGGTCGGTCGGCTCCGTCCGCGAGTGAGGCATTCCGGCTCGCTCAAGCCCAACCGCTTTTTGCGCGGAGCGGGATGCCGGCGCCCAACGCTTGCCCGCAGCGCCCACCTTGGCAGCTGACACCCGTGCCCCAACCTCGGACAGCATGGCCGACACCACCGTTCCGCAGTTCTTCGAGCAGTTCCCCATGCGCCGCATGCGCGAGCCCGAGCTGGATGCCGCGCTGGCCGAGCCGGTCGATGGCCTGACCATCCTGTTCCTGTGGGGCCGCGACTGCCCCAACTGCGACATTGCCAAGCGCGCCATGCTGCTGGCCCGCGAGCGCTTCCAGTGGCCGCGCGTGCGCTGGCTGCACGACAACGTCTACGAGGATCCCGGCATGGCCACCCGCTTCGGACTGCACGGCATCCCGGCGTTCTTTGTCTTCGCAGGCAAGCGCAAGCTCGGCCGCATCACCAGCTGGCCGGGCGCGGATGCTTTCGTGCGCGCGATCGATGCGCAACTGGCCGCACTTGGCTCGCCGCAGGGATAATGCGTCTTCCGATCCGGCCCCGCGCCGGCTCCCGCCAGGCCAGCGCATGATCGTCCAGTCCCTGCTCGACACCGACCTGTACAAGTTCTCCATGATGCAGGTGGTGCTGCACCACTATCCGGCAGCGCACGTGGAGTACCGCTTCAAGTGCCGCAACCCGGGCATCGATCTGGTGCCCTACATCGACGAGATCCGCGCCGAGCTCGATGCGCTGTGCCGTCTGCGCTTCACGCCCGAGGAGCTCGACTACCTGCGCGCCTGGCGCTACATCAAGAGTGACTTCGTCGATTTCCTCGGGCTGTTCCAGCTCAATGCCAAGTACGTGAAGATCGCGCCGTCGCCAGCGGCCCACGGCGAGATCGAGATCCGCATCCGTGGCCCGTGGCTGCACACGATCCTGTTCGAAGTCCCGCTGCTGGCGATCGTCAACGAGGTCTATTTCCGCAACACCCAGTCCGGCCTCGACCTCGCCGAAGGGCGCGCGCGCCTGAAGGCCAAGATCGAGCTGCTGCGCGCGGACTCCGACTACGCCGACTGCCGCATCGCCGACTACGGCACGCGGCGGCGCTTCTCGCGCGAGTGGCACGAGGAAGTGGTGCGAACCCTGCGCGATGGCCTGGGCGAGCAACTGGCCGGCACCAGCAACGTCTGGTTGGCCTGGAAACTGGGCCTCACCCCGCTGGGCACGCTGGCGCACGAATACCTGCAGGCGCACCAGGCGCTGGGGCCGCGGCTGCGCGATTCGCAGCGCGTGGCGCTGGAGACCTGGGCGAAGGAGTACCGCGGCGACCTGGGCATCGCGCTGTCGGATGTCTACGGCCTGGACGCCTTCCTGCGCGATTTCGACATGTATTTCTGCAAGCTCTTCGACGGCACCCGGCACGACTCGGGCGATCCGTTCGCCTGGGGCGAGAAGGTGCTGGCGCACTACCGCGCCAACCGTGTCGATCCGCGCACCAAGATCCTGGTGTTCAGCGACGCGCTGGACATGCCCCGCGTGATGCAGCTTTACCGCCATTTCCGCGGGCGCTGCCAGCTCGCCTTCGGCGTCGGTACCAACCTGACCAATGACGTCGGGCCCACGCCGCTGCAGATCGTCATCAAGATGGTTCGCTGCAACGACCAGCCCGTGGCCAAGCTGAGCGACTCGCCCGGCAAGAACATGTGCGACGACCCGGCGTACGTCACCTACCTGCGGCAGGTGTTCGACATTCCGCCGGAGGCCTGAGGCGGGCTACAGGCCGATGTGGCGGTCCCGCCGCGCACGCACGCGTACCTGCCGGCGCGGCGCTTCGCGGCACGCCGCGTAGGCCAGCAGCACGAGCGTGGCGAGCGCGATCAGGGCAGAAAGGATCAGGTGCATCATCGCAGCATCGTCTCCGTGGCGCCGGGCGGGAAATGACCATCGCTCATGTGCATATGCCGCCGCCGGCGTAGACTCGCCGACACCTTACGGGAGCCTTTGCATGAGCAGCGTCTACGACTTCTCCGCGCGCGATATCGACGGCCAGGAGCGCCCGCTCGCCCAATGGCGAGGGCGCTGGCTGCTGATCGTCAACGTCGCCTCCAAGTGCGGCTTCACTCCGCAATACACCGGGCTGGAGGCGCTGTCGCGGGAATGGGGCGAGCGCGGGTTGACCGTGCTCGGCTTTCCCTGCGACCAGTTCGGGCACCAGGAGCCGGGGGACGAGGCGGAAATCCGTCGGTTCTGCAGCCTCAACTACGAGGTGAGCTTCCCGTTGTTCGCCAAGGTCGAGGTCAACGGGGCCGGTGCGCACCCGCTTTATCGCTGGCTTAAGCGCGAGGGCAAGGGCGTGCTCGGCAGCGAGGCGATCAAGTGGAACTTCACCAAGTTTCTGGTCGATCCCGAAGGGCAGGTCGTCAGGCGCTACGCGCCGACCGATACGCCGGAGAAGATCGGCGCCGATCTGACGCGACGGATCACCAGCTGACCTCGTTCCCTGTAGGAGCGAACCCTGTGCGCGACCACCATCTACCCGTTGCGAAGGACATGGGGGGCGCGCACAGGGGGCGCTCCTACAGGCTGCGCTCGTCCAGTTCGGCCAACAGCACGGCAATCGCATCGACCTCCGCGCTGGCCGGCATACCCTCCGGTGGCGCGTAGTCGTTGAGCAGGATCGCGAACGCCAGGTGCTCGCCGGCCGCGCTGGTGACGTAGCCGGCCAGGCAGTTCACGTACGTCATGCTGCCGGTCTTGGCGTGCACGTTGCCGGCGGCGGGCGTGTTGCGCATGCGCGAGGCCAGCGTGCCGTCGACGCCGGCCACCGGCAGCATCTCGCGCAAGCGCGCCGCGTCCGGGCCGTTGGCGAGGAAGGCGAGCAGGCGAACCAGCGCGTTCGGGGTGGTGAGGTCGCGGCGGGACAGGCCGGTGCCTTCGCCGATCAGGCTGGCCGAAGGCGGGATGCCGATGCGCTCGAGCAACTGGCGCAGCGCGTGAATACCCCAGTCGGCCGCCCCCAGGAAACCGGACGGCGCGAGCGGATCGTCCGTTGCCGCGGCATGGGCGCGCGTGCCGGCCAGCTGCAGCAGGTTCTGCAGGTAGAGGTTCTGCGAGCGCTTCAGTCCCTCGCGCAGCAGCGTGGCGAGCGGCGGGGATTCCACCTGCGCCAGCACGGTCGTTTCTTCGCGCGGCAAGTCGGCCGGCTGCGGCCAGCGCCGCACGCGCACCTGGCCATCGACCGCGATGCCGTGTCGCTCCAGCGCCTGCAGCAGCACCTGGCCTGCCACGCGTGCCGGATCGGCCATGGCCAGCCGGAAACTGCGTGGCCCTGACTCTGCCGGGATGGAGCCAAAGGCGTGCAACAGCTCGCTGCCTGGCGCGCGGTAGAGGTTGATGTCGTTCCCGGCGCCGGTGCGCAGGCGGTTGTCGAGCGGCATTGCCGCGGCGGCCGGATCGAAAGCCAGTTGCGCCGGTTCGCCTGCACGCGCGGCCGGCGTCATGGTCAGCCGCAACTGGTTTTCGTACACGCTTAGCGCCGAGGCGGACGCGGCGAAACCGGCCAGCAGGTCGGTCGCTTCCCAGCCGTCGCCGATGGCCGGTCCGGCGAAGTAGCTGGCGTCGGCCACCAGATCGCCCTGTACGCGGCGCGCGCCCCTGGCCGCCAGCTGATCGGCCAGCGCATCGGCCCAGTCCACGGTGGACGGGTCGGCACCCAGCGAGGGATCGCCCATGCCGTAGAGCACCAGCGGCCCCTGCACGCGCCCGCGCTTTCCCGGGGCGGCGCCGAGTACGCGGGTGGGGATGCGGTAGCTTGCATCCAGCCCGTTCAGCACCACCGCTGCTGTGTAGAGCTTGGCGGTCGATGCGGGCAGGAACAGCTTGTCGGCATCGTGCGCGTACAGCGTGCGGCCGCTGTCCAGCGACACCACTGCGATGCCCCAGCGCGCGGCCGCGAAGCGCGGCTGGGCGAGGTGGGCGTCGATCGCCGCGCGCGTGGCCGGCAGGTCCATGGCCGCCGCGGGCAGCGGCGACAGTGCAAAGGCGAGCAGGGCGATCAGGCGTGGAAGCTTCATTCGCGCAGTATCGCAATCACCAGGCAACGGCGCAGGCCGGTGTGACGGGGCCTCGACCCCGACCTGTTAAGCTGGCCCATTCACTGACAATGAGAGTGCCATGCAGATCGCAGACAACACCGTCGCCTCTTTCCACTACACGCTGACCGACGATGAAGGACGCGTCATCGACAGCTCCGAGGGACGCGAGCCGCTGTCCTACCTGCACGGTACCGGCCAGATCGTGCCGGGCCTGGAGAAGGTGATGGCGGGGCGCCAGGCGGGCGACCAGTTCAAGGTCGACGTGGCGCCGGAGGAGGGCTACGGCCCGCGCCATGCCGAGCTGATGCAGGAAGTGCCGCGCGAAGCGTTCCAGGGCGTGGAAGACATCCAGCCGGGCATGCAGTTCCAGGGCCGCGGCCCGCAGGGCGCGATCAACGTGACCGTGGTGCACGTGGACGACGACAAGGTGCACATCGACGGCAACCATCCGCTCGCCGGGCAGACGCTGCATTTCAACGTGGAAGTCACCGACGTGCGTGAGGCCAGTGCGGAAGAGCTCCAGCACGGCCACGTGCACGGCCCGGGTGGCCACCACCACTAAGTACCGGCACCACCTTGCAGGAGCCCCCCAAGCGGGCTCCTGCGTTTTTGATCAGTACCAGTCGAGCAGCGACACGCCAAGCCCCAGGTAGGTGGCGTTGTGGTTGTAGTCGATCAGGCTTTCGCCGTAGCCCTTGAACAGTTCCATGTAGCCGCGCAGGTTGCCGGCCAGCGGGAAGCTCCAGGTGAACTGCGCGGCGCCATGGCTGCGGCTGCCACCGCGGAACGAGTGGCGCAGCATCATGCCGAACTCCTGTCCGTTCCACTCGTGCACGATCTGTACTTCGCCACGGCCCATGTAGTCGTTGATGTCCGGGTTGTTGTCGTCGGTGCCGCTTTCGGGAATGCGCCACCACGGGCGCAGCATGACGGTCCAGTTGCCGCGCTCGAAGCCGATGTCGGCGATCACCCGGTTCCAGCTGCGCGAGAGCGGATTGGAGCGGCCGTTGGACTGGTGGTTGATGCCGATCCCCAGCATGCGCCCCTCCCAGCCCAGCACGTCGTAGTGCGTGTCGAAGACCAGCATCGCCTCCGGTTCGTAGTTGGTTTCGCGGAACGGACGCGATAGCCGGTCGTTGTAGACCTGCCAGCGGGAGGACTGGGTGTAGCCCAGCCACAGGTCGCCGGCGTCGCCGAACACGCCCTGCCACAGCTTGGTCTTCAGGCTGAGCTGGAACTTCGCCTCGACGTTGTCCAGCCGCTCCGGCGTGGTCACCGTGTTGAGCGGATTGGGACTCTGCGGACGCTCGTTCTGATTGCTGGTGGCGAATACCGGCAGCAGGTAGACCGGCTTGTAGCCGCGCACGTTGAACGTGCCCAGCTTGGCCTCGGGCGAGAGCTCCCAGCGGCTGTCCAGCAGGGACAGCGGGGCGGACACCTCCGGGTTCTCCGTCGTGGCGACCTGGCCGGGATTACGGTCGTGGCCGAACACGCTCGGCAGGAGCGTTTCCTCGTCGACGCGCTTCTGCGCCACCGGCAGGTTCACCCGACCGGTGGCGTGGTCGTAGCAGGCCAGCCGCTGCGCATCGCTTTCGATGGCGGTGCAGGCGCGAATGTCCATCGGATCGGGGTTCTGCGCGTGCGCCGCGCAAACCCAGAGCCCGCCAACTGCCGCGAGCATCGCGGCCGTACCGTGCTTGATCAAGGGTGTTGCTCCCTGGGGCAAAGGCGCGAAGTCTAGCGAGCATCGCCCCAACCGGCCGTGACGGAGGAGGCGGGCCGATCGCGCGGAGCGATGCCACGCGTGGGGTAACCGGCCAGCCGCGACGGGCAAAAAAAAGCCGGCCGCGAGGCCGGCGAGGGGAGTGTCGAGCGAAAACTCAGTGGGACTGCCAGGCCTCGTACTCGCGCTGGCTGACGCGGCCGTCGCCGTTCTTGTCGGCATAGCCGAAATCGTTGGCCAGCGGCGGATAGTTGGCGGCTTCCTGCATGGTGATCGACTTCTTGCCGTTGGCCAGCTGGCTGAAGTCGGGCGCCGGACCGGCCGAGGAAGCGGGCGGCATCGACGATTTGAATTCCACGTTGCCGTTGGCGCCGGCGTTCATGCCCGCGCCGCTCATGCCGCCACTCATGTTGCCGTTGGCGTTCATGTTGCCGTTCGCGTTGCCACTGGCGTTCATGTTGCCGTGGTCCATGCCGTTGTTCATGCCATGGTTGCCGTTCATGCCGCTCGAATCGTTGCCCATGGGCGGCGGTGCGCTGGATGCCGGCGGCGGCATGCTCTGCATGCTCGAGCTGGTCGGCGGTGCCGGCGGGGTGGCGTTGGGGTCCGGCGGCGGCGGGGGCGTCGGCGGCATGTTCGACTGGGGCGAGCCGGCCGGGGGCGGCGGCATCGGGGTGGTGGGGGGCGCCGGGTTGCTCGGGTCCGACGGCGGCGCGGGCGGCGTCGGCGGCGTCGGAACGTCCTGCGCCATCAGCGCGCCGGACGCGAGCAGGGACCCGGCAACGAGGGCGGACAGCCATGGCTTGCGGAATTTCATCATCGATACTCCATGCCAGAATGCGGGGGCGCGGGCTTGGAACAATCGATGGGGCCGCCGCGCTTCCGGCACGCTAACAAACGATTTGTAAACGCGGCCTCATCTTGCACAGCAGGGTTCCGTGAAGTCCCAGACCACGTTGTCTCCCGCTTTAGCCAGCCAAACGGTCCCGCTGAGCCTCGCCCAGGCCCGTCGCCTGCACCTGGCCGCGCAGGGTCTGCTGCGGCCGCTGGGCCGGCGCCCGCGTCCTGGCGACGTGGTGGCGGCGATCGAGCGGATGCGCCTGCTGCAGATCGATTCGATCCATGTCGTGGCGCGCAGCCCTTACCTGGTGCTGCACGCGCGCCTTGGCCATTACGACGGCAGCTGGCTGGATGAGGCGCTGGCACAGGGACGCATCGCCGAATGCTGGGCGCACGAGGCCTGTTTCGTGCCCGCGGCGGACCTGCCGCTGCACCGCGCATGGCGCGAGCGTGGCGCGCACTGGGCGCATCGCCACGCGGCGCGCATGCATCGCGACCACCGCGCCGACATGGATGGGCTGCTGGAGCGGATCCGCACGCAGGGCGCCGTGCGTGCGGCCGACTTTCCACGCGCCGACCGCGGCGTCAGCGGCTGGTGGGAATGGAAGCCGGAAAAGCGCTGGCTGGAAGCCTGGTTCGCGCTGGGCGAGCTGATGATTCCCCGGCGCGAGCGCTTCCAGCGCGTGTACGACCTGGCCGACCGCGTGCTGCAGAAGCTCGATCCGCCTTTCGTGCCGAGCCCGCTCGACACGCCCGGCCTGCGCCAGCGCTTCATCCTCGACAGCGTGCGCGCGCTGGGCATCACCCAGGCGCGCTGGATCGCCGATTACTACCGGCTCAAGCCCGCGGTGGACGACGCCGAACTGGCGCCGCTGGTCGCCGCGGGTGAGCTGACGATGATGCCGGTGCAGGGCTGGAGTGCGCCCGGCTACGTGCACCGCGACCATGCGGCGCTGCTGGACAAGGCGCGCGCCGGCCGGTTGCGGGCCACCCACACGACCTTGCTCTCGCCATTCGATCCGCTGGTCTGGGACCGTGCCCGCGCGCAGGCGATGTTCGATTTCGAGTACGCGATCGAGTGCTACACGCCGGCGCCGAAACGACGCTACGGCTACTACGTGCTGCCGATCCTGCATCGCGGCAGCCTGGTCGGTCGGCTGGACGCCAAGGCGCACCGCAGCGAGGGCGTGTTCGAGATCAAGTCGCTGTTCCTGGAGCCCGGCCAGCAGGCCAGCGGGCAGTGGGTCGGGGACGTGGCCGATGCGATCGCGCGGACCGCGCAATGGCATGGGACGCCGACGCTTCGGCTGGAACGCAGCGAGCCGTCCGCCGCCGGGCGCGCCTTGCGCGCCCATTGGAAGCGTGCCGGGCTGGCCGGTTAGTCGCCGGCCTGGCTGCCCGAGGTGGCCGGAGCGGACTGGCAGGATTTGCCGTGCAGCGCCTGGCGCAGCTGGCTCGCCAGCGAGTTGCAGCGCGCGGCCAGGTTGGGGCGGATCTTCGGATCCTGCGAATCGCGCAGCAGGCTGGTGCGCATGGCCTCGTAGCGGCCCTGGATCTGGTCCGGCTTGTAGATTTGCGCGGCCTGGTGGCAGGCGACGTAGCTGGCCAGGTAGTCGTCGCACGCGGGAACGCCGGTGGTTTCGGGCAAGGACGCCTTCCCCGCCGGGTTCGCGGCCGTGCCGCGCTCTTCGTTTCCGGCACGGGTCTGGCGGCTTTCGCTGGATGGCGCGGCCGGTGCCGGTCGGGCCTCGCCGGTTGCCTGGGGCGGGTTGGCCGACCCCGATCGTGCCGGGTGGTTGGCGCAACCGGCCAGCAGCAGGCCGGCGCCGAGCGCGGCGATGGTCAGGCGCGGGAGGGCGAGCTTCATGGCGGACATTCCTGTGGCTGCAGTGCGGCTGGCGACCTCGACACTAGACAAACGGCACCGTGAAGGAAATCTGAAATGTTCTCGGGTGCGACAAGGCCCGCCGTCGTTCAGCCTGGCGGTCGCACAGGCGATTGGTAACCGGCTATGATGCGCCCACTGTGTTTGCCGGGGTCACCAGAGTCATGTGGCCCGATGCCGCCGACCGGCGCTTCATCGAATCACCCCCTAGGGTTTTCCTTGCACACCAGTAAGTCGGCCCCGCATGTCGCGGCGGTCGAGTCTCTTTGATTCAACCTAGTGGAGTGTTTCATGTCTGATCGTCAGATCGGTACCGTCAAGTGGTTCAACGACGCCAAGGGCTTCGGCTTCATCAGCCGCGACAACGGCCCGGACGTGTTCGTGCATTTCCGTGCCATCAGCGGCACCGGCTTCAAGAGCCTGCAGGAAGGCCAGAAGGTCAGCTTCAAGGTCGTGCAGGGCCAGAAGGGTCTGCAGGCCGACGAGGTCATGCCGGCTTAAGCGGTTTTTCCGCGAAGCGACGAAAAGCCGGGCAGCGATGCCCGGCTTTTTTATGCCTGAAAGCGGGTCTTTCGGCACCACTTGCTTTCAGGAAATTTCCGTTATGCTTGGGGCACTGTGTCTGCTCGGTCCACGTGCGTGCCCCGAAGCGGGATTCGACGAATCACGCCTCGCTCCACCCGCTCCCTGCATGCCCAGTAAGTCGTCGGCCAAAGGGGAGGTCGACTTGTCTCAGCATCGTGCAGAACGGAGTGAGTCATGTCGGATCGTGAGATTGGCACCGTCAAGTGGTTCAACGACGCCAAGGGCTTTGGCTTCATCAGCCGGGAGAGTGGCCCCGACGTCTTCGTGCATTTCCGCGCCATCAGCGGAACGGGCTTCAAGAGCCTGAAAGAAGGCCAGAAGGTGAGCTTCAAGGTCGTGCAGGGCCAGAAGGGCCTGCAGGCGGACGAAGTCGCCCCGGCCTGAGGCGGATCGAACGTTTGCCAAAGGCCGGCGCAAGCCGGCCTTTTTTTGTGCGCGCGCCGCCGCTTCGCTAGCCTGTGGTTTTTGGGCGCGAAGCGATGGAAGCCGATCAGGACGAAACCGTGCGCATCGAACGCGTGATGGCCGCCGATGGCGCGGCGAGCGAGTTGCTGCTGGTGGGCGAACCGGCGCAAGGCCGCTGGCTTTACTGGCTGCCCGCAATGGGCGTGCCGGCGAAGCACTACCTGCCGCTGGCCCAGGCGCTGGCAGGGCGCGGCATGGCCGTCGCACTGCACGAGTGGCGCGGCATCGGTTCCAGCGACCGTCGCGCGGGACGGCGGCAGGACTGGGGCTACCGTACGCTGCTGCAGGATGACCTGCCGCGCGGGCTCGCGGCTGTGCGTGAGATCTGGCCCGGCGCGGCCGGCTGCCTGGGCGGACACAGCCTCGGCGGGCAACTGGCGGCGATGTACGTCGGTGCGCACCCGGTCGAAGCCGCCGGTTTGGTGCTGGTCGCCAGTGGTGCGCCGTACTGGAGAAACTTTCGTCACGGCTGGCTGATCGGTGCGTCCTATGTGGCGGCGCCTTTGCTGGCCCGGCTGTCCGGGCATTTCCCCGGGCGCCGCATCGGCTTCGGTGGAAACGAGGCGCGCGGCGTGATCGACGACTGGGCGCGCACCGGGCGCACCGGCCACTACGCGGCCGCGGGCATGGGCGACCTGGAGCCAGGCATGGCAGCCTTCGCCGGACCGGTGCTGGCCGTGCGCCTGCGCGACGACTGGCTGGGCCCTGCCGCCTCGCTGGATTGGCTGCTGGGCAAGCTGCCACGCGCGCGCATCACGCGCGAGGTGCTCGGGCCCGACGAACTGCAAGGCCCGGCGGACCACTTCGGCTGGATGAAGACACCCGGCCCGGTCGCTGTGCGCATCGCCGACTGGCTGGTCCCTGGCTCGCAAGCCCTGTAGGAACGCACTTGGGCGCGACCGTGCGGAGCGAGGGGGCATGCATGATCGCGCCCAAGTGCGCTCCTCGGCCCGCCCCGCGCGTGAGCCTGCACACCTAAGGATCAGCTGGACGAGTATCGATGGTCCAAGTGACTGATTTGAGGGCAAGCAATGGAAGAAATCGTAGGAGTAGATGTCGCCAAGGCCACTTTCGATGTGGCGGTGGCGCTGGATC
>NZ_JAGJRS010000010.1:0-78505 GCF_017837635.1 Frateuria flava
GCGTTTTTCGCTTTGACGGGACCAATGTCACGCGTGAGTGGTTGCGCGGCGATTGATCAGACCATCCCTAACGGTTTAGCGTGATGGCTTAGATTGCTGGCGGCCAGTCAACCTAGCAGCGCCGTTCCCCTAAGTTCAATAACTTACGCGCCAAAGTGCCGGTTTTTGTATGAATCCCGGCCGACCCTCAATAACCAGCCTTCCCGCGGTCTGACCTGCCACGTGCTGCGTAGCGATTAGGGCCGGTTATCGGGGGTAGGCGCGTCCGCTCTCGACCCGAAGCGGACATCCTCGTCGCCCGACGTTGGTCGGCTGAGTCAGGCTGATGTCACTACCGTATAGCGTGACGCAGCAAGCTAGGTTCGAAGGAGCAACATATTGCGTCGCCCTTGGCGTTAGCAGTTCGCGAGTGTATAACCGGACCGCATGTGCCCGTACATTCAATAGCAAATTTGCAATCTCTCGCCACTCCATGAAGGAGCAATGCCGTGAGCAAAGCTAAAGACCGCACCGTTTACAAGCGCGACGACGGCACGTGGGTCAACAAGCGGAACGATTCTCATCGAGCATCATCGACCCACACCACCCAAAGAGCTGCGGAGGCTGCAGCGCGCGAGATGCTGAAAAACCAAGGTGGTGGTGAGCTCACTACCAAGGGTGTCAACGGGCAAATCCGTAGCAAGGACACGATTGCGCGGCCCGACCCAAATCCGCCCAAGGATAAAGAGCATTAAACCAGCAGATCGTCCTAGCCGGACGCCGCCCTGCGGCATGCCTTAACTTAGTTGTCAGCTGTCCAGATGGGGCTCCATGGATATCCGAATTCGCGCTGCAGATCCAAGTGATGTCCAAGAGGCCTCGAAGCTGCAGCGTGCTGTAATACCAGGGGACCACCCATACGAATATGCACGAAACATTCTTTGCTCGGGCACCGTGAATCTAGTCGCGATTCACAAAGGTACTACCATCGCGGGTTATATCTCCGTCTTGGTCGGTGGGCTAAACCCGAACGGGCAGCACCTGTGGGAGCGACTACGGCCTTACCTTGCCTTTGTTGGCGTGCTACCCGATCTGCAAGGGCAGCATGTAGGAGCCGAACTGATTCGGCGCGCACTACAAGCCAGCGATCCGCGCGGTGCTTCGGGCATGTGGCTCGAATGCCCCGAGAGCGCTGCAGGCTTTTACGAAAAGGTAGGTTTCGTTCGAGTAACGTCGGAAGCCATCGAACAATACACGGGCCTAACTCCAAGAGGCCCGGCCTACCGGCTCGCAAGCAAGCCCTTGCCAGGTTAGGCAGCTAATTTTTAGGTTCATGGCGACGGCTAGTCGCCGCTTAACTCCAGAACTGGAAATCGGAAGCGAAGCACTACCTCTCATGGACGAAGAGATCTTTCGGCGGATGCTCGCGATGCACAGCAGTCCTGAGATACAGGCTTGCTTGGCTGCTGTCGAGTCCATTGCTGGTTACAAGCTGTCGGCAGTGGACCGGCAGCCTTTTCTGTACTTCCACAACTATCTGACCAACCCTGAGCCGAAGTTCATTACCGAATGGCGGTCAAGCCCGACCACCGAAGCACGGTACACAGCCTTCGCTAACGGCATCTTGCACGACGTCCAGAACACCTTTGCGTGTGTTCTATACCATTACGGCCGACTCAAGAGCATAGAAACTTCAGTAGTCGAAGGCCTTGAACGCCACGACTATCGCAGAGCACTAGGAACTTCGACATTAGCGCTCGGAAATACCTTGATTCTCGACTTCGAATACCAGGCATTCATTCTTGCTTTGCGTAGATGCTTGGACTATTTGGCTCGCGCGGTATGCACCTACTTCAAGAACGACTTTCACTCTTTTCGCCGTCTCTCAAAGTTTCTTGAGAAGCTCACGCCGATCGAGGTGTCTGCGCCGCTGATCGAGGTCCATCAGCGGTATGTGCCGAACTTCGAATTCGTCTTGTCAGATGGAGAGAGGAAATCGTTAAGGGACCGAATTTCGCACTATGGCTACGTGCAAGCAGGAACCGTCAATTTGAGCAGGCGCGGATTTCTCTTGGCAGGAGGTGGGGAGAACTTAGGGTCCGGCGGTGCGCATGGGTCTGCCACCCTATCCGAAGTGCTAGATGCCCACGTTAAAAACCTTCGCGGCTGCCTGAGAGATATGATCCTTTGCTACGTCGACTCCATTGGCAGGCATGAGGCGCCAACTGCCTAAGCCTGCCCACATTGGCCGAGCGACTTACCGCCGGTATACATCACCCGCTAGCCGCCGCTCATAGCCAACATTGATGTCCGCTGGCCGGAAGCCGCCCTCGCCTTCCTCCATGGCACGAGTATAAAAAAACCCGCAGGAGCCTGCGGGGTCATATGGCGAAGGCGCTCGCGCTACTTCTTTGCTGGCTTTTTGGCGGGGGCCTTCTTGGTGGCCTTCGGAGCAACCTTCTTGGCATGCGAGGGCTTCGTTGCTGCACCGCCAATGAGCATGCTGTCTGCTGTTACTCCCTTCTTCTTCAGAGCCTCCGAGAACCATAGCGGGCGCTTGCCCCGTCCCGACCACGTTTGGGCGGGGCGACGTCCCCCCGCCTTTGAGTAGCACACCGGTTTGGAGTCCAATCCCCCATCCGAAGGAGATTGGACGTGAAGAAACGCTTTTCCGAAGAGCAGATCATCGGCTTCCTGCGTGAGGCGGAAGCCGGCATGGCGGTCAAGGACCTGTGCCGCAAGCACGGCTTTAGCGAGGCCTCCTACTACCTGTGGCGCAGCAAGTTCGGCGGCATGAGCGTGCCCGACGCCAAGCGCCTGAAGGAGCTGGAGACCGAGAACGGTCGGCTGAAGAAGCTCTTGGCCGAGCAGGTCCTCGAGAACGAGGTCATCAAGGACGCCCTGCGAAAAAAGTGGTGACCGCGCCAGCCCGGCGTGGGCTGGTGCGGCACATGATCGATTGGGGCTTAAGCGAGCGGCGCTCGCTGGCCGTCATGCGCATGAGCGCCAGCGCCTTGCGCTATGCACCGCGCCCGGACCGCAACGTCGCCCTGCGCGAGCGCATCCTGGCCCTGGCACACCGGCACAAGCGCTACGGCGTCGGAATGATCTACCTCAAGCTCAGGCAGGAAGGGATGCTCGTGAACTACAAGCGGGTGGAGCGGCTGTACCAGGAAGCGAAGCTGCAGGTGCGGCGGCGCAAGCGCAAGAAGGTGCCGGTGGGCGAACGTCAGCCGCTGTTGCGGCCCTTGGCGGCCAACGAGGTCTGGTCCATGGACTTCGTCTTCGACCGCACGGCCGAGGGGCGGGTGATCAAGTGCCTGACCATCGTCGATGACGCCACCCACGAAGCGGTCGCCATCGAGGTCGAGCGAGCGATCTCCGGCCACATGCTCACGCGGGTGCTCGATCGCCTAGCGCTCAGCCGTGGCCTGCCCAACGTCATCCGCACAGACAACGGCAAGGAGTTCTGTGGCCGGGCAATGGTCACATGGGCGCACGAGCGCGGCGTGCAGCTGCGCCTGATCCAACCAGGCAAGCCCAACCAGAACGCGTACGTGGAGTCCTTCAACGGCCGCCTACGCGATGAGTGCCTCAACGAGCACTGGTTCACCCACCTGCTGCACGCCCGGGCTGTCATCGAGACCTGGCGGCGGGAGTACAACGAAGAGAGACCTAAGGCGGCCCTCAGCGGGATGACGCCAGCGGCCTATGCCCAGCACCTGGCAAACACAGCTACGATCAACCCCGGACTCTAAACCCGACCGCTACTGAAAGCGGGGGGACGTCGGGGGTTCTCTAGGTTCCGGTACTTCGGTGCAACAGCAGCCTTCGGGCCTTTGCTGCTTGGCCCGCCGCGACGGGGGTTAACCTCGTCGATGGTCAGGCCTGCGCTCTTGAGTAGCCCCGGCGCCAATGCCTCGATGGCTACGCTCGATCGCGTCCACGCGCTTTTCGGCCGCACGGAAGTGGGCGTGGGTTACGCGGCGTCCGGGGGCCGGATGGGGCGCAGATGGCTTGCGCCACTTAAATGCCGCCTCTTCAAGAACGTCTACGTCATCAGACAGTGGCGGTAGCGCCTCCCGTCTCAGAAGGTACTGTGCACGTTGAGCAATGAGCCACTAAGCTTTGCGAAAGCGACACTATTTCTGGCCACAAGGCCGTAAACCCAATTGAGCGGGGCCGCATGAGCTGGAACGTTACGCTGCAGAAACTACTCACTCACGTGGTGCACTGGCTCACTCGGCCCCGCCACCGCAGTCGGATTCTGCTGGTTGCTGCTACCACAGTGATGGTTGCAATTGTGGGAGGCGGCTGGTCGTTCGGAGTGACTGGCTCGGCCGGTGCCCTGCACTTTCGCGGTTACTTTTCTACCGGCAACGAGCTACCTTTGTGGGTTGTGTACTTAGCATGTGCAATTGCGGTGATGCTTTTTTTCGCTGGTGCCGTAATGCTCATTCACGACTTTGTAGCCGACGTACGTCGGACCCGTAGATGCGCCGTTATCGCATTGGAACTCAGGGGCTTAGTTGATACCTCTGATCGACCACTGCTCCAATCGGTGCCTCGCCGCTTGTCAGGTCAGCCACTAGATGCGCAGATTGACATCCGCCCTGAGATGGGCGCCGGTGCCGTGGAACTGGCCTTCAACAAGCTTTCGGGAATACCCGACGTCGTAAGGAGGCTGCGTGGAACCCGGGAAAAGCGCGACGTGCAACTTCTTGTCGCAGGCGTCCTGCAGGTACCCTTTCTCTTCTATGCCGGTGTGCTGCTAGACGACGAGGGCGCAGTCACGGCGATGGATTGGGACAGAAAAGCAGGGCGCTGGAAGGAACTGGATAGCCCGGACGACGGAGAGCGCTTCTTGTCTGACGGGCTGGACCGATTGGCGCCGAACACCGGAAAAGTCGTGCTGGCCGTGTCAGCCTCGTATCGCACCGATACACAGGCGATCGCTGCGACATTTGGCACTACGCCCATCGTCTCGCTTGCGCTGCCCATGCCGCTTCCGGATTCACTATGGTCTGAAGCCAAGCAAGTCGCGCTTGCAGCTCAATTTCTCGAGGCGCTCGCGGAACTAGGAAACAGGGGCGTACGAGGCATAGCGCTGATTCTTGCGGCTCCGAGCAGCCTTGTATTAAGGCTAGGCCGCGCTTACGACCGACGCAATTTGCCGGAGATTGCCTGCTATCAGTACCAACGCGATGTCAATCCGCCATACCCATGGTCAGTGGTTATCGGTCCTACAGACGCTCGACTTGTCGAGGCGCCTAAGGGCAGCGTTCGGGTGGAGGTGAATGCGGTGCCCGGTATTTAGCCCTAGACTATCGTTCAGTCTGTCACGCGCGCCGTTCCTTTTCCGTGCGAGCATCGCTAGGCAGTACTTACTACCGCAAACACTTTTGGCTAGGCGATGGTTACTTCGTTGAGTTCACCAGCGGGCCGCGAACTTGGCGAGCGTCGTCCCGCTTGTCATTCCGCGGATGTACCCCGCCTCCCAGCCATGTGTCGGTTGACAACCATATCTCGAAGTGGAAAAGCCACTCGATCGACCAGGGTACGATCGTGGCGGCGAGCGCCATGTCAGCCATCCACTCCCCTGCGCCAGGTAGATACAAGCAGAGACGAGCCGGGTGCACGCTGCTGTAGACGTGTGGAAGCGTACGGTCCCCGGAAAGCTCGGCTAGGTCGGGCGAAAGCACGCGAACCTCTGGCGATTTACCAAGCCGATAATTGAGGCGCAGCCGATATTCCCGGCTGAGCGGGGTGGGGCGTGCGTTGTATAAAAAAGAAAGCTCTTGCCGGCCTAGCTTTAGTGACGCTCCAGCTAACTTCAAGGCGTCAAGCCGGAAGCATTGCCTAGCAATGCTTAGGCGGTGCAGCCGGCCATCACCGCACCTACTCACCGAAAAAGGTGTGCCGTGGAACGCTGACGCCAGGAGAAGCGTGCGCGGCGGCCACTATCAAGCCGCCCTCCGAGTACTTGAGCTGACCTCGGTCGCGAGCTTCCCGGAGAGCCGTGCCGTATTCCTCAACTACTTTGTCGGCAACGCCCTCGCCGAAGCCTTCGGCCAAAACGCGTTTCCCGCTGTCGAGCCCGTGCGCGCTAACCAGGGAGTGCAATGTCCGAAGTGCATCCCTGTGCCAAAGGTCAAATGCGCGGGCCCACCGCTGGTCCTGGTTCCAGCGATTGGCGAAATTTTCGTTGGCCACCGGGCTCTGAATCAGCCACTCTCCGCATTCAAGAGGCCCCTTGATTCCGTCCTTGAGTCCAGTCAGCACCTGGTTTACCACCGCGTAAGGGCTGCTGGTCGATGAAGCCAAGGAAGGGTTCTGCTCAACAACACGGGCGGCAAGGGTTGTCAGGATGATGGAAATGGGAGCGAACTCCTTCATTTCGGGGGAAGCCCTCATACGCCACTGGTCACGATGTCGCTTCAGTAGCTGAACCACGCGCCGAAGCCAGCCCTTGTCTGAGTTGGATTCTGGAAAGGGGTCAACTTGGGCTTCCAACGCAATATTGCTACGGCGTAGAGGTCGAACCCTATCGGCCAGCCCGTTGAACCAGGCTGCGTACTTCTCAGGAGAGGTCAGGATCCAACTAGCGAGCTCCTTATCGGGAACCGCGTCGGATGCGGGACCCCGAACCAGCGGGCAGATGTCTAAGTGAAAGGAGCCGGCATAGTTGATACGCCAGCATCGGCTCTTTTCTTCCAGCTTCTCGCGATAGTGGCCGTCTTTGCGCAGGCACTGCCCAAGAATTCTCTTAGCTTCGGTGGGCGACACTAACTCCGTGTTTGCATCGAGGCGGCATGCGAGGTCGACATCGAATTCGCCGTCTCTCCGATCGATCGGTTGGATAATTGTGCCTAGTGCAAAGGAGCCTTGTGGAAACACAGACGCACTGGCAAGCATCGGGTGAAGGTCGAGCTCCACTAATTCGCCAATGCTCTCGTATGCCTTTTTTGCCCGCTCATACTGTGTAGGACTGATGTCCAGATCATCCGCTAGTCGCCCTAAAAGGCTGGCAGCCTCAATCTGCCTCGCCTCCAAGGCTGGCGTCGGCGTTACCCCTTGGCCATCCATACGCATTCCCTCCCATGTGCGAATGCACGTCGTGGTCGCCCGTCTCTGGGCGGACGCATCCGTGGTCTGCGTCGCAATATTGGGGGTCGTCACGCGAACTTCAAGGGCAATGCGCGTTTTGTTCACAAAGCCGTCCGGGGCAGCCCGTTGCGCGCCTGGCCTTTTACGTTGGGTGTTAGGAGGACTCCCGGAGGGATACCGCTACCGCCGCCCGCCGAGCACCGGTCAGAAAGCGGAGGAACTCGGCTAAGGCTGCCTTTTTGTTTACAGTTTTGCCGAAAGTGTTTAGAAATGCTGCCTCTGAACGCGCCGTTTTTGGTGCTACACGGCGATCGTTGCCGTAGGCGCCTGGTAGTTGCTGACGAGGTAAGTGTGCACAACCGTTCTGAGGAACACCTGATCGGGAGAGTCGATAAAGATCCAGAAAAAGGCCCGCAGCAATGCGGGCCTTTTCTTTGCTGTTTGCTCAGTCAGTCAGTTGTGACAACAGTGCCTCGACATCCTCGTGCGTGTACGCGCGAAGCAGGCGTGGCGCCTGGCGACGCAGGGCGGCGTGGTCGAGGGTGGCCAGACGATCGCGTACGTGCAGGATCTGGCTCGGATGCATGCTGTATTCGCACAGGCCCAGCGCCAGCAGCAGGGCGGTAAAGCCGACGTCGCCACCGATCTCGCCGCACAGGCTGACCGGCTTGCGGGCACGGCGGCCGGCCGCGATGACGTAGGCGATCAGGCGCAGCAGCGCCGGCTGCAGCGGGTTGTAGATGTTTTCCAGGCCATCGTTGCCGCGGTCGGCGGCGAGCACGTACTGCGCCAGGTCGTTGGTGCCGATGGCGAGGAAGTCGGCGTGTTCGAGCAGCGCGCGCACGTTGAGTGCGGCGGCAGGAACTTCGACCATGGCGCCGAGCGGCAATTTTTCCGGCAGGTCGACGTTTTCGTGCTTGAGGTCCTGGCGCGCGAGCTTGAACAGCGTGCGCACGGCGATCAGTTCGTCCGGCTGGGTCACCATCGGCACCAGCACACGCACCGGGCCGTAGCAGGCGGCGCGCAGGATCGCGCGGATCTGCGTGGTGAACACGGCCGGGTAGCGCAGCGACAGGCGCACACCACGCACGCCCAGCGCCGGGTTGTCCTCGCCGCGCAGGGCCAGGCCGGCGGCGTCGGCCTTGTCGGCGCCCAGGTCCAGCGTGCGGATGGTGACCGGCAGGCCACCCATGCCCAGTACCAGATCGCGGTAGGCGTTGAACTGCTCGTCTTCCGACGGCAGGCCCTTATGCTTGAGGAACAGGAATTCGGTGCGGTACAGGCCCACGCCGTCGGCGCCGCGGGCGCGCGCCATGGCGATGTCGGTAGCGGTTTCGGCGTTGGCGAACAGCTGCACCGGCACGCCGTCGCGCGTGCGCGTGGGCGCGTTGGCGAGCTTGGCCAGGCGCCGTCCTTCGGCCGCGGCCTCGCGCTGCCAGGCCCGGTAGCGGGCCAGGTCCTGCGCGGTGGGATGGACGATGGTCTCGCCGCGCTCGGCGTCGAGCAGGATCAGGTCGTCGTCGTGAATGGTGGCCAGCGCGTCGCGCGTGCCGACCAGCATGGGCAGATCCAGGCTGCGGGCCAGGATTGCGCTGTGCGAATACGGGCTGCCCGAGCTCGCCACCACGCCCAGCAGCCCGTTGCCGACCAGATGCGCCATGTCGGCGGGCGCGATGGTGTCGGCGACCAGGATCTCGCCCACGCGCGCGGCAAGCTTGCGTTCCTCGCGACTGGTCTGGCGCTGCAGTGCGGAGATCACCCGGTTGATCACCTGGTCGACATCCTCGCGGCGGCTGCGCAGATAGGGGTCGTCCATGGCTTCGAACACCTTGGCCAGGCGGTCGCGCTGCTTCTTCAGGGCCACGCCGGCACGGTAGTGGCCGATACGGATCAGGTCGTCCAGGCCGCGCAGCAGTTCGTTGTCGTCGAGCAGGAGGCTGTGCGCATCGATGAACTCGTTCACTTCCCGCGCCAGCGCGCCGTGCAGGCGACCGCGCAGTTCATGCAGTTCCTGCCGCGCGGTGTCCAGCGCACGGTGCAGGTTTTCCAGCTCGCCCTCGACTTCGTCCTCGGCCAGCGGGCGGGTGTCGACCAGGTAGCGGCTAGGTTGCACCAGGCGCGCGCGGCCCAGGGCCATGCCCTTGGAGGCGGCGGTGCCTGGCAGCAGCTGTCTCATGGAGTGGCGTCCTTGGAGCCGGGATTGGGGATGGGGGATTGGAGACTTGCAAGAGCGCCCTGCGCGAGCTGGCGGCCCCGCGCTTTTTCGAATCCCCAAGCACCCATCCCCGATGCTGGCACCTCACGCCCCCTCGTCGAACTTGCGCTCGAACAGCGCCACGACGCCGGCGATCGCCTCGGCCTCGTCGGGCCCGTCCGCGCGCACGGTGAGCGGCGTGCCGATACCGGCCGAAAGCATCATCACGCCCATGATGCTCTGCGCGTTGACCTCGCGGCCCTTGCTGACCAGCCACACGGTGGATTTGAAGCCCTGCACCAGTTGCACCAGCTTGGCCGAGGCGCGGGCGTGCAGTCCGAGCTTGTTCGAGACGGTGATTTCCTGCTCAAGCATGGTCGATGAAAATTCCCCCGCGGCCACCATGGGCGGCCACCTGTGCCAGTTCGTCCAGCGGTTTCTCGGCGTAGTTGAGCACGCGCAGCAGCATCGGGAGGTTGAGCCCGGACACACAACGCAACCGTACCCCCAGCGCCGTGAGCGAAAGGCCGATGTTGCACGGTGTCGCGCCATACAGATCGGCCAGCACCAACACACCGTCGCCCTGGTCGAGTTCGCGGGCATGGTGGGCGGTGAGCGTGCGCATGACGTCCGGGTCGGCGTGTGCCGGAACCTCGACCGCGTCGACCCTGAGCGGCAGCTTGGGCATGACGTGGTGCGCGGCGGAGATCAGCGCCTTGCCGACCGCCTCGTGAGTCATCAGGAGAACGCCGACGCTCATGGGTGCGCTCCCGCGGGATAGCCGTTGCGCGTTGTGCCACAGCTGCCCGTCCGGCCATCCTTCAGGAGCGCACCGGGGCACGGCCGGGATGTGGCGGCGTGCCGGGACGCTGACGCGGGGCCAGCATGGCGGTCGCGTACCGGTGCGCTCGCGCAGGCGTGCGAGAAGGCGGACATGGTCATTCGAGCTCACGGTGGAAGGTCAGCACGCCTTCGCGCCTGGCGCGATAGTGCGCGGCCAGGCGCTCGACCAGGTAGACCGAGCGGTGCCGTCCGCCGGTGCAGCCGACGGAGATGGTGACGTAGCTGCGGTCGTCCTGCTCGAAGCGCGGCAGCCAGGCATCGAGCCAGCGGGCGGTGTCGGCAAAGTATTCGCTGACCACGGGATCGGCTTCCAGGAACTCGCGCACCGGCGCATCCTTGCCCGAGAGCGGGCGCAGCTTCGGCTGCCAGTGCGGGTTGGGCAGGCACCGTGCATCGAACACGAAGTCCGAGTCCAGCGGCAGGCCGCGACGGAAGGCGAAGGACTGGAACATCAACGTGAGACCTTCAGTCGCCGCCGCATAGCCGGTGGCGATCAGTCGGCGTAACTGGTGCACGTTGAGGTCGCTCGAATCGATGACCTTTTCGGCGATGCCGATCAGCGGGCGCAGCAGGCGGCGCTCTTCGGCGATCGCATCGGCCAGCGAAACACCGCGAATCGCCAGTGGGTGGCGACGGCGGGTTTCCGAATAGCGCTTGATCAATACCTCATCGCTGCAATCGATGAACACCAAGTGCACATGCACCCCCGCCGCGGCGAGCTCGGAGAGCACCAGCGGCATGTGCTCGAAATCCTCGCCGCGGTTGCGTACGTCCACGCCCACGGCGATGCGCCGACGGCGCCCGCCGCCATCGCGACGCACTGACTGCACCAGCTGCGGCAACAAGCCGCTGGGCAGGTTGTCGACACAGTAGAACTCCAGGTCTTCCAGCGCGCGCAGCGCGACCGTCTTGCCGCCGCCGGACATGCCGGTCAGTACCACCAGGTGCACGGCGTTGGGGTCGTTGAGGCCGGTCGTCGGCGCGGTTTCGTTCGAGGTCATGGCAGAGCTCACCAGGGCGGAAGCCGGCGCATCTGGTGCGCCTGGCGATCGATGAAGGTTTGCGCGGGATCGATGCCCTTGCTCTTGAGCATATGGTGGCGCACCGCCGCTTCCACCAGTACCGCCAGGTTGCGGCCGGGAGCGACAGGGATGGTGATCATCGGCACGGAGACTTCAAGAATCTCGCGGTGGCTGGTGTCGCCGGTCAGGCGGGTCAGTGCATCGATGTCCTCGCCTTCGCGCAGGGGTTTCAAGTGCACGACCAGACGCAGGTACTTGGAATGCTTGACCGCGGTGTGGCCGAACATCTCGCGCACGTTGAGCACGCCCAGGCCGCGCACTTCGAGCAGGTCCTGGAGCAGTTCGGGGCAGGTGCCATCGATCACGTCGGGCGCGATCAGGGTGAACTCGGTGGCGTCGTCGGCCACCAGGCGATGGCCGCGGCTGATCAGTTCGAGCGCCAGCTCGCTCTTGCCTGAACCGGACTCGCCGGTGATCAGCACACCGATTGAGAACACTTCGAGGAACACGCCGTGTAGCGTGATCCTGGGCGCCAGCAGGCGCGCCAGGTGGTATTGCATCCAGGTCAGCAGCTCGTGGCCGCGCTTGGCGCTGATCCAAAGCGGGGTGTGGGTCTCCTCGGCCACCTCGCGCAGGTCCGACGGGATCGTCTGGTCCTTGGTGACGATCAGCGCCACCGGCTGATAGGCGGCAATCTTGTGCATCGCCTCCCAGCGCTGGCGGGAGTCCAGGCTGTCGAGCCAGTTGAGCTCCTCCGTACCGATGATCTGCACCTTGTTGGGATAGATCACGTTGAGGTAGCCGATCAGCGACGGGCGACGCGTGGCAGTGGCGCCGGGTTCGAGCACGCGCCCCTCGCCACGCATGCCCGACACCCAGCGCAGGCCCATGCGCTCGTGGACACCGTCGAAGAGTTGTCGTGCAGTCAGACGTTCCAAGAGGTTTCCCTGCCGGGTGGCAACGGGCGCCATTGTGCCAGTTTGGGCCGCCGGCTTGCCTGGGTTTCGGACAGGCTCGCTTGTGGGCGATGCTCCGGGAAGGCGTGCGGAAGGGCATCGCCCGCAAGCGGGCTCCTGCGAGGGGCGGCGCGGCAAAAAAAACGACCCGCCTTGGGCGGGTCGTTTCGGGGAGCGCGGAAGGATCAGCCGATCTGACGCGCGTCCCGCGCCTCCTGCTGGTGCTTGTCGGTGACCTTGTCGCGATGGCGGCGCAGCTGCGCGGCGAGCTTGTCGAACACCATGTCGATGGAGGCGTACATGTCGGCGCCACACGCGGCCGCATGCAGCGCGGCCCCGGTGGTGCTGAGAGTGGCGTCGGCACAGTGCTGCAACTTGTCCAGCGACAGCACCATGGTCAGGCCCAGGCACTTCTCGTCGAGGCGGGTCAGGCGATCGAGCCGGGATTCGGCATGCGCACGCAGGGCAGGGGTGACTTCGATCTGCTGGCCGGTGAGTTGGAACTGCATGGGGCGCCTCCTCTGTTACGGCCGCCGGGGGGGCGGCGGGTTCGCATGCCGGCTAGGGTGCCGGCATGCCGGTCTATCACTCGTATGGGATCGTTCGGGCCGGTTCCAAGTGTCGGGTTTCAGCACAGGGTCAGCTGGCGCGCTGGCGCTCGCTGGAACTGGGAATGCGCAGGGCCTCGCGGTACTTGGCCACGGTGCGGCGTGCCACCTGGATGCCTTTGCGGTTGAGCTCCTCGGCCAGGGCCTGGTCGGACAGCGGCTTGCGCGTGTCCTCAGCGTCGATGAGCTTTTTGATCATGGCCTGGATGGCAGTGGCCGATGCACCGCCACCATCTTCGGTGGAGACGCCGCTGGAGAAGAAATACTTGAGCTCGAAGGTGCCGCGTGGCGTGTGGATGTACTTGCGCGTGGTAACCCGCGAAATGGTCGATTCGTGCATGCCGACCTCCTCGGCGACTTCGCGCAGCACCAGCGGGTGCATCGCCTCCGGACCGTAGTCGAGGAAAGCGCTCTGCCTGCGCACGATCGCATCGGCGACCTTTATCAACGTCTCGGCGCGCGATTCGAGGCTCTTGATCAACCAGCGCGCTTCCTGCAGCTGGCCGCGCATCCAGCTGGCATCCTCGCCACGCGCCTGTGCGATCAGGCTGCAGTAGTGCTGGTTGAGGCCCAGCCTTGGCTGGCAGTCGGGATTGAGGCTCACCTTCCAGCGGCTGCCTTCCTTGTAGGCGTAGACGTCCGGCGCCACGTACTCGACCGGCGTGGCGTCGAGCGCGGCGCCCGGGCGTGGATCGAGGCTGCGGATCAGCAGCGCCGCGGCGGCGACTTCTTCCTCGCTCGCGCGCAGCTTGCGCGCAAGCTTGGCGATGTCGTTGCGTGCGAGCAGTTCGAGTTCGCCGTCGACGATCTGTAGCGCGAGCCCGCGGTGTGGCGTGTCCGCATCGAACTGCTCCAGCTGCACGCGCAGGCAGTCGCGCAGATCGAGGCTGGCGATACCGGTCGGATCGAACCGTTGCAGCTGGCGGCGTACCGCCTCCACCTCGTCGGTGGCCGCGTCGAGGTCCGCCGGCAACGCCGCGAGCACGCTATCGATGCCTTCGGTGAGATAGCCGTCGGCATTGAGCGCGTCGATGATGACGGTGGCGATCAGGCGCTGCCGCGTCGTGAACGGCGACAGGTTCAACTGCCACAGCAGGTGTTCCTGCAGGGTCTCGGGCGCGGCGTTCTGCGGCTCGAAGTCCTCGTCACCGCGGCTGCCCGACGGCGCGCTGCTGCCGAGCGAAAAATCGATCGGCGCCTCGGCAGGGGCATCGGTTTCACCCCAGTCGGCGCCGTCGTCCACGTTGTGATCGACGGTGGGCGCCTCGGCCGGAGCGGCGCTGAAGCCTTCTTCCTCGGTCTCGCCGGACTCCGCGGATTCTTCCTCGAACTCCAGCAACGGATTGCCTTCGGCGATCTGGCGCAATTCCGCTTCCAGCTCCAGCTGCGACAGCTGCAACAGCCGGATCGCCTGCTGCAATTGCGGCGTCAGGGTGAGCTGTTGGTTGAGTCGGAACTGGAGCCCGGGTTTCATGCCAGCCGTAGCAAAGGGACTTGGGATCATCCTACCCCGGTGGGTGTGACGCGACCATAGCGATGGCAGGTGCTGGCGGGCCCTGCGTCACATCACCGCGTCAGAGCTTGAACTCGCGTCCGAGGTAGACCTCGCGCACCTTCTCGTCGGCGAGGATGTGCGCCGGCGTGCCGCGCGAGAGCACCTCGCCGTCGTTCAGGATGTAGGCGCGATCGCAGATGCCCAGCGTTTCGCGCACGTTGTGGTCGGTGATCAGCACGCCGATGCCGCGTTCCTTCAGGTGGCGCACGATGCGTTGGATCTCGCCCACCGAAATCGGATCGACGCCGGCGAACGGCTCATCCAGCAGCATGTAGCGCGGCTGGGCGGCCAGCGCGCGGGCGATCTCCACGCGCCGGCGCTCGCCGCCGGAAAGGCTGATGCCTTTCTGGCCGGCGATGTGGGCGATCTTCAACTCGTCCATCAGGCCTTCGAGCTGCTCGTTGCGCTGGCGGGCGGTGAGGCCTTCGCGCAGCTCCAGCACCGCCATGATGTTGTCCGCCACCGAGAGCCGGCGGAACACCGAGGCCTCCTGCGGCAGGTAGCCGATGCCCAGCCGCGCGCGGGCATGCATGGGCAGGCCCGTGATGTCCTGGCGGTCGAGCCGGATGCTGCCGCCGTCGGCTTCGACCAGGCCCACCACCATGTAGAAACAGGTGGTCTTGCCGGCGCCGTTGGGACCGAGCAGGCCGACGACTTCGCCCTGGCGGATCGAAAAACCGAAATCGCGCACGACCTGGCGCGAGCGGTAGCGTTTCTGCAGGCCTTCGGCAGCGAGCATCGGTCAGGGCTGCCCGCTGCTGGTGGCGGGGGCGGGCGCGCTGGCAGCGGGTGCCGGCTTGGCCGCCGGTGCAGCGGCGCCCGCCTTCGGCTGGGGCTTGAAGATCATGTGCACGCGACCGTCGCCACCGCTGTCGCCGGTCATCTCGCTGGTCTGCGTGTTGTAGGTGAGGCGGTCGCCGTGCGCCTCGCCGCGGCCCTGCTGGTTGATCGAGGCGTGGCCCTGCAGCACGGCGAAGTCCTTGGCCACCTGGTAGTCGATGGTGGCGGCCTCGCCCTGCATCAGGTTGCCGTTGTCGTCCAGCTGCTGGATGTGCGCCGGGCTGCCGGTAAGCACCACGCTGTCGATCTCGGCGTTGGCGTCGAAATGCACCCTGGCCAGGTCGCCGGTGGCCTTCAGCGAGCCCTGGGTGATCACGACGTTGCCTTTGAGCGTGGTGATGCTGTTGGGCTTGCGGAACCCATCGAAGTGCGAGGCTTGTACATCCATCGGCTGATCGCGGTCGCTGCGCTTGGCCTGGACCGGCGCCAGCACCAGCAGGCCCAGCAGTACCAGCGCCCAGCGGGCGCTAGTGCGCATGCTGGCGGGGCGGGAACGTGGCGTGGACGTCATCGAGCAGCTCCAGGTGTTTGTCGTTGAGGTCGGCACGCATGCCGACGCCGTGAATTCTAGTGCCGCCCTGCACCAACCGGGCGGGCGCGGCAGTCTGCAAGCGGTTCTGCTTGGGCCAGGCAGTGACGTCGGAGGTGTCGATGGTCGTCCGCGGCGTGTCGTCGAATGCGGCACGCTCCATGTGCACGGGGCCTTGCAGCTTGAGCAGGCTGCCGTCGTGGTTGACCCAGCCGTACAACGAGTGCCCGAGCCAGTCGGGCACCGCCGGCTGGTTGGAGGGCAGACGGAAATCGGGCGTGTTGATGTACAGCGACTCGTCGCCCTCGCGCCGCTCCAACTGCGGCGCCTGGATCAGGAAGCTGGGCAGGCCGTCCGTGCCGTACTGGGTCAGCTTGAAGTCGGTCAGCGTGTAGCCCGAGCGCGGCGGCCCGACGAATTCGTTGGTCTTGGGCGGCGGCCCGATCCACCACAGCAGCAGCTGCGCCGCACCGGCCAGCAGCGCGACCGCGACTATGGCCGCCGCGAGGCGGCGGTCGCGCAACCATTCGCTCACTGCCAGCGTTCCTTTTCATTGCCGGCCTTGCCCTGGGCATGCAGGATCAGGTCGCAAACCTCCCGCGCACCGCCCTGGCCGCCGGCGCGGCCGGTGGTCCAGTGCGCCTGTTCGACCACCCACGGGTGGGCGTTGGCCACGGCCACGGCGAGCCCGGCGATGCGCATCGCCGGGAGGTCCGGCAGGTCGTCGCCGACGAAGGCGACCTGTTCGGGCGCCAGCTTCAGTGCGTCGAGCAGTTCCAGCAGGCATACACGCTTGTCGCCCTGGCCCTGGTAAACGTGGGTGATGCCCAGTTCCTCGGCGCGCAGCGCCACCGGATGGCTGATCCGTGCGCTGATGATCGCCACCTGAACCCCATGCACCTGCAGCCGCTTCAGGCCCAGGCCGTCCTGCACGAAGAACACCTTGGTCTCGCGACCGTCCTCGCCGTAGTACAGGCGCCCGTCAGTCAGCGTGCCATCCACGTCGAACACGGCCAGGCGAATGCCGGCAGCGCGGGCGAGCAGGGCGGCGGGGAGGTTGGCGAGGTAGGGCATTGGGGGAGGTCGGGATTCGGGATTCGGGATTGGAGATTCGGGATTCGGGATTCGGGTGTCGCCGGGTGGGCCGAGGCGGGGTTGCGAATCCCGGAATCCGGCCCTCAGACGACCCTTGCGCGCAGCAGGTCGTGGATGTTCAGCGCGCCGACCACGCGTTGTTGCTCGTCCACCACCAACAACGCATGGATCTGGTGCTTTTCCATCAACTGCGCCGCTTCGATGGCGAGCTTGTCGGAGGTGATGGTTTTCGGGCCGCGGGTCATCAGTGCCTCGACGCTCGCGCCGCGCAGGTCCACGTCTTCGTCGTCCAGCGCGCGGCGCAGGTCGCCGTCGGTGAATACGCCCAGCAGGCAGCGTTCGGCATCGACCACGGCGGTCATGCCCAGGTGCTTGCGGGTCATTTCCATCAACGCTTCGGTGAGGCTGGCGTTCGGCGCGACCGTCGGCACGCCTTCGCCGGTATGCATGATGTCGCTGATGTGCAACAACAGTCGGCGTCCGAGGCTGCCGGCCGGGTGGGAGCGGGCGAAATCCTCGGCGGTGAAGCCGCGCGCTTCCAGTAGCGCGATCGCCAGCGCGTCGCCCATCACCAGCGCCGCGGTGGTGCTGGCGGTCGGGGCCAGGCCCAGCGGGCAGGCTTCGCTGGAGATGCTGGCGTCCAGGTGCGCGTCCGCCTGGTGCGCGAGCGACGACTTCGGGTTGCCGGTGATGGCGATCAGCGGAATGCCCTGGCGCTTGATCACCGGGAGGATGAACAGAAGTTCATCCGTCTCGCCGGAATTGGACAGGGCCAGCACCACGTCGTCCGGCTGGATCATCCCCAGGTCGCCATGGCTGGCCTCGCCCGGGTGTACGAAGAACGACGGCGTGCCGGTGGAGGCCAGGGTGGCGGCGATCTTGCGGCCGACGTGGCCGGACTTGCCCATGCCGGTGACGACCAGCCGCCCGCGACAGGCCAAGATCAACCCGCAGGCATGGACGAAGCTCGCGTCCACCCGGGCTTCAAGCGCGCGGATCGCGGCCGCCTCGGTGGCGATCACCGTGCGCCCGCTGCGGGCGATGGCGTCCGGGTCCAGGCTGGCGACGAGGGGGGCAATGCGTGCGTTCATGGGGTCTCGGCGGGGCGGCGGGGGCCTTTGGCATTTCTGTGCCACGGGAATTCCATTACCATGGCATATCCGCATTTTAACGTCATATGGCCGCGCACTGGATTCACAAGCGCTGAATCCTCGCCCCGCGCGCCGACGATGGACCCTCCGATGGACCCTGCCCGCATCCAGGCACTGATCGAAACCGGCCTGCCCGGCGCGAACGCGCAGGTCAGCGGTGACGACGGCGTGCATTTCGAAGCCACCGTGGTGGCCAGCCAGTTCGCCGGCAAGCTGCCGCTGGCGCGCCACCGCATGGTGTACGCCACGCTGGGCGATCTGATGGGCGGGGCGATCCATGCGCTGGCGCTCAAGACGCTGACGCCTCTGGAGGCAGGGAATCGGGAATCGCCAATCGGGAATGGTTAGAAGCCAGCCCCGCACCTTCCCGGTCGCCGCTTTTGCTTGACGATTCCCGATTCACTATTCCCGATTCCCGGTACACAAATGGCCAAAATCCTGATCAGCGGCGGCGAGCCGCTCCATGGCGAAGTCGCCATTTCCGGCGCCAAGAACGCCGTATTGCCGATTCTCGCCGCCTGCCTCCTGGCCGATGGACCGGTGACTATCTCCAACGTGCCGCACCTGCACGACGTGACCACCTTCATCGAGCTGCTCGGCCGCATGGGCGTGAACCTGGTGCTGGACGACCGCATGAAGATGCACGTCGACCCGCGCACCATCGAAAGCCACGTCGCGCCATATGACCTGGTCCGCACGATGCGCGCCTCGATCCTGGTGCTGGGCCCGCTGGTGGCGCGTTTCGGCGAGGCGGAAGTCTCGTTGCCCGGCGGTTGCGCGATCGGCTCGCGCCCGGTCGACCAGCACATCCGCGGCTTGCAGGCGCTGGGTGCCGAGGTCACGGTGGAAAACGGCTACATCCGCGCCCGCGCCAGGCGCCTGAAGGGCGCGCGCATCGCGATGGACATGGTGACCGTCACTGGTACCGAGAACATCCTGATGGCCGCCACTCTGGCCGAGGGCACCACGATCATCGAGAACGCCGCCCAGGAGCCCGAGGTGGTCGACCTGGCCAATTGCCTGGTGGCGATGGGCGCGCGCATCGAGGGCATCGGCACCGCGACCCTGGTGATCCACGGCGTCGAGCGCCTGGAAGGCGCCGAGTATGAGGTGTTGCCCGACCGCATCGAGACCGGCACGTTCCTGGTTGGCGCCGCGATGACCGGTGGCAAGGTGCGCGCCCGCGGTGCCCGCGCGGGCACGATGGACGCGGTGCTGGCCAAGCTGGAGGAGGCGGGTGCGCACATCTGCACCGGGCCGGACTGGATCGAGCTGGACATGGGCGGCCGCCGCCCCAAGGCAGTCAACATCGTTACCGCGCCGTATCCGGCGTTCCCGACCGACATGCAGGCGCAGTTCACCGCGCTCAACTGCGTGGCCGAAGGGGTGGGCGTGATCACCGAGACGGTGTTCGAGAACCGCTTCATGCACGCGCAGGAACTCAAGCGCCTGGGCGCGGACATCCGCCTGGAAGGCAACACCGCGATCATCCAGGGCGTGGATCACATGAGCGGTGCGCCGATCATGGCCACCGACCTGCGCGCCTCGGCCTGCCTGGTGCTGGCCGGACTGGTGGCGCATGGCGATACGACGGTCGATCGCGTGTATCACATCGATCGCGGCTACGAAAACATCGAGGAGAAGCTCGGCGTGCTCGGCGCGAAGATCCGCCGTTTGCCGAGCTGACATCGGACGCAGCCCGTTGCTGCTCTTGCGGCGTGCGGATGGGGCGCGCGCCGAACGCAGGCCACACCGGAACAGGTGAGCTTCAGCGCACCAGGGAGCCCGGTGTTGGGCTGAAGCCCACCCGCCAAAGGCAGGGATCCCCGCGAGCCCCGGCCCCTCACCCCGACCCTCTCCCCGGCGAGGAGAGGGAGCCAAGTGCGGCGCACGTACGCACACCCTTGTGCGCGCTTCCTGCCTCAGCGACAAGCAACGCAGCGCTCCTGCGGACATCCGAGCGAGCCCCCGGCTCCCTCACACCAGCCAGTCCGAAGAGGAGCAAGAGCAGAGCGGACCTACCGGAAGCTCACCAGCTCCATCGTCAGGTTGCCGCCGTCCTTCTGCGACAGCTTCACTGGCAACGGGTAACGATCCGGCGCATACCACGCACTGAAGCCGCGGTCGGCGTCGGTACGATCCACCCGCACGGTGTCGAAGTCCCCGGCAGGCACGGTCACCTTCTCCTTGCCGGTGACCTTGAACCGCTGTGTCTCGACCGCCTGCCTGACCGCCACCGGCAGTGCGATCTGCTTTTGCCCGTCGCGCAGCGCCATACCGATCGCCAGCGCGGTGGTATTGCGCTCGACCATGCCCGGCTGCGTCGCATACGTGATTGCGCCCTTGCCTTCGTCCACGGTGACCTGGTGCTTGCTCCAGTCGACCGCGACGTGGCGCTGCCTGGACTTTATCGCCGCGTCCAGCCGGTAGTCGTAGCTGAGGGCCTCAGGCACGTCGCCCTTCCAGCGGAAATGGGAAACCTCGTCCAGGTTCGCGCCCAGCAGCGCGGCGAGCCCGGCTGTGCCGCGCATGTGCTTGCTGTACTCCCATTGGCCGTTGCCCAATGCCTTGAGGCTGACGGTGGCCTCGCCCATCGGCGAACCATCGCGCAGCACGCGGTAGGTGGCGGTAAACGCCCTGGGCGGGGTGGCGAAGGCAAGCCCGCTGGCGCTGACCAGCAGCAGCGCGCCGGCGAAGCGCAAGAGGTGGCGGAGGGTCATGCATCCGAGTGTGCCGCCCGCTCGCTGAACATCGGGTTCAGGCCGGCGCGAGCCCGTGTCTGGCAAGCCGCATCGGCGCGGCGAGCGGCGCGCCGTCCAGCCAGGGCGTGCCATCGCGCCAGGCCAGTCGGCCTTCGGCGATCAGCGCGACCACTGCCGGCAGCAGGCGGTGTTCCAGCGGCAGCAGCCGTTGCGCCAGGCGCTGTTCGTCCTCGCCGGGTTCGATCGGCAGCACGGCTTGCGCCACCACCGGGCCGCCGTCCAGTTCCGCGGTGACGAAGTGCACGCTGGCGCCGTGTTCCAGATCGCCCGCTTCCAGCGCGCGCCGGTGCGTGTGCAGGCCACGGTACCTGGGCAGCAGCGACGGGTGGATGTTGAGCATGCGCCCGGCCCAGGGTGCGATCGCCTCGCCATCCAGGATGCGCATGAAACCGGCCAGCACGACCAGTTCCGCGCCGCTGGCGGCGAGCTTGCCGAACAGGTCCAGGTCGAACGCGCGACGGTCCGGGTACGCCTTCGGATCCAGCACCAGCGTGGGGATGCCCGCGTCCTGTGCCAGTCGCAATGCACCGGCGGTGGCCTTGTCGCTGGCGACCAGAACGAACTCGGCCGCCAGCTCGCCGCGCTCGCACGCAGCCAGCAGCGCGGCGAGGTTGCTGCCGCGTCCGGAGGCGAGGACGGCGATGCGAAGAGGGTGGGGCATATTTGTCTCTGCCATTCGTCCGGGGTGGCGCCTCGGACCGAAGTCGGACGGCCCTTCGACTTCAGCGCAGCGTGTCGCCTGCGCACTGGGTGAATGGATGTCCTGTGTCAACCGATATGGACGCGCTCGTCGCCCTGCGCCTTGACGACTTCGCCGATCACGCTACTGGCCAGGCCATGCCTTGCCAGTAGCGCGGCAGCCGCATCGACAGCGTCGCGCGGCACGATCACGGTGAAGCCGACGCCGCAGTTGAACGTGCGCCACATCTCCTCGCGCGCCACCTTGCCTTCGCGCATCAGCCAGTCGAACACCGGCGGCAGCACGATTGCGTCGGCGTGGAGCGCAAGGCCCAGGCCGTCCGGCACGACGCGGATGATGTTTTCCTTCAGGCCGCCGCCAGTGATGTGCGCCATGCCGTGCACGGGCTGGCTCTTGAGCAGTTCCAGCATCGGCTTGACGTAGATCGTGGTCGGCGCCATCAGCGCATCGGCGAGCTTCACGCCGCCCAGGTCGAGATCGAGCGGGCTGCCGGCGCGCTCGACGATCTTGCGGACCAGCGAGTAACCGTTCGAATGCGGACCGGAGGAGGCCACGCCGAGGATCACGTCACCGGCCACGATCGCTTCGCCCGAGAGCAGCTGCGATTTCTCCACCGCGCCAACCGTGAAGCCGGCCAAGTCGTATTCGCCCGGGGGATACATGTCCGGCATCTCGGCCGTCTCGCCGCCGATCAGCGCGCAGCCGGCCAGCTCGCAACCCTTCGCAATGCCGCCCACCACCGCCACGGTGGTCTCGACGTCGAGCTTGCCGGTAGCGAAATAGTCCAGGAAGAACAACGGCTCGGCGCCCTGCACCAGCACGTCGTTGACGCACATGCCGACCAGGTCGATGCCGATCGTGTCGTGGCGTCCCAACTGCTGCGCGAGCTTGAGCTTGGTGCCCACGCCGTCGGTGCCGGAGACAAGGACCGGCTCCCGGTAGCGGCCGGCCAGGTCGAACAGGCCGCCGAAGCCGCCCAGCCCGCCCATCACCTCCGAAC
Source organism: Frateuria flava (assembly GCF_017837635.1). Taxonomy (GTDB): domain Bacteria; phylum Pseudomonadota; class Gammaproteobacteria; order Xanthomonadales; family Rhodanobacteraceae; genus Frateuria_A; species Frateuria_A flava. Next base: position 22,342 of record NZ_JAGJRS010000010.1, read on the forward strand.
GGAAGGTGCGCTTGACCAGCGGCTTGATGCGTTCGACCACGGCATTGCCCGCGTCGATATCGACGCCGGAGGCGCGGTAGGTGAGGGCGTCGGACATGGCGGAGAAGGCCTTGGGGAGAGCGCGCAATTCTACCAGCACGCTCCCGGCGGCGCGGCGCGGCCCGTACGCGGCCGCGCCTGCGCTACGGGAAATCCCCACCGCAACCTTGCGCCGGCCATCGCGGATGGACGCTGGGGGCGGGATTGGGCAGACTCCCCGGTTATCCGAGCTTCCACGGACGAATCTTGCCGATGCGCCTGTCACGCCTGCTTTTCGCCTTCCTCCTGCTGGGTTTTCTTGCGCCGGCGGCGTGGTCGCAGGTGCCTGCGGCCGTACCGGGTTCGCCCTACGCGGTGGTGGTGCCGGTCACCGACACCAGCGAGGCGCAGCGCGATGCGGCGTTCGCCACGGCGCTGGCGCAGGTGCTCGAGCGCGTCGCGGGCGGGCAGGACCTGCGCAGCAAGCCCGGTTACGACGATGCGCTGAAGGGCGCGCCGGGCCTGGTGCAGCAGTTTCAGTACCAGCGCGCGGGCACGGGCATCGTGTTGCAGGTGAACTTCGATCCGGGCGCCGTGCGCCGGCTGGTCGCGCAGATCGGCGTACCGGCCGCGGGGGTCAAGCCGCCGGTGCTGGTCCTCGTGCACGGCAGCGACGGCAGCCTGCTCGGCCAGGACGCGCTGGGCGCGCTGGCGCAGGCGGCCGCGGCGCGCGGCTACCAGCTGGCCTATCCGGACCCGTCCCACGTGCCCGAAGCATCGGCGGTGGCAAACGCCGATCCGACCGCGTTGGCGATGATCACCCAGCGTTACCACACCGGCCTGATCCTGGTCGGCGACCTCAAGGGCGGCAGCGCGAACTGGACCCTGGTCTCGGGGGGCAAACCGCAGCCGTGGAGCGACCAGGCGGTCAGCGCCGACGCCCTGCTGACCGACGCCGGCAACGGCCTGGCCGATCGCCTGGGCAAGCAACTCAACGTGATCGGCGCGGGTATCAGCAGCGGCAAGTTGTGGGTCAGCAGGGTCGAATCGGCGCAGGCCTACGCCAACCTGCTGGCGATGCTGCGCGCCGACCCGTCGGTGCGCGAGGTAAATACGCTCGCCGCCGACAACGATGGGTTCCTGCTCGGCATCAAGGCGAGCACACCGATGACTGCGCTCGCCGCCAGCCTGGCTGCGGGTGGGCGGGTGATCCAGGGCACGCCCCACGCAGGGGCGGACGCCAGCCTGCAATGGCTGCATTGAGAGGACGCCTGGTGTAGGAGCCCGCTTGCGGGCGATGCTATCCCGCGCATCGCGAGGAGCGTCGCCCGCAAGCGGGCATCTACCTCGAGGAAAAGGAAACGCCGTGCATCGCTTGAACGAGGCCCATCCGTGACCCACGACCTTTCCCGCCGCTGGCAACTGCTCGCCATCGTGCTGGTAATCGGCTTCCTGATCTGGTTGCTGGCGCCGGTGCTGATGCCTTTCGCGGTCGCCGGCATGCTCGCCTACCTGGGCGACCCCCTGGCCGACCGGCTGGAGCGGTTGGGGCTTAACCGCACCTGGGCGGTCAGCATCGTGTTCTTCGTGCTGACCCTGCTGTTGATCGGTGCGCTGCTGTTGCTGGTGCCACTGATCTCCGACCAGATCGAGAACCTGGTCCACAACCTGCCGCGCTATGTGGACTGGATCCAGAACACTGCGCTGCCCTGGCTGCAACGCAAGCTCAACCTCGATCCGGACGCGTTCGACACCAGCCGGCTGATGGCAGCGATCCGTGCGCATATCGGTTCGATCGGCGCAGTGGCGACGACGGTGCTCGGTACGGTTTCGCGCTCCAGCATTGGCGCGGTGATGTGGCTGACCAACGTGGTGCTGGTGCCGGTGGTGGCGTTCTACCTGCTGCGCGACTGGGACCGGCTGATCGCCTACATCGACAGCGTGTTGCCGCGGTCGGTGCAGCCGACCGTCGCCCACCTGGCGCGCGAGTCGGACGCGGTGCTGGGCGCGTTCGTGCGCGGCCAGCTGCTGGTGATGCTCGCGCTGGGCATCTTCTACGGCGTGGCACTGACCCTGGTCGGACTGTCGGTCGGCCCGTTGATCGGCATGGTCGCCGGCCTGCTCAGCTTCGTGCCGTACCTTGGCTTCATGGTTGGCTTCGGCGCGGCGATCATCGCCGCGCTGGTGCAGTACGGCGACTGGACCCATCCGCTGATGGTCTGTGGCGTGTTCATCGTCGGCCAGTTGCTGGAAGGCTACGCGCTGGTGCCCAAACTGGTCGGCGACAAGATCGGCCTGCACCCGGTGGCGGTCATCTTCGCCGTGCTCGCCGGCGGTTACCTGTTCGGCTTCCTCGGCGTGTTGCTGGCATTGCCGGCCGCTTCGGTGATCATGGTGCTGTTGCGCTACCTGGTGGAGCGCTATCGCATGAGCGAGCTCTACCAGGAAGCGGGAGCGGACGACCCGGTGATCGCCGAGGTCGACGTCACCGTGAATACCGCGGACGGCACCGCGCAGGGCAGTGCGGCGGTGCCCGCCCCGCCCGGCCCCGCCGGCGGCAGTTCGCCTTGATCCCGCAATTGCCGCTCGCGCTGCGTTGGCCGCGCCGGCAGCGTTTCGAGCACTTCCACGCCGGCGCCAATGCCGCCGCGCTGGCGGCCGTGCGAACGCTGGCCGACGTGCCCGGGGCGCCCTGGGTGTATCTGCATGGCCCGGCCGGCAGCGGACGCAGCCACCTGTTGGTCGCCGCCTGCCAGGCCGCCAGCGCGGCCGGACGGCGCGTGCAATACCTGCCGCTGTCGGCCATGCACGAACACATCGGCGCACTGCGCGGCGTGGGCAGCAGCGAGTTGCTGGCGATCGACGATCTGGGCGTGCTGGCCGGTGAACGCGCCGCCGAGCACGCCCTGTTCGACCTGTACAACCAGGTACGCGCGGAAGGCGGGGCGATGCTGTTTGCCGCCGATGCACCGCCGGCGCAACTGGGCATTGGCCTGCCGGACCTTCGCTCGCGCCTGGGCGCCTGCACGCAGTTCGCGCTCAAGGCCCTGGATGACGCCGAGCGGCGCGCCGTGCTGCGCGAGCAGGCCGCGGCGCGCGGCATCGGGCTGGATGAGGCCGTGCTGGACTGGCTGTTCAGCCATTACGCCCGCGACCTGGCGGCGCTGCTGGACCTGCTCGACCGGCTAGACCAGGCCTCGCTGGCCGCCAAGCGGCGCATTACCGTGCCGTTCCTGCGCGACTTCCTGCGCGAGGACAGCGGGCAGGCTTGAGTGGCATAGGGGTGGGCGCGCCCGCGATGGACGCGTCACGCGTTGCCGCTATTTCCTGTTGTCGCCTTCGGCCTGCTTGCCTTCTTCGATCAGTTCGCGCACGCGCTGGCCGCCTTTGTGGCCGAGCTCGGAGTAGCCCTCGGGCCCGAGCTGTTCCTTGCGGATCTCACCGCCCTTGTGGCCGCCCTTCTGGCCGGCCTCGCGGACGGTCATGTCGCCCTTGTCGTGCTGGTTGTCGCTCTGGTTTGCCATGTCGATGCTCCTCGGTAGGCGGCCCTGACGCCGCCGTGGATCACTTGCGGCTGTCGCCGCGGCCTTCGGCCTGCTTGCCTTCCTCGATCAGCTCGCGCGTGCGCTGGCCGCCCTTGTGACCGCCGATCTCGCCGCCCTTGTGACCGGCTTCGCGCACGGTCATGTCGCCCTTGTCGTGCTGGCTGCCGCCGGCGTGCTTGCCCTGATCGCTCTGGTTTTTCTGTGGTGCCATGGAATTCCTCCTGCTCTCGTGGTGCGCCTTCAGTTCGGGCGCTGTTCGCTCTGGCGTGCCTCGACCTGGCGGCCGCGGTTGATCAACTCACGCACGCGCAGGCCGCCTTTGCGGCCTGCCTCGCGCACGCTGAGCTTGCCGCGCGCCCCGTCGAGGGTGCCGTTGGCGGCGTGCGGGGTCTTGCTGTTGTTGGATTGACTGCCTGGGGACTGTTGCCGGCTCATGAGTTATCTCCGTTGGTACATCCGATCATTCTTTTGCAACGCTCGGCTGGCCGCCCTCCCGGCGTCCAGCGGAAAACAAGCGGGTCCGGCAGGGGTCGACGGCCCGCTTCCGCCCATCGGCACAGGTGTGCCCCGATGGCGACGGACGCTCCCTCGCCCGCAAGGTGTTGCGACGCATCGCGGGCCCTTCGGACGAGCAGGGGCGTTGCAATGCGGATGCCAGCGGGAGGGGCGGTGCGACGGCGAACGTTGCGTTCGCGCGACTGGAAAAAGCGCCCCGGGTGGAAAGTTCTACAGGGGCGCTCGCCTGCTGTCTGGGCAGGCAGTGGCCTGCTTGCGGGCATGATGTCCGGCCGCACGGAAGAGTGCGGTCCGGGCGGTCTCACGCAAAAAAAGAGCGCCACGCGGGCGCTCTTTTTTTCAGGCGAGGGCCTTGCTCAGGCCTTGAGCAGCGCTGGCGTCGCCTGGGCCCCGATGGCGTCGGTCATCGCCTTGGCCACGTTGAGGTTGGCGGCGATCAGGTTGCCGCTGGCGGGCAGGCCGTCGCGGCCGGCAAAGTCGCCATAGCGCCCACCCGCTTCGTGCACCAGCAGGACGCCGGCGGCCATGTCCCAGGGCTTGAGGCCGATCTCGAAATAGCCGTCGTAGCGCGCGGCGGCGGTGTAGGCCAGGTCCAGTGCGGCCGAGCCGGAGCGTCGGATGTCCTCGGCCTGGCCGAGCAGGGCACGGGTCATCGCCAGCTGGGCATCCAGGTGCTCGCGCTGGCGATAGGGGAAGCCGGTGGCGATCATCGCGCCGCCCAGGTTCTCGCGGCGCGACACGCGGATGCGTCGGTCGTTAAGGTAGGCGCCGTCGCCCTTGCTGGCGGTAAACAGCTCGTCGCGCAGCGGATCGAACACCACGCCATAGATCGGCACGCCCTTCTCGACCAACGCGATGGACACGGAGAAGTGCGGGATGCCGCGCAGGTAGTTGTGCGTGCCGTCGAGCGGATCGATCACCCAGGTGAGCGGGCTCTTGCCGGTCGCGCCGCCTTCCTCGGCCAGGATCGCGTGGTCCGGATAGGCGCGGCGCAGTTCCTTGACGATCTCGGCCTCGGCCAGGCGATCGACCTCGGAGGCGAAATCCATGCGGTGCTTCTCGACCACGTGCAGGCCGTCGATGCGGTTCATGTAGCGCAGGATCACGTTACCTGCGGCGCGCGCGGCACGTGCCGCGATGGTGACGGCGGGTCTAGGCATGGCTTCGGCTTTGGAAAAAGAGCACAAATGCGGCCGGCGATTCTAGCAGAGCCGGCGTGGGGGCGTCCGAAGGCGGCTATTCTTGGCGATCCCGCCTGTTGCCTCAGCTCCCATGACCGACCACGCCGATCTCGCCCGACTGTTCCGCTTCGTGCTCGTGCGCACTTCCCACCCGGGCAACATCGGCAGTGCGGCTCGCGCCATCCGCACGATGGGCTTCACGCGGCTGGAGCTGGTGGCGCCGGCCGAGTTTCCCAGTCGCGAGGCCGACGCGCTGGCGGCCAATGCGGTACAGGTGCTGGCCGAGGCGAACGTGCATGCGTCGCTGGTCGACGGCCTGGCGGGCGCGACCTTCGCGTTGGGCCTGTCCGCGCGCCGACGCGGCGTGAACCTGGCCGAACTCACGCCGCGCGAAGGTGCCGCGCAGGCGCTCGCGGCCGCGGCGCGCGGAGAGCAGGTGGCGCTGGTCTTCGGCAACGAACGCACGGGCCTGGAAAACGAGGAGCTGGCCCGCTGCCACGCGATGGTGCGCATCCCCAGCGTGGAGGACTACAGCTCGCTCAACCTGGCCCAGGCGGTGCAGGTGATGGCCTACGAGCAGCGCCTGGCGATGCTCGGCGACATGCCGGTGGCCCCGTCGCCGGAACACGACGAGCCACCGGCCGATGCGGCGCACATGGAGCGCTTCTTCGAGCACCTCGGTCAGACGCTCGACGACATCGAGTTCCACAAGGGCCGTGAACCGACCACGATCATGTTGCGCCTGCGCCGCCTGTTCCAGCGCGCGCAGCCGGACGAGCGCGAGCTGCGCATCCTGCACGGCGTGCTGGCCGACGCGCAGCGCATGGCCATGCTGGCCAGGCGGGAAAAGTAACCGCCACGGGATTGCCGCGAGGTGGGCTGAAGCCCACCCTACGGAGCGACCGGGGCCAGTTCTTCCACGTACACCAGCTCGCAGGCGCCGTTGCCGGTGTCGTCGCGGCGCAGCGAGGTGCGCCAGTGCCAGCCGTCCGGACGGCTGGCGTCGACCAGGAATCCTTCCAGATGCACCAGCTCGCCCGGGCGCACGTGCTTGATCGCGTAGCGCACGCCGTCGTCGGCCGGGATCAGGTGCATGTTGGTCGCCGACGTCTCGATCTCGTGGCGCGGGATCGGGTAGTCACGCACGTGCCAGTAGAAGAACCGGCTGGACTGGCGGATGTCGATGTCGGCCAGCACCGCAGTGTCGGACATGCGTCCCCAACCCAGCGCCAGATCGGTCGGTGCGAGCGAAGCGCCGGCATCCCAGCGGTAGTCCTCGCGCGAAAGTACGCGCGCGGTCAGCGCAATGTGGGCGCGCGTGCGCAGCACGGTGTCGCCGCGCTGGAGCACGGCGCCTTCGTCCAGGTCCACCTGTTCCGGCGCCTGCGCGGCGAGCACGCCCGGCGGCGGGTGCAGCGGGCGTTGTTGCCACCAGCCCAGCGCGCCCCAACCCAGCAGCACGACCAACCCAAGCCACAGCAATCGCTGCATCGGTATTCCCCCCCCCCCTGTGGACGCGCGTCAGGCGCGCTTGCGCCGCGTGGCATGGGCGGGCTCGCCAAGGTCCGGCTTGAGGAGCTCGGACGGCAGGCCACGCACGACGTCGGCGAATCGCTCGAGGAACGGGCCGAGCGATGAACTCTTGCGCCACACCAGCGCGATCCGCCGGCTCGGTGCGTGACCTGAGAATTCCAGCAGCTGCACGTTGTCGGTCCTGGCCACCGGCGGCTTGATCGCCAGCGTCGGCAGCAAGGTGATGCCCACGTTTGCCGCGACCATCTGGCGCAGCGTCTCCAGGCTGGTGGCGCGGAAGCCCACCTTCTCGCCCGCGCCGGCCAATTGGCACAGCTCCAGCGCCTGGTCGCGCAGGCAGTGGCCGTCTTCGAGCAGCAGCAGGCTCTCGTCCTCCAGGTCCGCCAGCTTCAGGCGTGCCTTGCGGTGGGCCAGCGGATGGTCGTTCGGCACCGCCAGCACGAACGGTTCCTCGAACAGGAACTCCGCATGCAGGCTTTCCTCGTGAATCGGCAGGGCGAGGATTCCGACATCGAGCGAACCCTCGCGCAGCATGCGGATCACCTGCTCGGTCTTCTCTTCGATCAGCAGCAGCTCCAGTCGCGGGAAGCGCTGGCGCACCGCGGGCACCAGGTGGGGCAGCAGGTAGGGGCCGAGCGTGGGGAATACGCCCAGGCGCAGCCTGCCGGCCTCGGGGTCGCGCGTGCGCTGGGCGATCGCGCGGATCTCGTCCACCTCGGCCAGTACGCCACGGGCGCGGCGGGCGATCTCGCGGCCGGTCTCGGTAAGCAGCACCTTGCGGGGCGTGCGCTCGACCAGCGCCACACCGAGCTCGTCCTCCAGCTTCCTGATCTGCGTGGAAAGGGTGGGCTGGCTGACGAAACTGGCCTCGGCGGCGCGCCCGAAATGGCGGTGCTCGGCCAGCGATACCAGATAGGCGAGATCGCGCAGGTTCATGGCTCGCTCCGATAGATCATGTCTATGAGTGTGATGGCAACAATCAATTTGAACAATGCCCGGGCGGTGCGTAACCTTGCCCTCATGACGCGCCATCCACGGCGCCCATGATGCTCTCACCGACCGCCTTACCACCCGCACCTTAAGGAGAAGCCCATGCTCACCATCGGCGACAAGTTCCCCCAGTTCAGCGTCCCGGCCACCGTCTCGATCGAGAACCTGGACAAGGCCTTCAGCACGATCGACAACAACACCTACAAGGGCAAGTGGCTGTGCGTGTTCTTCTACCCGAAGGACTTCACCTTCGTCTGCCCGACCGAGATCAAGGGCTTCTCGGACGTCAACGAGCAGTTCGCTGACCGTGACTGCCAGGTCCTGGCCGCCAGCACCGACTCGGAGTTCGTGCACCTGGCCTGGCGCAAGGACCACAAGGACCTGCGCGACCTCAAGTTCCCGATGCTGGCCGACATCAAGAAGGACCTCAGCAATGCGCTGGGCATCCTGACCGCCGACGGCGTAGCGCAGCGCGCGACCTTCCTGGTCGATCCGGAAGGCATCATCCGCTTCGTCTACGTGACCGACGGCTCGGTCGGCCGCAATCCACAGGAAGTGCTGCGCGTGCTCGACGCCCTGCAGACCGACGAGCTGTGCCCGTGCAACTGGCACCAGGGCGAAGAGACCCTCCAGGTCGCCTGATCGCCTCTCGCTTGCAGTAACCGCGCGTCCGGATCCCTCCCCCTCCCCCGCGGACGCGCGGACTCCCCAGCCGGCGGCGAAGCCCGCTTCGCCGCCGGCTTTTTTTGACTTCAAGAAGGTGTCCCCCATGAGTCTTGCCGACCTCAAGAGCCAGCTCCCCGACTACGCCAAGGACCTGCGCCTGAACCTCGATTCGGTTCTGAGCGAGGGCGGTGCGCCCGGGTTGACCCAGAAACAGATCATGGTGGTCGCGCTCGCCGCGGCGATCGCCTCGCGCTACAAGCCGCTGACCAAGGCGGTGGCCGAGGAGGCCGCGCAGCACGCCAGCGCCGAGGAGCTCAACGGCGCCCGCGTGGCCGCGTCCATCATGGGCATGAACACGATCTACTACCGCTTCGTGCACCTGGTCAGCGAGCCGGAGTACGGCACGTTGCGCGCGGGACTTCGCATGAACGCGATGATGAATCCGGGCGGCACCAAGATCGACTTCGAGCTCGCCTCGCTCGCGGTGGCGGCGGTCAACGGTTGCGGCATGTGCGTGGATTCGCATGAGAAGACGCTGCGCAAGCACGGTCTTTCGGCACAACCGATCCAGAGCGCGATCCGCATCGCGGCGGTGGTCCATGCGGTTGCCGTGGCGCTGGAGCAGGCCGACGTGGCCGGCTGAGCCGCCAGATCGAAGGAAAATACGAAGCCCGTCCAGCGATGGTCGGGCTTTTTTCTTGCGCGCGTCGGTAGCCAGGGTCGCGCCTTTCACGTGGCGTCGAGCCCGGCCATGCCTTTTGGCACTGTGTCACAAGTCATGCCCGGCCTAGGTTCGGGAAGTTGCCTTCACAGTCCCTGGGGAAAAACAACCATGCGTCGACTCGTCAAACCGCTCGTACTCACCGCGCTTGCCGCCTGCTGCGGTGCCGCCTTTGCCGCCACCACCGACCCGGTGCCGCACGGCAAGCTGCCGCGCTGGGCGGTGCCCGAATCCTACGCGCTGTCCTTCAAGGTCGACCCGCGCCAGCAGGATTTCTCCGGCACCACCCGGATCAAGGTCGACCTCAAGCAGGCCTCCGACCACATCTGGCTGCACGGTCACGACATCAAGGTCTCGAAGGTCAGCGTGACCGACGCGGCCGGCAAGACGCACGCCGCCAAATACGTCGAGGCGGCGCCGAAGGAAGGTGTAGTGCGGGTCGATTTCGCCGACACGCTCAAGCCGCAGGAACTGACCCTGAGCTTCGACTACACCGCGCCGCTCAACCAGCAGCTGCAGGGCCTGTACAAGGTCAGCCACGAGGGCCAGCCCTACGCGATGACGCAGATGGAGCCGATCAGCGCGCGCTACGCTTTCCCCGGTTTCGACGAGCCGGACTTCAAGACGCCGTTCGACATCAGCCTGACCATCCCCAAGGACGAGAAGGCGGTCGCCAACACCAAGCAGGTCAGGGAAGTGGCCGCGGGTGAGGGCTGGAAGACGCTGACCTTCTCCACCACCAAGCCGCTGCCGACCTATCTGGTCGCCTTCGGCGTCGGTCCGTGGGATATCGTCGCCGGTCCGGACATCTCGCCCAACGCCTACCGCGCTACCCCGCTGCAGCTGCGCGGCATCGCCGCCGAGGGCGAAGGGCACCGCATGAAGCACGTGCTTTCCGAAACGCCGAGCATCATCCACACGCTGGAGGACTACTACGCGTTCGGCTACCCGTGGGACAAGCTCGACCTGCTCGCCGCACCGGACTTCTCGGCCGGCGCGATGGAAAACGCCGGCCTGGTGACCTTCCGCGACTGGTTGCTGCTGCTCGATCCGGACTCCCCGGCGCAGTACGTGCGCGGCTCGTTCAACGTCAACGCGCACGAGCTGGCCCACCAGTGGACCGGCGACACCGTCACCACCGCCTGGTGGAACGACATCTGGCTCAACGAAGCCTTCGCCACCTGGATGCAGCAGAAGGTGACGATGAAGGTGCATCCGGAATACCGCGCGGACCTCGACCGCGTGCGCGGCGCGCAGTACGCGATGGACAACGACAGCCTGGTCACCGCGCGCAAGATCCGCCAGCCGATCACCGGCAATGGTGACATCGAGACCGCGTTCGACTCGATCACCTACCAGAAGGGCGCCAGCGTGCTCGGCATGTTCGAGGGCTACGTTGGCGAGAAGACCTTCCAGCAGGGCATGCGCCAGTACATCCAGGACCACAAGTTCTCCACCGCCACCGCCGACGACCTGGTCGACTCGATCGCCAAGGCCGCCGACAAGGGCGAGGACTTCAAGCAGGCCTTCAAGAGCTTCCTGAACCAGCCCGGCGTGCCGTACGTGCAGACCCAGCTGATGCAGAAGGACGGCCAGACCGTGCTCAAGCTCAGCCAGAGCCGTTACCTGCCGGTCGGCAGCAAGGGCGACGCGAAGCACGTGTGGGGCGTGCCGGTGTGCGTGCGCTACGGCACCGCCGACGGCAGCAAGGTCAACTGCGAACTGCTGGAGAAGGCCACCGGCACGATCGCGCTGCCGGGCGCCAGTGCCAGCACCTGGGTCATGCCCAACGCCAACGCCAGCGGCTACTACCGCTTCGGCATGGACAAGGGCGACCTGGCACGCCTGGGCGACCAGATCAGCCACCTGACCGACGCCGAGCAACTGGCCTATGCCGACGCCGCCGACGCCAGCTTCCACCACGGCGACATCAACGCGGGCGACCTGCTGGCGGCGCTCAAGCCGCTGACGGCCTCGCGCGTGCGAGCGGTGGCGACCGCGCCGATGGCCAGCTTCGAGTGGATCAACCGCTACCTGGCCGGCAACGACGCGCAGCGCAACGCCCTCGATGCCTGGGCCAAGTCCGCCTACCTGCCGCGCATGGAGCTGCTCGGTTACCACCGCAAGGCGAACGAGCCGGACGATGATTCCCTGCTGCGCAGCACGCTGGCCGGCTTCCTCGCGCTGGACGTGAAGCTGCCGCAGGTGCGCGCCGAACTGCTCAAGCAGGGCGATGCGGCGCTCAAGCGCAAGGCGGACGGCCACCTCAACCTCGGCGCGGCCGATCCGGACCTGCTCGACACCGCGCTCGCGGTGGCGGTGCAGGAGCACGGCAAGAGCGCGGTCGACGCACTGATCGCGGAGCTGCCCAAGACTTCCGATCCGGCCCAGCGCAACGCCATGCTGGCCGGCCTGAGCGCGGTCGAGGACCCGGCCCTGGCCGAGCAGGTGCGCAACTTCGCGCTGGACAAGCAGGTCAAGGTCGGCGAAATGGCGGCCCTGCTGCGCGGCAGCCGCGAGACCCGCGCCCAGCGCGACGCGATGTGGAAGTGGGCGGTGGCCAACTACGACCGCATCGTCGAGCGTACCGGCAGCTTCGCCGGCGGTCGCCTGCCCGGCCTGATGGGCGGTGGCGGCTGCTCGCAGGAAGAGGCCGATCGCCTGCAGGCGTTCTTCAAGACCCGCGCCAAGGATGTCACCGGCGCCGAACGCGGCCTGGCGCAGACCACCGAGAACACCCTGCTGTGTACGGCGCTGAAGGCCAAACAGGACCCGCAGGCAATCCTGCACTGAGGCCACGGGCCTCTGGCTTGAACCAGGACGCCGGGCGGCAACGCCCGGCGTCCTGCTTTTGAGCCCTCTTCCCTGTCCCTGGTGAAAGATGGGGAGAGGATGGGTGAGGGGCAGGGGCTCGCGGGAAAGTGGTTGGCGGCTGTGCGCATGAAGCCATGCCCTGATGGGTCATCCACGCCCGCGTGCCCCTCACCCCAACCCTCTCCCAGCAGGAGAGAGGGCGCACTCCCGCCGCGCCTTTGACATTCCCTAAACTGTCCCGCGCCCATCGGGCGACAGGGAGAACCAGGCATGCGTGCTCGATCAGGATGGTTGTTGTTGCTCATGAGTCTGTTACTGGCCGCGCCGGCCGGCGCACAGCAGCTGCCGCCTCCCCTGCGCGACTGGCAGGACTGGGTGCTGCACCAGGTGCCGGCGCATGCCTGCCCACGGCTGGCACACGCACCAGGCCAGGGCGATGCCTGGCAGTGCGCCTGGCCTGGCCGGCTGGCGCTGGCGGCCGATGCGACTGGCGGCCGGTTTACCCTCGACGCCCGTGCCGACGCGCCGGCGTGGATCGCGCTGCCGGGCGACGCACGCCACTGGCCGGAACAGGTTCGGCTGGACGGCCAGCCGGCCGTGGTGCTGACGCGCGACGACCAGCCGATGGTGCACGTATCGCCCGGCGACCATCGCCTGGAGGGCCTGTTGCCCTGGTCGTCGCGACCGGCGCGCCTGCACGTGCCCGAGGCGATCGGCCTGATCGCACTGACGCTGGACGGCAAGCCGGTCGCGCGCCTGCAGCGCGATGGCGACGAACTGACCCTTGGCGAGGCGGCCGCCGCCCAACGTGTGGCCGATGCGTTGTCGCTGCGTGTCGACCGCCGCCTGACCGATGGCCTCCCGGCAACACTGGAAACGCGCTTGAGCTTCGACGTCACCGGCAGCGCGCGCGAGCTGGTAATCGGACCGGCACTTCCCGACGGCTTCGTCGCCACTGCGCTGGACGGCGAACTACCCTCGCGCCTGGAGAGCGACGGCCGCCTGCGCGTGCAAGTGAAACCCGGTCGCTGGACCGTCACCCTCGATGCCCGCGCCAGCGCGCCGCTCGCGCGTGTGGCGATCACCCTGCCGCCCGCACCATGGCCGCGGCGGGAGATCTGGAGCTACGCCGACGCCCCCGACCTGCGTGGCAGCCACGCCGAAGGCCAGGCCACCGACGCGGCGCAGGCCGGTGTGCCGGACGACTGGCGCGAACTCCCCGCCTTCATCATGGATGACCAGGCCACGCTCACCGTGCAGCCGGGCGAACGTGGGGCAGGGCGGCATGATCGCCTGCGGCTGTCGCGTCGCCTGTGGCTGGACTTCGACGGCAAGGGCCTGGCGGTCGACGACCGCCTGCAAGGCGAGCTGCATCGTCAGCGTCTGGAGGTTGGCGCGCCCTGGCAACTGCAGCGCGCCGAACAAAATGGCGAGCCGTTGCTGGTCAGCCGTGGCAAGGACGGCCGCAGCGGCGTGGAGGTGCGCAGCGAACAGCTGGATCTGGGCGCCGGGCTGCGGTTGCCCGCGAGCGGTGCCCAGCCGGTCACCGGCTGGAATGTGCCGCTTGAGCGCATCGACGCCACGCTGCAACTGCCGCCGGGCTTTCGCCTGCTTGGCGCGCCCGGCGCAGACAGTTCGCCCGATTCGTGGGTGGCCCGATGGAGCCTGCTGGACGTGTTCGGCGTGGCGCTGATCGCGCTGTTGGCCGGGCGCCTGCTGGGCTGGCCGTGGGCATTGCTCGCCGCCGGCTTTCTTGCCTTGGCGCAGCACGAACCGGGCGCGCCGCGTTGGACCCTGGCCCTGCTACTCGCGCTGGCGTTGCTATTGCGCGCGCTGCCGGAAGGCCGCCTGCGGCGCGCCGCCAACACAGCCGCGCTGGCGTCGTTCGTGCTCGCGGCGCTCTGGACGCTCCCGTTCGTGGCGGCACAGCTGCAATACGCGCTGCATCCGCAGCTCGAGCCGCAGGCCGTTCGCATCGGGTTCGAGGCGCCGGGGTTGGACCGGAGCGACACCATTGCGCCGCCAGAGCGTGCTCCTCTGCCGGCGCCCCCTGCGGCGGCGCCCTCGGTTTCGGAGCAGGCGCAAACGCTCGGAGCCGTGATGGTGGGCGCGTCGAAGCTGTCCACGCTGGACGTGTCACCAGGCAACCGAAGCCTGGTCCAGGCGGGTCCGGGCACGCCGACCTGGCGCCTGGGCAGCAACTATCGGCTGGCCTGGTCCGGGCCGGTCACGCCGCAGCAGACCCTGCGGCTGGTGGTCGCGCCCGCCTGGCTGGTCAGCTTGCTGCGCGTGTTGATGGTGGCGCTGCTGGCCGCGCTGCTGGCGCGCGTGCTGACGTCCATGCTGGCGCCCTGGCGCGGGCGCTGGCAAAGCGGGCGGGGCGCGGCATCGGCGGCCCTGCTGGCGATGGCACTGCTGCCGTGGCATGCCCACGCGCAGGCGCTGCCAAGTCAGGCACTGCTCGACCAGCTGCGCCAGCGCCTGGTCGAGGCGCCGGCCTGTTCGCCCTCCTGCGCGAACCTGCCACAAGCGCATGTTGCGCTGGCCGGCGATACGCTGGGCCTGACCATGCAGGCGCACGCCGGCGCCACGGTGGCGCTCCCGTTACCGGCCACGACGCTGCCTTTGATCATGGTCGCAGTCGACGGGCGCCCCGCCTCGCTGGCGCGTCGCGACGACGACCAACTCTGGCTGCGGCTCGAACCGGGCGTGCACGAACTGGCTCTGCGCTATCGCCTCGACGGCATCGACAGCGCGCGCCTGCGCTTTGCCCTGGCCCCGCAGCGCGTCACGCTGCAGATGGACGGCTGGACGGCCGACGGACTGGATGCCGATCACTTGCTCGGCGACAGTCTGAGCTTCGATCGCCAGCGGGTTGCCACGGATGGACGGATCGGCGCACCCGCGCAGGACTTCCCGCCCTACGTACGGCTGACCCGCCGTCTCGTGCTCGGCAACGAGTGGACGGTGCGGAACGAGGTCGAACGCGTTGCGCCGCAAGCCGGCGGCTTCACCATCGCCCTGCCGCTGCTTCCGGGCGAACACCCGCTGGGTGCCGACGCCCCGGTGCGTGGCGGGCGCATCCAGCTCGCCTTCAACGCCGGCACGGACAGCGTCGAATGGACCAGTCGCCTGGATCGTACGACGCGACTTCAACTGACCGCGCCGGCGTTGGCCGAACGGGCCGAAGTGTGGGAGATCGACGCTGCCTCCATGTGGCACGTCGACGCCAGCGGCGTGCCGGCGAGCGATGGCGACGTGTTGCGCTTCCAGCCGCTGCCCGGTGAGCAGCTCACCCTGACGCTCGCCCAGCCGGCGGCCGTCGCGGGAGGCACCCTGGCGTTCGACCAGGTGGACTCGCACACCACGATCGGCGAGCGGGCCACCGAAACCACGCTGCAACTGCAGGCGCGCAGCACCCGCGGCGGCGAACACGCGCTGGGCCTGCCGGCCCAGGCCGAGCTGCTGCAGGCCAGCCGCGACGGCCAGCGCCTGCCGCTGGCCGTGCGCAACGGCACGCTGTCGCTGCCCTTGCTGCCGGGCACGCATCGCTACGAGGTGCGCCTGCGCGAATCCGCTGGCTCGGCCCTGCGTACGCGCTCGCCGGCCATCGCCCTGCACGCACCGGCGGCGAACCTCGATACCTTCGTGCAACTGCCACAAGACCGCTGGGTGCTGTGGACCTGGGGCTCGGGCGCCGGCCCGGCGGTGCTCTACTGGGCGCAACTGATCGTGCTGCTGGCCGTGGCCTGGCTGCTCTCGCGCTACGCACCCACGCCGCTGCGTTTCCGCCACTGGCTGCTGCTCGGGCTGGGCTTCTCCGCCTTCGCCTGGAGCGCGTATGCCGTGGTGGTGGCCTGGCTGATCCTGCTGGGCCTGCGCGCGCGTGCCGCGGTCGCCTCGTGGCGAGCCGGCCTGTTCGACCTGACGCAGGTGGCGCTGGCGCTGCTCACCGCGATCGCGCTGGCCGTACTGGTCGCCGCGGTGCCGGGCGGCTTGCTTGGGCAGCCGGACATGCACATCGCCGGCATGGGCTCCAGCGCGCTGCAACTGCATTGGTTTGCCGACCGCAGCACCAACACACTGCCGCAGGTGGGTGTGTTCAGCCTGCCTTTGTGGACCTACAAACTGGCCATGCTGGCCTGGGCGCTGTGGTTGGCCAACGCGCTGATCGGCTGGCTGCGCTGGGGCTTCGACGCCTGGTCGCGTGGCGGCTACTGGCGTCGCGACAAACCACAGCCGGCTATGCCGCCGCTGCCCGCCGCGGAGACGTCGCCCGATGCCTGACGTGCGCCAGCTGCTGGCCGATGCCGCCGCGCGACTGGGCGACCGCGCCGAGGCGTCCATCCTGCTCGCGCACGCGCTGGGCAGGTCGCGCACCTGGCTGGTAGCGCACGCGGACGATCCGGCCGCCGCGAACGACGTGGCGGCCTTCGCTGCGCTGGTGGAACGGCGGGCCGCCGGCGAACCGGTGGCCTACCTTACCGGCCGCCGTGGCTTCTGGACGCTCGAGCTGGAAGTAACGCCCGCCACGCTGATCCCGCGGCCGGAAACCGAACTGCTGGTTGAGCTGGCGCTGGCGAAACTGCCGCGCGCAGGCGCGCCGAGTGTGGCGGACCTGGGTACCGGCAGCGGCGCGATCGCGCTGGCGATCGCACGCGAGTGCCCACACGCACGCGTGCTTGCCACCGACGCGAGCGCCGCAGCGCTGGCGGTGGCGCAGCGCAATGCCGCCGCCAACCGGATCGACAACGTGGCCTTCGTCCAGAGCGACTGGTTCGCGGCGCTGGAGGGCGAGCGCCTCGACCTGGTCGTATCCAATCCGCCCTACATCGCGGCGGACGACCCCCATCTGACGCAGGCTGACCTGCGCTTCGAGCCAGCCAGTGCGCTGGCCGCCGGGCGTGACGGCCTGGATGACATCCGGCGCATCGTCGATGGCGCGCAGGCGCACCTGGTCCCGGGCGGGTGGCTGCTGTTCGAGCACGGTTGGGACCAGGGCAATGCGGCGCGCGATCTGCTCGAAGCGGCAGGTTTCCGCGAAGTGTTCACCGCCCGGGATTTGGAGCAACGCGACCGGGTCAGTGGCGGTCGACGTACGTCGCAGGCCTGACCGCGCGGCGCAGCGTCGCGTATCCGAGCCTTTCCCCGCGGACGGGAAGGTGCCGACAGGCGGAAGGGGGCGTTTTTTGGGCGGGCTTGCCGCAAGGCTTCCCCCATCCGCCCTTCGGGCACCTTCCCCCGTGGACGGGGGAAGGATCGAGGCGCGATGCCCGGGGGCGGTGTTTACCCCGCGTTGGCCGCGACGCTCGCCAGCTGCGGGAAGCGTGCCCGGATCGCGTTGCGGATGCCGGGCAGGTCGAGCCCGGCCATGGACAGGACCTCTTCGCGGCTGCCGTGTTCCAGATAGACGTCCGGAAGGCCAAGGTGAAGGATCGGCTTGACCATGCCGTGCGCGGTCAGGCACTCGGCCACGCCCGAGCCGGCTCCGCCAGCGACCGCGTTGTCCTCCAGTGTGACGAACGCATCGTGCGTCTTCGCCAGCTCCAGGATCATCGCCTCGTCCAGGGGTTTGACGAACCGCATGTTGACCAGCGTGGCATCCAGCTCCGCCGCCACCACCGCGGCCGGCGCCAGCATCGCGCCGAAGGAAAGGATCGCCAGGCCGTGGCCGCGCCGGCGCAGTTCCGCCTTGCCGATCGGCAGGGTGTCGAGCTCCTTGCGCACGGCGGCGCCCGGGCCGGTGCCGCGCGGATAACGGATGGCGGCCGGGCCGGCGTACCCGAAGCCGGTGCTCAGCATCATGCGGCATTCGTTCTCGTCGGCCGGTGCCATGATGACCATGTTCGGCAGGCAGCGCAGGAACGACAGGTCGAAGCTGCCTGCGTGGGTGGCCCCGTCCGGCCCGACTACGCCGGCGCGGTCGATCGCGAAGGTGACGTCCAGGTTCTGCAGCGCCACGTCGTGGATCGCCTGGTCGTAGGCGCGTTGCAGGAAGGTCGAATAGATCGCCACCACCGGCTTGGCGCCTTCGCAGGCCATGCCGGCCGCCAGCGTCACCGCGTGCTGCTCGGCGATCGCCACGTCGAAGTAGCGCTTGGGGTACTCCTTCGAAAAACGCACCAGGCCGGAACCCTCGCGCATCGCCGGCGTGATGCCAAGCAGTCGCTCGTCGGCGGCCGCCATGTCGCAGAGCCAGTCACCGAAGATGTCGGTGTAGGTCGGATTGGCTGGGGCGCTCTTCTTCACCACGCCGGCGACGGGGTCGAACGGACCGACCGCGTGATACTCGATCTGCGCCTGCTCGGCCGGGGCGTAGCCCTTGCCCTTGGTGGTGATCACATGCAGCAGCTGCGGCCCGGGCAGGTTCTTCACCGTGCGCAACGCGCGCAGCAGCGCCGGGATGTCGTGGCCGTCGATCGGACCGGTGTAGTGGAAGCCCAGCTCCTCGAACAGCGTCGAGGGCAGGAACATGCCCTTGGCGTGCTCCTCCCAGTTCTTGAAGAAGCGGCCGAAGAACGACTGCCGCGGGATCGCCTTCTTGGCCCGCTCGCGCACCGCGTTGAGCCGGCGGCTGGCCATCGCGCGCGCCATCATCTTGGTCATCGCGCCGACGTTCTCGCTGATCGACATGCCGTTGTCGTTGAGTACGACCAGCATGTTCGGCTCGACGTCGCCGCCGTGGTTGAGCGCCTCGAAGGCCATGCCGGCGGTCATTGCGCCATCGCCGATCACCGCGACCACCTTGCGGTCGTCGCCCTTGCGCTGGGCGGCGATCGCCATGCCCAGCGCGGCGGAGATCGAGGTGGAGGAGTGACCCACGCCGAAGGTGTCGTACGCGCTCTCTTCGCGGCGCGGGAACGGCGCCAGGCCGTCCTTCTTCTTGATCGTGGTGATGCGGTCGCGCCGCCCGGTGAGGATCTTGTGCGGATAGCACTGGTGGCCCACGTCCCACACCAGGCGGTCGCGCGGCGTGTCGAACACGTGGTGCAGCGCCACGGTCAGCTCGACCACGCCAAGGCCCGCGCCGAAATGGCCACCGGAGCTGGCCACCGATTCGATCAGGTACTGGCGCAGCTCGTCGGCGACGGCTGGCAGCTCGGCATCGGATACGCGGCGCAGGTCGTCCGGGGCCTCGATGCGGGCCAGGTGGGGATAGCGGGATGGGTCGATCATCCGCCTATTGTTGGCCCAGCCGCAGGGCGGGGCAAGGGTGGCGACGTGAACGGAAGCGGGCGCCGTGCACACCGGGCACACAAAACCGCTCGCAAGCTGGACGGGACCCAAGGCCAGAGACGCCCGTCATGTCCAAGCTAGCTACGGCCTTCCGAAGTTTCGCCGAAGCCACCGCACGCTATTCAGGAAAGCCAGCCGCTTTCCTCATCGCCGCCCTGATCGTCGTCATATGGGCCGCCACCGGCCCCTTGTTCGGCTTTGGCGATACCTGGCAGCTGGTGATCAACACCGGCACCACGATCATCACCTTCCTGATGGTGTTCCTGATCCAGAACAGCCAGAACCGCGACAGCGCCGCGGTGCAGATCAAGCTGGATGAACTCATCCGGAGCACGCGGGCGCGTAACAGCCTGCTGGACGTCGACAACCTCGACGAGGATGCGCTCGAACGCATCCGCGAGAACTACCGCAAGCTGGCCCACAACAAGGAGGAAGCGGCCCGGCAGAGCCGTCGTGCCGGCGCGCGTGCGCGGCGCCAAGACGAATCGGAAGAGGCCTGCGAGGAGGTCAAGGAGATCGACCGCGAACTGGCCAAGGCGAGCGCCGACCACGCCGACGCGGGCGATGACGGCGAGGACAAACCGCCGAAGTAGCGTTCAGCTCATCGCCCGCCGCCGGTCGCGCGGCAGGTGGTTGACCAGGAACTCCATCTGGTCGGCCAGGAT
The DNA here is from genome assembly GCF_017837635.1 of Frateuria flava. Lineage (GTDB taxonomy): Bacteria > Pseudomonadota > Gammaproteobacteria > Xanthomonadales > Rhodanobacteraceae > Frateuria_A > Frateuria_A flava. Next base: position 42,227 of record NZ_JAGJRS010000010.1, read on the forward strand.
GTTGCGGTTGGACAGGATCAGGTGTTCCACCCAACTGGGCCGGTAGGGCACGGCCAGCAGCGGCATGTGCGCCTGCTGCGGGGTGCGGTTGGCCTTCTTCAGGTTGCAGGCGAGGCAGGCGCTGACCACGTTCTCCCATTCGTCCTTGCCGCCGTGCGACACCGGTTCGACGTGGTCGCGGGTCAACTCCCCGCGCGAGTACTGGTTGCCGCAATACAGGCACAGGTGGCGATCGCGGGCGAACAGCGCGGTGTTGGTCAGCGCCGGCGCGGGGTCGATCGCGTGGTCGCGGCAGTGGCCGGTACTGGCGATGATCGGGTGAAGGTCCAGCTTGCTGCGTTCGCCGCGGGCGCGGTTGTGCCCGCCGTGGACGGTCAGGCAGGGGTCGCCCAGGGTCCAGGCCACCGCCTCGCGCACGTAGAGGCACACGGCGTCCTGCCAGCTGATCCAGTCGAGGATCCGGCCGGCGGCGTCCAGCGAAAGCACCCGGGTCGCGTTGAGGTCCCGGCGTGGCAGATCCATCAGCATGCGGTTTCCTTCAGCCAGTTCATGAGATGCGGCAGAGGTGGTGCAGCGATGCGCTCGTGTTTCGAGCATAGCCCAATTTTGTCGCCCCGCGCGCGGTAAGCATTTGACGCGCTTGGCAGATCGCCGCCGCGAGGGGCCATTCGCCCGGGCGCGTGGCCGCTGATATAGTCACGGATTCGCGACCCGAGCCGGGTTTGGGAGGGGGAGCCATCGGTGGCGACCCCGGCACGGCGGGGCAGAGGTAAGAAGACGTGGCTGAAGTACTTTTCTACGAGCGCCCGGTGCCGCTCAACCGCACCCAGCACAAGGATCTGCGCCTTAAGAGCATCCCCGGCGTGAAGTTCGCCGCCGCGGCGCATTCGGTGCCGCTGACGGCCGCGGAATTCCCGATGGCCGCGCGCGACGTGCCGATCCTGTTTGCCGGCCAGAGCATGGACGACGCCGGCCCGATGGCGCTGCTGGGCCTGCGCCAGAACGAGAACCTGCTGGTGGACGAGAACGGCCACTGGGCGCAGGGCATCTACGTGCCGGCCTTCGTGCGCCGCTATCCGTTCATCCTGGCCGAGAAGCCGGAAGGCGCCGAGGGCGACGATTTCACCGTGTTCCTGGATGAGTCCTACGAGGGCTTCGGCAGCGAGGAAGGCGAGCGCCTGTTCAAGGAAGACGGCAGCGACAGCGAGATGCTGGCCAACGCCGTCGGCTTCCTGGGCGAGTTCCAGCAGCACGTGGCGCGTACGCATGCGTTCATGGCCCTGCTGCGCAAGCACGACCTGCTCGAGCCGCGCAACATCCGCCTGGAGAAGGACGGCAACGCGATCAACCTCAACGGCCTGTTCGTGGTCAACGAGGAAAAGCTGCGCCAGCTCGACGAGAAGACCTCGCACGAGTTCCTGAAGGAAGGCGTGATGGGCTGGATCTACGCGCACCTGCTGTCGCTGCCCAACATCGACCGCCTGGCCCAGCGCCTGGATCAGCGCGAGCGCGCCAAGGCCTGAAACCGAAAGGCGCCAGGGCAGCCCTCGGGCGGCCTTAGAGAGCGCTAAGCACGTTCTGCAAGGATGGCGCCCATGCGCCATCCTTTTTTTTGCCTGGCCGCCAGCGCCGCGATGGCGATTCAGCTGGTGGGCTGCGCCACCTACCGTGCCGTCCCGGTCGATCCGACCGCCACGCGTGCGCAATGGCAGGCGCGTCGGCTGGACGATCCCGCGCTGGCGGCACGCTTGCGACCGTGGCTGCCCTCGCGTGATCGCGGCCAATGGCCGCCCGAACGCTATGGCCGGGCCGAACTGGTGCTCGCCGCGCTTGCGCTCAACCCGGACGTGGCCGAGGCGCGCGCGCACCTGGCCGAGGCCAGCGCCGCAGTGCAGACGGCGAAGGCGCGCCCCAACCCGACGCTGGGCCTGGCGCTGGAGCGCTATACCCAGGCGCAGGCCGACGGCGCGCCGTGGCTGTGGGGCCTGAGCACCGATTTCCTGCTCGATGGCGGCCTGCGCCGGCGCCTGCGCGTGCAACTGGCCGACCAGGGCGTGCGCGCGGCGCGGCTGGACTACGCCGGCCAGCTTTGGAGCGTGCGCAGTGCCGTGCGCGATGCGTTGGAACAGCGACTGATCGCCCACCGGCAGGCGACCCTGGCCGCCCGCACGATAGCCGCCGCGAGCGCGCTCGAACAGGCCGCCCGCCAGCGCGTGGCGCTGGGCGAGGATGCCCCGCAGATCGCCCTGCAGGCCGTGCAGGCGCTGGCACGGGCGCGCAGCGACCAGGCCGCGGCCGGCCAGCGTGTCGCGGGGGCGCAGGCGCAACTGGCACGTGCGATCGGCCTGCCGGTGGCTGCGCTCCAGGGGGTGGACCTGCGCTGGAACGACTTCGACCGGCCCACCGCGCCGCCGCCCGCGCGACTGGATACGCTGGCCGACCACGCCCTGCTGGCGCGCAGCGACGTGGAACGCGCGCTGGTCGACTACGCCAGCCGCGAGACCGAACTGCACCAGCAGGTGCATGCGCAGTACCCGCAGCTCTCGCTGGGGCCGGGTTACACCTATGACCACGGCATCCGCAAACTGACCTTCAACGCCAGCCTCAGCCTGCCGGTGTTCGACCAGAACCAGGGACCGATCGCCGAGGCGCGCGCGCGGCGCGAGGCGGCCGCGGCGCACGTGCGCACAGTGCAGGCAGACATCGCCAGCGCCATCGACGCGGCGCGCGCTCGGTTGGCTGCGGCGCTGCCGGCGCTGGACGCCGCGCGGGCGGGGGAGCAGGCGGCCGCCCGCGCGCGCGATCAGGCCGAGCATGCGTTCACGCTCGGCGCCATCGACCGCACCGCCTTGCTGGAACAACGCCTTGCCGCACTCGCCGCAGGCCAGTCGACGCTGACCGCGCTCGATGCCGCGTGGCAGGCCGAGGCCGCGCTCGAAGATGCGCTGCGCGCCCCGCTGGATCCGGTCGAGGCCGCGCTCCGGCCCGCCGAGGGAGACCGCCCATGAACCGCCTTGCACCGATCGCCCTGCTGTTGACCCTGTTGGCCGCGAGCGCCACCGCGACCGAACTGGACGCTGCATCCCAGGCCCGGCTCGGCCTGCGCCTGGCGACCCTTGCCCAGGGCGAGATGCCCCCCACGACACGCGCGGTGGCCGATGTGCTCGACCCGGCGCCGCTGGCCAAGGCCATCGACGAACTCGAGGCGGCGCAGGCGGCGGCGCGTGCCTCCCGCGCGGAGCTGGCACGCACGCAGGCCCTGCTCGCCGCGGAGGGCAACGCGTCGCGCAAGGCGCTGGAGGCGGCGCAGGCGCAGGCGGCGGCAGACCAGGCGCGACTGCGCGAGGCGCGCGTGGCGCTGCGCAGCGCCTGGGGCGACGACCTTGCGGACATGGCCCCAGCGCGCCGCGACCGGCTGCTCGACGCGCTGGTGCGCGGCGACCAGGTGCTGCTCCGGGCCGAGCCGCTGGGCCGCCCGGATGCGACCTTGAAGGTGCGTGCCGCCACGCTGCAGATGCCACATGGGGCCGACGCGCCCGCGCAGGTGCTCGGCCGCCTGCCGCGCAGCACCTCCGGCCTGGCCGTCGGCTGGCTGCTGCAGGCCGATGCGGGCCCGCTGGTGCCGGGCATGGTGCTGACCGCGCAACTGCACGGCGAGGGCAGGCCGGTGCGCGGCGTGTTGCTGCCGCGCTCGGCGATCGTGCGCTGGAACGGGCTGGACTGGGCCTACGTCGCCACCGGGGCCACGCGGTTCGAGCGCCGCGCGGTGCACCCGAGCGCGATGACGCCGGCCGGCTGGCTGGTCGGCACGCCGTTCCAGCCAGGCGAGCGCGTGGTGGTACAGGGCGCCGAGGCACTGGTCGCGGTCGATGCCGCGCCCGTGCCCGGCAGCGCCGCCGACGCCTCGGACGACTGACGCCGTGCTCGTCGCGATCGTCCGCAGCGCGTTGCGCGCCGCCGGCTGGGTGGTGCTGCTGGCCGTGCTGCTGCTGGCACTGGGCGTGCAGCGACTGTTCGTCGCGCGCTACGACGTATTTCCCGATTTCGTGCCGGCGCAGGCCACCGTGCAGGTGGAGGCGCCGGGTTTCACCGCGTTGCAGGTCGAGCAGCGCGTCACCCAGCCGATCGAGAATGCGGTCAACGGCACCACCGCGGTGGACACCGTGCGTTCGCAGTCGATCCAGGGCCTGGCGGTGATCGACGTGGTGTTCAAGGACGGCAGCGATCCGTTCCGCGACCGCCAGCTGCTGGCCGAGCGCGTCAGCGAGGCGGCGGCCAACCTGCCCGCCGGCGTGGACGCGCCGTCGCTCAGTCCGATGACTTCCTCGACCATGGACCTGCTCAAGATCGGCTTGGTCAGCGACAAGCTCGATCCGCTGGCCTTGCGCGACCTTGCCGACTGGACCGTCAAGCCGCGCCTGCTGGCCGTGCCCGGCGTGGCCGACGCGATCGTGTTCGGCGGCGGCGTGCGCGAATGGGATGTGCGCGTACACCCCGACCGCCTGGCGGCCTACGGCCTCACGCTGGAGGACGTGCGTGCCGCGGGCGCCGCGGCCAGCGGCGTGCGTGGCGCCGGCTACATCGACACGCCCAGCCAGCGCGTGGTGCTGGAGGCCGACGGGGCCTTGAGCGACCCGGCCCAACTGGGCCGCACCGTGCTGACCCGCCACGCCGGGCGCAACGTCACGCTGGCGGACGTGGCCAGCGTCGGCGTGGCCGCCGCGCCGGCGTTCGGCGACGCGCGCATCGACGCCCGCCCCGGCATCCTGGTCGCGATGACCAGCCAGTACGGCAGCAACACGCTGGAAGTCACCCGTGCGGTGGAAAAGGCGCTCGACGATCTGAAGCCCATGCTCGCCGCCCAGGGCGTGACGCTGGTGCCGGCGCTGCACCGCCCGGCGACTTTCGTCGAGGTCGCGCTGGCCAACATGCGCGACGCGTTGGCCTTCGGCGCCGCGCTGGTGTTGCTGGTGCTGGTGCTGTTCCTGAAGGACTGGCGCACCGCGCTGATCTCCTTCGTCAGCATCCCGCTGTCGCTGGCGTTGGCCGTGCTCGCGCTGCGCTGGTTCGACTGGACCATCAACACGATGACGCTGGGTGGCCTGGCGGTGGCGCTGGGCGTGGTGGTGGACGACGCGATCATCGACGTGGAGAACATCGACCGGCGCCTGCGCACGGCCGTCGAGGGCATGCCGCGCATCGACACCATCCTGGCCGCCTCGCTCGAGGTGCGCCGACCGGTGGTGCTGGCCACCGTGGTGGTCGGGCTGGTGTTCGTGCCGATCCTGCTGCTGCCGGGCCTGCAGGGCAGCTTCTTCGCGCCGCTGGCGGGCGCCTTCCTGCTGGCGACCTTCGCCTCGCTGCTGGTGGCGCTGACGGTGACGCCGGCGTTGTGCCTGTGGCTGCTGCACCCCGGCCGCCGCCATCGCGAACCGCGCTGGCTCAAGCGCATGAAGCTCGCTCAGCACCGCCTGCTCGAGCGCGCGCTGCCGCACGGCCGCGCGCTGCTGGTCGCCGCGCTGGTGGTCGGCGCGCTGGCGGTGGCGGCGCTGCCGTTCTTCGGCGCGGAGCTGCTGCCCGAATTCCGCGAAGGCCACTTCGTACTGCAGATCAGCGGCCCGTCGGGCGCCTCGCTGGCGGAAATGGACCGCATCGGCGAGCGGATCAGCCGCAGCGTGCTGGCGATTCCCGGCGTGGCCAGCGTCTCGCTGCAGATGGGCCGCGCCGAGGCCGTGCAGGACACCTGGCCGCCCAATCGCGGCGAACTGCATGTGGAATTGAAGCCCGGCCTGGCGGCGGATGCCCAGGTGCGCATCGAGAACGCGCTGCGCAGGCTGCTGGACGGCTATCCGGGGCTGGGCTCGGACGTAGTGACCTTCCTGGGCGACCGCATCAGCGAATCGCTCTCGGGCGAAACCGCGCCGGTCACGCTGAGCCTCTACGGAGCCGACCTCGACCGGCTCGATGCGCTGGCCGGCCGGGCGCAGGCGATCGTGCAGGCGCTGCCCGGGGCCGGCAGCGTGCGGCTGGCCGAATCGCCCAGCGTGCCGACCATGCGTATCGCGCCGGATCCGGACCGGCTGTCTGCGCGCGGCCTGCGCATGACCGACGTGCTCGACGCGATTGCCGCCGCGCACCAGGGCGTGATCGTGGGCGAGGTTTACCGGGGCGTGCAGCCGGTGGCGATCCGGCTCACGCTGGACAACGCGACCGCGCGCGATCCGGAGGCGGTGGGCGCGCTGCTGCTGCCGGCGGCCGACGGCCAGAGCGTGCCGCTGTCGGAGGTCGCCGCCGTGGACCTGGTGAAGGGCAGGGCGAGCGTGCAGCACGAGGGCGGCCGGCGCCGGCTGGTGCTGGCGGTGACGCCGTCCCGTCCGGACGTGGTCGGCTTCGTGGCGCAGGCGCGCGCGGCGCTGCACCGGCAACTGCCGCTGCCGGCCGGCTACTACATCGAATTTGGCGGTGCCGCCGGGGGCGCGGTGGCCGCGCAGCACGCGCTGTTGCTGCACAGTGCGCTGGCCGGCGCGGCAATCATCGTGCTGCTGTTGCTGTCCTTCCCCGACCGGCGCAGCGTGGCGCTGATCCTGGCCAACGTGCCCTTTGCGCTGGTCGGCGGCGTGATCGCGGCAGCACTGGCCGGCGGCGTGCTGTCGATCGGCGCGCTGGTCGGGTTCGTCACCCTGTTCGGCATCGCCGCGCGCAACACGATCCTGCTGATCGCCCACTACGAGCACCTGGTCGCCTCCGAAGGCGCGCACTGGAACCGCTACACCGCGCTGCGCGGCGCGCGCGAGCGGCTGACGCCGATCCTGATGACCGCGCTGGTCACCGCGCTGGGCCTGTTGCCGCTGGCGCTCGGCAGCGGTGAACCCGGGCGCGAGGTGGAGGGGCCAATGGCGATCGTGATCCTCGGCGGCCTGCTCAGCTCCACCGTGCTCAACCTGCTTGTGATGCCGGCGCTCGCCGCGCGCTTTCTACGGCCTGTCAGCCGGTCCGATCCTGCGTAGGATGGGGCTGGAGCCCACCCTCGGACATCCATGGTGACCCTACGCCAGCCGGGCATCCGCAAGGCAGGCTGGCGTGCTCCAATAGCACCTCCGCCCATGCCACGGGATCGACCATGCGCTATCACGGCAGCTGCCATTGCGGCCGCATCGCCTTCGACGTCGAAGGCGAGCTCGACCAGCTGATTGACTGCAACTGCTCGCACTGCAGCCGCAAGGGCTACCTGCTGTGGTTCGTGCCGCGCGAGCGGCTGCAACTGGCCACGCCGGACGCCGACATGGCGACCTATACCTTCAACAAGCACGCCATCAAGCACCGCTTCTGCCCCGACTGCGGCTGCGCGCCGCTTGCGCTGGGCACCGCGCCAGACGGCCAGCCGATGGCCGCGATCAACGCACGCTGCCTGGAGGACCTGGACCTGGCCGGGGTCAAGCGCGTGCCGGTGGACGGCCGCAGCTTCTGACGGAAACTCCCCCATGACTCTCGCACTGGCCACCGAGCTGACCATGCTGGCCGCCTCGCTCGGCTTCGGGGCCTACGCCATCGCCCACTGGCGCCGCAGCGGTCGGGCGGTGCTCGATGGCCTCGGTCTGCGCTTCGGTCGCAGTGACGCAGCCGACCTGCTCGCCGGCCTGGTCATCGCGGGTGTCGCGATGGCCGGCATCTTCGTCACTGAGCGTGCAATGGGCGGCATCACGACCGCCACGACATCGGTTCAACCCGGGCTGTTGCCGCGTGCCGCGGTCATGGCGCTACATGCGTTCAAGGAAGAGCTGCTGATGCGCAGCCTTCTGCTGTCGGGTCTGCTGCTGGCGCTGGGCAACCGCCGTGTGCCTGCCGTCGGCCTGAGCGCGCTGGCCTTCGGGCTGATCCACCTGAGCAATCCCGGTGCCTCCGCATTGTCGGTGCTGGGCAATGCGCTCGGTGGGGTGATCTACGGCACGGCGTTCGTGCTGACCGGGCGAATCTGGCTTTCGCTCGGTTTGCACTTCGCCTGGAACTTCGTCCAGGGGCCGCTGCTGGGCCTGCCCGTGAGCGGACTGGCCTCCGGCGGCATGTTCGCGGTGACGCACCAGGGGCCGGACGTGATGACCGGCGGCAGCTACGGGCCGGAAGGCGGCCTCGTCGGGATCGGCTTCCGCTTTGTGGTGATCGGCGGGTTGCTTGGCTGGGTCGCCTTTGGCCGTGCGCGACGGTCAGCGGCTGGCGGGGCGCCGGTTGCCGCCGAGGCAGGCTGATCCCGCGCCGTTGGCCTCGTCAGCGGACCGGCTTGACCATCCGCAGCAGGTCCACGCCGTAGCCGGCCGCCTCGTAGACCGCGCGGGCGCGTTCGTTGCCCGGGAACACCGCCAGCGTGATCAGCGCGCAGCGATGCTCGCGTGCCCAGTTCTCGGCGTGGGTCATCAGCGCCTTGCCCACGCCGCGGCCTTCGTGGGCGGGGGCCACCGCCACGTTGTTGATGTGGCAGTTGGTGCGGCCGGTGAAGAAATCCTGCGTCTTCTGCAGCTCGATGAAGCCGACCACCGTGCCATCGCCGTCCTCGGCGACGAACAGGAAGTCATTGGCGGTGCCGTCTTCCAGGTGCCGCAGCAGATCGCTGCGGATGCCCTCGATGCATTCGTGACGCTTGCGCCAGGGTGGCAGCGGGAAGTCCACGAAACGCGGGACCAGTCCCAGGATGAAATCGTCGTCGTCTTCGGCCAGGCGGATCAGCAAGCTCGTGTCGCTCATGCGGCAGTCGTTCGGTTGGCAACGATGGATGCGGTTCTACCACCGAGCAGGTGTGGCGGGGAAGTCCCACCGCGTGCCCGGTCGGGCTTTGCTAGGGTGGGAAGCCCCTCCGCCCCGAATGGAACATCGATGAACGGACGTCCATCCGCTCCACGCGCCTTCCTGGCCTGCGCAGGGCTGGCCCTTGCGACCGCCGCACCAGCCCAGGAAGCGCCGCAGGCGATCAGTTCCCCCGCGCTGCCGCCCGCACACGGCTATTCACACGTCATCGTCGCGCCCCCGGGGCGAATGGTGTCGATCTCCGGCCAGGTCGCGATGGACCGCGACGGCAAGCTGGTCGGCGAGGGCGACTTCCGCGCCTAGTGCGTGCAGGTGTTCGAGAACCTGCGTTTGCGCTGGAGAGTGCGGGCCCGGATTTCCGGGACGTAATGCGCACCGACATGTACGTTTTCATCTCGACCTGCTGCGCGAGGTGCGGGCGCATTACCTGCCTGCCGACGCAGCGGCCACCAGGACGCTGGTGAAGGTCGATGCACTGTTCCGACCCAAACTGATGATCGAGGTGACCGCCGAGCCGTTCCTGCCGCAAGGACGAAAGCCGCAACGCTGATCCCGGTCGTCGGGGGAGGCAGCGCCGCTGCTAGAATGCGCCGACGCAAACAAGGGACGGATGCGTGGCGAATCTGGCGCTGTTCGACTTCGATGGAACGATCACTACCCGGGAAACCATGGCGGCCTTCATGTACCGCGCCGTGCCTGCACGCCGGCAGGCGTGGGGGAGGCTGCTGCTCGCACCCTGGGTCGCCGGCTACAAGTGCGGTGTGGTCCCGGGTGTGTCGGTGCGCGCCGCCGTGGTGCGCGTCGGCTTTGCGGGCGTCGCGCTCGCCAGCGTGCAGGCCCATGGCGTGGCGTTTGCCGACGAGGCGCTGCCGCCGCTGTTGCGCCCGGAGGTGATGGCACGTATCCGCTGGCACCAGCAGCAGGGCGATACCGTCGCCGTGGTCTCCGGCGGGCTCGATGTCTATCTCGCACCGTGGTGCCGCCTGCATGGCCTGGCGCTGGTCTGTTCCGCGCTGGAACACCGCGACGGTCGCCTGACGGGGCGCTACCAGGGTGCGCAGTGCGTTGGCGGGGAAAAGGCGCGGCGCGTGCGCGCAACGTACGACCTGGCCCACTACGGGCGTATCTACGCCTACGGCGACACGCACGAGGATCTTGCCCTGCTCGATCTCGCGCACCACCGCTTCTACCGCGGCCAGGAACAGTTGGCGCACGCCTGATCGACTGGCCTGCACCTTCGGATCAGCGGCCCATGACCGGCAGGCGGTGAAGCGGGATCAGCGGCTGACGACCGGCAGGGCGATGAAGCTCGCCTTGCCCGGCGCGTGATACACCCGCTGTGTCGCCCTGACGTAGTCCGCCGGCTGCGCCTTGAAGATGTTCGGCACGTAGGTCTGCGGGTTGCGGTCGTACAGCGGGAACCAGCTCGACTGCACCTGCACCATCAGCCGGTGGCCGGGCAGGAACACGTGGTTGGCGTTGGGAAGGCTGAATCGGTAGTCCAGCGGCTGGTTCGCGGCCAGCGGCGCCGGCTTGTCGAAGCCGGTGCGGTAACGGCCGCGGAAGATGTCCATCGCCACCGCCAACTGGTAGCCGCCCATCGCCGGCTGCTCGGCCACCTGGTCGGGGTAGACGTCGATCAGCTTGACCACCCAGTCGCTGTCGGTGCCGCTGGTCGAGGCGACCAGGTGCACTTGCGGCGCACCGGCGATGGTCAGCGCTGCGGTGAGCGGTTCGGAGACGTAGGTCAGCACGTCGGTGCGGCCGGAGGCCTCGCGCTGGTCGTCGACCAGCCACTCCTGCCAGGTCAGGCCGTTGTCGTAGCCGACCGGCTGGATCGGGCGGGCGCGGAACGGCACCGGACGCGCCGGATCGGAGATGTATTCGTCGTAGGCGGCACCCTGGGCCGGGGCGGCAAAGCCGAGCTTGTTGCCCGGCTCCAGGTACAGCGCGCGGCTGGCCGTGGCGCAGCTGCGTTCGCAGGCGAGCGGCCAGTGGTCCAGCTGCTGCCAGCGGTTGGTGCCGGTCTGGAACGCGGTGACCGGGGCGATGTCGGCCTTCGGTGCGCCATCCTTGAGGTACTGCGCCAGGTACGGGCGCAGGATGTGCTCGCGGAAATACTTCGCCGTGTCGCTGCCGAAGCGGATCGCGCCCAGCGCGCTGCCTTCCTCGATCTGTTGTCCGTGGTACCACGGTCCGATCACCAGCCTGACCATGTTGCCGGTGGTGTCCTTCGGTTCGATCGCGCGGTACACGGCCGGGGCCCCGTAGATGTCTTCCTGGTCCCACAGGCCGTGCACCAGCATCACCGGTACCTTCAGCGGCTGCTCCGCGAGCAGCTTGTCGACCGCCTGTTGCGACCAGAACGCGTCGTAGGCCGGGTGCGCCACGATCTTGTTCCAGAAGCCCAGCTGGCCCATGCCATACGCCTCGCCCATCGCGCCGGCCGAGCCGTAGTGCATGAACAGGTCGTACTCGTCGTGGAAGCTGCTCCACCAGCGGATGGAGTTGTCGCGGCTGGCTTCCTGTTCGTAGATGTAGCTCAGGTTCTGCTGGCGGAAGGCGCCGTTGTGGAACCAGTCGTCACCCATCCAACCGTCGACCATCGGGTTCATCGGCACCGACACCTTGAGCGCCGGGTGCGGGTTGATGAGCGCCATCAGCGGCTCGAAGCCGTCGTAGGAAATGCCCAGCGTGCCGACCTTGCCGTTGGACTCGGGAATGTTCTTCACCAGCCAGTCGATGGTGTCGTAAGTATCGGTGGCGTCATCGACCGGGGTGGGATTGAGTGGGCCGTGCACGGGGCGGTTCATGACGAAGTCGCCCTCGGAGCCGTACTTGCCGCGCACGTCCTGCACCACGCGGATGTAGCCGTCCTCGACGATCACGTCGGTGGCGTTGTCGTAGCCCTGCAGCATGGGCCCCAGGTGGCCGCTCATGGTGTGGCTGGTCAGCGCGTTGGCATCGTAGGGCGTGCGCGTGAGCAGGATGCCGGCGTGGTTCGCGCCCTTGGGCACCAGGATCACGGTGTGCAGCTTCACGCCATCGCGCATCGGGATCATCACCTCGCGCCGCTCGTAATCGAAGCTGGCGGTGACGGGGGTGAAGTGCGCCGGTGTTTCGCTCGGGTAGTTGGGGTACTTCGCCTGCGGCGCGTCGGCGGCGGGCAGGGCGGTGCTGGCGGCCAGCAGCAGGGCCAGCAGGGTGGGGCGAATGGCGAGACGTGGCTTCATGGTGACTCCCCGGAGTGACCGGCCTAGCGTAGTCCGATAACAAGCGGCTGCGCGACTGGCCTGCGGCGCCCAGACGCGCTCCCTCTCCCCGGCTGCGCCGGGGCGAGAGGGGGACAGAGCCAAGACGAGCGGCGGCGCTAACCCGTCAACGCATGCAGGAACGCATTGCGCCAGGCGGTCAGGTCATGCCGCTGCAGCACGTCCATCATCGACCGCCAGCGCGCGATGCGCTCGCGCTGGGGCATCGCCAACGCCCGCTCCAGCGCATCGGCCACTTCGACCGTGTCCGCCGGATTGACCAGCAGCGCCTCGGTCAGCTCCTGCGCCGCACCGGCGAAACGCGAGAGCACCAGTACGCCGGGATTTTTCGGATCCTGGCTGGCCACGTACTCCTTGGCGACCAGGTTCATGCCGTCGCGCAAGGGCGTGACCAGACCGACCCGCGCCACGCGGTAGTAGCCCGCCAGCAAGCTGTGCGGGAAGGACTGGTTGACGTAGCGGATCGGCACCCATTCCGGCGTGGCGAACTTGCCGTTGATGTGCCCGGCCATGCGCTCGAGCTCGCGGCGGATCAGGCGGTACTCGGGCACCGCGCCGCGCGAGGGCGGCGCGATCTGCAGCAGGGTGACGTGGCTGTGCAGCGCGGGCGAGCGTTCGAGCACGTGGGCAAAGGCCTCGAAGCGTTGTGCCAGACCCTTGGAGTAATCCAGCCGGTCGACGCCGATGATCAGGTCGCGGCCGTCCAGGCTCTGCTTGAACTCACGCACGGCATCTTCGGACATCGCCTTGCGCGCGACGTCGGCCACCTCCGCGGTATCGATGCTGATCGGGAACACGCCGGCGCGAAACAGCCGGCCGTTGGCGGCGCGTAGGCGGCCGCCGGGCCGCATCGCGCCGCCGACTTCGTGCAGGAAGTAGTCTTCCAGCGCGCGCAGGTCGCGCGCGGTGTGCAGGCCGACCAGGTCGTAGCTGGCCAGCGTTTCGAGCAGCTCGCGATGCTTGGGCAGTGCGATCAGCAGCGCGGCGGCCGGCAGCGGCGTATGCAGGAAGAAACCGATGCGGTTGCGCACGCCGCGCTCGCGCAGCATCGCCGCCAGCGGAATCAGGTGGTAGTCGTGCACCCAGATGATGTCGTCCGGTTCGAGCAGCTTGGCCAGCTCGTCCGCGAACACCGCGTTGACGCGCAGATAGCCTTCCAGATGGCTGCGCTGGTAGTCGACCAGGTCGGGCCGGTAGTGGAACAGCGGCCACAGCGTGCGATTGGCGAAGCCTGCATAGAAGTCGTCGTGGTCGGCCCGCGACAGGTCGATCGTGACGTAATCGATCGGGCCGTCGCTGAGCCGGTGCAGCTCTTCGGCACTTTGCGCGGCCAGCTTGCCGCTCCAGCCGAACCATAGCCCGCCGCGTTCCTGCAACGCCGCGCGCATGGCCGAGGCGAGGCCGCCAGTGGCGGTCTGCCTGGGCATGGCGACGCGATTGGACACCACCACCAGCCGTCCGGGCTTCTTGCCGGGACGGGTCATTGCAAGCCACCGAAGTGGCCGCCTTCACTCGCCGCCATAGCGGTTTGGCCGCTGGCGGCCGGATACAGCTCAAGCGTTGCGGTGTCGTCCACCGTTGTCGGCATCGATCGAAACTCCCTGTGCAAGGTCCTGCCCATGGCCGAGTGCGTCCCGCACCCGCTCCAGCCAAGCCTGGACGGCGGCCGGGCTAGGCAGCGTGAACCGCGCGTGGGTCGGCTCGCGATGGCCGACCCGCACGCTGCTGCCGCCCGCCTGATTGACCGCCTCGAAAGCGTGCTCGTCGGTGAGGTCGTCGCCCAGGTAGACCGGCGTACGGCCGGCAAAGGGCGGGTGGCGCATCAGTTCTTCCACGGCGCGGCCCTTGTCCATCCCGGCCGGCTTGAACTCCATCACCAGGTTGCCCGGCTGCAGTTCGTAGCCGGACAGGCCGGCGGCGACCGCCTCGGCGGCTTCACGCAGGGCGGGTAGACGGTCGGGCGCGCGTCGGCAATGCAGTGCCATGGCGTGTTGCTTGTCTTCCAGCTGCACGCCATCGAGCTGCGCGGCGAGCACCTGCACGGCTGAGCGCATGCGCGCCTGGTCGGTCGGGTCGACGGCAAGCTCCCGGTGACGGCCGTCGCCATAACGCAGCTCGTAGCCGTGCAGGCCGCCGAGCGCCCAGCCGGGGGTGTCGAACAGTCGATCGAGGTCCCTCACCCCGCGGCCGCTGACCAGGGCCAGGGCGCCACCAAGCTGGTCGTGCAGGCTTTGCAGCAGCGCCCGCAGCGCGGGCGATACACGCACGGCCGCCGGGTCGTCGGCAAACTCCAGCAGGCAGCCGTCCACGTCGAGGAACAGGGCCCAGCGCTGGTCCGGCCGGGGCAAGGGTGGCGCCGGCAAGGGGGCGCTCACGCTGGCGGGCTTGGATGAAGACATCCACGCAAGACTAGCAAAGGTGGCGTGAAAGGCCGGGCCACGAGAGGAAACGCACGTCCGGTTGCCCCCATCCGTCTGTCGGTATTTTCAACCTTGCACGGGCGAAGGCGCACGAGGACGGGATGCGCCAGGCAGCAATCCTTCCCCCGTCCACCGGGCCGTGCCCGAAGGGCGGATGGGCGAAGCCTGGGGGAAACCCGCCTACTGCTCGTCGTCCGCCGCCTCGATGCGCGGCGCCGGGGTCACCAGCAGCTTGTCGATGCGCGCGCCGTCCAGGTCGACCACCTCGAAGCGGATGCCGCGCCAGGCGAACACTTCGCCCACCTGCGGGATGTGGCCCAGCGCAGTCATCACCATGCCGGCGGCGGTGCGGAATTCGTGCTCTTCCTCTCCGGGTAGGCGCTCGACGTGCAGCAGTTCGCGCAGGTCCTCGGTGGAGAGCGAGCCGTCGATCAGCCAGCTGCCGTCCTCGCGGGGCACGATCGGCGGATGCTCCTCGTTGCCACCGTGGCCGAGCTGGCTGGCGCCGACCACCGCCGCGAGCAGGTCGTTGAGCGTGACCAGCCCCTCGATGTCGCCGTACTCGTCCACCACCAGCGCCATCGGCGTCTCGGCGTCGCGGAATTCTTCCAGCAGGTCCATCGCGCGTGCGGTGGCGGGAACGTACAGCGGCTTGGCCAACTGGCGGAAAAGCTCAGGCGTGCCGCCAGTCATGCCGCCGATCAGGCTCTTGACCTCCAGCACGCCGACCACGTCGCTCTCGTCCCCCTGGTACACCGGGTAGCGCGAGTAGGGGGTTTCGCGCATGACTTCGATGTTCTCCTCGCGCGAGGCCGACTGGTCCAGCCAGGCGATGCGCATGCGCGGGGTCATCACGCTGTCGACCGTGCGGTCGCCCAGGCGCAGCACGCGGTTGACCATGTTGTGCTCGTCGGCATCGAGCACGCCCTGTTCGGCGCTTTCGGCGACCAGCAGGCGGATTTCTTCTTCGGTGACCCGGCCGCTGCCCTGGTCGTTCACCCGCAGCAGCTTCAGCAGCAGCCCGCTGGAGCGGTTGAGCAGCCAGACGAACGGGCCGGTCAGTCGGGCCAGGAAAAGCATCGGCATCGCCACGAAGCCGGAAAGCCGCTCCGGCGCCGACAGCGCCAGTCGTTTGGGCAGCAATTCGCCGATCACGATCTGGATGTAGGAGATCACCACGAAGCCCAGAACGATGCCCAGCCCATGCGCATAAGGCGCCAGCCAGGTCATCTGGCCGCCCTGGAGCAACTGGGCGAAACGGTCGCCCAGCCGGTCGCCGGCCAGCGCGCCGGTGATCAGCATCACCAGCGTGATGCCCACCTGCACGGTCGAGAGGAAGTGTTCGGGCGCCTCGGCATGGCGCAGCGCCACGCGGGCGCGTCGGCTGCCCTGGGCCATCTGCTTGAGGCGGCTCTTGCGCGAGGTGACCAGCGCCATTTCCGACAACGCAAAAAAGCCGTTGAAAACCGACAGAAGGATGACGAGCGCGATATCGGTCAGCATCGCGGCGGGTGACTTCGGGGTCGCATGGGTGCGCAGTGTACGGGATGGCCGGCACGCCCGCAGCGGCGCGTGCATGGGTGGTGAAGGCGCCTTTCTGCCGCTGCCGCGGTGCCTCCTGTAACATGTTGCCGGTTTGAACCCACACTTCGGCTTCCAGGCACGCGCATGTTTTCACTGCAGACGATTTTCGGTAAGGGCGACAAGTTCTACGGCCTGCTTGAACAGAGTGCCGAAGCCGCCCACGGCAGCGCCACGGCGCTGCACCAGATGCTCGCCAACCGGGAGCGGGCACCGGTGATGGCCGATTTCACCGGTGCGCGTGCCCGCGAGAAGGCGCTTGCCGCCCAGATCAGCGAGGAACTGGTCAACACCTTCGTTACCGCGCTGGATCGCGAAGACATCGAGGCGCTCAATTCGGCGCTTTACAAGATCCCCAAGACGGTGGAGAAGTTCGCCGAGCGTTTCGCCATCGTGGGCGAGCGCGTGGCCGACGTGGATTTCGCCCAGCGCGCATGCGTGCTGGAGGAGTCCACCGCGGTCGTCGGCGAGATGATCGGCGAGTTGCGCCGCGGCCTGCGCATCGATCCGGTCAGGAAGCTGCAGGATCGCCTGCAGGCGCTGGAATCCGAGGGCGACCGCATGCTGCTGGCCCCTTACCGCTCGCTGTACATCGAAGGCCATGACGCAATGAAGGCGATGCTCGCCAAGGACCTGTTCGAGCTGATCGAGAAGGCGATCGACAAGTGCCGTGACGTCGGCAACATCGTCTATTCGATCGTCCTGAAGAACTCCTAAGGCCTAACGCAGATGAGCCTCGGCCTGGTCTTCGCGGTGGTGCTGATCGCACTCGCCTTCACCTACATCAACGGTTTCCACGACACCGCCAACTCGATCGCCACGGTGGTGGCGACCAAGGTGCTCAGTCCCGGCCAGGCGGTGTTGCTGGCCGCGGTGACCAACCTCATCGGTGCGTTGTGGGGCACCGCGGTGGCCAAGACCATCGCCGCCGGCCTGATCGACACGCACGTGGTCGATGCCGGTCCGCAATTGCTGATCTGCGCGCTGCTGGCCGCCACGGTGTGGAACCTGATCACCTGGTGGCTGGGCCTGCCCTCCAGTTCGAGCCATGCGCTGGTCGGTGCGCTGGTCGGCGCGGCGATCGCGTCGGCAGGCGACAACTTCGGCGCGGTGATCTGGTCCGAGGGTGGTGCGCACTGGTGGGCCGGCAAGGGCGTGATCCCCAAGGTGGTCGTGCCGATGGTGATATCGCCACTGATGGGCTTCATCATCGGTTTCGCGCTGATGGGCGCGCTCTATGCGCTGTTCGCCTGGCTGGCCAACCGCAAGGGCGGGTTGCAGCGGCTCGGCCGCACGCCCTTCGTCAATGCGTTCTTCGGCAAGGCGCAGATCGTTTCGGCCAGCGCCATGGGCCTGGCGCACGGCATGAACGACGCACAGAAGAGCATGGGCATCATCGCGCTTGCGCTGGCCGGCGGTACCGCCGCGGGGCAACTGGACCACCTGCCGCACTGGCTGGGCTTCCTGCGCATCGCCGGATCCGCCGAAGGCGGCTTCAACGTGCCGGCGTGGGTGGCGGTGGTTTGCGCGCTGACCATGGCGGCAGGTACCGCCGGCGGCGGTTGGCGCATCATCAAGACGCTCGGCCACAAGATGGTCAAGCTGCATCCGATCAACGGTTTCGCCGCCGAGGGCAGTTCGGCGGCCGTCATCCTCACCGCATCGGCGTTCGGCATCCCCGTGTCGACCACGCACAACGTGTCGGCGTCGATCATGGGCGTGGGCGCGGCAAAGCGCTTCAACGCGATCCGCTGGTCGGTGGTCGAGCGCATGGTGTGGGCGTGGATCCTGACGCTGCCGGTCACCGCGTTGCTCGCTTACGGCTTCGTGCGGCTGTTGCAGGTCTTCGCGCACTGACCGGCATCGCATCGCGGAAGCCCGCTTGCGGGCGATGGATTTGCTGGATGGGCGAAGAGCATTGCCCGTAAGCGGGCTCCTGCGGGTAGCCCTTTGTCAGAAGCTGTCGCCACCGCTGGCGATGATCTGCTCAAGCTGATCGCCCAACAGGCCCAGCTCGCCGATCAATCGCTCGAGCTCGCCGCTATCGAGAAACTCGTAGGGGCGGTTTTCGCACAGGTGCAGGAAGGGCGAGCCATCCAGGTCCGCCACGGCGAGGAAACCGGTGCGCTGCTCCCAGTTGAAGCGCAGGCAGCGGCGCGGGTCGGTGCCGGCCAGCGGGCCGATCGGCGTGGACAGGCGCAGGTAGCGCCGGCCGCTTTCGTCCTCCAGTTCGGCCAGGTAGATGCCCTGGTGGCGGCCGAGCGGCAGCGCCAGATCGAAGCTGATCAGGTAGGGGTCGTTCTGTCGCAACGCGTACTGGCTGCCGACGTGGGAACGCACGGCTTCGAAATGGCGCATGGCGGACTCCTTGATGCGGTCCCGATGGTAACCTCCCGCCGCATCGTGCCCAAGTGACGAGCCATGCAGGAAAGCCACGCCCGTGTCTACGCCGCCATCGCCGCCATCCCGCGCGGACGCGTCGCCAGCTATGGTGCGATTGCCGCCCGCGCGGGACTGCCGGGGCGCGCGCGGCTGGTCGGCAAGTTGTTGGGCGAGACGCCCGAAGGGATGGAACTGCCGTGGTATCGCGTGTTGCGTGCGAGCGGCCACGTGGCGTTGCCGCCGGGCAGCCGTGGCTTCCGCGAACAGTGTCGCCTGCTGCGCGCCGAAGGCGTCGAGGTGATCAACGGCCGCGTGCCGCTGTCGCGCTTCGGGCTGGATGCGGACCTGGACCGCGCGCTTTGGGGCATGCCCGTGTAGGGCTGCAGTCCACCGCCGGAAGGCGGAGGGCGGTGGGCTGAAAGCCCACCTTGCACTGCCGGCGACCTACAGTTGCTTCCGGCTTTGCCTACCGCCGACAGCGTGCGTCGCGGACGGGCGCGAAACGCCGCTTTGATAGCATGCACGCGATGTCCACCCGCGCCCTCGATCTCCTCCACAGCGTCTTCGGTTACGCCAGCTTCCGCGGCCAGCAGGAAGCCATCGTGCACGCGGTGGCCGAAGGCGGCGACGCGCTGGTGCTGATGCCCACCGGCGGCGGCAAGTCGCTGTGCTACCAGATTCCCGCGTTGCTGCGACCCGGCACCGCCATCGTCGTCTCGCCGCTGATCGCGCTGATGCAGGACCAGGTCGACGCTTTGCGCGAAGCCGGCGTGGCCGCTGCGTACCTCAACTCCAGCCTGGAGGCCGAGGACCAGCGCGAGGTCGAGCGGCGGTTGTTGGCCGGCGGCCTCAAACTGCTCTACGTGGCTCCGGAGCGACTGCTCACGGCGCGCTTCCTGGGGTTGCTCGAACGGATCGACGTGGGCCTGTTCGCCATCGACGAGGCGCATTGCGTCTCGCAATGGGGTCACGACTTCCGCCCGGAATACCGCGAGCTTGCGGTGCTGGCCGAACGGTTTCCGCAGGTTCCGCGCATTGCGCTCACGGCCACCGCGGACCCTCGCACGCGCGAGGAGATCGTCGAGCGCCTCGGCCTGGGTCGGGCGCACCAGTTCGTTTCCAGTTTCGACCGGCCCAATATCCGCTACCGCGTGACGCTCAAGCACAACCCGCGCACGCAGCTGATGCAGTTTCTCGATGGCCATCGCGGCGAGGCCGGCATCGTCTACGCGCTGAGCCGCAAGAAGGTCGACGACACCGCCGCCTGGCTGGCCGAAGCGGGGATCGAAGCCCTGCCGTACCACGCGGGGCTGGATGCGCGAACCCGCGCGGCCAACCAGCAGCGCTTCCTGCGCGAGGACGGCGTGGTGATGGTGGCCACGGTCGCCTTCGGCATGGGCATCGACAAACCCGACGTGCGCTTCGTCGCCCACCTGGATCTGCCCCGTTCGATGGAGGGCTACTACCAGGAGACCGGGCGCGCCGGTCGCGACAGCCTGCCGGCCGAGGCCTGGATGATCTACGGCCTGTCCGACGTGGTGACGATGAGCCAGATGATCGCCCAGTCCGATTCGGCCGACGAACGCAAGCGCATCGAACGGCAGAAGCTCGAAGGCCTGCTCGCCTTCGCCGAGGCCACGCGCTGCCGGCGCGAACTGCTGCTGGGCGCTTTCGGCGAGGACTTCCAGGGACCTTGCGGCAACTGCGACAACTGCCTGGAGCCGCCGAAAACCTGGGACGCCACCGTTCCCGCGCAGAAGGCGCTCTCGGCCGTCTACCGCAGCGGCCAGCGTTTCGGCGCCGGCCACGTGATCGACATCCTGCGCGGCATCGAAGGCGAGCGCATGCGCCAACTGGGACATGAGCGCCTGACCACCTTCGGCATCGGTGCGGACATGGACGAGAAGGGCTGGCGCTCGGTGTTCCGTCAGTTGCTCGCCGCCGGCCTGCTGGAAGCCGATGCCGAGGGCTACGGCACGCTGCGCCTCACGCCCGCCAGCCGGGCCGTGCTGACCGGCGGCCAACGGGTGCTGCTGCGCGAGGACGCCCGCCCCGTGCGCAGTGCCCGTCGACGCCGCGACAGCCAACTCGTGACCGGTACCAGCCTGGGCATCGAAGCCTACGAACAGCCGCTGTGGGATGCCCTGCGCGGGCTGCGCACCCGGCTGGCCAAGCAGCAGGGCGTGCCGCCGTACGTGGTGTTCCACGACGCCACGCTGCTGGCCATGCTGCGCGCCATGCCCGCCAACGAAGACGAACTGGCGGACGTCAGCGGCGTGGGCGAGGCCAAGTTGAAGCGCTACGGGCGCGATTTCCTCGCGGTCATCAACGCGCCGGGATAGGGCCGTGCCGGCACGGTAGGCCCTGGCCTGCAGCGTGCCGTGCAAGCGGCCTCTACGCCGATTTCACGCATTGGCGCACGGTTCAACCGGGCCGATCCCCCGCAAGTCGGGATGGACACCTTTGATCACGCTGCCAGGCAGTGGGCCTGCGACGAAATGGTCGGGCCGGACGTGACGTTTCGGTGGTGCACTGCGTTGCAGGACGGCATCCGTCTGGCCCGTTGGACCGAGCACGCCGCCGCCGGAGTCGAGGCTGCCCAGCCGGCGGTTTCATCCGCCGATGGAAGGTGGTCGAGTCCGGCGTCCTTCCACCGATATCGACGATATTTCAGTAGCTTACCGTGCCTGGCAGGCGACACCAGGCGCTGAGGCCACCGTTTCACCGGGCTGTAGCGGCGCCAGCCAGGCGTCGTGCATGCCCTTGGTCCACCACTGCCAGCCCTCGCCCACGTAGCGCGCCCCGCTGGCCGACATCGCGACCGTGAGCCGGTAGGGAGCCCCGTCGATCGCCAGCCGGACGTGGTCGGCGTCCCCATAGGTGGCCTTCACCGCGCGACCGTCGCTGCACCGGTAAGTGGCCTCGGTACTGGGCCGAGGCGGCTGGCAGGCGGCCGGCAGAAGGGTGGCCAAGGCCAGCAGAAGGCGGGAAGGGTGCATCGGCTTCTCCTTCGCTTTGTGAACACGGTCGCGCTCCGGGGGTGTAAAGATGCGGCGCGGGCGTCCCCATGCCTTGATGACAGACGCTTGGTTATAGTGCGCGGATATCCCACCGAGGCATATCGATGGACAGCCCTGGCCAGACTCCCGTTCTTTCCCACTCCAAGCGATCGTCCGGACCGCAGGGAACCCGGCTGTTCTCCGCCGAGGAACTGCGGCAGGTCGCCCGGGAAGCCGCCCCGGTCCTGCTCGGCCGCGCCAGCGCCGCCGCTCCGGTGCTGGAGGGCGCCACCGGCGAGCTCCAGGGCCAGCGGATCTCCCTGCGCCCCGGCCGGCAGACGATCGGCCGGCGTGGAGACAACGACATCGTGCTGGACGATTTGAGCGTGTCGGCTTCGCACGCGTGGATCATGAACCAGCAGAACCACTACGTGGTCATGAATACCCTGTCGACCAACGGCACCTTCGTCAACGGCAAGCGCGTCCACGAAGCGACCCTGCGGCACGGCGATCGCCTCCGCTTCGGCCAAGTGGAGTTCACCTTCCTCACCCGCGAGCGCGGCGCCGGCGTTGCAGCCCGGCACGGGTGGGTGGCGCTCGGCGCGGCGGCGCTGGTGGCGATGGGAGTGGCGGCATGGTGGCTGGTCTGACGCCAGCCACGGAGGAGCGCGCGATCCCGCCGACGGTGGGACGCTACCGCATCGAGGGCGTGCTCGGTGCGGGCGCGATGGCGGTGGTCTACGCCGGCTTCGATCCGGACATCCAGCGCCAGGTTGCCATCAAGTGCCTGCGCAACGCGGTGGCAGCGGACCCTGGCTACCGGGCGCGCTTCGTCACCGAGGCGCGAGCTGTCGGTCACCTGACGCACCCGCACATCGTCACCCTGTTCGACGTGGGCGAGATGGATGACGGCCGGCCCTACATCGCGATGGAGCGCCTCTCCGGCGATACCCTCGCCAGCCGCGTGGCACGTGAGGGATTTCCCGCGTTGCCGGTCATCCTCGGGCTGGTCGAGCAGATCGCCGGCGCACTCGATTACGCGCATGCCCAGGGTGTCATCCACCAGGACATCAAGCCGGAGAACATCATGCTCTCCGACGGCTGGCAGCATGCCAAGGTGAGCGACTTCGGCATCGCCGAGCGGCGCGACCCGCGCAGTACCGGCGCGCCTCGCCGCGAGGTCGGCGGTACGCCTGCCTTCATGGCGCCCGAACACCTGCAGGGCGAACGCACCGACGCGCGCAGCGACCTGTTCTCGCTGGGCGTGGTGCTGTTCTGGCTGCTCAGCGGCAAGCTGCCCTGGGAAGAAACCGGTGACGTCCGGCGCCTGGTGGCCGAGCGCCAGCGCGTGCCGCAGCCCACGCTGCAGCCGCGCGATCCGTTCACGCCCTCGATCCTGCTGGATATCGTGCAGACCCTGCTCGCGCCCGCGCCGCAGGACCGTTACCAGCGCGGCGCCGAATTGATCGACGACCTGCGTCTGGCCCTGCGCGAATACGAGCGCCTGCACGAAAAGCCGATCGCCACGCGGCTGATTTCGCTGCGCCTGCGCTGGGCGGGCATTCTGGCCTCGGTGCTGAGCCTGACGCTGCTGATTGGCCTGGCGGCGATCTACTCGCGCCAGAACACGGCCGTCACCGGCCTGGCGCAGGATTACGGGCGTTCGCTCGGTCGCATGGTCGCCAGCGAGGCGGCGGAGAACCTGCTGCTGGACGACCGCGCCGCCACGCGCGCACTGGTGCAGGACATCGCGCGCAACAAGCAGATCTACTACCTGGCCGTCGCCAACCGCTACGGCGAAGTGATCGCCAGTACCCGCGACGACGAGCTGGGGAAACCGCTGCCGTTGCGAACCAACGAGGCGTTCCTGCCGGGTGCGGGCGACATCGCCAGTTACCGCGTGCGGCTGCCCGATGGCGACGACTCCGGCGAGATGCTGGTGTTCGACGTGCCGGTCAATTACCAGACCGCTCAGGTCGGCCAGCTGCGCCTGGGGATCAGCGACGCTCCCTTGCGTGCCGCACAGAAGACCACGCTCAAGGCTATCGTCTCGGTCCTGCTGGTGACCCTGGCGGCGGTGACCGGCGCGGCTTACTGGTTGTTCCGTCGCTTGCTCGGTCTGCTCGATGTGCTCGGCGAGGCATTGCTGCGGGTCGGTCGCGGCGACTTCGGCCACCGCATACGGCTGGTGCGCCACGACGAACTGGGACGACTGTTCACCGCTTTCAACCTGATGTGCAACGCCCTGCAGGCGCGCGAGCGACGCCCGCGACGCCCCAGTGCCAAGCCGACCGCGCCGCTGGAGCTACCCACCCGCATCCTGCCCGCGGCGGAGCCGGTGAAGGACCGGGCGACGCGGGACTAGCGCGGGCCGCCGCCGCACGACGGACGGGCCCGAAGCTGCCCGGTTCGTCCAGATCGGACGCGTCCGGCCCCTCAAGGACACGCCGGCTTGCGGAGCTCCTGAGCCTCAGTACTGCTTCAACCGCTGCTTGAGCTCCATCGCCCGGGCCCGATACACGGTTGCCGGCTCGAAATCCGGCTCGATCGCCAGCACGCGGTTCCACAGCGAAATCGCCTGGTCCAGCTGCTGATCGCGGTAGAGCACGATCGCACGCTGGTGGTAGACCGACACCAATTGCTTGCGCAGCGCCCTGGCGTCGGCATCGGAAGCCGGCAGTTGCGGATCGACATCCAGTGCCTGGTCCATCCGTTCCAGCGCCTCGCTGCGCTGGCCCTTGTGCAGCAGCGCGAGGCTTTCGTTCTGCAGGCGGCGTGCCTTGGCCATGCCCGAATCGCCGGCGGCCACCTCCGGGGCGTTATCTCCCGAGGACCGCACCGGGCCTTCCGGCCGCGAGCCGGCGGCCAGGCGTGAGGCGGGCATGCGCAGTGTCTGACCCACGCGCAACATCGAGGGGTCGGTCGAATCGTTGTAGCGGGCCAGGATCAGGAACCGCGCGCCATCGCCAAGGAAGCGTGCGGCCAACGTGCTGTAGGAGTCGCCGGGGCGCACCACGTAGGGGCGCGAGGCATGGCCCAATGCCTCCTCCGGGTCCACCGTGAGCTGGCGCAACAGTGCCTGGGCAGCACGATCGTCCGGGTTGGCGTCCAGATAGCGGCGCAATTGCCGCTCGCCCTCGGCATAGTGGCCCGACTGCAACTGTCGGTTGATGATCGAGGCGAGCGAGGGCGGTGGCGCCTCGTCCACTGGGGCCGGTGCCGGGGCGGGCGCACGGGCGGGTGTCACCGTGACCGTCGGCTTGCGATGGCCGGTCATGCGGGCCTTCAACTGCTGCAGTTGGGCACAGCCGCCCAGACCGACGGCCAACAGGCCGACCAGCACCAGCGGTCCCAGTCGCGGGCCTTGCGCGGCAAAGCGCGTGTCTTGCGAGTTCTGCACCGATTCCCTCATACCTGTCCGATACCCATGTCGCCCGCCATGCGACGGCGGGCGAGTCGCTTCCACAGCCGGCGGCCGTGGGCGCGCAACCAGTGGGCCCAGCCTATCCGGGCAAAGATCAAGGAGACATTGTCGCCTTCGGCGCCCCCACGCTCTATCGCCCGGGACAGCGCTTCCTTGAGCGCGTGGCGCAGGTTGCTCCGTCGCGCGAACCGGCCCAGTTCCTCCGTCGAAAGCCGCTCCCACACGCCGTCGCTGCACAGCACATAGGACTGGCCCGGGCGCAATGAAGCGAAGCCATGCTCGACCTGGGGCGGCTGTGGCCCGCCCAGCCCACGCAGCAGCATGTGCTGGTCGATGTCACTGCCCATCGCCTCGGCGGCGAGCTCACCTCGGGCGACCTTCAGCTGCGCCACGCTGTGGTCCTCGGTACGCCCGAGGCAGCGCCCGTGCTGGAAGCGGTAAAGCCGGCTGTCGCCGACGTGCGCCCAGCAGGCGCGCCGCCCGCGGACCAGCAGCGCGACCACCGTCGAGTGCGGCTCGGCACCGACCAGCCCTTCGCCACGGCGCCGCAACTCCGCGTGCGCGCATTGGCACAGCGCTTCAAGGAACAGGGGCCCCGGCTGCTCGCGCCACAGACCCTGCTGCCACAACCGGCGAGAGATCTCGATCACGCCGGCGGAGGCCAGTTCGCCGGCACCGTCGCCGCCCATGCCGTCGGCCAGGACCAACAGCCGCGCGTCGGTGGCCGGGTCGTGCAGGCAGATGCAGGCATCCTGCTGGGTGGCGCGGCCGCCGCGCGCGCGGCCAGCCGCGACTGCCGGTATCGCCTGGGCTTCCTCGATCCCCTGATCCATCGTCCGGCCCCCTGCCCGAAGATGCCCAAGAGCATAGCGCCTGGATCACCGTTGTGCCGGTGCGCGGGCTCAGCGCGGCAGTGCAACCTGTGCGCCGGCGGATCGGAGAGTCGAGCTATTACATGTCGAACTTGGCGAGCTCGAAGCCGCGTTGCTGGTATTCGCGCCAGCGGTCGCGCGAGCCGGTGCGTTCGGCCGGGTCTGCCGCCACCACTTCAAGCACGCGCTCGAAGCGCCCAGCCGGGCAGGTCTCGCGCAGGTTGATCAGCAGCGGGCGGTCGGCGGTATCGATGCCCGGCGGCACGATCAGCACGGCGGTATGCGCGTCGTCGTCGTCACCGGCGAGCTGATGCGGGATGTACGCGTCGCTGTCGAAATCCCACAGCAGCTCGTCCACCGCCTCGGCCTGTTCGAAGTCGCGGGTGAGGATCAGCGTCGGCTGCTGCGCCGCGTAGGCGCGACGGGCCAGCTCGCATACCAGCAGCAGTGGCTGTTCGCGGAAGCGCGGCTTGTCGATCAGGTAGAAGTCGGCGCGGGGCATGGTCGACTCGGCAAGAGGAAGGGAACTCCGGCGCCGCGCGCGCGGCGCCGAAGCGCGGGCATCAGCCGGCGCGGTCGATCAGCCACTGTGCCAGCAGCGGCACCGGACGGCCGGTCGCCAGGCCCTTGCGGCCCTCGTCCCAGGCGGTCCCGGCGATGTCCAGGTGCGCCCAGCGCTGGCCCTCGGTGAAGCGCGACAGGAAGCAGGCGGCGGTGATGGCGCCGGCGCTCTTGCCGCCGATGTTGGCCACGTCGGCGAAGCCCGATTCGAGCTGCACCTGGTAGTCGTCCCACAGCGGCAGGCGCCAGGCGCGGTCGAGCGTGTTCTCGCCGGCGCCCAGCAGTTCGGCGGCCAGGTCGTCGTGCTTGCTCATCAGGCCGGTGGCGTGCTTGCCCAGCGCCACGACGCAGGCGCCGGTCAGCGTGGCGGCGTCGACGATCGCCCTGGGCTGGTAGGTCTGCGCGGTCCAGGTCAGCGCGTCGCACAGGATCAGGCGGCCTTCGGCGTCGGTGTTGAGCACCTCGATGGTCAGGCCCGAAAGGCTGGTGAGCACGTCGCTGGGGCGGTAGCTGTCGCCGTCGGGCATGTTCTCGGCCGACGGCACGACGCAGACCAGGTTGAGCTTGAGCTTCATCTTCACCGCGGCGACGAACGCACCGAGCACGCCGGCCGCACCGCCCATGTCGAACTTCATCTCTTCCATGCCCGCGCCGGGCTTGAGGCTCAGGCCGCCCGAATCGAAGGTGATGCCCTTGCCGACGAAGGCGTAGGGCTTGTCGCCCTCGGCACCGCCCTTGTATTCCAGCGCGATCAGGCGCGGCTTGTTGGCCGAGCCGCGGCCGACCGCCAGCAGCGAGCCGAAGCCGAGCTTTTCCATCTCCTGGTGGTCGAGCACGCGGCAGCTGACGCCTTCGTTGGCTTCGGCGAAGGTCTGCGCGCGCGTGGCGATGTAAACCGGGGTGCAGATGTTCGGCGGCAGGTTGGCCAGCTCGCGGGCAAAGCGCACGCCCTCGGCGATCGCCACGGCCTGGTCGAGGCCCGCTTTCGCCTCGTCGCCGGCGGCGAAGGCGACCGACTGCAGCTCCGGCTGCGCGCTCTTCTCGCGCGGCTTGAAAGTGGCGGTGTAGCGATAGGCCGCGTGGTCGGCGGCCAGCGCCGCGGTGCGCACGCGCCAGGCGGCATCGCGGCCGGGCACGTCCACTTCGGTAAGGAAGGATACGGCCGAATCGACCGGCAGCTTGCCCAGCGCGCGGATGGCTTCGAGGGCGACCTTCTGGAAGCGCGGCGCATCGAAACTCTTCTGTGCCCCCAGGCCTACCACCAGCACGCGGCGGGCCGCGACGCCGTCCGGCGCGAACAGCACGCTGACGCTGCCGGCCTTGCCGTTGACGTCGCCGCTTTCGACCTGGCGCTTGATCGCGCCCTCGGCCGCGCTATCCACACGGGCGGCCGCGCTGGTGAGCAGGCCGTTCTCGTAGACACCCACCACCAGGCATGGCGTGTCGACGGTTTCGGGCGAGGTGCTGGCGGCGACCAGACTGAACTGAAGCGTCATCGGGAGGGGTCCTGCGAGGTAAGAAATGGGCTGACCGGCTAGACTTGGCGGTCGGGATGATCTGTTCAATTCTACGCAGGCGGCATGATGTCCAGAAGGCTTGCAGGGTGGGGTGCGTGGCGCCGGCAAGGCTGGCTGCCTTGCCAAGTCGCGCGCCCCGGCCTGCGAGCCTTCTGGACATCACCCCGTCGTTTGATTCCTATCGCTGGGGCCGGCTCTGTCTGTCCACAGGCGTGCGGTGCGCCGCCTCGACAGACAGCCAGTCTGCCTTCGACGACGCCCTACCCGCCTGCGAACAGACAGAGCCGGTGACGCCTGCGTAGAATTGAACAGAGCATCCCTAAGCGCCGGCCTGCGGTGCGAGACCTTCAATCCTATCGCATGCTGAGCATCCTCGACCGATACTTCCTGCGCGAGCTGGCCCAGACCGTGGCGGCCACGACCATCGTGCTGGTCGCGATCATTACCGGCACGACCTTCGCCAAGGTGCTGCAACAAGTCGCCGGCGGCAGCTTCCCGGCCAGCGTGATGTTCCCGGTGCTGGGCCTGCGCACGCTCGACGGGCTTACCAACCTGTTGCCGCTGGCCGGGTTCCTCGGCGTGATGATGGCGCTGGGCCGCATGTACCGCGAAAGCGAGATGCACGTGCTGGCCTCCTCCGGCATGGGGCCCGGTGGCCTGCTCAAGCCGGTGGTGATCCTGGCCGGCATCATCGTGCTGGTCACCGGCGTGGTATCGCTTTGGCTGGGTCCGTGGGCAGTGCGCACTGCCGATACGCTGGTGGCCGAGGCCAACCGCTCGGTGATCGCCGCGGGGCTGGACGCCGGCCGCTTCACCGAGCTGCCGGGCAAGGGCGGCATCATTTTCGTCGATCGCTTGAGTCGCGACGGCAGCGTGCTTGGCAAGACCTTCGTCGCCACCGAAAGCACGGACAGCGAGGGCGTGCGCCAGCTCAAGGTGGTCACTGCCACGGGCGGGCAACTCTACCAGGAGAGCAACGGCGAAGGCCGCTTCATGGCGCTACGCAACGGCTGGCAGTACAAGATTCCGCTCGGCCACGACGACTGGTGGCGCATGCAGTACGCGCGCAACGACGTGGCGCTGTCCGACGTGAAGGCGGACGAGGAAGAAGATCCGGCGCACTCGCAGGGCACCTGGGCGCTGGCTACCTCGCCGTCTCCCGACGCGCGTGCCGAGTTCGCCTGGCGCATCCACGCGCCGCCGATGGCGTTCGTGTTGTTGATGCTGGCGCTGCCGCTGTCGCGGCAAAGCCCGCGCGAGCCGCGTTACGGGCGCATCCTGCTGGCGCTGCTGGGCTTCTACTTTTATTACCTGCTGCTGGCGCTGGGCCGCGCGCAGATCGGCAAGGGCCACTGGGCCAATTCGATGCCGCTGCTGCTGGTGCACCTGCTGGCGCTGGCGCTGGCGGGGTGGTTGTTCTGGAAGCAGCACGCGCCGCGCAAGTCGCGCGGGCCACGCAAGGCGGTCGCGTGATGGGCCTGGCGATCAAGCGGGTCGACCGGCTGGTCGGCCTCACCGTGCTCGGTTCGCTGCTGACCACCTGGCTGGTGCTGACCGGTTTCGACGTGGTGACGCAGCTGCTGCGCCAGCTCGGCTACGTGGGGCGCAACGGGTTCACCACGTTTGATGCGGTCAGCTACGTGCTGGTGACGGTGCCAAGGCGCCTGTATGAATACTTCATCTTCGCCGCGGTGATCGGCGGCCTGATGGGGCTTGGCAGCCTGGCCGGCAATGGCGAGCTGACCGCGCTGCGTGCTGCCGGCATGTCGCGACTGCGCATTGCCGCTTCGGCGGCCGGCGTGGTGGCGGTGCTGATCGTGGGCGTGACCCTTCTGGGCGAGACGGCCGCACCCTGGGGCGACCAGAAGGCGCAAGCCATCCAGCTGCGCATGAAAGCCAACCATCTGGGCCTGTCCGGCACCACCGGGTTGTGGGCGCGCGACGGCAACCACATCGTCAATGCCAAGGCCACGCTGATCAAGCAGGTGCAGGGCCACAACGTGGTGGAACTGGCCGACGTGCGCGTGTTCACGCTCACGCCGGACGGGCAGATCGACCGTTTCGACTGGGCGAAGTCGGCGCAGAACGATGGGCGCGAGTGGATCCTCAAGGGCGTGCGCACGACCACGCTGGATGCGAGCGGCACACATACCACCAGTCGTGCCAGCGAGCACTGGGATACCCGGCTCAATCCGCGCGTGCTCGAGCAGTCGGTGACCCAGCCGCAGTACCTGCCGATGCGCGACCTCTATCGCAACATGAGCTATCTGGAGCGCAACGGCCAGAACCCGGGCATCTATGCGGTGACCTTCTGGGGTCGTGTGCTCTACCCACTCAACACGCTCGTGCTGGTGCTGTGCGCCATGCCGTTCGCCTTCGGCGCGCTGCGCTCCGGCGGTCTGGGCAAGCGTATCTTCGTGGGCATATTGCTGGCGATCGGCTGGTACTTCCTGCAGAAGGCGCTGGTCAACTTCGCCACCATCTACGGCGTGCCGCCGCTGCCTGCCAACCTGTTGCCCGCGGTGGTGCTTGGGCTGGGCGCATGGCTGTACTTCCGCAAGCGCAGCTGATGCTTCGGTAGGAACGACCCTGTGCGCGACCGTGCGGCAGGGCGGTCGGCACCAGAGGAAATGCGTATGAGCAAGCACACCGCCGAACTGGCTTGGCTCCGCGAAGACCAGTCTTTCCTGGACAACCGCTACAGCCGGCGCCACATGGTGCGTTTCGATGGCGGCGAGCAACTGCCGATGTCCTCCTCGCCGGCCGTGGTGCCGGTACCCCTGTCCGATCCCTCGGCAGTGGACCCGGAGGAGGCCTTCGTCGCCTCGCTGGCGAGCTGCCACATGCTGTGGTTTCTCAGCCTGGCGGCGGGCCAGGGCTTTCGCGTGGACAGCTACCGCGATGCGGCGATCGGCAGCATGGGCCGTGACGGGCAGGGCCGCACCGTCATGCGTGAGGTACTGTTGCGCCCGCGCGTGGATTTTTCCGGCGATACCCTGCCCAGCCGCGAACAGGTCGAGCAGCTGCATCATCAGGCGCACGAGACCTGTTTCCTGGCCAACTCGGTGCGCTGCGACGTGCGCTGCGAGCCGGTGTTCGAATGAACATCCCGCCGCCGGGCGTGGTGATCTTCGACTGCGACGGCGTGCTGGTCGACAGCGAGCCGATCGCCAACCGCGTGTTCGCGCGGATGCTGGCCGAACAAGGGCTGGTTTTCGACGCCAGGCAGATGGACGAGCTGTTCCTAGGCCGCACCATGGCACATTGCCTGGCGCTGGTTGCCGACCGGCTCGGCCACGCCTTGCCCGACGACTTCGAAGCCAGGCACGACCGGCACCTGTTCGACGCACTGGCGGCGGAGCTTGCGCCGGTGCCAGGTGTGGTGCAGGTGCTCGATGGGCTGGCGCTGCCGTTCTGCGTGGCCTCCAATGGCGGGCCGGACAAGGTGCGTTTGAGCCTGGAGCGGGTCGGCCTGCTGCCACGCTTCGAGGGCCGCCTGTTCAGCGCGGCTGAAGTGGCGCGCGGCAAGCCGGCGCCGGACCTGTTTCTGCACGCCGCCCGCGCCATGGGTGTGGCACCCGCGGCTTGCGTGGTGGTCGAGGATTCGCCGGCCGGTGTCGCCGGTGGCGTGGCGGCGGGCATGACGGTGCTCGGCTTCGCGGCCCACACACCGGTCGCGCGACTTCGCGACGCCGGCGCGCACCGTATTTTCACCGCGATGAGCCAATTGCCCGCGCTACTGGACGCGATGGCGCCCACCGGCGCCACCGCTTCGCTGTAGGACCGCATCAGTGCGCGACCGTGATCCGTGCGGCGGCGCCCAAGCTCACGCCTGCAGCGGAAGCTAGCCTTGCTGCTGTCGCCGGCGGCGCGTGAAGCGGCCGATCAGCAGCGGCACCAGCGCCAGCAACGCGATGGCACCCAACGGCAGCAGGACTTCGCGATGCAGGAAAAGGCCCAGGCCGATGCGGTCGCTTTCCCTGAGCGCATGGCCCAGGCCTGCGCCGATCGAGGTTTCGAAGATCAGCGCCACCGTGCCGCCGAGCCAGGTGGCGCCGACGAAAAGCCACAGTGGGCATCGCAGCCAGGCCAGGCAGACGGTGATCAGCCCGAACGGCGACACCGGTACGAATCGCAGGAACAGCGTGTAGCTGACCGGATGCTTTTCAAATCCGTGATGCAACCGCGCCACCAGCGCCGGCGGGTGGCGGCTGCCCGCACCGAAAGCGTAGCGGCTGGCCAGGAACAGGATCAGCGAGCCCAGAGTCAGTCCGATCGACGACCACGTCGTGCCTTCGAGCACACCGAAAGCGAAGCCGCCGGCGAAGATGATGATCACTGTCCCGGGGATGCCGGTGGCCATCGCCAGCGTCAGCAGGCCGATGTAAGCCAACCGGCTGAGCCACGGGTGGGAGGCGATCTGCGCGTGCAGCTCGCCCTGGTGCGCGACCAGCTGCTCGGGGTTGAGCCGGTCCAGCGCGCCGGAGGCGAACAGCACCACGCCGGCGACCACCAGCAGCAGCAACGGCAGGGCGGCGCGCAGCCGGGTCAATAGTGCGCTCCGCTCTGGCCATAGTCGGCGAGCACCGCGCGCGCCTGCTCGCGCAGGATGTCGCGACGCACCGCGATGCCGCGGCGTTCGAGCTGGCTGACCCAGTCGGCCGGCAGCGGGCCCTCGTCGAAGGTGGTGAGCGACTCGACGTCTTCGGCGCGCGCGCCGATCAGCAGTTCGTCGATGCCGGCCCACACGGTGGCGCCGTAGCACTGGCAGCATGGCTGCGCGCTGGTCGCCAGGATGAAGCGGCCGTTGCCGCCCGCGTTGAGCCGGAAGCTCGCCAGGCGCTGCTGCGCCAGCATGTAGGCCATCATCTCTGCGTGCGCGACCGAGCAGGTTTGCGGCACCACCCGGTTGACGCCGGCGGAAACCAGCCGCCCGTCCTC
Organism: Frateuria flava; assembly: GCF_017837635.1. Classification (GTDB taxonomy): domain Bacteria; phylum Pseudomonadota; class Gammaproteobacteria; order Xanthomonadales; family Rhodanobacteraceae; genus Frateuria_A; species Frateuria_A flava. The sequence goes on from NZ_JAGJRS010000010.1 coordinate 74,992, forward strand.
GTGGAATACGGCGGCACCGAACGGGCCACCATGGCTGCGCGCCACGTTCTGTCGCGCCAGCTCGATGGCCAGGCCCACGCGTTCCTCATCGGTGAGGTAGCGCCGGCTCGTATCCGCCACCTCGCCGACCCAGGGCGGCAGGGTGAGATGCAGTTGCAGGGGCAGCAGCACGTCAGGCCTGCTTGGCCCAGGTATCGCGCAACGTCACGGTGCGGTTGAACACCGGCGCCTCCGGTCGGTGGTCGATGCGGTCGGCGACGAAATAGCCCAGCCGCTCGAACTGGAAGCGCTGTTCCGGCTCGGCGCGGGCGGCCGCCGGCTCCAGCCAGCCGCGACCGACACGCTTGGCATCGGCGTTGATGTGCTCGATCCAGCGCTTGCCATCGCTCTCGTCGTCCGGTGCCGGTACGTCGAACAGGCGGTCGTAGAGGCGCACCTCGGCAGCCACGGCATGGCGCGCGCTGACCCAGTGGATGGTGCCCTTCACCTTGCGGTCGGCGCCCGGCAGGCCGGCGCGCGACTCCGGATCGAGCGTGCAACGCAGTTCGATCACGTCGCCGGCGGCGTCCTTGACCACTTCATCGCATTTGACGATGCCCACGCCGCGCAGGCGGACTTCGCCGCCGGGGACCAGGCGCTTGAAACCCTTGGGCGGCACTTCGGCGAAGTCCTCGCGCTCGATCCACACTGTGCTGCCGAAGGGCACCTCGCGCGTGCCGAAACTCTCGTCCTTTGGATGGTTGGCGAAGACGAGCGTTTCCTCGTGGTTCCCGGGCAGGTTGGTGAGGGTGAGCTTGAGCGGATCGAGTACGGCCATGCGTCGCGGCGCGGTGGCGTCCAGGTCCTCGCGCACGCAGTTCTCGAGCAGTGCGTAGTCGATCACGCTGTTCTGTTTGCTGATGCCCAGGCGCTCGATCAGCAGGCGCAGGCCGGCCGGCGTGAAGCCGCGGCGGCGCAGGCCGCGCAGGGTGTTCATGCGCGGGTCGTCCCAGCCGTCGACCAGGCCTTCGTTGACCAGCTGCGCGAGCTTGCGCTTGCTGGTGATGCAGTAGGAGAGGTTGAGGCGCGAGAACTCGATCTGCCGTGGCTTGGCCGGCTTGGCTTCGAGGCCGGCGTCGACCACCGATTGCCACAGGTCGGGATGCGCGGCGAGGTCGACGTTGTCCACGCACCAGTCATACAGCGGGCGGTGGTCCTCGAACTCCAGCGTGCACAGCGAATGGGTGATGCCCTCCATCGCGTCGGACAGCGCGTGCGCGAAGTCGTACATCGGGTAGATCGGCCAGGCATCGCCGGTGTTCTGGTGGGCGATCTTGCGGATGCGGTACAGCGCCGGGTCGCGCAGGTTGATGTTGCCCGAGGCCATGTCGATCTTCGCGCGCAGCGTCTTGCTGCCGTCGGCGAATTCGCCGGCGCGCATGCGCTTGAACAGGTCGAGGTTTTCCTCGATCGAGCGGTCGCGGTAAGGCGAGTTGCGGCCTGGCTCGGTGAGCGTGCCGCGGTATTCGCGCACTTCATCGGCCGACAGGTCGTCCACGTAGGCCTTGCCGTCCTCGACCAGCTTTAGCGCGGCGCGGTAGAACACATCGAAATAGTCCGACGCGTGGCGCAGGTCGTGCCACTCGTAGCCCAGCCAGCGCACGTCATCCTTGATGCCGGCGACGAACTCGGGGTCTTCCTTGCCCGGATTGGTGTCGTCCAGGCGCAGGTTGCACCAGCCGCCGAACTCGCGCGCGATGCCGAAGTTCAGGCAGATCGCCTTGGCGTGGCCGATGTGCAGGTAGCCGTTGGGCTCGGGCGGGAAGCGGGTGCGGATCGCGGTGTGCTTGCCGCTGGCGAGGTCCTCGCGAATGATCTGGCGCACGAAGTCCCGCGGCAAGTTTTCCTGGGCAATGGCTTCGGGGTTTTCGCTGGACATCGGTGCGGCTCGTACGGGCGTGGGCGGAAACCGGGGAGTTTACCCTTAAGTTGCGCATGTGCCCGTGGGTCGTGCGTCAGGGCGTCATGGCTGGGCCCGGCGGAAGAAGTCGCCCCCAGACACACCACCTACTACGTCAACCGCCAGCTTCCCGCGCACATCGACGAGGGCCGCTCGCTTTCGCGCAGCGACGTCGCCGGGATCAGGCAGCTGCTGGAGCAACGCGACGCCCATATCCGCATGCTTTATGCGGAAAACACCGCACTGCGCCAGGCGCAGGACCGCGGACTGGCCGGGCATCTGCTTTACCTGGCCAAGCGCGCTTACGTGGGGTTCCGCCGCTAGCCGCGGGCGGGGCTTGCCGCCCCGCGGGGCGCGCAGTAGCGTGGCCGCATGCGCATCGCCTACCGAGCCGAAAGCCTGATCGACGCCCATTTGGTGAAGGATGCGCTGGAGCGCGAGGACATTCCCGCGTTCGTGTCCGGCGAGTACCTGACCGGCGCGGTCGGCCAGCTCCCCGCGCTCGACTACGTCGCCGTGATGGTGCCCGAGTCCTCGGCCGAAGCCGCCGAGACGGTGGTGCGCCAGGTCGAGGCGCAGCTGGCCGAGGCGCGTGCGTCGATCGACGATTGGGACGGCGACGCGCAACTGGCGACCGATACGCCGTGACCGCACAGGCTCCCCTGACCGCGGCGCCCGGGGCGCCGCCGGCGTCGGTCGGCCGCATGGCGCTGGGCGCGATGCTGCTGTCCACCACCAGCATCTTCGTGGTGCTGGCGCAGGTGGCGCCGACCGTCTCGGCGTTCTACCGCATGCTGTTCGGCGGGGTGATGCTGCTTGGCTGGGTGGTGCTGACGCGGCGCTGGGTACGCGTCCGCTGGCGCGACCTCACGCTCGCGCTGCTGCCAGCGCTGGGGTTCTCGCTCGACCTGATCTTCTGGCACCGCTCGATTCTCTGGGTCGGACCGGGCGTGGCCACGCTGCTGACCAACTTCCAGGTGTTCCTGATGGCGCTGGTCGGCTGGTGGATCTACCGCGAGCGGCTCGGGCGATGGTTCGTGCCGGGCCTGGCGGTGGCGCTGGGCGGGCTGTGGCTGCTGGTCGGTGCGCACTGGTCGCTGTTCGACGCACGGCATCGGCTGGGCGTGTGGTTCGGGCTTGCCAGTGGCGTGGCCTATACCTTGTACCTGTTGAGCTTCCGGCGGGCGCTCTCCGGGCACACGGCGTTGTCGGCGGCACAGTTCCTGGGCTTGATGAGCCTGCTGAGCGCGGGGCTGCTGCTCGCCTGGGGCGGTGTCGAGGGCGACACCTTCGCACTGGCGACGGCGCGCAGCTGGAGCGCGTTGCTGGCCTTGGGATTCTTCGGCCAGGTGGTCGCCTGGCTGTTGATGGTGCGCGCGATGCCGTTGCTGCCGGCGTCGCTGGTGGGGCTGCTGCTCCTGTTGCAGCCGGCGCTGGCTTTCGTGCTGGACGTGCTGTTGTTCAAGCGCCCGACCGGTCCCGGCGACTGGCTGGGACTGGCGCTGGCCCTGGCCGGCATCCTGCTCGGGACGCTGCGTAAACGGTGAGCGTCTCTGCAGGAGCGCACCTTGTGCG
>NZ_JAGJRS010000010.1:78515-188714 GCF_017837635.1 Frateuria flava
TCGCGCACAAGGTGCGCTCCTGCAGCATCTACACTCCGTGGGATGACGATGGACGAATTCGAAATGCTGATCCGCGCCGTGCCCGACTTCCCGCAGCCGGGCGTCGTGTTCCGCGATGTCACGCCGCTGCTGGCCGATGCCGGTGCCTTCGCGCGCTGCATCGATGCCCTTGCCGAGCCCTGGCTGGGCGAGGGCGTGCGGGCGGTGTGCGGGATCGAGTCGCGCGGCTTCATCTTCGGCGCCGCACTCGCGCAGAAGCTCGACGCGGGCTTCGTGCCGCTGCGCAAGCCGGGCAAGCTGCCGCCGCCGGTGGTCGGCATCGACTACGCGCTGGAGTACGGCCACGACCGGCTGGAAGTGCGCTCCGATGCATTGGTGCGCGGCGAACGCGCGCTGCTGATCGACGACGTGCTCGCCACCGGCGGCACGCTGGCCGCGGCGCAGGCGCTGCTCGAACGGCTCGGCGTCGAACTGGTGGGGGCGGCCGTGGTGATCGAACTGGAGGCGCTCGCGGGCAGGGCGCGCTGGCAGGGCAAGGCGCCGCTGCGCGCGCTACTGCGCTACTGAGCAGCGCCTTCGGCCAGCAACGCGACCACCGCCTCGCGCGCCTGCCCGGCCAGCGCACTGCGCTCGTGGGGCACCAGCCCCTGGCTGGACAGCGGCTCGCCGATGCGCACCACGATGCGTCCCGGACGCACGCGAAAGCCCGCCGCCGGCAATACCCGGCCACTGCCCTCGATCGCCACCGGCACCACCGCCACGCCGGCCTCGATCGCCAACTGGAAGGCGCCGCCCTTGAATGGGCCCACACGGCCGCGGCTGCGGGTGCCTTCCGGGAACGCACAAACGCTGGCCCCACCCCGCACGACCTCGACCGCCGCACGCAGCCGGCGCGCCGAACTGCGCGCGCTGGCGCGCTCGATGAACACCATGCCCATGGCCCGTGCATACCAGCCCACGAACGGCACCTTCGCCAGCTCCTGCTTCAGCACGAAACGCAACGGCACCGGCACCGCGCGGAACAGCGCACAGACGTCGATCATCGACTGGTGATTGGCCACGATGACGTGCGGCCGCGACCAGTCGACCCGCTCCAGTCCGTGCACTTCCAGCCGCGCGCCGGCGCCGCGCAGCAGCCCGGGCGCCCAGCAGCGCGAGGCCATCCGCAGCGGCCAGTGGCGCCCGCCGGTGAGCAGGCGCACCAGCAGCGCCAGGGCAATCCAGGCGGCAGTCCAGAGCAGGGTGAACAGCAATTGCAGCGCGTTGAACAACGCCCACGCGAAGCGGCTCATACACGCGATCCGGAAGGTTTCATCACACGGCGTCCCTGCGGGCTGAACCGAAAATGATACGGGCCGGACCCCGGACTCGAACAGGTGTGCCCGCCGTCTTGAAGGCCACTGAGACGCCCCTATTTCATGCGCATCGCGGCGGGGGCCGCCCTGTGATTTCCGAAGGATCCACACCATGCGGATGGACAAACTCACCTCGCGTTTCCAGCAGGCGCTGGCCGACGCCCAGTCGCTGGCCGTGGGCCGCGACAACAACATCCTGGAACCGGCGCATGTCATGGCCGCGCTGCTCGACCAGCAGGGCGGCTCGACCGCGCCGCTGCTGACCCAGGCGCACGTCAACGTGCCGGCGCTGCGCGAGCGCGTCGGCGAGATCCTCGGCCGGCTGCCGCAGGTGCGCGGACAGGAGGGCAACATCAGCGTCGGCAACGACCTGACCCGCCTGCTCAACCTCACCGACAAGCTGGCGCAGCAGCGCGGCGACCAGTTCATCGCCAGCGAGCTGTTCGTGCTGGCGGCGCTGGAGGACAAGGGCGAGGTCGGCGCGGCGCTGAAGGCCGCCGGCGCCACCAAGGCCAACCTGGAGGCCGCGATCGAGAAGGTCCGCGGCGGCGAAAAGGTGCAGAGCGAGAACGCCGAGGACCAGCGCCAGGCGCTGGAGAAGTACTGCGTCGACCTCACCTCGCGTGCCGAGAGCGGCAAGCTCGATCCGGTGATCGGCCGCGACGAGGAGATTCGCCGCACCATCCAGGTGCTGCAGCGGCGCACCAAGAACAATCCGGTGCTGATCGGCGAGCCGGGCGTGGGCAAGACCGCGATCGTCGAGGGGCTGGCCCAGCGCATCGTCAAGGGCGAGGTGCCGGAAGGGCTGCGCGACCGCCGCGTGCTGGCGCTGGACATGGGCGCGCTTATTGCCGGCGCCAAGTTCCGCGGCGAGTTCGAAGAACGCCTCAAGGCGGTGCTGAACGACCTGGCCAAGCAGGAAGGTCGAGTGATCCTGTTCATCGACGAGCTGCACACCATGGTCGGCGCCGGCAAGGCCGAGGGCGCGATGGATGCGGGCAACATGCTCAAGCCTGCGCTCGCGCGCGGCGAGCTGCACTGCATCGGCGCCACCACGCTGGACGAGTACCGCAAGTACATCGAGAAGGACGCCGCACTGGAGCGCCGCTTCCAGAAGGTGTTCGTCGGCGAGCCGAGCGTGGAGGACACCATCGCCATCCTGCGCGGCCTCAAGGAGCGCTATGCGGTGCACCACGGCGTGGAGATCACCGACCCGGCGATCGTCGCCGCCGCCACGCTGTCCAATCGCTACATCACCGACCGCCAGCTGCCGGACAAGGCGATCGACCTGATGGACGAGGCCGCCTCGCGCATCCGCATGGAGATCGACTCCAAGCCGGAGGAACTGGATCGCCTGGAGCGGCGCCTGACGCAGCTGAAGATCCAGCGCGAGATGCTCAAGAAGGAAACCGACGAGGCGTCCAAGAAGCGCCTGGCGGACCTGGAAAGCGACATCGAGAAGCTCGAGCGCGAGTTCTCCGACCTCAACGAAGTGTGGAAGTCCGAGAAGGCCGCGCTGCAGGGCGCGACCAAGATCAAGGAGCAGATCGAGGCGGCGCGGCTGGAGCTCGAAGCGGCCCAGCGCCGGCAGGACTACGCCCGGATGAGCGAGATCCAGTACGGCCAGTTGCCGGAACTGGAAAAGCAGCTCGCCGCCGCGCAGGCGGCCGAGAAGCAGGAATTCAAGCTGGTGCAGGACCGCGTCACCGACGAGGAAATCGCTGAAGTGGTCTCGCGCTGGACCGGCATCCCCGTGTCCAAGATGCTCGAGGGCGAGCGCGAGAAGCTGCTCCAAATGGAAAGCGCGCTGCACAAGCGCGTGGTCGGCCAGGACGAGGCGGTGCGCGCGGTATCCGATGCGATCCGCCGCGCGCGCGCCGGCCTGTCCGATCCGAACCGGCCCTACGGCTCGTTCCTGTTCTTAGGTCCCACCGGCGTGGGCAAGACCGAGCTTTGCAAGGCGCTGGCCGAGTTCCTGTTCGACACGCAGGAGGCGATGGTGCGCATCGACATGAGCGAGTTCATGGAGAAGCACTCGGTCGCCCGCCTGATCGGCGCGCCCCCCGGCTACGTCGGCTACGAGGAAGGCGGTTATCTGACCGAGGCGGTGCGTCGCCGGCCGTACGCGGTGATCCTGCTGGACGAGGTGGAGAAGGCGCACCCGGACGTGTTCAACATCCTGCTGCAGGTGCTGGACGACGGCCGCCTGACCGACGGGCAAGGCCGCACGGTCGACTTCCGCAACACCGTCATCGTGATGACCTCGAACCTTGGCTCGCAGATGATCCAGGATGCGGCCGACACCGGCGGTGATCAGGAGGAGCAGTACACCAAGATGAAGGCGGCGGTGATGGGCGTGGTGCAGGCGCACTTCCGGCCCGAGTTCATCAACCGCCTGGACGAACTGGTGGTGTTCCGGCCGCTGGAGAAGGACCAGATCCGCGCCATCGCGAAGATCCAGCTGGCCTACCTGGAGAAGCGCCTGGCCGAGCGCGACCTCAGGCTGGAAATCGGCGACAACGCCCTGGCCCTGCTGGGCAACGTGGGCTTCGACCCGGTCTATGGCGCGCGGCCGCTCAAGCGGGCGATCCAGCAGCAGCTGGAGAACCCGCTGGCCAGGGAGATCCTGGAAGGGCGCTTTGCACCGGGCACCACGATCCACGTGGATGCCGAGGGCGGGCACCTGACCTTCAAGGCCACCTGACGCCGCCTGGCTCCTCTCCCCTCCGGGAAGAGGGGGCTGGGGTGAGGGGTCGATTGTCGCGAGTAGCGCTCGTCCAGCGCGTTCTGCTTTTCTCGTCTCAGGTGCCGCCTGATCGACCTTTGCCGCAAGAGTGACCCCTCACCCCAACCCTCTCCCCAGAAGGGAGAGGGGGCTGGCTCGTGGCTTCGTGCCGACTACCAGCTGTAGCGCACCTTCCCGTACACGTAGGCGCCGTTGAAACCGAACGGCGAGAACACGCTGTACGGCATCGCGCCGTTGTTGTCGCTCGCCTGGATCACCCGGTCCGGATAGCTGTCGAACACGTTGTCCGCACCTACCGTGAACATCCACCGGTCCAGCGAGTAGTTGAGCGCCAGGTCGAACAGCCACTTCGAATCGAAGGTCTGATCCAGCGCCGGGTTGGTCGAGTTGTACGAGGTGAAACTGCCGTAGCGCGTCAGCGTGCTGTCCAGGCTCCAGCGGCCGTTGGTGTAGAGCCAGTTGAAGATCAGCTTGCTGCGCGGCGTGGTGTCGGCCAGCAGACCGTACTGGTCGCGGCGGTCGATGCGCTTGAAACTCACGCCGAGCGCGTCGAGCACGGCCGGGTTCGGCCGCACGTCGGTCACTTCGTTCTTGTTGTAGTTGAAGCTGACGGTGGTGTGCAGCGAGGCGCCGTCGCCCACGTCGAAGAGGTAGCTGGCGACCAGGTCGATGCCGCGGGTGCGGGTGTTCACCGCGTTGGTGAAGTAGGAGATGCCGCTGAAATTGGTGTTGGTGATGCCATTGGCGGCGAGGTAGTCGCGCACCGCCGGCGAGGTGGTGGAAATCGTGCTGGAGAGCGTGACACGGTCGCGGATCTTGATTTGGTAGAGATCCGCGCTGAGGTCCAGTCCGTCGACCGGGCTCCACACGGCACCGAAGGTGAGGTTGCGCGATTTCTCCGGCTTCAATGGCTCGCCGCCCAGCAGCGTGGCGATGGCGCTGGTGGAGGACACCAGTCCGGTGTTGTAGATGCCTGCCGGCAGGCCCAGCGAATTGCCCTCGCCGAAGTACAGCGAGGAGGTGTAGGAGTAGTACTGCTGCGCCAGTGACGGCGCACGGAAGCCGGTCGAGGCGCTGCCGCGCAGGGCGAAGCGGTCGGTGAAGTCGAAGCGGGCGGCCAGCGCGCCGGAGGTGGTGGTGCCGAAGTCCGAGTAGTCCTCGTGGCGCACCGCGAGGGACGTGCCCAGGCGGTCGGTCAGATTGGTCTCCACGCTCACGTACTCGGCCACGTCGTGCCGGTCGTGCGAGCCGGCGTTGGCTGGCTGGTAGCCGCCGAAGCCCTGCGCGCCGCCGGAGAAACCCGACGTGCCGGTGTAGTAGGAGGGCAGGTCGCCGGCGCGGATCTGATAGCTCTGGCGCAGGTATTCGGCGCCGAAGGCGAGCGTAACGTCGTTGGGCAGCCAGCCGACTGACAGGTCCTTGGCGATGTCCACGTCCAGCGACTGCTGCGCGGCATCCAGGATGCCGTCGTGGAAGCGCGTAGGCGTGTTGCCGAAGTCGTTGAGGTAGGCGCGGTTGAGTGTGTTGAACGTTGCGTAGGACACCCGGTTGCCGCCGTAGTTGCCCGAGACGTCCCAGCGCCAGCCACCGTCGGTCTTGCCGTGGATGCCCACCACCAGCGAGCGGTCGGTGGCCCTGGCGTTCTCCAGAGGAAGATAACCGTTGGGGTAGAGCGAAGGCACCGCGTTGGCGTTGCTCAGGTTGCGGAAGAACGCCGGCGACACCGAGTCGCGCTTGCCGTAATGGCCGAAGGCGTACAGCTGCGCGCCGCCGACGTCGTACTGCCCGTTGAGCATCAGATTGCGGTCGGTCACCTCCGGATCGCCGTAGCGCTGGGTGACGCCTTCCTGTGGGCGCGTGCGGTTGGGGCCGGCGCGATTGGTGTAGTCCTGGTGGCCGGCTTGCGCGGTGAAGCGGATCCAGCCGGCATCGGACAGCGGGATGCCTGCGCTGGCCGAGCCCTGCCACTTGCGCCCGTCGCCGGCCGAGTACTGGCCGCCCGACAGCGCCACGTCCCCGCCCTCGGCGCCTTTCTTGAGCACGATGTTGATCACGCCGGCGATGGCGTCGGAGCCGTATTGCGCCGAGGCGCCGTCGCGCAATACCTCGATATGGTCGATGGCGTCGATCGGAATGGTGTTGAGGTCGACCGCCTGCGAGCCGCGGCCCAGCACGCCGTTGGTCAGGATGATCGCGCCCGGGTGCCAGCGCTTGCCGTCGACCAGCACCAGCACCTGGTCGGGCGACAGGCCGCGCAGCTGCGCGGGCCGCTGCGAATCGGCGGTATCGGCGGCGGAGGGGCGTGGGAAGGTCAGCGAGGGAATCACGCGAGCCAGCGCGGTGGAGAGCTCGGTGGTGCCGGTCTGCTTGAGCAGTTGCGCCGAAACCACGTCCACCGGCGTGAGCGAACTGCTTTCGGTGCGGTTGTCCGCGCGCGTACCGGTGACGATCACGGTGCCCAGGTTCTTCGCGCTCTTGGTGCCCAGGGAGGTGTCCTGCGCGTGGGTTGCGGAGCAGGCGAACAGCACCGCCGCGGGGAGCAGCGCCAGGCGGAGGAAACGGTGGGGATGATTCACGGGGAACTCCTGTCACGGGTGTGGCGATGCGCAGCCGATGGTGGCATCGGGATCGACGGACGTATCGACGTCCACAGGGGCGCGCGCAGGCGTGGTGTCGCGTGGAATCCATGCGCGCCTGGAGGCAGGCTACTCCCGGCGCCACGCCCGCGCCAAGGCGCGCGGCATTGAAATCGCGACCGGCGACTCGATAATGCGCACCAGCATTTCAGGGCTGCCTGCCCGGAGTTGTCACCCATGCCGATCTACGAATTCGAATGTGCCCAGTGCGGTCACCGTTTCGACCGCCTGCAGAAACTGTCCGACCCGGACCCGTCCGCCTGCCCGTCCTGCGAGGCGCCGCGCGTGCAGCGCAAGCTGAGCGCGCCCGCGTTCCGCCTCGCCGGAAGTGGCTGGTACGAAACGGACTTCAAGAAGGATGGGGACAAGAAACGCAACCTGGCCGGTGACGGCGACGCCAAGGCGGCCGCGCCGGCGCCCGCGCCCGCCCCGGCTGCCGAGAGCAAGCCCGCCTCCAGCGGGGACTGACCCGGCGAACATCCTGCAGGAGCGCACCTGGGCGCGAACCGGACGCATCCGGTCGCTCGCAGGCGCGCGCCTGCAGGTTCGTGGCCGGCGCGGATGCTAAAATCGCCCGTTCGCACGCCTCGAACGGCGCCATCCCCGGAGTTTCCCTTCCTATGCGCACGCATTACTGCGGCCTCATCGACGAGTCGCTGGTTGGCCAGACCGTCACCCTGTGCGGCTGGGTCAACACGATCCGCCTGCAGAGCCACGTCGCCTTCATCGACCTGCGCGACCACGAGGGCATCGCCCAGGTCGTCGTGGAGCGCGAGAACGCGGATGCGTTCGCGGTGGCGGGCGAGGTCGGCAACGAATACTGCCTGAAGGTCATCGGCACGATCCGCAAGCGCCTGTCGGTCAACGACAAGCTCAAGACGGGCACGGTGGAACTGGTCGCCGACACGGTCGAGGTGCTCAATGCGGCGAAGGACCTGCCCTTCGCGATGCACGAGAATCCCAACGAGGACCTGCGGATGACCTACCGCTACCTCGACCTGCGCCGCCCGGAAATGCAGACCATGATGCGCCGGCGCATCAAGCTGGTGCAGGCGCTGCGCCGTTATCTGGACGCGCGCGGCTTCCAGGACATCGAGACGCCGATCCTGACCAAGGCCACGCCCGAGGGCGCGCGCGACTACCTGGTGCCCAGCCGCGTGCATCCGGGCCAGTTCTATGCGCTGCCGCAGTCGCCGCAGCTGTTCAAGCAGATCCTGATGATGGCCGGCTTCGACCGCTACTACCAGATCGCGCGCTGCTTCCGCGACGAGGACCTGCGCGCCGACCGCCAGCCGGAATTCACCCAGCTCGACCTGGAGTTCGCGTTCGTCGAAGAGCAGGACGTGCAGGACTTCGTCGAAGGGCTGATCCGCCACGTGTTCAAGGAAGTGGTCGACGTCGAGCTGGACGCCACGTTCCCCCGCATGACCTACGCCGAGGCGATGCGCCGCTTCGGTTCGGACAAGCCGGACCTGCGCATCGCGCTGGAACTGGTGGACGTGGCCGAGGCGCTCAAGGGCGTCGAGTTCAAGGTATTCGCCGAGCCGGCCAACGACCCGGCCGGCCGCGTGGCCGCGCTGCGCGTTCCGGGTGGCGTGGCGCTCTCGCGCAAGGACATCGACGGGCTGACCGAGTACGTCGCCCGGTACGGCGCCAAGGGGCTGGCCTGGATCAAGGTCGAGGACCGCGCCAAGGGCCGCGAGGGCATCAGCTCGCCGGTGGCCAAGTTCCTCGACGACGCGGCGCTGGAGGCCGCGCTGACCGCCACCGGTGCGCAGAGCGGCGACATCGTGTTCGTCGGCGCCGGCAAGTGGAAGACCGTGACCGACTTCATGGGGGCCTTGCGCCTGAAGGTCGGCAAGGACCGCGGCCTGGTCGAGGCGGGCTGGAAGCCGCTGTGGGTCACCGACTTCCCGATGTTCGAGTACAATGAGGAGGAGCAGCGTTACGTCGCGCTGCACCACCCGTTCACCGCGCCCAAGGTCGATGACATCGCCGACCTGAAGGCCAATGCGTCTACCGCGGTGAGCCGTGGCTACGATATGGTGCTCAATGGCAACGAGATCGGCGGCGGCTCGATCCGTATCCATCGGCCGGAGATGCAGAGCGCGGTGTTCGAGTTGCTCGGCATCGGCGCGGAGGAGGCCGAGGCCAAGTTCGGCTTCCTGCTCAAGGCGCTCAAGTTCGGCGCGCCGCCGCACGGCGGCCTGGCCTTCGGCATCGACCGTATCGCCGCGCTGATGGCCGGTACCGAGTCGATCCGCGACGTGATCGCCTTCCCCAAGACCACCAGCGCGCAGGACCTGATGACCGATGCGCCCTCGCCGGTGGCCGAGGCGCAGCTGAAGGAGCTGCACGTCAACGTCGCAGGCTGACCTGATCCCGTAGGGTGGGCTTCAGCCCACCTGGCCACCACGCCCCGCACGCCCCGAGATGGGCTTCACGTCCACCCAGCGACGTCCGGTTCGCCAGGTCTGCCATGTCCCCAGAACCGCCCGAATCCTCCATCCCGAATCCCGAATCCCGGCCCCCTGAGCAGATCGTCCTGCTGCACGGCCTGTGGATGCGCGGCTTCGCGCTGGGCCTGCTGCACAAGCGGCTGGCCGATGCCGGCTTCGCCGTCGACCGCTTCGACTACATGAGCGTGGTCTCCTCGCAGGAACGCATCGTCGAGCGCCTGCACCTGCGCATGCAGCGCTTTGCGCCCGGGCCGGTGCATCTGGTCGGCCACAGCCTGGGCGGCCTGCTGGCGTTGCAGGCCTGCCGCGAAGCGGCCGACCTGCCGCCGGGCCGGATCGTCTGCCTGGGTTCCCCGCTGCAGGGCAGTGCCGCGGCGCGCGGCTTCGCCGGCTTCGGGCAGGGTGGCGAAGCACTGCTGGGCCACAACCGCGAACTGCTCGAACACGGCATGGAGCGCTGGGACGGCACGCGCGAGGTGGGCGTCATCGCCGGGCGCGTGCCGATCGGCCTCGGGGCGATGCTCGCGCATATCGAAGGCGAGCACGATGGCACCGTGGCGGTCGCCGAGACCCGGTTGCCGGGCCTCACCGACCACTGCGTGGTCGAGACCAGCCACACCGGGCTGGTGCTTTCGGCCGATGCCGCGCACCAGGTGGTGCAGTTCCTGCAGAACGGTCGTTTTGACTCCCTGTAGGAGCGCCCTTGGGCGCGACCGCCGGGCCGGTCGCGCCCAAGGGCGCTCCTGCAGGGGGTTTGTCGGCGCGGCCACCGGTTGGAGTAAAATCGGCCGCTTGTCCATTGTTCAGGTTTCCCGCCATGGGTAGAGGCCCGTCCATCGAAGGCCGCAAGAACGCCGAAGACGCCAAGCGCGCCAAGGTGTTCACCAAGCTGATCCGCGAGATCACCGTCGCCACCCGCGCCGGCGTCGCCGACCCGGCCGCCAACCCGCGCCTGCGCGCCGCGGTGGACAAGGCGCTGTCGGCCAACATGACCAAGGACACCATCGAGCGCGCGATCAAGCGCGGCTCGGGTGCCGAGGGCGGCGGCGAGGAACTGCGCTATGAGGGCTACGGCCCGGGCGGCGTCGCGATGATCATCGAATGCTTCACCGACAACCCCACCCGCACCGTCGCCGACGTGCGCCACGCGCTGACCAGGCACGGCGGCAACCTGGGCACCTCCGGCTCGGTGGCGTTCCAGTTCACCCGTTGCGGCGAGCTGACGTTCGCCACCGGCGGTGACGAGGCGGCCGAGGAAAAGGTGCTGGAGGCGGCGCTGGAAGCCGGCGCCGACGACGTGATCAACGAGCACGGCGAGAGCACCGTGATCTGCACACCGGAAAACTTCGAAGCGGTGCAGCAGGCGCTGGCCGACGCCGGCCTGGAATCGCTGCACGCGGGCGTGGGCATGCGCGCGAACAACCGCGTGGCCGTTCCCGAGGACGTGCTCGAACCGCTGACCGACCTGCTCGAGCGCCTCGATGCGCTGGACGACGTGAGCGAGGTCTATCACAACGCGCAGCTGCCATGAGGCCGGGAATGGGGAATGGGGAATGGGAAATCGTTGGGTCGCGGAAGCGTACGCAGCGCTCCCGTGGCTGAGCGTGTGCCGGATCTGCCGTGGCTCTGAACCATTCCCCATTGACCATTCCCCATTGCCGGATCATCGGCATCGACCCCGGCAGCCAGCGCACCGGCTTCGGGATCATCGATGTCGATGCGGTGGGCAAGCTCACGCACGTGCACCACGGTGCGCTGGCGGTAGCCGGCGAGGACACCTTCCCGCTGCGCCTGAAACGCATCTTTGACGAGCTCACCCTCATCATCGGCGACCATCAGCCGGCCGAGTGCGGTATCGAACGCGTGTTCATGGCGCGCAATCCGGATTCGGCGCTGAAACTCGGCCAGGCGCGCGGCGCAGCGATCTGCGCGGTGGCGGCAAGGGGCCTGGCGGTGCACGAGTACGCGCCCACCGAGATCAAGCAGGCGGTGGTCGGCAGCGGCCGCGGCGACAAGACGCAGGTGCAGCACATGGTCGGCATCCTGCTCGGCCTGAAGGGGCCGCTGCAGCCGGACGCGGCCGACGCGCTGGCGATCGCGGTCACCCATGCGCACACGCGCGCGAGCCTCGCGCGCGTGGGCATTCCCCGTACGGCCTGGAGGCGGCGATGATCGGACGACTGCGCGGCACCCTGGTTTCCAAGCAGCCGCCCTGGCTGCTGGTGGAGGTCGGCGGCGTCGGCTACGAGCTCGAAGCGCCGATGTCGACCATCTACGACCTGCCGCAGACCGGCAAGGAAGTGACCCTGCTCACCCACTACGCGGTGAAGGAGGACAGCGTCGCGCTGTACGGCTTCCTGCGCGAGGACGAGCGCGCGCTGTTCCGCAACCTGCAGAAGGTCTCGGGCATCGGCGCGAAGATCTCGCTGGCGGTGCTGTCGGGCGTGTCCACCGCCGATTTCGCGCGACTGGTGCAGGCCGGCGACGTGGTGGCGCTGACCAAGATCCCGGGTATCGGCAAGAAGACCGCCGAGCGCATCGTGGTGGAGCTGCGCGACCGCGTGGAAGGCTTGGGCGCAAGCCTGCCGGGCGCGTCCGGCAAGGGCGCCGGCGTCCCGCTGGATCCGGCGGGAGAAGCCACCGTGGCGTTGCAGCAATTGGGCTACAAGCCTGCTGAAGTTACCCGCCTCGTGCAAAAAGTCGCCGCCGAAGGCGACGATGCCGAAGCGATCATCCGCAAGGCGCTGCGCGCCGCACTGGGCCACTAATGGCCCGGGTGCACGAGCGAGAGATATGAACGACGCAACCCGCAACGCGCCACCGCCGGCCGAGTCCGAGCCCGACGAAAAGTTGCACGGCACCAAGACGGCACTGGTCCTGGGCGCCATCGGCGTGGTGTTCGGCGACATCGGCACCAGCCCGCTGTACACGCTGGCGGAGGTGTTTCGCCCCGAGTACGGCCTGCACCCCTCCGAAAGCACCGTGCTGGGCGTGCTCTCGCTGGTCACCTGGGCGCTGATCATCGTGGTGGCGATCAAGTACGTCACGCTGGTGATGCGCGCGGACAACCGCGGCGAAGGCGGCATCATGGCGCTGATGACGCTGGCCCAGCGCGCGGTCGGCGGATCGCCGATGGCGCGGCGGGTGGTGATGCTGATGGCATTGCTCGGCGCGGCATTGTTCTTCGGCGACGGCGTGATCACACCGTCGATCTCGGTGCTTTCGGCGGTCGAGGGCCTGGAAGTGGTGGCGCCGTCGCTGGATCACTGGGTGGTGCCGCTGGCGGTGGCGGTGCTGCTGGGCCTGTTCTGGCTGCAGAAGCACGGCACGGCCAAGGTCGGCGCGCTGTTCGGGCCGGTCATGGCGATCTGGTTTCTGACCCTCGCCGTCATCGGCGTGTGGAACATCATCCAGGCGCCGGAGGTCCTCAAGGCGCTCTCGCCCTGGTACGCGGTGCGCTTCTTCGCCTCGCACGGGACCATCTCCTTCGTCGCGCTCGGTGCCGTGGTGCTGTGCGTGACCGGCGCCGAAGCGCTGTATACCGACATGGGTCACTTCGGCCGTTTCCCCATCCGCACCGCCTGGTTCTTCTTCGTGCTGCCCTCGTTGCTGCTCAACTACTACGGCCAGGGCGGATTGCTGTTGCGGGAACCGGAAGCGGCGGTCAATCCGTTCTTCCATGCGGTGCCCGAGTGGGCGGGCTATCCGATGATCGCGCTGGCTACCGCGGCGGCGGTGATCGCCTCGCAGGCGGTGATCTCCGGCGCGTTCTCGGTGACTCGCCAGGCGATCCAGCTCGGCTTCGTGCCGCGCATGCAGGTGGTGCATACCTCGCGCGAGGCGATCGGCCACATCTTCCTGCCGTGGGTGAACCGCGCGCTGATGGTGATGGTGATCCTGACCGTGGTCGGGTTTGGCTCGTCCAAGGCACTGGGCGGCGCCTACGGCATAGCGGTGACCGGCACCATGGCGATCGACACGCTGCTGGTGATGCTGGTGGCGTGGCGTCGCTGGAACTGGAGCCTGGCCGCAGTGATTCCGCTGACCATCGGCCTGCTGTGCGTGGATCTGTCGTTCTTCGGCGCCAACACGCTCAAGATCCCCGACGGCGGCTGGTTCCCGCTGGTGCTGGGCCTGTTCCTGTTCGCCGTGATGACCACCTGGCGTCGCGGCCGCGAGCTGGTGGTGCGCGAGATCAAGCAGGGCGGACTGGCGCTGGCCCCGTTCATCGAGAACATGGCCGAGCACCCGCCGCTGCGCGTGCCGGGTACGGCGGTGTTCCTCACCGCCAACCAGTACGCGGTTCCGCACGCGCTGCTGCACAACCTCAAGCACAACAAGGTGCTGCACGAGCGCAACGTCATGCTGACCGTGCAGATCCTGGAAACGCCGGTGGCCGAGGCCGACGAGCGCATCGAGATCACGCCGATGGATGGCGGCTTCTACGGGCTGGAGCTGCGCTTCGGCTTCGCGGAGGACCCCAACATCCCGCACGCGCTGTCGCTGTGCGGTCGCGAGGGGCTGACCTTCGACCTGATGGACACCACCTTCTTCCTCTCGCGCGAAACCATCGTCGCCGACGCAAGACGCCCCGGCATGGCGCTGTGGCGCGACAAGCTGTTCGCCTTCCTCGCCCGCAACGCGCTGCCGGCGACCGCCTTCTTCCAGATCCCCGGCAACCGGCTGATCGAGCTGGGCGCGCAGGTGGAGATCTGATGCTCCCCTCCCCTGGCGCAGCCAGCTGATCGAGCTGGGCGCGCAGGTGGAGATCTGAAGCTCCCTCTCCCCCGGCGCAGCCGGGGGAGAGGGTTGGGGAGAGGGGGAGGCCTTTGCTCTTTGCCCGCAGTCGTTTGCGTCCCACGGCGCAACCACGGAGTAACAACGTCCGCACGAACCGCCTTTCGCCAGGCCAGCGAAAAGCCCCCTCTCCCCGCCCCTCTCCCCCGGCTGCGCCGGGGGAGAGGGGGCAAAGCGGTGCCATAATGGCCGCATGACCGAAGCGCGCATCATCACCCCGGCCGCCCAGCTTGACGACGAGGCGCTGGAAGCCTCGATCCGCCCCAAGCGCCTGGACGAATACCTGGGCCAGCAGGCGGTGCGCGAGCAGTTGTCGATCTATATCGAGGCGGCCAGGAAGCGCGGCGGCGCGCTCGACCATGTGCTGATCTTCGGGCCGCCGGGCCTGGGCAAGACCACGCTGTCGCACGTGATCGCCAACGAGCTGGGCGTCAATGTGCGCTCGACTTCCGGGCCGGTGCTCGAGCGTGCCGGCGACCTGGCGGCACTGCTGACCAATCTCGAGAAGCACGACGTGCTGTTCGTCGACGAGATCCACCGTCTGTCGCCGGTGGTCGAGGAAGTGCTGTACCCGGCGATGGAGGACTTCCAGATCGACATCATGATCGGCGAAGGCCCGGCTGCACGTTCGATCAAGCTGGACCTGCCGCCGTTCACGCTGATCGGCGCGACCACGCGCGCCGGCCTGCTCACCGCTCCCTTGCGCGACCGTTTCGGCATCGTGCAGCGGCTGGAGTTCTACTCGCCCGAGGAGCTGACCTCGATCGTGCGGCGCTCGGCACGCATCCTGGGCATCGAGTGCGAGACCGAGGGCGCCGCGGAGATCGCCCGCCGCTCGCGCGGCACGCCGCGCATCGCCAACCGGCTGCTGCGTCGGGTTCGCGACTACGCGGAGGTCCGCGCGGGCGGCAACATCACGCTGGCGGCGGCGCAGGCGGCGATGACCATGCTGAAGGTCGACGCCGAGGGGTTCGACGACCTGGACCGGCGCATGCTCGCCACGATCATCGAGAGTTTCGACGGCGGTCCGGTCGGGGTCGAATCGCTCGCCGCGGCGCTGTCCGAGGACCGGGGCACGCTGGAGGACGTGGTCGAGCCGTACCTGATCCAGCAAGGCTTCCTGATCCGCACGGCCCGCGGACGCATGGCGTCGGCCAAGGCCTGGCGTCACATGGGCCGCAACCCGCCACCGCGGCAGGCGATGATGGGCGACATGTTCGACGGGGAAAGCTGACCTGCAAGGGTGGTGGACATGGACGCCGGTTTGATCCTGGCGCCCCCAGCACGCATGCTCTTGCGCTGGCTGACCCAAGAGCTCCCTGCATGCCCCCGACCGATCCCTTCACCTGGCCTGTCCGCGTCTACTGGGAAGACACCGACGCCGGCGGCGTGGTCTACCACGCCAGCTACCTGCGCTTCCTGGAGCGCGCCCGCAGCGAGTGGCTGCGCGCGCAGGGCGTGGACCAGCGCGCCTTCAAGGAAGCCACCGGGCTGGCGTTCCTGGTGCGCGAGATGCACCTGGACTTCCTGCGTCCGGCCCTGCTGGATGATGAATTGTCGGTGACGGTCGCCGTCAAAGAATCGCGCGCAGCCAGTATCCTGTTCAGCCAGGCGATCAGCCGGGCGGACGGCACGGAGCTGGTCCGCGCCCAGGTGCGGGTTGCCTGCGTGGACATCGGCCGCATGCGGCCGGCGCCGATCCCGGCCGACCTCATTCCCGGCCTCGCCCCCTGACGAATCACCCCGCTTTCCAAGCAGCACGCCCCGGAGAACCCCCAAGCCATGAATGGTGGATTGAACATTTTCAAGCTGGTCGCCGAGGCCAGCCTGCCCGTGCAGCTGGTCATGCTGCTGCTGCTGGTGTTCTCGTTCCTGTCCTGGGTGATCATCCTTCGCAAGTATTCGCAGATGAAGGCGGCGATGGAGAACGCCGAGGCGTTCGAGGAGCGCTTCTGGTCCGGCGGCGACCTGGCCGGCCTGTTCCGCGAGGTCAGCGGCCGCAACGCCGACAACGGCGGCATGGAGACGATCTTCGAGTCGGGCTTCCGCGAGTTCGCCCGCCAGCGCCAGCGCAAGACCTACGACGTGCGCATCGTGATGGAAGGCACCGAGCGCGCCATGCGCGTGGCCGGCACCCGCGAGATCGGCCTGCTGGAGCGCAACCTGGAGTTCCTCGCCAACGTCGGCTCGATCAGCCCGTACGTGGGCCTGTTCGGAACCGTGTGGGGCATCATGGGTGCCTTCCAGGGCCTGGGCGAGGTCAAGGACGTCACCATCGCCGTGGTCGCCCCGCACATCTCCGAGGCGCTGATCGCCACCGCCATGGGCCTGTTCGCGGCCATTCCCGCGGTGTGGGCGTACAACCGCTACGCCAACAAGGTCGAGCGCGTGGCTTCCCGCTACGAAGTCTTCCAGGAAGAGTTCTCCTCGGTCCTGCAGCGGCAGATCCAGACCGACGAAGTGGCCTGACGGGGGCAAGCCGATGGCCATGCGAAACGCCGCGCGCCACAAGCGCATGAAGCTCAAGTCCGAGATCAACGTCGTGCCGTACATCGACGTGATGCTGGTGCTGCTGATCATCTTCATGGTCACCGCCCCGATGATGAACGCCAACGTCGACGTCAACCTGCCCCAGGCCAACGCCAAGTCGCTGGCCGACAAGAAGAATCCGGTGATCGTCTCGGTCAATGCCGACGGCAACCTGTTCCTGACCCTGGAAGGCGCCAAGAAGGAGCCGGTCGACGTGGCCACCATGCAGGCCAAGGTCGGCGCCTTCGTCAAGGCCAACCCGGACATCAGCGTGCTGGTGGCCGGCGACCGCGAAGGCAAGTACGAGGGCGTCTACCAGGTGCTGGCCGACCTGCAGCAGGCCGGTGTCAGCAAGGTCGGCCTGATGAGCCAGCCGCAGGGGTCGGACGCGGGCAATGCGCGAAAATAAGGGCACCTCCACGGCGGTCCTGCTTTCCGCCGTCCTGCACCTTGGCATCGTCGGCTTCCTCGCGCTGGCGATCGTGCCGTGCTCGTTCTACGAAAGCCTGTTCAGCACCCTGCACCTGCCGGCGAGCTGGAACCCGATCACCTGTTCCAAGCCGCTGGAGCTCCAGGGCCCGGTGATCGAGGCGACGCTGATCGGCCCCACCGGCGCGCCGCCGCCGAAGGCAGAGAAGAAGGCCAAGCCGGTGCCGACCATCCCGCCGCCGCCCACGGTGACGCCGCCGGACGTCAAGACGCCGCCGCCGGAGATCAAGACCCTGCCGCCGCCGGAGCATCCGGACACGATCGACCAGGAAAAGATCGTGGCCGACGCGCTGGAAAAGGCCGAGGAGGCCAAGAAGGAGCAGGAAGAGAAGCAGCGCCAGCGCCAGGCCGAACTGGACGCCCAGGCAGCCAAGAAGAAGGAAGAGCAGAAGAAACAGCTGG
Organism: Frateuria flava; assembly: GCF_017837635.1. Taxonomy (GTDB): domain Bacteria; phylum Pseudomonadota; class Gammaproteobacteria; order Xanthomonadales; family Rhodanobacteraceae; genus Frateuria_A; species Frateuria_A flava. Next base: position 95,929 of record NZ_JAGJRS010000010.1, read on the forward strand.
ACGAGCTGTTCGCCAAGATGGACGCGGCCGCCGCGGCGCGCCAGAAGGCGGAAAACCGCGCCAAGCAGGCCAAGCAGCAGCTGGAAGATCTCAAGGACGCCAAGGACGAGGGCCTGTCCGACGTGCCGCACGCGGCCCAGCGCCAGACCGGCAACAACGCCCAGAACAGCTCCCTGGCCGACCAGTATGCAGCGGCCATTCAGAATGCGGTCACGCCCAACTGGTTACGTCCGGATAACATGCCGGATGTTCCGTGCAAGGTGCATATCGTCCAGCTGGTAGGGGGCGATGTGATGAGTGCGAAGGTCGATTCGAGCTGCCCCTACGACGATGCGGGCAAGCGCTCGATCGAAAACGCCGTGCTCAGGACCAAGACCTTGCCGTACAAGGGGTTCGAGAGCGTCTTCAGCCGCGAACTGACCCTTACCTTCAGGCCGCAGTGAGACCTTCATGCCCAACTTGAAATCGCTCTTCGCCCTTGCCGTGCTGTGTCTGGCCGCCCTCGTCGCCGGACCCGCGGGTGCGCAGGCGCTCAACGTGGACATCGTCGGCGGCGTCAAGACGGCCACGCCGATCGTGGTCGTGCCATTCGCCCAGAACGGCGCACCGTTGCCGACCGACGTGGCGGACGTCATTCGCAACGATTTCAACCGCTCCGGCAAGTTCCGTGCGCTGGCCCGGAGCGAGATCGTCGAGTCGCCCTCGCGCGGCGCCGACATCAAGTTCGCCACCTGGCGGCTGCTCAAGCAGGACTACATCACCGTCGGCCGCATCAGCGACGCCGGCGGCGGCCTGCTGCGGGTGGAATACGAGCTGTGGGACGTCAACAAGCAGCAGAGCCTGCTGGCCCAGGCGTTCACCGCACCGGCCGGGGACCTGCGCGGCGTCGCCCACCAGATCGCCGACCAGATCTACGAGAAAATCACCGGCGTGCGCGGCGCGTTCTGGACCCGCATCGCCTACATCACCGCCGTGGGCCTGGGCAACAACACCACCTATTCGCTGATCGTGGCCGACTCGGACGGCTACAACCCGCAGGTGGTGGCCCGCTCGCGCGAATCGCTGCTGTCGCCTTCGTGGTCGCCGGACGGCACCAAGATCGCCTACGTCTCCTTCGAGAGCGGCAACTCGCAGGTCTACGTGCAGGACATCACCACCGGTTCGCGCCAACTGGTCGCCGCGCACAAGAAGGGCATCAACGGCGCGCCGGCCTGGTCGCCCGACGGCAGCAAGCTGGCGGTGTCGCTGTCGTTCGTGGGCAATCCCGAGATCTTCGTGATCGACATGGCTTCGCGCCATGAGACGCGTCTGACCAACAGCCTGTCGATCGATACCGAGCCGACCTGGTCGGCCGACGGGCAGAGCCTCTACTTCACCTCCGACCGCTCTGGCCGGCCGCAGATCTACCAGATGTCCGCCACCGGCGGCTCGCCCACCCGCATCAGCTTCGAGGGGCAGAATAACGCCAACGCCGACGTCAGCTTCGACGGCAAGCTGATCGCCATGGTGCAGGGCAATGGGAACGTGTATCGTATTGCCATCATGGATCGCAGTCTGGGTGGGCAGGTGCGTTTCATCTCCCCCGGCCCGATTGACGACTCCCCGAGTTTCGCACCGAACGCCAGCATGCTGTTGTACGCGGCCACGGAAGGGCGCCGCGGCGTGCTGTATGCCGTTTCGGCCGATGGCCAGGTCCGCCAGCGCCTCGTGCTGTCCGACGGGGACGTCCGCGAGCCGGCCTGGGGGCCGTACCGGAAGCGTTGAGTTTTTTGTCCGTTGGGGCGCGAAAGCGCGCCGGCGGAATGCCCATGGAATGGGCCGAAACGGCGCCTTGGCGCCATTTCGCTTAAGGCAGGGCGCAGCCGAACGCGTCCCGCCAACGGTTGCCAGGCGCGACGAGTGACTGGCCCGCGGTAGCACCAAGCGTCACACAATAAGCCGGACCACCGGCGTCACTGTCCCAACACCGCAATCGTCATTGACTGTCGGATCTCAAACCCGTTTTGAAGGAACGTCACCCATGAATAAGACCGCACGCGTCGCCCTGGTCGCCCTGCTCTGCATCGGCGCAGCCGCTTGCTCGAAGAAGCAGGAAGTCAAGCCGCAGCCCCAGCCGGAGCCGCAGCCGACGACCCAGCCGGCCCCGGAGAGCAACAAGTACACCCCGGCCGACCTCGACACCGACGCCTGCCTGCGCCAGCGCGTCGTGTACTTCGATTTCGACAAGACCGAGATCAAGCCGGAGTTCCAGCAGATCATGGCGTGCCACGCCAAGTACCTGCAGGACCGTCCGGAATCGCACGTCCGCCTGGAAGGCAACACCGACGAGCGCGGCACCCGCGAGTACAACCTGGGCCTGGGCGAGCGCCGCGGCAATGCCGTGTCCGACGCGCTGCAGGCCAACGGTGGCTCGGCCAGCCAGATCGAAGTGATCTCCTACGGCAAGGAAAAGCCGGTGTGCCGTGAGCACAACGAGGACTGCTGGAGCAAGAACCGTCGCGTCGAGATCGTCTACACGGCGAAGTAATGAAGAGCGCACTGGCTAAGCGTTTCTCGGCCAGGCTCGGCATGGCGGGCGCGTTTGCGTCCGCCATGCTCGTTGTCGCTCCGGCCTTCGCACAGAATTCCCGCCTCAGCCTCGCCGACCGCGTGTCGCGGCTGGAGCAGCAGGCGCAGGCCCAGAACCAGGGCGGTACCAGCCTGGTCAACCAGGTCCAGCAGCTGCAGTCCCAGGTGCAGCAGTTGCAGGGTCAGGTCGAGGAGCTGCAACACACCATCGGCCAGCTCGAAGAGAAGAACAAGGCGCAGTACATCGACCTCGACTCGCGGCTGGGCCGCCTCGAGGGCAACGGCGCCGGCACGAATTCCACGCCCGCAGGCAACGCCCCGGCCTCCGCCGGTTCGGCCGCCGCCACGGCGACCCCGGGCACTGCCGCGCAGACACCCCCCGCTGCACCCGCCAGCGGCAGCAGCGCGCCCGCCGCGGCGCCCGATGCCAACGCGCAGGCCGCCTACGACACCGCTTTCCAGGCGCTGCGTGGCGGTGACTACGCGCAGGCCTCGCGCGGCTTCCGCAGCTTCATCCAGAAGTATCCGGACAACACGCTTACGCCCAACGCCTGGTACTGGCTGGGCGAGTCCTACTACGTGACCATGAACTACCCGGTGGCGCTGGAAGCCTTCCAGCGGCTGCTCAGCCAGTTCCCGCAGAGCGAGAAGGCATCGGACGCACTGCTCAAGGTTGGCTACAGCCAGCTCGAGCTCAAGCAGACGGACGCCGGCAAGGCCACGCTGCAGCAGGTCACCAGCAAGTACCCCAACTCGCGCGCCGCCAGCCTGGCGCAGGAACGCCTGCGCCGACTGCAGCTGCAATCGGCGATCCGCTGAGATTTCAGAGCCTGCTCATGAGCTCCGGATGCCCCGCGCCAAAGGCTGTTTGCGCGCAGATCAGGCAAAAACGAAGGAGTGGACGTCCGTCCACGACTGAGTGATGGCGCGGGTGTGCGGGCAAACAGCCCCGGCCCGTCAGGGTTGTCATCGAGTGACCGCCATGCGGCGGCGCGTGCCTTGGCCCGCCAGCCAGGCAGGCCGGCACCACGCCCTACCACCTGACGGTCACTCGATGGCAACGCGAGGTACCCATAGATCATGAGCAGGCTCTCAAATATGGGCAGTGACACGGGCGAGGCGCCCGTCGCGCCGGCGGTGGCCGAACGCCTGCGCATCACCGAGATCTTCCACTCGATCCAGGGCGAAGCCGATGCGATCGGCTGGCGCACCGTGTTCGTTCGATTGACCGGCTGCCCGCTGCGCTGCGTCTGGTGCGACACCGAGTATTCCTTCCATGGTGGGCAGTGGCACGCGATCGACGACATCCTGGCCGAGGTGGCGCGCCACGGTGCGCACCACGTCTGCGTCACCGGCGGCGAGCCCCTGGCGCAGAAGCGTTGCCTGATCCTGCTACGTCGTCTGTGCGAGGCCGGCTATGAGGTCTCGCTGGAAACCTCCGGCGCGCTCGACGTGTCGGCGGTCGATCCGCGCGTGCGCAAGGTGATGGACCTGAAGGCACCCGACTCGGGCGAGAGCGCACGCAACCTGTGGAGCAACCTCGAGCATCTGTTGCCACACGACCAGGTCAAGATCGTCATCGCCAGCCGCGTCGACTACGAGTGGGCGCGCGACGTGGTGGCCGAGCATGCGCTCGACCGGCGCTGCATGGTGTTGTTCTCGCCGGTCCACGGCGCGGTGCAGCCGCGCGACCTGGCCGAGTGGATCATCGCCGATCGCCTGCCGGTGCGCTTCCAGCTACAGCTGCACAAGTTGCTCTGGAACGACGCAGCCGGGCACTGAATTTTTTTCTCCTTTCCCTGCGTACAGGGCGAGGTCGGGAGGGTTTCCCCCTTCGCAAGCGCGGGGCCATCCCTCCAACCCTACCCTGCAGGCAGGGGAGGGAGTTCATGCGCCGTGGCCTGTGACGCCGCGAGCGATTTCCGGCCGGTGACCGGCCGCACCAAGGAAACCCCATGTCCCAGCCCACCCCTCGCAAGGCCGTCGTGCTCGTCTCCGGCGGCATGGACTCGGCCGTCACCCTGGCCATCGCACGTGAACAGGGCTTCGCGGTCCACGCACTGAGCGTCGCCTATGGCCAGCGCCACGGCTCCGAGCTGGAGGCTGCCGAGCGGGTTGCCCGCACGATGGGCGCACTCGCGCACAAGACCGTGCAGGTCGACCTGCGCAGCATCGGTGGCTCCGCGCTGACCGCGGATATCGACGTACCCGAGCAGGGCGGCGAGGGCATTCCGGTGACCTACGTACCGGCTCGCAACACCATCATGCTGTCGATCGCACTGGGTTGGGCCGAAGTGCTCGGCGCCAACGACATCTTCTGCGGCGTGAACGCGGTCGACTATTCCGGCTATCCGGATTGCCGCCCCGCTTTCATCGACGCCTTCGAGCAGCTGGCCAACGTCGCTACCAAGGCGGGCGTGGAAGGTGCGGGACTACGCATCCACGCGCCGCTGATGCGCATGAGCAAGGCCGACATCGCACGCGAGGGTGCACGCCTGGACGTGGACTTCGCGCAGACCGTCAGCTGCTACCAGGCCGACGCCCAGGGTCGCGCCTGCGGTCATTGCGACGCCTGCCATCTCCGTGCCGAAGGCTTCCGCGCCGCGGGCCTGGCCGACCCCACCCGTTACGCCTGACGCCAACCCCCTGCAGGAGCCTTCGTGTGGGCGATGCTTTCTGGCGGACGCAACCAGAGCATCGCCACCGATGGTCCTGCAAGGTCATGCGGGATTGTGCGACCCGCACGCAAACCTTAAAATCGCCCGTTCGCTTGATGGGTCGTTAGCTCAGTTGGTAGAGCAGTAGACTTTTAATCTATTGGTCCCGAGTTCGAGTCTCGGACGACCCACCATCTTCACCCGCGCCCGTCGCGGGTTTTTTGTGCCCGCTTGCCTCGCGCCGGATCGCGCGCGAAGCTGCTTCCTTTGCCGGGAGCACAACGTGGACTGGGTCGACCTGCGCAGCGATACCGTAACCACACCCACGGCCGCGATGCGCGCGGCCATGCTGGATGTCCCGGTGGGGGACGACGTCTACGGCGAGGACCCGACCGTCAATGCCCTGCAGCAGCGCCTGGCCGACGAGCTCGGCTTCGAGGCCGCGCTGTTCGTGCCCAGTGGCACGCAATCGAACCTGCTGGCGTTGATGTCGCATTGCGAACGCGGCGACGAATACCTCGTCGGCATGGACGCGCACACCTACAAGTTCGAAGGCGGTGGTGCGGCGGTGCTCGGCTCGATCCAGCCCCAGCCGATCGTGCAGGACGCCGACGGCTCGCTTCCGCTGGACCGGGTGGCCGCCGCGATCAAGCCGGTCGATCCGCACTTCGCCCGCACGCGCCTGCTCGCGTTGGAAAATACCTGGCACGGTCGCGTGTTGCCCATGGACTACCTGGAAGCCGCACGCGAATTCGCGCGCGAACGCGGCCTCGCGTTCCACCTGGACGGCGCCCGCCTGTACAACGCGGCGGTGGCTGCGGGCGTGCCCGCGCGCGAGATCGCCCGGCACTTCGATAGCGTGTCGGTTTGCCTCTCCAAGGGGCTGGGCGCGCCGGTGGGGTCGGTGCTGGTGGGCTCGTTGGCTCTGATCGACAAGGCGCGGCGCTGGCGCAAGGTCACCGGCGGCGGCTGGCGCCAGGCCGGCATGCTGGCCGCGGCCGGCCTGCACGCCCTCGATCACCACGTCGCGCGGCTGGCCGACGACCACGCCCGCGCCGCCACCTTGGCACGGCAGCTCGACGCCGTGCCGGGCCTGCGCCTGCTCGGCCAGCACACCAACATGGTCTTCGTCGAGGTGCCGGCCGAGCGCCTGCGCGAGCTGGACGCGCATCTGCGCCAGGCTGGCATCCGCATCAGCATCGGCTACCTGCCCACGCTGCGGTTGGTGACCCACCTGGACGTCGACGACGCCGGTATCGCCCGCACGGTCGAGGCGTTTGCCCGGTTCTTCGGCGAACAGGCAGCGTGATCCGTCGGGGGGCGACGCCTCGGCTGCGGGGCAGGCTGCTGATGGCGGCCTTGCTGACCCTCCTGCCGGCCTGCCCGGCTGTTGCGGGTGAAGCGGCCGGGGGCGCACGGACGCACGCCGGCAACCCGGTCATTCCCGGCTGGTACGCGGACCCGGAGGCGGCGATCTTCGGCACGACCTACTGGATCTACCCGACCTGGTCGGACGACTACGACCGCCAGCTGTTCATCGATGCGTTTTCCTCGCCGGACCTGGTCAGCTGGACACGCCATCCGCACGTGCTCGACGTGCGCGCGATTCACTGGGCCAGACGCGCGATGTGGGGGCCGGCCGTGGTCGCCAAGGATGGGCGCTACTACCTGTTCTTTGCCGCCAACGACATCCAGAGCGACCGCGAGGTAGGCGGCATCGGCGTGGCGGTGGCCGACCATCCGCAGGGCCCGTTCCGCGACCTGCTCGGCAAGCCGCTGGTGGGCGCCTTCCACAACGGCGCGCAACCCATCGACCAGTCGGTGTTCCGCGACGACGACGGGACGTACTACCTGATCTACGGCGGCTGGAAGCACGCCAACATCGCGCGCCTGAAGGACGACTTCACCGGATTCCTGCCCTTCGCGGACGGCAGGGTGTTCAGACAGATCACGCCCGAGCATTACGTCGAGGGCCCGATGATGTTCAAGCGCGATGGCCGCTATTACCTGATGTGGTCCGAGGGCGGTTGGACTGGCCCGGACTACTCGGTGGCTTATGCGATCGGCGATTCGCCGCTGGGCCCGTTCCGCCGCATCGGCAAGATCCTCCAGCAGGACCCGTCGATTGCCACGGGCGCCGGCCACCACTCACTGCTGCACACGCCGGACGATCGCTGGTACATCGTCTACCACCGGCGCCCCAGGGGCGAAACGGCCGCCAACCACCGCGTGGTGTGCATCGATCGGCTGGAGTTCGACGCCCGCGGCCATATCCTGCCGGTGAGGATGACGCGGCAGGGCGTCGAGGCTCACCCCTTGCGCTGAGGCGCCCGGCGCGGCGGCGGTGCCGCGTGTTGACGGATGAAGTGGCGCACCTGCGGATAGACCGTTTCGCGCCACCGCCGGCCGCTGAAGATGCCGTAGTGGCCGGCGCCTTCGATCACGCGGTGCGCGCGCCGCTTCGCTGCGATGCCGGTGCACAGCGCGTGCGCCGCTTCGGTCTGGCCCAGGCCCGAGATGTCGTCCAGCTCGCCCTCGATGGTGAGCAGCGCGCTGCGCGTGATGGCGGCAGGATCGACCCGCTCGCCGGCCACGTCCCACAGGCCGCGCGGCAGCAGGCATTGCTGGAAGACCGTGCTGATCGTGTCCAGGTAATAACCCGCAGGCATGTCCAGCACGGCGTTGTATTCGTCGTAAAAGCGCCGATGGGCCTCGGCGTCGTCGAGGTCGCCGCGCAGCAGGTCGAGGTAGAAGTCCCAGTGCGAGGACAGATGCCGGCCGGGATTCATCGCGACGAAACCGGCGTGCTGCAGGAAGCCGGGATAGACCTTGCGTCCGCGCCCCGGATAGTTGGCCGGCACGGTGTGGATCAGGTTGCCTTCGAACCAGGACAACGGCTGCCTGGTGGCCAGGTCGTTGACGCCGGTGGGATTGCGGCGCGGGTCGATCGGACCGCCCATCATCACCAGGCTGCGCGGCGTCTGTTCGCCGCGCGCGGCCATCAGGGACACCGCCGCCAGCACCGGCACGGTCGGCTGGCACACCGAGACGACATGCAGCGCGCTCGCCCCGATGTGGCGGATGAAGCGTTCGACATACGCGACGTAGTCGTCCAGCCGGAACATGCCGGCCTCGGCCGGCACCATGCGCGCGTCGACCCAGTCGGTCACGTAGACCTTGTGGTCGCGCAGCAGCGTGCGCACGGTGTCGCGCAGCAGCGTGGCGTGATGGCCCGACAGCGGCGCCACCACCAGCACCACCGGCTGGCGGTGCATCGCCTCGATCACCTCGGGCTTGTCGCTGTAGCGCTTGAAGCGCTTCAACTGACAGAACGGCAGCTCCAGCGCGCTCTGCTCCACCACCGCCACGGTGTGTCCGCCGGCCTGGACCTCGTGGATGCCGAAGGACGGCTTCTCGTAGTCCTTCCCCAGCCGGTACATCAGCTCGCAGCCGGCCGCCCAGCGCGCCGCGCCCGGCCACTGCGCGAGCAGGCTGCCCGGCTCGCTGAACATCTTCGCGCTGGCCTGCGCGAAGTAGCTCATCGGGCCCATGAAGGCGCGCTGCCATTCGTGGAGTTGGTAGAGCATGGCGACCGGGTCAGGCAGGACAAAGCCGCATTCTAGCGGCTTTGCGCCTGGGATGTTGCGGTGCGGCAAAGAGGGGCCGTTCGACTTCGCCGCTGCTGGCCTGCGCTCAGGTCGAACGGTTGACGGGCGTCCGGCGTGGTGACGAGAGAACCGTTCGCGTTGAGCGTAGCCCGAAGGGCGAAGTCGAAACGCCTGCCTCAGCCCCCAAGCCGCCGACACACCAGCAGCACCTCATCCACGCCATCCACCTCAGGCAGCCCATCGCGCCACTGCAAGGGCTTCTGGAACCTCAACCCCAGCGGCATGAACACGTGGTTGTACCACCACATCGCCCGCTCGCGCCGATGGGTGAGGAACCACTGCCCCAGGTCCAGCAAGCGCGAGGATTTGGGCTGCATGCCGTAGATTGCGCTGCCTTCCAGCGCAAACCCGTGCGCGGCAAGCTTGGCCTTGATGGCCTCCGGCTCGTAGCGCCGGCAATGCCCGACGAACTCGTCGAACGCGGTCCATGCGTCCGCGTGCAGGGGCACCGACAGCAGCAGCGTCGCACCCGGCGCCGCCACCCGCGCCAGCTCGCGCAGGGCGCCTTCGTCGTCGGCGACATGCTCGAGGATGTCGAACGCGCATACCAGGTCGAACCGCGCATCGGCGCAGGGCAGCGCACCGATCATCCCGTGCATGGCACTGGCACCGCGCGCGTGCAACTGGCGCAGCGCCGCGTGGCTTAGGTCGACGAAACAGGTGTCTTCCAGCGGCAGGCGCGGACGCAGGCCGGGGGCGACCTCGAGCCGGCGCGGCGCCGCCGCGGCCAGCTCGCGCAACAGCGGCCAGGTGTTGAAGCGGTCGGGATCGATCAACCTGGCCTGCGCCCACAGCGCTTCATAGAAGCCGCGGTTGACGCGGAGCAGTTCGGCATCGCTGCGGACGGGGGAGGAGGCGGCCATGCATCCTTTTACAGCAAGCGCGGCCGCGGCGGGTGTGAACGCCGATCCATTGGCGGGAGCTCGCGTGGGGGCGATGTCCAGGGCGCGTTTTAGAACACCGCCTGCACGCGGGCTCCTGCAGCGGTCGTCAGATCTGACGGATTTCGGTACCGGCGGCAAGATCGTGGATGGCTCGCCGTCGCCGATCGACCAACGCCGGCGCAAACCACAGCGCCCAACCGACCAACGTCGCCCAGATCGCGACCCGTAACCCGAGCGGTGGCGCCAGCGCCAGCAACAGCAACGGCAGCGCGGCGACGACCACCCGCCGCAACGCCTGCCCCGGTCGCAGCTTTCCGCCATCGGCCGCGACCACCCGGATACGCCACGGCCGCATGCCGAGCGTCTGCCCGCCGCGCAGCCACGAAATCACGAAGTACGCGCCCACGACCAGGCCCTGCAGCGGCTGGTACCACCACGCGATCGCCGGATGCGTGCCGGCGGCCACCAGCTGGCCGCCGGTGGCCAGCTGGCACAGCAGGCCCACCACCATCACGATGGCCACCACCGCGAGCAGGTCGTAGACCAGGGCGGTGAGGCGACGCCATAGCGGGCAGGGAAGGGCGGCGGGGTCGTGCGATCGGGTCATCGGCGTTTCGCTTGCGTGCGCCGCGAACCGCGGCGAGCATCTGCGCATGCAGGAAAAGAGCGCAAGTATCGCCGAAGCCGACCAGCGCAGCATCGCCACGTTCCTCGAGCGGGTCTGGTCGGAAGACGGCCTGGCCGACCGCACCCTGGAGGCCTACCGGCAGGACCTGGAGGGACTGGCGCGCTGGCTCGCCTCGCGCGGGCGCGGCCTGCAGACGGCGCGGCGCGAGGACCTGTCGGCGTTCCACGGCAGCCAGCCGGCGGCGGTGCGTTCGATGGCGCGGCGCCAGTCGGCGTTCCGCCGGTATTACGGCCAGCTCGCGCGCGACACGCCGGGGTTCGAGGACCCGACCCTGCTGATCGAACGCCCGCGCATGCCGCGCAGCCTGCCCAAGGCGCTGGCCGAGCGCGAGATCGAGGCGCTGCTGGCCGCACCGGACCTTGGCTCCACGCTGGGACTGCGCGACCGCGCGATGCTCGAACTGATGTACGCCTCCGGCCTGCGCGTGTCCGAACTGGTGGAACTCCCGCTGGCCGCGCTCAACATGCGCCAGGGCGTGCTGCGGATTACCGGCAAGGGCGGCAAGGATCGCCTGGTGCCGGTCGGCGAAGTCGCGCTCGAGCGCATCGAGGCCTATCTCGCCGACGCCAGGCCGCAGCTGGCGAAGGGCCGCCAGCCGGCGGCGCTGTTCCTCAGCCAGCGCGGCGAGGGCATGACGCGGCAGATGTTCTGGACCCTGGTCAAGCGCCACGCGCTGGCGGTCGGCATCGAGGGCAAGCGCATCTCCCCGCACGTCTTGCGCCACTCCTTCGCCACCCATCTGCTCAACCACGGCGCTGACCTGCGCGCGCTGCAGTTGCTGCTGGGGCATGCCTCGCTCAGCACCACGCAGATCTACACGCTGGTGGCGAAGGAAGGCCTCAAGCGTCTGCACGCGAAACACCACCCTCGCGGGTAGCGCCCCCGGCAGATCAGCAGCCTCGCCGGTGGTGCCCGCTCTCCCTCGCCGTGCCGTGGAGAGCGAGCAGGCGTGTCAGCCTCCGCTTATGCCCGCTGTGCCAGAATCGGCCCGATCGCCGCTTTCCCCGTGCGGCCACGAGGTTTCCCGATGCTCAAGAAGCTTTCCGCCGCGCTGCTCGCCAGTGCCTTCGCGCTCGCCGCCTGCGCCGCCGATCGCCAGGATGCCGCCGCCGCCGCGCCCGCCCATGCCCCCGCTGGCAGCGCCGTCGATCCGGCTGCCGAGCAGGTGGTCCGCGCGGCGCTGAAGAAGCTCGCCCCCGGAGTGCAGATCGACCAGATCGCAGCCGCGCCGCTGCCGGGCTTCTACCAGGTGATCGCTTCGGGCCAGCTGGTCTACGTCAGCGCCGACGGCAAGTACATGATCAACGGCGACGTCGTCGACCTGGCCGCCAGGGAAAACCTGAGCGAACGCGCCTGGGCCGGTTTCCGCAAGGCCGAGCTGGCCAAGGTGCCGGCGGCCCAGCGCATCGTGTTCGCACCGCCGCACCCGAAGTACACGGTGACGGTGTTCTCCGACGTCAACTGCGGCTACTGCCGCATGTTCCATTCGCACATCAAGCAGTTCAACGACGAAGGCATCGCGGTGGAATACCTGGCCTGGCCGCGCGAGGGCGTGACCGATACCGCCGGCGAGCCGACCGACACGTACAAGGAAATGGTCTCGGTCTGGTGCGCCGCCGACCGCAAGGCCGCGTTCACCGCCGCCAAGCAGGGCAAGGCACCGAAGTCGGCTGATTGCCCCAATCCGGTCAAGGACGAGTTCGACCTCGGCGTGAAGCTGGGTGTCACCGGCACGCCGATGGTGCTGGGACCCGACGGCATGGTGCTGGGCGGCTACGTCACGCCGGACAAGCTGCTGAAGCTGCTCGAAAAAGGCGGCTGACACGCGTTGAGCCCGCTCCTTCCGGGGAAAGGGCTGGGGGAGGGGGGAAGGGCTCGCGGGAAATCCCGGGCTGGATGGGCCGCCGGGCCGCATCGGGTAGAATAGGGCGCTTCCCTTTCAGCGCCGAATCCCCCCGCATGATCGCTTTCGACGGGCAGAGCGCCCTTTCGCCGTTTCGCCTGGACCGCCTGAACGCCCGCCTCGACGCGGCGCACCACGGTGCGCGCGTGCAGGCGGCATGGTTTGTCTACGTGCTGGACGCTGGCCACGCGCCTGAAGGCGCCGAGCGCAAGCGCCTGCTCGAAGTGCTGGAAGGCAAGGACGCCGCGCCGGAAACCGCCACCCTGTGGACGGTGCCACGACTGGGCACCATCTCGCCGTGGTCGAGCAAGGCCACCGACATCCTGCATGGCGCCGGCTTCGACGTGCGCCGGGTCGAGCGCGGCGTGGCCTGGCAGGTGGCCGGCCTGCCGGATGCCGGCACGTCTGCGCACGCCGCGGTGCTGGCCGTGCTGCACGACCCGATGACCGAGTCGGTGCTGACCGACCTCGCCCAGGCGCAGGGCCTGTTCCTGGCCGGCACGCCGGGCGATCTGGTGCACATCGAACTCGGCGGCGATGCGCGCGCGGCGCTGGCTGCCGCCAACGCCCGGCTGGGCCTGGCGCTCGCCGACGACGAGATCGACTACCTCGCTGCGCGCTATGCCGAGCTCGGCCGCGACCCGACCGACGCCGAACTGTTCATGTTCGCCCAGGCGAACTCCGAGCACTGCCGCCACAAGGTGTTCAACGCGAGCTGGACGATCGACGGCGAGGCACAGGACAAGAGCCTGTTCGCCATGATCAAGCACACCCACCAGTGCTCGCCGGCGCACACGCTGTCGGCCTACAAGGACAACGCGGCGGTGATCGAAGGCCACACGGCCAACCGCTTCTTCACCGATGGCGAAGGCACCTGGCGCAAGCACGACGAGCAGGTCGACTACGCGATCAAGGTCGAGACGCACAACCACCCCACCGCGATCGCGCCCTGGCCGGGCGCCGCGACCGGCGCGGGCGGCGAGATCCGCGACGAAGGCGCCACCGGCCGCGGCGCCAAACCCAAGGCCGGCCTGACCGGTTTCTCGGTATCCGACCTGCGCATCCCAGGCGCGCCGCAGCCGTGGGAAGTCGACCGCCCGCTGCCGCCGCGCATGGCGAGCGCCTTCGAGATCATGCGCGACGGCCCGCTCGGCGCCGCCGCGTTCAACAACGAATTCGGCCGCCCGTGCCTGGGCGGCTACTTCCGCACCTACGAACACGAGACCGGCGAGGCCGGCGTGCGCCGCGGCTACGACAAGCCGATCATGATTGCCGGCGGCCTGGCCAACATCCGCCACGACCACGTGCAGAAGCGCGACATCCAGCCCGGCCACGCGGTGATCGTGCTGGGTGGCCCGGCGATGCTGATCGGCCTGGGCGGCGGCGCGGCGTCCTCGGTGGCTTCCGGCGCCTCCAGCGCGGAGCTCGACTTCGCTTCGGTGCAGCGCGACAACGCGGAAATGGAGCGCCGCTGCCAGCAGGTGATCGACAGTTGCTGGATGCGTGGCGAGAAGAACCCGATCGTCAGCATCCATGACGTCGGCGCCGGCGGCCTGTCCAACGCGATCCCGGAGTTGCTCAACGACGCCGGCGTCGGCGGCGAGATCGATCTTTCCAAGGTGCCTTGCGACGACCCGTCGCTCTCGCCCATGCAGGTGTGGAGCAACGAATCGCAGGAGCGCTACGTGCTCGGCATCGCACCGCAGGATCTCGCCGAGTTCGAGGCCTACTGCAAGCGCGAGCGCTGCCCCTATGCGGTGGTGGGCACTGCCACTGCCGAGCGCACGCTGCGCGTGACCGACCCGCGACGCGGGCTCACGGTCATCGACCTGCCGATGGACGTTTTGTTCGGCAAGGCGCCGCGCATGCACCGCGACGCGCAGCGGATCAAGCCGCGCGTGGACCTGCTGCCGGACCTGTCCGGCATCGGCATGGACGAGGCGGTGCAGCGCGTGCTGCATCTGCCGACCGTCGGCAGCAAGAACTTCCTGATCACGATCGGCGACCGCACCGTCGGCGGCCTCAACCATCGCGATCCGATGGTCGGGCCGTGGCAGGTGCCCGTGGCCGACTGCGCCGTCACGCTGACCGACTTCGACGGCTACCAGGGCGAGGCGATGGCGATGGCCGAGCGCGCGCCCGTCGCGTTGCTCAACAGCGCCGATGCCGCGCGGCTGGCCGTGGGCGAGGCGATCACCAACCTGGCCGCCGCGCCGATCGCATCGCTGGGCGAGATCCGCCTGTCGGCCAACTGGATGGCCGCGGTCAACCATCCGGGCGAGGACGCGGCGCTGTTCGAGGCGGTCAAGGCGGTCGGCATGGAGCTGTGCCCGGCGCTGGACATCGCCATCCCGGTTGGCAAGGACTCGCTCTCCATGCAGACCGTGTGGCAGGACGGCGAGCAGCCGCAGCGCACGGTCGCGCCGGTGTCGCTGGTCATCACCGGCTTCGCGCGTGTCGACGATGTGCGCCGCACGCTCACCCCGCAGATCAAGCTCGACCGCGGCGACTCGGAGCTGTGGCTGATCGATCTTGGCGCCGGCCGCGACCGCCTGGGTGGCTCCGCGCTGACCCAGGTGTTCAACCGCGCCGGTGGCGTGCCGCCGGACCTGGACGATCCCAAGCGCCTGCGCGCGCTGTTCGAGCTGGTGCAGGAAGCCAACCGGGCTGGGCTCGTGCTGGCGTATCACGACCGCTCCGACGGCGGCGCGCTGGTCACCCTGCTGGAGATGGCCTTCGCGGGCCACTGCGGCCTGGAGATCCACCTCGACGGCTGGGCCGAGGCGACCTTGCGCGCGTTGTTCAACGAAGAACTCGGCGCCGTGCTGCAGGTGGCCAGCGCCAACCGCGAGGCGTTCGAGGCGCTGTTGGTCAAGCACGGCCTGGCCGGCATGAGCCATCGCATCGGCCGTCCCAAAGAGAAGCTCGGCATCAAGCTCTTCCTCGGCAACGAGGCGGTGTTCAAGTGGAACTGGACGCAGCTGTTCGGCGCCTGGAACCAGACCAGCCACGCCATGCAGCGCCTGCGCGACAACCCCGCCAGCGCCGATGCCGAGTGCGAATGGCGACTGGATGACGCCGATCCAGGCGTCAGCCCCAAGCTCACGTTCAATTCGGCCGAGGACGTCGCCGCGCCGTACATCGTTCGCGGCGCGCGCCCGCGCGTGGCGATCCTGCGCGAGCAGGGCGTCAACGGCCAGGTCGAGATGGCCGCGGCGTTCACCCGCGCCGGCTTCGATGCGGTCGACGTGCACATGTCCGACCTCGCGGCCGGTCGCCACAAACTGGCCGACTTCCGCGGCTTCGCTGCTTGCGGCGGTTTCTCCTACGGCGACGTGCTCGGCGCCGGTCGCGGCTGGGCCACCTCGATCCTCTACAACGAGGCGATGCGCGCGCAGTTCGAGGCGTTCTTCAACGATCCGTCGAAGTTCGCCCTCGGCGCCTGCAACGGCTGCCAGATGCTCTCGCAACTGAAGGACATCATCCCCGGCGCCAGGCACTGGCCGAAGTTCGTGCGCAACGCGTCGGAGCAGTACGAGGCGCGCCTGGCCACGCTCGAGGTGCTCGACTCGCCCAGCCTGTTCTTCAAGGGCATGGCCGGCTCGCGCATTCCGGTGGCGGTGGCGCACGGCGAAGGCCGGGTCAGCTTTCCCTACGCCTGCAGTCCGTCCAAGGCGCAGGCGGCGGTGCGCTTCGTCGACAACCGTGGCAGGCCGACCGAGAACTACCCGCTCAACCCGAACGGCTCACCCGGCGGCCTGGCCGGCTTCACCGCCGCCGACGGGCGCGTGACCATCCTGATGCCGCATCCGGAGCGCGTGTTCCGCAGCGTGCAGTTGAGCTGGCATCCGGAGAGCTGGGGCGAGGATTCGCCGTGGATGCGCATGTTCCGCAATGCGCGGGTTTGGTGCGGCTGAGGCGCGCGGGCCGGCCCGTTCGCGTAGCGGGCCACTGACGTCGCGGATCCCTCGCGCGCGGTAAGGTCGGCGCATGTCTGATAGGGCCGCCCGTCTCCCTATTGATCTCCCTCCCGGCGCTGCCGGGGGAGCGGGGGTGGCGTGACCGGATCGCCCACACGTTGGCTCCTCGCACCAGCCTGGCTGTCGCTGCTGGCGTCGCTGCCGTGGTGGCTGGGGCTGCCGTTATTGCTGTCGATTGCGGCCGTGCTGCTGTTTGGCAGCGATCGCCTGGAAAGCCATGCGCCCGTGTTGCGCCTGGCGTTGCGCTGGGGTTTGCCGGGCGTGCTGTTCGCGGGGCAGCGCGCCCTGGGCGGCGACGCTTTCGCCTGGGCGATGGCGCTGCTGGGAGCACTGGCGGGTTTCACCCTGCTGGCCGGGTTGGAGGCCTGGCTCGATCGCGGGCGGCGGGAAAAGGTCGCGCAGCCGGAGTTACGTGACTGGCCGAGCCTGGCGTTGGCGCCGATCGGGCCGAAGGCGGTGATGGTCGAGTTGGTGCCGCCCGCGTGGTCGGAGGGTACGTCCCCGGACCCGCGCGGGGGCGAGG
Source organism: Frateuria flava (assembly GCF_017837635.1). Lineage (GTDB taxonomy): Bacteria > Pseudomonadota > Gammaproteobacteria > Xanthomonadales > Rhodanobacteraceae > Frateuria_A > Frateuria_A flava. Next base: position 112,800 of record NZ_JAGJRS010000010.1, read on the forward strand.
TGCGCTGGGAGGCGGGCCGCTTCGTGCTGGCCGATGCGACGGTGGAGCGGGTGCGGGCGCACGCGTCGTTCAGTCCTGACGGGCGCTGGTTCGTTGCGCGCACGTCGCGCGGCCTGGTGCTGCTCGACCGCGACCAAGGGCGCCTTCATCGCCTGCGTGGCTGGGAGCTGTGCGGCTGGCACGACGGTCCATGGCTGGCACGCGAAGCGGGGCCGGCGATGGCCTGGCGGGAAGTGCTTGGTCGCCGCTGAGTGAGCTCCCTCTCCGTCCAGGAGGGGGGCGGGAAGGGGCCGGGATGAGGCTCGTTGCTCGCCCAGAGCTTCTCAAGCAAGAGCTTGCGGACGCCTTTGGCGCCCGAGTCACTTTCTCTTGCTTGCCCAAGAGAACGTAACCAAAGAGAAGCGCACTTCGATGGCGCGCCCTTCGGGTGCGCGTGCGGGCGGCGGAGTTTTTCGACGGGGCTCCAGCCCCGACGAAAAACTGGCCGGCGTCCTGCCGGCCACCCTCGGGCTGATCCGCCACCCGCCCGCCGCGCCATAGGGGAGTTTGGGAAAAGCAGCGCGCTTCCTGCGCGCACTTTTTAGAGGAGCCAAGACGAGAGCGGAAAGGCCGAAGCGAAAGGCCTGGGCCTGCCGCGGACCGGCTCCCTCTCCCCGCCGGGGAGAGGGTTGGGGTGAGGGGTCGGGGCTCGCGGGAAACTCCCAGGCAGTTCTCCCGCCTCCTCACCTCCCGCATACTTGCGGGGTGTCTACCCCCATCCCCCTAGCTCGGATGCTGCCCGTCAGCGTGATCGTGGTGTCTGCCGACAGCGGCCCGTCCCTGCGCGACTGCGCGCGGCGGGCGCTCGACAGCGCGGTGCCGCTGGAACTTATCCTGATCGACAACGGCTCGACCGACGGCATGCCGCAGTCGATCGAGCGCGATCACGCCGACGAACCGCGGCTGAAGGTGATCTACAACCACGCCAACCTCGGCTTCGGCCCGGCGGTGAATCGCGCTGCCGCGGCGGCGAAGGGCGAGCATCTGCTGGTCCTCAACCCCGACTGCCTGCTGGAGCCGGACACGCTGACGCGCATGCTCGACATCCTCGACGAGTACCCGGAGGCAGGCATCGTCGGCGCGGTGGTGTGCGCCGCCGACGGCACGCCGGATCCGGCCTCGTACCGTCGCGACCCGCTGCTGCGCCCGGCGCTGGCGACGCTGTTCGGGACGCGTGGCGGGATGAACATCGACGGCGACATTCCTGCCCGCGTGGTGAGCGCCGAGGCGGTGTCCGGCGCGCTCATGCTGTTGCCGCGCAAGGTCTTCGAGCAGCTGGGCGGTTTCGACGAGGCCTACTTCCTGCATTGCGAGGACCTGGACCTGTGCCGTCGCGCCCGCGATGCCGGCCATGCCGTGCTGCTGGCCGGCGACGTGCGCGTGCTGCACGGCAAGGGCGGTTCGAGCCGGCACCGGCCGGTGTTCGTCAGCCGTCACAAGCACCGGGGGATGTGGCGCTGGTTCCGCAAGTTCGATCCGGCCGCCCGCAACCCGCTGGTGGCAGGGCTGGTCTGGCTGGGCATCTGGACGCACTTCGCCTCGCAGATTCCCGGCCAGCTGTTGCGACTTCCCCGGCGCCGCTCTCCGTAGGAGCCCGCTTGCGGGCGATGCTTTTCCCGCTCACCGCCACTGGAGCATCGCCCGCAAGCGGGCCTACAAGGAACGCCGACCGCACATGACGACCCGACCGCGCACCTTCGCCGCCACCCTTGGCCTGCTCGCCCTCACTGCCGTGTGGGGCTCGACCTTCGTGCTGATCAAGGACGTGGTCGAGCGCATGCGGGTGGTGGATTTCCTGGCCGTGCGCTTTGCCATCGCGGCGCTGGCGATGCTGGTGCTGTTCGCGCGCCCGGTGTGGCGGCTGCCGCGAGGGCAGGTGGGCCGCGCGTTGCTGCTGGGTGTCGTCTACGGCATCGCCCAGCTGCTGCAGACCTGGGGGCTGAAGCTGATCGCGCCCAGCGTCAGCGGTTTCGTCACCGGCATGTATGTGGTGTTCACGCCGATCCTGGCCTGGCTGCTGCTGCGCGAGCGCATCGCCGGCGTGGTGTGGCTGGCGGTGACGATGGCCACCGCCGGGCTGGCTGTGCTTTCGTTGCGCGGGGTGTCGGTGGACCCGGGCGTATGGCTGACGCTGGCCTCGGCCGCGCTCTACGCGTTGCACATCGTGGGCCTGGGCCGCTGGTCACGCGAGCAGGACGCGTTCGGCATGTCGGCAGTGCAGGTGGTGGCGATTGCGATCATCTGTCTGCTGGCCACCGCGCCGCGGGGGCCGGCGCTGCCCCCCGATGGCTCGGCCTGGCTGGCGGTGCTGTACATGGCGCTGGTCGCCGGCGCCGGCGCGATGCTGGTGCAGACCTGGGCGCAGGCGCACCTGCCGCCCGCGCGCGCGGCGATCGTGATGACCACCGAGCCGGTCTTCGCCGCCGGCTTCGCGGTGGCGCTGGGCGTGGATGCGCTCAGCTGGCGCATGCTGGCCGGCGGCGCGCTGGTGCTGGGGGCGATGTACCTGGTGGAACTGGCGCCCCGGCGCAGCGTGGCGCTGGAAGCCGAGGCGCTGCACCACGAGGTCTAGCGACCCTTGCAGGGGCGCACGCCGGTGCGCTGCTGAAGCGTAGGGTGGGTCAGCAGCAGCGCCCGCCGGTGCCCCTGTAGCGCGCCTCCTGCCGCTCGCGGAAGAACGCCGCGTAGCTCGGCACCGGGCGATCGGGATGATGCGCGCGCAGGTGACGCACGTAGACGTCGTAGTCGGGCACGCCGCAGCACAGCCGCGCGGTCTGCACGGCGCGCGACCAGGCCGTGCGAAGCCAGCGCTTCATGGTGCGCTCTGGGCGACGGCATCGAGTGGCACGTAGGGCTCTTCGTTCGCGGTCGGGTGATTGATCCGCCACGCGCGCACGATCGTGCGCAGCGCGAACGCCACCATCGCCAGCACCAGCACCATGAACAGGCCGGTCAGCGCCGCGTCCACGTAGTTGTTGGTGACGATGCGCTGCATCTCCTCGACGTTCCGGGCCGGCGCGAGCAACCGGCCATCGGCCGCGGCAGCGGCGTACTTGCGCGCGGCCGCGGTAAAGCTGATCGGCCCGGCCAGCTTCTCGTACCCGGCCGCCAGCGTGCACACGATCAGCCACAACGCGGGAATGCCGGGCACCCACACGAATCGCTCGCGCTTCAACTTCACCACCACGACGGTGGCAAGCAGCAGCGCGATGGCCGCCAGCATCTGGTTGGCGATGCCGAACAGCGGCCACAGCGTGTTGATGCCGCCCAGTGGATCGACCGCGCCCTGGTAGAGAAAGTAACCCCACAGTCCCACGCAGATCGCCGTGGCCAGCAGGTTGCCCGTCCACGATTCGGTCTGCTGCAACGGCTTGTGGATGAGGCCGGCGATCTCCTGGATCATGAACCGGCCCACGCGCGTGCCGGCGTCGACCGTAGTAAGGATGAACAGCGCCTCGAACAGGATCGCGTAGTGGTACCAGAACGCCATCATGCCGCCGCCGGGAAGGATCTCGTGCAGCAGCCGCGCCATGCCCACCGCGAGCGTGGGCGCACCGCCGGCGCGTGAGAGCACGCTCGCTTCGCCGATGTCGCGCGCGGTCTGCGTGAGCTGGTCCGGCGTGACCACGAAGCCCCACTGGCTGATGGTCTGCGCAGCGTGCTCGGCGGTGGTGCCGATGAGTGCCGCCGGCGAATTCATCGCGAAGTACACGCCCGGGTGCAGCGAGGCGGCCGCCACCAGCGCCATGATCGCCACGAACGCCTCCATCAGCATGCCGCCGTAACCGACCAGTCGCGCCTCGCCTTCGTTGGCCAGCAGTTTCGGCGTGGTGCCCGAGGCGATGATCGAGTGCCAGCCCGACACCGCCCCGCAGGCGATGGTGATGAACAGGAACGGGAACAGGTTGCCCTGGAACACCGGCCCGGTGCCGTCGATGAAGCGCGTGACCGCGGCCATCTGCAGCACCGGCGCGGCCAGGAAGATCGCCAGCGCCAGCAGCGCGATGGTGCCGATCTTGAGGAAGGTCGACAGGTAATCGCGCGGCGCCAGCAGCAGCCACACCGGCAGCACCGAGGCGCAGAAGCCGTAGGCGATCAGCAGCCACGCCAGCGCCTTGGCGTCGAAGTCGAACAGTGGCGCCAGCGTGGCCGATTCGGCCACGAAGCGGCCCAGCCAGATCGAGCCCAGCAGCAGCACCAGCCCGATGATCGACACTTCGAGAATGCGGCCCGGGCGCAGCCAGCGCAGGTAGACGCCCATCAGCAGCGCGATCGGGATCGTCGCGGCCACGGTGAAGGTGCCCCACGGGCTGTGCGTGAGCGCCTTGACCACCACCAGCGCCAGCACCGCCAGCACGATCATCATCAGCACCAGCACGCCGAACATCGCCACCACGCCGGGCAGCGGCCCGAGCTCCTCGCGCAGCATGTGGCCGAGCGAGCGACCGTCGCGGCGCAGCGACAGTGCCAGGATCATGAAGTCCTGCACCGCGCCGGCAAACACCACGCCGATGAGGATCCACAACGTGCCCGGCAGGTAACCCATCTGCGCCGCCAGCACCGGACCCACCAGCGGACCGGCGCCGGCGATGGCGGCGAAGTGGTGGCCGAACACCACCCACTTGTCGGTCGGCACGTAGTCGAGCCCGTCCGGATGGCGCATGGCCGGCGTGGCGCGGCTGGGGTCCAGCTGCAGGACGTGACGCTCGACGAAGCGGCCGTAGAAACGGTAGCCGATCACGAATACGGCGATCGCCGCGGCGACGAGCCATATCGCGTTGATCGGCTCGCCGCGGCGCAGCGCCACCACGCCCAGGCAGAACGCGCCGACGAGGGCGATCGCGGCCCACAGGATCTTCGACGCGGGGCTGGTCGGGACGGAGGCTTGGGTGTGCATGGGCTTCTCCTCGACGGTCGGGCAAGAGTCGTCCCGGGAAGGGCGGCCGGTCAATGCCGGGTGCGCGTTGGCGCTTTTCCCGGGCGTTGCCGGGAAAAAGGCCGTGACACAAACCGCACAGGCCAGTTCCCTCGCGAGCCCCGACCCCTCACCCCGACCCTCTCCCCGGAGGGGAGAGGGAGCCGGGCGGCCTGCGATCACGGCGCGCGCGCCAGGGCCCGCGTACACTCCGCGCCGGAGCCCCACGGAGGTGCCGTCATGCGCCCGCAAACTGCCTGTCTCGGTTTCCTGTTGGCCATCGCCGCGCTGCCCGCTGCCGCCGGCGGCCAGTTCGACGACCTGCTCAAGCAACTCAAGCAGGGCAGCCACGCCACCAACACCACGCGCGCGGCCAACCTGCCCAGCAGCGACATCGCCGCGGGTCTCAAGGAAGCGCTCGCCAAGGGCACGACACACGCGATCAACGAGCTTGGCCGCACCGACGGCTTCTGGGGCAACGCCAAGGTACGCATCCCGCTGCCGGGCAAGCTCAAGCAGGTGGGCGACCTGGCCCGGCAGCTCGGGCAGGGCGACAAGGTCGATGCGTTCGAGCTCAGCATGAACCGCGCTGCGGAGAAAGCCGTGCCGCAGGTCGCCGACATCTTCGGCGACGCCATCCGCAAGATGACCCTGCAGGATGCGCGCGGCATCCTCACCGGCGGCGACCATGCCGCCACCGACTTCTTCCGCCGCGTCGCCGGCGACGCGCTGACCGCCCGCATCCATCCCATCGTGGCTGAGGCGACCGACCGCGTCGGCGTCACGCAGAAATACAAGGCGCTTACCGCGGCCGGTGGTGGCAGTGGGCTTGGCAACGTCCTGGGTGCGCTGGGCAACGGCGGGGACAAGCGCAACCCGCTCGACCTGGACGACTACGTCACCGAACAGACGCTCGACGGCCTTTTCACCATGATCGGCGAACAGGAGCAGGCGATTCGCAAGAACCCCGCCGCACGCACCACCGACCTGCTGAAGAAGGTCTTCGGCAGCCGCTGAACTTCGTAGGGTGGGCTTCAGCCCACCACCGGGCGTACCGACATTGTGGGCTGGAGCCAACCCTATGGCGTCATCTTGTAATCACCCGACCGCGCCCGCAGACCTGTACCGGTATCCACCCCGAGGCCCCAGATGATCCGCGACATCCTCAAGATGGGCGATCCCCGCCTGATGCGCATCGCTTCCCCCGCGCCCGCGGGGATGATCGGCAGCGCCGAACTGGACCAGCTGATCCAGGACATGTTCGACACCATGGAAGCCGCCGGCGGCGTCGGCCTGGCCGCACCGCAGATCGGCGTGGACCTGCAACTGGTGATCTTCGGTTTCGACCGCTCCGACCGCTACCCCGACGCCCCGTCGGTCCCGCGCACGATCCTGCTCAATCCAGTGGTGACGCCGGCCTCGCAGGACATGGAGGAAGGCTGGGAAGGCTGCCTTTCGGTCCCCGGACTGCGCGGCGCGGTGAACCGCTTCACGCTGATCCGCTACCAGGGCATCGATCCCAAGGGCCAGCCGATCGACCGCACGGCCGAGGGCTTCCACGCGCGCGTGGTACAGCACGAATGCGACCACCTGATCGGGCGCCTGTATCCCTCGCGCATCACCGACTTCTCCCGGTTCGGGTTCATCGACGTGCTGTTCCCCGGCATGGACCCCGCTGCCGACTAGCCGTGCCTTGCTCCCTCTCCCCGCCGGGAAGAGGGCCGGGGTGAGGGGCCGGGGCTCGTGAGCCGGTCAGCCCGTGCCGGGCCGGAGCTGCTCCTTTTGCTGCTCCCCGGGAGAGTGAGCCAGGAGCCCCCCGCTCGCGACCCGGTTATCCTCTGCCTCCACGCCAAGGGGGCTCCATGCACGCATCCTCATCCGCCGCGCCGATGCGCGGCTTCCGCTACTACGACCTGCTGGTCGGCGGCATGGTCGCCGTGCTGCTGTGCTCCAACCTGATCGGTCCGGCCAAGGTCTGCACGGTCACGCTGCCGGTGCTCGGCGCGGTGTCCTTCGGCGCCGGCAACCTGTTCTTCCCGGCCAGCTACATCTTCGGCGACGTGCTGACCGAGGTGTACGGCTATGCCCGCGCGCGCCGCGCGATCTGGGCTGGCTTCGGCGCGATGCTGTTCGCCACGGCGATGTCGCAGGCGATCATCCACATGCCGCCGAGTCCGACCGAGCCGTTCAACGCGCAATTGCAGCCGGCGCTGGAGATCGTCTTCGGCGGCACCTGGCGCATCGCGCTGGCCTCCATCGTCGCCTACTGGCTGGGCGACTTCGCCAACTCGTTCGTGCTGGCGCGCATGAAGCTGTGGACGCGCGGCCGCATGCTGTGGACGCGCACCATCGGCTCGACGCTGGTCGGGCAGGGCGTGGACAGCCTGACCTTCTACCCGATCGCCTTCATCGGTATCTGGGAGGGCCAGACCATCCTCGCGGTGATCGCCTTCAACTGGGCGATGAAGGTGGCCGTGGAGGTGGTGTTCACCCCGCTGACGTACGCGGTGGTCGGGTTCCTCAAGTCGCGCGAGGGCGTGGATACTTACGACGAGCACACCCACTTCACCCCGTTCAGCCTCAAGGACGAAGGGGAAGTGCGGGCGCCAGGGCGGGCGCAAGGGTAAAGTCGCGCCAACGTCCTGCAGGGGGAGACCATGGGTGCGTATCTGGAAGTGGAAAGCGCCGTCTACAAGACGCTGCTCGAATCCACCCGCGCCATTCCCTGGAAGATCGACTGGGCGGCGGCGCGTTTTGCCTACATCGGCCCGCAGATCGAGGGCCTGCTGGGCTGGTCGCAGGCGAGCTGGGCGACCGTGCAGGACTGGGTCGACCGCATCCATCCGGACGATCGCGAACGCGTAGTGCAGTTCTGCATCGCGCAGTCGCAGGCGGGCGTCGACCACGAGGCGGACTATCGCGCGCTGACCTGCGAGGGCGACTACGTGTGGATCCGCGACGTCGTCCACGTCGTGCGCAATGAAGAAGGCGCCGTCGATTCCCTGGTCGGGTTCATGTTCGACATCAGCGAACGCAAGCGAGCGGAGGAACGGATGCTGCAGTTGCAGGGCGAACTGACCGAGCTGTCCTTCCGCGACGGTCTCACCGGGGTGGCCAACCGCCGGCGGCTGGATGCGTTCCTCGATGCCGAATGGGCGGTCGCCTGCCGCGAACGCAAACCGCTCTCGCTGGTGCTGGCGGACATCGATTGCTTCAAGCAATACAACGACCACTACGGACATCTCGCCGGCGACGCCTGCCTCAGGCGGGTGGCCGGGCTGCTCGACACGGCGGCCGTTCGCGGGCTGGAATTGCTTGGCCGCTTCGGCGGCGAGGAGTTCCTGATGGTGCTCCCCGGCACCGACGCGGCCGGTGCGCTCGAGCGCGCCACCCTCTGCCTGGCGCGACTGGCGGAGGCGGACATCCCGCACGGTGCTTCCGCCGTGGCCGGCACGTTGACCGCCAGCTTCGGCGTCGCCACCCTCCTGCCCGGCCCGGGCGACGACCTGCTGGCACTGCTCGAGACGGTGGACCGTTGCCTGTACCGGGCCAAGCAGCAGGGCCGCAACCAGGTCGTGGCTTCGCAAAGCCCGCTGCCATCCCATGCCTGAGCTGGCGGGGTCCTCACACGGCGGTCAGCGCAACGCCGGCATCGACCTGCTGCGCGGGCTGGCGATCGTGTTCGTGCTGCTCAACCACCTGGGCCTGCCAATGCGCATCCCGCTGAAAGCCACGGCGCTGGCGGACGTGCTGCCGGTGCGGATGCTGCAGGCGCTCAACTACAACGGTTACGAAGCGGTGTTCGTGTTCTTCGTGATCTCCGGTTTCCTGATCGCCGGCAACGCGCTGGAACGCTGGGGCAGCCTGGCGCGGATCGACGTCAAGGCCTTCTACGCCCGTCGCTTCGCCCGCATCGTGCCCTGCCTGGTGGCACTGCTGGCGGTGCTGGCCGTGCTGCACGGATGGGGCGTGGCGGACTACACCATCCATCGCCCGGGCCAGTCGCTGGGCGGTGCGATGCTCGCCGCGCTCGGCCTGCACCTGAACTGGTACGAAGGCCATACCGGCTACCTGCCGGGGAGTTGGGACGTACTCTGGTCGCTGTCGATCGAGGAGGCGTTCTACCTGGGTTTTCCAGTGGCCTGCCTGCTGGTCCGGCGCACCTGGGTGCTGGTGCCGCTGCTGCTCGCGCTGTCGCTGTCGCTGCCATGGACCCGCGCGGCGCTGGACGGCAACGAGATCTGGCAGGAGAAGGCGTACCTGCCGGGCATGGCGGCCATCGCCACCGGCGTACTGGGCGCGTTGTGGTTCGGGCGGCTCGCGCCCATCCCGCCGCGCGCCGCGCGATTCCTGCGTTGGGGCGGCGCGCTCGGCCTTGCCAGCGCGACGTTGGGCGGCCACTGGCTGTGGTCGCTGCTGCACGAGGGCGTGATGCTGTTGCTCACCGGCTCCACGCTGACGTTGCTGCTCGCCTTCCGCGCAGCGCCCCCTCGCGTGCCGCGCGGCCTGCGCTGGCTGTGCAGCTGGGGCCGACTCAGCTACGAGATCTATCTCAGCCACATGTTCGTGGTGTTTGCGCTCGTGCGGCTATACCGCTGGAGCGGTGCCGACGCGCGCGCTGGTTTCCTGTGGTATCTGCCGGCGTTCGTGGCGTGCTGGGGGCTCGGCCTGTTGATCGCACGTTGCTGGTCCATGCCATGCGACCGCTGGCTGCGCGACCGCTGGTTGCGTCGCGTGTCAGCGCCCGCCGAGGCCGTTTCGTCGGCGGGCTGACCTGGCTTGCACGCCGGCGGGTGCAGGCTTGCGACACGCCGCAGCCGGTGCTCCTGCCAGGGAGGCAGTGTGCACCGGGGAGCCACCATGCCCAACACCCTCATCGATCGAGCCATTCGCGAAAGGAAACCCGTGCGCTTCGTCTACCACGGCAAGCTGCGTGTCGTGGAACCGCAATGCCACGGCCGGGGGACCCGCGGCACCGAATTGCTACGTGGCCGGCAGGTCAACGGGAACGAGCCGTCCGAGCGGTTGTTCGACGTTGCGCACATGGTCGACCTTGCCCTATTGGACGGGCACTTCGACGGCCCGGACCGCACTACCGGCAAAACGACTCGGCGATGGTGGAAGTTTTCTGTCGGTTGTGAAGGGGCCGGGCGCGCCCTGCCGACCCTAGCTAGACAGGCCCCGGCGCACTCTCGAAAACCCACTTCCCCCTGGGATCCGCCATGCTCTCTGCCTTCGGCCTCAACTGCACGCTCAAGCGCGACAACCAGCCCTCGTCGACCCAGAAGCTGCTCGACCAGGTGCTGCGCGCGCTCGATGGCTATGGCGTCAGCACCGCGTACGAGCGCGCGGTCGACCACGACATCAAGCCCGGCGTCAAAACCGACGAAGGCCCGGGCGATGCGTGGCCGGCGATCCGCAAGCGTATCGACCAAGCCAACATCTTCGTCCTCGCCACCCCGATCTGGATGGGGCAGCCCTGCAGCGTCGCCAAGCGTGTGTTGGAGCGGCTCGACGCCGTCTTCGGCGAGATCGACGAGCACGGCATCTATCCCACCTTCGGCAAGGTCGCCATCGTCAGCGTCGTCGGCAACGAAGACGGTGCCCACCACGTCACTGCTGAGCTCTACCAGGCGCTGGCCGACGTCGGCTTCAGCATCCCGGGCGGCAGCTCCACCTATTGGGTGGGCGAGGCCATGCACAAGAAGAACTATATCGACCTCGACCAGACGCCGAAGGCGCTGGCTGGCGCCATCCAGACCCAGGCATGCAACGCGGCGCATCTGGCCGCGCTGTTGCGTGACAAGCCCTATCCCTCGACGCGCTGAGATCAGCGCGGCGAGCGTGGCTCGCGTTCAACCATTTGGACGTCCGCCTGAGCGGGCAGTTAGGCGCTCGTCTCGACGATTGGCTTGATCATGTTGAAACTCGCAACTCTATATCCGACCGACTCATACAAGGCCTGCGCGCCGGGGTTGTGGCTGAAGACCTGGAGCGCCATGCCGGAAAGCCCGAGTTTCCGTGCGTACTGCTCGATGCAACCCAGTGCTGCGCGAGCGTGACCTTGGCGCCGCGCCTCGGCACGGATCTTCAACTGAATGACGAATGCCACCTTGGCATGGCCCATCGGCATTGCAGCAACCCAGGCGTAGCCAACCGGCTCTAGCCCGCCTGCGGCGAAGATTTCAAAGAGATGGTGGTCAGGAGTTTCAAGCCCTTGTGACAGCAAGCGCTCTGTTTCCTCCCTTGAAAGGCCGGACGCCTCCTCGGCACGCCAGCAGCCGGCCGCGACATTCTCTTCTGCATAGAAGGCGAAGGCTTCCTCGAAGAAGGCCGAATACGCCTCGGCACGCATGGGGGCAAGAGTCGTCATCAAATGTCCATTCGGCTGGAGGTAAGCGACACCGCTACGCAGTATCGGCCTGCGACGGGCTGGACTAGCCCTCCGGCTCCTTCAGTGCCGGATCCTTCCGGCAAGCGCTCAGGGGCCGCGCGTTCGCGGAAGAGATGCTGACGATCTGCCTGGTCATCGTATTCACGACAGCCTTGATACAGGCACATCCATACCCATACGACCGATTGACCGACATCCACTGTGAATCGTTGAACCGGGGCCAGTCACCCTGCGCCTCGTACTCCCCCTGAATGGCAATCGTCCATTCTCCATCGCGATCATGGAGCCAGACGTTGCCTGGAGTCGGGTTATCAAACCAGCCACACCTGGTTTCAGACTTCGCCGCCGCTGCTGCATGAACGCTGCTCACGAGCATCCATAGACAGGAGATGATCGGCAGCGCGATTTTTGGAATGTGCATGAGATGAAGAAAAGTTCGATCGATGGGTTTGCTGGACCGGCGTTCAGGCCGTCCGCCTTGTTTAGACCAAGGCCAGTACGCCCCGAGCTCGCAGTGCACGGTAGATGAGCGACGCCCCCGCTGCCAGTGGTCCGGTACCGATGAACCCGCCAAGGGCACATAAGCCCTCTGCCGTGGGCGAGCAGAAAGCCCACGCTCCTGTGAAAGCGGCCGGTAGGTAGCAAACCACGGCGAGCAGCAGGGAATTAAGGAGGTAGCGAAACGCGCTCCGTAAATCAACTCGCGACGCAATTTGGACCAGACGCCACAAGGTCATCACGACGCCAAGCCAAAAGACGATCAGTCCGGCGCCGTAGACGAGTGCGAAAAAATTTTCCATGGGGCCAGCGCCGGAGCTAAGCCGCGCCTAGAAATGGCGTCGGCTTGGGCGAACTGCCAGGCAGCAAACCCTGCCTACTCATGCTGAGGCGACTGCGGATAGTGCGGGATATCCCCACTTAGCTGCACCCACGGCTGCGCGCTCGACGTCCAGATGTCCACCATGGGCCTGAAGCCGGCCTGGTCATCGAGAGAGGCAAAGCGAATGGACATCAGCTCCGGGACCAGTTCGCCACGGGTGAAGAGAGGCGTGCCGCACTGCGTGCAGAAGCTTCGAGTTGTGGAACCCCCACGACTGCCACGGACAGAGTACGTGCCGGGGCTGCCTGATACCTCTGTCTCATCAACTCGGACGACAACGCCCGAGGCAAACGGTGCTCCACTCGACTGCTGGCAGTCACGGCAATGGCAATTCAGCATGGCAATGGGGTTGCCGATGCAAACATAGCGGATGGAGCCACAGGCGCAACCGCCGGAGAAGCTTTGAGTCATTGCGTACTTCCTTCTGTCGCCGGTCGCGGGAGCTAAGCGGCGGCGAAGCCGTCCACCTTGAATAACCTGTTGGGCAACGATATCCGGACGATGGCTTTACACACCAGTAGCACCATCGAAGAAGCCGGCGACGAAGCTGCTTATATGGTTAGCGCCTACCCAAACAGCCGCGAGCGCAAGGAGAAGTAGTGCGAGACGTACCTCCTTCCGACGCCGCACTAAGTGATGGGCAGTAGCGATTTTGATGGTGTTGAACATGTTCGTTCCTTGATCGCGGAGCGCTGGCGTTCGCTGCCTAACGCTGGAGTTAAGCGGCGGCGAAGCCGTCCGCCGTGAATGAATAAAAAGAGACTTCCTCTCCTTTGGGCCTCGAGGGCCCATGATGGTATTGCGACACAACGGTCAGCAGAAGAGGAAGTCTCCATGAGCACTATAACCATCGGCGTGGACTTGGCGAAGCACGTGTTTTCGGTGTGCGAGATGAATGGTGGCGGCGCCGTACTGCACCGTCAGGAAATCAGGCGGGAGGCGTTCGGCGTGTGGTTGGCGCAGCTGCCTGCGGGTACGGTGGTGCAGGGTGCGGTTCATGCCCTGGTCGGGGCTGGCACCATCGCCGAACAAGACCGATTACGGAAAGCAGCCTGACAACTGTTGAACCTGCGATGGCGAAACGCACGACGTTGAGCGAGGCACCATCGATGACTCCGCGGCGGCCCGGAGCGAAGGGCAACCTCACGCGCCCGGAGTTGACTGGAAGTCTCTTACGGAGTTGTTAGGCCGACATGCCCGAGAGGCGGTACGCCATAACAGCCAGCCATGCTGCAGCAGTGAGCACTAAAGCCTTGCGGGACCAACGTGAATCGCCGCCGGTAGCTGACCACAAGCCTAGAGCCAAGAACCCAAGGTAGCCGTCCGCCGCAGCGAGCGAGTTGCTCTGAGCCCATGGCGCGCGTTCAAAAAGCATGCCTATGGCGGCAGCTCCCCAAAGTACACGCAGAGCAATCTTTGGTGATAACCAAAAAGTTGAAACGGCCACGTCCTCTCTCCCTGAGGCCTAACGCTGGAATTGAGCGGCGCGGAGCCGTCCGCCTCGAATGAGTTGTTAGCCAGACGATGCCACCCACGGTTCAATGGGGATGCATGACAACCTTGATTGGTTTGGACCAAGAAGAGAAGACGTCGATCGCATGGTTCTTGCGCTGCGCCTCGGTAGCAATTTGCCCAAGGAGGAGCGCAGAAACATGGTATGTGCCCGGAACCGACATGCATAGGTCTTTTTGAGACAGGCGTTGCGTGAAGTGCATGGTCTGGCCCGGTCGTAGCCACACCCAATCTTCTTCGCCTCGCAGTTTCGGCAGGGGCGGCGGTGGATCTGAGATGAAGCAGGAGAGAATACGCCCCGAGGTGCTTTCAACATTGTAATGAAGGGGGGCAAATTACGTCGCGGCCCAAGTACCGCGGCATTGCGGAAGCGTTGGTTACCGCGATATTTATCGTTACAGGTTCGCCAGAGCTCACCTCTGTCGAGCTGGGCGCGAGCGAAATAGTTATTGCGTCATCGACTTGAGCCGTCGCGACTCCCGTACCCAACGCAAGTACTAATGCCACTATTACGATTGGTCGCATGTTTTGCACGGCTAACGCTGGAGTTAAGCGGCGCGCGTTAGCGCGTCCGCTTGGACGAAATGTTAGACCGGTCGCTGAGCAACATTTGATACGAGCGAGGGCATGCTACGAAACCAATCCACGCCATGCACAGCGACGAGGAAAAGTAGAAGGCGGAAACGCAAACTAGGCCAATCTTGCTGCGAGCTGCCCAAGCTGCCATTGCCGCAGCCTTGGTTGTAGAAGTTGCGTCTACTTTTGCCAGCGTGCCGTAGCCAATCAACGCCATGGCGATGCAAGAGAACAACACAAAGCCAAGCACGGCTGCAGGAATGTCGGATTGGTTGGCGTTTGCTTTGAGTTTGACTGGGGCAACTTTAGAGAACGCAAATAGAGCGGGCAGGAATGTTGCCCACATCGCATCGACATTGAATGCTACGACAGAAGGGATGCTCGATAACGCAGCTAGCGACCTGCTGAAAGGCAGGCTTGGCTCATAGGACGTCGGTGCCACAAAAACAAATAGCACGCACAGCATCAAATAGCTTGCCAACACTGAGTAGGCGGCGTACCAGCTTCGGTTGTTGGTTGAGATAATTGCCATGCGTCTAACGCTGGAGTTAAGCGGCGGCGTAGCCGTCCGCCTTGAACGAGTTGTTAGGCCAGCACCAACGTGGCCACGTAAGCAAGGGGTGCGACCAACGTGGCGCCGGCCCACACTGACAGTAAGTGCTTCTTTTGCGTACTTGAGGCCAACAAGCCCGCGCATGGCACGCAAAGCCAAATTGCGACGAGCAACCAGAACGATATGCCTGCACGTGCGTTGAGAGCTGACCAGCTACTGAGGTTGCCAACACCGCTCTTGTCCATAGCGGCATCGGCAGCGTGCGCGAACCAAAGAAATGCGCCGAGTGGAACGGCAAGAGCGACGGCTGCGATGTTGGCTGAACGAGCAAGTCCCATGTTTGGCCTGCCTAACGCTTAGTAGACCCCGGATCGGGGCATATGCACTGGATGGTCCGTCGGGCTTGGGCTGAGGTCAAGGGGCGAAATCCCTTTGGCGATCAACGGGATCGGCCTGACAGGCACCTTTGGGGGCGCGAGGCGCACCCCGTGCATATCACGCGAATCGGGGTGCTATTGCTTATGGCTCCGGAAGTGGAGGAATAAACCGTATGGTGGGCGCGGGCGGTCTGCTCCGCGCCGGCGGGCGGTTGCCTTGGCTCAGAGCAGCCGCAGCAGCTCCTTCATCATGGGCAGCCGCCGTACGCGTACGGCGCTGGCGCGGAAGACGGCGTTGGCCAGGGCGGGGGCGGCGGTGGGCATGGCCAGGAAGCTGGCGCCGGTGGGGGCGCGGTCGTTGGGGACGAGGATGACTTCCACGTCATTGGGCAGCTGGGCCATGCTGGCGAGCGGGTAGTCCTTGAAGCCCTGCTGCTGGACCTGGCCGTTCCTGAAGGTGATCGCCGGGTTCAGGGCGTTGGAGAGGGCATCGAGGGTGGCGCCGGCGACCTGGCCCTGGAGGCCCAGCGGGTTGATCACGCGGCCGACGTCGACGGCGCAGACCACGCGCACGATTTCCAGTTTCTCGCCGTGCACGGCCGCTTCGATCGCGTGGGCGACGTAGGCGCCGTCGATATGCCAGCAGGCCACGCCCATGCCGTTGACGTTGTGCAGCCAGTTCTTCCACTCGATGCGGTCGGTGACCAGCTTGAGCACGTTGAGCAGTCGCCCGACGTCGAGCATGCCGCCACCGGGCAGCGCAAGCTGCCGGGGTTTGCCGAGCAGGCGCAGGCGGGTGTCCAGCGGGTTCTCGCGCAGGGTGTGGGCGATCTCGTCGATGAAGCTCTCGACGGCGAAGGCGTTGGTGACGTGCGGCTCGCCGCGGAAGGGGCCCCGTGGCATCCCCGAGGCGAGGCTGTACCAGTCGTTGCGGTAGGCGGGAACCAGGCCGGCGGGCAGCTGGTCGGCAGCGACTTCGGAGGTCCACAGGCGGTCGGCGGCGACTCCGCGGCCGGTGAGCGCCGAGGCGCTGGCCATGCGCTGGTCCCAGCCGATGAGCGTGCGCTTGCGGCCGATGATCGCCTTGATCTTGTGCACCGTGCCGGAGCGGTAGTAATCGTGGGTCAGGCCCTGTTCGCGCGTCCACATGAGCCGCACGGGCTTGTCGACGGCCTTGGCCAGCATCACTGCTTCGGCGACGTAGTCGTGGTCGAGCCGACGACCGTAGCCGCCGCCCACGCGGGGCACTTCGATGGCAATCCGGTCCGGCGCCAGGCCGGTCAGGCGCTGCACCACGGACCAGGCCTGTTTCGGCGCCTGGGTCGGCACCACCAGCGTGGCCTGGTCCTTGTCCAGACGCACCAGGCAGTTCATCGGCTCGGGTGTGGCGTGGGCGAGCCACGGCTGGACGTAAGTAGCCTCGACGCGGCGCGCGGCTTTGCGGCTGGCGGCCTTGAGGTCGCCCTCATCCCGAATGCGCGTGGTCGGTGCGCTGTCGGTGTCGAGCAGGGCCAGGGCCTGGGCTTCGAGCTTGCCGCTGTCCTGCTCGGCGCTGTGGGCGCCAGGTTTCCATTCGAGCTTGAGTTCGGCCAGGCCGCGCAGCGCCGCCCAGGTGTTCTCGGCGAGCACGGCAACGGCCGGGGCGATCGCGGTCTCGCCCGGGGCCACGTCCGTTTCGGGATTGATCGGCATCACCTTGACCACGCCCTTGATGGCCAGGGCGGGCGCAGTCTCGATGCTGGCCAGGCTGCCGTCGGGCCAGGGGCACTGCGCGAGGACGGCGACGAGCGCGTCGGCGTAGTGCGCGTCCAGCGCATAGCGGGTCTGGCCGGTGACGATGTTGCGCGCGTCGACATCGCCAGCCGGTCGCCCGATCAGCGTGTAGCGTTGGGGCGGCTTCAGCGGCAGCGGGGCGTTGGGCGGATCGATCTTGCCGGCCGCCTCGACCAGGCTGCCGTAGGGGAAGCGGCGGCCGTCCGGCGTGACCACCATGCCGGCTTCGCAACGCAGGCGGTCGGCGGCGATGCCCAGGCGTCGGGCGGCGGCCTGGGTAATCAGCCAGCGCGCCAGTGCACCGGCCTGGCGCAGGTCGGCCCACGCGGCGGGGATCGAGTCGCCGGTGCCGCTGCGCTGGTGGCCGTAGGTCCACACCGGCTTGCCGTTCTTCGCTTCCACGCCCAGGCCCAGCGGCACGACGGTGACGCGGGTCCAGTCGGCGTCCAGTTCCTCCGCGATGATGCGCGGCAACGCGGTGGCGGTGCCGGTACCGGTATCCGGGTCGCGCGCACCGATCAGCACGTTGCCGTCGCGGTCGATGCGCACATAGGCACCGAGGCGCCCGAAGTCGTCACCGAGCATCGCCGGCGGGATCGGTACCTCGGCATCGGCATAGCCCACGCCGACGACCAGCGCGCCGGCGGTGCCGGCGAGCACCTGCAGGAAGCGACGGCGCGAGAACTGCAGTCCGGTGCTCATGCCTTGACTCCCGCGGCGCGCTTGATGGCGCGGCGCACGCGCGTCTGCACGCCGCAGCGGCAGCGGTTGGGCAGCTTGTCGATGTCCTCGTCGGTCGGCTTGGGTTTGCGGGTGAGCAGGTCGATACCGGCGATCAGCCAGCCGGGCGTGCAGTAGCCGCAGCCGATCGCGTCCTCGTCGATGAAGGCCTGCTGCAGGGGATGCAGGCTGCCGTCGGCGTGGGCCAGGCCCTCGACGGTGGTGACGCGGGCGCCGACCAGCTTGGCCATCGGGCGCTTGATCGCCGAGACCGCCTTGCCGTTGACCAGCACCAGGTCGTAGCCGTCCTCGCCGTGCGCGTCGCCCAGCTTGGTGCCGGTCAAACGCAAGACGTCGCGCAGGTACCACAGCAGCGGCATCAAGGGATCGCCGGTGTGCCGGAAGCGCTCGCCGTTGACGATCAGGTCGATGCCCTCGCGCACCGGTTCCGGCGTGATGTCGCCGGTGGTGGCGGGCGGCAGGCCCTGGGCTTGCGCTTGCTGCATCGGGGCGGCTCCTTGCGAGGGTCGCCTATTGTGGCATCGCGCAGGTGATGAGGCAGCCGGGGGCGGGCGGGGTGTTCAGTTGGGGCTCCTGGCGGTTTGCCCCCTTCCGCCCTTCGGGCACCTTCCCCCGTGGAACGGGGGAAGGATCGGGTATTGGGCGGTCCCGGCGACCGAGCCTTGCCCCGCACGAGGGGAGGGCCGTGGCGGAAGCCTGGTTTGCCGAGCCTTCCCCCGTTCAACGGGGGAGGTGCCGACAGGCGAATGGGGAAGCCTTGCGGAACTCAGAATTCCTGCCACCCGCCGGCCACGGCGAGGCTGGCGATCGGCTGAGCCGCTTCGGCACGATGCGGCGCCGGGATGGGCGCAGGTACGGCGGGTGCAGCGCCTCCCTCACCCAACTGGAAGAACGCCACCTCGTGCAGCAGCGAGCGCGCCTGCTCCTGCATCGCCCGGCTGGCTGCGGCCGCTTCCTCAACCAGCGCGGCGTTCTGCTGGGTGCTTTCGTCCATGGCGGTGACGGTGGCGCTCACCTGCAGGATGCCGGCGGACTGCTCGCGGCTGGCGGCGGCGATCTCGGCGACGATGTCGGTCACCTTCTTCACGCTGGCCACGATCGCCTCGAGCGACTGGCCGGAACGGCCCACCAGCGCGCTGCCGGTCTGCACCTTCTCCACACTGTCGGCGATCAGGCCCTTGATCTCGCGCGCCGCGGCGGCCGAGCGCTGGGCAAGGCTGCGCACCTCGGCGGCGACCACGGCGAAGCCGCGGCCCTGCTCGCCGGCGCGCGCGGCCTCGACCGCGGCGTTGAGCGAGAGCAGGTTGGTCTGGAAGGCGATCTCGTCGATTAGGCCCACGATGTCGGCGATGCGCTGGCTGGAGGCATTGATCGCCTGCATCGAGGCGTTGGTCTCGCCCATCACCGCGCCGCCCTGTTCGGCCTGCGTGCGTGCCTCGCGGGCGAGCTGATCGGCGCGGTCGGCGTTGGCGGCGTTCTGGCGCACGGTGGCGGTCATCTGCGCCATCGAGAGCGAGGTCTGCTCCAGGCTGGCGGCCTGGACCTGGGTGCGGCGGGAAAGGTCGTCGTTGCCCTGGGCGATCTGCGCGGAGGCATCGCCCACCTCCAGCGACACGCCGCGGATCGCGCCGACGATGCTGGCCAGCTGCGCGGCCATCGCCTGCAGACGGCCGAGCACGGCGTCCTCGTGGACGGTGCCGGCGTCGTCGACCGCAAGGTCGCCGGCGGCGATACGCGCGACCACGGTGCGCAGCTGTTCGGGTTCGGCGCCCAGGTCGCGGGCGATGGCGCGCAGCATCTGCCAGGCGCCGAGCAGTAGCACCAGCACGATCAGCACGCCGGACACGGCATTGCTGACCATCATGCGCTGGACGCCTGCATGCGAGGCATCCAGCCGCTCGCGCACGGTCGCGGTGGCGGCCGTGATGTCGTCGGCCAGTTGCTTTTCGAGCGCCTGCTGCGACTGCTGCATGGCGGCGACGGCAGCGGCGGTGGTGTCCGAGGGCGGGCCGAGCATGGTTTCGGCAGCGTGCGTGGCCGTGCCGACGTAACCGTCGTAGGCCTTGCCCAACGCATCGGCGGCGGTGCGATGGTCGCCGAGCGCGCGCAGGGCGGTGAGCGTGGTCTGGGCCTCGGTAGCGATGGCGCGGGCGTCGTCGAGCTTCGCCTTGTCGCCTTCGGCGACAGCGTTCTGCACGGTCTGGGTGGTGTGCTTGAACTGCTGGTCGAACTGCTTGAGTCCTTCCAGGTAGGGGTAATCCACCGCCCCAAGCGAGGCGACGGCATTGCCGGTGCGCGTGGCGACGGCGGAACTGGCCAGCCAGCCGGCCAGGAACAGCGCCAGCGTGATCGCAGGCGCCAGCAGGATGCGGGTCTTGAACTTCATGGTTACTACTCCGGGGGAACACGCGCGCCCCCGGCCATCCCTGGCCGGCAGTTGCGCGGCTTACGGCAGCTTGACGGCGGCCTTGACCGAGCCGTCGAGCGCGCTTTCGTCGACGTAGCCGACGGCGGTCGGGTCGGCGGCCACGGCCTTGACCACGGCGGCGTCGTTGGCCAGTTCGCGCGGCGGCAGTGCGCGGCCGCTGAACACCAGGCGCGACCACACCGCCTTAACCTGGCTGGCCGACTTGCCGGCCACGGCCTGGTAGAAGCGCTCGCGCGCCGGGTTGCTGTCGGGCAGGTCGTACAGCTTGGCGCTGCCACCGCCGGGCAGCGCGGTGGTCTTGCCGAGGTAAAGCGAGGCGGCGGTGGCCTTGTCCAGTGCGCCGGCCGGGCTCTTGGCGCTGACGATCACGGCGATGCCGGCGAAGGCGGGCGTGGTCGCGAGCACGAGGGCGGCAGCGAGGACGGTTTTGCGGATGATCGATCGCATGACGGTGCCTCCGCTTAGAACACGAAGTCGGCAGCGACCGACACCACGTTCACGGGGTGACCGTTGTAGCCGGGCTGGATCTTGGTGAAGGTGCCGCCCGCCACGGACGGACGGACGTGGTCGAACTGCGCCTTGATCGCCAGCTTGCTGGCCGCGTCCCAGCGCACGCCCAACGACGCGGTGTGCTGGTCGTTGCCGGCGGCGAGCTGCGAGACGCCCATCGACAGCGGCAGCAGCGGACCGACCGGCGGCACGGCGTAGAGGTCGCTGTCGTCCTGCTTGGAGTAACCGGCCCAGGTCGCGTAGGGCATCCAGTCGCCGTGGCGCCAGCCGAGCGTGCCGTACCAGCCCTGCGCGACGCCGAGCAGGCCGCTGGAGCGCAGCTTGCCGTACTCGCCGGTGGCCATGATGTTGTGTGCGTCGTAGGTGCCGCCCAGGCTCAGGAAGGTGGCGCGGTTGTTCTGCGGCAGCAGCCTGGTGGCCACTGCGCCGTAGCCGGCCATGCCCAGGCCGGCGGCCAGCATGTCGGTGTTCTGCGAAACGTAGGTGGCCTTGCCGGTGCTCAGGCCGCCGCGCACGCGCAGGTTGCCGATCTCGTAGGTCGCATAGGCGCCGCTGAGCTGGTTGACCTTGATGCGCGCGTTGCGTTCGGTGCTTTCCGGCAGCGGGCTGGAGGCGTGGCCTTCGAGCAGCTGCAGGGTGAACACGCCGTCGGCCAGGTCATGCGACCAGCGCAGATCGGCGCCTTCGTAACGGTCGAGCGCAGCGAGGTTGTAGACCTCCAGCGGCGCGCGCAGCCACGGGTTGGCGTAACCGACGTAGCGATAGTCGGATACCAGGTAGGCCGGCCAGCCGAGGCGGCCCAGGCGCACGGTCACGTTGTCGCTGGCCTTGTAGCTGACGAAGCCCCACTCCAGCTGCGGGCGGAAGCGGCCGCGGGCGTCCTGCATGGCGATCGCCTGCACGGTCGCGCCGAGCTTGGGGGTAAAGCTGAAGTCGATCTGGCCGCCGACGCGCGAATCGACCAGCGCCGAGCCGCCCTTCCGGGCGCCCTTGAGCTGGCCGGGGTTGGTGAACAGCACATCGTCGCTGTTGGTCGCCGCGTAGCCGGCGGTGCCGAAACCGGAAAAGCGCCAGGAGAAACCATCATCGCTGGCGTGTGCCGCGCAGGCGGCCGAAAGCGCGGTCGCCAGGACGGCGGCGCGCAGGAAGATACGGGACATGGGGGGACTACCTCGGGGGGATAACTGCTTGTTGTGTCCCGGTTATCGGCTGCCACGGGGTCCACTTGAATGCGCGGCGGCGGTCGTTCAGCAAGGGGCTAACGGATGGTGCGCGCCGCCATCCACCGCCAGAGGTAATACACCGGCACGCCAGCCAGCATGATCAGCACGCCAATGCCGGCGTTGCGCGGGTTGTCGCGCATGGTCGCGACCACCACCGCGCCGATCGCGGCGACGAACAGCAGCGGCAGCAGCGGGTAGCCGGGCACCCGGAAACGCACCTCGCCGCGGTCGTGGCGGCGGTACCAGAACAGCGTCGCCACGCCGACCGCGCAGGCGAGCCAGTCGCCGAAGGTGGCGTAGTCCAGCAGCGCGCCGTAGCTGCCCGACAACGCCAGCACGATCGCCCAACCCGAAAGCGCGGCCAGCGCCACGTTCGGCGTGTGGTAGCGCGGATGCAGGCGCGCCACGGCGCCGAAGAACAGCCCGTCGGCGCCCATCACCTGCAGCACCCGCGCACCGGCGACCAGCGTGATGTTGCAGAAGCCCAGCGTGGAAATGGCGATACCCACCGCCATCAGCCGCGCGCCGAGGGGGCCGAACATGCGGTCCATCACCTGCGCGGCCGGCGCGGTGCTGGCGGCCAGCCCGTCATGGCCGAGCACGGCCAGGTAGGCGAGGTTGACCAGTGCGTAGGCGCCGATCACCACCAGCATGCCGATCAGCAGCGCCCGCGGCAGGTTGCGCTGGGGCGCGTCGATTTCGCCGGCCAGGTTGTTGAGGTAGGTGAAGCCCGAATAGGCGAACAACACCGGCAAGGCTGCGCCCATGAAGCCGACGCCGGTGCGCGCCGGATCGACCGCCAGCGCCGCCGGCGCGTGAGCGCCGGCCAGATACAGGCCGCATCCCACCAGCACCGCGACCGCCAGCAGCTTGAGCAGCGCGAACAGGTTCTGCACCTGCGCGCCCAGCCGCAGGCCGAACAGGTTGATCAGCGCCACGAACACCAGTGCGCCGACGGTCAGCGGCAACGCGGCCGATGCCGGCAAGGCGAAGGCGGCGACCGTGTAGCTGGCGAAGATGGTGGCCACCGCCGCGGTCGAGCCGGAATAGATCACCAGCAGCATGGTCCAGCCGAACAGGAAACCGGCCAGCGGGCCGAAGGCCTCGCGCAGGTAGACATAGGTGCCACCCGCCTGTGGCCGGCGTGCGCCGAGCTCGGCGTAGCACAGTGCGCCGATGAGGGTGAGCAGACCCGCGCCGATCCAGGCCAGCAGCAGGGCCAGACCCGATCCGGTGCGCTGCGCGGCAATGCCGGGGTTGAGGAAAATGCCGCCGCCGATGATGCCGCCGACCACGATGAGGGCGGCGTCCCAGGGGCCGAGGCTGCGCCGGTAGTCGTTCGTCGGATTGCTCACATCGATGCCGTTGCGTTGATGAGGCGCGGAGCATCGCTGGTGTGTGCGGGGTGGGCAAGGGTGGGCTGAGGCGGGTTGCCCCCATCCGCCCTGCGGGCACCGTCCCCCGCGCGCGGGGGAAGGATCGGGGTTTCGCGTGATTCGACCTACCGAACCCTTCCCGTTCGGGAAGGGCTCGAACGTCTTGCGGGATGCCACCTACCGAGCCTTCCCCTGCGCGCGCGGGAAGCTGCCGAAGGCGGATGGGGTGCCCGCAGCGGGAGCTCCGCCGCGCTTGGGACCCTTGCCGGCCCGTGGACACGTCCTGCAAAGCGGGGAGGGATGCTAGCGAGCCTTCCCCCGTTCCACGGGGGAAGGTGCCGAAGGCGGATGGGGGCGCCCGGAGCGGGAGCCGCGCCGGCTTGGAACCCTTGCCGGCCCGTGGACACATCGAGCAACGCGAAGAGGGATGCTAGCGAGCCTTCCCCCGTTCCACGGGGGAAGGTGCCGAAGGCGGATGGGGGTGCCCGGAGCGGGAGCCCCCTCCGCTCAGAACAACCGCAGGAACGCGTCCAGGTTCGCCACGTCCAGCGTGCCGATGCCCGTGCCCGGCGTGTAGTGCGGCTTGCCCTGGTAGAACCAGTTGTCGCCGTCACGCACGCTGTTGAACGCCGAGTAGCGGCCGTAGCCGAACACGTTCTGCAGGAAGTACACCTGCGGGTTCCAGAAGCCCACGCGATGGCCAAGGCTCTGCGTCAGCAACGCGCTGACGCCGTTGAGCTGCGGCGCCACGAAGCTGGTGCCGCCGCTGGACACCACGCCGCCGTCGGTGCTGGAAACCACCAGGTAGCCGGTCTCCGGATCGGCGTTGAGCGAGATATCAGGCACGTTGCGGCCGCGGAAATGGCCGGGCAGCTTCGCCAACGTGGTCGGGCCGGCCTCGGGGTCGTTGTAGACCAGTGCCTGGTGCTTCTCGCTGCGACGGATGCCGTGGGTGAAGCGCTGGTAGAACGGCGTCTCCCAGTACACGCTCACGCCACCGCCGCCGCCGACCGAGAACAGGTCGATCAGGCCGGGCCCGAAGTGGGTGTCGAAGTAGTTCTGCAGGTAGTCCCAGCCCCACACGCTCTCGCGCTTGATCGACTCCACCGGCCCACCGCTGAAGGAATAGCTGAAGGGCACGGTGGTGCCGCCGGCGGCGGTGATGTACGGATCGGACGCGGGCGAGTCGACCGTCAGCGGCGCGCTGAATTCGCCCGGACCGTCGCCGTGGCCGAGGCCGCGCACGGTGTCGTAGGCGCCGGAGTCGCCGGAGGCGGCGAACACCGACTGCCCCTGCACCGCGGCCTCCAGGAAGATCTGGTGGAACGCGCGCAGGTCGCCCACGTCGGTGGTGTCGGACACATCGGCACCGGCCACGTTGAGCGCGGCGAAGTTGTAGATCTCCGGCAGGCCCCAGCTGGTGGAGATGCTGTCGGCAAGGTTGTCCGACACGGCCTGCGCGAAGGCCGCCACGAAGTCGCCGCTGGTGTTGGGCGCGTCGTAAACCAGGATGTCCGCGTTCGGCGCCAGGCCGCCGGACTGCTCCACGTCCAGCGCGGTCTCGCCGCTGCCGCCGTTGATCGCGCCACCGCCGTTGACGTGCACCTGGGTGATGCGGTGCGGCTTGGTCACCAGGCCGATGCCGTCCCAGTAGGCCTCCGCATCGGCGGGGTCGAAGTTCGACAGCGTGACGATGCCGATGGTCGAACCCTTGCCGGTGATGCCGCGGTCGTACAGCGGGTTGATGTTGTAGAAGTTGGCCGCATCGCCCACGGTGTAGCTGCCCGGGATGCCGGTCGCGGTCGGGTTGCCGCCGGCGGCCGCCTTCAGGTTCGGATGCAGCGACTGCGGCGCGAAGGACGTGGTCGGCATCAGGACCTTCGGCGCCTTGATGCGGTGGGAGATGAACTGGCGCTCGTTACTCAGGCCGCTCACCACGGTCACCGTACCGGCCAGTGCCGCCGGCAGCATCGGGCGGGTGGCCGGGCGATGGAACATGCGGCCGTCGTCGGCCTTGTAGGCATGAATGGTGGTGCCGAACGCCTGGCCCAATTGCGCCAGCGAACCCTGCACGCGGATGGCCATCCGGTTGTCCATCACCTGGCCACGTAGCCCCTGCTGTTTCAGGTAGGCCTGCACGCCAGCGATCTGCGCGTCGGTGGCGCCGAAACGTTCGGCGAACTGCCGCGTGGTGAGAAAGCGGTGGTAGTGAGGGTTGCCGGGCGTGACGGTCTGGCGGATCAGCTGTTCGAGCTGGTCTTCGTGGCGCAGCTTGAGCATCAAGGTGACGTTTGCCGGCTGGCTGGCGGCGGCCAGGCCCATGTCGGTGGCCGATTCGGTCGTCTGCGCGGCGGAAGCCGCACCGGCGAACAACAGTGCGCAAGAGACGGCAAGGGCTTTCTGGTGGAACTTCGCGAGCATGGGGTTCTCCCTGAGATGCACGCGACGGAACGACACAGGGGTGAAGCACTGCGCCGACAGCCGCGGGCGTGCGATGGTGGCTAAAGGTTCCTTGTCGGCGCCGCACCCCCTGCGGACGACGCCACCGCCGAGCTTGCACCCTGGCGCCCGGCAAGGGAAGGGCCACGCGCCTGTGACTCAGTCGAGCGCGAAGGTTCCGCGCACGCCGACCACGCATTGGCCGCCGATGCTCACCGCGCCGGATGCCTCGTCGATGCCGACCGCCACGCGCCCGTCGCGGCCCACTTCGCGGCCCTGGCTGGCGACATAGCGATGGCCGTAGCGCGCCAGGTCGCCGGTGTGGTGCAGCAGCGCGCCGATCGCCGCGTTGGCGCTGCCGGTGACCGGATCTTCCGGAATGCCGTCGGCTGGGCAGAACGCGCGTACGGCCATCGCCGCATCGCCGCTCGCTTCGGCGCCGAACACGCTTACCCCGATGGCTCCGCGGGCCAGGCACAGCGTGGCGATCGCCGAGAGATCGGGTGCCAGCGCCCGGACGGTGCGCGCCTGGCCCAGATCGCAGACCAGCCACAGCGGGCCGTTGTCGATCGAATGCACGGCGGTGGCGGAAAGGCCCACGCCCAGGGCATCGGCCAGCGAGGCGGCGAGCGACGCATCGGCGCGGTCGATGCGCGCTGGCGGCGCCTGCACGTGGATCGTGCGCGTGGCGCCGCTGCCCTGCACGGCCACCGGCAGCAGGCCGGCGGCGCATTCCTGCACCAGTGTCGATTGCACCGGCACGCAGCCGGCCTCGATCGCGGCATAGGCGCTGCCCACGCTGGGGTGGCCGGCGAACGGCAGTTCCTGGCGCGGGGTGAAGATGCGCACGCGATAGTCCGCGTCCGGTGTCGACGGGCGCAGCAGGAAAGCGGTTTCCGAGAGGTTGGTCCAGCGCGCGATGCGCTGCATCGTCGGCCCGTCCAGCGCATCCGCGCCGACCACTACCGCCAGCGGGTTGCCCTCGAGCAGGCGCGAGGCGAACACGTCCAGTTGCAGGAACTCGAAGGTGGCCATCGGCGTCGCTTCTTCGACAGGGGAGGGTGCGAGTGTAGGCGATCGCCTACAGTCGAAAGTCGTGGCCGTTCTTGGCACGCACGCGCGCCAGCGGTGCCTTTGGGTGTTCCTCCCTCCTCGCTTGCCGGCGACATGCCCGCGGCTGACCCGGCTCGGGCAGATCTTGTAGGCAATCGCCTACAGCGCAAATTCTTGCGTCCACCTAGAATGCGGCGCCCGGCATGCCCCGCCGGGCGTACCGACATAAGACAAAACAGGGATTCCAAGCATGAACAAGATTCTGACCGTCGCGCTCGGCGCGGCGCTGGTCGCCGCGTCCGCTTCGGCTAGCGCCGCCGACGCCAACGGTGCGTTCTTCATCAACGCCGGCGTGGGCCAGGCGCAGTACCACGTCGGCCATACCGACGACCTGGGCTACAAGCTCGACGACAAGGACACCGCCGGCGCGCTGCGCTTCGGCTACGCCTGGAAGGTCGGTAACGGCTTCGACCTGGGTGTCGAGGGTGGCTACGTCAACCTGGGCAAGCTGGTGGCCAAGTACGTGGCCCAGAATGAAGACGCTTCCATCATCGAAATCGAGAAGGCCGACGTCGAGGCCAGCGGCTGGGTGCTCGGCGGTAACGGCAAGTACACCTTCACCAACAAGTGGTTCGTGTCCGCGCGCGCCGGCTGGTTCCATTCCACCGCGGATGCCAGCTACCGCTACGAGGTGATCTACGCCGATGGCCCGGACTACGTCGATTACGCCAGCGGCGACGCCGACGGCAACGGCTGGTACGGCGGCGTGGGCGTGGGCTACAACTTCTCGCCGAACGTCAGCCTCGGCCTGAACTACGACAACTACCACGGCAAGGGCGAGACCGACCTGGGCGACGTCGATGGCAACATCGGTGTGTATACCGTGACGGCCGAGTTCCGCTTCTGATCCAACCGGGGCGGGCCTCGCGAAGGCCCGCCCTTCCATCATCAAGGACGAACCGATGATCAAGTATGCGATGTCGCTTGCTGCGCTGGCCTTCGCCGGCGCCTGCAGCTCCGCTCCCGCGCAGGACAGGAATGCGCTCTTCGTCAGCGCAGGCGTGGGCCATGCCGACTACCACGTCGATGAAGTCGCGGGCAACTATTACCAGGACACTACCGGCACCGCCGCGGCGCTGCGGCTGGGCTACCTGTGGCATGGCCCGGTGGATTTCGGCGTCGAAGCCGGCTATGTCGACCTGGGTGAACTGAAAACCTCGCTGATCAGTGGCGCAGTCCTCGAGGAAGCGAAGGTCAACGCGAAGGGCTGGCTACTCGGCGCGACGGGCAAGTACCACTTCGCCGACGCGTGGTTCGTGTCGGCGCGCGGCGGCTGGTTGCATGCCTCCAGCGACGTGGACTACCGCGTGAGCACGCCGGTCGGTTCCATGAGCGGCAGCAGCAGCGTCGACGGTGACGGCTGGTATACCGGGATCGGCGCCGGTTATGACTTTTCGTCGCACCTCAGCCTCGGGCTGAACTACGACAACTATCACGTCAAGGCCAGCACCGACGACGTCTCCGCCGACGCCAACGTCGGTACCTGGATGGTGACGGCCGAGTACCGCTTCTGATTCCGAATGTGACGCCACCGCGCACCACAACGGCCGCCCTTGGGCGGCCGTTGTTTTGTCCGGTTCGGCCGGCTGCGGCACAATAGCCGGCTTGTGCGCCGCACAAAGCGGTGCGTTGAAGCCGAAAAGCCGCCCATGACCACCATCAAGCAAGACGATCTGATCCAGTCCGTCGCCGACGCGCTGCAGTACATCAGCTACTACCATCCGGTCGATTACATCACCAGCCTCGCCGCCGCCTACGAGCGCGAGGAGTCGCCCGCCGCGCGCGATGCGATGGCGCAGATCCTGATCAACTCCCGCATGGCCGCCGAAGGCCACCGGCCGCTGTGCCAGGACACCGGCATCGTCACCGTGTTCCTGAAGGTCGGCATGGACGTGCGCTGGGAGGCGACCATGAGCCTGGAAGACATGGTCAACGAGGGCGTGCGCCGCGCCTACAACCACCCGGAGAACAAGCTGCGCGCCAGCGTGCTGGCCGACCCGGCGGGCAAGCGGCTGAACACCCGCGACAACACGCCTGCAGTGATCAACATGTCGATCGTGCCGGGCGACAAGGTCGAGGTGATCGTGGCGGCCAAGGGCGGCGGCTCCGAGGCCAAGAGCAAGTTCGTGATGCTCAATCCGTCCGACTCGATCGTCGACTGGGTGCTCAAGACCGTACCGACCATGGGCGCGGGCTGGTGTCCGCCGGGCATGCTGGGCATCGGCATCGGCGGCACCGCGGAGAAGGCCATGCTGCTGGCGAAGGAATCGCTGATGGAGCACATCGACATCCAGGAGCTGATCGCGCGCGGGCCATCCAACCGCATCGAAGAGCTGCGCATCGAGCTGTTCGAGAAGGTCAATGCGCTGGGCATCGGCGCGCAGGGCCTGGGCGGCCTGACCACGGTGCTCGACGTCAAGATCAGGGACTACCCGACCCATGCGGCCAACCTGCCCGTGGCGATGATCCCCAACTGCGCGGCAACGCGCCATGCGCACTTCACGCTGGACGGTTCGGGCGCGGTGATGCTCGATCCGCCGTCGCTGGAACACTGGCCCAAGCTCACCTACGACGCGTCCAAGGGCCGCCGCGTGAACCTGGATGCCGTGACCCGCGAGGAGGTGGCGAGCTGGAAGCCGGGCGAAGTGCTGCTGCTCAACGGCAAGCTGCTGACCGGCCGCGACGCGGCGCACAAGCGCATGGTCGAGATGCTCAACAAGGGTGAGCCGCTGCCGGTCGATTTCAACGGTCGTTTCATCTACTACGTTGGCCCGGTCGACCCGGTGCGCGATGAGGTGGTCGGCCCCGCCGGCCCGACCACCGCCACGCGCATGGACAAGTTCACCGAGCAAGTGCTGGCGCAGACCGGCCTGCTGGGCATGGTCGGCAAGGCCGAGCGCGGCCCGGCGGCGATCGAGGCGATCAAGAAGCACCGCTCGGTCTACCTGATGGCCGTCGGCGGCGCGGCGTACCTGGTATCCAAGGCGATCAAGGCCAGCCGGGTGGTCGGCTTCGCGGACCTGGGCATGGAGGCGATCTACGAGTTCGAGGTCAAGGACATGCCGGTGACCGTGGCGGTGGATTCGTCCGGCAGCTCGGTGCACCAGACCGGGCCGAAAGAGTGGCAGGCGCGGATCGGCAAGATCCCCGTCTTTGTTCAATAACGCCGTGCGCACAGCGCATACCACCGCCCCCTCTCCCCTCCGGGGGGAGGATTGAGGTGAGGGGTCGGGGCTTGCGGGGAGCCGCTTCCTCTCCCCTCCGGGGAGAGGACCGAGGTGAGGGGCCGGGGCCACGGGGAGCCGAAACTGGGCGGGGCTCGGTAGGCAGGGTCGAGGCCAGGTCGACCCCTCACCCCAACCCTCTCCCCGGAGGGGAGAGGGAGCCTGACGCCGGGCAAATTCATGCTCTCCTCCATGCCGGCCTCCCGGCCTGAGCCATGCAAGTCGAGTCCATGACAATTGGATGGCTAAACGTCCATATTTCGCCCGCAAAAATCCATTGCATTCCCCTTGCCGCAGCGCAACACTGGCGCGATTGCCTTTCGCCACCACTGCAATGGAGCCCCCGTGACCCCGCAAAACCCCGCGCCGCTTCCGGCGGACGCGCCCTGGATCGTGATGAAGTTCGGCGGCACGTCCGTCGCGACGCTGCCGCGCTGGCAGAACATCCGTGAGCTGATCGCCAGCCGCCGCGCCGAAGGCGCCCGCGTGCTGGTGGTCGTGTCCGCGCTCACCGGCATCACCGACGCACTGAAACAGCTGTGCGCCGAGGGCAACGGGGACAAACGCAAGGCGGCGGCCGGCGCCATCGCGCAACGCCACCATGAGCTCCTGGGCCATATGCAGCTGGCGTTGCCGGACAAGCTCGCCGCGCGGCTGGGCGACCTGGCGGCGCTGGCCGCGGACGGTCCGCTCGCACTGGGCGAACTGGCCTGGGCGGCGCAGGTGCAGGCGCATGGCGAGCTGATGTCCAGCGCGCTGGGCGCGGCCTACCTCACGGCCAGCGGCCTGCCCACGCAGTGGGTGGATGCGCGCGAATGCCTGGCCGCCATCGCGCTGCCCAACCAGAACGAGCGCACGCGGCTGCTGTCGGCGACGGTGGAGGCGCAACCCGATCCGGCGCTGTCGGCGCGGCTGGCCGCGCAGGGCGAGGTGTTCATCACCCAGGGCTTCATCGCCCGCGAAGCGCAGGGACGCACGGTGCTGCTTGGCCGTGGCGGCTCGGACACCTCCGCGTCCTATTTCGGCGCCTTGCTCAAGGCCGCGCGCGTGGAGATCTGGACCGACGTGGCCGGCATGTTCACGGCCAATCCGCGCCAGGTGCCGGGTGCGCGATTGCTCCAGCGGCTGGACTACGAAGAAGCCCAGGAAATCGCCACCACCGGCGCCAAGGTGCTGCACCCGCGCTGCCTCTCGCCGCTGCGGGAGCCGCGCGTGCCGCTGCTGATCAAGGACACCAACCGGCCCGAACTCGAAGGCACGGTGATCGGCCCGGAGGTGCGCGAGCACGCGCCGAGCGTCAAGGCGATCAGCGCACGCAAGGGCCTCACGCTGGTGTCGATGGAGTCGGTCGGCATGTGGCAGCAGGTCGGCTTCCTCGCCGACGTGTTCGCGCAGTTCAAGAAGCACGGGCTTTCGGTGGACCTGATCGGTTCGGCCGAGACCAACGTGACCGTGTCGCTGGACCCGACCGAGAACCTGCTCGATTCGGACGCGGTGGCTGCGCTGGCGACCGACCTGGCGAAGGTGTGCCGGGTCAAGGTGATCGCGCCGTGTGCGGCGATCACGCTGGTCGGCCGCGGCATGCGTTCGATGCTGCACACGCTGTCGAACGTGCTGGCCGAGTTCGGGCAATTGCGTGTGCACCTGATCTCGCAGTCGTCCAACAACTTGAACCTCACTTTCGTGGTGGACGAGACGGTGGTGGACGAGCTGCTGCCGCACCTGCACGAGCTGCTGATTGCCGCCGGCGCGCTGCGCACCGACGACAGTGCGCTGTTCGGGCCGAGCTGGCAGGCGCTGTACGGGAGCGGCGAGGCGGCGACACAGGGCACCGCGTGGTGGCGCACGCCGGCCGAACGCGAGCGCCTGCTGGCGCTGGCTGCTCAGGCCACGCCGCGCTATGTCTACCACCTGCCCACGGTGCGCGCGCAGGCGCGGGCGATGAAGTCGCTTGGCGTGGTCGACCGCGTGCATTACGCGGTAAAGGCCAACACCCATCCGGCGATCCTGCGGGCGCTGGCGTCGGAGGGCTTTGCCTTCGAGTGCGTGTCACCGGGCGAACTGAAGGCCGTGCTGGCGGCCGTGCCGGACAGCGCGCCGCTGCTGTTCACGCCCAACTTCGCCCGCCGCGCGGACTACCTCGAAGCACTGGCTACGCGCGCCACGATCACGCTGGATGCGTTGCATCCGCTGGAGCACTGGGGCGAGCTGTTCCGTGGTCGCGAGATCGCGCTGCGCGTGGATCTCGGCCGCGGGCTCGGTCATCACGAAAAGGTGCGCACCGGCGGCAACGGCAGCAAGTTCGGCCTGCCGGTGGAGCAGCTGGACGCCTTCCTGCGCCTGGCCGACGCCCACCAGGTGAGCGTGAGGGGCCTGCATGCGCACCTGGGTTCCGGCGTGCTCGATCCGAAGCACTGGGGCGAGGTGTATGCGCAACTGGCGAGCCTGGCCGAACGCATCGGCAGCGTCGCCTTCCTCAACATCGGCGGCGGTCTGGGCGTGCCCTCGCACCCGGGCGAGGCGCCGCTGGACATGGCGGCGCTGGACCGCGTGCTGCGCGAGGTCAGGGCGGCCTATCCGCACTACCGGTTGTGGATGGAGCCGGGGCGCTACCTCGTCGCCGATGCCGGCGTGCTGCTGGCGCGCGTCACCCAGACCAAGGGCAAGGGCAATCTGCGCTACCTCGGCGTGGACACCGGCATGGACAGCCTGATCCGCCCGACCCTGTACGACGCCTGGCACGAGATCGTGAACCTGACGCGGATCGACACGCCCGCGGAGGCGCTGTACCAGGTGGTCGGGCCCATTTGCGAGTCGGGCGACGTGCTGGGTACGGACCGGCGACTGCCGGAGGCGCAGGAGGGCGATGTGATGCTGATCGCGCAGGCGGGGGCGTACGGCAAGGTGATGTCGTCGCGCTACAACCTGCGGGATGAGGCGGATGAGGTAGTGCTGGACGACTGAGGCGAGCCCCGGCCCCTCACCCCAACCCTCTCCCCGGAGGGGAGAGGGAGCTGGTTCTGCGCGGGATGTAAACCGAGCGACGCCCACGCTCTGGCTCCCTCTCCCCTCCGGGGAGAGGGTTGGGATGAGGGGCCGCTCTAGCGACAAAGTAACGAGGGCGGCCTTGCTTTAGCTCCCTCTCCCCTCCGGGGAGAGGGCTGGGGTGAGGGGGCGCTCTAGCGAAAGACCCCCATGGAGTGAGGGTTCAAGGATGAAACGCATGAACGTGGACCGGGCGCGTGGACTGCGCCTTGGCATGACCGACGCCGAGCAGGCGATTTGGTATCGCCTGCGGAACCGACAGCTGGATGGCTGCAAGTTTCGCCGGCAGCACGAGGTCGATCGCTACGTGGTCGACTTCGTGTGCACCGAGCGGATGCTGGTTGTGGAGTTGGATGGAAGCCAACACTTCGATCAGCAGGACTACGACGAGGCACGCACGCGTTATCTGGAAGCCAAGGGCTACCGCGTACTGCGTTTCTGGAACAATGACGTACTGACGAACATCGAGAGCGTGCTCGAGGCGGTAGTGGAGGCTTTGGCGAGCCCCGGCCCCTCACCCCAATCCTCTCCCCGGAGGGGAGAGGGAGCAGGGGCGCAGCGCGTTCCACCGGAGTGATCGAGTGACGAATATCAACCCCCGCCTGACCCAGAGCTTCCGCTTCCTGCGCGCCACCTACGCCGATGGCGTCGCCGAACTGGCCTACGCCTTCGACCAGGGCGAGGAGATGGTCGAGCGCATCCGCTTCCCGGATGCGCCCGCGTTGCCGGCCGAACGCCAGCATGCCTTCGACGCCGCGCTGAGGCTGCTGCACCTGGTCGCCGGGGTGAGCTACTACAAGGCCGGCGTGCCGCCGAAAATCGAGGTCGAACCGCTGGACGAGGCGACGGCCGATCTGGCCGACGCGCTCTACCTCCATGGCCTGGCCGAGTTCGCCTACCGCAACGGCCTGGACCTGCGCGGTCGCGTAGCTTTCCCGCGTGGTGGCGCCACGCCGGTGGCGGCGCCCGTTCTCGACCTGCCCAAGCGCACCCTCGTCCCTATCGGCGGCGGCAAGGACTCGCTGGTCGCGGTAGAAGCGATCAAGTCGATCGGCGGCGCGGCCACCGCGGTGTGGATCGGCAACTCCCCGCTGATCGCCGCCTGCGCCGAACGCACCGGGTTGCCCACGCTCAACATCCAGCGCGAGCTTTCGCCAGTGCTGTTCGAACTCAACCGCCTGGGCGCCTGGAACGGCCACATCCCGGTCACGGCCGTGAATTCCGCGATCCTGGCGCTGGCGGCGATCCTCTATGGCTACGACTCGATCGCCTTCGCCAACGAACGTTCCGCCTCGGCCGCCACGCTGGAGTACGAGGGCCAGCAGGTGAACCACCAATGGAGCAAGGGTTTTGCTTTCGAGGCCATGCTGTCGGACTGGCTGCACACGCACGTCGCCGCGGACCTGGATTACTGCTCGCTGCTGCGCCCGTATTCGGAGCTGGCGATCACCCGCGCCTTCGCGCGCCTCACGCCGTACTTCGACGCGTTCTCCAGCTGCAACCGCAACTTCCGCATCCTCGGCCCCAAGCCGGCCGACCGCTGGTGCGGGCAGTGCCCGAAATGCCATTTCGTGTTCCTGGCGCTGGCGCCGTTCCTGCCCAAACCGCGGCTGCTTTCCATCTTCGGACGCAACCTGCTCGATGACGAGACGCAGGCCGCGGGCTTCGATGCGCTGCTCGAATACCAGGACCACAAGCCGTTCGAATGCGTGGGCGAGGGTGCCGAGGCACGCGCCGCGATGTACGCGTTGAGCCAGCGCCCGGAATGGCAGGAGGATGCGCTGGTGGCACGCTTCATCCGCGAGATCCTGCCGCAGCTGGACCACTCGCAGCTGGCCATCGAACCCTGGATGCTGCCTTCGGACGAACACCGCGTGCCGGCGCGGCTGCAGCCGGCCTTGCAGGCGATCGGCTGATGCGCATCGCCGATCTGGACGGGCAACGGGTTGCCATCTGGGGCTTCGGTCGCGAGGGCCGGGCAGCGATCGCGGCCCTGCGCGCGCGCCTGCCGCAGCTGCGCCTAACGCTGTTCTGCAGCGCCGCCGAGGTGGCCGCGGCGCAGGCGTTCGATCCCGCCTTGCTGGTGCGTGCCGACGAGCCCGACGCCGTCGCGCTGGGCGGCTTCGACGTGGTGTTGAAGTCGCCGGGCATTTCCGCGTACAAGCCGGCACTGCTCGGCGCGGTGGCCAGCGGCACGCGTTTCACCTCCGGCACCGCGCTGTGGTTTGCCGAGCAGCCGCAGGCGCCGGTGGTCGCGGTCACCGGCACCAAGGGCAAGAGCACCACCACCGCGCTGATCGCACACCTGGCGCGAAGCCTGGGCGTGCGCACGGCGCTGGCGGGTAACATCGGCCTGCCGCTGCTGGAGCTGCTCGATGCGCAGGCGCAACTGTGGGCGGTGGAGCTGTCCAGCTTCCAGACCGGCGAGGCCGGACCGTTGCCACTGGGCGTGATCACCAGCCTCTACGAGGAGCACCTGGACTGGCACGGCTCGCGCGAGCGCTACGTTGCCGACAAGCTCAAGCTCGCGCAGGCGGCGCGCACGCTGCTGGTCAACGGCATGCAGGAAACGCTGCTCGAGCGCACGGCGGCGCACCCGCGGCGCGTGCTGTTCGGTGTGGCCGAGGGCTGGCATGTGCGCGACGGCTGGATCCGGCGCGCTGACGAGCGCATCTTTGCCGCGGCGGACCTGCCCGTGCCCGGCGCGCACAACGCGCTCAACGCCTGCGCCGCGCTCGCCGCGCTGGAAGCGATGGGCCATGACGCGCGTGCGGCGGCACCGGCGCTCGCGCATTTCCACGCCTTGCCGCACCGCCTGCAGCCGCTGGGCGAGCGCAAGGGCCTCGCCTGGATCAACGATTCGATCAGCACCACGCCGCAAGCCACGCTGGCGGCGCTCGCGAGCCTGGAAGGCCGGCAGGTCACGGTGATCGTCGGTGGGCATGATCGCGGGCTCGACTGGTCCGATTTCGTCGAGGCGGTGGGCGACCAGGCCGCTCTGGCGATCGTGGCGCAGGGCGCCAACGGGCCGCGCATCGCGGCGGCGCTGCGCGATGCGCAGGCGCTGGGCGAGGTCGCACTCGTGGCGACGCTGGCCGAGGCGGTGGCGAAGGCGAGGGCGCTGACCCCGGCCGGCGGCGTCGTGCTGCTGTCGCCTGGCGCGCCGAGTTTCGACCAGTTCCATGATTACGCCGAGCGCGGGCGCCGTTTTGCCGAGCTGGCGGGATTCGATGGCGCGGCGATCAGCGGGATCGAGGGACTCGGGGTCGCCTGAGCGGGCGGGCCCGGGCCTTCGGCCTGCGCCGGGTGGGAATGCCAGGCAACGGTGTTCGGCCACGAGCTCTGGCGTCCTTGTCGGGAGCGAGTGCTGCTGGGGCGAATCCAGTGCGGGTTTCCCGCAGGGCTTCCCCCATCCGCCCTTCGGGCACCTTCCCCCGCGCGCGGGGGAAGGATGTGTGGGGCGAGCCCTGTACCGTGCTGGGCGAGTCCTGACTGGTCTTTACCGCGAGCGCCGGGAACGTGCCGACAGACGGATGGGGCGCTCTGTGCGGATTCGGCGGATGCTTCCGAAAGGCAGCAAACCCATGACCCCAAACGCATCGTCCGCCAGTGGACTCCCGTCGGTTCGACCGGAGCCTGCTGGCGGACGATGCGTGGTGGCTTGGTGGGTGTGCGCACACCCGCCGTGTCGCCGCCATGGCGCGGCCGGGCGGCGCAAGGCCGCCCGCCGGCCGCGAGTCGCTACTAGCCCTCGGACTCCTTGCCCTTGTTCACCAGGTCGCGCACGCGATGGCCGCCCTTGGTGCCCAATTCGGAGTAGCCCTCCGGGCCCAGCTCTTCCTTGCGCGCTTCGCCGCCCTTCTTGCCGAGCGCCGAATAGCCTTCCGGGCCGAGTTGTTCCTTGCGCGTTTCACCGCCTTTCTTGCCCATCTCCGAGTAGCCCTCGGGGCCGAGCTGTTCCTTGCGGATCTCGCCGCCCTTCTGGCCGGCTTCGCGCACGCTCATGTCACCGGTGTTCTTGTTGCTTGCCATGGTCGATACCTCTTGGTCTGCAATGGTCGATAAAGCCCTGCAAGGACTTCAGTGGTTCTTGCGCGCGGACTGCTTGCCCTCGTCCACCAGTTCGCTCACGCGCTGGCCGCCTTTCTCGCCGAGCTTCTGGTAACCCTCGTGGCCCAGTTCGTCCTTGCGGGCCTCGCCGCCCTTGTGGCCGGCTTCGCGGACGGTCATGTCGCCCTTGTCGTGGGTCTGCTTGCTCATGCTTGTCTCCTCTGCTCGGGGCTACTCGATCTCGCCGTAGCCCTTCATCACGTCTTGCGGGCCGCCGTAGTGGTCTTCGGGCAGCTTGCCGATGGTCTGCATTACCTCGTCGGGGGCGTCATTGCGACGCGCGGCCTCGACCAGATCCTGCTTTTTGGCCGGGTAGTTCACGCCGGACAGGTACTTCTGCACGTTGGCCGGCGAGTTGCCTCCTAAACCTCGTGTCATGGTGAACCTCCGCGATTACTCGCCGCCCTCGGAATTCTTGCCCTTGTTGATCAGGTCGCGCACGCGCTCGCCGCCCTTCTGGCCCAGTTCGGAATAGCCTTCCGGCCCCAGCTGCTGCTTGCGCGTCTCGCCGCCTTCGCGGCCGATCTCGCTCATCGCGTTCGGGCCACGCTGCTCGCGCAGGGCCTCGACGCCCTGGTGGCCGAGGTCCGAGTAGCCCTCGGGGCCGAGCTGTTCCTTGCGGATCTCGCCGCCCTTCTGGCCGGCTTCGCGCACGCTCATGTCGCCACTGCCGCTGGCGTGGGACGGGGTCTGGTTGTTGCGATCGTTGTTTGCCATGGTGTGTCTCCGGGTTGTCAGGGGAGCCCGCCAGGCGGGCGTGGCATGCGTTGCAACGCGTATGCCAGTGTGCAGGGCGCCGTGCCACGCGGTTGGCGGTCGGAGGCAGCGGGCAGCGCATGTAATTTGCGCTTGCACTGGAAAGAACTGCCGGCCTCGCGCGCGTGCCTGGGGCGCCTGCCTGTGTCGTCAGTCCCCCTCGCTCTGCTTGCCCTTGTTGATCAGGTCGCGGACGCGATGGCCGCCCTTGGTGCCGAGTTCCGAGTAGCCCTCGGGGCCCAGCTCTTCCTTGCGCGCTTCACCGCCCTTCTTGCCGATGGCCGAATAGCCCTCGGGGCCGAGCTGCTCCTTGCGGATCTCGCCGCCCTTCTGGCCGGCTTCGCGGACGGTCATGTCGCCCTTGTCGCTGTGCTGGTTCTTCATGGTTTGTCTCCGTGGGTGGGGAAGGAAAAGTTGCTGCGGTCGCCATGCAGGCGGATCAGTGACGTCGGCCGCCACGGTCCTCGGCCTCGTGGCCTTTCTCGACCAGCTCGCGTTCGCGCTGGCCGCCCTTGTGGCCGCCCATCTGACCGGCCTCGCGGACGGTCATGTCGCCCTTGCCGCTGCCCTGGGCCTGCTTCGCGTGCTGCTGGCCGCGATCGTTTTGCTGTTTCTGGCTCATCTGTTGGCTCCAGTGATGGATCGTGGTGACCGTGCCCGTCTTCAGCGCCGTCCGCGCTGTTCGGCCTGGCGGCCTTCGTTGACCAGTTCGCGCACGCGCTGGCCGCCCTTGTGGCCGGCCTCGCGCACGGTGGTGCTGCCACGACCGCTTGCGCGCGATGCCGAAGCGCTGGCGGCTTTCTTGTTGACCGGGTCATGGGTGGAGGACTGTTGCCGGGTCATGGTCATCTCCGTGGTTGAACACCCGGCCCTAGGTGCCGGGCAACCAGGGGATTGCATCAGCGATGCCAGAAGCGGAATGGCTCAACACCGCCGCTTTCGCTGCTCAGCGCAGAGCGCATGCTGAAAAAAGGCGAGGCGGGGAGAAAGAACTACAGGCGCGGCCAGGCGGGTGGTCGCGCGGTTGGCGGGCGTGGCGGATCGCACGCGTCCGCCGCGCTTGCGGCAGGGCGATTTCGCCGAGGAGGGTGAGGGCGGAGGGCGCGCCAGCGGCAGCCTGGTTCCCTGTGAAAGCGCACCCTGTGTTCTGCACGGTGGGATTTCATTCAAGGGAGGGGCCGGCGCGAACGCAGCCTGCAGGGTCCCTGCCGCGTGCTCAGCGCTCCAGCCGGTAGTTCAGGCTGGCCCGACTGAAGTCGGTGGCGTTCTGCACTTCGAGGTTCCAGCGCTGGCTCAGCCGGTAGCGCAGGGTGATCACCTGGCCGGGCTCGAACAGGCCCACGCCGTAGCTCAGGTACAACCGCGGCGAGAGGTACTTGCCGACGGTGAAGGCCGACTCGCCGCCGAGCGCCTCGTTGCTCGACACCCCGATTTCGTCGATGCCCAGCCGGCTGCCGATGCTCTTGGCGAGCAGGTCGCCGGCCGCCGAGCCCAGCGCCTGTGCGGCCGCGCCGACCATGTCGCCTTCGCCGCCGCTGACCTGCGAGAGCGGCTTGCCGGTGATCAGATAGGAGAGCGCGTCGGACTGCTCCATCGGCGGGTTGGAGAACACCGTGAGGATCGGCCGCTGCGCCGTGCCGGTGATCAGCAGGCCCACTTCCTGGCCTTCGTCGATGGTGGCGTTGGGGTTGAGGCTGCGCACCGCGCGCAGGTTCAGGCCGGGATTGTCGATCGGCGTGCCGGCGAACAGCAGCTTGCCCGACTCGATGTGCAGGTCCTGGCCGTAGGCCTTGTAGGTGCCGCTCACCGCGATCTGGCCCTGGCCGCGGGTGGCGCGGCCCGGCTCCTCGATCACCGTGAGGGTGCCGGTGAGCTTGCCGTCCAGGCCCTTGCCGGTCAGGTGGGTCTTGCGGCCGAGATCGACTTTCACCCGCGCGTAGATCGGCAGCTGCGCGGCGGCTTCTTCCTGCGTCTTTTCGTCGACAACCACGACGTCGGGCGAGGCCTTGGTCGCGCCGCCGCCCGGCAGGCGGTTCAGGTTCACGTCGGCGCTGTCCAGCGCGACCGCGCCGGTGACGTGCACGCCCTGGGCGTCGCGCTGCACGCGCAGGTCAGGCGTGAGCACCACGTGTGCCGCGGGGATGTCGGCCACGGTGACCTCCTGGCCGGTGAGCGTGATCGCGCTGGGCACCTGCGCGGTGAGCCCGTAGCTGCCGCCGATCTCCAGCGTGCCCTTGCCCGAGCGCACGTGGCCGTCCAGCTCCACATGCTGCGCGTCGGGGGCGCGCAGCACCACCGCGCCGTCGGTGAGCTTGAGGCCCAGCGCGGGCACTTCCGCGGCGAAGCCCTCCACCGTGGCCTGGCCGGTGACTGCCGGTTGCGCCAGCGTGCCGGCGAAGCCGAAGCGCCCGTCGAGATGGCCCTGCACGTTGGCCACTTCGCTGGTGAGGAGCTCCAGCGGGGCGAGGCTGTCGAGGTTGACGGTGAGCTGGCCGCCGAGCGCCTGCCTGTCGCCATCGACGGTCAGACGGCCGTCCAGGCGGCCACTCGCGTTGAGTGC
This sequence comes from Frateuria flava, assembly GCF_017837635.1. Taxonomy (GTDB): domain Bacteria; phylum Pseudomonadota; class Gammaproteobacteria; order Xanthomonadales; family Rhodanobacteraceae; genus Frateuria_A; species Frateuria_A flava. Next base: position 153,344 of record NZ_JAGJRS010000010.1, read on the forward strand.
GGCGTGCGCTTCCAGTTGCTGGTGGCCGGGTGCGAGGTCGGCGTCGACAGTGAGGTTGCGCCACGCGAGCAGCGGGCGCTGCGCCTGCTGGGTGTAGGTGATCGAACCCTGTTCGGAGGCGAGCGTGGCCTTGCCGCTCAGGGCGCCGGCGGCGCTGCGCTTGAGCGTGCCTTCGCCGTGCAGTTCGCCGTCGGCGCGCATGGGCAGATCCGCGTAACCGGCGGCGTTGAGCAGCAGCGTCAGCGGCAGCGCGCGCAGGCGATAGCTGGCGGCGAGGTTGCCCGCCTTGTCCTGTTTGCCCTGCACGCACAGCAGCGGGTCGCCCGCGGTTAGGCACAGCGGCGACAGCGCCAGCGCGCCCTCGGCGTAGTCCAGCGTGGCCGGCTCCTGCAGCCGCCAGCGCGGCAGACCCTGCGGCTCCAGATCCAGCGAGTCGAGGGTGCCCTCCCAGCGGTGCTGCTTGAGGCTGCCGTGCAGGGCGAGCTGGGCGGAAAGCTGGCGGCCGTTCGCATCGAGCGTGAGCTTGTGCGCCGCTTCAGTACCGTCGGCGTGCAGCGCCAGCGTGTCGAAGGCCAGGCCGCCGAGCCACGCATCGCGGGCATCGAGCTCGACGTTGCCGCTGGGGCGGCTGGTGTCGGGCACGTGCGCCTGCAGGTCGAGCCGGCCGACGCGCTGGGTGCCGTAGGCGATCGTGCTGCCATGGACCTCGGCGTCGACGCCCAGCGCGGGCGGCAGGCCGGTGACGTGGGCGTGTGCCTGGAGCCGGCCGCCGGCGTCGGGCAGCCAGTCGGCGAGCGTGGCGATGGTCGCCTGCACTTGCACGTCGTTGCGTGTGCCCGGTTTGCCCTCGACCGACAGCGTGCTGTTGCCGGAGGCGAGCGCAAGGGTGCCGTCCACCACCTGGTTGGGCGACAGATGCAACTGGCCCTGGCCGCGCAGCGGACGGCCGCGCAGGCGACCGTCAAGGCGGGTGAGGTCGAGCGTCGCATCGGGCTGGCCTGAGGGCAGGGTGCCGCGGGTCGTCAGTTGCGCATCCAGCGCGCCGTTCCAGCCGGCGAAGAGCTGGCCCGGATCGAAGTCGTCCGCTTCTGCGGCGAGTTCCCAACCGAGCACCGGCTGCAGGGTGAGCGTGCCCTGCGCGTGCAGATGGCCTTGCGGCTGTCGGACATCGAGCGTGTGCAGCGTCAGTTGCCGTGGCGTGCCATCGACGTTCACCGCCAGCTGCGCCAGCTTGCCGGGCGGACCGATCGCAATGTCGCCCTGCGCGTGGAACTGCGCCGTGCTGCCTCGCACGTCCAGCTGGCCGTGGCTGGCCAGCGTCTGGCCGGCCAGTTCGGCGGGCAGTTCCAGGTCCTGCCAGGCAAGCTGCAGCGTGCCGGCGGGCGGCGTGGCGTCGAGCTGGATCTGTCCGTGCGCCTGCAGCCGCCCCTTGATCTGCGGCGAGGTGAGGGTGAGCGTTTCCAGCGTGAGGCGGCTGCGGTCGTCGCTCAGCTGGGCCTGCAGCGGCGCCAGTTGCAGACGCCACTGGTTGAGGTCGACGGTGCCGTTGAGCGTGCCGCTGCGGCGGTCGCCCTTGCCGGTGAGGTCGAGCGCCAGGCTTTGCAGCGTGCCCTTGCCGAGCAGGGGCGTGGGATCGAAACGGGGCGCCTTCAGCGAGGCGGTCCAGGGCCAGGCGCCGCCCTGTTCGAGCTGGGCCTGCAGATGCGCCGCCATCGGCTGGCTGAGCGCGAGGGTGAGCCGTGCGTGGGCGCCGTCACTGTGCGCCTGCAACTGGCCGGCGTAGGTGGTGTCGCCGACGGTCCAGGCGAAGCTGGCCTGACCGTTGCCCTGCCAGGTGTCGCCGATGGCCAGCGTGCCGTCCACGTCCGCGCGCCCCTGCGGCGAGCGCAGGCGCAAGGTGCGGATGGCGATGCCCTGCGCGTCCCACTGCCCGGCGAGGTCCAGCGTGTTGGCGGTGAACAGCGGCTGCTTGCCCTGGTGGATCACCAGGTCGGCCACGTGCGCCTGGTCGACTCGGATCGCCAGCGGTGGATTGAGGGAGAGCGGACCGCTGTCCGGTTCGTTCGGTGTGGCCGGTGGCAGCGCGACCTCGACACCCTGCACGTCGAGCCTGTCGACGTGCAGGTGCTTGCCCAGCAACGGCCAAAGGCGCACGTCCAGTCCCGCGCTGTCCACGTGGACGTCCAGGCCCTTGCCGTCGGTGTAGCGCAGGCCCTTGAGCTGCAACGGACCGGCGAGGGTGCCGCTGGCCTGCTGCACGCTGAGCGCACCGTCGGTGAAGCCGCTGGCGCGCGCGAGCGCGAAGCGCAGGCCCGCGCCGGTGCCGAGCAGCCACCACAAGCCCAGTGCCAGCAGCAGGAGCAGGGCGAGCAGGGCCAGGCCGATGCGCTTGAGCCACTTCATGCGCGTAGTCCCCCGTTGCCGCGACCCCGTACGGGCGAATCCTTCCCACGCACGCGGGGGAAGATGCCGCCAGGCGGAGGAGAGGCTCCGGTGCTACGAAGCACAGGATCCCGTACGTCGGGCGTTTCCGCAGGGTTCCTCCGTCCGCCCCCTGCGCCGCTTCCCCCGCGTGGGGGGAAAGGTGCGACGGCGCACAAAGCGTGGAGGTGGCGCGCGTACATCACAGATCCGGCCCTATCACCACGTGCAACTGGATCCCGTGCGCATGGTCGTCATGGATCGGCGTCCCCACGTCCACGCGGATCATGCCCACCGGCGACAGCCAGCGCACGCCCAGGCCGGCGCCGATGCGCGGGCGGTAGTCGGTGCCGTTGAACGCATTGCCGGCGTCGACGAACGCCGCCATGCCCCAGTTGCGGGTGAAGTAATGCTCCACCTCGGAACTTGCGACCAGCAGGTTGCGGCCGCCGATCACCCGGTCGAAGCTGTTGCGTGGACCGATCGCCTGGTAGCTGTAGCCGCGCACCGAGCGATCGCCGCCGGCGAAGAAACGCAGCTGCGGCGGCAGCGCACTGAAATCGCCGGTGGAAGTGATGCCGGCGCTGGCGCGCAGGATCAGCCGGTCGCGCCGGGTGAATGCATGGATCCACTTGGCGTCCGCGGCGAGCTGGCTGAAGCGGGTGTCCGACAACAGCGAGCCGGCGGTGCTGCGTGCGTACACGCTGAGCGACCAGCCGTGCCGGACGAACGTCGGATTGTCGCCTTGCTTCTTCGACAGCGACGCCTCGGCGAACAGCAGCTTGCTGCGGCCGCGCTCGATGCCCGGCGCATCGTCTGGCTCGTTGCCGCGCTTGCCGACGGTGAAGGTGCCGATCAGGGCGTGGGCGCCCACGGTACGCGTCCAGCCATGCCACAGGTCGGTGTGGTTGCCGACCAGTTCCAGCGTGCGCGATTGGGACGTGGCGGTATCGGCGTCACGGAAGTTGGCGCCGAAGTTGAGGCTGCGCTGGTCGCCACCGGGCAACGGGATCATGTACTGCGAGGACAGCGTCTTCAGCCGTTGCGCGGCGACCAGCTCGTTCTTCCACTTGTGACCGCGGCTGTTGACCCAGCGCCGCTCCAGCCCGAGGCGGATGCCGGCGCCGGTGTCGGTGCCGAAGAACGGCCCGCCGGTGTACACGCTGCGCTTGGCCGGCTGCAGCTCGACATCGACATCGACGGTGCGGGTCGCGTCGTCCACGTCCGGGCGCACGTTGACCACGGAGAAATAGTCCGCACCGTTGAGCGCCTGCTGCAGGCGCAGCAGGTCGGCCTGGTCGAAATAGTCGCCGTGGTCGAATGGCACGAAGCGATCCAGGAAGCCCGGTTCGAATGGCGAATCGGTGAAGGCGACCTTGCCGAAGCGGTAGCGCGGGCCCGCCTGCCAGGCCAGGTCGACCACCGCGCTGTGGTCGGCGCGGGTCACGCGCACCTGGTGCGTGAGCAGCTTCGCGCCAAGGAAGCCGTTGGCAGTCAGCGCGCCGCTGACGTCGTCGCGCGCCTTGTCATAGGCGCCATGGTCGAGCACGTCGCCCTTGAGCCGCTCCACCGCGCGTTCGGCGCGACGGATCGCCGGGATCTTCAGGGCCGCCTCGTCCAGTTTCACGTGCACCTCGGTGATGCGCACCGGTTCGCCCGGTTTCACCGTCAGCGTGACCTGCCAGTCATTGGCGCCGGTGCGCGTCAACGCGCCCTGCACGCTTGCCTCGTAGTAGCCGTAGGGCTCCAGCGCCGCGCGCACTTCGTCGGGAGCGTCCTCGTACAGGCGCCGGATCTGCGCCTCGCTGACCGGCCGGTTGGCGTACTGCGACAGCGTCAGGCCCGCCTGCACGGCGGACTTGAGCGGGTCATCCACGCCCTTGACCGTCAGCCGCACGCCCGCGTGCGCCGCCAGCGGCAGCAGCAGGAGCAGGACGATCAGGCGTCGGAGGCGGCGCATGTGGTGGGGGACGTCCCTGTGCGGAGGCTCGCGGGGCGCTCCAGCTTAACCACGCCGATGTTGCCGCGGCATAAACACGCGGCGACCGGTCAGCCGACCTTGTCCCCCGCCTTGTGCGCGATCCACGCGCCCGCCACCGCCGAGAAATACGGGATCGACTGCGCCGCAAGGATGAACATCCACAACGTGCCCTCGATGTAGCGCGTGCCGAAGGACAGGCCCATGCCGATGATGCACATGACCAGCGCGCAGGCCATCAGCAGCTCCTCGCGCACCGGCGCGAAGGCGGCGAAGCCCGACTCGCCCAGGCGGCGGCTCTTGGCGGTCACCACGAAGGCGGTCTTCTCGCGGGTCAGGCCGTGCAGGATGCCGCGCGCGATCGCGTGCGACAGGCCCATGCTGGCGACCGAGGCCATCAGCGTGTCGTACCAGCCGCAGGGCACGCGCGCGCGGTAAAGCACGATGCCGAAGATCGCCTTGGCGAAGAAGAACCCGATCACCGGAATCAGGAACAGCTGCATCGGCAGGCTGAACAGTTGCGGGAAGGCGACCATGCCGGCGGTCCAGTAGATCGCCATCAGGGTAAAGATCAGGTGCAGTGCGTCGGCGAACCAGCTGAACCAGCCGGTGAGGAAGTGGAAGCGCTGGCCCATCGAAAGAGGGCCGCGCTTGGTCATCCAGTCCCAGCGGCCCTTGAGGATCTGCATGGCGCCGAACGCCCAGCGGTAGCGCTGGCTCTTGTACGCCTTGAAGTCGGCGGGCGTCAGTCCCTTGCCCATCAGCTCGTCGACGTAGACCAGCTCGTAGCCGGCGTGCATCAGGCGCAGGCCCAGCTCGGCGTCCTCGCAGATGGTCCACTCCGACCAGCCGCCGGTGCCTTCGAGCGCCGAGCGGCGGACCATCGTCATGGTGCCGTGCTGGATGATCGCGTTGCGCTCGTTGCGGTGGTGCATGCCGATGCGGAAGAAGCCGTCGAATTCCCACGCGGTCATGCGGCGGAAGCGGTTGTGCTCGAAGTCGCGGTGCGCCTGCGGGCACTGCACCACGGCCACCTTCGGGTCGTGGAAGTAGCCGGTGAGGGTGGACAGCCAGTCCTCGCGCACCACGTAGTCGGCGTCGATCACCGCCACTACGTCGGCGCGCGGGTCGGTTTCCTTCAGGCCGAAGTTCAGCGCGCCGGCCTTGAAGCCGGGCCACGGTTCAAGATGGAAGAAGCGGAAGCGCTTGCCCAGTCCCTCGCAGTAGGCCTGCACCGGCTTCCACACGTCCGGATTCTTGGTGTTGTTGTCGATCACCAGGACTTCGAAGTTGTCGTAGTCCAGCGCGGCCAGGGAGTCGAGCGTGGCGATCACCATCTCCGGCGGCTCGTTGTAGCAGGCCAGGTGGATGGAGACGAACGGCTGCTTCCCCGGCCGGTCGGGCTTGAGCATCCCTGCATGGCGCTGCCAGCGCCGGCGCCACAGCACCTCGGTGAACTCGAAGCCGTTGATCAGCAGGATCGCCAGGATCGCCACCTGCGCCGGGAACAACAGCACCAGCATGGTCCAGTCGATCCAGCTCAGGTAGAAGTTGAACGGCAGGGTGGCCGACCACACGACCAGGCCGCAGGCGAGCTGGATCAGCAGGCAGAAGAACAGCCTTCCGGTCAGCTTGAAGCGCTTGAACTTGCGCGCGAACCAGATCATCGGGATCAGCGCGAGCAGGCTGGCCGCCAGCGCCTTCCAGGGCCAGGCGGTGTCCTCGGTCACCGGGCCGGTGAACGGGAACTTGAGCTGGCGGTCGGCGTTGAACGTGCCCCAGTAGGCGCCGGTGCGGCCCTCGCCGAGGTTCTCCTTCCACGGCTGGTCGAACGCTTCGAGCAGGTAGTAGTCGATGTTGCGCGCCTTGGCCGCGTTGAGCCAGTCGCGGATGAAGATCGCCTCGTTGGAGATCGACGGATCGGCGTACTCGTGGCGGTCGCCGTTGGATGGCCAGCCGATCTCGCCCACCACCACCGGCTTGTCCGGGTAGTGCTGGACGATGTTCTGGTAGGCGCCGAGCGCTGCATCGACTGCATCCTTGCGCGCGATGCCGTTCCAGAACGGGAACAGGTGGATGGTGATGAAGTCGACGTGGTCGGCCAGCTCCGGGTACTTCAGCCAGATGTAGTCCGGCTCGGCAATCGACACCGGCTGGCGGATCGCGGCGCGGGCACGGTCGAGGTAGTCCTCCATCTGCTCCACGCTCAGGTCGCCGCGGAACAGCACTTCGTTGCCCACGATCACGCGATGGATCGTCTCCGGATAGCGCCGCGCCAACGCGATCAGCGCGTCGAGTTCCTTCTCGTTGTTGATCAGGCGCGTATCGATGTTCGCGCCGGCCATCACCTTGAGGCCTTCCTTCTCGGCCAGCCGGTAGACCTGCGGGTTCTCGAGCGTCGAATAGGTACGGATGCGCGGGGTGTATCGGCGCAACAGCTTCAGGTCCGCGTCGATTTCCTCGTCGGAGGGGAAGTCCTGCTTGAGCGGGTTCTGGTAGCGCTGGAACACCGACACCGAGTAGCCGCTGATCGGCCCGTGGAAGTCCTCCGGGCCGTGCGGGCGATTGCTCCACCACCACAGGGCGATATTGAGCGCGGCCACGAGCAAGGCGAGCAGGATGGCCGCAAGCAGCGGATGCCGGCTGTCGTGGGTGGGTGCTGTGGCGCTCAAGACTTTCCCCGGCGGACGCCTCCATGTGAGGCCAAGTTAGCCCGCGGAGCTTAACGATCCGGGGGAGATGGCTCAATAAAGGCCGCCCGGAGTGGTCAGCGCGAGGTCAGGCCGTCGGGTGGGATCCGGCCCACCGTGCCTGATTCCCGTCCCCGGGGAGGTGGGCTGAAGCCCACCCTTCCCGGGGCTCTTCTCACTTCAACAGCGAACGCAGCATCCAGGCCGTCTTCTCGTGCTCCTTCAGGCGCCCGGTCAGCATGTCGGCGGTGCCTTCGTCGCCCCCGTCCTGGGCAACCTTGATGGCGCCGCGGGCGGTGTGGGCGGCGATCTCGTGGCCTTCGACGAGCTGGCCGACCATGTCCTTCCAGTCGGGCACGCCCGCCTCTTCCTTGATCGAGGTGAGCTTGCCGAACTGGCTGTAGGAGCCGGGAGCGAACACGTCCAGTGTGCGGATGCGCTCGGCGATCTCGTCGGCGGCCAGCCACAGCGCGTTGTACTGGGTCTCGAACATGGCGTGCAGGCTGTTGAACTGCGGGCCGGTGACGTTCCAGTGGAAGCTGTGCGTCTTCAGGTACAACGAGTAGGTGTCCGCCAGCAGCTTGGAGAGCTGTTCGGCGATGGTCTGGCGGTCCTGCTGTGCGATGCCGATGTTGGCCATGGGCAATCCCTCCTCGTGAAGTGGGTACGCGTTCCAAGGTACCGGCTGGCGCCTGCCGCGTGAAATGAATCGTTCCGATGGGGCCCATAGCCTGCGGCTATCATGGGCGGTCCCATGAACGACACTCCGCCCGCCCCGCCCCCTGAAGAGCGCCTGCGCAGCCTGCGCGAGGCGATTGCGACGGTTTCCAGCCGCGACTTCGGCCGCCTGCTGGGGCGCTGGCGCGGGCTCTCGCGGCAGCCGGATGCGCGCAAGCTCGATGCGCTGGCGGCCGACATTGCCGCCTCGGCCGCGAAGCGGCAGGCGCGGGCTGCGGCCAAGCCGGCGATCCGGCTGGACGAGTCGCTGCCGATCAGCGCGCGTGCGGACGAGATCGTCGAACTGATCCGCAAGCACCAGGTCGTGGTGATCGCCGGCGAGACCGGCTCGGGCAAGACCACCCAGTTGCCCAAGCTGTGCCTGGCCGCCGGACGCGGCGAGGCGGGCATGATCGGCTGCACCCAGCCGCGCCGCGTGGCCGCCCGTTCGGTGGCCAGGCGCGTGGCGGAGGAACTTGGCACGGCGCTGGGCGAGCAGGTCGGTTTCCAGGTGCGCTTCACCGACCAGGTGTCCGAGCGCACGCTGGTCAAGTTCATGACCGACGGCATTTTGCTTGCCGAGACCCAGGGCGATCCGTGGCTGTCCAGCTACGACACGCTGATCATCGACGAGGCGCACGAGCGCAGTCTCAACATCGACTTCCTGCTCGGTTACCTCAAGCGGCTCGCCTCAAAGCGGCCGGAGCTGAAGATCATCGTCACCTCGGCGACGATCGACACCGCGCGGTTCGCCGAGCACTTCAACGATGCGCCGGTGGTCTCGGTCGAAGGCCGCGCCTACCCGGTCGAGGTGCGCTGGCGTCCCGCGGACGCCGTAGGAGCGCACCCCGCGCGCGACCGCGGCGCGCACGCCCGCGAGACGTCCGAGCGCGTCCAGCAGGGCAGCGTCGAGCATCTCGGCCTCGTGCTCGACGAGATCATGGCCGACCGCAGCCTGGGCGGCGGCCCGGGTGACGTGCTGGTGTTCCTCCCCGGCGAGCGCGAGATCCGCGACGCGCACCTGCTGCTCTCGCGCCGTCAGTACCGCGAGACCGAAGTGCTGCCGCTGTACGCGCGGCTGTCGGCGGCCGACCAGGACCGCGTGTTCAAGCCCGGCCCGAAGCGGCGCATCGTGCTGGCCACCAACGTGGCCGAAACCTCGCTGACCGTGCCGCGCATCCGCTACGTAGTCGACAACGGCAGCGCGCGGGTGATGCGCTACAGCCAGCGCAGCCAGCTCGAACGCCTGCACGTGGAGCCGGTGTCGCAGGCGGCCGCGGACCAGCGCAAGGGCCGCTGTGGCCGCATCGGCCCGGGCATCTGTTATCGGCTCTATGACGAGGCGGATTTCGAAAGCCGTCCGCGCTACACCGACCCGGAGCTGCTGCGTTCCTCGCTCGCCAACGTGATCCTGCGCATGCTCTCGCTGAGGCTCGGCGAGGTGGAGGACTTCCCCTTCCTGGAGGCGCCCGATCCGCGCATGGTCGCCGACGGCTACCGCCGGCTGGCGGAAATCTCCGCCATTGACGAGCGCCGGCACCTGACCGTGATCGGCCGCCAGCTGGCGCGGCTGCCGATCGACGTCCAGCTGGCGCGCATGCTGGTCGAGGCAAACGAGCGGCACGCCCTGCGCGAGCTGCTGGTGGTGGTGGCCTTCCTGTCCATCCAGGACCCGCGCGAGCGGCCGGCCGATGCGCGGCAGCAGGCCGACGCCGCGCATGCGGCGTTTGCCGATCCGAAGTCCGATTTCGTCGGCGTGCTCAATCTGTGGCGCGAGTACACCAAGGCGCACGAGGAACTCACGCAATCGAAGTTGCGCGACTGGTGCGGGCGGCATTTCCTGTCGTTCCTGCGCATGCGCGAGTGGCGCGAGCTGCATCGGCAGTTGTTGCTGGTGGTGGCGGAGCTGGGGTGGAACCACACTTCTCCCTCTCCCCTCCGGGGAGAGGGTCGGGGTGAGGGGACACCCTCGCGGAAGGCTTCGGGAGAGCAGGAGGAAGCACGCGCTTCGCGCAGCGAAGCGCAGGGCTTCCGTCGCTCCAGGAAAGCTCCGGGCGAGCCCCGGCCCCTCACCCCAACCCTCTCCCCGGAGGGGAGAGGGAGCGAACGCAAAAAGCCGCCTCATGGCGGGCCCCGGCCCCTCACTTCCATCCTCTCCCCGGAGGGGAGAGGAGGCGAACGCGAAGAGCGCACTGTCGAAGAAAAAGACGCGGCGCGTCTTTTTGAAGCGATCCACCGCTCGCTGCTCGCCGGCCTGCCGACCCAGGTCGGCCACAAGGACGAGAAGGGCGTCTACCGCTCCACCCGCGAGCGCCGTTTCCAGGTGTTCCCTGGCTCGGCGCTGGCCAAGCAGCCGCCGGCATGGGTTTTCGCCGCGCAGATCCTCGACGTGAGCGGCCGCGTGTGGGGCATGAGCTGCGCCCGCGTCGAGCCGGCCTGGATCGAGCAGCAGGCCGCGCACCTGGTCAAGGCCAGCTGCCGCGACGCGCACTGGTCGCGCAAGCGCGGCACGGTGGTCGCCTACGAGCAGGTCAGCCTGTTCGGATTGACCCTGGTCGAGCGCCGCGCGGTCACCTTCCAGAAGCAGGACCCGGCGCTTGCCCATGCGATTTTCCTGCGCGAAGCGCTGGCGCGCGGCGACCTCGATGCACGCGCCGATTTCGTGCGGGCCAACCAGCGCGTGCTGGCACAGGCGCACGAGATCGAAGCCAAGCAACGCCGCGAGGGCCTGCTGCGCAGCGAGGAGGAACTGGCGCGGTTCTTCGAAGGCAAGCTGCCCGAGGACGTCGCCAGCACGCGCGCGCTCGACGCCTGGTACAGCCGGGCGCGTCCCGCCGAGCAGGCCGCACTGCGCTGGTCGCTCGACGACGTGATGGCCGGCGGCAGCGGACTGGACCCGAAGGCCTTTCCCGCCACGCTCGACCTCCCGCCGCAGCGCTACAAACTCGAGTACCGCTTCGTACCCGGCGACGAAGCCGACGGAGTCACGCTGCAGCTGCCGCTGGCGATGCTCAACGCGCTGCCCGCCGCCCGCTGCGAGTGGCTGGTGCCGGGCCTGCTCGCGGACAAGGTGGCCGAGCTGATCCGTGGCCTGCCCAAGGCACTGCGCCGCAACTTCGTGCCCGCGCCCGATTTCGCGCGCGCCTTTGTCGAAGCCGAGGCGCCGCGCGACCAGCCCCTGGTCGACGCCCTGGCCGCGTTCCTCAAACGCGCCACCGGTGCCGACGCACCGGCCGCCGAATTCGCCGCGGTGGCGCTGCCGCCACACCTGAAGATGCGCTTCCGCCTGCACGACGAGCGCGGCAAGACGCTCGCCACCGGCCGCGACCTGGCCGACTTGCGCGCGCAATGGGAAGCGCAGGCGCGCGAAGCCTTCTCGCGCAAGACCGACGTGGAGCTGACCCGCGAGGACGTCACCCGCTGGGATTTCGAGGAGATTCCTGCGCAGGTGCGTTCCGAGGGCGGACTGACTGCGTTTCCGGCGCTGGTCGACCTGGGCGAGGCAGTGGCATTACGCGTGTTCGAGCGCCGCGACGAGGCACGTGTCGCGCACCTGAAAGGCGTCGAGCGGCTGCTGCGCAATGCGCTGGCGAGCGAGATGAAGCAAGCCCGCCGGCGCCTGCCGATCGCCAATCCGCTGTCGCTGAAATACGCCCCGCTGGGCAGCGTCGACTCGCTGCGCGAGGACCTGGTCGAAGGCGGCTTCGCCGACCTGCTGGCGACGCACGACCTGGACGCGCGCACGGCCGGTGATTTCGAGGCCCTGCGCACCGCGCTCGCACGCGAACTCTTCGCCGCGGCAGTCGAGCGGCTGAAGCTGGTCGAGCCGGCCATCGAAGCCCAGGCCGAACTCAAGCCGTGGCTGGAACCGCCGCTGATCGGCTTTGCCCGCGCCAGCTACGACGACCTGCGCGAACAGCTCGATGCGCTGCTCGCGCCGGGCTTCTCGCGCGAACTGCCCAACGCCCGCCTGGCCCATTACCCGCGTTACCTGAAGGCCATGCGCCTGCGCGCCGAACGCCTGCGCCAGGACCCGGCCAAGGACCAGCAACGCATGCTGCAGGTGCTGCCTTACTGGCGCGAGTACCTCAGGCACCAGGCCGGCGGCAAGGCGGACCTCGACGAACTGCGCTGGTTGATCGAGGAATGGCGCGTGTCGCTTTTCGCGCAGGAATTGAAGACTGCCGAGCCGGTCTCGGCCAAGCGCCTGGCGCGGGCGCTGGAAGCCCTGGGGTGATCGAACTGAGGTGATCGGTTCGCTGGCGGGGTGAACAGCGCGCTCCGTGCTTGCGAAAGAATTTCCCTGTGCGATCCCGGGCACGGGCCTTCTTCTAGAATGCCCCTTCCCATGTCCCAGCCCGCCCACCCCGCTTCGAACCGCCTGGCCCCATGGCAGGCACGCGCGTCCGCCTCGCCCCTGCTGGCGGCGGCGCTGGAGGCCTGCACGCCCTCGAGCGGGGCCGAATGCGCCGACGTGCTCGACCTGCTGGCGATGCTCGGCTGCGACGCGCAGACCCAGGCCGCGGCGGTGTGGTTCGAGCTGGCGCAGCGCGATCTGCCGGCGTGGCAGTTCCATGCCCCCGCGCTGCCGCTGGACGTGCAGCGCCTGGTCGAGGGCCAGCTGGCCGCCGAAAAGGTCTGGGCCCTGCACGCCCAGCGCGAGGCGACCACGTACGAAGGCCTGCGCCGGCTGCTGCTGGCGATCATCCGCGACCTTCGCGTGGTGTTCGTGCTGCTCGCCCGCCAGCTGGCCAAGATGCGCGGCGCCGCGGCGTTGCCCGAAGCCGAGCGCCTGGCGCTGGCGAAGCTCACCCGCGACATCCACGCGCCGCTCGCCAACCGGCTGGGTATCTGGCAACTCAAGTGGGAGCTGGAGGACCTCGCCTTCCGCTACCTGCAGCCGGACACCTACAAGCGCATCGCGCGCCTGCTGGACGAGCGCCGCGCCGACCGCGAGGCGTTCATCGCCCAGGTGCTGGCCGAGCTCGGCGCGGCGCTGGAGGACGCCGGCATCAAGGCCGACCTGGCCGGCCGTCCCAAGCACATTTATTCCATCTGGAAGAAGATGCATCGCAAGGGGCTGGATTTCGCCGACCTGTACGACATCCGCGCCGTGCGCATCCTGGTCGACAGCGTGGCCGACTGCTATGCCGCGCTGGGCGTGGTGCACGCGCAGTGGCAGCACCTGCCGCGCGAGTTCGACGACTACCTGGCCCGCCCCAAGGGCAACGGCTACCGCTCGCTGCATACCGCGGTGATCGGGCCCGAGGGCAAGACGCTGGAAGTGCAGATCCGCACCCACGCCATGCACCGCGACAACGAGCTGGGCGTTGCCGCGCACTGGCGCTACAAGGAAGGCGGCGGCGCCGACGCCGAGTTCGAGGCGAAGATCGCCTGGATGCGCAAGCTGCTCGAGCCGCGCGCGGACGAGGAAGTCGCCGCGGAGCTGCGCACCGAGCTGCTCGAAGACCGCGTCTACCTGCTCACGCCCAAGGGCGAGGTGTTCGACCTGCCCCATGGCGCCACCGTGCTCGACTTCGCCTACTACGTGCACACCGAGGTCGGCCATCGTTGCCGCGGCGCCAAGGTGAACGGGCGCATCGTGCCGCTCACCCACCAGCCGCGCAGCGGCGATCGCGTCGAGATCGTCACCGCGAAGAACGCCGAGCCGAGCCGCGACTGGCTCTCGCCGCACCACGGGTACCTCAACACCGCCCGTGCGCGGGAGAAGGCGCGCTCGTGGTTCCGCCGCATCGCTTTCGACGCCAACCTGGCCGCCGGCCGCACGCTGCTCGAGCGCGAGTTGAAGCGCCTGGGGCTGCCCCATGCCGACCTCTCGAAGCTGCCGGCGCAGTTCCACCTCAAGAGCCACGAGGAGCTGCTGGTCGCGCTGGCGCTGGGCGAGGTCAGCGGCGGCCAGATCGCGCGCGTGCTGCAGGAGGCCGCCCACCCGGTCGAGCCCGCGCCGCCGCCGGCGCCGCCGGTCGCGCGCCATGCCACGCCTGACCACAGCGCGCTGCGCATCGAGGGCGTAGGCAACCTGCTCACCGTGCTGGCGCGCTGCTGCCAGCCGCTGCCGGGTGATCCGGTGCGCGGCTTCATCACCAAGGGCCGCGGGGTGTCGGTGCATCGCGCCGACTGCGCCAGCCTGGCGCGGCTGGCGCGGCGCGATCCGGATCGGGTGATCGAGGTCGAATGGGGTCGTGCGACCGCGCAGTCCTACCAGGTCGACATCGAACTGCGCGGCTTCGACCGCAAGGGTCTGCAGAAGGACGTCATGAACCTGATCAGCAACGTCGGCACGCCCATCGTGGCTTCATCAAGCCGGCTGGAAGGCCGCACCGGCGAGGTGGAGATGCGCTTCACCCTGCGCGTGAAGGACTTCGAGCAGCTCTCCTCGCTGCTCGGCAAGCTGGTGGCGTTGCCCAACGTGGTGGATGCGAGGCGGGTCAGCGCAAGCTGAATGCACGGACTTCACCGTCGGGCGCGTGAAGTGGGCGATGCTAAGCTGAATGCGTTGCCAGGACAGCGATCGAGCATGAGCGGACGCAGAGACCAAAACGGCCGCGACGGGCGAGCCGAACCCACGCTGGGCGATCTGGGCGACCTGGACTCGCCGCGCCCGCGCGCGGACGATCCGGACGATCGCCTGCCGCCGATCTCCTTCCACACGCCACGCAGCACGCCGCCGGCGCGCCACCGGCGCGTGCGCCTGCGCACCTGGCACGTCGTGGCGCTGGTGGTGGTGCTGATCGTGGGCGCCGGTGTGTGGGCGATGCGCGAATACCAGAACAGCCTGCGCGACATGGTGCCGCGCACGGAACTCAACGACGTCCTGAGCCGCGCCGACAAGGCGTTGCAGGACGGCCACCTGGACGGCACCGACGGCACCAGCGCGCGCGAGCTCTACCAGGGCGCGCGCGCGCTCGAACCGGACAACGACCGCGCCCGCGACGGCCTGCACCAGGTCGGCATGGCCGAGCTGTCGCGCGCCGACACCGCCTTTCGCGCCGGCCACCTGGACGAAGCGCAGCAGGATCTCACGGTCGCCCGCGAACTCCTTGGCGGCGGCAGCGACGTGGATCGGCTCGACCGCCTGATCAGGCAGGCACGCGGCGCCGCGCAGCCGGCCGACGACCTGGTCGAGCGCGCGCAGCAGGCGCTCAATGCCGGCAAGCTCACCGGCAAGGACGGCGCCGGCGCGCTGTACCAGCAGATGCTGGCCGCCGATCGCGATAACGCCGTTGCGCAGCACGGCCTGGACCAGGTCGGCGCCGCGCTGGCCGCGCAGGCGCGCGCGGCGCTCGCCCACGGTGACGCGACGACCGCCGCATCCACCATCGACCAGCTGGCCGCGCTGCTGCCCAGCTACGGCGACCTGCCGGCCCTGCGCGCCGCGCTCGCGCAGGCACAGCATCAGGACGACGGCGCGCTGCTGCAGGCCATCTCGCAGGGTCAGCAGGCGTTGCGCGACGGCCGCATCGCGGGCGCGGGCGACGACACCGCGCTGGCCCACTTCCAGGCCGCGCTCAAGCTGGACCCGAACAACGTGCAGGCGCGCGCGGGCCTGGGCCAGGTCGCCCAGGCACTGGTGGTGCAGGCCAACGCGGCGCTCGATGCCGACGACACCGAGCAGGCCTCGCGCCTGCTCGACCAGGCCGAGGCGCTGGCGCCCAAGTCCGCCGACCTCGCCGCCGCACGGGCGCGCCTGAACTCCAAGGCCCCGCATGCCCATCCGCCGGCCCCCACGCAACCGGCGGCCACGCAGCCGGCGCCGACCGCCGCGGCACCCGCGCAGCCCGCGCCCGAAGCCGCGGAGCCACCCCCGCCCCCGCCGCTGACCGCCGACCAGATCGAGCAGGTCGCCGAACTGGTGCGCCGCGCCCGCACCGCGGCCACGCAGGGCCAGATCATGCTGCCGCCGGGCGAGAGCGCGTACGACCTCTACCGCAACGCGCTGGCCATCGACGGCAACAACCAGGCCGCGCTGCAGGGCCTGGAAGATCTGCCCAACCTGGTGGTGCAGCTGTTCAATCAGTCCCTCGCCAGCGGGAATCTGGACAAGGCCGGCGAACTGCTCGGCGCGCTGGGCGATCTGTCGCCGGGCGATTCCAACGAAAGCGTGCTGCGCGAGCGACTGGTCGATGCCTGGCTGGACCAGGCCGAGCAGCAGCTCGGCCGCGGCGATCGCGCCAACGCGGCGCAGTCGATCGAACAGGCGCGGCGGCTCGCCCCCTACCTGCCGCGCGTGAGCGAGCTTTCGCGCCGCCTGCAATCCGGCCACTGACCGGGGCGCGCATGACTGTCGTGGTGTTCGGGGCCAGCGGCCAGATCGGCCATTTCCTGTTGCCGCGCCTGCGCGGGCGGGGCGAGCAGGTGATCGCAGTGAGCCGCGAGCCGCATGCCGACAGCGAGGGCGTGCGCTGGATGCGCGGTGGCCTGCCTGATGCGGTGCCGGCGCTTCCGCCCGTTTCCGCCATCGTCAGCTACGGTCCTCTGCAACCGTTCGCGCACTGGCTGGCCGCGGCGGCGCCGGCCGGCGCACCGCGCATCGTCGCCACCAGCTCGATGAGTGCGCAGAGCAAGGTCGACTCCGAAGTGGCGGCCGAGCGCGATATCGCGCGCCAGCTCAAGCAGGGCGAGCAGGAACTGATCGCCGCCTGCACGGCACTGGGCTGCGGGTGGACGGTGTTGCGGCCCACGCTGGTCTACGGGGCAGGGCGCGACAAGAGCCTGACGCCGCTGGCCCATCGGGCGATCCGTACGCGGGTCTTTCCGCGCCCCACCGGGGGCGGCCTGCGCCAGCCGGTGCACGGCGACGACATCGCGCTGGCCACGCTGGCCGCGATCGATCGTCCCGCCAACCGCGTACTGATGCTCGGCGGTGGCGAGCGATTGCCGGCGGGCGAGATGTTTGCCCGCGTGCAGCGAAGCCTGCCGGTGGCGACGCTGCCGCTGCCCGTGCCGGCGTGGCTGCTGCGCCAGGCGCGCCACGTGATCCCGCGCCTGCGCGGTCCACTGGCGCGGCTGGCATCGGATCTGGTCGCCGACAACAGCGAGCTGGAACGGCTGCTCGACGTGCATCCGCGGCCGTTCCGGCCGGATGCGGGATGTTGGTCGGGCTGAGGTGTCCCTCGCAGAAAGCCGCACAGAGCCCCTGCTCCTGCTGCGCGAAGGAAATGACCCGTCGTGCAGGGGACGGGAAAGCCGTTTGGCAGGCCCCAGGCATCCGGTCCAAAAGCGCCCCCATCCGCCTGTCGGCACCTTCCCCCGCGTTCGCGGGGGAAGGTTCGGAACGCGTTCCGGCTTTGATCTCTTTCCCGCCACGAGGGAAGGATCGGAACAGGCGATGCGGCTTCGATCTTTCCCCGCCGCGGGGAACGCCCGGAAGCGGGCGTTGCGGGTCTTGATCCTTCCCCCGCCGCGCGGGGGAAGGTGCCCGAAGGGCGGATGGGGGAAGTCTTGCCGATAGCCACCCTCCCTTCGCGCAACCATCGCACGCCATGGCGCGGCCACAACCGCGCCACCGGCCTGCCACGAACCGCCCTTGACGTTCAGATGCGCGCCGGGTGGCACGCCCTATCATCGGAGCCCACCTTGGATCCCGGTTCCCGACTTTGGCACTGATCTCTCGCATGGGCGCGTTCGCGCGCCACAGCTGGCGCTGGCTGCGCATCCCGTTCTGGGTGGCGCTCGGCCTGGGGCTGGGCTTCGTGCTGCCGTACACGCTGATCCTCAACAAGCGCGTGCAGGACCGCTTCAACGACCTGGTATTCGCCGTGCCCACGCGCGTGTACGCACGTCCGCTCACGCTGGCCCCCGGCGTGCCGATGTCGCCGTCCGCGCTGGAGCTGGAGCTGACCTTCGCCGGCTACAGCCACGATGGCGCAGGCAAGGTGCCCGGCACCTGGACGCGCAACGGCAGCCGCTACGTGATCTCCTCGCGCGGCTACGCCGGCCCGGATGGCGGCGAGCTGCCCAAGCGCATCCGCGTGACGCTCGGCCTTGGCCAGGTCGAGTCGCTGGCCGAGGCGGGCAGTGGCGAGGCGATCAAGCTCGCCCACCTGGACCCGGCGCGCATCGCCACCGTCTATGGCGCACAGCAGGAAGAGCGCCGCATCGTGCGCCTGGCCGACGTGCCGCCGCTGCTGGTGACCGGCCTGCAGGCGGTCGAGGACCGCGACTTCAAGCACCACATCGGCCTGGACTTCAGTGCGATCCTGCGCGCCGCCTTCGCCAACCTGCGCGCCGGCCATACCGTGCAGGGCGGCTCCACGCTGACCCAGCAGCTGGTGCGCAACCTGTTCCTGGACCGCAGCCAGAACCTGGTGCGCAAGTTCAACGAGGCGCTGCTCTCGCTGCTGATCGAGGCGCACTACTCCAAGGACCGCATCCTGGAGGCGTACATCAACGAGGTGTTCCTCGGCCAGCAGGGCAACCAGGCGGTGCACGGCTTCGCCGCGGGCGCGGAGTTCTACTTCGGCCGCCGGCTGGAGGACCTGCGTCCGCAGGAGATCGCGCTGCTGGTCGGCATGGTCAAGGGCCCGAGCTATTACGACCCGCGCCGCTACCCCAAGCGTGCGCTGTCGCGGCGCAATCTGGTGCTGAAGGAATTCTTCGACACCGGCCTGCTCGACGCCGGCCAGGTCAACGCCGCGCAGGCCGCGCCCCTGGACATCGCGCCGAACGCGCAGCTGCCGCACAACCGCTTCCCGGCCTTCATGCAGCTGGTGCGCGCGCAGATCACCAACGATTTCGACGACGACATGCTGCGCAAGGGCAACCTGTCGATCTTCACCACGCTCGATCCGGCCGCGCAGCTCTACGCCGAGCAGGCGATCACCACGGCCATCAAGAACATGGGCAAGCGCGGTGACAAGGTGCAGGCGGCGGGCGTCGTCACCGACACCGATACCGGCAGCGTGCTGGCGGTGGTCGGTAGCAAGACGCCGGGCGATCCGGGTTTCAACCGCGCGCTCGACGCGCGCCGGCCGATCGGCTCGCTGGTCAAGCCGTTCGTCTACCTGGTCGCGCTGACCGATCCGGCACAGTGGACCCTGGGCACGCCGCTGGACGACTCGCCGATCATGCTGCGCCAGCCCAACGGCAAGACCTGGATGCCGCAGAACGACGACAACCAGTCGCACGGCTTCGTGCCGATGGTCGACGCGCTGGCGCACTCGTGGAACCTGGCGACCATCCACCTGGGCCTCGCCGTCGGCGTGCAGCGGGTCAAGGCGTTCCTCGAATCGTTCGGCTTCACCGATATCAACCCGAGCCCGTCGATGCTGATCGGCGCGGTGGACATGTCACCGTTCCAGGTCGCGCAGCTGTACGAATATCTGGCCGCCGACGGCCATGCGCTGCCGCTGCTGGCGGTGCGCGGCGTGGTCGACGGCACCGGACATACGGTCAAGCGCTACGAGGTCGAGGGCGGCAAGGGCGAGTACCAGGAAGCGGTGCGGCTGGTCACCTGGGCGATGCAGCAGGTGGCCGAGTACGGCACCGCGCACAGCCTGGGCGATTCCTCGCTGGCCTGGCTCAACGCCGCCGGCAAGACCGGCACCAGCAACGACATGCGCGACAGCTGGTTCGCCGGCTTCACCGCCGACCGCCTGGCCGTGTTCTGGATGGGCCGCGACGACAACAAGCCGACCGGCCTGTTCGGTGCCACCGGCGGCCTGCGCGCCTGGCAGGACCTGTTCCGCCACCTGCCGACGCGCCCGCTCCCGGCGCAGCCGGGCGAGGGCCTGGAAATGGCCTGGATCGACCCGACCAACGGCAAGCCGACGCAGCCCGAATGCGAGGGCGCGCGCCAGTTCCCGGTTGTTGCGGGCTCGCTGCCGGCCGATACCGAAGGCTGCTTCTGGCAGCGCGTCGGCGACTTCTTCGGCAGCGACGGCAGTACGCCGGCGCCGGCCGCCTCCACGCTTCAATAGAGACCTTCGATGTTCCCCGTGTCACGTGTTCGCCTGGGTTCCACTGCCTTCGCCGCCTTGCTGCTTGCCGGGTGCTTTAGCGTTCCGCCACAGGAAGAAAAGCCGGTCATGCCCGCGCATGACATGATCGCGGCGATCCGCGCTGCCGGCGCGCGCGAGCAATCGGTCATCGACGTGGCGCCGCTGCGCGATCCCGGCGTCACGGCCTGGCAGGATGCCGCCCAGGCGGACGAACGTGCCGGTCGTTACACCGACGCGGCGGCCAAGCTCGACGAGGCGCTCAAGCTCAACCCGGACTCGCCCGACCTGCTGCAGGACCGCGCCGAAGTCGCCATCCGCCTGCACGACTACGCCACCGCCGAGCGGCTCGCCCGCCGCTCCTGGTCGCTGGGCCCGCAACTGGGCCCGCTGTGCGCGCGCAACTGGCAGACCATCGCGGAGATGCGCCTGCAGGCCGGCGACGAAGCCGGCGTGGCGGCGGCCCGCAAGGGCGTGAAGGACTGTCACAAGGAAGGCGTCCCGCGGTACTAGGGTCTGGCTCCCTCTCCCCTTCGGGGAGAGGGCTGGGGTGAGGGGCCGGGGCTCGCGAAACGCCGGCTCGTGCGATGGCACGACTGCTCCAAGGCGGCTCGGAGCAATTCCCCGTAAGCGCGCCCCCTCACCCCAACCCTCTCCACGAGGGGGAGAGGGAACAAGTAGCCCCGTTCAAAGTGCCGCCTTCAGCAACAGCACGATCCGCGGTACTAGGTTCTGGCTCCGCTGGGGTGAGGGGCCGGGGCTCGCGAAAACGCCGGCTCGTGCGATGGCATGACTGCTCCAAGGCGGCGCGGGGCAATTCCCCGCAAGCGCGTCCCCTCACCCCAACCCTCTCCCCGTGGGGGAGAGGGAGCAAGTAGCCCCGTTCAAAGTGCCGCCTTCAGCAACCGATGCCCATCCTGCCGCTCCCGGTTGAAGTGCCGCCATCGTGCGCCGGCGAAAGGGCGCTCGCCAGTGCGTCCGCGCAGCGGCTCGGCGATACTTGCGCGATGACCGATCACGACGACATCGGCGCGCTGCTCGGCGCCGACGGCCCGTTTGCCCGCGAGCTGCCCAACTTCGCCCCGCGACTGGCGCAGCAGGCGATGGCGCGCTCGGTCGCCGAGGCCATCGCCAACCGCGACACGCTCATCGCCGAGGCCGGCACCGGCACCGGAAAGACCTATGCCTACCTGGTGCCGGCGCTTCTCTCGGGCGAGCGCGTGATCGTCTCCACCGGCACCAAGGCGCTGCAGGACCAGCTCTACTTCCGCGACCTGCCGAAGGTCCGCGCGGTCCTCGGCACGCGCGGCAAGGCCGCGTTGCTCAAGGGCCGCGCGAACTACCTGTGCCTGTACCGGCTCGACCAGACCGTGCGCGAGGGCAGCACGTTCGAGCGCACGGAAGCCTCGCAGCTGGCGGCGATCCGCGCCTGGTCGGCGCGTACCCGCGCGGGCGACCGCATGGAACTGGCCGAGGTGCCGGAAGAGTCGCCGCTGTGGCCGCGGGTGACCTCCACGCCGGAGAACTGCCTGGGTGTGGAGTGTCCGTTCTTCGACGACTGCCACGTGGTGAAGGCACGCCGCGAAGCGCTGGAAGCGGACCTGGTGGTGGTCAACCACCACTTGCTGTTCGCCGACCTGGCGCTCAAGCAGGAAGGCTTCGGCGAGATCCTGCCTGGCGCCGGCGCCTTCATCCTGGACGAGGCGCACCAGGTGCCGGAACTGGCCGGCCAGTTCTTCTCCCAGAGCGTGAGCGCGCGCCAGCTCGCCGACCTGGCCAACGACGCCCTGCGCGAATGCAACGGCGTCACCGGCGCGATCGGCCTGCTGCTGGAACCGGTCGAAGCCCTGCAGGGCGCGTTGCGCCGCCTGCGCCTGGCGATGGATGCGCTGCCCACGCGCGGGCCGTTCCAGCAACTGGACGCGCTGGCCACCGTGCACGAAGGCCTGCAGGATCTGGGCGAACTGCTCGCCGCCTTCACCGACCTGCTCGCCTCGCAGGCCGAGCGCTCGCGCGGCCTGGCCAACGTGCACGAGCGTGCCGCCGCGCTTGCCGAACGACTGGACCGCATCGTCGAAGGCGGCGGCGCTGAAGACGTGCGCTGGTACGAACTGTTCCCGCGCGGTTTCGCCCTGCACGCCACGCCGCTGGACCTGGCCGCGCCGTTGCGTGCCATGCGCGAGCGCACCGGCGCGGCGTGGATCCACACCTCCGCCACGCTCTCGGTCGCCGGCAGTTTCGATCACTTCGCGCGCCAGCTCGGCCTGGACGATCCCCAGGCGCTGCACCTGGACAGCCCGTTCGACTACGCCAGACAGGCGCTGTGCTATCTCCCCGCGGGCCTGCCCGATCCGAACATGGTCGACAGGAGCGGCCGCGACCACACCGAGTGCGTGATCGACGCCGCGTTGCCCGTGCTCGAAGCCTCGCACGGCCGCGCTTTCCTGCTGTTCACCTCGCACCGGGCGTTGCGCCGCGCGGCCGAACTGCTCGCCGATCGCGTGCCGTGGCCGCTGTTCGTGCAGGGCAGCGCGCCGCGCCACCAGTTGCTGGAGGACTTCCGCGCCAGCGGCCACGGCGTGCTGCTGGGCGCCGCCAGTTTCTGGGAAGGCGTCGACGTCGTCGGTGAAGCCTTGAGCGTCGTGGTGATCGACAAACTCCCATTCGCCGCGCCGGACGACCCGGTGCTGCAGGCGCGCCTGGATGCGCTGGAGCAGTCAGGCATCAACCCGTTCATGGGCTGGCAGGTGCCCGCCGCCGCGATCGCCCTGAAGCAGGGCGCCGGCCGCCTGATCCGCGACGTGCACGACCGCGGCGTGCTGATGCTGTGCGACCCCCGCCTGACCAGCAAAGGCTACGGCCGCCTGTTCCTGGCCAGCCTGCCGCCGATGCCGCGCACGCGCGAGCTGGGCGACGTGCAGGCGTTCTTCCGCGACGCCGCGCGCCCCTTGTAGGAGCGCACCCTGTGCGCGACCGACGGCGTCAAGCCGCCGGGTGTTCGGCATGGCGGTCGCGCACAGGGTGCGCTCCTACGGGGCAGCGCGTCGCATGGCTGGTCCGCCGCGCCGTGGTGGCGCACTATCCGGCCAAGCGCCTGGGGCGGCCGCACCCGCGGCCGACGGCGAACGGGGAGTGGTCATGGCCAAGGTCATCGGACTGGGTGGGATCTTCTTCAAGTCGCGCGATCCGGCCGCGCTGACCGCGTGGTATGCGCGGCACCTGGGCATGGAACCGGAGGCCTGGGGCGGCGTGCGTTTCCAGGAAGATGCCTCGCGCCCGGGCTATCTGCTGTGGACGCCGTTTCCGGCCGATACCACTTACTTCCAGCCGAGCCAGCAGGCCTACATGGTCAACTTCCGCGTCGACGACCTGGCCGGTTTGCTGGAGCGGCTGCGCGCCGAGGGCGTCGAGGTGGACGAGCGCGTGGATCAGAGCGAGTTCGGTGCGTTCGGCTGGATCATGGACCCCGAGGGCAACCGCATCGAACTCTGGCAGCCGCCCGCTTAGGCCGGGTTCGCCGCCGCAGCGCTCGTGCGGCCGCGACCCTGCGGCGGCGCCGCGTCTTCGGGGACCAGCATCGTCGGCGCCAGGCCGAACATGCGCCGGCAGGTGCGGCTCAGGTGCGCCGAATCGGCAAAGCCGGCCTGTTGCGCGGCGTCAGTCCATGAGCCGCCGGAAAGGCCGCGCGCCACCGCAAAGCCCACCCGCGCCCACAGCAGGTAGGCGCGAAAGGAAATGCCGGTCTGCGCCACGAACAGATGCCGGAAACGGCTCGGCGACAGATGCGCCAGCGCGGCCGCCTGCGCGAGCGTGAGCTCGGCACCGGGCTGGTCCCGCACACGCTCCAGCACCGTGGCGATGCGCCGGTCGACCGCTTGCGGCCCCGCGGGCGTGGCGGCCAGATGTTCGACCACGCGCTGCGCGGCCGCGATCAGCGCCTGATCGGTCCCGCGCGTCTCGAACACCGCATGCAGCGCGGCGGCGAGCGTGGCCAGACCCTCGTCGGCAAGCAGGCTGACGTCGCGGTTTCCATAACGGGCGAGCAGGGCGCGTCCGGCCAGTGTTTCGGGCTCGACGAACACCATCGCCACCGGCTGGCCGCAACCATCAAAGACGTGTCCACGATCGGGCATCACGATGGCCGCAAGGGTTTCGTGCCATGCCCCTTCGCTCGCGCCGCGGATGCGGATCGGCTGCGTCGCGGCAAGCGTGATCTGGATGGCATGGTGGCTGTGCGGCTGCACCTGGCCGGTGTCGCGCCCGACCCAGACGCTCGCGCCCTTCCACAGCAAGACACGGCCGACGCCGCCTGCACCGCGACGGGCGTCGGCCGGGCTGGCAACCAGGGTTGGCGACATTGCGAGCCTCCGCGTGGGCACGGGAACGTTGCGAAGGTTAGCCCTTCAGTTCAAGCGGCGGGTAGGGGCGCGCCGGACAATGCCCCCACGGATCGATCTCCGTACCCCTACCCACGTACCCTACCCAACGAGGACATCACCGATGAACACCAACGACACCTTCGCCTGCCATTGCGCCAACTGTGCCGGCGCCAGCTGCAGCTGCGGCTGCCAGGCCGCGCCGGCCAGCCCGACCGGTTGTGGCTGCGGCTGTGGCATCGGCCAGCCCTGCCGCTGCGGCGAGCCGAACGCCTGACGCCCTACGGGCGGCGTGCCCCGCGCACGCCGCCCACGGATGCACCCATGACTTACGACCTGATCATCTTCGACCTCGACGGCACGCTGGCTGATTCTTTTCCGTTCTTCGTGAGCGTCCACAACCAGCTGGCCGATCGCCATGGCTTCCGTCGCATCCAGCCGGCGGAGATCGGGCCACTGCGAACGCTTGGCGCGCGCGAGGTCATGCGTCACGTGGGCCTGCCGCGCTGGAAGCTTCCGCTGGTGGCGCGCAGCTTCGTGCAACTGATGCGCGAGGCGGACGTGCGCCTGTTCGATGGCGTGGGCGATGCGCTGGATACCCTGCATCGGCGTGGCGCAGCCCTCGCGCTGGTTACGTCCAACGCCAGCGACAACTGCCGCCGGATTCTCGGTGACGCTCACTGGCGACGGTTGGCGCACGCCGAATGCGGCGCCTCGATCTTCGGCAAGCGCCGGCGCATCGCGCGCGTCCTCGGAAAGACCGGCATCCCGCCGGGGCGCGCGATCTATGTGGGCGACCAGATCACCGATGCCGAGGCGGCGCGTGCCGCCGGCGTGGCCTTCGGCGCCGTCGCCTGGGGCTACGGCACGCCGCAGTCCCTGCAACACCTGCGCCCCGACCATCTGTTCCACCACGTCGACGAGCTGGCCATGCTGGCGTAGCCCTGCGTGAGCGCGCTTGGGCGATCCAGGTGCGGCTCGACGGACGGACGTTCGCAGCCCGTTGCAACGACTGCGCCGTCAAGCTGACGGAGGCGCACGCCTCCCCACCCGCATCGAAGCCGGCGTGGCCGGCTTCCGCGCCCGGACGTGGCGGTGCGGTTCCTTTCGCGCCCATGCCTTGCCGGCCGCAAGACCCTGTACGCCGACGCGCGCCACCTGTTGAAACATGAGCGACCGAAACCGGACCCCGCTTGCAGGGGAAGGCTTCCAGAGCGCGCCGTGGGATTTCCGTTCCAGCCACGCCGACCCGCACAACCGAATCCTTCCCCCGCCAAAGCGGGGGAAGGATTCACTGGTCAGTGGACGGTTGGCGAGTCCGTGAGGGCGATGACTCACCCTACGGTGCGAGCGCCGGACGCACCGCCATGGCGCTTTCCCCCCGCGGTACCTGCGCATCCGCCGCCGCCAGCCGGCGGGCCAGTTGCTGCGCGGCCACGCGGATCTCGGCCATCGCGCTGCACTCCCACAGGTTGCCGCGCAGCAACGCGCCGATCGCGTACAACCCGACCTGCAACTCGCCGCGGGCGTTGAGCAATTGGCCGTCCGGGTGCGCGGCCACGCCCAGCTGCAGCGGGTCGGGTGTCGCCAGCCCGTCGCGCAGCAGCCGCGAAAGCAGCGTGTGCTCGGTGAACGCGACGGCGGTGTCCAGCCCGGTGGCCTGGATCACCAGGTCCGCACCAAGCGTGTCCAGCTGTTGCGTGGCGCGGTGGCGCACGCGGACCTGCAGCGGCCCGTGCCCGTCGACGCCGAGCACGCGCGCCGCGTGTACCTGCAGGCGTCCGTGTTCCAGCATCGCGTCCAGTGCCCGGGCCGAGGCCGGCGCCACGCGATGGCGCGCCGCTTCCCACAGCCAGCGCAGGTGGCGCAGGAACTGCCGCCGTTGCTTCGCATTCAGCCGTCGCCAGAGCCGCGCGTTGATCGGACGCATGCCGTCGAGCAGGCTGCGCCAGTCCGTCTGTGGCGCCGCTTCGATGGCGGCGTGCACGCGCCGGAGCATGGCGAGCGGGCTTCCGCAGGCAAGCAAGGCGCTATTGAGCGCAGACTGCCGCGCGTACGGCGCCGACGGCAACGCGGTGTGCTCGAACGGAAATCGCCCGTGGCGCGACAGCGCCACCAGTTCCGCGGACGGCCAGCGTTCGGCGGCCGAGAGCAGCGTATCGACGGCGGTCAGGCCAGTGCCGATCACCAGCACGCGGCGCGGTGCCGGTTCCTGTCTGGCGATACGCCACGGATCAAGCACGTAGGCGCCGCTCTGCAGCGCCTCGCGCGACACCGCCTTCAGCGGCCGAGGCGCCAACGCACCCAGCGCCAGCACGACCGCGTCGGCCTTGATCAGCACGCCGCTGGCCAGGCGCACCGCGTAGCCACCGTCGCACAGCGGCTCGATCCGGACCGCGTCCTCGGGGTGGATCTGGACGGGCCGCCCCTGCTGCAGCGCCAGGTCCGCGCAGGCCCGCACCTGCGCCTCGATGAAATCGCCGAACAGGCCGCGCGGCAGGAAGTCGTCGGCTCCCACGCCATCGACCTGCCGCCTGGCGAACTGCAGGAACTCGCCCTCGCCGCCGGCGAACAGGCCTATCGCGTGCGCACGCACGTTGAGCAGGTGCCGGTCGCTGCCGGCGGCATAGGCCACGCCACGGCCGGCCGCCGGGCGGTCCCCGGTGATCCAGTGCACGCGCGTGCCGTGCCGCAGCAGTTCGCCGAAAAGCGAAGCGCCCGCAGCGCCTCCGCCAATGATCGCAATGTCAGCCATACGCACTCCTGTCGGGGACGAACCGGCAGCGCCCTGCCTTGGGGCAGGACGGGAAGGGTGGGGGAATCGGAAAAGACGGCCCGACCTGGCAGTCAGGCGCGGCGGGCGGGGCGCTCCGCAAAGGCCGTGCGATACGTGGTCTGCATGTGGCTCACCTGGGGCCGGTTGGTTGGCAGCCACTCGAACACAGCATCCGTTAAGGAACGGCTAGGACCCCGCAAGGATCGGGTTTGCCACGGCAAGCACGAAACATAGACGCAAAACGCGACCGCCCCGCGGGGGAGGTTTCAGCCCACCGTGGCGTGCGGCAATGCGAATAACCGCCGGTATCGCCTCCATGGACGAAGCAGCGCTTCTATCGGCATGCGCCCGGCTGCGCGAGCTGATCGGCGAGTTTTTCCTAGGACGACTGCTGCCGGCGGTGTGCCGCCCACTGCGCCAGGCAGAAGCGGACATTGCCATCATCGGTGCGTTGCGTCTGCTACCGGCCAGCAACGGACATCGGACACCCAGGTTTCAGCCGCTGGCTCGTGGAGATCCGGTCGCCGTTTGGCAACATGCGAAGGGGCGAGGTGCCAATCGCTGCCCCATGGCGATAGGCGCCGACCGCTTTGTTGCATCCGTCAGCGCGCCGTCATCCCACCGTCGACACGGTAGTTCGCGCCGGTCAGGAACTTGCCGCGATCGGACACGAGCAGCGCAACGACCTCGGCGACGTCCTCGGTGGCGCCGATCCGGCCCAGCGGCAAAAGCTGGAGCCAGGCATCCGTGGAAAAACCCGGTGTCGTCCGGGCGAATTCGTCGGAGCCCGGCGTCGCGATGACGCCGGGCGACACGACGTTGACGCGGATGCCCGGCGCCAGTTCCAGCGCAAGCGTACGCGAGTAGTACTCGAGCGCCGCCTTGGCCGCGCCGTAGTGCACGAAGGGCCCAAACGGCATCGACGCCGCCGCCGAGGAGATGTTCACGACGGCCGCCGCCTTGGACTCCCGCAGCGCCGGGAGCAAGGCATTGGTGAGGCGGATCGCCGCCTGCAGGTTGAGCGTGAAGCTGTCGTCCCACGCCTCGTCGGGGATCGTCCACGAGCCTTCCAGGAACGCACGCGCACCGCCGGCGTTGTTCACCAGGATATCGAGGCCGCCGAGCGCTGCCAGGGCCTCCTTCGCGATGGCCTGCACGCCTGCGCTGGTGGAGACGTCGCCGGATACAAACGTGGCGCCCGCGGGCATGTCCTTGTCCGCCTTGCGTGCGACGACCACGACCTTGGCGTCGGCATCGAGCAGGCGCTGGGCGACCGCTGCGCCGATGCCGCGCGTGCCGCCGGTGACGAGCGCACGGTGGCCGCTGAGTTCTTTCGGGAAATTGGATGGGTTGGACATGATGGTTCCTGGATGGAGGATCAAACGTTTCCAAGGCCGTGATCGGGACGATCACGGGCGTTGGTGAGCGGCAATGCTTCCGCGCTTGCTGGACTGATCGCCTGGCAGGCGATCACTCGTTGGCTACGGCTTCACGAACCGATAGGCGAAGCGATCGGTCCGGCCCTTGATCGAAGGGTGGAAGACCTTGCTGGGGTGCGGATCGCCGTGGTTCGCCAGCAGGCTGCTTTCGGCGTCCAGCACGAAGCCGGCGGCTTCCACTTCTTCGCGAACGACGGCCGGATCGATCCGGTGCAGCGATCCGGCGCTACGCGTGCCCGTTCCCGCGGCGGCGGCGTGGTCGACGATGACGTAGAAGCCACCGCGCCGGAGCCATCCATGGACGCCCCGATTGAAGTCGGCCGGGGTGGCGCCCCTGGCCTGCAGGAGCGCGGTGTGGAGGTCGTGATAGAACAGGTGCAGCCACACGACGTCCGCGGTGGGCGCGCTCCGTGGCAACGCCATGAGGTCCGCCGAGACGGCCAGGACGTTCTCCCGTCCCGGCTTCTTCGCCAGCGCGCGACTGCGGCCGACCGGATCGTTATCCAGATGAGCGACCTCGGCCGGCACGAAACTGCAGACGCGCCCGTCAGGTCCGACGACGTCAGAAAAGAGTCCTGTCCAGTGCCCGTCGCCCGGATAGACGTCGATCACGGTGAAGCCGGTCTCGGCTCGCGCGAAGCGCATCAACGCCGATTGTGCTGACTGTGGGTACATGGTGGCCTCCGAAGCGGCGTGGGGTAGGAAGCAGGCGGTCGGGCGGGGCAGGCCTAAAGCTGAGCCAGTCCGCCGTCGACGGCGAGCTCGCTGGCGGTCATGAAGCTGCTGTCCGGCGAGGCGAGGAAGGCTGCCGCCGCGCCGATCTCCGCCGGCTCGGCCATGCGCTGGAGCGGATTCATCGAGGCGAAGACCTTCATGCCATCCTCGCCGATCGCTGCCTTTGCCAGTTCGGTCGCGGTCGGCCCGGGCGACAGCACGTTGACCCGGATGCCGGTGCCCTTGAGGTCCTCCGCCCAGGTCCGGGCGAGGTTGCGCACGGCCGCCTTGCTCGCGCTGTAGGCGCCGAAAGCCGGGGCGCCCGTGGTGCCGGCGCTCGATCCGGTCAGGATGATCGAGCCGCCCGGACCCATCAGCGGCAGTGCTTGCTGGACCGTGAAGATCGTGCCCTTCACGTTGGTGTCGAAGGTCTCGTCGATGTGCTCGGCGGTGATCTTGCCGAGCGGTAGCAGGCTTCCCGTCCCGGCATTGGCGAACACGATGTCGAGGGTGCCGCGCTCGGCCTTGACCGCCGCGTAGAGCCGGTCGAGATCGGCCGGGTCGGAGACCGAGCCCTGCACCGCGCGGGCGTTCGGCCCGAGGTCGGCGACCGCGGCGTCGAGCGCTGCCTGCCGGCGACCGAAGATGAAAACGAAGGCGCCTTCCTCGATGAAGCGCTTTGCCGCGGCGCGGCCGATGCCGGTCGCGCCGCCGGTGATCACTGCGGTCTTTCCGTTGAGTCGGGTCATGTCATGGGGGCCTTGGTGGGGATGGCGTCGATGGGTGATCAAGCGGCGGCGGTGGCCGTGCGCTCGGGATCGTTCTTGAACAGGTCCTGGAAGATCAGCGGCGCCCAGCTCCTGTCGAGCACCTGCACCAGCGCGCCGCCTTCGGCGAGCTTGCCGAGGTTCACGGGGGCGAAACCCAGGTGACTGGCAAGGTCCGCCACCTGCGCGGTGGCCGCTTCGTCGTCGCTCGACAGGAACACGACGCGGCGGGTGCCGTTGGCGCTCGGATCGGCGGCCAGCGTCCTCGCAGGCAGGTGATTGAAGCCCTTCACCCATCGGGCACCGGGGAAGGCCTTGGCGACATCGGCCGAGGACAGCCCCTCGAAACCGTTCATCGCGTCCACGACGGTCTTGCCCTTCCAGGTCGGCAGCAATCGGGCGACCTCGCGATGCCCTTCGAAAAGCACGGCGAGGAAAATCACGTCAGCTTTGAGCGCTTCCTGCAGTGTCCTGGGCACGATCGTGGGTCCGATCGCCTGCGCCTGTGGCAACAAGGCTTCGGGCGGCCGCCGGCTGGCGACCGTGACCTCGATGTTGTTGCGGGCGAAAGCGCGGGCGAGGGCTTGGCCTATGGCGCCGAAACCGATGATGGCGTAGCTCATGGGGTGGTCCTTTCTATGCGGGGGATGGGGCGGGCTGGCCCATGCGGGCCGGTCGCCTGATCAATCTGGGTCGCTTGACGCATCAACGCAATTGACGAAAGATCGATCAACTCGATCTATTTTCTGTATACAAGGTGCTCGACAACGTCACCATCAACCAGCTGCGTGCGTTCGTCGCGGTGTGCGATCAGGGGAGCTTTTCGGGTGCGGCGCGGAAACTCGCACGTGCGCAGTCGGCCATCAGCCACGCGATCAAGGCACTGGAAAGCGCGTTCGACGTCGAGCTGTTCGAACGCAACACACGCAAGGCGCAGCTCACCGCGGCGGGGCGGAGCCTGCTGCCGGATGCACGGGCGGTGATCTCGCGTACGGAAGAAATGAAGAACCGGGCCGGCGCGATCGCCCAGGCCGGGGTGCCGCAGGTGTCGCTGGCGGTCGACGCCTACTTTCCGCGCGCCCACCTGATCGACTGCCTGCGCACGGTGCAGGACGAGTGCCCGACGGCCGCGATCAACCTGCACATCACGACCATGCAGGGCGGC
This sequence comes from Frateuria flava, assembly GCF_017837635.1. GTDB lineage: Bacteria > Pseudomonadota > Gammaproteobacteria > Xanthomonadales > Rhodanobacteraceae > Frateuria_A > Frateuria_A flava. Next base: position 184,344 of record NZ_JAGJRS010000010.1, read on the forward strand.
GAGAAGCTGGTGCTCGAAAAAGTGTGCGCCCTCGCCGTCACGATCGAGAACGTGCCGGAGGTGAATCCGGATGCCATCGAACGCCACTGGTTGCGCGAGGCGGAGATGGTGACGGTATGCGCACCCTCCCATCCGCTCGCCTCGACACCGAAGCCGATCCCGGTGGACGAGTTCGGCCGTCATATCCAGGTGGTCGTGACGGACAATCAGCCCGGAGCCGAAAAGATCCAGCAGGGCGTCGCCGGGAAGCGCCAGTGGCTGGTCAACGATCTCGGCGCCAAACGTGATCTGCTCAAGGCCGGCCTGGGCTGGGGACACCTGCCACGCCACCTCGTCAGCGAGGACTTGGCATGCGCACAGTTGGTCGAACTGGAGCGCCGTGCCTGGCACATCCGCTCTCTCACGTTCGTGATCTCGCAGCGGCGGGGCCACGATCTCTCACCATGCGAGTCGAGGCTGGTGGAGCTCCTTGGAAAACCCTAGCTTCATGCAGATGATCTCTGCTGTCTGCCTGGGCTGGCGCAAATGGATGGACGCCCGCAAAGCGACGTCTCGTAGGGAGCGTCCCCCAATGCCCGCTTCGGGTCGGAGGCCGAGAACTCCTTGACGCCTAGAAAGCAATCCAGAGGTACCAGGTTGCCTGCGTGACGCCCAGCAGTAGCGCGACGATGGAGCGCGTTTTTGACCCGGCGTAGGCATAGCCTGCCAGCGCGGCCCCACTCACGAGGAAAAGTTGGGACCCGGTCGCCCAAAGCGCTTGTATCCGCGGATCATGCATCGGTTGCGGTCCGGGGCCGTGCTCCCATGCCGTTGCACTCATCGCCGCGATGAGTGCAACGGTCGACAACACCATAAACGCCAACGCCAAGTTGGCAGCCAAGCTCTTGTTCATGTGGTTCCCACTGGAAAGGCCAAGTGCAGGCTAGCCCGTGAGGCCTCTCATAACCCTCAAGTCTGCTCTCGGCCAGAAGCGGCCATTCGTCTGTCTACGACACAAGGTTTTAGCCACAAAGCCACGGTAGTGACCACGTGGAAGCGCGCGAGCCGGGCGGCGCCACTGAACGGCTCTGGAGCCGCCTCAACCGCCCGTTGCGCAACCAGGTTCTGTATTAACTGGCCGACCAGGTTCTGTAACGACCAGCCGGAGTGAACCGTCTTCCGCCGGTGCCACCCGCGCAGGGTCGTAACCTGCTACTGAGCCGTCGGCTGTGTAAATCACGCCGTCGCGCTGCCGCAACACCCGTCCCGCAGCGATAAGTCGCGCCACGGCCGCAAAGTAGTCAACCTCGCTGCACGCCAGCCGCCTGCATACCAGATGATGAGTTCCCGGCTTCCACGGCTGCGGCGGAAGCACTGCGAAGACCTGCTCGATAAAACCATCTGAGACCACAGCGCTTGCCTCCTTCCGGCTGCGCGGCATCGGCTCCCGCTCCTTCAAGGCGTTCCCCGCTTCACGGATACGCGCCACGCCATCAAGGTCGAACATTTGGGCGAAGCGCTCACAGATCGCCACGTCCTGCCCCTTGCTTCTACCCATACGTTTCTCGGCCGATGGGATTGCGGTTAACGAGGAGCTAATGACTTGAGCAAAGTCGGCATTGCAATCGATGGCGACAAAGTCCTTGTCTGCGTAGTTAAACGTCCCCAGTCTGCGGGCAACCGCGAGCAACGCGACCAAATAACGATTCTTCTTCAGAAAGCCCTCTGAGGCCTTTGCTGGACGCTCCGCCAGCAGCACCGAATCGACGGCCTTCATAACTTTCGCGATGGGCGCGCAAAGCGCCAAATTCGTCTTCTCGCCAAAAAGCTCGTCGTATAACCTGCCGCTACGCAAGTGACGTTGCTTAAGTGCGACAGCGGACCAAGGCTCGCGACGGCGGCCCAACGCCAACGCGCCAGCTGCCAGGTACATCGGCGTTAAGATGCTGCTAGTGGCCACGCCCTGGTTAACGTAGAAGTTCTTTCGACGTTCGTAGTGAAGACCGCACCGAATTAATGCATCTTCGACATCGCGTTGTATCTTGTCCGTGGCGTGGAGCGATATCTGCTCGACGCTCGTTTGATTGTTTGTCGCTCGGATAATTTCATCGCGCGTGACTTCGTCGGCGGAGCTGATGACCTTCACCATAACCGCCCGTTTATCACGCTGGTCCGCCGACAAGGACGCGGTGACCATCAGCTGGTCACGCCTCGCAAAGTTACGGAAAATCGTCTCCGTTGTCTGTAGGCCGTTGACGATCTGAACGTTCTCCATGTGAAGTGTGTTACCGGTCGACCAAGCGTTAGTGGCGAGTATCGTGACGCCATTGTTTAGCCACCAGAAGTCGGCGTCACCGGCGACATCCAGCGTTGCTGCGATGTCTTCATTCACCCGATTCAGGCCCATGAAGTCCCGGACATTTGAGTCAAAAAGATAGCGCCTTAACTTTCCTTCATTATCGCGGCAGAAGGCATAGTAGTCCTCAAGGCCTACTAGCAGAATGTAGTTCGAGCCTGAATTGTTAAGGGACGTTTGATACGTAAGGTCCAGAGAGAAAACCGGGCGACGACGATAAAGTTCCACCAAGTCGCTGGCGCCGATGAAATCGAACGTGGCATCTGCGCCAAGGAAATGTGACCTCACTAAGGCTATTACTTGGTGTGCCCTCGCCTGTACTTCGAGGCCTACGCTATCGCGGATGCCACGCGATGCGTACGAAACTTTCACCGCAAAGCCTGCGAGGCGGGGCGCAAGCCTTCGATAGGCGACGAGCAGGCGGTTTCGGCAGGTAAGCAACTTAGAAGAGTAAGCGCCTTTAAGATCGCGATCTTCTCTTGACAGATCCAAGAGCTCCGTCAACGATGCAATAAGCGCGTCGATAGCCCCTTGGTTGAAGCTGTCCGCGTGCTTGCATGTGACGATGTGCACGACCATGTTTGCCGATACCTTCGGCCATACGAACTCGGAAAGGTCGCTGATGTAGTGTCCATTAACTAGGACATAGAAGCCATCGATGCCACCGTCCTGACGCCCGTCTGTCCAGCCCGACTCGAGCTCGTCGACGCTCAGATCCCACTCTTTCAGCAACTGGCCTAAGGCGAAAAATTCAAAGGTGCGACCACGGTCGGACGATTGCTCTTTCTCGAGCAAGTCATCGATTAAGCCGTCGAGTAGCAAAGCATCGTTTGTGGCCACGCAGCCCTCCATTAGCGGCAATAGAACGGTCGACCGAGGTTGCGCCCGCGAGCTGGGGAATTGGGCGTTTGAGCAAGTTAGGCGTCACCCGCGCTGCACTTGACTGGGGGACAGTAAGTGGTGGACTGTTGCGCTGACAAATTTCTTAGCAGCTCGTTCAATATTTGGACTTCCTTCGGATCCTCCACTAGAACCATCTCGACGTCCTCCAGGCGTAGTGGCAATCGCTTGCCTACGTCACTATCTCCGCCCATGAACTCATGTCTCCCGGCGATACGCCACTCGAGTTCCTCTAAGTTGCCGCGAGTTTCGACATATGCGAGCAAATCAAGGGTGGCGCGGCTTGTCATATTTTCGAAGAGCGGATCGCCTGTCTGATTCAAGTGAAGACCGAGAATATTGGCCAGGGTGATCAACCTATAAACGAGCAGTGTGACTGCAGACCTCTCACCCAGGTAAAGCACCCGATCGGCACCCTGCCGCTCAAGCCATTCGCGCCGAATGAATAGGCCATACCTGCCGTACTGATATTGATGGAACGTCACCTCGCGTCCGTTGGGGACTTCAGTCAAACAGATCATCGGCATGTCCGCCGTCATCGAACCGAGCCCAAACATCAGTGCGCGCCGGCGCTCTTCAGCCAACGATTCCCACGGCTTGCCGAGTTGGCGGAGCTTGCCCTTCAGTAGCGGATGCATCTCCTCCAATAGCTCTTCCCAGTGTTCGCGAGCATCCGCAGGCCGAAACTGCACCTTGTGGCGTGTAAACATCAGCCCGTCAGCAAGCGCCTGGGTGAGGTGATCCAACTCTCTCATCGAGTGTAGAAACTGAAGAGCGGGAGGAAAAGCTGACATGTGGGACCTAACGCTGGAGTTCAGCGGCGGCGAAGCCGTCCGCCGCGGTCGGACCGTTACGCTAACACTGTGCTCGGTGTGCGTCCGGCTAGTTGTGTAAACCCACCAGGTTGTTCATGGCGATGCGGGCGATCGGTGGCCGGTAGTCGAGGCTGGCGTGCGGGCGGTGCCAGTTGTACTGGTGCAGCCAGGTCAGCCAATGGGCGGCGCGCTGGGCCGAGTGCTCATAGCTTCGAGCGTAGGCCCACTCGCGCAGTGCCGTCTGGATGAAGCGCTCGGCCTTGCCGTTGGTGCGGGGCGTGTAGGGTCGCGTGCGTACGTGCCGCAGGCCCAGCCGGCGCA
>NZ_JAGJRS010000011.1 GCF_017837635.1 Frateuria flava
GCGCGCTCCCCACCGAGGTGGGGAGCGCGCCCGCCGGCCCCCTGCGGTTGGCGTACTTTCCCGTCTGCGCGGCGCAGGCCGTCCGACAAGCCCGGTCACCCGTAAAATGGCGGATCTCGCATCGCGTTGGCCTTCCCATGTCCCTGAACCGCCTCGTCCGCCTCATCGCAGGCACCCTTTGCCTTGCCCTCTCGCTCCCGTCGCTGGCAGAACCGGCCGGCCCGACCATCGGGCAGCAACGCGAGGGAGTGCTGTTCTGGAGCCAGGCGCAGCGCGAGGCGCGCTTCCCGCGGATGTATGACATGTTCCCGAGCGACCGGGCCGCACATGGCGCGCATGTCCACGCCTTGCCGCAGGGGCAGCCGCTGTCGGTGGAAGGCAAGGACACGCCGGCCTGGCTCGCCGGCTACATGAAGCGCTACCACATCGCCGGCGTGATGGTGCTGCAGGATGGGCAGGTGCGCCTGCAGCGCTATGCGGACGGCTTCGGCCCTCGGCAGCGCTGGACTTCGTTCTCGGTGGCCAAGTCGGTGACCTCGACCCTGCTCGGGATCGCCCTGCAGCAGGGCCACATCCGCAGCATGGACGACACCCTGGGCACCTACATCCCGGAATTGCGCCACACCGCGTACCAGGACGTCACCGTACAGCAGTTGCTGACGATGACCTCCGGCGTGCGCTGGAACGAGGACTACGCCGACGCCAGCTCCGACGTGGCGCAGATGTACCTGGGCCCCTGTGTCGACGGCCGCGCCCACGTGCTGACGTACCTGGCCAGGCTCCCGCGGCAATGGCCGGCCGGCACGCACTGGAACTACAACACCGCAGAGACCGATCTGCTCGGCATCCTGGTGCAGCGGGCCACGCACCGGTCGTTGGCCGCCTATCTCGCGCAGACGATCTGGCAGCCCTACGGCATGGCTGACGATGCGTACTGGATCAAGGACGAGTGCGACGGCAGCGATACGGGCGGCAGCGGCCTGTCCGCCACGCTGGCCGATTACGCGCGGCTGGGCCAGTTCATGCTCGGCCGCGGCCGCATCGACGGCAAGCCGGTGATCGCCAGTGCCTGGCTGGAGGGCGCCGTGCGCCGGCAGACCGGCGTCGACGAGCCGGATCGCGGCTACGGTTATCTGTGGTGGACCGACACCGATGGCAGCTATGCGGCGATCGGCATCTTCGGCCAGATGGTGTACGTCGACCCTGCGCGCAAGCTGGTGATCGCCCAGGTCGCCGCGTGGCCGCAGGCCACCAGCAAGGCGCTGGTGGCCGCGCGTCGTGCGTTCGTTGCCGACATCAAGCGTGCGGTCGATGCCGAGCGGGCGCCGTCGCTGCCGTGATGCCGGCGGGCGGCGCCGCCTGATCGTTGCCGCTACCGCGCGCCAGCGCGCCAGGGTGACGGACCTAGCGCACCAGGTTGTTCAGGAACGTCCGCCTGAAGCGGTTGGAGGGGTACTCGCCGGCATCCTGGTAATGGGGATGGCGGGTCACCAGCAGCACCAGATTGGCGGCGTCCTTCTCCTCGATACCGTACGTGCCGGTACGCAAGGCCTTGGCCGCGATGCGTTTGGCTTCCTGATAGATGCCGCTCCCGTTTTTCGTGTTCTCGCTCAACGGCACCGGGATGTCGGGCGTGGCACGGGCATCGCCGAGTGTCTGCGTCAGGAAGAAGGCTTGCGCCAGGTACGCGACCGCCTCGTCCTCGAAGCCGGAATGCGTGCCGATCGCCCGCATGTCCAGGATCGCGTGCGTGCATTCATGCAGGATCAGTCCCTGGTCGTGCGTCGAGGAGAAATTTGCCGTCGGTGCGATTTCCAGCCGGTCCTGGTCCTGTCGATACGAGGCGGCCGCGTTCCGGTTCACCGCCGATCCGATCTTGATGTCGCCGCGGGCGATGGCGTCGGCGACGTCGGTGCGATAGGCGCCCGGCCAGATCTTGTAGCCGCGAAACTTGAAGTTCACCGCGGTGATGGCGGCGTTTCCCTTGAGAAACCGCACCACTTGATCGCGTGCATTCATGGCAGTCCTCGTTGTCATTGCTGAGGCACGCATGGGATCGCGGAAAGGCACATGGAAGCTTGATGGCCGCCTCAAGAAGTCTTACGAAGTCTTATGTGAGCCCGGGCGGGCGGCTCGGCGGCGGCATACGCCGCCGGCGGGCTGGCCCCGCGTGGCCACGATCGAGCCCATACGGCCATGCACGTGGCCCGCAGCCTGATCCTTTGGGCATACTTCGCGCCGGCCAAGAGGGCCGCATCTGAGGGAATGACGCGATGAGGAAGATCATGACGGCCGCTCTGCTGGCCTTCGGCATGCTGCAGGCGGCGCAGGCGGCCGATGCGGTGCACGTGCAGCGGCCAGTGCCTTTCAACGAGGACGCCGACGTGCCGGGCGCCGTCAAGCGCGAATGCAAACTGGACGAGCAGCTGCCCGATTTCGTGGCGCAGTACGCGCGCGAGAAGGGGATGACGGTGGAGTTCGCGCCGCAGGTCACCGCGACCTCGCCAGGCCAGGCGCTGGTCATGGAGATCACCGACGTGGTGTCCGAAGGCAATGCGTTCCTGGGCCACCACAAGTCGGTGACGGTCAAGGGCAAGCTTTACCGCGACGGCAAGCTCGCCGGCAGCTTCAAGGGGCGGCGCAATTCGATGGGCGGCGCGTTCGGCGGCTTCAAGGGCTCGTGCTCGGTGCTTGGCCGTTCGGTCAAGGCGCTGGGCGAGGACATTGCCGGCTGGCTGGCCGCGCCGCGCGAGGACGCCATGCTGGGCGATCTGGAGTAAGAAACGCCAGTGGCGACCGGACGGGCGGGGATGACCATCCCGCCGGTCGCCTGCCGGAGGCCCTCCGTTGGTCGAGGCCTTCCGGCGACGCGGGCCGGTGCGCCGGTTCGCAACTGAAACCTCGTCCGCTTCCGGGAGGGTGCCATGACCACGTCGTCCAGCGCGATCGCGCTTACCGGCTTCATCACCTGGACCCTGCTGCTGCTTGTGCTCATGGAGGCGATCCGCTCCCAACTCGTGCTGCGCGGCAAGGTGCGGGCCGACCGGTTCACGCCCGACAACGCAGGTCTGTCGCCTTTCATGCAACGGCTGGCCAGGGCGCACGCCAATGGCATCGAAGGCCTGCCGGTCTTCGGTGGCTTGTTGCTCGTGGCCATCGCGACCGGGCGTTCGGCCATCACCGACCCGCTGGCCTTCCTTCTGCTTGGCGCGCGCATCTTCCAGTCGCTCGTGCACCTGGTGTCGGTCGGCCCGGTGGCGGTGACGATCCGCTTCAGCGCCTTTGCCGTGCAGATGGCGATCGGGGTGTACTGGGCGATCGCGCTGCTCGCTTCCCTTCGATAGCGCGCGGCACGCCATAGCGCAGCGCCGATCCAGTTCGGTTGTTGCCGGCCTGAGCCGCTCATGACCTGCGCGGTCATTGCCCGCCACCGTTGTGCCGGGCAGGTTGGGGCCCCCAACCCTGCAAGGAACCGTGCGCCGTGTGTTCTTCCCTCCGGATGTTCCTTTTGTTCGCGCTGCTGGCCGTGCGCGGTACGGCCTCGTTCGCTTCGCCGGCATCACCACCTGCCCAGCTCGCCAGGCTGGACCATGTGCTGCTTTGGGGTCGCAGCATCGACCAGGCTACCGCCGTGATGACGGCCCGGCTCGGGTTTCAGGTGGTGCCGGGACGAAACCCCGCCGCTTCCCGCAACGGGCCACGCGCGGGTATTGCATTCCTTGCTTGCGAAAGTTCTTGCGGCGCTCGGGGTTTCATCCGCGCCTGCCTGAAGAGAGCGAGGCCCGATGGAACGATTCGAACGGCCCGTGTGGGTGGCGCGATGCATCCGAGGCGGGCTCGGCGACCTCATGCGCATGTCGCAATTTCCTGAGGTCCGGTGTTCCTCCTTTTTGGTCCGCGTTCCCTGCTGGATCGCCTAAGCCAGCGCGACGGCGGACCGATGGCATCGCTCCTGGAGAACACTCATGAAACGTCGAATCGACCCGATTCTGATCGGCTTCGTCGGCGCGGCATTGCTGGCCACCGTGCCGGCGGTCGCGGCGGCGGTCACGCAGGCGGAGCAGGACGCAGCATGGAATTTCATGCATCACCGCGCAGGTCCGCTGGTCCAGGCGGTCCGTGACGCCACCGCGCGATACCGTGACGTCTCGCAAGCCGAAGCGGACGGCTATACCCCGGTGCTCGGCTGCGTCAGCGGTCCGGACATGGGCGCGATGGGCATGCATTACCTCAAGGCCAGCCTGCTTGGCGACGGCATGGTGGATGTGGCCCATCCGGAACTGCTGGTCTACGAGCCGCTACACGGTGGCGGGGCGCGGCTGGTCGCGGTCGAGTACCTGGCGCTCGCCGACGTGTGGGACGGCGCACATGCGGATGGATCGCCGCCCTTGCTGATGGGCCAGCTGTTCGATCACACCGACGCGCCCAACCGCTTCCGCCTGCCGGCGCACTACAGCCTCCACGTGTGGGCGTGGAAGTACAACCCCGCGGGGGTGTTCTCGATGTGGAACCCGCGCGTCTCCTGCGCGGCATTCACGGGGGTTTGAACGCCCGGCATCGGCGTGTGGCCACTGGGAAAGAGGCGCCCTCGCGGGCGCCTCGTGGAATGGGAGCAGCGCGTCCGGCCGACGTTGTCAGGCGATCCGTCGGAATGGGCATGCCGGCGAGCGCATGACACGGCGCCGTCCGCTTGAAGAGATCCTGCGATCTTTCGCGGACGCTCTGAGCGGCCGTGGGCCAAGGGCGGCCGGGTGCGACAGGATCCGCAGGATTTCCGTCGCGGCCCCTGCGCCGGCCTACCAGATCAGGTCGTCTGGCACCGGGAATTGCTGATAGTAGGCATCGTCGTCGTCGCCGGCGGGTGTGGTTTGCGAGCAGCCGTGGTCGAACGCGATCAGCTCCGGATCACGATCGCGGATCCTGTCGGCCGCGGCTCGCGGGACCAGTTCGTAGCCATCGCCGTACCGCACGATCACAAGCGCGCCGCTGGCCAGCTGGGTGCGCAGTCGCGGGTCGACCAGCACGCTGGCGATGCGGTCGCCGTCGGTGAAGCGGTAAGTGATGTCGCCACCGCGCTCGACCTTGTGCGCGTCGATCATCTGTCGTGCCTGCGCCCGCTGTTCGGCGGCGCGCGCCTGAGCATTGCGCTCGGCGGCCAGAGCACGGTCGCGCTCGGCACGCTCCGCCTGCAGCCGCTGCGCCTCGACGTGTTCAGGGCCGGGTGCCGCCGGTGCCTTGCCTTGCCGCTGCTTCGATTGCTCGCGCGCCACCTGGTTGACCTTGGACTTGTTGACCAGGCCGGCTTTCAACAGTTGTTCTTGCAGTGGGTTGCGCATGGGAGGGAAGGTGCGGCTTCGGGGCGGTGGATTGTAGCCCGCGTCAGCGCGGCGATCGGTCGCCGCCCCGCGATGCGACCGGGGTAACCGGACCGACCAGGCTCTGTCGCTGGGCGGCGCCGACCTTGTGGTCGACCAAGGCCCAGCTCGCTTCGATGGCCGGGAGAACGGCGATGGGCGTGTTCCCGTGGGCGCCTGGTGGGCAAGCTCCAAGAGCCCGTGTCTGCAATGATGCGCAGCTCCGATGGCCCCTGGAGCGCTGCATGCCCGACCACCGCGCCATCGCGCATCCCCCGCTTGGCGTATTGCTGCGCGAGTGGCGCGCGGCGCGGCGGCTCAGCCAGCTCGACCTGGCGCTGGCGGCGGACGTGTCGGCGCGCCACCTTAGCTGCATCGAGACCGGCAAGGCGCGACCCGGACGCGAAGCGCTGGCGCGCGTGGCGGCGGTGCTCGACATGCCGCTGCGCGAGCGCAACGCGTTGTGGCTGGCGGCCGGGTATGCGCCCGAGTGTCCGGAGCATGCGCTGGCGACGCCCGTGCTGGAGCGGATGCGTCAGGCGGTGGAACTGATCCTGGCGCACCAGGAGCCGTATCCGGCGTTCGTGCTCGACCGGCAGTGGAACGTGCTGATGGCCAACGGCGCGGCGATGCGGGTCAATCAGCTGCTGATGGACGGCCGGGAAAGCCGCCACACGAACCTGCTGCACCAGGTGTTCGACCCGGCCGACTTCCGCGACGTGATTCGTCATCGCACGGGCGGTCGCCGTGACGACGCGATGCGACGGCTGCATCACGGTGCACACGGGCGAAGCGCTCAAGCACGGGGCGACGCGCGAGGAGATCGCCGAAGCGCGGCGTCGCCGTCGCGCTCAACGCCGGCGCGGCGCTGGTCTACTCCGCGCGCGTGATGGATGCGGTGAGCGAACACGGCGCAGGCCAGGCCGAACCCGTACGCCCGCCTTGTACGCCCGGTCTTCCCGGGCGCTGCGGTCAGTGCTTCAGCGCCCGCTCGACGTCCTCGGCCATGACACCCACGCGGTCGACGGCGGCGCGCAGCTCGTCCTCGCTGACGCCCCACTTGTTGGCCCAGTAGCGGGTTTCGTAGTCCTCGTTCACGTTGACGCGGGTGCGATCGGCCGGGCCGCGGTTGTTCAGGTTGTCGCTCATGGCAGGCTCCCGGTTGGCTGTCCTGCGACTGGTTGTGGCACCAAAGCGGTGAAAGGGCGGTGGAACCCGGGTGGTCGGCTGTTCGCGCCCGTTCACTTGGCGCCGGAAGCGCGGGACTAAGCTGCCGGCACCGCGGAGTACACCGCTTGACCGGAGGTATGTCATGGCAACGAAGTCGATTCGCCGGGTGACGGCATGTGTGGTCGCGCTCGCCTTGCCGCTGGCGGCGCAGGCGTATCCGGGCAATGCCGCCAGCAAGGAGGCCAGTACTGCCGCCGCGCATGCGGGCATGGCGATGGGCGCGGCGGACCTGAAGATGGCGCACGCGCATCTGCAGCACGTGGTCAATTGCCTGGTCGGACCGTCCGGCGACGGCTACGACGCGCAGGCGGAAAATCCCTGCAAGGGCATGGGTCAGGGCGCAATTGCCGATGCCAAGAGCGATGCGGCGCGCCAGTCGCGGTTGCAGGAAGCGGCGATGGAAGCCAGGAAGGGAGTCAAGGCCGCCACGGTGGACGAGGCCCATGCGAGCGCCCAGAAGGTGATGTCCAGCCTGCAGGCGGTGCAGGGGCCCGCGACCTGACCGTCGCGCGCCCGCCCGCGCCGTTGTCCGCGCGCTTCGTGTCCAGGCCGTCCACTGACTGGCGGCTGCATCGGTACGGCCTGGACCGGCTGGAAAGCCGGGGGCGGCATCACCGTGGTGGATGTCGCCCCGAAGCGGACGTCTTTACGGCTGGAACCATGCGCCGGCTTCGGCGGTGCCCCGGGCCACGGTCCGGGCGCTGCCGGTCGGCAGGTAAACGATCTGCAGGAACCGGTCATTGGCGATCTTGTCGACCAGGATGTGCTGGCCGTCGCTGGACCAGTCGGCGAAGCGGTACTGCGCATTCGGGCCGGGGTTGGCGATCGCCGGGCGCACGTTGGCGCCGTCGGCGCGCATCACGAATACGTGGTCGTTGCGAATGAAGGCGATCTTCCTGCCATCCTTCGAATAGCGCGGCATGGTCCCGGCGGGCAGCGTCGTTTGCGTGCCGTTGGAAAGGTCGACCTGCCGCATCGGCACGCCATCGCCATCCTCGTCGGCATAGACCGCATGCGTGCCGTCGGGCGTGATCGTGACGTATTGCTCGTCGCCGCCGCCACCGCCGTTCGGATCGCCCCAGATCTGCTCGGTAAGCTTTCTCACCGCACCCGTGGTGAGGTTGACGCGGAAGATGCGCGAGAACCACTGCGGATCCAGCCCCGGGCCGTAGTCGCCTACTTCGACCAGCACGCTCTTGCCACTTGGCGTCCATTGCGGCGTGGACATGATGTTGTAGCCGCGGTGGTAAGGCTCGCGCGACGGACAGAACACGATCCGCTGCCCGGTGCCGTCTGCACGGACAGCGCCCAGGCAGTTGGTACCGCTGTCGTCGGTGATGTAGGCGATGGTCCCGTTCGGTCCCCATGCCGCCTCCGTGTGCTTGCCCGACCCGCGGGTGATCTGCAGAGGTGAGCCGCCCTGCCGATTGACCACGAACAACTGCCAATGCGTGCCGGGTGACTGCTCCGCCCGTTCGTACACGATGCTGCCACCCCCCGGCGACCAGCGGCCGGCGCCGTAATCGACATGGAAGGTCATCGGTGTCAGTTGCACCACGTTGTCGCCGGAGGGCTTGACCCGGTACAGGATCGTGTCGCTCGATGAATCCACGGCACGGTGGTTGGTCCGCGTGAACAGGATCGATGCATGCGTCTGGGCGGAGGCCATCGGCGCCATCAGCGCTGCGGCGGCAAAGACGAGAAGCGGAAGACTCGCGTTGTTTTTCATGGAATGCTCCGGGGTTCTCGAAGCGTGCGGCAACACCGCGAGAACGAAGCTTCGTTTCCGCGGTGCGGGCGGGCGCGGGCCCGGAGAACGGGCGGGCTCACCCGCGGCGACGGAAGCCGCGGGCGGGGCGCTTCTGGGCGTCCCGGGTTCGGTATCGAGTACGCCCCCGGCTCGTCGGGTGATTGCCTAGGGCGTGTCGCGCAGGAAGAGCGCCACGGCGCACGGCACGTGAGCGCGGGAGCCTCGCCACTCCTGCATGGCTCCTTGAACGCGAATGTTGGATTTTCGTTTGTCAGGGTGGCGCATAACACCGCCCGGGTCGCTCGACGAAAGTTCTTGCGGACGCGTTGCTGCTTAGCGCGTTTCACGCCAGCTGCATCGGTCGATCAACCGGGTACGCGCCTCAGCGCTTGGCCTTGGCCTCGAGCATCGCCTTGAGGTCGGCGAACGGGTTGCCGGTGGCTGGGGCCTGTTCGGCGGACTCGTAGCCCGCGCCGCGCACGTGGTCGATGTAGCGGGAATGCTCGTTGTCGTGGCAGTACACGCACAACAGCTCCCAGTTGCTGCCGTCGGGCGGGTTGAAGTCGTGATCGTGATTGCGGTGGTGCACCGTCAGCTCGCGCAGGTTGGTGCGGGTGAATTCGCGCCCGCAGCGACCGCACACCCAGGGGTACATCTTCAGGGCGCGCTCGCGGTACCCCAGCTCGCGCTGCTCGGCGGCACGGCGGGCTTCGGCGACGATGCGGTCAAGCTTGGCGGAGTCGGGCGTGCGTTGGTTCATGGCGAGGACCCTGGAGAGGCCTGGATTATGCCAGCGGGTGTGGCGCGCGCGGGCATCGGCGCAGCCGCGCAGGGGCGCATTCCGCAAGCGGCGAGCGATGCACCGGTATGGCCGGGTGCGCCACAATGGCCGGATCCCGTCACCAGGCTGCCGACCATGACCTACCTCTGGATCAAGTCCTTCCACTTGCTGTTCGTGATCGCCTGGATGGCGACGGTGTTTTACCTGCCGCGCATCCTGGTCAACGTGGCAGAGGCGGGCGACGACCCGGCGGTACGGACGCGGCTGCTGTTGATGGGGCGCCGGCTCTACAAGTTCGGCCACAACATGTTCGGCGTGGCTTTCCTTTTCGGCCTGGTGCTGTGGCAGGGCTGGCGGGTGTTTCCCGCAGCGCTGCCGAACGTGGCGGCAGGCATGCACTGGATCGATGCCAAGCTCGGCCTGGTCGCCTTGTTGCTGGCCTACTTCGTGCTCGTCGGGCGGATGATGAAGCGCTGCGAAAAGGGCGATGCGCTGCCCGCGGCGACGGCGTTGCGCTGGCTCAACGAGTTGCCGGTGCTTCTGTTGCTGGGCGTGATTTTCCTGGTCCTGGCCAAGCCGTTCTGATCCGGCATCCTCAACCTGCAGGAACGCGCTTGCGGGCGACGCGTGTTTTTTGCCTTGAAGAAAAGCATCGCCCGCAAGCGGGCTCCTGCAAAAACATGGCGTGCCAGCTGGGGGGCGTCAGGCCTGGTGGTATTCGCGGTACCACCGGACGAAACGGGCCACGCCTTCCTCGATCGAGGTCTGCGGCGTATAGCCCACGTCCCGGCGCAGCGCTGACACATCGGCCCAGGTGTCCGGTACGTCGCCCGCCTGCATCGGCAACAGGTTCTTCTGCACCGAACGGCCCAGGTGCTGCTCCAGCAACTCGATGAAGCGCAGCAGCTGCACCGGCTGATCGTTGCCGATGTTGTAGACGCGGTAGGGCGCGCTGGACGTGCCGGGATTGGGCTGTTCGGGATCGTAAGCGGGGTCGGGTTCGGCCGGATGGTCGAGCGTGCGGATCACGCCCTCGACGATGTCGTCGATGTAAGTAAAGTCGCGGCTGTGGTTGCCGTAGTTGAAGACGTCGATCGGCTCGCCGCGGCTGATGCGGTCGGCGAACAGGATCGGCGACATGTCCGGCCGGCCCCAGGGGCCGTACACGGTGAAGAAGCGCAGGCCGGTGGTGGGAAGGCCGTAGAGATGGCTGTAGCTGTGGGCCATCAGCTCGTTGGCCTTCTTGCTCGCGGCGTACAGGCTGACCGGGTGGTCGACCGCGTCTTCCACCGCGAACGGCATCTTGCGGTTGGCGCCGTAGACGGAACTGGACGACGCGTAGACCAGGTGCTGGACCTGGCCGTGGCGGCAGCCTTCGAGGATGTTGAGGAAGCCGTCTAGGTTGCTGCGCACGTACGCGCGCGGGTTCTTCAGCGAATAGCGCACGCCGGCCTGCGCGGCCAGGTTCACCACGCGCTGCGGCTGGAACTGGGCGAAGGCCCGGTCGACCGCCTCGGCATCGGCGAGATCGGCGCGCAGGTGGGTGTAGCCCGGGTGCTCGGCGAACTGCGCCAGCCGGGCTTCCTTCAACGACGGATCGTAATAGTCGTTGTGGTTATCGATGCCGAAGACTTCGTCGCCGCGTGCGAGCAGGCGCTGGGCGAGCGCGGCGCCGATGAAGCCGGCGGTGCCGGTGACGAGGATGCGCATCCGTTACGGTTCCTGATGGGGGCGGGGCATTCTAGCGGGCAGGCGCGTGAGGGTCGGGCACAGATGCACGATGCCTCAATATTTCTGTAGGAGCGCGCTTGGGCGCGACCGCCATGCGGCAAGTCGCCGATACGGGCGGACATCGGGGTCGCGCCCCAGGGCGCTCCTGCGGGGGATTCTCCGCTAGACTAAGCGTCTGACTGGTTCAAGGTGGCCCGCGCGTAAGCGCCGGTCGAGCGTGCGACATGGCAACTACCACTCTCCATCGCTGACCTCCCGACGCCTTTGTTCCGTACACAAAAGGGCGTTTCGCCCTTTTTTGATTTCAGCAGGTTCCGATCATGATCGAAGTGACGCTCCCGGACGGCAGCAGGAAGCCGTTCGACCATTCTGTGACCGTCCAGGACGTGGCCGCCTCCATCGGCGCCGGCCTGGCCAAGGCGACGCTCGCCGGCAAGGTGGACGGCAAGCTGGTCGATGCCAGCTTCCCGATCGACCATGACGCCCGCGTGGAGATCGTCACCGAGAAGAGTCCCGAGGCGCTGGAGATCCTGCGCCATTCCACCGCGCACCTGCTGGCCCAGGCCGTGCAGCGCCTGTATCCGGGCGCGCAGGTGACCATCGGCCCGGTGATCGACAACGGCTTCTACTACGACTTCGCCTACGAGCGGCCTTTCACGCCCGACGACCTGGCCAGGATCGAGGCGGAGATGGAGAAGATCGTCAAGGAAGCGCTGCCGGTGTCGCGCTCGGTGAAGTCGCGCGATGAGGCGGTAGCGTTCTTCCGTGATCTGGGTGAGGTCTACAAGGCCGAGATCATCGAATCGATCCCGTCCAACGAGGAGCTCTCGCTCTACACGCAGGGCGAGTTCACCGACCTGTGCCGCGGCCCGCACGTGCCCAACACGGCCAAGCTGCGCTCCTTCAAGCTGATGAAGGTGGCCGGCGCCTATTGGCGCGGTGACAGCAACAACGCGATGCTGACCCGCGTCTACGGCACCGCCTGGCTCAACGACAAGGACCTCAAGGCCTACCTGCACCAGTTGGAGGAGGCCGAGAAGCGCGACCATCGCAAGATCGGCAAGGCGCTGGACCTGTTCCACCAGCAGGAAGAGTCCCCCGGCATGGTGTTCTGGCACCCCAACGGCTGGGCGATCTGGCAGCAGGTGGAGCAGTACATGCGCGGCGTGTACCGCAAGAGCGGCTACCAGGAAGTGCGCTGCCCGCAGGTGCTGGACGTGTCGCTGTGGAAGAAGTCCGGCCATTGGGACAACTACGCCGAGAACATGTTCTTCACCGAGTCGGAGAAGCACACCTACGCGCTCAAGCCGATGAACTGCCCGGGCCACGTGCAGATCTTCAACACCGGCCTGCACAGCTACCGCGAGTTGCCGATCCGCTATGGCGAGTTCGGCGGCTGCCATCGCAACGAGCCCTCCGGCGCGCTGCACGGCATCATGCGCGTGCGCGCCTTCACCCAGGACGACGGCCACATCTTCTGCACGCCCGAACAGATCGAGCCGGAAGTCACCGCCTTCCACCAGCAGGCCATGCAGGTGTATGGCGACTTCGGCTTCAAGGACATTGCGCTGAAAATCGCCTTGCGCCCGGACAAGCGCATCGGCTCCGAAGAGGTGTGGGATCGGGCCGAGGACGCGCTGCGCAAGGCGCTGTCCTCCGCCGGCGTGCAGTGGGAAGAGCTGCCCGGCGAGGGCGCCTTCTACGGCCCCAAGATCGAGTACCACATGAAGGATTCGATCGGCCGCGCCTGGCAGGTCGGCACCATGCAGGTCGACTTCATGATGCCCGAGCGACTGGGCGCCGAGTACGTGGACGAGGCCTCGCAGAAGCGCCACCCGGTCATGTTGCATCGCGCCATCGTCGGCTCGATGGAGCGCTTCATCGGCATCCTGATCGAGCACCATGCCGGCAACCTGCCGGCCTGGCTGGCGCCGGTGCAGGCGGCGGTGTTCTCGATCACCGACGCCCAGGCCGGTTATGTCCGCGAGGTGACGCAAGCCCTTGTCGACAAAGGCTTCCGCGTCCAGGCCGATTTGCGCAATGAAAAGGTCGGCTATAAAATCCGCGAGCATACGTTACAGAAGGTCCCTTATCTCCTCGTGGTCGGTGACCGCGAGAAGGAAGCGGGGGCCGTTTCCGTGCGTACCCGTTCGGGCGAGGATCTGGGCAGCATGCCGCTGGCCGACTTCGTCGAACGACTTCAGGCCGAAACGCGGCGTTGATGTTCGCCGTGGCCTAATCCAATAACTCTTCTGGAGGATAGTGGTATCGCTACCACCGACAACAAGGGCAATCGCCGTAACCTCGAAATCCGCGTGCCGCGCGTGCGCGTGATCGGTGCCGACTCGGAACAGCTGGGTATCCTTTCCCGCGACGAGGCGCTGGCCATGGCGCAGGAAGCGGGCATGGATCTGGTCGAGATCCAGCCCAACGGCGACCCGCCGGTCTGCCGCATCATGGATTACGGCAAGTTCAAGTTCGAAGCCCAGAAGAAGGCATCGGCCGCCAAGAAGAAGCAGAAGCAGGTCGAGATCAAGGAAGTGAAGTTCCGTCCGGTCACGGACGTGGGCGACTACCAGATCAAGCTGCGCAACATGCTTCGCTTTCTCGAAGAAGGCGACAAGGTCAAGGTCACCATCCGCTTCCGCGGTCGCGAGATGTCCCACCAGGACCTGGGCCAGAACCTGGCCAGGAAGATCCAGGAGGACGTTGGCGACAATGGCCAGGTGGAGTCCTTCCCCAGGCTGGAAGGGCGCCAGATGGTCATGATGATCGGACCCAAGAAAAAGCAGTAACGAAAAGGCGGCCTCGATGGCCGCCTTATTTTTCTTTGGCTCTTGAACCCTCTCCCCTCCGGGGAGAGGGCAGGGTGAGGGGCGGGGCTCGCGGGGAAGCTGCGGGTGCCAGGGGGTTAGAAAGGCCCCTTTTGGACGAGGTTCCTCGCAAGAGCGGCCCCTCACCCCAACCCTCTCCCCGGAGGGGAGAGGGAGCAGAGCGCGCTCGCCTCAGTTCTCGACTGCGTTCGGCCCGCTTTGCCTTCGATGAACTCGCCCTGGCTCTCGACGGTGCCGCCACGCGGTGCCTTGAGCGGAGGTTCCGTATTCAACGCGACCTCGATGGCCGCCTTGTTTCGCCTTGGCTCTTGAACCCTCTCCCCTCCGACGAGACGGCAGGGTGAGGGGTCGGGGCTCGCGGGGAAGCTGCGGGTGCCAGGGGGTTAGAAAGGCCCCTCTTGGACCGGGGCTCCCCGCAAGAGCGGCCCCTCACCCTGAAGTGGCCTAATGACCTTGGACACCCGATAGGATGAATTTCCTACCGAGGTGACACGTGGCA
>NZ_JAGJRS010000012.1 GCF_017837635.1 Frateuria flava
GCGGCGCGGTGGCGCGGGCCGGCCGTGGATCAGGGAGGGAGCGATCGTGAAAGCATCAGGTTGGAGAGGCGCGGCGTGGGCGCGCGTTGCGGCGGTCGTGCTGGTGTTGCTGAGCTTGGGCTGGGGTGGCTTGGCGCCGGCGGCGGAAACGACGACGTACGTGCTGACGGATGTGCAGGGCACGGTGCTGGCGCGGGAGGATGCGCAGGGCAACATCATTGCGCGGTACGACTATCGGCCCTATGGGAAGCAGCAGGCGGGGCCGGTGGCGGCGGGGCCGGGGTATACGGGGCATGTGGAGGATCCGGATACCGGGCTCGTCTACATGCAGCAGCGGTATTACGATCCGCAGGTCGGGCGGTTCCTGAGCGTGGATCCGGTAATGGCTTACGAGAAGCCGATGACCAACTTCAACCGGTACGTTTACGCGCTGAACAACCCGTATCGCTTTACCGATCCGGATGGCAGGGACAGCGTTGGCGAAATGATTGACGCCAGTGCCATGCAGGCGGCAGGCCGAGGAGATGGTCTCGCAACCTACGGCTGGGCCTTTGCAGCTACCGCGTGGAATGTATTTGGTGCAGAAGGCGTTAGCCAGGTCGCCGATAAGGGGACTAGTGCCGGCGCAGGCAATGGCGCAATGGCAGTACTTGAGGTCGTAACTCTTGGAAAAGGGAAGCTCCTCGGCGAGGCGGGCGGATTCCTCTGGAAGGCTTCTCGGCTAGATGCATTCAAGGTTGCTCATGTGTTCTCGGCTGACCATGTGAGGCAAGGCATCATGCAGCTAGGGGCTACGCGCGAGGCCATTATCGGATCCGCCCGGGACGCAATCATGGCTGCTGACAAGACGGGAGCTCTAAAAAACGGAGTGAATACGATTGTGACCAAGATGAACGGTCAGGTCGCAACAGTCAGTGCGTTCTTTAAGAACGGCGAACTGCAATCTATGAATGTGTTTAAGGGCACGTCAGAGCGGCAGGGTAAAAATGTCATCGATCTTACGAAGCCGAAGTGATCTTTCGCTTGCACTCGACAGCGGCGATCTGCAGAGGATTGTTAGCTCGTTAGAGGAGATTTCTGCACGCGGCGACCTATCAGAAGAGGAATCCATTTCCCTCGGGGTTGCGCTTATGTTGCCTCCGATCGACGATGGCGAGGCTGCGTCAATGCAGCTTGCAAAGGCCATGGACGGACCTAGGGCCTTCGAGGCTGCAGTGTGGGACGTATACCGCTACGTCTATTGCTACCCAGATGAGATAGAGCGTGCAGCGGCAACCCTTCGGGATCACCCTAAATCGGCGGTCGCGTGTCATATGTTGAGCTTGCTCGCTATCCATGAAGGGGACTACGAGATCGCAAAGGAGCTCAATAGCCAAAGCAGGCAAGCACGGACGTTTCCGGCAAATGCCATTGTTGCTCTTGAGAATGGCTGGGCGACTGATGTAGACGCAGAGGTCGCTAAGCTCCACGCGCTGCTAGTGACTACGGATGCCGAGCAAGATCCGAATCCGAGTACCGTCGCGGGCTGGCTTGAAGCCAGGTGGGCAAATCTTGTTTTGGGCACGCGCTTGAGTTCTGTTTACTGGCAGGCGGTAGTCGAAAACGTGCTATCAGCAGAAAGATCGGCAAGATAAAAGTACGTATGGCAAGGGCCGCTAAGTAGTCGAAGCACAAGACGGATCGTGATTAGCGGCGACGCTCAGCCGAACGTCGCGTGATGTGAGACCTGCTCGGCGCAGTCTCGGAGCCTGGTTACGAGGCGGAGAGCGGTCATGGCGATGAACCAAGTGCAGTTCCAGGCAGGGTTGTCGATGGCGCAGTTCATCGAGCGGTACGGCACGGAGGCAAAGTGCTACCGGGCGCTATATCGGGCACGCGGTTCCTCACCGCCAGCTGGAACGCGGCGACGGGTGCGATGTAATGACCCAGCGGTTCCTGCACAGGTCAGGCCGCTAAAGCATAAGCTTCGGCGGGTGTCTTCATGCCCAGCGCCTGGTGCGGACGCCGGTGGTTGTAGAAACTGATCCAGTCGCCGATCACCCGCATCGCATGCTGCTGGCTTTCGAAGCGATGCCGGTGTGCGCATTGTTCTTTCAGCGTACGGATGACCCGTTCGACCATGCCGTTCTGCTGCGGACAGTGTGGGGTGATGAACTCCTGCCGCAGGCCGTAGCTTCGGACCAGCCGCGTATAGTGTCGGCTGGTGAAGACCAGCCCGTTGTCCGAGCGCAGCAGGAAGGGCTCGGGCACCTGACCGAGCGTGCCGAAGCGCGTGATCAATGCCTGCTCCAGGGCTGCCGCGGCGGTCGTCGCTCGCCCGGTCCGCGATAGCTGCCAGCCCAGCAGCTGTCGGGTGTGGCAGTCGATCACCAAGGCCAACGTGAGCCAGCCATCTCGCCCGCCCCAGATCCGGCACAGGTCCGTTGCCCAGCGCTGGTTCGGGGCCGTGGCCACCGACGGCAAGGCCTGGATGCGTGGTCGCATGCCCACGGCCCGCTTGCGTACCTGCCAGCCCATGAGCTGGCAGGTACGCTGGACTGTGTTCTTGTTCATGCCCAGCAAGCCGGCCACCGTGCGGTAGCCGAACGACGGCTCGGCTTCAATCAGTTGCTTGATCGGAGTGGCAAGCTCCGGCCGGACCGTCGGCGCCGACTTCACCGCTCGGTAGTAAACCGTGCGCCTCGGCACCTCGAACCAGCGGCACAGCTTGGCCATCGACACCGCCACACCCTCGGCCTGCAGTCCCTGCTGGATCGTGACCATCAGGTCTCGTCCTTGCCCAACAGGGACTGCAATTTTTTTCGTGCACGCAGCTCCAGCATGGCTTCGCCGTAGGCTTCCTGCAGTTCCTTGAGCTGACGCTCGTACTGCTCACGCACGTCCTCAGGCTTGGCCCGCAGCGCGTTTTCCATGCCACGCTTGCCGTCTTCGACCCAGCTCTCGATCTCCGACGGCGGTAAGTCGAACTGCCGGCTTGCCTCCGACACGCTCGTCTTGCCCTGGATGATCTCCAGCACCAGCGCCGACTTTCGGCGCGCCGTCCAGCGTTTGATCTCTTCTTCCATCACGATGCTCATGGCGTCTCCGTCTAAACGTAACACCTGAGCAGGAAATCACTGGGTCATTACAGCGACGCGGTATGAGGTGCGGGCGACCGATACGGTCACGGGCGCAGTGAAGACCTTCAACGTCACGACGCTCTCCATCCCGGCCACCGAGGTCAGTCATTCCGGGCAGAGCGTCACGGCACGCGCCTGCGATGCCAACGGCTGCTCGGCGTGGTCCAGCCCGGTGACGGCGGTGAAGCTATGAGGCGGGTGCGGCGCGGTGGCGCGGGCCGGCCGTGGACCAGGGAGGGAGCCATCGTGAAAGCATCAGGTTGGAGAAGCGCGGCGTGGGCGCGCGTTGCGGCGGTCGTGCTGGTGTTGCTGAGCGCAGGTTGGGGTGGCTTGGCGCCGGCGGCGGAAACGACGACGTACGTGCTGACGGATGTGCAGGGCACGGTGCTGGCGCGGGAGGATGCGCAGGGCAACATCATCGCGCGGTACGACTATCGGCCCTATGGCAGGCAGCAGGCGGGGCCGGTGGCGGCGGGGCCAGGGTATACGGGGCATGTGGAGGATCCGGATACCGGGCTCGTTTACATGCAGCAGCGGTATTACGAACAGGAGGTGGGGCGATTTTTGAGTACGGATCCGGTTTCTACCATAGCTGGGGGCGCTACGCGTATGCAAACAACAATCCTTTGATGTTCACCGATCCAGACGGCCAGTTGGCTGGCGTTTCATCAGACTGGCGAGGGGACTATTACTTCGATCATTTCGATCGTCGAAGAGGATGCAGTTTTTGTCTGAGCGAGAAGACTTTTAAACAGAAGCTCCAACGGAACGCAAAATGGTTTTTGAAATCCTTCAAGGCACAAGCGGGCGTTCGTCTTGGTCTCAACGCTAAAATTAAAGTCGGGAAACTTGGTCGCCTTGAGATCGGTACGGGTTACATCGGTGAAAGCGGTGAGCTTAATGGTTATATGGAGTACGCTCAATTGTATCAAGGGAAAGGGCCATCTTTAGCTCTTCAGTTGGGCCGGTTGAAGCTCGGCGGAGAGGCGGGAGGGTGGGAGACGAGAACTCCAATCTCTGCGTCGCGTGGCATTTCGATTGAGGAAAGGCATGAGGACCCGTTCTTTTTGGTGGGCATCGAATCACGTAAAGATTATGCCGTCAGCCAAGGGAATATTGCAGTTGAAGTGAATCCATTGATTTTTCATGGCGAGATAAGTGTTAATGTTCCAAGTGTGGTAGTTTCTTTATTTTACTGGGGTCCAAGCGATTTAGATCCGTCGGAGTGAAAAATATGTACATTGCGTACAATAAAACTTTGCAAAAGCTTGCTCGCTGGGCTTGGGTGGCTCTTGTGGCGCTTGGTTTCGCAATTGTTTTGGCGGTGTGGCTTTCTTTTCATTTAGAAGATCAGTCTGTGGATAAATTTTATTCTCAGTATCGCATCCATATTGTCGCTGCGGATGTATTGTTGTTCGTGTATGGGTTAATTTCTTTATATCTAATGCTGCGCTCGACCGTTGTTTTGCTGGGGACGGAGGGGGTTGATATGAACTTGAGGCGCAGAGCGCTTGTGGGGGTGTGGGTCATTCCATTCGTTAGCGTTACGTTTTTTTTATGTTTCGGTTTAAAAATTCTCATTGATGGGGATAAAGAAACGTAAACAATCGGGAGTGGGCTTTGATGCGCCCTGGCGAACAAGGCCCGTTTTGCCACGGACCTTGTTGACCAAGGCGCGTGGATAAGCAGGCGAGGTTAACAAAATACAGCCAGTTGGAGTGCGGTGCGGAATAAAGGGGCGAGAGTAATTAAGCCTCCTCCGTTCTGGCGCGCCTTGGCCGCCCCGCGGTCGGCTGATGGCTAGTAACTAAAGGGACGGGGGTAATTAAGACTCTGCGGTTACCGGAAGAGCCTGCAACACCAGCTAACGGGGTCAGGTTCACTTACTGGGTGCAATACAACCGGCTGCGGGCCTTATGGCGCGGTCGCGACCGTGGCAATCGCCATCCCGCCACCGGCGCCCACGGGGGTGTACGCCAACGACCTGCGCGTCAATCCCAAGCTCGAAACCCTGACGGTCGTATGGCAGGCATCCGCTGGCGCCACGTACTACGAGGTCAAGGATGCCGACACCGGTAGCGTCGTGGGCAGCACGACCGGTACGTCCAAAGAGGTGGAGAGCGTCTACGACGGGCCGCTTTCCATGCACTCGTATGCCGTGCGTGCCTGCAACCCGTACGCCTGCAGCGGCTGGGTCAGCGCTGTCCAGCGCGATGTGTACAACCCGCCCAGCACGGCGCCGAGCCTGAGTGCCCCCAGCACCAATGGAACGGGCGGCTATACGGTGAGCTGGGGCACGGTCTTCCAGGCCGCCAGCTACACCTTGCAGGAGAGCGTCAACGGCGGTGCCTGGTCCACGGTCTACAGCGGCGGAGGCACGTCCAGGGCGTTCAGCGGCAAGGCGATTGCGAGCTACCGCTATCGGGTCATGGCCTCCAACAGCGGTGGCCATGGCCCGTGGAGCGCGACCGTGACCGTCACGGTCGCGATCGTCACCAACGTGACCGGCGTGACGGCGCAGGTACGGTGGGTCAGCACGGGGTTCAGTGCGATCGCCAGTGCCCCCTCGCTCAAGGCGGCCCCCGCCGGTTCGACGGACGTCTCGCCGAGCATGATGCCGCCACCGCCCGAGCCGACCTACGCGTGGTTCCTCACCGCCAGCTGGGAACGGGGCGACGGGTGCGACGCGGTATGAGGTGCGGGCGACCGATACGGTCACGGGCGCCGTGAAGACCTTCAACGTCACGACGCTATCGATCCCGGCCACCGAGGTCAGTCACTCCGGACAGAGCGTCACGGCACGCGCCTGTGACGCCAACGGCTGCTCGGCATGGTCCAGCCCGGTGACGGCGGTGCAGCTATGAGGCAGGAGGGGGAGGGCAAGCGCGTTGGTGCGATCCGGCCGTGGATCAGGGAGGGGGCCATTGTGGAAGCAACAGGTTGGAGGGACGCGGCGTGGGTGCGCGTTGCGGCGGTCGTGCCGGTGCCGCTGAGCTTGGGCTGGGGTGGCCCGGCGCCGGCGGCGGAAACGACGACGTACGTGCTGACGGATGTGCAGGGCACGGTGCTGGCGCGTGAGGATGCGCAGGGCAACATCATTGCGCGGTACGACTATCGGCCCTTTGGCAAGCAGCAGGCGGGGCCGCTGGCGGCGGGGCCGGGGTATACGGGGCATGTGGAGGATCCGGATACCAGGCTCGTTTACATGCAGCAGCGGTATTACGATCCGGAGGTGGGGCGGTTCTTGAGCGTAGATCCGATTTTTAGCTCTTCTCCTATCGAGAGTGGCCGTTATTCGTATGCTAAAAGCAACCCCATTACTTTTATTGATCCCGATGTAAGACAAAGCTTTGGTTATGGCAAGAATCAACCCGATCGTATATTAGACTGTCATCAAACTAACTCTTGCGTAAGCCTTGCTGAAGCGGATGCTATTGTCAAAAGAGATGCTCAGATATTAGTTGGCATTCAAGGTGCGGCAGTTTTGACGGGTGGTGGTGCTGCCGTTGTTTTTGCTCCAGAATTGGCTGTATTGTCGCGGGCTACATCTGTCATAACAAGCAAGACATCTAGAAATGTCTTCATGTGTGTTTTGTCGTTGCGATGTTTTTCTTCTGAGGCATTGGATCCGAGAAATCCTAAATTTGATCCGTTGAATCCACAGGTCGAATCTGAAATGGTAGAGTGCCTGAGGCAGCTGGACGAAATGATAGAGAGGATGTTGAATCAAGCGAGAGAGATGAACAAAAAAATCGTCGAGCCCAGGCCGCAGTCTCCACAGCCTCCATCTCCCCCGAGCCCGCCGCCACCTTCTCCGCGCGATTTGCCAACTGCGCCGCCGGACCTGAGATTGATGGGCTGGTGAATGGCGCTCATAATAAAAGTGGTTGCGCGCACCCAGGCTCAGGTGCCTTTGCAAAATGTCATGAGGGCTCAGGTAATGGTAGGAAAGACGTTAGATAAATTTGAGCTTTCGGAAAAAAAGTTAGTTGATCATCTCAATTTAGCGAGGCGCAATAAGTCTGCCGAATCCGTGGCTGAAGTCAGGCAAGCGCTGGACTCGTTTATTAATCAAGATCCCGAAAGCTCGATAGGCCTTGCTGCAAGATTTATGCGTGCAAGAGCATTCGAGGATGGAACATTTGGCGAAGTTCAAACTGATGCTGCGCTCGATGACTTCATTTATTTAAGCGAGCGGAGCGCTAAGTTCGGAAGCGAGGGCATTATAGGTTATGCAAGAGTCCTGCTTAGAAAGGATTCTAATAGATCAAATGACGTTATATCATTATGTCGCGAAGCTGTTGCGCTTGATAATAATCGGTGCGCCATGATGATCATGGGTTTTGTCTATGAAAACATAATGGGCAACTTTTCTAAGGCTAAATACTGGTATTTGAGAGCGTGGCGAAATGGAATGCCTTGGGGGATGCGATTTTATGCGGAAATTAAGTTAAAGGAGCGGAGTCTAACCTTGGGCGTGCTTGCGCATTGTCTTGCTACAGTTACTAGTCCGTTTATGGTGCTTTGGAGGGGTTGTCGTTTTCCTTTTAAATAAAGAATTTGCGGCTAAAGTAAGCTAAAGGGATGGGGCAATTAAGCTTCTGCGGTTACCGGATCAGAGCCTGCAATGCAGCCGGCTGCGGGCCTTATGGCGCGGTCGCGACCGTGGCGATCACCATCCCGGCACCGGCGCCACGTACTACGAAGTCAAGGACGCCAGCACCGGTAGCGTCGTGGGCAGCACGACCGGTACGTCCAAAGAGGTGGAGAGCGTCTACGACGGGCCGCTTTCCATGCACTCGTATGCCGTATGTGCCTGCAACCCATACGCCTGCAGCGGCTGGGTCAGCGCTGTCCAGCGCGATGTGTACAACCCGCCCAGCACGGCGCCGAGCCTGAGTGCCCCCAGCACCAATGGAACGGGCAGCTATACGGTGAGCTGGGGCACGGTCTTCCAGGCCGCCAGCTACACCTTGCAGGAAAGCGTCAACGGCGGCGCCTGGTCCACGGTCTACAGCGGCGGAGGCACGTCGAAGGCGTTCAGCGGCAAGGCGGTCGCGAGCTACCGCTATCGGGTCATGGCCTCCAACAGCGGTGGTAATGGCCCGTGGAGCGCCACCGTGACCGTCACGGTGGCGATCGTCACCAACGTGACGGGCGTGACGGCGCAGGTACGGTGGGTCAGCACGGGGTTCAGTGCGATAGCCGGTGCCTCCTCGCTCAAGGTGGCCCCCGTCGGTTCGACGGACGTCTCGCCGAGCATGATGCCGCCACCGCCCGAGCCGACCTACGCGTGGTTCCTCACCGCCAGCTGGAACGCGGCGACGGGTGCGACGCGGTATGAGGTGCGGGCGACCGATACGGTCACGGGCGCCGTGAAGACCTTCAACGTCACGACGCTATCGATCCCGGCCACCGAGGTCAGTCATTCCGGGCAGAGCGTCACGGCACGTGCCTGCGATGCCAACGGCTGCTCGGCGTGGTCCAGCCCGGTGACGGCGGTGAAGCTATGAGGCGGGCGCGGCGTGGTGGCGCGGGCCGGCTGTGGACCAAGGAGGGAGCCATCGTGAAAGCATCAGGTTGGAGAGGCGCGGCGTGGGCGCGCGTTGCGGCGGTCGTGCTGGTGTTGCTGAGCGTAGGTTGGGGCGGCCCGGCGCCGGCGGCGGAAACGACGACGTACGTGCTGACGGATGTGCAGGGCACGGTGCTGGCGCGGGAGGATGCGCAGGGCAACATCATTGCGCGGTACGACTATCGGCCCTATGGGAAGCAGCAGGCGGGGCCGGTAGCGACGGGGCCGGGGTATACGGGGCATGTGGAGGATCCGGATACCGGGCTCGTTTACATGCAGCAGCGATATTACGATCCGGAGGTGGGGCGGTTCCTCAGCGTCGATCCGGTGACGGCCTACAGCAACCCGATCGGAGCGTTCAATCGCTATTGGTATGCCAGCGACAACCCTTACAAGTTTACGGATCCGGATGGCCGTAGCGTTCTGACCAAGCTGATCAAGCTGGGAATCAAAGGCGGAAACGTCGCTGCCACTGTTGGTGGGATCGTCGATGACGTAAACACGCTTCGAAGTTCAACATCGACCACCGGAGAAAAGTTACTCGCGGGTGCTTCACTGTTAAGTGAGGTCGTTTCACCTGTCAGTATAGGCGATGCAAAAGATGTTGCGAAGGGTGTTCGGTCAGCCGCAGAACGGTATAGTCGAAAGGGCTGCCGCTACAATTCAAATAACCCTGCGGCGAAAGCAGCGAGGCAGGCGGCAGAAGGACAGCCTTGTCCTAAGTGTGGAGAAACAATGGTGTCTGGGACTAGGACTTCCCCGCAGGCTCAGCATGAGCCACCTCTATCCGAAGTTAACTACGAACATGGCGGGGCAGGCATGTCGTCTGCTGAAAAGAAAGCCTACTCAAATAATCCTGAATCTTTGGATGGTGCGAACTGCGCACAATGCCAGTCGCGGGAAGGAGCTCAGCAAAGACAATATGTCCAAGAGCAAGAGCGGAATCGAGATCAATGACTGGGTATAAATATCCGTGTGAGGCTGTCCAGCCATCGCTACTTGCTATCGATCTGGCTGATCACTTGACTGGCTCTAGAGATGTTCAATTCTACAGATGGGCAAAAGGGAAATCGGCGGAAACCATGCCTTGGCTTCAAATAATCGAAGCATCTATCGATAACAAAATTCATTACCTGACTGCAGGCGCCTCCAAGATCCTGGATGAGCCCGGATACGGTACGGAGTTTTGTTACATCGCGAACGAAAAATCTTGTGGCAATGTTGAATTGCTAACTATGGTTTCATATTTGCACTCCTTGCCATCAGATCGCCTTGATGTTGGTCATACGATGAACATCGGCCGACCCATTGCGAATAATTCACACTTGGACCGTCTTTTGGTCTCGCTGCCATATCCATACGGAAGCGATTTTGAGTTCGTTCATCTGTCTGATGGCCGGCATGCTCGAATATTGTGGCTAATACCTATTTCTGCAAGCGAGGAAAAATTTAGACATGAGCATGGTCTGGAGGATCTTGAAGAGCTATTCGGCATGCACGAAATTGAATTCTCCGATCCCTTGCGAAAGTTGGTTGCTTAGAGTCCGGTGACGGCGGGAAATCGGAAATCAAAAGGGACGGGGTAATTAAGCGCCTGCGAAATCGGCCAGCTAACGGGGTCAGGGAGTCATCGACCACATTGAACGTCCGGAAGCGTCGCCCGCAGGCGAGTGCGTCGCTCATGAAGTCGATCGACCACACGTACCGGGCAGCCGCGGAATTAAAGGGGAGGAATTAAAGGGGGCGGGGGTAATCAAATCTGTCAAATACGTCGCCTTAGCCACCACGTGGACGGCTGACGGCGGGTCGCCTCAGGGGTGTTTCTACCATGCGTAGAACACGTTCATCGCCAAGGGCACGCTTCCGTGCACATATGCTCGAATGCTTTGCAGATCGTCTGGACTGATGCTCGCGTTCAGCCAAGCTCTATGGGCATCCGCTCGCTCCTTGGCGTCACGGCCGAGACCTAGATACAGCGGGTGAGGTGGAACAAAAGAGACGGGGGGTAATTAAGCCGTGCTGTGCGACCCGCCGGAAGCCAAGCCTGCGCTCGTCAAGCTCTAATAGGGCAGAAGTCGATCGTGGGTAACGGCAATGACTGACGTCTTTTCATTGCCCACTGCTCCCGGCCGGCAGCGGCTGGGCGGCGAACCATTGCGCCACCGCTGCGACCTCATCCGCGTTGAGCTTGCGGCTCACATGCTGCATCAGTTGCAACGGATCGTTGCGCCGTGTGCCCTGTTGCCACGCTTCCATCTGCGCCTGGATGTAAGCCGCCGGTTGTCCGGCCAGCGGCGGAAAGTTCGCGCCAACGCCCACGCCGCCGGGACCGTGGCATTGCTCGCACGCCGGCACCTGCCGGGACCAGCGCCCGCGTGTGGCGAGGGTCTGTCCGATGCCCTCGGACGGCGGCGCGGTCGGTGGTGGGGCCGGCGCCGGCAGGCGACTGTAGTAGGCCGCCACCGCCTGCCGCTCGTCGGCGGACAGGGACTGCGCGATCGGCTGCATCACCGGGTTGGCGCGCGTGCCGGCGGCGTAATCGGCCAACTGGCGGGCCAGGTAGGCGCTATCGAGGCCCGCCAGCCTGGGAAAGCCTGCGGCGGCTTGACCTCCGCCATCGGCACCGTGGCAGGACTGGCAGGGGGGCGCACCGTGCCCGTTGCCCTGGCTGACCAGCGCCTGCGCTGAGGTGGCATGCACCGCCGGTGGTGAGACTCCTGCGAACAGCGCGCTTCCCAGCACGCAACTGATCAAGCGAAAGCGCATTCGCATACCCCGCATCCCGATCCTGGCCCCGGCAGACAGGCCCCTGCTGCCTCAAAGGTTGAACGAATAGCCACAGGCGCGTGCAGAAAGCGTCCATGCGGGCGTGCGGCCGTTGCGCTCGTGGGCGCGATGGTGAGCCGTGCAGGGTGCGTGGACGGCCGGGCGGACGCCAGGCCGCCGTGGGCGTCAGCCGCGCCAGTAGTTATTGGCTGCGGCGATGGTGGCGAACTCGATCGCCACCACGTGGCCCACGTCGATCAGCGCGCGGGCGTCATGGGCGTAGACGTCGCGCAGCTCGTTGCGGACGTTGTCGTCGGGCTGGGTAGCCTTGATCACCAGGCGCGCCATCTTGATCGCAAGCTGGCGGCCTTCTTCCGGGGAGGCGGTGATCAGGGTGTTGCCGGGGACGAGCGTGGTGGTCATGGCGGTTCCTGTGGCTGCGACGGTGCCACTGACGCTAGCGTGTCGGGCGTGGCGGATGGGTCGAGAGCCGGTGGTGGCGGGCTGCTCCGGCTGTCTGTGTGGCATGGGTGAGCGGCGGGCGTGCGGGAAGGCGGGCGAGCCGCTGCCTGCGTGCGCACGCATGTCGCTGGATGAGCTGTCGGGCGCGCCCGGCACCTCACCCCAGCCCTCCCGGAAGGGGAGAGGGAGCCAAGTGCGGCGCTCGCGCACAGAAATCCGCGAGCCCCGGCCCCTCACCCCAGACCTCTCTTCGGAGGGGAGAGGGAGCCAAGTGCGGCGCTCGCGCATAGAAGTCCGCGAGCCCGGCTCCTCACCCCAGCCCTCTCCCCGGAGGGGAGAGGGAGCCAAGTGCGGCGCTCGGCCATAGAAGTCCGCGAGCCCCAGCCCCTCACCCCAGCCCTCTCCCCGGAGGGGAGAGGGAGCCAATTGCGGGGTCGCGCATAGAAGCCCGCGAGCCCCGGCCCCTCACCCCAACCCTCTCCCCGGAGGGGAGAGGGAGCATCCCAAGAGTCAGGCGACCGACTCGCTATTCGCCTCGTACACGCTCGCCAGCACGGCCGCGGCCGCGGCGTAGAGCAGCACCGGCACGTCTTCGCGCAGGCGCAGCGCGGCCAGCACGGCGGCGATCTGCGGGTCGTGGTGCAGTGGCAGGCCCAGCGCGCGGGCGCGCGCCAGCAGCAACTCGAGCGCCTCGGGTGGCAACGGCGCGGCCTTGGTTTCCGGACCGGCCAGGCGCAGGGTGACGCGACGCTGCGGGGGCGGCAGGGCGGTGCTCATGCGGTGGCCTTCAGCAGTAGGGCGCTGGCGTGCGAGTGGCCTTGTGGCAGGCCGGTCTGGCAGCTGAGCTGCTCCAGTTGCAGGCCGCTGGCCGCCAGACGCTGGCGCAGCGGGGTGAACTGTCGCTCCAGCCGCTCGGTGGTCGCGCTGCGTTCGGCCCACAGGCGCACGTTCAGTCGCAGGTCGCGCAGCTGCAGCTCGCCCTGCAATGGCCCGAGCGAGGGCAGGTCGATGGCAAAGCCCAGTGTCCAGGTGCCGGCGCCGGTCTCGGCGTCCTGGCCCTGTTCGAGATGGATCTGCAGTACGTCGCGCCCCTCCGGCCCCTGCAGCGGGATGTCGATCATCCACGCCTGCGCACCGGCCGCATCGAGCTGCGCGATTTCGACCCGGGCGAGCGCGGCGTGCACGTCGCCGCGCAGGCGGCCGAGCAACTGCTGGATGTCCTCGTCCGCGGGGGGATCGGCAAGCGGCATCGCCAGCGGCACGCGCGGCTGCGCCTGCAGCCCGCGCTGGCGCAGCGGCGGCGGCGTGTCGGCGTTGCTGGCCGGAGCGTGGGCGGGCAGGCGCGGTTGCCGGTCGAGCAGCGCGGCCAGGCGCAGCAGCACCGCCTTGAAGTCTTCCTCGCCCAGCGGCAGCGGGTTGCTGCGCGGGCGTGCGAGTTGCGATTCGAGAAACAGGCCGCTGCGGGCAATTGCCTCGCGCAGGCCCTCGGGCCGGCTGATGTCCTGCGGCGTGCGCACGCCTTGATCGAGCAACGCCAGCGCCGCGCGCACCTCCGACGGGAGCTGGCGCAGCACCGGGCGCTGTGCCAGCGCGCCGAGCGTGGCCAGCAGGGGCGCGTAGCCGTTCTGTTGTGGCAGCCGCTCGCGCAGCGCCTGCTGCACGCGCGGGTCGGCGCCGGCGCCGGCGAGGATCTCCAGCAGCGGCGGGTTGCCCATGGCGAGCACGCGTACCTGGAACTGCGAGGGCAGCGGGATGCCCAGCGGGTCGGTCTCGACCGTGAGCGCGCCGACCTGCAGCACCATCCGGCCCTGCTCGCCCATGCCGAGCGGTCGCGCCGACAGCACCGTGCCCACGCGCCAGCTTTCCGACGCGGCACCGGAGGCGGCACCCGCCCAGGTCATCGCGGCGAGGCTGGTGGGTTGGATGATCACGCGGGTCTCCTTCCCTGCCGGCCGGGCAGGTGGGGCCGGTTCCGTGCAGTCGGTAAAGGAATCGACCGGCACGACGATAACTTGAGCCTCGCTCGACAGCGGCCTGGACCATGAAATTGGCGTGAAATCCGGGCCGACCCACTTTAGTCGCGCGCTTCACCGGGTCCGGCGCAGCGTCCGCAAAAACTTGCGCAGGCGTCGACGTCGGAGGCGTTGGGCGCACTGCACCGGCGCTGTTGGCTGCCCGTTGTCTCGATGTCGCCTCGCCCCTGCACGGCATTGCCTCGCGGGGACATGCCATGCCCGGGGCAGCCACGCAAAGCAGGGGGAACACACCCGCGAGGAACGTGGCATGAAAACGTCTGCTCTGCTTTATTCCGTGCTGGCCCTGACGGCGACCCTCGTGTCTGCGCCGAGCCCTTCGCACGCCGGCGTCGCGCAGGGCGATGCCGTGCTGGTGGCCCGCCAGCTCGTGGTGAACCACCAATACAAGGGAACCGGCTTTGCCGTGGTCGATACCCGGGGCCGCGAGGCTTACCTGATGCCCCCCGAGGAAGGCGTGGATCGCGACCCGGGCAGCTGGTCGCCCGCCGGTACGAACATCGTCTTCGAGGTGTCGCGTGACGACGGGCTTTCTCGCTCGCACTTGTGGGTGATGGATCGCCAAGGCGGCGGACTCAGGCGCATCACGCAGGGTATCGGTTTGCGTTCCCAACCGGTCTGGGGGCCCGGCGGCATTGCCTACGTCGAAAACTTCAACTGCCTGCACGTCGTTGGTGGGCAAGGGCAAAACCATCGGCGCCTGTTCTGCCTGCCCGAGGACGGCCTCATCGTCAGGCTGCAGTGGTCGCTGGACGGCAAGAGCGTGTTGTTCTTTGGCGAAAACGAGGTCGGCGGAGGCCTGGAACCCCCCACGGACCAAAGCATCTATCGGGTGGACATGCGCACGGGCCTGGCCACTCGTATCTTCCTGCGCCGACTGAACGGGCCTTCCAGTTCGCGTCTATACCTCTCGCCCGATGCCGCCTGGGCGGTCGACATCAACTACGACCGGGCCGAGCGATTCAGCCTGATCGAGCTGGCGACCGGGGCCGAGTCGGGGTTGGGCATTGACGGCCGCAGCCCGGTGTGGTCCCCGGACAGTCAGCGCCTCGCGTTCACCGGTCCCTTTGGCGTCCTCTACGTCATGGATGCGGCAGCCCGGCCCAGCGAACGGCGCCTGCGCAGGCTTACCAGCAATCCGCAGGACATCACGTTCGTGCCAGTCGCCTGGTCCAGGGACGGCACATGCCTGCTCGCCAACCGGCTGCACTACGTGGGCACGGGCGAGAACGCCTACACGGTGTCCGACCCGGTGATCTTCAACCTCGTCACCGGTGAGCGCACGCGCTTGCCGCAAGGGGCTGCCGTTGAACATGGCTGGTTCCAGCACGAGTAGCCACATGCCTTCGTAAACAACCGCTCCGGCTGGCCGAAACCCCGGACGACTGGCCCGCTTCGTGCAACGACGCGGGCCGACGGGTTTCTGTCGCGCGCCGTTGGGCGGCCTGGCGCGCGGGGGCTAAAGGCATCGGCCCTTGCGCCGATAAGGCCCTGTGCAGGGGCTCGGAACGAGCGGAGGTTCAGCCATGGGCAAAAAGAAACCAGAACACGACAGGCAGCCGGAAACGGTCGAGATCGGGCTGCCGGTCGATTGCCGGATGGCGGCGCAGGCGGCGTTGCTCAGCGACCTGCTGGGCGCACTGGACGCACCGGCCACGCAGCTGGACGGCCGCGCCGTCGAACGTGTCGACACCGCTGCCCTGCAGCTGTTGACGCTGTTCCGCCGCGAGGCGCTCTCGCGCGGGCGCGCGGTGAGCTGGCTGGGCGCGAGCACGACATTGTGCGAGGCGGCGGACACGCTCGGCCTCGTCCAGGCACTTGATCTACCGGTCGCCGCGGCGGCCTGAAAAAAACAGAGGAAAGACGATGGCAAAGATTCTTGCGGTGGACGATTCGGCGTCGATGCGCGGCATGGTGGCCTACACCCTGCGTGGTGCAGGCCATGAGGTGACCGAGGCGGAGAACGGCCAGCTGGCGCTGGACGCGGCCGCCGCCGGCGGCTTCGACCTGGTGCTGGCCGACGTCAACATGCCGGTGATGGACGGCATCAGCATGGTGCGCGAGCTGCGCACGCGCCCGGCCTACAAGGGCGTGCCCATCCTGATGCTGACCACCGAGTCGCACACGGACAAGAAGATGGAAGGCAAGGCCGCCGGCGCCACCGGCTGGCTGGTCAAGCCGTTCGACCCGGACCAGCTGCTGGCCACGGTCAAGCGCGTGCTCGGCTGAGCACGGAGAAACACCCATGAGCAACGCGGGCCTGGCGCAGTTCCAACAAGTGTTCATCGAGGAGAGCCTGGAAGGGCTCGACACGATGGAATCCTCGCTGCTCGCGCTGGACGAGGGCGGCGACGGGGAACTGGTGCACACCATCTTCCGCGCGGCGCACTCGATCAAGGGCGGCGCAGCCACCTTCGGTTTCCCGGAGATGGCTTCGTTCACCCATGAGGCCGAGTCCTTGCTGGACGAGGTGCGCGGCGGCAAGCGGGCGATCGACAAGCCGATCATCGAACTGATGCTGCGCTCGGTCGACTGCCTGCGCGGCATGTTCGACCGTGCCCGGGCCGGCGAACCGCTGAACGACGCCACGTCCGACGGCGTGCGCGGCGAGCTGGCGGCGATGATGGGCCGCGAGGCGCCCGCGCAGGCGGGTCCCGCCCGTCGCGCCGGCGACCAGGCCGGCGCCTGGATGATCCAGTTCAAGCCGCACGCGGGCATGCTCGCCAGCGGCAACGACCCGCTGCGGCTGATCCGCGAGCTGGCCGGGCTGGGCGAGCTCGTCGTCGAGGCCGACCTCTCGCGGCTGCCGGCGCTGGCCAGGCTGGACCCGTCCGAGTGCCACCTGGGCTGGAGCATCGAGCTCAAGGCGCCGGTCAGGCGCGAGGACATCGCCGCGGTGTTCGACTGGGTCGAGGACGAGTGCGACCTGTCCATCGAGCCCAAGCCGACTGCCGTGGTGACGCCCGCGCCGGCTCCGGCCGCTGCGCCCGCCCCGGCGAACATCGCCGATGCGGCCGCCGCGCGCGGCACGCGCGAGGCGAGCGCCGAGTCCAGTTCGGTGCGCGTGGCGATCGACAAGATCGACAGCATGATCAACCTGGTCGGCGAGCTGGTGATCACCCAGGCCATGCTCGACACCTTCCGCGAGGAGTTCGACCCCTCCCGGCTGCCCTTGCTGCAGCAGGGCCTGACCCAGCTCGCCCGCCACGCGCGCGAGCTGCAGGAAAGCGTGATGGGCATCCGCATGCTGCCCATCGCCTCGGTGTTCAACCGCTTCCCGCGCCTGGTGCGCGACCTGAGCCAGAAGCTCGGCAAGCAGGTGAAGCTGGACCTGCACGGCGAGCAGACCGAGCTGGACAAGACGGTGCTGGAGAAGATCGGCGATCCGATGGTGCACCTGGTGCGCAACGCGATCGACCACGGCCTGGAAGTCCCGGAGAAGCGCCGCGCCGCCGGCAAGCACGAGATGGGTACGCTCAAGCTCGATGCGTTCCATCGCGGCGGCAACATCGTGGTGGAAGTATCCGACGACGGCGCCGGGCTCAACCGCGAGGCGATCGTGCGCAAGGCCGTCGAGCGCGGGCTGATCAAGAGTGGCGATGGCCTCAGCGACGAGGCCGTCGGCGACCTGATCTTCCAGCCGGGCTTCTCCACTGCCGAAGTCACGACCGATCTTTCCGGTCGCGGCGTGGGCATGGACGTGGTCCGCCGCAACGTCTCCGACCTCGGCGGCAGCGTGGTCGTGCGCAGCAAGCCGGCGCAGGGCAGCGTGTTCACCATCACCCTGCCGCTCACGCTCGCGATCATCGACGGCCTCACCGCCGCGGTGGGCGAGGAGCGGTACATCGTCCCGCTGGTATCGATCATCGAATCGGTGCAGCTCAAGCCCGACGCGCTCAAGACCGTGGCCGGCGGCGGCGAACTGTTCCGCTTCCGCGGCGAGTACCTGCCGGTGCTGCGCCTGCACGAGCTGTTCGGTTGCGAAGGCGCCAAGCGCACGATCGAGGACGGGCTGCTGATCGTGGTCGAGGGCGACGGTTCCCGCGTGGGCCTGTTCGTCGACGGCCTGGTCGGCCAGCAGCAGGCGGTGGTCAAGTCGCTGGAAGCCAACTACCGCCGCGTGCAGGGCGTGTCCGGCGCGACCATCCTGGCCGATGGCTCGGTGGCGCTGATCGTGGACATCGCCGGACTGGTGCGCCTGCACGGTCGCCGCAAGGCGGCGTAAGCGCCCGGTTACACGGCACCACGGGGCTGGTCCGGGCATGACCGGCCAGCCCCGCACTATCTCCGGAGCCGTCCCGCTTGCGCGGACGCGCGGCGGGCACGACGCCCTCCCGTTCTTCCTCACGCCGCGGCCGGATGCGCGGCGTACCGGCGGCTGCGCCGGCCAGGGCCGGATGCCAGGTCCCCACGTAGTTCATTGCAGGCCTCTCCATGTTGTCCCCGTTGAAACTCCTCAATCGCCTGAGCCTCGCGGCGCGGGTGTGGCTGGTCATCGCCTTCGTGGTGGCCGGCTTGCTTTCCCTCACCGTGCTTTCGGCCTATGACAGCCGGCGCGTGCAGATGGATGCGCGCGTCAACGCGTTGCGCGACCAGGTAAACAGTGCCGTCACCATCGCCGACAGCTACCGCGCCCGCGTGCAATCGGGCGAGCTGACCGAGGAGGAGGCGCGCCGGCGCGCGCTGTCCACCATCAGCGCCATGCGCTGGGGCGACGGCAGCGGTTATCTGTTTGCGATCGACTCGGGCTACGTGCTGCGCATGCACCCTATGCGCCCGGCCGACGTGGGCCGGAACGTGCGCGAGGACACCGATCCGAGTGGCAAGACGCTGTACCAGTCGATGGTGACGGCCGACCATAAGGACGGCAGCGCCGTGGTCGAGTACGTCTGGCCGATGCCGCCGGACAAGAAGCTCGAGGGCAAGATCACCTATACCCAGTGGTACAAGCCCTGGGACCTGCATTTCGGCACCGGCGCTTACTACGTCGACATCAATGCCAAGTTCCGCCAGACGCTGATCGGCAGCCTGCTGCGCGCCGGTCTGGTCGGCCTGCTGGTGATCCTGGTGGTGTGGCAGTCGATGCGCAGCATCCGCAAGAGCATCGGCGGCGAGCCGGCGCGGGCGGTGGAGCTGGTCGGCCGGATGGCCGACGGTGACCTGGCGCTGGACGACGCCACCGACGGCGAGCCCGAAGCGGGCAGCCTGATGCACGCGATGCAACGCATGCGGCACAAGCTGATCGAGGTCGTCCACGGCGTGCAGCGCGGATCGCAGGTGGTGGCCACCGCGGCGGGCCAGATCGCACAGGGCAACGACGACCTGTCCCAGCGCACGCAGGAACAGGCCTCCAGCCTGGAGGAAACCGCCTCCTCGATGGAGGAAATGACTTCCACGGTGAAGCAGAGTGCCAGCAACGCCAGCCATGCCGACCAGCTCGCCCGCAGCGCGCGCCAGCAGGCCGAACGGGGTGGCGAAGTGGCCGTGCGCACCAGCGAGGCCATGCGCGAGATCGAACAGGCCAGCCGGCAGATCACCGACATCGTGCAGCTGATCGACGAGATCGCCTTCCAGACCAACCTGCTCTCGCTCAATGCCGCGGTGGAAGCGGCGCGTGCCGGCGAGCAGGGCCGCGGCTTCGCGGTGGTCGCCAGCGAGGTGCGCAACCTGGCACAGCGCTCGGCCGGCGCGGCCAAGGAGATCAAAACGCTGATCAGCGACAGCGTGGGCAAGGTGCAGGTCGGCTCGATGCTGGTCGCTGAATCGGGCGAAGTGCTCGCCGGTATCGTCGAGAGCGTCAACAAGGTCACCGACATCGTGGCCGAGATCGCCGCGGCCAGCCATGAACAGTCGAGCGGCATCGAGCAGGTCAACCGCGCGGTGATGCAGATGGACGAGGTCACGCAGCAGAACGCCGCGCTGGTCGAGGAAGCGGCCGCCGCCGCCCGTGCCATGCAGGACCAGGCCGACGCGCTGGAACGGCAGGTGCGCTACTTCCGCATTCCGGGTACGGCCGCGCAGGCCCCGGCAGCCACCCCGGCGCCGGCACGTCCGGCGGCGCCGCGCGCGGTGCGGGCTTCCGCCTCGCAGCGGCCGGTGGCGGTCGCCGGCGGATGGTCGGAATTCTGAATCGAGCCGGCGGCGGCACGCTCAAGTTGGTCAGTCGCCTGCCGATCACTTTGCACGGGGCGCCGCCAGGCGCACCCGATTTCGAGAGACCAGTCCATGTCCGAGAACGCCGGGAGCGAGGAGCTCCAATCGCAATACCTCACGGTCAACCTCGCCGAGGAAGAGTACGGGATCGACATCCTCGCGGTGCGCGAGATCCGTGGCTGGACGCAGGTGACCCGCATCCCGCAGTCCCCGCCGTACCTGCTGGGCGTGCTCAACCTGCGCGGCGCGATCGTGCCGGTGCTGGACCTGCGCCTGCGCTTCGGCGTCGCGCGCGAGGAATACACCCCGACCACGGTCACGGTGATCGTGGCGGTGGACGGGCGCAACTTCGGCATCGTGGTCGATGCGGTGTCCGACGTGCTCGACGCGGCGGACTCGGAGGTGCGGCCGGTGCCCGACATGGGCACGACGGTGGATACCGAATACCTCAAGGGCCTGATCGGCGTCGACGAGCGCATGGTGCTGCTGCTCGACGTGGATCGCCTGCTGCGGTTGCACGACAGGCCGCTGGAGGCCGCTGCCTGAGCTGTTCGCGCCTGCCGTGAGGCCAGGCGCTCGATGTCTCCCCTGCATGCCTGCCGGCCACGGAAGCTGGCGGCGTCGCCCCCCCCCGTAGTCCCGCATTGCCGGCGTTCGCGCCGATCCCATGCTGGCCGTCCCCGCGGCCAGGAGCAGCAACGCAACGTGGCGCCGGGTGCGCCGACGGTCGACATCAACGAGGTCCGGTATGCAGTTCCCGAAACAATGGTCGTTGGCCCGCCTGAGCCTGAATGCGCGGGTGGCCCTGGTCGTGGTGGTGGTGGTGGCAGGCCTGGTCGGCCTGACCGTGCTCAGCGCGTTCGATAACCGCGCGCAGCAGATGACCAGCCTGGAAAAACTGTTGCAGAGCGAAATCGAGTCCGCCGTTTCGGTGGCCGACCGATGGCACGAGCGCGCCACCAAGGGCGAGCTGACCGACGAGGAGGCCAGGGGCAAGGCGCTGGAGCAGATCCTCGCCATGCGCTGGGATGGCGGCACCGGCTACATCTTCGCCTTCGACACCGACCTGGTGATGCGCATGCATCCGCTCAAGCCGGCATTGGTCGGCAAGAGCATCGCCGACGAGACCGACTTCAAGGGCATGCCCCACTACCGGATGATGCGCGACGCCAACCTCAAGGACGGCCACGACCTCATCCGCTATACCCAGAAAATGCCCGACGGCAGCGGCAAGGACAAAATCACCTACACGCAGCTGTTCAAGCCCTGGGGCCTCAACTTCGCCGCCGGCGCCTACTTCGAGGACATCGACGCCAACTTCCGCCACGGGTTGATGGTCGACCTGGGCAAGGCCGGCGTGGTCGGCCTGCTGGTGATCCTGATGGTGTGGCTGTCGATGCGCAGCATCCGCAAGAGCATCGGCGGCGAGCCTGCGTTCGCCGTGGCCATGGCCGGGCGCATCGCCGATGGCAACCTGTGCGTGCAGCCGGGCGAGCCGGCCGTCACCGAGGGCAGCCTGCTCGAGGCGCTGATGCGCATGCGCACCCGGCTGGTGACGATCGTGGGCGAAGTGCAGGGCAGCTCGCAGGCAGTCAGCACCGCGGCACAGCAGATCGCGCGCGGCAACGACGACCTGTCCCAGCGTACGCAGGAGCAGGCCTCCAGCCTGGAGGAAACCGCCTCCTCGATGGAGGAGATGACCGCCACCGTCAAGCAGAGCGCGGACAACGCCGGGCAGGCCAGCCAGCTGGCCAACGGCGCGCGCGTGCAGGCCGAGCGCGGCGGCGAGGTGGCCTCCCGGGCCAGCGCCGCCATGCGCGAGATCGAGCAGGCCAGCCGCCAGATCACCGAGATCGTGCAGCTGATCGACGAGATCGCCTTCCAGACCAACCTGCTCTCGCTCAACGCGGCCGTGGAAGCAGCGCGCGCCGGCGAACAGGGGCGCGGCTTCGCGGTCGTTGCCAGCGAGGTGCGCAGCCTGGCCCAGCGCAGCGCCAACGCCGCCCGCGAGATCAAGTCGCTGATCGGCGACAGCGTGGAGAAGGTAAAGGTCGGTTCCACGCTGGTGGCCGAGTCCGGGCAGGCGCTGTCCGGGATCATCGAGAGCGTCAAGAAAGTGACCGACGTGGTCGCCGAAATCGCTGCCGCCAGCCAGGAGCAGTCGACCGGCATCGACCAGGTCAACCATGCGGTCACCCAGATGGACGAGGCGACCCAGCAGAACGCCGCGCTGGTCGAAGAAGCCTCGGCGGCCGCCCGCGCCATGCAGGAACAGGCCGATGCCATGAAGCGGCAGATGCTGTTCTTCCGTGTCGATGCCGCGGCGGTCGACGCCGTGGCGCAGGCGCGCCCTGTCGACGCCGCCGCGCATCCGCGCCACGCGGCAGCGCGCCCTGCGCGCACCCTGGCCGCCGTGGCCGGGGCGTGGACCGAATTCTGATTCCCCGAAATCCCGGCGCCGCCACGGCGGCGCCCTTGTCGAGCAAACCCATGAAATCTGTATCCAAAGCGGCCCTGTGCCTGGCCCTGGGCGCGGCGTTGGCCGCACCGGCGGCGCAGGCCGGCGAGTTCACCCTCGGCGGCAAGATCTACGCCGACGCCAGCCAGATCCAGCAGCACGACCGCGTCACCGGGGCCCGCAGCAGCGACACCGACGCCGACCTCAAGCGGATGTACCTGGACGCCGACTATGCGTTCGACCCGGCCTGGTCGGTGCACGTGACCGGCGACGTCAACTGGCTTCGCGGCGAGCGCGACCCGGACCTCTGGCTCAAGCACGCCTACGTGCAGCGCAAGTTCGGTGCCTCCGCGCAAGTGCGGCTGGGTGTGGACGACATGCCGTGGATCACCCTTGGCAGCCAGTGGTATGGCTATCGCTACATCGACGCGCTGTCGACCTCGATGCAGAAGATCGACGACGCGGCGGACTGGGGCGTGCACCTGAAGGGCGTGCTCGCGCCGAAACTGGATTACGCCGTGGCGGTCGTCACCGGTGCCGGCTACAAGCGTCCCTCGCACGGCCGCCGCGCCGACGTCGAAGCGCTGCTGGCCTACCACCCGGGCGCGCACACGGTGCTCGCGCTGGGTGGCTACGACGGCCAGCAGGGCGAGGACGGTGACCTGGTGCCGCTGTACCACACCGCGCGGCGGGTCGACCTGATGGCCGCCTACGCCGACGACACCTGGCGGCTGGGCGTGCGCTACGCCTATGCCAGCAACTGGGGCGGAGTGCACCGCGCGTCCAGCGAGCGCGGCCGCAGCTGGTCGACCTGGGGCAGCGTGCAGGTGGCCAGGCAATGGAGCCTGTTCGCCCGCTACGACCGCATGCAGCCCAAGCGGCTGCAGGATCCCGGCCAGCGCACCTGGTACGCCAACGCCGGCATCGAGTGGAAACCGGCCAAGCGCCTGCGCCTGGCGCTGGTGGCCAAGCGCAACGCCGTGGAGCGCCACGGGCGCGAGTTGCGCAACGGCGATGAGCTCGGTGTCTGGTCGGAGATTTCCTTCTAGACGCTCTGCAGCTGTTTTCCCCCGCGGGAGCGGCCGCGGATTTGAAGCCCTCTCCCCTCCGGGGAGAGGGTTTGGGTGAGGGGCCGGGGCTCGCGGGGAAGCTGGCTAATGCGTTCCAACCCCGAGCGCCTGCCCGCTGGCAGGTGGGCCTTTCGCCAGGCCGCCCCCTCACCCCAGCCCTCTCCCCGGAGGGGAGAGGGAGCCGAGGCGGTAAGGTGTTTCGCCAGTGGCAGGAGTGGCGCCGATCTGAAGCCCTCTCCCCTCCGGGGAGAGGGTTTTGGGTGAGGGGCCGGGGCTCGCGGGGAAGCTGGTTGGTGCGTCCCAATCCGAAGCGCCTGCCGGCGTGCAGGTGAGCCTTTCGCCAGGCAGTCCCCTCACCCCAGCCCTCTCCCCGGAGGGGAGGGAGCCGAGACGGCGAAGTCCTTCGCCCATAGGGCGGATGAGCGACACCGATCCGTGACCTGGCGCCCTTTCCCGCCAAGGCCCGCCTCAAGTTCGCAGCCACGTCGCCGACACAGCCTTGGAAGACGGAATCCCGCAGGCCTCCGTCAAAGGTCATTGCCCCATGTACGCAGACAAACCAGGTGCACCATCGGTGCAGCAACTCACTTTCAGCCTGGCAGGTGAGGAATACGGACTGGACATCCTCGCCGTACGCGAAATCCGCGGCTGGACGCCGGTCACCCGCATCCCGCAGGCCCCCCACTACGTGCTCGGCGTGCTCGACCTGCGGGGCACGGTCGTGCCGGTGCTCGATCTGCGCCTTCGCTTCGGACTGGTCCGGGACGAATACCCGCCCACCACGGTCACGGTGATCGTGACGGTGGCAGGGCGTCCGTTCGGCGTGGTCGTCGATGCCGTCTCGGACGTAGTCGACGTCCAGCCCGACCAGATCAGGCCGGTGCCGGACATGGGCACCACGGTGGACACCGAATACCTACGGGGACTGACCGCGGTGCAGGGCCGGATGGTGCTGCTGCTGGACGTGGACAAGCTGTTGCATCCCCAGGATGCGCGAATGCTGGAAGCCGCTTTGCCCGCGGCCGATGAACTAGAAGCCGTGGCCTGACAGGAACCACCGATGAAACTGCCGAAAATCAAATTCAAGATTCCCTCCCT
The DNA here is from genome assembly GCF_017837635.1 of Frateuria flava. Classification (GTDB taxonomy): domain Bacteria; phylum Pseudomonadota; class Gammaproteobacteria; order Xanthomonadales; family Rhodanobacteraceae; genus Frateuria_A; species Frateuria_A flava. The sequence continues at coordinate 24,732 of NZ_JAGJRS010000012.1, forward strand.
CACCGTGCGCGGCCGGCTGCGGCTGGTCATGGGCATGCTGATGTTGATGCTCGTCGGTGGTGCCGTGATCGGCATCGGCTCGATGCAGCTGCAGAACGAGGGTATGCGCACGATGTACGAGGGCGAACTGGTGCCGGCGCAGACCGTCCAGCGCATGCGCTCGACCTCGCTGATGCAGTTCATCGTGCTGGGCGAGGCCGCCAAGCTGGTCACGCAGGCGCCGCAGCTGAAGCAGAAGCTCGCCGACTACGCTGAGCAGGAGAAGAAGTTCCTCGAACTGAAAAAGCAGTTCGACGCGGCGCCCAAGAGCGAAAAGGTCGCGGCCGAGTACAAAAAGTACATGTCCTTCGAGGAGGACTACCTCACTGGCCTGAAGGACATGACCGATGCGCTGAATCAGCACGACGAAGCCGCCGGCGACGTGCTCGACATGGAGGTGCGCCCGCTGATGATGATGCGCCTGGAAGTGCTCGACAAACTGGTCAACCTGCAGCGCGATGAAGCGCTGGAGGCCTACCAGGCGCAGGTGTCGCGCTTCAAGGTGATCCGCGCGATCAGCATCGGCGCACTTACCGCCGGCCTGTTGCTGGCGCTGTGGATGGCGCTCTCGCTTAGCCGTTCGATCATCGGCACGCTGACCTACGCCGGCCGGGTCGCCCGTGAAATCGCCCAGGGCAAGCTCGGCCACGCCATCGAGGTCAAGCGCAACGACGAGCTGGGCCAGTTGCTGGAAGCGTTCCGCAGCATGGACGAGCGCCTGTCCGCGATCGTCGGCGAAGTGCGCCAGGGCTCCGGTGCAGTGAGCACCGCCGCCCAGCAGATCGCCCGCGGCAACGACGACCTTTCGCAGCGTACGCAGGAGCAGGCCTCCAGCCTGGAGGAAACCGCCTCCTCGATGGAGGAGATGACCTCCACCGTCAAGCAGAACGCCGAGAACGCCAGCCACGCCAACCAGCTGGCCCGCGGCGCCCGCGAGCAGGCCGAGCGCGGAGGCGAAGTGGCCTCGCAGGCGGTGGTGGCGATGAAGGAGATCAACGCCTCCAGCCGCAAGATTTCCGACATCGTCAGCCTGATCGACGAGATCGCCTTCCAGACCAACCTGCTCTCGCTCAACGCGGCGGTGGAAGCGGCGCGTGCCGGCGAGCAGGGCCGCGGCTTCGCCGTGGTCGCCACCGAGGTGCGCAACCTGGCGCAGCGCTCGGCCGGTGCGGCCAAGGAGATCAAGGCGCTGATCAACGACAGCGCAGAGAAGGTCAGGACCGGTTCGGAGCTGGTCGACCAGTCCGGCAAGGCGCTCGCCGAGATCGTCGACAGCGTCAAGAAGGTCACCGACATCGTGGCCGAGATCGCCGCGGCCAGCCAGGAGCAGTCGGCCGGCATCGACCAGGTCAACCACGCCGTGCTGCAGATGGACGAGATGACCCAGCAGAACGCTGCGCTGGTGGAGGAGGCCGCCGCGGCCGCCCGTGCCATGCAGGAGCAGGCTGGCGAGCTGTCCCGGCAGGTCGCGTTCTTCCGTCTCGATGGCGACGCCGCGCCGGCGTCCGCGCCGGCGAAGCCGCAGGCCGCCTCGGTCGTGGCCGAAGCCGAGGCGGTGTTTGCCGCCGTGCGCAACACCCCGGTGCGCGCTGCCCGCGCGGCCGAGCCGGCCGCGGTGACCGCCGATGCCGGCGCGTGGAAGGAGTTCTGAGCGATGAATGCGGTCGCCAGCCATGACAACACGATGGCCGGCGTCGCCGGCCCCGTGCTCGGCGACGGCGAGTTCCGGTTCCTGCGCGAGTTCGTGTACGAGCACTGCGGCATTGCGCTGAGCGAACAGAAGCGCCAGCTGGTGCAGGGGCGCCTGGTGCGCCGCCTGCGCGCGCTGGGCATGAAGGGCTTCGACGCCTACTGCGAGCTGTTGCGCGCCGATCCGGAAAGCGAGCTGGGCGAGCTGGCCAGCGCGATCAGCACCAACGTCACCTCGTTCTTCCGTGAGGTGCACCATTTCGAGGTTTTGGCCGACGACCTGCTGCCGCGCTGGCTGGACCAGAAGCGGCGCGAGGGCGACCGCCTGCGCATCTGGTCGGCCGGCTGCTCCAGCGGCGAGGAACCCTATTCGCTGGCGATGGTGCTGGCCGAGGCGCTGGAGCGCTGCGGCCGCAGCATCGACGCGAAGATCCTGGCAACCGACCTGTCGCCCGCGGCGCTGGCCGCCGCGCAGAAGGGCGTCTATCCGGTCGAGCGGCTGGAAGGCGTCAGCGCCGAACGGCGCCGGCGCTGGTTCCTTCGCGGCGAGGGCGAATACGCCGGCCTGGCCTGCGTGCATCCGAAGCTGCGCGAGCTGGTTACCATCCTGCCGCTCAACCTGCTGCACGAATGGCCCATGCAGGGGACGTTCGACGCGATTTTCTGCCGTAACGTGGTGATCTATTTCGACCAGCCCACCAAGCAGAAACTGTTCCGCCGCTTTGCGCGGCTGCTGCCCCCGGGGGCGCCGCTGTTCCTGGGGCACTCCGAGTCCATGCACGGTCTCTCCGACGAGTTCGAACTGATCGGTCGCACCATCTATCGGAAGAAGACTGCATGACCCAGGTTGCCGCGAGCCTGCCTTTCGGCCAGGCGATCGCACCCGCCTTACCCGGTTTCGAACACCTGCGCAGGTTCTGGGACCCGACCCAGCAGTGCGTCACCGCCAAGGTGCTGCCGGGCGAGTTCTACGTGAGCACGCAGGAGGAGATGATCTCCACCGTGCTGGGCTCATGCATCGCCGCCTGCATCCGCGACAGGCGCCGGCGCGTGGGCGGCATGAACCACTTCATGCTGCCCGAGCCGGTAGGCGAGCGCGACAGCTGGTCGGCCGCGATCGGCCGCGCCGCACGCTACGGCTCCGATGCGATGGAGCAATTGATCAACGCCATTCTCAAGGCCGGCGGGCGCCGCGAAGATCTGGAAGTGAAAGTGTTCGGCGGCGGACGCGTGCTGGCGCAGATGACCGACGTGGGTCGGCGCAACATCGAATTCGTCCAGCGCTACCTGGCGACGGAGCGGCTGGATGTTGCCGCCTCCGATCTGGGCGACGTGTATCCGCGCCAGGTCCAGTACTTCCCCGCCAGCGGCAAGGTACGCGTGCGCCAGCTACGCGGTACGCGCGATGCGCAGCTGGTCGACGGCGAGCGCGTTTACCTCAAGCGTTTGGCAAACGATCCGATAAAGGGAGAGGTGGAGCTCTTCTGACACGGTGGCGCTGGGCCGTGGGGGCGCGGCATCTGCCGTTCCCGCGGCGCCCACCGCAGGCGCAGGCGGATCAACGCCCTCACGACCCAGCGCCATCGCTCCACTTCATTTCAAAGGCAAGCTCGAGACATACGGCATGGATAAGGTGCGAGTTCTGGTAGTCGACGATTCCGCACTGGTGCGCAAGCTCCTGTCGACCATGCTTGCCTCCGATCCGCAGATCGAGGTGGTCGGCACCGCCGCCGATCCACTGATCGCGCGCGACAAGATCAAGCAGTTGAACCCGGACGTGCTGACGCTCGACGTCGAGATGCCGCGCATGGATGGGCTGACCTTCCTCGAAAACCTGATGCGCCTGCGGCCGATGCCGGTGGTGATGGTGTCCTCGCTGACCGAGCAGGGCGCCGACGTCACCCTGCGGGCGCTGGAACTGGGTGCGGTGGACTTCTTCACCAAGCCGTCCAGCGACCTGGCGAACGTGTTCGCGGCCAGTGCGCAGGACATCTGCGCCAAGGTCAAGACCGCCGCGCGCGCGAAGCCCCGCGCGCGCACCGCAGTGCGCAAGCTCGACGTGGCGCCGCGGCTGTCGGCCGATGCCGTGCTGCCGCTGTCGCAGTCGGCCGGCACGCGCGGCGGCAGCCCGATCATCGCGATCGGCGCATCGACCGGCGGTACCGAGGCGATTCGCGCGGTGCTGGAGGCGATGCCGCCGGATGCGCCGCCGGTCGTCATCACCCAGCACATTCCCGCGGCCTTCAGCGGCCCGTTCGCCACCCGCATGGACAACTGCTCGGCGATGCGCGTGTGCGAGGCGCGCGATGGCCAGCCGATCCAGCAGGGCCACGCCTACATCGCGCCCGGGGCGCAGCACCTGCTGGTGATGTGGGATGGCGCCAAGTACGTCTGCCGTCTGCACGACGGTCCGCCGGTGAACCGGCACAAGCCCAGCGTCGACGTGCTGTTCCGCTCGATGGCGGCCAGCGTGGGCAAGGCGGCGGTCGCCGCGTTGCTCACCGGCATGGGCGACGACGGCGCTCGCGGGCTGCTGGAACTGTCCCAGGCCGGCGCCGCCACGCTGGTGCAGGACGAAGACACTTCGGTGGTGTGGGGCATGCCCGGCGCCGCCTGGAAGCTCGGCGCCGCCCGCGAAGCGCTTCCGCTGGACCAGATTGCCGCGCGCCTGCTCAAGCTGGCGCGCCAACCCCTCGACAGCGCGTTACGCGCGGCCACCCTTTGATCACGGAAGAGATTCCATGAACGCCATCCTCTCCTTCTTCCACACCCGCCACCTGGTCGGTCTAGCGGCCAGCGCCGCGGCGCTGCTGGTCAGCCTGCTCTGGCACCCGGCCTGGCTCGCGCCGGTGCTGGTCATCGCGCTGGCTGCCGTCTGGATCGTCGATGCACGCCGCAGCGCGGCCGCCGCCGAGGTGGTGTTGCCCGAGGCGGTCGATCCCACGCCGGTACGTGAGGCGCTGGAAGACGTGCGCAGCGCGCTGGTCGACGAGCTCGGCCACGCCACGCGCGAATTGCACCAGGGCCTGGACCTGTTGCGCGACGCCGTCCAGGAGCTTGGCGGCGGTTTCGATGGCCTGTCGCAGAAGACCGGCCTGCAGCAGTCGCTGCTCAAGCAGATCATCGACGTGCAGAACGGCGGCGTGTCGGTGCAGGACTTCGCCGCGCGCACGTCCGATCTGCTGGAGCATTTCGTCGGCATGATCGTGCAGATGTCGCGCGAGAGCCTGCGCATCGTCTACCGCATCGACGGCATGGCGAAGGAAATGGACGCGGTGTTCGGCCTGCTCAGGAACGTCAACACGATTGCCGAGGAAACCAACCTGCTGGCGCTGAACGCCTCGATCGAGGCGGCGCGCGCCGGTGAATCCGGCCGCGGCTTCGCGGTGGTCGCCGGCGAGATCCGCAACCTGGCGAGCAACTCCAACCAGTTCAACGAGCAGATCGGCAGCCACGTCGAGCGCGCCCGCGCCGCGATGGAACAGTTGCGCGGGCTGGTTGGCACGATGGCGTCGCAGGATCTCAACGTGGCGCTGTCGGCCAAGGGCGGCATCGACGCGATGATGGCGCACGTGACCGAGTCCGATGCGCGCACGAATGCGGTGGCCGACCAGGTGGTGGAGATCAACCGCGGCCTGGGCTCGGACGTCTCCACCACGATTCGCTCGCTGCAGTTCGAGGACATCCTGAGCCAGCTGCTGCAGCAGACCCGCACCCGCCTGGTCGAACTGCAGGAAGTCACCGCCGACTGCACCCGCGACATCGAGGAGCTGGCTTGCAGCCGGATCGACGCCGAGGCGCTGGAAACCCGGGCCCAGCGCGTGCGCGCGCGCCTGGCAGTGCAGCGCGAGAAGGCCCGCCTGCGCTCGCGCGGCCCCGCGCTGCAGAGCTCGATGGACGCCGGCGAGATCGAGTTGTTCTAAAGGAACCGGGAAGCGACCGTTCCCGTGCTCCAGGGCGTCATTCCCGCGAGAGCGGGAATCCATCGTGCTCTGGTGCAGGACGGCCCAAATGGATTCCCGCTTTGGCGGGAATGACGAGCAAAACAGAGGCACCCATGAGCATCAACGTCCACCACGACAGCGACACCGACTGCCTGACCCTGCACCTGGGCGAGCACTTCGACTTCAGCATGCACCGCGACTTCCACGACGCGTGCCTGGGCACCGGGGTCAAGGCACGCAGCTACGTGATCGACCTGGGCGAGGTCACCCGCATGGACAGCTCAGCACTGGGCATGTTGTTGCTGCTGCGCGAACACGCCGGCGCCGACCGCGCCGAGATCCGCATCGTCAACGCCCGCGACGAACTGCGCGGCACGCTGCGTGTGGCCGGCTTCGAGAAGCTGTTCGTGCTGCACTGAACCCAGCGCCCTCTCCCCCTTCCGGGGAGGCGGCCGCAGCTCGGACGCTCTGGCTCCCTCACCCCTTCCGGGGAGGCGGCCGGAGCTTGGACGCTCTGGCTCCCTCTCCCCTCCGGGGAGAGGGTTGGGGTGAGGGGCCGGGGCTCGCCGGAAACCCCCCGTGCCGGCTGAGCCTTCGCCGGCCCAACCCACAACGAAAAAGGGCAAAAGCCCGACCTGCCGCATTCGGATCGGACCTCCCCGCGAGCCCCGCCCCGCACACCCGCTCTCTCCCCGAGGGGAAGAGGGAGCAGAGCGGGCTCAGGCCAGCTTGCGCGCAACCGCGTAGAACACCAGATTGCCCAGCCCGGTCGCGCCGGCGAGCACGGCAACTACGCCCGGGGTCAGGTCCTGCCAGCCGAACGCCTGGATCAGCCCGAAGCCGATCGCCAGCGCCAACAGCACGATGCCCCAATGCAGCGAGGCATGCCGGCGGCGCAGCTCATCGCCCTGCAGGACCGAACGCACCAGTTCCTCCGAGCCGCCCACCGTGACCATCTGCCGACGCACCCGTGCGTCGACGATCGCCTTGATGGCGTAGGCAATGCAGACGAACAGGGTAATGGGGATGAGGACATCGAAATTCATGGTCTTGGCTCCGTGGTGAAGGGGTTCGGCACAAGAGAGACGACGACCACCTCGGCGGTTGCATGCCGGCACTTGCAACCGTTGGGCTCCCGCGCGTATCCCAAAGGCGATGGACGAGCGCTCCCCAACCAACCCGGACCGCGAACTGGTCGATGCCGTGCTGCGCGGCGCGCCTGGCGCGTTCGAGCGCCTCGTGCGTGCTTACCAGGGGCTGTGCTGGCACATCATCTATCGCATGGTGCGTCATCCGGAGGACGCGCAGGAGCTGTGCCAGGAGACCTTCCTGCGCGTGCACCAGTGCCTGCACCAGTACCGCTACGAGAGCGCGCTGAAATCCTGGATCGGGCAGGTCGCCTACTCGATCGCGCTGCGCCACCTGCAGCGCAAGCGCATCCCGCTGTTCGAGCCGGTCGCGGACGAGGAGACCGCCTCGCCGCTGGAGAACCTCGGTAGCGAGTTCGACCTGGAGCAGGCCCTGGGCGACGCGCAGGTCGCGCGCCGCCTGCATGCGGCGATCGACACGCTGCCGCCGGTGCAGCGCGCGGTACTCACGCTCTACCATCTGGAAGAGGCCAGCATTCCGGAGATCGCCACGATCACCGGCCTGGCCACCGGCACCATCAAGAGTCACCTGTTCCGCGCCCGCCTGAGCCTTCGTGGCGTACTGGAAGGCGCGCTGGGAGTTGCCGTATGAGCCACGATCCGCGTTTGCCCGCATCCGACGAGCAGGAATGGTCCGCGCAGGAGCGCGCGCTTGCCGAGCAGCGCGACGGTGCCGCCGCGGCCGGAGGCGACCTGCGGCTGCGCAGCTATCGCCTGGTGGCCCGGGTGCTGGCCCAGCCGCTGCAGGAGCAATTGCCACCGGACTTCGCGCGGCAGGTCGCTCGGCGGGCGCAGCAGGCGGCCGAGCCTGCCGATACCCGGCTGGAGCAAGGGTTGCTCACGTTTCTCGTCGCGTTGATGCTGGTGGCCGGACTGGTTTGGATGCTTGTATCGGGCGACCCGTGGCTGCAGTCCCTCGCCCCCGGCCCGCTCGGCACGCTGGTGGCCGAGCCGTGGATGTGGGCGCTGGCCGCGTGCCTGGCATTCACCCGTGTTTCCCGCCACTGGTGGCTGCACCGCGACCTGCACGCTTGATGCACGAGATCCCTCCCGTTGGCGGGTAGCGACCCGGGAACGCGGCGTTGCATTCGATCCTTCCCCCGTTCACGGGGGAAGGTGCCCAACGGGCGGATGGGGGAGACCTTGCGAAAGGCCCCCATACATCCCGCCCAAGGGCGCCCCCATCCGCCTGTCGGCACCTTCCCCCCCGCGTTCGCGGGGGAAGGACCAGGGAGCGTAGCCTTGCGCGGTATTCCTTCCCCGCGTTAGCGGGGGGAAGTGCCCGGGAACGCGGCCTTGCGCCCTGAAGTGGCCTAATGACCTTGGACACCCGATAGGATGAATTTCCTACCGAGGTGACACGTGGCA
>NZ_JAGJRS010000013.1 GCF_017837635.1 Frateuria flava
GGGCCATCACGTACCATCCATCCTCAGGTCTCGCTAAGACCGCGGGGCAAAATCAGAGTTTCCCTAAAACGGAATGTCGTCGTCGTCGAAGCCGCCGCTGCTCTCGGCCGGCGCCGGGGCATTCTGGCGCGGCGCATTGCCGTAGTCGTTGCCGCCGCGGGACTGCCCGCCGCCGTAGCCACCACCCTGCCGCTGGCCGCCGCCCTGCGGCCGCTCGCGGAAGCCGCCACCGCCACCGCCGGCACCGCCGCCTTCACCGCCCATGCCGCCAAGCATCTGCATGTCGTTGGCGATGATGTCGGTGGAGTACTTCTCCACACCGCTCTTGTCGGTGTACTTGTCGGTGCGCAGCGAGCCTTCGATGTAGACCTGGCGGCCCTTCTTCAGATACTCGCCGGCGATCTCGGCGAGCTTGCCGAACAGCTTCACGCGGTGCCATTCGGTGCGCTCCTGGCGCTCGCCGGACTGCTTGTCGGTCCACTGCTCGGAAGTGGCCACGCTCAGGCTGCACACCGCGGTGCCGCCGCCGGTGTAGCGCACCTCCGGATCGGCGCCCAGGTTGCCGACGATGATGACCTTGTTGATGCCGCGTGCCATGGAAATTCCTCGCTTTGCTGGCGGCCGGCGCACGCCCGCCTCGTCATGGGTTCCGCCGGGCTCGCCGGCGGCTCGACCCCTATCATAGCTTCCCGCCAAGGCTGCGCGCGCCGGCCGCTGTCCGCATCCACCCCGGCGTGTTGACCGTATCTGCCTGCATGCCGGTCCGCCGGCGACCCTGGGCCGCCGGAGACCGCCTTGCCAACGTTTCGCACCCTGCCCCGCCTCGCCCTGGGCCTGTGCCTGGCCCTGCCGCTGGCGAGGGCATTCGGCGCCACGCCCGCCGTCCACCTCGAAGCCCGCGCTTACGCCGACGATGGCCACCTGCTCTACCGCGAATCGCACTGGATCTTTGCCACGGCGGAGGGACGCACCCGCCTGGTGCTCTATCGCTGCCCCGATGGCGAGCCGTTCGCGCGCAAGTGGGTGCGCGACCATGGCCGGCCGACGTCGCCCGATGTCGACCTGGAGGACGCGCGCCGCGGCTACCGCGAAGGCGTGCGCCGGCGCGCGGACGGCCGGCGCGAGGTGTTCGTGCGCCGCGATGCCGGCAGCGCCGAGCGCAGCGCGCTGCTGGACGACGCACCCGCACCGGTGATCGACGCAGGCTTCGATGCCTTCCTGCGCGCGCAATGGAACCTCGACCCGGACACCGGCCTGAGCGCGCCCTTCCTGCTGCCCAGCCGGCTCGGCACGCTCGACTTGAAGGTGCGCCGCCTGCCGGACCAGGTGATCGACGGCCGCCCGGTACGGCGTTTCCGGCTGGGGCTCGACAGCCTGGTCGGCTTCGCCCTGCCGCATCTGGACGTGGCCTACGACGCGCGCAGCCGGGCACTCTGGCGATTCCGCGGTATCGCCAACATCCGGAACGTCGCGGGGCGCAACCTGAGCGTCCGTACCGACTTCGCACCGCCCGAGCCGATCGACGACGCCAGCGCCGCCGTGCAGGACGCCGCGCGCCAACCCCTGACGGGCCGCTGCCCGCTGCGCTGATCAGAGCGCCGGCGTGGCGTGCCGCGGCGGCAGGACCGCGAGAGGACCGACGACCTGGCCGGCGGCGACCCACGCATCGAGCCCGCCGCGCAGCGGACGCACGCGCCGGTAGCCCTGCGCCATCAGGAGCTGCGCCGCACGGGCAGCCGACACTTCGTTGGGGCAGTTGCAGTAGAGCACCAGCTCGCGCTCGCGCGGCACGTCCGCCAGCACGGCGTCCAGCGCCAGCGGATCGAAGGCCAGCGCGCCCGGGATCGCGCGGTCGTCGAGCTGGCGCGATCCGGCCGCGCGCACGTCGAACACCAGCGGCGGCCGCGCCGAGCGCAGTGCCTGCGCCAGCTCGTCCACCTCGATCCGGGCCATGCGCAAGGCCACCAGCAGGCGCCGGCGCTGCCACCACTTGAAAAGGATGTAGAGCGCGAGCATCGCGCCCAGCAGTTGCAGGGCCAGCGCCCCGGTGCCCTCGAGCGCCCCGAGCACGCGCTCCACCCCGTCGGAGAACGCATAGCCCAGCACCACCGCGACGCCGGCCCAGAGCAACGAACCGAGCGCGTCGAACAGCAGGAACCACCGCGGCGGCAGGCCCATCGCGCCCACCAGCGGCGGCGCCACCGTCGACAGCCCCGGCACGAACTTGGCCACCAGCAGCACCGGTGCGCGCCAGCGCTGGAAGCGCAGCTCCGATTGCCTCACGCAGGAGTCGGGCGACAGCGAGATGCGGCACAACGTGCGCATCACCCCCGCGCCGTAGCGTCGGCCGGCGGCGTACCAGGCGAAGTCGCTGAGCAGGCACCCGGCCAGCGCCACCAGCAGCACGCCCCCCAACGGCAGCTTGCCGGCCGCGGCCAGCGCGCCGGCCACCACCAGCGTCGGCACGGCCGGCAGCGGCAGCCCGGCCTGCTCGACCAGCACGTTGAGGAAGACCAGCAGCAGGCCGTATTCGGCGATCAGCGCGACGATCTGGTGGGCCACGGGCAGGCTCGCCTGGACAGGGATGCCGCGCCACATGGGGGCGGCCACGGCGTGGCGCAATCCCGGGAAGTCGGCGGACGCAAAGCGGCCGAAAAGGACTGTCGCCGGCGTCCTACTGCCCCGGGCTTCCGGCGGCGGCTGCCTGCTCGGCCGCGCTGCGCGCGGCGATGCGCCGGGCACCGAACGCCACCAGCGGCAACCACAGCAGCGTGGTCGCCGCCGCGCAGAGGAACACGCCGCTCACGCCCAGCCGGCCCAGCGCGATGCCGCCGATGGCGCCGCCGACGAAGGCGCCGATGAACTGGCTGGTCGAGTACGCGCCCATCGCCGCACCGCGCAGGTGCGCCGGCGCCAGCCGCGAGACCAGGCTGGGCAATGCCGCCTCCAGCAGGTTGAACGCCGAGAAGAACGCCGCGGCCGAGACGCCGAGCCAGGCCAGATGCCCGCCCGACTGCGCAAAGCCGAGCAACGCCAGCCCGATGGCCGCCACGCACACCAGCACGATGCGCAGGCTCTGGCCGATCTCCTTCATGCGGTGCATCGTGGCGCCCATCACCAGCGCGGCGATCGTCATCACCGGCAGATAGAGCTCCCAATGCCGCTGCACCGGCAGATGCAGCCGCTCGGCCAGCAGCAGCGGCAGGCCGACGAAACTCGCCGTCAGCAGCAGGTGCAGGAAGAACACCGAGCCGTTGAGCACGAGCAGCCGGCCGTCGCGCAGCATCGCCAGCACGCCGCCGAGGCTCGCCGCGGCGGGCGCCTTCGCACGCTGCGGCGTGGGTACGATCAGCCACAGCAGCACCAGCGAGGCCAATGCCAGTATCGAGGTGGCGCCGAACAGCCCGGGCAGCCCGGCCACCGCCTCCAACGGCGGCCCCAGGATTAGTGCCAGCAGGAACGCCACGCCGATCGACACGCCGATGATGCCCATCACCTTGCCGCGCTGGTCCTCGCGGGTGAGGTCGGCGGCGAGCGCGGTGCCTGCGCCGGCCACCGCGCCCATGCCCTGCAGCGCGCGGCCGGCCACGATCCCCATCAGCGTGTGCGACATCGCCGCCACCAGCCCGCCGACGGCAAAGATCAGCAGGCCGATGGTGATCGCCGGCTTGCGCCCGATCCGGTCCGACAACAGGCCCAGCGGGATCTGCAGCAGCACCTGGCCCAGCCCGTACACGCCCAGCGCCAGGCCGATCAGCAGGCCGCTGGCGTCGGGCATCTGCTTCGCGTAGAGCGAGAACACCGGCATGATCAGGAACAGCCCGAACAGGCGCAGGCTGATGACGCAGGCCAGGGTCAGCGCACTGCGGCGCTCGAGGGGCGAGAGCTTGCTCACCGGAAGGGGAACGGGCGGGAAGTCATCGGCCCATTATAGGGATCGCCTCGGAATGCCCGGTTGCGGCGCCATGTCGCGCCGCCGCACACGGCAGAGCTGGCCCTATAATCGCCCGTCTTGCCACCCGGACGCCCATGCAACCGATGCCCGCCGACGCCAGCCGAACCGCCGACTTCGCCGCCGTGCGTGAACTGGCCGCCGCCGACATGCAGCGCGTGGACGCGCTGATCCGTGCGCGGCTGGCCTCCGACGTGGTGCTGATCAACCAGATCGCCGACCACATCATCGCCGGCGGCGGCAAGCGCCTGCGCCCGATGCTGCACGTGCTGGCCGCCGGCGCCGCCGGCTACGCGGGCGCGCAGCACATCAAGCTGGCTGCGGTGATCGAATTCATCCATACCTCTACCCTGCTGCACGACGACGTGGTCGACGAGTCCGACCTGCGTCGTGGCCGCAAGACCGCCAACGCGCTATGGGGCAACGCCGCCAGCGTGCTGGTCGGCGACTTCCTCTATTCGCGCTCGTTCCAACTGATGGTGGAACTGGACGACATGCGCGTAATGCGCATCCTGGCCGATACGACCAACACGATCGCCGAGGGCGAAGTCCTGCAACTGCTCAACATCGGCAACGCCGACGTGGACGAAGCGGCGTACCTGGCGGTGATCGAGCGCAAGACCGCGGTGCTGTTCGCCGCCGCGACCGAGCTGGGTGGCCTGCTCGGCGGCCTGCCGACCGACCAGGTCGCCGCGTTGCGCCGCTTTGGGCTGGAACTGGGCTACGCCTTCCAGATCGCCGACGACCTGCTCGACTACACCAGCGACGCCGACACCCTGGGCAAGAACATCGGCGACGACCTGGCCGAGGGCAAGCCGACGCTGCCGGTGATCTACGCCCTGAAGCAGGCCACGGCCGACGAAACGCAGGCGATGCGCCAGGCCATCGAACACGGCGACCTCACCGCGCTGGACCGCGTGCTCGCCACCATCCGCCGCAGCGGTGCGCTGGAACGCACGCACGAGCGCGCCGTGGCGCACGCCGAGGCCGCCCGCGCCGCGCTGGCGGTGCTGCCCGCCACGCCCTATCGCGAGGCGCTGGATGCACTGGCCGCCTACGCGGTCGAGCGCAGCGCCTAAGCCGCCCGTGCCGCGCGCCTGGCCGACCGCTTCCGCGGGCCGCGCCCGGCGCCGGTGTTCAAGCCGTCCGCGCTTCGGCCGATGACGGCCCCGATGCCCTCCTCACGCCCCCTCCGTTGGCTGACCCTCGCGCTGCTGGGGCTGGCGCTGCTGCTGCCCGCGACGACCGTTGCCGCGGCCCCGGCCGCCGACTGGTCGCACTGGGACAGCCTGGCCTTCGAGCACCTCACCGTGCGCGCGGGCCTGCCGCACGCCACCACCACCGCGTTCGCGCAGGACCGCGACGGCCTGATCTGGATCGGCACCTTCGGCGGGCTGGTGCGCTACGACGGCTACCGCGTGCAGGTGTTCCGCCAGTCCGGCCCCGGCGGCCTGCCGGACAACTACATCCGCGCGCTGCAGGCCGCGCCCGACGGCAGCCTGATCGTCGGCACCTCCGCCGGCGGGCTGGCCCGTTTCGACCCGCGCGACAACCGCTTCTCCACCTACGACGCCTCGCCTGCCCACGGCACCGGCCCGCACGTCCTCACCCTGGCCCCGGACGGCGCGGGCGGTTTCTGGGTCGGCGGACAGGACGGGCTCAGCCACCTGCGCAACGACCTGCGAACGATCGAGCGCCCATCGGCCGACGCCGGCCTGCCGGCAGACATGGCAGTGTTCGCCGTGCGCCAGGACCGGCGCGGCAACCTGTGGGTCGGCAGCGGCCAGGGCCTGTACCTGCGGCGCGCCGGCACGACGCAGTTCGTGCGGTTCCATGGCGACGATGCCGCGGCCAGGCCGGTGCTGGACGAGGACATCTGGGCACTGCGCGAGGATGCGGCCGGCAACCTGTGGGTCGGCAGTGGCACCCGCGGCGTGGCGGTGATCGACCGGCAGGGCCACGCGCGCGTGCCGCCCGGGCTCGACGGCGGCGCGCCGGCGATCCAGCACCGCACCATCCGCGACCTGCTGGCGGGGCCGGATGGCCGGTTGTGGATCGCCACCGACGGCGTGGGCGTGGCCGTGTACGACGTCCATCACGGCACGCTGGACATCCTGCGCCACGACAACGCGCGCCCGGGCTCGCTGGGCGGCAACATCGTGCGGGCGCTGTTTCTGGACCGCTCCAGCGGCCTGTGGGCGGCCACCGAGATCGACGCCTCACGCTGCGACACGCGCCCGACCATCGTGCACACGCTGGACGGCCTGGCGCTGTTCGGCCGCCAGGACGCCACCCTCGACGAGAACGTGCGCAGCGTCCATACCGACCGCCAGGGCGCGATCTGGCTCGGCTTCAACCGCGGCCGCCTCGCCCGCGTCGACCCGGCCAGCGGGCAGATCCGCCTGCTGATCCTGGACGGCGCGCAGCAGGACCAGGACGTGCGCGCGATCGACACGTTGCCGGACGGGCGCATCGTGGCCGGCGCGCGCGGGCTGGTCACCATCGACCCGGTGTCGCTGGCGATCCGACCGTGGTCGGTCGACGGCCTCGACACGCGCCCGGTCCTGGCGCTGCGCACCTGGCGCGACGCGTTGCTGGTCGGCACCTACAACGGTCTTTACCGGATCGACCGCACCGGGCACGTCACGCATTACCGGCACGAACCGGGTGACCCGCGCAGCTTGGTCGACGACTAGGTGCGCAACATCGCCGTGCTGTCCGACGGCAGCGTGTGGATCGCCACCAGCGGCGGCATCAGCATCCTTCGACCGGATGCAGGCGGGTTCGAAAACCTCGTGCACGAGGATGGCAACCCGGGCAGCCTGCCGCAGAACTACGCCGGCTCCGTGGTCGAGCTGGGCGGCCGTATCTGGGTCGGCACTTACGGCGGGCTGGCCGCCACGCCGGCGACACCGCCGGGCCCGCACGGCTACCGCTTCACCGTGCTGCGCGGCAGCGACGGCCTCGGCAGCGACAACGTCGCCAGCGTGCTCGCCGACCGCCTTGGCCGGCTATGGATCGCCACCGCCAGCGGTCTGGCCGTGTACGAACCGGCGACCGGCCGGATCCGCTCGCTGGGCGCACGCGACGGACTCGGCGCGCGCTTTTACAACCACCGCACCGCCGCGCTGGGCCCCTCCGGCGAGCTGCTGTTCGGTGGACTGAGCGGACTCACCGTGATCGAACCCACGCCGCAGGTGCGTCCACGCCAGTCGGATGCGCCACTGGCCGTAACCGCGGCACTGCGCGACGGCAAGCCGCTGCCCTACGCCGCGCTGCCGACCGCACGGCGCCCACTGCCGCTGGACAACGTGCATGCCCTGCGGCTGGGCTTCGCCCTGCTCGACTACACCGCCACCGACGACGTGCGTTACCGCTACCGGCTGGAGGGCTTCGACGCCCAGTGGACCGAACTGGAGGCCGGCGTGCCGCCATCGGCGGCGTACACGAATCTGCCCGGCGGCAACTACCGCCTGTGGCTGCGGGCGGACATCCCCGGACTGCACGCACGCACCGTGCAGGACGTGATCCCGCTGGAAGTACGTGGCCGCTGGTACGAACGAGGCGGGGTGCGCATCGTGCTGGGCCTGCTCGGCGTGGCGCTGGTCTACCTGCTGGTGCGCCTGCGCACCCGCTACCTGCTGGCCCGTGCCGACCGCCTCGCGCAACTGGTGCAGGAGCGCACACACGAATTGCAGGAAGCCAACGAGCGGCTCAACCGGCTGGCCAGCGTCGACGAACTGACCGGCCTGCTCAACCGGCGCGAGCTGATGCGCCAGCTCGAACTCGCGCACGAGACCGCGCAGCGCACGGGCGCGCCGCTGTCGATCCTCATGCTCGACCTGGACGCGTTCAAGGCGCTCAACGACACCCATGGCCACCAGGCCGGTGATGCCGCGCTCCGCGGCGCGGCACAGCGTGTCGCCGCGCTGTGCCGCAGGGACGACCGGCTCGGTCGCTACGGCGGCGAGGAACTGATGGTGGTGATGCAGGGCGCGGACCTGGCCGCGGCCGCGCAGCGGGCCGAAGCGATGCGCTCGGCGATCGAAGCCATGGAGGTCGACCATGACGACCATTGCCTGCGCCTGACCGCCAGCATCGGGGCCGCGCAGCTCAAGCCGGGCGAACGCACGCACGAGCTGATCGCGCGCGCCGATGCGCGGCTGTACCGGGCCAAGCGGGAGGGCCGCAACCGCGTCGCGGCCTCGCACGTTTCCTAGGGACGACTCCAGCCCACCCGCCCGCTGCGCGAACCGGTAACGCAGAAACCCGCCCCCACGATCAACCCGACTACGGCCGGTGGGCGAATGCCGCGTCCAGCCAGTCGTGCATCATGCGGTAGCTGCGCGCCGCGGCGCGGGCGTCGTACTTGCAGCCGGGCGCGCTTTCACCCACTTCGGTGAAGCAGTGCACCGCGTTGCCGAGCACCACGAACTGCCAGTCGGCCTCGCTGGCGCGCATCTCGTCCATGAACGCGCCGGCATCCGGCATCGTGCCCTTGTCGTCGGCGCCGTTGATGGCGAGCACGCGCGCCTTGAACTGGTCCGGCAGCGCCGGCTTGCCGGCCTCCAGGGCGCCATGGAAGGACACCACCGCCGCGACGTCCGCGCCGCTGCGGGCGAGGTCCAGCACCGCCGAGCCACCGAAGCAGAAGCCGATCGCGGCGAGCTTGCCGGTGTCCAGCGGCGCCGTGCCGGCCTGCGCCTTCAGTTGCGCCAGCGCCGTATTGATGCGATGGCGCATCAGCGCGCGGTCGGCATAGAGCGGCTGCACCGCGGCCTTCGCCTCATCGTTGTTGGTCGGGCGCACGTCCTGCCCGTACATGTCGGTGAGCAGGATCACGTACTGCTTGCCGGCGATCATCTCGGCCTTGCTGATCGCCTCATCGTTCACGCCGTACCAGTTGGGCACCATCACCAGGCCCGGGCGCTTGCCGGCGCCGGCATCGTCGTAGACCAGCACGCTGTGGAAGCGGGTGCCGCCATCGGTCCACTCGACCGACCGATGCACCATCTTCGCCTGGGCGGCGAAGGCCAGGGGAAGCGAAAGCAGGGCGAACAGGATGCGACGCATGGCGACGGCCTCCGGTGGGGTGAGGTGGCGCTCCGCGCCGGTCTCCGCGGCGTCCGGCCGCGGCGTGGAATCATCGGCCGGCGGCGTGTGCGGCCAGGCGGCGCTTGAGCGGCACCAGCCGGTCGACCCACCGTACGCCCAGCGCTCGCGCCGCGACCAGCGGCGGCGCCTGCCAGGCGTAGATCCGGCCCAGCGCATCGAAACTCCACGCATCGAGCGTGTCGGCGCTGCGCCGGCGTCGCGCGTAGCGGCGCAGCACGTGCGGCGCGGCGATGTCGCGCCCGGCCTCGCGCGCGGCCACCAGCGTGTCGCGCAGCTCGACCACGTCGCGCAACCCCAGGTTGACGCCCTGCCCGGCCAGCGGATGCACCGCGTGCGCCGCGTCGCCCAGCAGCACCAGGCGCTCGGCCTGGTAGCGATCGGCCAATTGCAGCCTGAGCGGGAAGGCGGCGCGGCGGGTGGTCGCGAGCACCGGGCCGAGGCGGAAATCGCTGGCCACGCCCAGCTCGGCGCAGAAGGCGGCATCGTCCAGCGCCAGCACGCGTTGCGCGTCGGCCTCGGGCAGCGACCACACGATCGAACTGCGCCCGTCGGCCAGCGGCAGCAGCGCCAGTGGCCCGCCCGGCAGGAAGCGCTGCCACGCGGTGTGCTGGTGCGCACGTTCGGTGGTGACATGCGCGACCACGCCGCGCTGGCCGTAGTCGCGGCCATGCGTATCCAGCCCGGCCCACTGGCGCAGCGGCGAGCCGGCACCGTCGGCGGCGACCAGCAGGCGGGCCGACAGGCCCGGATGCGCGCTTCGCGATTCCGGACCGTCGTCGGCGAGGTCGAGGGTGATGCGGTCGGCGTGGGTCTGGAAACCGGTCACCTGCGCCGGGCACAGCCGCTGCACGCCAGCCGCCTCCAGCGCCTGCCACAGGGTCCATTGCACCAGGTTGTTCTCGACGATCCAGCCCAGCCAGGCGCGGCCCTCGGCGGTGGCGTCGAAGTCGACAGCAGCGCCCGTGCGCGCATCCCACACGTGCATCCGCGCATAGGACGCGGCACGGCGATCGCGGATGGGCGTCCAGACGCCCAGCCCATCGAGCAGCGCGACGGACGACGCCGCCAGCCCGACCACGCGCAGGTCGACCTCGTCCTCCGCGTGCCAGGACGTGGGCGGGCGCGCTTCCAGCAGCGCGGTGGCGAAACCGGCACGGGCCAGCGCCAGCGCCGCCGCGGCACCGACCATGCCGCCGCCGACCACGGCCACGTCGAGCAACGGCGCGCGCCGGCGCGATTCGGAAAGCCGCGCGTTCATGGGGTGCGCTCCAGCACGGCGTGCGGCGGCTCGCCGCGGAAGCCCATGCCGCGCCGGAGCACCGCATCCTTCAACGGCGGCAGGCGGTCGCAGGCCAGCAGCGCCAGCGAGCGCAGCGGGCCGAGCCAGGGCTGGGGCAGGCAGGCCAGTTGCACCAGGCCATGGCTCATCGCCATGGTGCCGTCGCGGTCGGGAGCGCGGCGGGCCGCGTAGGTGGCGAGCAGGCGCTCGTCGCCGGCGTCGCTCGCGGCGGCGACCAGTTCGGCCAGGGTCAGCGCATCGCGCAGGCCCAGGTTGAAGCCCTGCGCGCCGATCGGGTGCACGGTCTGCGCCGCGTTGCCGACCAGCACCGCGCGGGGCCCGGTGAGGCGGCTGGCGGCGACGCGCTGGATCGCGTAGGGAAAGCGCTTGCCCGGACGGCCGAGGCGGCCCAGCCGCCAGCCGAAACGGCGCTGAGCGAGCGCCAGGTAGTCCGCGTCGTCCATCGCCGCCACCGCCTCGCCCTGCGACCGGGGCACGGTAAGCACCAGGCCGCAGCGGCGGCCGGCCAGCGGCAACAGGGCGACCGGGCCTTCGTCGCTGAAGCGCTCGTAGGCGCGATGGCCGTGCTCGCGTTCGGGGGTGACGGTGCAGACGAACAGTGTCTGTTCGTAATCGTACGTGTCCGCGGCGATGCCCAGTTGCTCGCGCACGAACGAATGGGTGCCGTCGGCGCCGACCAGCAGCGGCGCGTCGATCCGGCGCACGCCCTCGTCCGTGCGCACCTGTGCGCGCCAGCCGTAGGCGACCGGTTCGAGCGCCTCCAGCCTGGCCGAAGCGAGCCGCTGCAGGCGCGTGCATTCCTCCAACCGGCGCAGCAGCGCCGCACCCAGTTCGCGCGCCGGCAGCGTCCAGCCCAGGGCATCGACGCCGGCATCGCTCGATGCAAGCCGCGCGCTCCCGAATTCACCCGCGCGGCTGACATGGATGTGCTCGATGGCCGTGGCGCCTTCGCGCGCATGCTTCCACACGCCGATCGCGTCCAGCCCGTTGACCGTGGCGCGCGCCAGCGCCAGGTTGCGCTCGTCGTAGCTCGGCTGCGCGTCGGCGCGCGGCGCGGCCGCTTCCACCAGCATCGCATCGACGCCGGCCGCATCCAGTGCGATCGCCAGGCTGGCGCCGACCAGGCCGCCACCGACGATCAGCACGGGCCCGCGTGAAGAGGGGAGGTCTGTCATGGCGCGGATGATACGGCCGAACACGCGGGCGTCGCATGGCCCGGACGGGCTTCGGCTAAACTAGCGCGTCCTACCTTCATTCTCACGCCGCCTGCATACGGAGCATTTCATGGCTATGACGCGAACCCAGCGCCTGGGCATTTTCCTGGCACTCGCCCTGGTGATGGGCATGACCCGCGGCGCGGTGCACATCCACCATTTCGAGGCGTTCCCGGATGCGTCCTGGGGCGTGTTCTTCCTGGCCGGTTTCTGGCTGCGCGGCGCCGGGCGCTGGGCGTTCCCGCTGCTGATGGCCGAGGCCGTGCTGGTCGACTACCTGGTGATCACCGGCCAGGGCCTCGACTTCTGGAGCCACTACTGCGTCTCGCCGGCGTACTGGTTCCTCGTGGCCGCCTACGGCGCGCTGTGGCTGGGCGGCAGCTGGCTGGCCCGCCGCCAGGCCGGCCTGAAGCTTTCCACCGCGGGTCTGGCCGTGGCCGCGCTGCTGGTCAGCGAGGCGGCCTGCTTCGTGGTCTCCAACGGCAGCTTCTACTGGCTCAGCGACAGCGTGCCGGCGCCGCGCAGCATGGCGGCCTGGTTCGAGAACATGGGCGACTGGTATCTGCCGTTCCTCCAGGTGACCGCGCTGTACGTCGGCCTGGGCGCCGTGGTGCACGTGCTGGCAACCCAGCTGACCCGCGCACTGACCCACGAAGGCCAGGCGCACTGATGGGCAACCGCCTGTCGAAGATTTACACGCGCACCGGCGACGACGGCAGCACCGGCCTGGGCGACGGTTCGCGCGTGCCGAAGGACTCGGCGCGCGTGGCCGCCTACGGCACGGTGGACGAACTCAACAGCACGATCGGCATGGTGCTGGCCTGTGAAGGCGTCCCGCCGGACGTGCGCGAGGCGCTGACCCAGGTCCAGCACGAACTGTTCGACCTGGGCGGCGAGCTGTGCATCCCCGGCATGGCCATGGTCCAGGACGCCGACATCGCGCGACTGGAATCGGTACTGGACGGCTTCAACGAACCGCTGCCGCCGCTGAAGGAATTCATCCTGCCCGGCGGCGGCATGGCCGCGGCCTGCGGCCACCTGGCACGCACGGTGTGCCGCCGCGCCGAGCGCGAGGTCATCGCGCTGGCGCGCGAGGAAGCCGTGCGCCCGCAGGCGCAGCGCTACCTCAACCGGCTGTCGGACCTGCTGTTCGTGATCTGCCGCGTGCTGGCCCGTGCCGGCGGCCACGGCGAGGTGATCTGGCAGCACGAGCGGCGCCCGCGCGGCTGACTCCTTCGATGCTGCGGCTCTACACCCATCCGGTCTGCCTGCAGCACGCCCCCGGCCCCGGCCATCCCGAGTCTCCCGCGCGCCTGCACGCCGTGCTGGCGGCCCTGGACCGCGACCGTTTCGCCGCGCTCGACCGTATCGAGGCGCCGCGCGCCAGCATCGAGGCGCTCGAGCGCGTGCACGATCCCGCCCATGTTGCGCGCATCCTTGCCAGCGCCCCCGCGGACGGGCTGGTCCGCCTCGATGAGGACACGCTGATGTCGCCGGCCTCGGCCGAGGCGGCGCTGCGCGCGGCCGGCGCCGTGGCCGCCGCGGTCGATGCCGTCCTCAACCAACGGGCCAGTCGCGCGTTCTGCGCCGTGCGCCCGCCCGGACACCACGCGACAGCCGACCAGGCGATGGGCTTCTGCCTGTTCAACAACGTGGCGGTCGGCGCCGCGCACGCGCTGGCCGAACATGGCCTCGAACGCGTCGCGATTGCCGACTTCGACGTGCACCACGGCAACGGCACACAGGACATCTTCGCGCGCGAGCCGCGCGTGCTGTTCGTCTCCAGCCACCAGTCGCCGCTCTATCCCGGCAGCGGCGGCGCGGAGGAAACCGGCGTGGGCAACCTGCTCAACGCCCCGCTGCCGCCGCAGACTGGCTCGCAGGCGTTCCGGCAGCTATGGGACGAGCGGCTGCTGACGCGACTGGACGCCTTCCGTCCGCAACTGCTGCTGGTCTCGGCCGGTTTCGACGGCCACCGCGCCGACCCGCTCGCGCAACTGCAACTGGACGCCGACGACTTTGCCTGGCTGACCGCGCGACTGGTGGACATCGCCCGCGTGCATGCGGCCGGACGCGTCGTTTCGACCCTGGAAGGCGGCTACGACCTCGACGCACTCGCCGCCAGCGCGAGCGCGCACGTTGCGGCGTTGATGGCCTGAGCGGCACGTATCGGCAATGAACCCCGCCTGCCTGTGGGAGCGGTGGGCTGAAGCCCCGCCCTACGGTGCGCCTGGCCGGGGCAGTCCTGCCGGCCATGCACCCTTTCTGCTAGTTTTACGCGTCCTGACGAACGCCGACAGCCCACCGTGACGCTGAGCCACACGATCCCGCGCGCCTTGCCTCCACGCCGCCTGCTGGCGGTCGCCGCCGCCCTCGCCCTGTTCGGCGGCCCGGCCGGGGCCCAGACCGCGGTACCCGAGGCCACTGCACCCGCCGCGTCGACCAGCACGGGCACCGACGTGGCGAGTTGCCCGCTCGGCGCGTTCCATTGTCCGCCGCGTCCGGAAAGTTTCGCGCTGTGCCGGCCCAACGCACTGCTGGCGTTCTACGACCCGACGCTCCCGCGGGATCCCTCGCGCCGCGAGCTCTCCGACACGGTGGTCGACGCCGCTCATGTGGACAGCTCCAACGAGGCGGTCTATCGGCTCTCGGGCGACGTGCGCATCGAGCGCGCCGACCAGCTGCTGCGCGGCGACCGGATCGACTACAACGACACCACCACCGACTACGACGCCCAAGGCAACGTGCGCTACCAGGAGGCCGGCGAACTGCTCAGCGCCGACCGCATGCGCGGCAACACGCAGGCCAACCACGGCGTGGCCGAGAACGTGCGCTACCAGTTGCTGCAGTCGCGCGGCAACGGCACTGCCGCGCGCGGCGAACTGATCGACGCCCAGCGCAGCCGCTACAACCTGGTGAGCTATTCCACCTGCGACGTCGGCCACCACCTGTGGGAGGTGCGCGCCAAGCGCCTGGAGATCGACAAGGCGACCGGCGTGGGCAAGGCGCACGGCGCGACCATGCGCTTCGCGGACGTGCCGTTTCTGTATCTGCCCTACTTCACCTTCCCGGTCGACAACCGGCGCAAGAGCGGCTTCCTGTACCCGACCTTCGGCAGTTCGAACCGGTCGGGAACCATGTTCTCGATTCCCTATTACCTCAACCTGGCGCCGAACTACGACGCCACGCTCGAGCCGCGCATCTACACCCAGCGCGGCACGATGCTGGCGGGCGAGTTCCGTTATCTGGTGCCGGGCACGGCCGGGCAGCTAAACGTCGAATACCTCCCCAACGACCGCGGCGAGAACCGGCCTGATGCCGATCCGACCCAGGGGCACGACCGCTGGTTGCTCAAGTACAGCGACGTTACACGCCTGGGAGGTCCCTGGTCGTTCAACGCCAGCATCAACCGCACGTCCGATCGCAGCTATCTGCGCGATTTCGGGAATGACCTGTACACCGCCTCGATCGGCACGCTCGCCTCCAATGCCTACGTGGTCGGGCACGGTGACTGGTGGAACGCCTCCTTCGGCGCCGACAGCTACCAGAACGTCGACCCCTACCTGCCCGATACCGTGGTGCAGTACAAGCGCTGGCCGCGGGCGGCACTTGGGCTAGACGTGCCGCTGACGCGCTGGCTCGAGTTCGGCGCGACCACCGAGGCGGTGGCGTTCCGCAAGGACAATGTAATCGAAGGCAACCGCCTCGATCTGTACCCGTACCTGGCGGCCGACTTCCGCGGCGCCGCCTGGTTCGTGCGCCCCAAGCTGGCCTATCGCTACACCGCCTACCAGCTCGACGCCAACTACGCGAACTACGGTTTTTCCGGACCGCTGACCGGCACGCAGATGTCGCCCTTCGGCGAGCGCACGCCCAGCCGGGCGTTGCCAATCGCCAGCCTGGACACCGGCCTGATCTTCGAGCGCCCCGCCTCTCTGTTCGGTACGACCTACACGCAGACGCTGGAGCCGCGGCTTTACTACCTGTACGCGCCCTATCGGGATCAGACCGACCTGCCGCTGTTCGATACCCAGCGCATGTCATTCGACTACTGGCAGCTGTTCTCGCCCAACCAGTTCTCCGGCGCCGATCGCCAGATGAACGCGAACAACCTTACCGCGGCGCTCACCACGCGCTTCCTTGACGATGATGGCGTGGAACGGCTGTCGGCCAGCATCGGCCAGATCCATTACTTCGCGCCGCAACGGGTGCAATTGCCCAACGGCGCCACCACTACCGCCGCACCGACCGACTGGACGCGCTCGGACTATGTGGCCGAGCTTGGCATCCAGCTGAACGACCGCTGGCGTCTCAACAGCGCTTACCAGTGGAGTCCGAACAGCCGCCAGACCGACCTGGGCACGCTCGGCCTGCAGCGACGCATCGGCGCCAACGGGATCTTCAATTTCTCCTACCGCTACCGGCGCAACTTCCTGGAGCAATACGACGCATCGGCCATTTTTCCGATCTCCGAGCGCTGGCGCCTGCTTGGACGGTGGGTCTACTCGGTGCGCGACCGTCGCACGGTCGAGGCGCTCGCCGGTCTGGAGTACGACAGCTGCTGTGTCGCCGTGCGAGTGGTCGGGCGCCATTACGTGCTTGCCGACGGGCCGCTGGCCGAGCGTGGCCGGCCCAACAACGCGGTCATGTTCGAGCTGGTCTTCAAGGGCCTGGGCGCCTTCAACGGCCAGGCGGAAGACGTGCTGCGGCGTGGTATTCTCGGCTATCAGTAACGGCATGGCCGCGAACTTTCCGCCGCCGTTGCGATCCACGGTTGTCGACCGGCACGACCGGACCTGAAGGCACCGATTCCTCCAACCATCGCCGCACAGGCGATTGAAGGCTCCGACCGATGAAGCACCCCACCGCGCTGCTCCTCCTCGCGCTCGCCGCGGCCACCGTCCTGCCCGTCCAGGCCCAGTTGCTGCCCCAGGCCCAGGGCCAGGGCGACGCCACGACCTCGGGCACGCAGCCGCTCGACCGCATCATTGCGGTGGTCGACGACAATGTGATCCTGCAGAGCGAACTGGACGACGCCGTGCGTTCGGTCAGGCAGCAGTACGCCAGCACGCCCGACCGTCTCCCGCCGGAGGACGTACTCAAGCGCCAGGTGCTCGACCGCCTGGTGCTGATGAAGCTGCAGGTCGCCAAGGCCGGTGAGCAGGGCATCCGGGTGTCCAACGCGGATGTCGACCAGGCGGTGGCCACTGTCGCGCAACAGAACCGCATGAGCCCTGAGCAGCTGCAGCAGGCGGTCGAACAGAGCGGCCAGAGTTTCGCCGCTTTCCGCGGCCAGCTGGTCGACCAGATCATGGTCCAGCGCTTGCACGAGAACGTGGTGCGCGACTCGGTCAACATCACCGACAGCGAAATCAACAACCTGCTCAACAGCCCGACCTACAAGGCCGGCGAGGTGCATCTGGCGCACATCCAGATCTCGATCCCGGCCGGCGGTACCGCGGCGGATATCAACGCGGCGGAGGCCAAGGCACAGGAAGCGCTCGATGCGATCAAGGGCGGCATGGATTTCAACGCCGCGGCGATCCGCTACTCCGACGCCCAGGACGCGCTCGAAGGCGGCGATCTGGGCTGGCGCAAGATGGACGAGATCCCGCCGGCCTTCGCCGACACCATCACCGGCATGAAACCTGGCCAGGTCAGCGCCGCGCTGCGCGGCCCGACCGGTTTCCACATCCTCAAGCTGGTCGACCAGCGCGAGCCCAGCCGCCAGGTCGTCACCGAGTACCACGCCCGCCAGATCCTGATCCGCCCGAGCGAACTGCTGACGCCCGAGCAGGCGCAGCAGAAGGCGCAGGACCTGTACAACCGCATCGTCAACAAGCACGAGGACTTCGCCAAGCTGGCGAAGGAAAACTCCAAGGATCCGACCACCGCCAACGCCGGCGGCGACATGGGCTGGTTCCAGCGCGACCAGTGGGGCAGCACGATCGCCCAGCAGCTGTCGCAGCTGAAGGATGGCGAGGTCTCCCAGCCGTTCCAGAGCGAGGCCGGCTGGCACATCA
This sequence comes from Frateuria flava, assembly GCF_017837635.1. GTDB lineage: Bacteria > Pseudomonadota > Gammaproteobacteria > Xanthomonadales > Rhodanobacteraceae > Frateuria_A > Frateuria_A flava. The sequence goes on from NZ_JAGJRS010000013.1 coordinate 17,605, forward strand.
TCCAGCTCGAAGGCACGCGCAAGAAAGACGTGACCGAGGAGAGCGAGCGCAACCAGGCGCGCCAGGCGATCGGCAACCGCAAGGCCGAGCAGGCCTACGAGGACTTCCTGCGCCAGCTGCGCGCCGACGCCTACGTCAACATCCTGGTGCCGGAGCTGAAGGACCCGGACGCACGGGACAAGAGCTGAGCCGTGCCTTGAACGCCAGCCTGCCGCGTCTGGCGCTGACTGCCGGGGAACCGGCCGGCGTCGGTCCCGAACTGCTGGCGCGGCTCGCCTCGATGCCGTTTGCGGCCGCGCTCATCGCCATCACCGATCGCCATCTGTTGCAGCGCGCGGCGACCCGCTGTGGGGTGCCGTTGCAACTGCACGAAGACGACGGCCAGCCGCATGCACACGTGCCGGGCAGCCTGCGCGTGCAGCACGTGCCGCTGGTGGTGGAAGAGCACCCGGGCAAGCCCGACCCACGCAATGCCCGCCACATCCTGACCACGCTGGCAGAAGCGGCCGATGGCTGCCTCGCGGGCAGCTTCGCGGCCGTGGTCACCGCGCCCCTGCAGAAGGCCTCGATCAACGACGCCGGTATTCCCTTCAGCGGCCACACCGAGTTTTTCGCCCAGCGCGCCGGTGTGGACGTGGTGATGATGCTGGCCAGCCCGGAGCTTCGCGTGGCGCTGGCCACCACGCATCTGCCGTTGCGCGCAGTGCCCGCGGCGGTCACCGCGGGGTCGCTGGAGCGCACGCTGCGCATCGTGCATGCCGAGCTCAGGGCCAGGTTCGGACTGGCCGAACCGCGCATCGCGGTACTCGGCCTCAACCCGCACGCCGGCGAAGCCGGCCACCTCGGACGCGAAGAAATCGAGGTGATCGAGCCCACGCTGGCGCGGTTGCGTGCACAGGGCATGTCCTTGCTCGGCCCCCTGCCGGCGGACACGGCCTTCGTCCCCGCCCAGCGCGAGCGCTACGACGCCGTGCTGGCGATGTATCACGACCAGGCGCTGCCCGTGCTCAAGAGCGAAGCTTTCGATCGCACCGTCAACCTGACCCTCGGTCTGCCTTTCATCCGTACCTCGGTCGACCACGGCACGGCGCTGGACCTGGCCGGCACGGGGCGAGCGGATCCATCCAGCCTGATTGCCGCTGCGCGTATGGCCCTGGAGCTGGCCGGCCGGCGCGGCTGCGTCGGTTGAAAGCCCCGTTCCGCGAGAAGACCCGATGAACGCCCGTCCCAAGAAAAGCTTCGGTCAGCATTTCCTGCACGAGAGACGCTACATCGAGCGCATCGTCAGCGCGATCTCGCCCAAGGCCGACGATCGCGTCGTGGAGATCGGTCCAGGCGAGGGCGCGCTCACACTGCCGCTGCTGGCTGCCGCCGGCCGCCTCGTCGCGGTCGAGCTGGATACCGACCTGATTCCAGGCCTGCAGGCGCGCGCGGCTGGCGTCGGTGCACTGGAGATCGTCCACGCCGACGTGCTCAAGGTGGACTTCACTGCACTAGCGCGACGCCTCGGCGTGGCGCGCGTACGCCTGGCCGGCAACCTGCCCTACTACATCTCCAGCCCGATCCTGTTCCACTGCGTGGACCATGCAGCCGCGATTGAAGACATGCACTTCATGCTGCAGAAGGAAGTGGTCGACCGGATGGCCGCAGACCCGGGCAGCAAGGTGTATGGGCGGTTATCGGTGATGCTGCAGCTGGCCTGCCGGGTCGAGCCACTGTTCACCGTGCCGCCGGGCGCGTTCCGCCCGCCGCCGAAGGTCGATTCGGCGGTCGTGCGGCTGATACCGCTGGCGGAGCATGAGCGCCACGATGCCGACCCGCAGCGCGTGCACGCCATCGTCAAGGCCGCCTTCGCGCAGCGGCGCAAGACGCTCGCCAACGGATTGAAGAACCTGCTCGACAGCACGGCCATCGCCAGCGCGGGCATCGACCCGAAGGCGCGCGCCGAGACCCTCGCGCCCGGCGACTTCGTACGGCTGGCCAAAGTTCCCGCCTGACGCGTCGCCTACACGCCCAGGCCCGCGCGCAGGCCGTACAATCGACGCATGAATCCCAAAGCTTCCTACACGATCGACGTGCAGGTCGAAACCCGTTTCGTTCCCGACCAGTCCAAGCCGCACGACAACCGCTACGTGTTCGCCTACACCGTGACGCTGCACAACGCCGGCGACGTGCCCGCGCGGCTGCTCACCCGCCACTGGGTGATCACCGATGCCAACGGCAAAGTGGAAGAAGTACGCGGTGAAGGGGTGGTCGGCGACCAGCCGTGGATGCGGCCGGGCGACCGTTACCAGTACAGCTCCGGCGCGGTGCTGGACACCGCCGTGGGCACGATGCGCGGCAGCTACCAGATGCTCGCCGACGACGGCACCCGCTTCGAGGCGCCGATCGCGCCGTTCACGCTGTCCATACCGCGCACCCTGCACTGATGGCACGCACAACAGAGGGTTCGCCTGCGATGGACCGGACGGACGAGTTCTGATGGCGACATATGCAATCGGCGACGTGCAAGGCTGCTATCCCGAGCTCTCGCGCCTGATCGACAAATTGCGCTTCGATCCGTCGCGTGACCAGTTGTGGTTTTGCGGCGACCTGGTCAATCGCGGCGGCGAGTCGCTGCAGGTGCTGCGCATGCTGCACGACCTGCGCGAGAACGTGATCGTCACGCTGGGCAACCATGACCTGAGCCTGCTGGCGATCGCCCAGCGCAAGCCCGACGCCCAATCGCGGGTCAACCCGGAACTGCGCGAGGTGCTGTTCGCCGACGACGCTCCGGTGTTGTTCGAATGGCTGCGCAACCAGAAACTGCTGCACCATGACGAAGCCCTGGGCTGGGGCATGGTGCACGCCGGGCTGGCGCCCTCGTGGACGTTGCGACAGGCATTGCGCGCGGCGCAGGAGGTGGAGCGGGAGCTTTCCAGCCCCCGCCATCCCCGGCTCCTGCGCAATCTCTTCGGCAACCGCCCCGCGGCGTGGTCGAGCCGGCTGCAAGGCATCGAGCGCTTCCGCGCCTCGATCAATACCATGACGCGCATGCGCTACTGCGACGTCAACGGACGGATCGATTTCGAGGCCAAGGGCGTGCCAGGCACGCAGAAGCCGGGACTGTATCCGTGGTTCGCCGTACCGGGCATGCGCCGACGGGACGTCAGGCTGGTCTGCGGGCACTGGTCCGCACTGGGCCGTTTCGCCGGTCTTGGCGTGTACGCCATCGACACCGGTTGCGTGTGGGGTGGCCAACTGACCGCGCTGCGGGTGGACGAGGAAGAACCACAGTACATCACCGTCAACGCCGAACCGCACCGCAAGCGCCCGCCTGGAGGCGCGGATTGAGCTTTTGCTCCTTTGCCTCCTGATCAGCGCCGAGTCTCAGAAGGAAGTCTCGCCCCTCCTGACGTCATTCCGCAGGTGTTGGGGAGCCGTCTCGCTTTACTGCCAGTCCCAAACGGGCTCTCGGCTGATGCGTCGAGTTCTCTGACTGGACGCCAATCAAGCCGCATGGGGGCAGTTGGTCGTTCTTGCGGGTTACCTCGCGCCTTGGCTCGCCCGCGGTGGGCGAGGCAAGTTGCGGAACGATGTCGCAAGGAACCAAAACATCCCCAACTCAGGAAGCGCTCTGGCGAGCCCCGGCCCCACACCCCAACCCTCTCCCCCGGGGGGAGGGGCTGGGAGCGCCGAGCTGCGGGCGGGCAACCTCAGGCCAGCTGGCCGTGGCAGTGCTTGTACTTCTTGCCGGAGCCGCAGGGGCACGGATCGTTGCGGCCGATCTTCGGACCCTCATGCTGCACGGTGCCCGGTGTCGCCGCCGGCGGGGCATCGTTGCCCAGCGCGTTGACCGGCGCTCCGCCGCCGCTGGCGAGCATCTGCTGTTGCAGGCGTGCCGCCAGCCGTTGCTGCTCGGCTTCCATCGCGGCGACCTCCTCCTCGCTGCGGATGCGCACGCGGGCGAGCATCTGCACGACCTCGGTCTTGATCCTGCTGAGCATCTCGGAGAACAGTTCGAACGACTCGCGCTTGAACGCCTGTTTGGGATCCTGCTGCGCATAGCCGCGCAGGTAGATGCCCTGGCGCAGGTAGTCCATGCTGGCCAGGTGTTCCTTCCAGGCGTTGTCGACCACGCTCAGCATCACGTGCTTCTCAAGCTGGCGCATGGTCTCGGCGCCGATCTGGGCCTCCTTGTCCCTGAACGCCTGGTCCATCGCCTCGCGCACGTGCTCACGGATCTGCGCAGCTTCCAGCTCGTGCTGCTGCTCCACCCAGGCCTTCAGCCCCGTGGCGATGCCGAACTCGCTGTCCAGCGCACGCTCCAGGCCCGCGATGTCCCACTGCTCGTCGATACTGTCCGGCGGCACGTGGGCATTGACGATGGATTCGACCACATCCTCGCGAATGTCGGCGATGGTGGCCGAGACATCCTCGCCCTCCAGCAGCTCGTCGCGCTGGCGGTAGATCACCTTGCGCTGGTCGTTGGCGACGTCGTCGAACTCGAGCAGGTGCTTGCGGATGTCGAAGTTGTGCTGCTCGACCTTGCGCTGCGCCTTCTCGATCTGGCGGCTGATCATGCGCTCCTCGAGCGGGTCGTCTTCCTTCATGCCGAAGCGCTTCATCCAGCGGACCAGGCCCTCGCCGCCGAAAATGCGCAGCAGGTTGTCTTCCAGCGCCAGATAGAAGCGCGAGGAGCCCGGGTCGCCCTGGCGGCCGGAGCGGCCGCGCAGCTGGTTGTCGATGCGGCGCGACTCGTGGCGCTCGGTGCCGATGATGTGCAGGCCACCGGCAGCCAGCACCTGCTCGTGGCGCTTCTTCCATTCGCTCTTGACGCGCTGGCGGTCCACTTCGGAGGCATCTTCCGGCAGCGCGGCAAGTGCGACCTCTAGGCTGCCGCCGAGCACGATGTCGGTACCGCGGCCAGCCATGTTGGTGGCGATGGTCACCGAGCCCGGCGCGCCGGCCTGCGCCACGATGTGCGCCTCGCGCTCATGCTGCTTGGCGTTGAGCACTTCGTGCGGGACCTTGGCCTTGGTCAGCAGCTCGGACAGCAGCTCGGACACCTCGATCGACGTGGTGCCGACCAGCACCGGCTGACCGCGCTTGTGGCAGTCCTTGATGTCTTCGATCACCGCGCGGTACTTGGCCTGCTGGCTCAGGAACACGATGTCCAGGTTGTCCTTGCGGATCATCGGCTTGTGGGTGGGGATCACCACCACCTCCAGGCCGTAGATGGTCTGGAACTCGTACGCCTCGGTGTCGGCGGTGCCGGTCATGCCAGCCAGCTTCTTGTACATGCGGAACAGGTTCTGGAACGTCACCGTCGCCAGCGTCTGGTTCTCGCGCTGGATCGGCACGCCTTCCTTCGCCTCGACCGCCTGGTGCAGGCCGTCGGACCAGCGGCGGCCGGCCAGCGTACGGCCGGTGAACTCGTCGACGATGATGACCTCGCCGTCGCGCACGATGTAGTCGACATCGCGCTGGTAGATCGCGTTGGCCCGCAGCGCGGCGTTGAGATGATGCACCACGGCCAGGTTGCGGGCGTCGTACAGACCGCTGTCCGGATCGATCACGCCGGCCTTGCGCAGCAGCTCCTCGGCGTGCGCCATGCCCTCTTCGGACAGGTGCACCTGCTTCTGCTTTTCGTCGACCCAGTAATCGCCCGCGCCGTCTTCGACCTGCTGGCGCTTCATCTGCGGCACGATGCGGTTGACCGCCAGGTAGAGCTGCGGCGAATCCTCGGCCGGGCCGGAAATGATCAGCGGCGTGCGCGCCTCGTCGATCAGGATCGAGTCAACCTCGTCGACGATGGCGTAGTTGAGGCCGCGCTGGTAGCGCTGTTCCTTCGACAATGCCATGTTGTCGCGCAGGTAGTCGAAGCCGAATTCGTTGTTGGTGCCGTAGGTGATGTCGGCGCCGTAGGCGGCATGCTTGTCGCCGTGGTCCATGCCCGGGTAAACCACGCCCACGCTCAGGCCCAGAAAGCTGTAGAGCTTGCCCATCTGCGCCGAGTCGCGGCGGGCCAGGTAGTCGTTCACGGTGACCACGTGAACACCCTTGCCTTCCAGGGCGTTCAAATACACCGGCAAGGTGCCCACGAGCGTTTTGCCTTCGCCGGTGCGCATCTCGGCGATCTTGCCCTGGTGCAGCACCATGCCGCCGATCATCTGCACGTCGTAGTGGCGCATGCCGAGCACGCGCTTGGCGCCTTCGCGCACGACGGCAAAGGCCTCGGGCAGGAGCTTGTCGAGCGTCTCGCCCTTGGCCAGGCGCTCCTTGAACTCGTCGGTCTTGGCCTTGAGCGCCGCGTCGTCCAGCTTTTCGAACTCCGGCTCCAGCGCGTTGATCCGCGTGACGGTCTTGGAAAGCTGGCGCAGCACCCGCTCGTTGCGGCTACCAAAAAGGCTGGTCAAGGCACGATTGAACATCGATCTTCCGTCAGTGAAGGCTCAAGGCCCGCGGCGGCCACGGGCGAAAGGAGACATGTTACTACAGCCGCCCCAGTGGGCCGGGATGGCGGCGGAAGGCGGGAGATTCAAGAGGGGTCGGCAGCAAGCGCAAGAGCATGCCTGAGCCCGTTTGCGGGCGAGGCTCCGGGCCGGCGGCCGCAGCAGAGCATCGCCCGCAAGCGGGCTCCTACAAGGTGCGATCGGGTGCAGAGATCAGCGGTGGCTCTTCACGTAGGCCAGCGGATTGACCACACGGCCCTTGTACCAGACCTCGAAGTGCACGTGCGGGCCGGTCGAGCGGCCGGTGGATCCGGCGCGCGAGACCACCTCGCCCACGTGCACACGCTGTCCCGGATGCACCAGCAACTTGCTGTTATGGGCGTAGCGGGTCATGTAGCCGTTGCCATGGTCGATCTCGACCACGTTGCCGTAGCCGCTGCGCACGCCGGTGAAGGTGACCATGCCTTCGGCCACGGCGTGGACGGGCGCGCCAAACGGCACGGCAATGTCCAGGCCGGTATGGCGCGCGCTGTGACCGTCGAACGGGTCCGGGCGCACGCCGAAATAGGAGGAGATGTAGCCCGAAGCAGGCATGCCGGTGGGCTTGAGGTTGGAATCGATCTTGGCATCCAGCAGCAGGCTCTGCAGCGCGGACAGTTGCGCCTGCTGCACGTCGAACTGCCCGGCCAGCTGATCGATGCCCTTGTCCAGCGTCGGTGGCAGCGCGTAGGCGCTGCCAGCGGTATCTTCCAGGCCACCCATCGCGGGCGGCTGGTCGAAGTTGAATTCGTTCGGGTCGAGCTTGCCGACCTCGGTCAGACGTTCGCCCAGGGCGTTGAGGCGAGTGGACTGCGCTTCGAGCTGGCCCAGCTTGATCGCCAGCGCGTCGAGTTCGCGCTGGGAGTCCTTGCGCACCCCCGCCAGCTGTGTGTCCTGCTCATGGATCTGCTGCTTCAACTGGCGGATCTCGGCCAGCGCGCGGTCGCGCGGACTGGACACGGTCAGCGCGACTGCAGCACCCAGGACCCCGCACCCGACCACCGCCGCCATCGCCAGGCCCGCCAGCCGCCAGCGCAACCGCCGCTGGGCGAGATCGAAGGTCTTGGGCACTTTCCGGGAGCGGGATACGAGTATGATCTGCATTGCTTTTTTCACTTCAGATGACGGCACCATGCAGCGCGCCGATCCCCCCGCCTCCCGCCGCCCCGACCGTGGCCCCAAGCCGCTGGCCGAATGCGGTTCGTTCGCCTCGCTGGCCCGGAAGGCCGGTGAGCTGGATGCGTTGGATCGTGCCCTGCGCCAGACGTTGCCGACGCCCTTGCGCGAGCAGGTGCGATTTGCCCACCTGCGCAACGGCCGCCTCGTCTTCCTGGCGTCCTCACCGGCCTGGGCAGCGCGCCTGCGCCTGATGCAGGGGCAGATACTCGCCACCGCCCGCGCCATCGGCACGAGCGCCAGTTCGGTCACCGTGAAAGTGGCTCCCCCCCGCCCGGCCGCAACGGAACCGGATCGGTCAAAACCGCTTTCGCCTGCTGCAGCCGTTCATCTCAAAGCTGCCGCAGCGTCAATCACAGACCCTGAACTGAAGGGACTGTTCCTCGAGTTGGCGTCCATCGCCGAAACTGCTGAATTCCCGGTCGCCAAGGACTAACGTGGCGCGGGGCGCCGTGCCTTTGCGAAGTGCCCGTCGGGCACCGATTTCCCCCTTGCCACCCCAGGGGCGGCAGAGGTTTTATAGCACGGTGGGAGGGCAGGTACACCCCGGCATGTCGCCGTAGCGTGAATCGCGACGTGTATTGCCGATGGCCTGCGTCACAGAAACGACGAAGGCCGCCTCTTGCTCAGGCGGCCTTCGGGGCAGGCAGTGGCCGATCAGACGGACCTGTTCAGATCGCCTGGGCCGGGTGCGCGTAGGAGATCGGCGAAACCGCCGGGTCGTCCTTGTAGACCACCTCTTCCCACGCGGTGGGGTCGGCGATCAGGGTGCGCAGCAGTTTGTTATTGAGCTCGTGACCGGACTTGTGCGCGTGGTAGGCACCGATCAGGCTGTGGCCGAGCAGGTACAGGTCGCCGATGGCGTCCAGGATCTTGTGCTTGACGAATTCGTCCTCGTAGCGGAGGCCGTCCTCGTTGAGCACGCGGTAGTCATCCAGCACCACGGCGTTGTCCATCGAGCCGCCCAGCGCCAGGTTGTGCTCGCGCAACATCTCGATGTCGCGCATGAAGCCGAACGTGCGGGCGCGGCTGACTTCCTTGACGAAGGAGGTCGTGGAGAAGTCGATCTCGGCGCGCGAGGTGCGCTTGGAGATGATCGGATGGTTGAACTCGATCGAGAAACCCACCTTGAAACCCTCGAACGGCTCGAAGGTGGCCCACTTGTCGCCTTCCTGCACCTTGATCGGCTTCTTGATGCGGATGAAGCGCTTGGCGACGCTTTGCTCCTCGATGCCGGCCGACTGCAGCAGGAACACGAAAGGACCGGCGCTGCCGTCCATGATCGGCACTTCCGGCGCGGACAGCTCCACGATCGCGTTGTCGATGCCCAGTCCAGCCATGGCCGAGAGCAGATGCTCGACGGTGGAAACGCGCACGTCGTCCTTGACCAGGGTGGTGGACAGGCGGGTGTCGCCCACGCAATCGGGGCGCGCATGGATGTCGACCGGCGGATTGAGGTCCGTACGGCGGAACACGATACCCGTGTTCGGCGCGGCGGGGCGCAAGGTCATGTAGACCTTGTCGCCGGTGTGCAGGCCGACGCCGGTCGCACGGATGATGTTCTTGAGCGTACGCTGCTTGATCATTTTTATAGGTACCAGTGTGGGCAGCAGCCAATCAGGGGTCGGATGCTAACACAGTCTTAACCTGTGGCAATAGCAAACCGTACCGTACAGTCTGGTCGCCTCTTTAGCATTCCTTCATGTGTGATGCCGGTCACCAAGTCCGGCAAATCCCCGCCGCCTCAACCAGTTACCGCGACACGCCCCTTGCGCCGGGAGGACGGGTATCCGGCGCAAGGGAGCGGACAGGCCGGCGACTCCCTGCCGGCCAGTGCGCGCGCCGGTCCTCGGCGCGCCGTCTTCACCTCAAAATCACCGGAGCGACGGTCACGAAAACCACACAGGCGCTAGACGCCTGCCGGGCCACGTCATGCACTGACCTGCCGATCTGGTGTTTTGTTCAATTTTCGCAAGGGCCTCCGGTGCGTGCCGTTCAGTCGGCCTGGCGGCGCAAGAACGCCGGGATATCAAGGTAGTCCAGGCTGGGATCGGCGCCCTTGGCCGGCGGCTCGGCGCGGGTGTGCGAAGCGACCGTCTCCGGGGCGGCGTAGTCCACCACCTCGTTGCCGGTGCCGGTCCGCAGCACCACGGGACGGGGACGCTGGCGCATTTCCACCTGCTGGGTAGCCACGGCACGCGGGGCCTGGCGGGTGGCGGCCGCACGATTCAGGCCCGTGGCGACCACGGTCACGCGCACGTCGTCCTGCATCTCCGGGTCGAGCGAGGTGCCGATCACCACGGTGGCGTCTTCGCTGGCGAAGTCGTGGATGACGCGCCCGATCTCGTCGAACTCGCGCATGGTCAGGTTCGGACCGGCGGTGACGTTGACCAGGATGCCGCAGGCGCCGTTCAGGTTGACGTCCTCCAGCAGCGGGTTGTTGATCGCCGCCTCGGCCGCGGCTTGCGCGCGGTCGTCGCCGCGGGCCGTGCCCGAACCCATCATCGCCATGCCCATCTCGGACATGACCGTGCGCACGTCGGCAAAGTCGACGTTGATCAGGCCCGGCGCCGTGATCAGATCGGCGATGCCCTGCACCGCACCCTGCAGCACGTCGTTGGCGGCCTTGAACGCATTGAGCAGCGTGACCTCGCGGCCGAGCACGGAGAGCAGCTTCTCGTTCGGCACGGTGATCAGCGAGTCGACGTGCTGGGACAGGTCCTCGATACCCTTCATCGCCACCTGCATGCGGCGGCGGCCCTCGAACGGGAACGGCTTGGTGACCACCGCCACGGTGAGGATGCCCTTCTCCTTGGCCAGCTGCGCCACGACCGGGGCCGCGCCGGTGCCGGTGCCGCCGCCCATGCCGGCGGTGATGAACACCATGTCGGCGCCGTCGAGCATTTCCTCGATGCGCTCGCGGTCTTCCAGGGCGGCCTGGCGGCCGACTTCGGGGTTGGCGCCCGCGCCCAGGCCCTTGGTGACGTTGGCGCCGAGCTGCAGGTGGGTGCGCGAGCCGCAGTTCTTCATCGCCTGCGCGTCGGTGTTGGCGACGACGAACTCGACGCCTTCGATGTTGGCATTGAGCATGTGCGCCACGGCGTTGCCGCCGCCGCCGCCCACGCCGATGACCTTGATGACCGCGTTGGGTGCCAGTTTTTCGATCAGTTCAAACATTTCCCGTCCTCCGTAGAGCTTCGTTGTCGTTGTAACCGCGGGTCCGGCGTCCTACCGGCCTGCGGTGGTGGGCGAAACCTCCTTTCGCCCGCGGTGGCGCTCCGCGCCAGCCGAAAAATCCACTCCCGGAGAGAGCGCAGCCCTCTCCGTCAGAAGTTCTTGGTGATCCAGCCACGCACCTTGTCGACCAGCCCGCCGACGCTGCCGCCCACCGGATGGCTCACGCGCACGCCGCCGGCGCGCGCGCCGTGCAGCAGCAGGCCCACGCCGGTGGAATGCAGCGGATTGGCGACGACCTCGCCCAGGCCGGTGACGTGCTGCGGCACGCCGATGCGCACCATCTTGTGGAAGATCTCCTCGGCCAGCTCGAGCGCGCCTTCCATGCGGGAGGCGCCGCCGGTCAGCACCACGCCCGCGGCGACCAGGCTGTCGTAGCCGGAACGGCGCAGCTCGTCCTGCACCATCTCGAAGATCTCCTCGTAGCGCGCCTGCACGCTCTGCGCGAGCGACTGGCGCGCGAGCCGGCGCGGCGGCCGGTCGCCCACGCTGGGCACCTGGATGGTTTCCTCGGCATGGGCCAGCTGCGCCAGCGCGCAGGCGTACTTGATCTTGATCTCCTCGGCATGCGCGGTTGGCGTGTGCACGCCGTAGGCGATGTCGTTGGTGACCTGGTCGCCGCCGACCGGCAGCGACTTGGTGTAGCGGATCGAGCCCTGCGTATAGATGGCGATGTCGGTGGTGCCGGCACCGATGTCGACCAGGCACACGCCCAGCTCGCGCTCGTCGTCGGTCAGCACCGATTTGGCGCTGGCCACCGCCGAGGGCACCAGCTCATCCACGGACAGGCCGCAGCGCTGGATGCACTTGGAGATGTTCTGCACCGCCGCGGCCGCGCCGGTGACCAGGTGTACGGAGGCTTCCAGGCGCACGCCGCTCATGCCGACCGGCGAGCGGATGCCGTCCTGGCCGTCGATGCGGTATTCCTGCGACTCCTTATATAGAACCTTGCGGTCGGCCGGGATCGCCACCGCGCTGGCCGCCTCAAGCACCTGCTCCAGGTCGCCCGGGGTGACCTCGCGGTCGCGGATCGCGGCGGTGCCGTGCGAGTTCTTGGTTTCCAGGTGACTGCCCGAGATGGAGGCGAACACCGAGCGGATGTCGCAGCCAGCCATCAGCTCGGCCTCTTCGACCGCGCGCTGGATCGAGTGCACGGTGGATTCGATGTCGACCACCGACCCGCGCTTCATCCCGCGGGAGACGTGCGAGCCGATGCCGATCACCTCGATCGGCTCGCCCGGCTCGTACTCGCCCACGATCGCGGTCACCTTGTGGGTGCCGATGTCCAGGCCGACGACCAGCTGCTTGTCGTTGCGCGTCTTCATAGGGTCAGGCTCATGTGCGGGGCGCCCCCGCGGCAGGTGCGGCGGCGTCGGGCCAGCGCACGGCGAATCCGTTGGTGTAGCGAAGGTCGGCGTAGGCAAAGGCGGTCGGGTGGCCGGCCATCACCTGCGGGTAGACGTCGAGGAAGCGGCGCAGGCGCTTGCCGGCCTGGGCGCGGTCGCCCAGCACGATCTGCGCGCCCGCATCGGTGGTCAGGCTCCAGCTGCCGCGCTCGGACAGCGCCACGCCGGACACTTTCAGAGGCGTACGGGCGACCGCCTTGAGCGCATCGGCGTAGAACGCCACCACCTCGGGCATCTGCGCGTCCGGTCCGCGCAGGTCGGGAAGCGGTGTTGCCGGCGCGATCTTGCCGCCGTCGAACAGCACGCCCTGGCGGCTGATCAACCGGGTCTCGTTCCAGCGCGCGAACGGCTGGCGCTCGTAGATGCGCAGGATCAGCGTATCCGGCCAGCGCTTGCGTGCCTCGACCGACTCGACCCACGGCAACGCCGCGACCGCCTGCTGCACCGAGTCCAGGTCCAGCGCGAAGAAGCCGTGGCCCAGGCGCGGCAGCACGGCCGCGCGGATCTCTTCGGCGTTGACGTGTTTGAACTCGGCCTGCACGGTCAGCTGCGTCACCGGCCAGCGGTCGGCGGCGAACCATCCGCGCAACACGCCGACCACCGGCAACGCGACCAGCGCGATGGCCAGGCACCAGGCGACGAGGCGGATCGCTCCCCTCACGAAGCGTCTCCTTCGGAGCCGTGGGCATCGGGTATCGGGCATCGGGCATCGGAAGAGCCGCGCCCGAGGCTGGTTTCCAGCACGCGCCAGCACACCTCTTCGTAGCCGATGCCAGCGGCTCTGGCCGCCTTGGGCACCAGCGAGTGCGAAGTCATGCCCGGCGCGGTGTTCACTTCGAGCAGGAAGTTGCGGCCCTGGCGGTCGCGCATCACGTCCACGCGGCCCCAGCCGTGGCAGCCGAGCGCATCGAAGGCCTTGAGCGCCAGCGTGCGCAGTTCGTCCTCGGCTGTCCCTTCCAGCCCCGGGCAGAGGTACTGGGTGTCCTCGGCGACGTACTTGGCGTTGTAGTCGTAGAACGCGCCCTTGGGCACGATGTGGATCGAGGGCAGCACCTGGCCGCCGAGGATGGCGACGGTCATCTCGTCGCCCTCGATCAGGGTTTCCATCAGCAGGTCGCCCGGGTAGCGGGCGGCCAGCTCGACCGCGCTGTCCAGCTGGCTTTCCTCGAACACGCGCGTCACGCCCACGCTGGAGCCCTCGCAGGCCGGCTTGACGATCAGAGGGAAGCCGACCTGCTTTGCCGCCGCCTGCACGGCCGCGGCGTCGGCTCCGCGCGGCAGCGCGACGAAAGCTGGCGTGGGCAGGCCGAGCGACTGCCACACGCGCTTGGAGCGCACCTTGTCCATCGACAGCGCCGAACCGAGAACGCCGGAGCCGGTGTAGGGCACATGGAGCGATTCCAGCGCACCCTGCAGCACGCCGTCCTCGCCGCCGCCGTGCTGGCCATGCAGGATGTTGAACACGCGCGCGAAGTGGCCGGCGCGCAGCGCGTCCAGCAGCGCGGGGATGCCATCGATCGCGTGCGCATCGACGCCACGACTCTTGAGCGCGGCAAGCACATTGCGGCCGGAGTCGAGCGACACCTCGCGCTCGGCGGAGCTGCCGCCCATCACCACGGCGACGCGGCCGAACTGGGCGGGGTCGGTGATCCGGGCGGAGGTGGTCTGCGATTGGGCGTTCACTTGGCTGTCCTCAGTTGTCCGGCCTGCGCGAGTTCCACCGCGGCCGCGCCGATATCGCCAGCGCCGAGCAGCAGCAGGAGGTCGCCGTCGCGCAGCAGCGTCGGCAGGGTGTCCTTGAAGTCGCGCGGGTGCTCGACGAGCACCGGGTCGACCTTGCCGCGCGCACGCACGGCGCGGGCCAGCGCGCGACCGTCGGCGCCTGCGATGGGCGCCTCGCCGGCCGGATAGACCTCGGTGAGCACCAGCACGTCGGCTTCGGCGAGCACGTTGGCGAAGTCGTCCAGCAGGTCGCGCGTGCGGCTATAGCGATGCGGCTGGAAGCCGACCACCAGGCGCCGCTCCGGCCAGCCGCCGCGGGCGGCGGCGAAGACGGCCGCCAGCTCGCGCGGATGGTGGCCGTAATCGTCGACCAGCAGCACGCTGCCGTGCTCCAGCGCGAGCTCGCCGCGACGATGGAAACGCCGGCCGACACCCTGGAAGTTCTCCAGCGCGCGGGCGATCGCCTCGGCTTCGACACCCAGCTGCCAGCCGATCGTGGCGGCGGCCAGGGCGTTGAGCACGTTGTGCCGGCCCGGCAAGTTCAACGTGACCGGCAACGGCTCGGCGCGGCCGGGCAGCTGCAGGTCGAACAGCATCTGGAAGCCGCTCTGCCGCACGTGGGTCGCGCGCACGTCGGCGTCGGTGGCGCTGATGCCGTAGGTCATCACGCGGCGCGTGGTGTCCCTGGCCAGCTTGGCCACTTCCTCGTCGTCCACGCACAGTACGGCCAGGCCGTAGAACGGCAGGCGATGCAGAAAGTCGGCGAAGGCCTTCTTCACCTGGGCAAAATCGCCGCCGTAGTTCTCCAGGTGATCGGCGTCGATGTTGGTGACCGCGGCGATGACCGGCGAGAGCAGCAGGAACGAGCCATCGGACTCGTCCGCTTCCGCCACCAGGTACTGGCCGGTGCCCAGGCGCGCATTGGCACCGGCCGCGTTGAGCTGGCCGCCGATCACGAACGTGGGGTCGTAATTGGCCTCGGCCAGTACGCTGGCGACCAGGCTGGTGGTGGTGGTCTTGCCGTGCGTGCCGGCGATCGCGACGCCGCGGCGGAAGCGCATCAGCTCGCCGAGCATCTCCGCGCGCGGGATCACCGGGATGCGTGCGGCACGGGCGGCGACCAGTTCCGGGTTGTCCTGCCGGATCGCGCTGGAGGTCACCACCACGTCGGCGTCGGCGACGTGCGCGGCCTCGTGGCCCAGCTGCACGACGATGCCCAGCGCCGCCAGCCGTTGCGCGGTCGACGAGTTGGCCTTGTCCGAGCCGGAGACGGCGTAGCCCAGGTTGTGCAGCACCTCGGCGATACCGCTCATGCCCACGCCACCGATGCCGATGAAATGCACGCGGCGGAAGGTCGTCATCAGGTCTTCGTGGGCCAGCAGGCGGCGCGGCGTCATGCGGCCACCTCCAGGCAGGCAGCGGCAATGGTTGCCGCCGCGTCGGGCTTGGCCTGTGCGCGTGCGGCCTGTGCCATCGCGGTCAGTTGGCGGCGGTCAGCGAGCAGTTCGGAAAGACGCTGCGCCAGTTGCTGTACGTCCAAATCACGTTCCTGGATAAGTTCGGCGGCGCCGGCTTCCACCAACGCCTGCGCGTTGCCGGTCTGGTGGTCGTCGACCGCGTGCGGGAAAGGCACCAGCACGGCGCCCAGGCCCGCCGCGGTGAGCTCGGCGATGGTCAGCGCGCCGGCACGGCACACGGCGAGGTCGGCCCAGCCGTAGGCGGCGGCCATGTCCTCGATGAAAGGCACCACGTCAGCCTCGACGCCCGCGCTCGCGTAGGCGGCACGGGCCTCGTCCAGGCCACGGCTGCCGCACTGGTGGCGTATGACCGGGCGCTGGCCGGCAGGAATCAACGCCAGCGCCTGCGGCAACGCGAGGTTGAGTGCGCGCGCGCCCAGGCTGCCGCCGAGCACCAGCAACTGCGGGCGACCGGCACGCGCCGCGAAGCGCTCGCGCGGCGGCGGCAGCGCCGCAATGCTGGCACGCACCGGATTGCCCACCCACTCGCCGTTCGGCAGCGCATCGGCGAAGCCGGCGAGCACCCGCCTGGCAAAACCGGCCAGCTTGCGGTTGGTGTAGCCGGCCACGCGGTTCTGCTCGTGCACCAGCAGCGGCGTGCCGGTCAGCCGCGCGGCCACGCCGCCAGGTCCGGCCACGTAGCCACCCATCGACAGCACGCTGCGCGGGCGCACGCGGCGCAGCACACGGAGCGACGCGAGCAGTGCGCGCGCCAGCATCAGCGGCGCCAGCAGGCGCGTCTTCAGCCCCTTGCCGCGCAGGCCACCGACCGCGACGGTATGCAGCTCGAGGCCGTGCGCTGGCACCACGCGCGTTTCCATGCCGCCGGCCGCGCCCAGCCAGGCCACCGGGATGCCCTGCGCGCGCAGCACGTCGGCCACGGCCAGGCCTGGGAAGATGTGACCACCGGTACCGCCGGCCATGATGAGGACAGGCCGGGATTCGGGATTCGGGATTCGGGATTCGCTGGAGCGCTCGGCGGACTGATGATCATGGTTCTGCGTAGGCACCATGGCCCAAGCCGTCGCGGCAAGGCGCACGCCGTGCGTCCGAATCCCGAATCCCGCATGCCGAATCCCGTAAATCATGCCGCCACCGCCTCGCGCTCGCGCGGCGATGCCACTGCCGCGTTGGCGTCGGCCACCGCCACGGCGGGCATGCGGGTGGCCATCTGGCGGGCGTCCAGCGCGCGGTTGATCTCGAAGGTCGCGCGCAGCAGCACGCCGGCCATGGCGCAGGTCATCAGCACCGAGGAGCCGCCCGAACTGATCAGCGGCAGGGTCAGGCCCTTGGTTGGCAACGCTCCGAGGTTCACGCCGATCGACACCATCGCCTGCAAGCCCAGCATCAGCGAGATGCCGAAGGCCACGTAGCCGGCGAAGCGCTGGCCGACTTCGACGCCTTTCAGACCCAAATACAGGCCGCGTCCGACCACGGTGGCGAACAGCCCGATGACCAGCGCGACGCCGGCCAGGCCCAGTTCCTCGCCGATCACCGCCAGGATGAAGTCGGTGTGCGCCTCGGGCAGGTAGGAAAGCTTCAGCACGCTCGAACCGAGGCCCACGCCGGTCCACTCGCCGCGGCCGATCGCCATAAGCGACTGGGTCAGCTGGAAACCGTCGTTGAACGGGTCCTTCCACGGATCCATGAACGAGGTCAGCCGCTTCATGCGGTAGCTCTCGCTGGTCGCTGCCACGACCAGCGCCGGCATCAGTGGCAGCCCCATCAGGAACAGATACAGCGGCCGCGCGCCACCCAGCCAGACCATGCCGATGGTGACCGCGATCACCAGCGTGGCCGAGCCGAAGTCCGGCTGCGCGAGCAGCAGCAGCACGATCACGCCAGCCACGATGATCGGCCGCAGCAGGCCCCAGAATTTCGTTTCCACGCTCTCGCGATGGCGCACCAGGAAGCTCGCCACGTAGACGACCAGAATCAGCTTCACGGCCTCGACCGGCTGGAAGCTGAGCACGACGAAGTTGAGCCAGCGCCGCGCGCCATTGATGCGCATGCCCAGATGCGGCACGAACACCGCCAGCAACATCACGCCGCCGGCGAGCAGCAGCGGAAACGCGTACTTCTCTACCTGCTTCAGCTCGGTGCGCATCGCGATGCCGGCCAGGATCAGGCCCAGCGCCAGGTAGAACAGGTGCTTCTTCAGGTAGTAGAACGCCCCGATGTGCTGGCTGTCGGCCACCGCGATGGAGCTTGAGGTCACCATCACCACGCCCATGCTGGCCAGCCCGACGAGCGCGACCAGCAGCGGCAGGTCGAAAGCACCCCGGGGCCCCTGCCGGCGCTTGGCCTGGGTTTGCCTGAGGAGGTCAAGCATGGTTGCCTCCGGTAGGGGATTCGGCATTCGGGGTTCGGGATTCGGAAAAGCAGGCACGACGGACCGCCGCGGGCTTGCCCGCGCTCCGGCGAATCCCCGATCCCGAATGCCGAATCCCGCCCATCAGCGCACCTTCAACGTGGCAAGGCCGATCAGCACCAGCACGACGCTGATGATCCAGAAGCGCACGATCACCCGTGGTTCGGGCCAACCCTTGAGCTCGAAGTGGTGATGGATCGGTGCCATGCGGAAGATGCGCTTGCCGGTGAGCTTGAAGCTGGCCACTTGCAGCATCACCGAGACGGTCTCCAGCACGAACACGCCGCCCATCACGATCAGCACGATTTCCTGGCGCACGATCACGGCCACGCAGGCCAGCGCCGCGCCAATGGCCAGTGCGCCGACGTCGCCCATGAACACCTGCGCCGGATACGTGTTGAACCAGAGGAAGCCCAGGCCCGCACCCGCCAGCGCGCCGCAGAAGATGGAAAGCTCGCCCGCGCCCGGAATCGAAGGGATGCCCAGGTATTCGGAGAACACCTTGTTGCCGGCGAGGTAGGCGAACACGCCCAGCGCGCCGGACACCAGCACCGAGGGCATGATCGCCAGACCGTCCAGCCCGTCGGTGAGGTTCACCGCGTTGGAGAACCCGACCACCATGAAGTAGGCCACCACCACGAACAGTACGCCCAGCGGCAGCGCCACCTGCTTGAACAGCGGCACGTACAGCGCGGTCTCGGCCGGCAGCTGCGCGGTCTTGTAGAGAAACACCGCCGCCGCCAGGCCGAACACCGACTGCCAGAAATACTTCCAGCGCGAGGCCAGGCCGCGACTGTCCTTGAGCACCAGCTTCTTGTAGTCGTCGTAGAAGCCGATCACGCCGAAGGCGATCAGCACCGCCAGCACGATCCACACGTAGCGGTTGTGCAGGTCGGCCCAGAGCAGCGTGGCGATGGCGATCGCCAACAGGATCATCACGCCGCCCATGGTCGGCGTGCCGGCCTTGACCAGGTGCGTCTGCGGGCCATCGCTGCGCACCACCTGCCCGGCCTTGAGCGCGGCCAGCCGCATGATCAGCCCCGGACCCAACAGCAGCGACATCGCCAGCGCCGTGAGCGCGGCCATGATCGTGCGGAAGGTGATGTACTGGAACAGATGCAGGGCGGTGAAATGCCGTGCCATCCAGTCGGCCAGCTCAAGCAGCATCGACGGGGCCTCCGGAGGCGTGGGGTTGTTTGAGTGAGGACACGACCTGCTCCATGCCGGCCGAGCGCGAGCCCTTGACCAGGCAGGTCACACCCGCGTGCAACTGGCGCGCCAGCGAGGCGGCCAGCGCCGCCTTGTCGGCGTGGTGTTCGCCGCCTGTACCGAAGGCCTTGGCGGCGCCGGCGCTCAGCGGGCCGACCGCGAACAGCCGGTCGATGCCGGCGGCCTTCGCGCGCGCGCCGATGCCCTCGTGCAGCGAACGCGCCTCGGGGCCGAGCTCGGCCATGTCGCCGAGCACCAGCCATCGCTCGCCGGTGGCCAGCGCCAGCGTGTCGATCGCCGCGCCGACGGAACCGGGGTTGGCGTTGTAGCTGTCGTCGATCAGCGTCCAGCCGCCCGGCATGGTTTCGCTGCGCAAGCGCCCGGCCACGCCCGGCACGTGCAGCAGGCCGGCGACGACGGTCGCCAGCGGCACGTCCAGCGCCAGCGCGATCGAGGCGGCGGCCAGCGCGTTGGCGATGTTGTGGCGCCCGGCCAGCGGCAGCGCCACCTCGGCTTCGCCTTCGGGCGTGCGCAGCAGGAAACGCGAACCGTCCACGCGTTGCTCGAGAATCGTGGCGCCTACGTCGACGTCGCCGTCCAGGCCGAAATGCAGCGTCGCGCGCGAGCCAGCCAGGCCTTCGAAGAACCCGGCGAAAGCGTCGTCGGCGTTGATGATCGCCACGCCATCGGCCGGCAGCGCCTGGTACAACGCGCCCTTGGTTTCGGCCACGCCCTCCAGACTGCCCATCCGTTCAAGGTGCGCCGGCGCAATGGTGTTGACGAGGCCAATATCGGGCCGCGCAATGGCCGCGAGGTAGGCGATGTCACCCGGCTTGCCGGCACCCATTTCGAGCACTGCGTACTCGCTGTCGGCGGGCATCGCCAGCAGGGTCAGCGGCAGGCCCAGTTCATTGTTGTAATTGCCGGCATTGACGTGGGTGCGGCCATGGCGCGACAGGATGGAGGCGGTAAGCGTCTTGACCGTGGTCTTGCCGTTGGAGCCGGTGATGCCGACCACGCGCACGTCGCGCTGCGCACGCACCGCGCTGGCCAGGTCGCCGAGCGCGGCCTGGGTATCGTTGACCAGCACCTGCGGCAGGTCGACGTCGACGCGGCGGGTGACCAGTGCGGCGGCGGCACCCCGCAGGGCGGCCTCGCGCACGTAGTCATGCCCGTCGACGCGCTCGCCCTTGATCGCCACGAACAGCTCGCCCGCCTGCAGCCGGCGGGTGTCGATCGCCACCCCATCCACCTGCAGGTCCGGGCCGAGTAGGCGGCCATGGGTCCACATGGCGATTTCGCTCAGGCGCATCATGCGTGATTCTCCTTGACCGGTTGCGCAAGAGCCGCGCGGGCGACCGCGAGATCGTCAAAGGGACGCTTGCCGGCGGCCCCTTCCTGGTAGGTTTCGTGGCCCTTGCCGGCGATCAACACGACATCGTCCGCACCGGCCTGGGCGATCGCCATGCCGATGGCGCCCGCGCGGTCGCGCTCCACCATCGCGCTGCGCTGCATGCCGGCACAGATCTGCGCCACGATGGTGTCGCCGTCCTCGCCACGGGGGTTGTCGTCGGTGACGATCGCCACGTCGGCCAGCCGCTCGGCGATCGCACCCATCTGCGGGCGCTTGCCCGCGTCGCGCTCGCCGCCACAGCCGAACACGCAGATCAGCCGGCCGGCGCAATGCGCGCGCAGGGCGGCGAGCGCCTGCTCCAACGCATCCGGCGTGTGCGCGTAGTCGACCACCACCAGCGGGTGACGACCATCGCCACCGAGACGGTTCATGCGGCCATTGACCGGCGCCAGGGTCTGGATCACCTCGACGATGCGCGCGAAAGGCTCGCCGAGGGCGCCGAGGCAGGCCACCACGGCGAGCAGGTTGGCCACGTTGAAGCGGCCGAGCAATGCGCTGCGGATGGCGTGCGCACCCCACGGCGTGGTGATCTCGAAGGCCAGGCCTTCGGCGGAGGTCACGATAGCCTCGGCACTGACGTCCGCTTCGCCCATAACACTGGTGCGCAGCGCACGTACGCCGGCCGGCAGGCGGTCGGCCAGCACGCGGCCGAACGCGTCGTCAACGTTGATCGCCGCCGCCTTCAGCCCCGGCCAGGCGAACAGCCTGGCCTTGGCCGCGCCGTAGGCTTCCATCGTGCCGTGGTAATCGAGGTGGTCGCGCGTCAGGTTGGTGAAAGCGGCGACCTCGAACGCCACCCCACCCACGCGCCCCTGCTGCAGCGCATGCGAGGACACCTCCATCGCCACGTGCGTCGCTCCCTGGTCGCGGAAGCGCGCCAGCAGCCGCTGCACACTGATCGCGTCGGGCGTGGTGCGCTCGCCCTCGTCGAGTGCGCCATACAGGCCGGCGCCGAGCGTGCCGATGCTCGCGGCTACGTGGCCCAGCCGCGCGAGCGCCTGGGTGATCAGCTGCACGGTCGAGGTCTTGCCGTTGGTGCCGGTGATGCCGACCACGCGCAGCGTACGCGACGGATGGTCGTAGAAGCGCGCGGCAATCTCGCCCAGGCGCGCGTGCAGGTCATCGATCCACAGCACCGGCACGCCAGGGGTGAAGCCCGCCACCGCCGGCGCCTCGGCCAGCACCAGTGCGGCACCGCGCGCCACCGCCTCGGCGGCGAAGGCGATGCCGTGCGTGCGCGTGCCGTGCAGCGCGACGAAGGCCTCGCCGGGGCGCACCTGGCGCGAGTCCAGGCTCAGGCCGCAAATACGAAGATCGCCGAGCGCTCCCGCGTCGGCGAAGCCATCCAGCAAGGGGGCGAGGAGTCGCATGTTCACGGCTCCTCCAGCGGCACGTCGTCGATCGGCGGATCGGTTGGCGGCCTGCTTCCGGCCAGGCCAGTCGGGCTCATCAGGGGCCCACCGGCATACCAGCGGCCGATGTTGTCCGGCGGAACGTCGAGCAGGCGCAGGGCGCCTTCCATCACGCGCGCGAACACCGGCGCGGACACCGTACCGCCGTAGTAGCTGCGCTTCTGCGGGTCGTCGATGACCACCACGCCGACCAGCCGCGGGTTGCTTGCCGGCACCAGGCCGGCGAAGGCGGCGGTGTAATTGTCGCGCGAGTAGCCACCCGCGTTGGCCTTGTGCGCCGTGCCGGTCTTGCCCGCCACGATGTAATTGGCGATGCGCGCGGTGGTGGCAGTACCGCCCGGTGCGGTGACCGTCTCCATCATCTTGACGATCTCGTCGGCGACCTGCCGCGAGACGATGGCCTTGGCCTCGCCGTCCGCGCCCTTGATGAAGCTGGGCGAATGCATCACGCCGTGGTCGCCCAGCGTGGCGTAGGCGTTGGCCAGTTGCAGGGGCGTCACGTTGAGGCCGTAGCCGTAGCCCATGATCGCCTGTTCCAGCGGACGCCAGTCGCGGCCAATCCGCAGCAGGCCGGAGGATTCGCCCGGGAAGCCGCTGTTGGTGCTGTTGCCGAAGCCGAACGCCCGATAGGTGTTGTACATCAGCGCGGTGTCCAGCGTCATCGCGATGTGCGCAGCACCGACGTTGCTCGACTTGGTGATCACGCCAGTGGGCGTGAGCAGGCCGTAGTTGTGCGTGTCGTGGATGTCGTGGCCCTGGAAATACCAGTGGCCCCCGGTGGTGTCGATGAGCGGACTGGTCGGGGTGTACTTGCCGCTGGACAGCGCCGCCGCCATCAGGATCGGCTTGATCGTGGAACCGGGCTCGACCAGGTCGGTCACGGCACGGTTGCGCCGGTCGGAGAACTTGCTGCCGGAAAGCGAATTGGGGTTGTAGGTTGGCAGATTGACCATCGCCAGCACTTCGCCAGTCGGCACGTCCAGGATCACCATCGATCCGGACGACGCATCGAACTCGGCCAGCGCATTCTTCAGCTCGTTGTAGGCAAGGAACTGGATCCGGCGGTCGATGCTCAGCGTGAGGCTCTTGCCCGGCTTGGGCTCGCGCACCTGCTCGACGTCCTCGACCACGTGCCCCATGCGGTCACGGATCACCCGCTTGGCGCCCGGCTTGCCCGAAAGCCAGTCGTCGAAGGCGAGCTCGAGCCCTTCCTGGCCGTGGTCGTCGATGTTGGTGAAACCGAGTACGTGCGCGGTCACTTCGCCCGACGGGTAGTAACGGCGGTACTCGCGTTGTGCATTGACGCCCGGAATGTCCAGGTCGAGCACGGCCTGGGCCGCCTCCGGCGGCATCTGCCGGCGCAGATAGACGAACTCGCGATCGGCGCGCTGGGCCAGGCGCTCCTTCAACTCGCCCGCATCCACGCCAAGCGCGGCGGCGAGATCCGGAACGCGGTCGGCGTTCTCCAGCACCTGGGGCGGATTCGCCCATACCGACATCACGGGTGTGGAGACCGCCAGCGGCTCACCGTTGCGATCGAAGATGGTGCCGCGCGAGACCGGGATATTCACTTCGCGCAGGAAGCGTGCGTCGCCCTGTTCCTGGTAGAACTGCTTGCGCAACACCTGCAGGTCGAATGCGCGCGCGACCAGCCCCACCGAGGCCAGCGACAGCACGCCAACGACCAGCAGCATGCGCCGGCGCGGGCTCGGGCCGGCGCCACGGCGGCGGCCGGCGGCAGGCTGGGGAATGGGCCGGCGCAGGCTCATCGGCGCACCAGCTGGATGTCTTGCGGCCTGGGCGTGACCATGCCGAGCTTGCTGCGGGCCTCCTGGTCGATGCGCCGCGGCTCGGCCCAGGTCGCCTGCTCCAGTTCGAGCCGGCCGTATTCGACGTTCAGTTCATCGCGCTGGTTCTGCAGCCGGGTCAGCTCGACGAACAGCACGCGGCTCTCGTGGCGCGTCCACACCACGCCGATCGCGCTGACCAGCACGGCCAGCAGCAGGATCACGAGTGCCGCCCCGCCGAGCGCCTTCATGCCAGTTTCTCCGCCACGCGCAGCACCGCCGAACGGGCGCGCGGGTTGACCGCCAGCTCCGCGTCGGACGGAAAGCGCGCCTTGCCCACCGCGGCCAGCCGAGCGGGCTTCGCGGCGACCGGCGGACCGCGCCGGCTGCCCTGCACGCGGCCGGAATGGTCGCGGATGAACTGCTTGACCGCGCGATCCTCCAGCGAGTGGAAGCTGATCACCGACAGCCGCCCACCGACCTTGAGCCGCTCGAGCGCCGCATCAAGGCCGCGCTGCACGGCATCGAGCTCACCGTTCACGCGGATGCGCAGGGCCTGGAAGCTGCGCGTGGCCGGGTGCTTGCCCGGCTCGCGGCGACCGATGGTGCGGTCGATCAGCGCGGCCAGTTCGCCGGTGCGGGTGATCGGCGCCTCGGCGCGACGCGCCACGATGGCGCGGGCGATCTTCCGGCTGAAGCGCTCCTCGCCGAAGGTCCACAGCACGTCGGCGATCTCGTGCTCGTCGGCGCGAGCGAGGAATGCCGCTGCGCTCTCGCCCTGGGTGGTGTCCATGCGCATGTCCAGCGGCGCATCGGCCATGAAGCTGAAGCCGCGCGCGGCCTCGTCGAGCTGCGGCGAGGACACGCCCAGGTCGAGCAAAACGCCGTCGAGGCCGGCCGCGGTTTCGTCCCAGTCGGCCATGTCCGCGAAATTGCCGTGGCGGATCGATACGCGCGGATCGGTGGCAAAAGCTTCGCGGGCGGCAGCGATCGCGGCCGGGTCGCGATCCATCAGCAGCAACCGACCGTCGGGCCCCAGGCGCGACAGCACCGCGCGTGCGTGCCCGCCGCGCCCGAAGGTGCCATCCAGATACCGCCCGCCTGCCTGCACGGCAAGGCCCTCCACCGCTTCACCCAGCATCACCGGGATGTGCCGCAACTCGGCCACGCCGCACCTCCCGTCCCGTCCAAAAGTCCCGCCCGAAAACACCGCGCCTTACAGGCGCAGGTCCGCCATGTCGTCAGTAATGTCGTCTTCGCCGAGGGTCTGGCGGATCTTGGCCAGGTGGGCCTGTTCGCTCCAAAGCTCGAACTTGTTGCCCATGCCCAGCAGCACCGCCTTCTTCTCGATGCCGGCCGCGCCGCGCTGGCTCGCCGGCAGCAGGATCCGCGAGGCGCCATCGGGCTCGACCACGCTCGCCGCGCCCACCAGTTTCATCTGGAGGTTGCGGTGGGACGCCTTGACCATCGGCAACGCATTGACCTGGTCGCGCACCGTTTCCCACTCGGCGTAGGGGTAGATCCACAGGCAGCCCATCTCGAACGGGCTGTAGGTGACCACCAGACGATTGGCGCACTCGCCCGCGACCAGTTCCCGATACGCAGTCGGGATGGCCAGTCGGCCTTTGTCGTCAACGGTGATGGCGGTCTCGCCCTGGAACACCTGCGTGGACTCCACTGATTCCCACGATTTCACACAGGGTCCCACGATACGTCTCGCCTTTTGAGACGTCAAGGGAATTTTGCTTGCGAATCAAGGAGAAAGGCGGAAGTGTGGACGTATTTCCAGCCGTTTAGGAGGAACATCCGCAAGGTGGTTGAAAGCTGGGGATTTTTCCAAATCGGCTGTGAGGCAGGTCACGCGCGTTTCGCCCTCCGGCCAGGCGCCACATGAACTGCCGTTCAGGCCCCAGCCTCTAAAGGAGCACCTGGGGGCGATCGCCAT
Source organism: Frateuria flava (assembly GCF_017837635.1). Taxonomy (GTDB): domain Bacteria; phylum Pseudomonadota; class Gammaproteobacteria; order Xanthomonadales; family Rhodanobacteraceae; genus Frateuria_A; species Frateuria_A flava. The sequence continues at coordinate 43,271 of NZ_JAGJRS010000013.1, forward strand.
TGCTACGCCGGGCGCGCACCCACCATCCCGGTCGCCCAAGGACACGTCTACAGGGCGGCACGAAAAAGGGCCAGGGTGGCGCGAGCTTCCGCGCCACCCTGGCCCTTCCCTGGCGGCGCGCCGCAGCGCACCGCCGCAAGAGGCGGAGCCGGCCTGTAAGCCGGGTTCTGTACGTCTTGCGACGCGACAGTCATTCCTCTCGGCCAGGCGTCGCCGCCTGGCTCCAGCGACCTACCCGGGAACAACGCGGGCCGCGTTATCGTTCCCCTATTCGGTCTTGCTCCGGGTGGGGTTTACCGTGCCGTGCGACGTTGACCCCGCACGCGGTGCGCTCTTACCGCACCCTTTCACCCTTACCTGATCCCCCGCCACCCGAAAGTGTGAGGGCCATCGGCGGTCTGCTCTCTGTTGCACTGGCCGTCAGCTCGCGCTGCCCAGGCGTTACCTGGCACCCTGCCCTGTGGAGCCCGGACTTTCCTCGACGCACTTGTGATGCGACGCGACTGTCCGGCCGACTCCGTGGGCGATTGTACCGGCCCGGGAGGCGGGTTTGGGGATCGGGGATTCGAAAAGGCGGGCCTCGGCAGGGTGGGCTTCAGCCCACCCTTGCCACCTGGGAGCGCCGGCGGGCTGACGCCAACCTACGACGCTTCGTAGAGGCTCTTTCTCGGCGCGCCGGTGATCGCTGCAGCAAGCTTGGCTGCCTTGGCTGGCGGCAGCTCTTCGCGCAGCAGCGCGAACACGCGTTGCCCTTCGGCCAGCCGTGCGTCCGCCTCCTCGCCGCGACCGGCCACCAGCAGCACGCACTCGCCGCGCTGCTGGTCGGGATCGCCCGCCACGCGCGTGGCCAGTTCGTCGAGCGGCTCGCCGATCACCGTTTCGAACAGCTTGGTCAGCTCACGTGCCAGCACCGCCTCGCGCCCGCCGCCAAACACCTCGCGCATGTCGGCCAGGCTTTCGGCCACGCGATGGGAGGACTCATAGAAGATGAGCGTGCGCGGCTCGCCTGCCAACGCCTGCAGCCGCCCGCGTCGCGCCGCCGCTTTCGGCGGCAGGAAGCCTTCGAACACGAAGCGGTCGCTCGGCAACCCGGCCACCGACAACGCTGCGATCGCCGCGCAGGCGCCGGGGATGGGCACGCAACGGATCCCCGCCGCGCGCGCGGCACGCACCAGCCGGAAGCCCGGGTCGCTGACCAGCGGCGTACCCGCGTCGGAAATCAACGCCACCGATTGGCCTTCGAGCATCCGTCGCACCAGCCCATCGACCACCTCGCGCTCGTTGTGTTCGTGCAGCGGCACCAACGGCACGTCGACGTTGTGGTGGACCAGAAGAGGACGACTGTGTCGCGTGTCTTCCGCGGCAATGACATCGGCCGCGCGCAGCGTGGCGATTGCGCGTGTGGACATGTCGTCGCGGTTGCCGATCGGCGTGGCGACCACCGATAGGCTTCCGGGCGGGACAGTAGGCATGGGAACTCCCAAAGGCAGTGCGCAAAGGGCGCGCAGCACGATCGGCTATGATCGCTCACCATGTCGACCACGACCAAGGGACACTCCATGCGACTGCTCCGCGCCGCCGGCCTCGGCCTGCTGATCGCCTTCGTCTCGAGCGCCTGCGTGCCGACCAAGGTGACCCGCTCGCCGCAGGAACTGGCCGCTGCGCAGCATGCCGAGCAGCTCGCCAGCCAGGGGCAGTTTGACCAGGCCATCCAGGCCTACCTCGACCTGGGCCGGCAGACCGGCGACACCGACCACTACAACATCCTGGCCGCCGAGGTGTACCGCGAGGAAGGCGCGCTCGAGCAGGCCGCGCCACTGCTCGACCAGGTCCGCCGCCCGCGCCTGCAGGGCGAGGACGCGGCCCGCTACGACCTGCTCCGCGCGGAGCTGGCGCTCGCCCACCACGACGCGCACACTGCGCTGCAGCTGACCACCCAGCCCGCGCCGGTCCCGCCGACGCTCGAACTGCGCCTGCTGGAACTTCGCGCGCGCGCCATGGAGGCCAGCGGCGACCTGTGGGGCGCCGCACGCACGCGCGTCCAGATGGATCCCCAGCTCGAAGGCCTCGACCACACGCAGAACCGCAAGCAGATCCTCGACCTGCTCGGCCGGCTGGGCGTCGAACCGCTCAAGCGCCGTGGCGCCGCCATGCAGGCAGGCGACCGCATGCTGCCGTGGATCAACGAGGCACTGACCCAGCTCGGCGTGCCGGTGGCGCAGCCGCAGCCGGACCTCGACCAGCCGGTCGGCACCATGCTGCCGGGGGCCGACGCCAACGTGCGCGAGGGCTACCGCATGCCTGCCAACGTCGCGTTGCTGCTGCCGCTCGGCGGCAATTTCGCCGGCGCCAGCGGGGCCATCCGGCAGGGCTTTTTCGCCGGTTATGCCGATGCCGCTCGCACCCACGCGCCGCGCGCCAACGTTCGCGTGTACGACAGTGGCGGCACCGCCGACGGCGCACTCAAGGCGTACCAGCAGGCCGCCAGCGACGGCGCCCAGCTGATCGTCGGCCCGCTCACCCGCGCCGAAGTCGCCGCGGTGTTCGGCCAGGCGCAGCTGCCGGTGCCGTTGCTCTCGCTCAACCATCCGGACGACAAAAGCCTGCCCGCCGCCGGCGCCACCGAGTTTGGCCTGCTGCCGGAAACCGAGGGTGCGCAGGCCGCCGACCACATGGTCGAGCGCGGCGTCCACGGCGCCTACGTGGTGGTCTCCGACGATGACTTCGCTCAGCGCGCTGCCGGCGCGTTCAAGGCCGAGTTCGAGGCTCGCGGTGGTCACGTCGCCGGCATGGCTACGTTGCCTCCGGGCAAGGTGAACTATGCCAACGCCATCGCCGGCCTGAACATGCCCACGACGGCCACGCCGCTGGCAGGCACCGAACCGGCCGAGGCCGCTTCGTCGCCCGCCGCCGCCGATGTGGAGGCCCTGCCCGCGCCGGTCGCGACCGGCGGCACCGGCGTCTTCATCAGCATGCGGCCGGAGCAGGCGCGGCTGCTGCTGCCGCAGTTGCACGTCGCGCACGTCGGCCTGCCCGTGTTCGCGACCTCGCATATCTATGCGGGCGTGGATGACGCTGCCGCCAACCGCGACCTGGACGGGGTGGAGTTCTCCGACGCGCCATGGCTGTTCGATGCCCAGCCGGGCCTGCCCAGCCACGACGCGATCGCCTCCAGGCTGCCCGCTGCACGCGGCACCTCGGCGCGGCTGTTCGCCTTCGGCATGGACGCATGGAACCTGGTGCCCTACCTCGACTGGCTGCGCGACCATCCGGGCAGCTACCTGCCCGGCGCCAGCGGCCAGCTTGCCGCCGACCAGTTCGGTCGCATCCGGCGCGTGCTGATCTGGGCGCGCTTCCAGGACGGCCTCGCCCGCCCGCTGACCGGCAGCCTGCAGCTGGACGACGTGCCCTCGTCCGCCCCGCCGGTGGACGAAGGCACCCGCACGCCGATCCCCGCGAGCTCGGCCGGGATGCCGGCCGCCACCTCGACCGCGCTTCCGCCCGCCGACCACTGATGCGCGCCTCGGGCGACGCCTTCGAACAGCGCGCCTGCCGCGAACTGGAGCGCGCGGGCCTGAAGCCGCTGGCGCGCAACTACAACACGCGCCACGGCGAGCTCGACCTGGTCATGCGCGATGGCGATACGGTGGTGTTCGTCGAGGTGCGCTACCGCGTGCGCGCCGGCCATGGGGACGCGGCAGCTTCCATCACGCGTTCCAAGCAGGAAAAGCTGATCCGCACCGCACAGCTGTGGCTGGCGGCGCATGCCCAGCACGCCAACCGGCCCTGCCGCTTTGATGTGGTGAGTTACGACGGGCCCGCTGGCGAGGCGAGGATGCACTGGCTGAAGGGCGCGTTCGAAGCCGAATGAGCCTGTTCTCGCTCCCTGGCGGCGCCGGGGGGAGAGGGCCTTTGCGTACAGGCTTCACAAGCCTGCCCCGCCCACGCGCCCCGCCCCCCCCCAGCCCTCTCCCAGCGGGGAGTGGGAGCCAAGGCGGGCGGTTGCGCTACTGTCGCCCTCATCACAACCCGCCCGCTCCCCGGCGGAGCCCGGGGGCGACGGAACGAAGAGCCCATGCCGCTACCTGACACGCTGCTGCAGACACTGCAATCGATCTTCGGCGATGCCGCGCACACCGGCCCGGCCGAGCGCCTGGCGTACGCCTACGACAACTCGCGCCTCAACGCGCAACCCGATGCGGTGGTCTTTCCCACCGAACACGCGCAGGTCGAGGCGCTGGTACGCGCCTGCCGCGAACACCGCGTCCCGCTCACCGCGCGCGGGCGCGGCAGCAACACCACCGGCGCCACGGTGCCGGTGGAAGGCGGCGTGGTCGCCAGTTTCGAGCGCATGAACCGTATCCTGCGCATCGATCCGGCCAACCGGCTGACGGTGGTCGAGCCGGGCGTGATCAACGCCGACCTGCAGCGTGCGCTGGCGCCGCACGGCCTGTTCTGGCCGCCGGACCCGAGCTCGTCGCCCTGGTGCACCATCGGCGGCAACCTCGCCTGCAATGCAGCCGGCCCGCGCGCGGTCAAGTACGGCACGCCGCGCGAGAACACGCTGGGGCTGCGCGCGGTCGCCGGCACGAGCGAGGGGTTCCGCTGCGGCACCTACACCAGCAAGGGCGCGACCGGCTATGACCTCACCCGGTTGCTGATCGGCTCGGAAGGCACGCTGGCGCTGGTCACCGAAGCGACGCTCAAGCTCACGCCCCGCCCCTCTGCCATCCGCACGTTGCGCGCGACCTATCGCGATGTCGGTGCGGCCGCGCAGGCGGTGGCGCGCATCATGGGCCAGCCGGTGACGCCCTGCGCGCTGGAGTTCATCGACGAGACGGCGCTGAAACTCGCCCACGCGCATGCCGGCAACGAGGTGCCGCTGGCCGGCGCGCTGCTGATGATCGAGGTCGATGGCGAACCGGGCACGCTCGAGGCCGCCGTCGCCGCCGTCTCGGCCGCCGCCCGCGGCGACGGCCTGGAGACCCTGCACACGGCCGCTACCGTCGAGGAGGCCCAGCGATTGTGGGCCGCGCGCAAGGCGCTCTCGCCCGCGCAGCGCACGATCGCGCCGGACAAGATCAACGAGGACGTGGTCGTTCCGGTCAGCCGCCTGCCCGAGCTGGTGCAGGGCATCCAGCGGTTGGCGGCGCGGCACGATGTGCTGGTCGTCAGTTTCGGCCACGCCGGCAATGGCAACCTCCACGTCAACCTGCTGCCGCGCGATGCGGCCGAGCGCGAACGCGCGCACGCGTGCCTGGCCGACGTCTTTGCGCTGGTGATCGCGCTCGATGGAACCTTGTCCGGCGAACACGGCATCGGCCGGATCAAGCGCGAATTCATGCCGCTTGCCTTGCAGCCGACGACGCTCCGCCTGATGGGCGAGGTCAAGCGCGCGTTCGATCCGGACGGCATCCTCAACCCGGGAAAGCTCCTGCCCGCCTGATCCTCGCAACCCGTCGCCCGAATGCATTCAAGCGCATCGGTCGCCGGCAAGCTGTGCCACCATTTCCCGATGCCTTCCGCCTTCGATCGCCTTCTCGCCGAAATCCGCGCCTGCCAGCTCTGCGCCGCCGATCTGGCACATGGCGTGCGCCCGGTGCTGCAGGCCTCGGCCACCGCACGGCTGCTGATCGTCAGCCAGGCGCCGGGCCGCAAGGTGCACGCCAGCGGCGTGCCGTTCGACGACAGGAGCGGCGAACGCCTGCGTGACTGGCTGGGCATCGACAAAGCCACCTTCTACGACGCCCGCCGCGTGGCGATCGTGCCGATGGGTTTCTGCTTTCCCGGCAGCGCGCGCGGCGCCGACCTGCCGCCGCGGCGCGAATGCGCGCCCACCTGGCATCCGCGACTGCTGCCGCTGCTGAAGAAGGTGGACCTGACCCTGGCGATCGGCCGCTACGCGCAGGTCGGCCTGCTCGGCGCGCAGGCGGGCACGAACCTCACCGACACCGTGCGCGACTGGCGCACCCACCTGGCCAACGGCGTCCTCCCGCTGCCGCACCCCAGCCCGCGCAACCAGATCTGGACCCGGCGCAACCCGTGGTTCGAGGACGAACTGTTGCCGATGTTGCGCGAACGCGTGGCCCACGCCTTGCACGCGTAGGGTGGGCTTCAGCCCACCAGACGCCCGACCGGAGCGTTGGCCTGGAGTCCACCGGACACGCCTGCGATCAGCCGCGGCGGGCGAGGATGATGTGCAGACCGAAGGCGATGAACACCGCGCCGGCGAAGCCATCGATCCACCGCGCCATCCGCAAGTAGAGGCGGCGCATTGCCGGCAAGGCAAAGAACGCCGCCACCAGCGCGAACCAGACGAAGGTCTCGGCCACGATCAGCCCCCACAGGCCCCAGCGCGTGGCCGCATCGACCCGGTCGCCAAGGAAGGCGGAGAACACGCTGCCGAAATAGACCACGACCTTGGGGTTGGCCAGGTTGGTCAGCAATCCCGCGCGCAGCGTGGCCAACTCTCCACCCGGCGTGGCCGTCCCCTGACCGTGTATCGCCGGCGCGTGCGTGAACGCACCGCGCAGCATGCGCAGCCCCATCCACATCAGGTACAGGCCGCCGGCGATCGCGACCACTTGCTGCAGCCACGCCAGCCGGTGCAGTACCAGCTGCAGGCCGAGCAACGCCAGCGCCGACCACCACGTGATCCCTAGCGTGATGCCAAGCACGCCGAACAGCGCCTGCTTGCGCGAGCGGCTGACCGCGGTCTGCGAGACGAAGAAGAAGTCCGGGCCCGGGCTGAGCAGCGCGACCAGATGGACCATGGCGATGGTGAGAAAAAGGTTCATCGGTCAACCGGCTCCATCGTCCCAGTGATTCGCGGCAGTCTAAGCTTCCCCGCCCGCGCACGGCGTCGTTCCCGCGGAAGCGGGAATCCCTTTGCGCTCTCGGGCACGGCAGGATGGTCCCGCTTTTCGCGGTTGCGCCGCAGATTCGGAAGGCCTCCATGAAGGCGGAGATCGTGCCGCCGAATCGGACCAGGCACGCTGCGCCGCGCCTTGCCCGGCCGCATCCCTTTCTCTAACCTGCCGGACTTTGCAGCCAGGGCGCACGTCCCGCGGCTTTTGCAGGGGAAAAGCACATGCGGGACTTTGCACCATGAACATCAAGCTGCGTCTGATCGTGATGAACTTCCTGCAGTTCTTCGTGTGGGGGTCGTGGCTCACCACCATCGGCGCCTACTGGTTCCAGACCCGCCACTGGGGCGGCGCCGAGTTCGGCGCGATCTTCTCCACCATGGGTATCGCCTCGCTGTTCATGCCGGCGATCACCGGCGTCATCGCCGACAAATGGATCAACGCCGAGCGCCTGTATGGCGTGCTGCACCTGGGCGGCGCGCTGATGCTGTTCATCGTGCCGACGATCGACAATCCGGCCACGCTGTTCTGGGTGATGCTGGTCAACATGTGCTTCTACATGCCGACCATCGCGCTCTCCATCACGGTGGCCTACAACGCGCTCAAGACCGAGGGCGTGGACATCGTGAAGGTGTATCCGCCGATCCGCGTGTGGGGCACGGTCGGATTCATCGTGGCGATGTGGGCGATCAGCCTGCTGCACATCGAGACCTCGCCCGAGCAGTTCCACATCGCCGGCATCGCCGCGGTACTGCTGGGTCTGTACTCGTTCTCGCTGCCGCCCTGCCCGCCGCGCGACACCCGCCACACCTCGATGATCGACGTGCTGGGCCTGCGCTCCTTCGCGCTGTTCAAGAACTACAAGATGGCCGTGTTCTTCCTGTTCGCGATGGCGCTGGGCGCCGCGCTGCAGCTGACCAACGCCTACGGCGACACCTTCCTGCACGACTTCGGCAAGGTCGATGCGTACAAGGGCCTGCTCACGGTGCGTTATCCGAACATCGTGCTGTCGATCTCGCAGATGTCCGAAACGCTGTTCATCCTGGCCATCCCGTTCTTCCTCAAGCGCTTCGGCATCAAGAAGGTGATGCTGATCAGCATGGTCGCCTGGGTGCTGCGCTTCGGCCTGTTCGCCTACGGCAACCCGGCCGAGCTTTTGTGGATGATCATCATGTCCAACATCGTCTACGGCATGGCGTTCGACTTCTTCAACATCTCCGGCTCCCTGTTCGTCGAGGGCCAGGCCGATCCGAAGATCCGCGCCAGCGCGCAGGGCCTGTTCATGCTGATGACCAACGGCGTGGGCGCGGTGCTGGGCAGCTCCATCAGCGGCCAGGTGATCGAACGCTTCTTCACCGCGCCGGACGGTGCGCTGCAGTGGCACGGCATCTGGTTGAGCTTCGCCGGCTACGCGCTGGTGGTGGCGGTGCTGTTCGTGATCCTGTTCCGCCACAAGCACATCCCGGAGAACGCGGCGCGCGCGAACCTGGGCCACCAGGCGGGGATCTGATTTTCCAGGACCCGCTTCGTGCCGAGCGCAGCCGAAGTCGAAGTCGAAGTCGAAGCATCCTTCAGCCTTCATTCCCGAACCCTTCCCCCCACAGGAGAGGGTGCCGACAGGCGGGAGAGGGTCAGGGCGGAGCGGAAAGCCCACGCTCCGCCCGAACCCCCTCCCCAACCCCGCCGAGAAGAAGGGCTCGGGGCTCGACTTGTTGTTGAGAATCATTTTCATTAGCATGCGCAGCCTTCCCCACTGGAGGCTCCCATGCCGTCGTCCGCACGCCCGCTCGCGCTCGCCCTGACCCTGGCCCTGGCGGCCCCGCTGCACGCCGCCGACGCGCCGCAGGCGACCACGCTGGAGCGGGTCGAGGTCTCCGAGAGCACCCTGCGCCTGCCGCGCAGCCAGGGCGCCCTGCCGATGACGATCACCGTGATCGATCACCAGGATCTGGCCAACCAGCTGGCGATCACGCCGGACCTGGGCGACGCCATCGGTGCGCTGGTGCCCTCCTTCGCGCCGTCCACGCAGAAGCTCTCGGTGCGCGGCCAGACCCTGCGCGGGCGCAACCCGCTGTACATGATCGACGGCGTACCGCAGTCCAGCCCGCTGCGTAACGGCTCGCGCGACGGCTACACGATCGACACGGCGATGATCGAGCGGATCGAGATCGTCGAGGGCTCCAACTCGCTGCAAGGCCTGGGTGCCGCCGGCGGCATCATCAACATCATCACCAAGCATGCGCCGGCGAGGGACGGCGTGCGCCAGGAAGTCACCCTGGACGCCAGCGCGCCCACGCAGGGCGCCGATGGGCTGGGTTACGGCGGTGCGTGGCTGATCGGCGCGCGCTCGGGCGCGTTCGACCTGGTCACCGGCGCCTCCTGGCGCGAGCGCGGCATGTACTCCGATGCGCATGGCCGGCTGATCGGCGTCGACGGCACCCAAGGCGACCTGATGGATTCGACGAGCCGGGACGGCTTCGCCAAGCTCGGCTACACCTTCGTCGGCGAGCGCCGCCTCCAGCTGACCGCCAACCGCTTCGACCTGGAAGGCAACGGCGACTACACCGCCGTCTCCGGCGACATGGATGCCGGCATCCCGACCACCTCGGTACACCAGAAGCAGCCGGGCCTGGCACCGCGCAACCGCGTGCTCACCACCAGCCTGGACTACCGCGACCCGCACCTGGCCGAGGGCGAGCTGCGCGCGCAGCTCTACCACCAGCGCAACCGCGAGCTGTTCGGCGGCGGCACCTTCGGCACGTTCCAGGACCCGGCCTACGGCCCGCTGGTGTTCGACCAGTCGCAGAACGAATCGGTCAAGGACGGCGCGCGGCTGTCGTGGTCGCGCCGCGGACTGCTCGACGACACGCTCACGGTACTGGCCGGCGCCGACGGCTACCGCGACCGCACCCATCAGTCGCTGGCACAGACTGGCCGCGACTGGGTGCCCGAAAGCACCTACACCGGCTGGGCGCCGTTCCTGCAGGCCGAGTACTGGCCGCTGCAGGCGCTGTCGATCAACGCCGGCCTGCGCCAGGAACACGGGCGGCTGGAAGTCCCTACCTTCCGCACGCTGGCATCCTACGGCGGCGTGACCGTCGAGGGCGGCTCGCGCAGCTTCAAGAAGACGCTGCCGAACATCGGCGCGGTCTGGTACCTCACCGACGCGCTCAACCTGTTCGCCAGCTACGCCGAGGGCTACACACTGCCCGACGTCGGCCGCGTGCTGCGCGCGATCAGCGTGCCGGGCCAGCGCGTGAATGAATTCCTCGACCTCAAGCCGGTGGTGTCGGACAACCGCGAGGTGGGCGCCGAGTACGCGGGCGCCGTTTTCAACGCTCGCGTCAGCTACTGGACCTCGACCTCGAAGCTAGGCGCCCTGCTCGTCTTCGACGCGCCCAACCAGGTCTACAACGTGGCCCGCCAGCGCACCGAGATCAGCGGCTGGGAAGCACGCGCCGGCTGGACGCCGCGCGAAGGCACGCGAATCGATGCGTCCTATGCGATCAACCACGGACGCTCCGACCGCAACGGTGATGGCCAGGTCGATTCGGACCTCGATGGCGCCAACATCGCGCCGAACCGGCTGAACCTGTCGTGGACCCAGCGCTGGAACGACGCGCTGTCGAGCTACCTGCAGCTGTCGCGCCTGGCCAGCCGCGGCTTCGCCACGCTGGGCAGGCGCACGGCGCACTTCGACGGTTACGTCACCGCCGATGCCTACGTGAAGTGGCAGGCCGGCGCGGCCGGCGACTGGACGCTGGGCGTGCAGAACCTCGCCAACAGGCAGTACATCAACTATGTCTCGCAGACGGTGGGCGACGACGACTCCTACTTCGCCGGTCGCGGGCGCACTGTCTCGCTCACCTGGCAGCAGGTGTTCTGAGCATGCTCGATAGAGTCAAGCGCGATCCCGTCCGCCAGGTGGCTCCGGCGCGTTCCGCGTTCAGCCTGCGTCACTGGCTGCGCAAGCTGCATCTGTGGCTGGGCCTGAGCCTGGGCACGGTGTTCGCCCTGATAGCGCTGAGCGGCAGCGTGCTGGCGCTGCAGGGACCGCTGCTGCGCGCGCTGCACCCGGAGCTTGCGGCGCACACCCTGCCCACGCCGGCACAGGAGGCGGCGGTACTCGAGCGCATCGCGCGCGAGTGGTCGCCGCAGGGACTGCGCAGCGCCGACTTTCCGGATACCGAGCTCCCCGTGTGGCAGCTCTACTTCAACGGCGGCGTGCGCCGCTACCTGGATCCTGCCAGCGGCGAGCTGCTGCTCACCCGCACGCCGGGCAACGACGTGCTGCTTGCCCTGCGCGACTGGCACACGCATCTGCTCGCCGGCCACGCGGGCGAGACCTGGCTCGGCGTGCTCGGTTGGTTCAGCCTGTTCCTGCTGGTCTCGGGCGTGGTGCTGTGGTGGCCAGGGCGCGGCCGCGTCATGGCGCATCTGAAACCCCACGCGCAACCGCCGGTACGGCGCTGGCTGAGCTGGCACCGCAGCCTCGGCGCGCTGAGCCTGCCGGTGGTATTGCTGGTGACCCTGACCGGCACGCTGATGTGCTACCACGCGGGCACCCGTCAGGCGCTGCAGGGCCTGTTCGGCGATAGGCCGGAACCGCCGCAGCCCGCGGCCATCGCCCTGCGCCAGGATCCGATCGACTGGCCGACCGTGCTGGCTGCCGCGAGGCAGGCGCTGCCGGACGCGGCGCTGGGCCGGCTCTCCCTCCCGAGCGAGCGGGACGGCCGCGTAACCCTGCGCGTGCGCATGCCGGGCGAATGGAATCCCACTGGCCGGAGCACGCTCTGGATCGATCCGTACCAGGCGCGCGTGCTGGGGGTCTCCGACGCCATGCGCGCCGACACCGGCGTGCAGGTGAACAACGCGATCTACCCGCTCCACGCCGGCACCACCGGTCCGCTCTGGCGGACGCTGGTGGTCGTCTCCGGGCTGCTGCCGCCCTTCTTCCTGGCGACCGGCTTCCTTTTCTGGCGCGCCCGCACGAGGCGGCGTGCCGAAGCCGAGACCCTATCGAGCCCACGTCCGTAGGGTCGGCTTGAGTCCACCGCCCGACCGGAAAAAAACGATCGGCTCAGGCCCACCCTGCAGGACCTCGTACAATGGCCGGATGCAGATCGGACCCTACCGCATCGACCCGCCCGTGGTGCTCGCGCCCATGGCCGGGGTCACCGACAAGCCTTTCCGCCTGCTGTGCAAACGGCTGGGCGCGGGCTTGGCCGTATCGGAGATGACCACGGCCGATCCGAAGCTCTGGCACACCCGCAAGTCGCTGCATCGCATGGACCACGCCGGCGAACCCGAGCCGGTCAGCGTGCAGATCGCCGGCTACGACCCGGGCATGCTGGCCGAGGCGGCGCGCTTCAACGTGGCCAACGGCGCGCAGATGATCGACATCAACATGGGCTGCCCAGCCAAGAAGGTTTGCAACGTGTGGTCGGGTTCGGCGCTGCTGCAGGACGAGCCGCTTGTGGCGCGCATATGCAAGGCAGTGGCCGACGCCGTGGAAGTGCCGGTGACCCTGAAGATCCGCACCGGGTGGGACCGCGAGCACAGGAACGCGCTCAGCATCGCGCGCATCGCCGAAGACAGCGGCATCGCCGCGCTCTCGGTGCACGGACGCACCCGCGCGGACAAGTACGAAGGCGAAGCCGAGTACGACACCATCGCCGCGGTGAAGGCGGCCGTGCATATTCCGGTGCTCGCCAACGGCGACGTCACCAGCCCCGAGCGTGCCCGCCACGTGCTCGACGTCACCGGCGCGGATGCCGTGATGATCGGACGCGGCGCGCAAGGGCGACCGTGGATCTTCCGCGAAGTCGCGCACTACCTGGCCACCGGCGAGAAGCTGCCCGAGCCCGCGCCGGCCGAAATCGCCGCCATCCTGCTCGGCCACCTGGAGCACCTGTACGCCTTCTACGGCGAACATGCCGGCGTGCGCATCGCGCGCAAGCATTTGGGTTGGTATGCCAAGGACCGGCCGGAGAACGCGGCCTTCCGGCACGTGGTCAACCGTGCCGAAACCGCCAATGAGCAGTTGCGCCTGACCGCCGACTATTTCGCCGGCCTTGGCGAGCTCCAGCGCGCCGCCGCCTGACACCTCGCCTCTACGAGCCCTCTCCGGGGAGAGGGTTGGGTGAGGGGCCGGGGCTCGCGGGAAACTTCCATACAGGCCGTGCTTCCCTCTATAGCTCGCACCCGCTCCCGTGGTCGCAAGACTGACCCCTCACCCCAGCCCTCTCCCCGGAGGGGAGAGGGCGCAGGCGCGCGGCGGCGCATGCGTCCTCATCTCGCCGATACGAGCCCTCTCCCCTCCGGGGAGAGGGTTGGGTGAGGGGCCGGGGCTCGCGGGAAACTTCCATACAGGCCGTACTTCCCTCCAAAAGCTCGCACCCGCTCCCATGGTCGCAAGACTGACCCCTCACCCCAGCCCTCTCCCCGGAGGGGAGAGGGAGCAGGCTCGCGGCCGCGCATGCGTCCTCATCTCGCCGATACGAGCCCTCTCCCCTCCGGGGAGAGGGTTGGGTGAGGGGCCGGGGCTCGCGGGAAACTTCCATACAGGCCGTGCTTGTCTCTAAAAGCTCACACCCGCTGCCATGGTCGCAAGGTTGCCCCCTCACCCCAGCCCTCTCCCCGGAGGGGAGAGGGAGCAGGCTCGCGGCGGCGCATGCGTCCTCATCTCGCCGATACGAACCCTCTCCCCTCCGGGGAGAGGGTTGGGTGAGGGGCCGGGGCTCGCGGGAAACTTCCATACAGGCCGTGCTTCCCTCTAAAGCTCGCACCCGCTGCCATGGTCGCAAGACTGACCCCTCACCCCAGCCCTCCCCCCCCGGAGGGGAGAGGGCGCAGGCGCGCGGCGGCGCATGCGTCCTCGTCTCGTCGATACCAGCCTTCTCCCGGAGGGAGAGGCGCCGGGCACCCCATTTGGCCGTCCAGCCGTCTGCCGCCTGAACGGGTATGAAACCTTCCCCCCCGGGTAGTACGCTGGCCTGCAAACCGTAGCCGCCGCGTGTATCATGCGCGGCTTCTTTATCTCTGTATCCGAAAGGAAGGATATAACCCGCGATGAGCAACTACCTCTTCACCTCCGAGTCGGTCTCCGAAGGCCATCCCGACAAGGTCGCCGACCAGATCTCCGACGCCGTCCTCGACGCGATCCTTGCGCAGGACCCGCGCGCGCGCGTGGCGTGCGAGACCATGGTGAAGACCGGCGTGGCGATCGTCGCCGGCGAGATCACCACGTCCGCCTGGATCGACCTGGAGGGCCTGACCCGCAAGGTGATCCTGGACATCGGCTATGACTCCTCCGAGGTCGGTTTCGATGGCGCCACCTGCGGCGTGCTCAACCTGATCGGCAAGCAGTCGCCCGACATCAACCAGGGCGTGGACCGCAAGAAGCCCGAGGAACAGGGCGCCGGCGACCAGGGCCTGATGTTCGGCTACGCCACCAATGAAACGCGCGACTTCATGCCGGCGGCGATCTACTACTCGCACCGCCTGGTCGAGCAGCAGGCCAAGATCCGCAAGAAGAAGAATTCGCCGCTGCCGTGGCTGCGTCCGGACGCCAAGAGCCAGGTGACCCTGCGCTACGAGAACGACGTGGCCGTCGCCATCGACGCCGTCGTGCTCTCGACGCAGCACGACCCGGGCATCAAGCAGAAGGATCTGGTGGAGGCGGTGCGCGAGGAGATCCTCAAGCCCGTGCTGCCGGCCAAGCTGCTGCACAAGGGCACCAAGTTCCATATCAACCCGACCGGCAAGTTCGTGATCGGCGGCCCGGTGGGCGACTGCGGCCTGACCGGCCGCAAGATCATCGTCGACACCTACGGTGGCTGGGCCCGTCACGGTGGTGGCGCGTTCTCGGGCAAGGATCCGTCCAAGGTCGACCGCTCGGCCGCGTATGCGGCGCGCTACGTCGCCAAGAACGTCGTGGCCGCCGGCCTGGCCGACCGCTGCGAGGTGCAGGTCTCCTACGCGATCGGCGTGGCCGAGCCGACCTCGATCTCGGTGACCACCTTCGGCACCGGCAAGATTCCGGACGAGAAGATCGAAAAGCTGATCCGCAAGCACTTCGACCTGCGTCCGTACGGCATCATCAAGATGCTCGACCTGATCCACCCGATGTACCAGCAGACCGCCAGCTACGGCCACTTCGGTCGCCAGCCCTACGAGATGAAGGCCGCCGACGGCTCGACCTTCACCGCGTTCTCGTGGGAGAAGACCGACAAGGCCGAGGCGCTGCGCGCCGACGCCGGCCTGGGCGGCAAGCGCAAGTAAGCGCTTCAGCGCGACAAAAAAAAAACCCGCGGTTCGCCGCGGGTTTTTTATGTGCGTCAGTACGGTCGGCGCAAGCTCAGTCGTCGCCACCCCTGGCGGCCGCGGGCTTGCTCTTGCGATCGGCCAGCTTGACCCGGTGATGGCTCGCGCGGTGGCTGGATCGACGCGCGGTCGCCGTCTTGCCATGGCGCTTGGCGTGCCGCGTGGCCGCCGCCGGCGCCGGATCGGCCTCGGCGTTGGCGATGGGCGAAAGCGCGGCCAGCACGCGATGGGCCACGCCTGTGGCCGGCTGGCCGGTGGCAGCCAGGGCAGCCGCCGCTTCGCTCTGCTCGAAGCCGGCATCAAGCAGGCTTGCCATCAGCCGGTCGCGCTTGGCCGCGGTGCGACCACCCAGCACGACGGCGAACAGGCGGTGACCATCGCGCACGGCGGTGGAAGCGAGGTTGAAACCCGAGGCGGCGATGTAACCGGTCTTCAGGCCGTCCATGCCCTCGTAACGTTCCATCAGATGGTTGTGGCCGTGCACCACACGCCCCTGGAACGTGAACTCGGTGGTCGAGAAGTAGTGCGCGTACTGCGGGAAGTCGCGGTACAGCGCCATGGCCAGCGTCAGCAGGTCGCGCGCGGTCGAGAAGTTCTTCGGGTCGGGCAGGCCCGAGGCATTGTCGAAATGCGTGCTGGCCATGCCGAGCAGCGCTGCCTGGGCGTTCATCATGTCGGCAAAGCCCGCTTCCGAACCGCCAATGCTTTCGGCCGCCACGGAGGCCGCGTCGTTGGCCGACTTGGTCACCATCGCCAGGATGCAGTCCTGCACCGAAATGTTCTGGCCCGGGCGCAGGCCGAGCTTGCTCGGTTCCCGGTTGGACGCCCAGCGGGACACCGGCAGGTTGTCCTCGAGCGTGAGGCGGCCGGCTTTGAGCTCACGGAAGGTGAGGTAGAGCGTCATCATCTTGGTCAGCGAGGCCGGGTAGTTCTGCTCGTCGGCATTGACCTGCCCCAGCACGCGTCCGGTGGTGGCGTCCACCACGATGGCCGCCTGGCCGGCATGGGCCACGCTGGCGACCAGCCACAACAGGGCGACCATCCACAGCGCGCCGAGCCTGTTGAGCGAAAGCGATTCTGAATTCACACCGTTGTTCCCCGCCGCCGCCGACGACGTCATGTAGCGTTGAACTAACCTTAATGCAGGGCGCCTCCGAATTGCCAGAAGTTCGTCCTGCAAATGGCTGTTGCGGCGAGATTTTGTTTCAAGGTGTCGAATCTATCCGGTCGAGCTCGCTTGGCCGCGGGCCCGATTTTCGGGCGCTCGGGAGGCCGCGCGTCCGGCGAGCGATGCGAAGGCTCAGTTGTCGCCCGCGGATGCAGGCAGGCGCGACGCCCGGTCGTCGACCGCCTCCATCGCCTCTTCGCGCACGCTGCGCATGCCGGCGTTGAGCGTTTCGGGCTTCATCGCGATCACCGGCTGCAGGTAGGTGGTGAGCACGTGCCGCGCGCCGGCCGCATCGTCCAGCTTGCGCAGCACCACGTACAGCCGCGAGGCGCTCTCGATGGTGTGCGCGTCGGTGTCGCCCAGCGTGCGTGCGCGGCCCTCCAGCGCCCTGGCATGGGCATCGCGCGCGCGCAGCCAGTGGCCGGCGCTGGTCTCGATCCGGCCGATCAGGTCGTAGGTCGCCAGCGTCATCGGATGATCCTCGCCGAGCTGGCGGCGCAGCGCATCGAGCACCTGCTCGCCCTGCTTGCTGGCCTCGACGTACTGGCCGTTGCCACACAGCAGACTGGCCAGGCTGCCACGCGCATACAGGGTGCTGAAGTGGTCCGGGCCGAGCGTGCGGGTGCGGCCGGCCAGTATCTCGCGCTCCATGGCGATGGCCTCGGGGTAGCGGTCCTGCTTGGACAGCAGTCGCACCATGTCGGTCATGGCATCGAGCGTTTGCGGATTGTCCGACCCGAGCACGCGCCGGTACGCCTGGATGATCGTGTCCAGGCGCGCGTGCACTTGCGCCAGGGTCGTCGGGTCGAGCGCAAGGCGCACCTCGTTCGATGCCGCCAGCGCGCGCGCCTGCAAGGTCAGCGGATGGTCGGCGCCCAGGCGGCGTTGGCGTATCGCCGCCACGTCCTGTGCCAGGGCGAGCGAGCGCTCGTATTTGTTTTCCTGCGAGAACAGCAGCCGGGCCAGGGTGAGCGTGGTGGCCAGCGTTTCCGGATGTTCGGCGCCGAACGCCTGCCGGTACAGCGGCACCAGGTATTCCAGTTCGGCCCGGGCGCGGCTGCGCTCGCCCAGTTGGGTGAGCGTTTCCACGCGATCACGGCGCAGCCGCAGCAGGCCTTCGTCGGTGGCGGGAAGACGTGGCGCCAGTCCGGCGTAGAGCGCCTCCTGCCGGTTCAGTGCCTGTCCGAGGTGGCCCTGCGCGGCAAGCACGCGTGCCCGCCCGGACAGCACGGCCACCTGCAGCGGATCGGCCGGCGACAAGGCCGCTGCCGCCGGCAACGCGGCGTCGTAGACCTGCGCCGCCTGGTCGATCTGGCCGCCGCGGTAAAGCGCATCGGCCAGATCGGCGCGCGCGGACACCAGCGCCTTGTCGCCCGCGGGCAGGCGCTGCAGCCGCACCTTCACCACAGTGCGCAGCTCCTCGGCCGCGTGCGCATAGCTGCCGATGGTCAACAGCACCCGGGCCAGCGACTGGCGCATGTCGGCAGCCGGCAGCGGCGAGTCCGCGAAGTCGTGGTCGAGCCGGGCCAACGCATGGCTCACCACATAGGTATCCAGCGCAGCGCTGGCCGATCCGGAAGCATCGATGCCGGCAAGCGCCTGCTCCAGTTGCTTGCGATCGATGGCGTGCGCGCCCAGTGCATCGAAGCGCGCGAGTACGCGGATGCGCTCGTCGTGGGTCAGCGCGTGCCCCATCGCGTCGATGTCCACGCTCTGCAACATGGACTGCTGGAAATCGACCATCCGCTCGAGATCGTGCTGACGCTGCTCGGCCAGCCGCTGCGCCTGGCGTGTCTGCGCCAGCGCAAGCAGCGAAGCGGTGAGGCCGGCCAGCACGGCGGCCAGCACCATCCCCGCGGCCGCCAGCGGCCAACGGTTGCGCTGGACGTAGCGGCGCAGCCGGTACCACTGGCGGCCACGGCGCGCCTTGACCGGCCGATGCGCGAGGTAATGGCGCAGATCCTGGGCGAATTCGGCGACGGTCGCGTAGCGCTGGCTGACCTGCCGGCGCAGCGCCTTGAGCACGATCGCATCGACATCGGCCGGGATCGACTTCGAGGCCCTGCGCTGGTTGGCCGGCGCCGTGCGCAGACTGCGGCTGGGCGCCTCGACCTGGCCGCCGATGATCGCGTTGGACAACAGGTGCGGCGTGACCAGGTGCTGGTAGGGACGGCGCCCGGCGATCAGCTGGTACAGCACCACGCCCAGCGAATAGACGTCCGCGCCCGTGGTCAGCGGCTGCTGCTCGATCTGTTCGGGGCTGGCGTAGGCCAGCGTCAGCGCGTGCGCCGCGGTGGCGGTGGCAAGCACCTGTCCGCCCTCCTCGATGAGGCGCGCGATGCCGAAATCCAGCAGCTTGGGAACGCCATCGGCAGTGACCAGGATATTGGCCGGCTTGATGTCGCGATGGATCACCAGGTTGCGATGGGCGAACTCGACCGCATCGCACACCTTCAGAAAAAGCACGATGCGTTCGTTCAGCGACAGCGTGTGCGCATCGCACCACTCGTCGATGCGTCGGCCTTCGACGTATTCCATCGCCAGGAACGGTTGGCCGCCATCCATGACGCCGCCGTCGAGCAGGCGCGCGATGCCGGGGTGTTCCAGCCGCGCCAGCAGTCGGCGTTCCTGGCTGAAGCGCTCGTGCAGGATCGGCGAGCCCTGCGCGGACGCATTCAGGAACTTCAGCGCGACCTGCTGGGTGAAGCCCTCGTCGCAGCGCTCGGCCAGGTAGACCATGCCCATGCCGCCCTCGCCGAGCATGCGCAGGATGCGGTAGTTGCGCGGGGCCGTGGCCTGCGCCTGCTGGCCGCTCAGATCGGGCGGGACGGCCGCCGGCGAAAACGGCAGCGTGGCGGTATGCGTGCGCTCGATCGCCTCGAGCATCCAGCGCACCTCGCGCTCGAGTTCGGTGTCCTTGCCCACGTGCTCGCCGATCAGCGCATCGCGCGCGGACGCATGCACGTCCATCGCCGCCATGGCGATGCGCTTGGCTTCAACGTAGCGATCGGTCAGCTGCCCTGCCATGCGATCCCCCGGTCCCGGCGGGGATTATGGTGCCGGTTTCACATGGAAATCACATGTCGCGGCATCCAGGTATCCCGCCGGATAGGGCCGCCCGCCGAGGCCGAGGGCTCCTGGATCGGCAAAGCCCCTTGCAGGAGCGCAACCTGTAGGCGACCGGGAAGCCTGGAAGTCGCGCACAGGCTGCGCTCGTGCAGGTCTTCCATCAGGCCAAGGTTCGCGGCCCGGAGGCTCAGACCTTGGCGAGGATCCGCACGTCCGCCGAGCCGCCGGCGCGGAAGGCGACGGTGCGCGAACCGATCCGCTCGAAGCCCAGGTCAATGGTGTCGCCGCCGACATCGAGCCGGTGCAGGGTCAGCCGGTCCACGCCCTCGGGCAGCCGCGGCCGGTCGATGCGCACTTCGCCACGGCAGCCATCGACGGTCACGCCCAGGCAGGCCTGCAGCATCATGAACACCGAACCGGCGGCCCACGCCTGCGGCAGGCAGGCGACCGGGTAGGCGATCGGCGGCTCACCGGTGGCGCGCGGGAAGCCGCAGAACAGCTCCGGCAGGCGCATGCCGAAGTGCACGGCCGCCTCGAAGGTCTCGCCGAGCAGGCGCACCGCGTCCTCGCGCTCGCCGTAGTGGGCCATGCCGGCGGCGCAGATCGCCACGTCGTGCGGCCATACCGAGCCGTCGTGGTACGACATCGGGTTGTAGCGGGCCTGCTGCATCGCCAGCGTGCGCACGCCCCAGCCGCTGTCGAACGGGGCGGAGCGGAACTGGCGGATCACCTTCTTCGCCCGCCACAGCTTGGGCAGGCCCACGTACAGCAGATGGCCGACGTTCGACGCACGCACGCGGCACAGCGTGTCGTCGCCGTCGCGGGCGATGCCGTAGTTGCACATCTCCTCGTCCCAGAACAGGTCTTCGATCGCCTTGCGCATGGTCAGCGCACGGTGGCGCCACCCCGCCGCCGCCTCGTCGTCGCCGCGTCGCTCGGCCAGGCGGGCCATGGCGATGAGTGCGGCATACACGTAGCCCTGCACTTCCACCAGCGCGATCGGCGCCGGCGGAATGCGTCCGTCGGCATGGAACACCGAATCCTCGCTGTCCTTCCAGCCCTGGTTGAGCAGGCCGCCCTTCTCGCCCTGCGCGTAGGTGAGAAAGCCGTGCGGGTCGCGGTCGCAGGTGCGTTCGATCCAGCCCATCGCGGCGGTGAGCGCGGGCCACAGCTTGTCGATGAAGACGTCGTCGCCGGTGCGCTCGGCATACGCGCCGGCAAGCATCACGTACAGCGGTGTGGTATCGACCCCGCCGTAGTAGCGACCGAAGGGTACTTCGCCCAACTCCGCCATCTCGCTCTTGCGCGTCTCATGCATGATCTTGCCCGGCGCCGAATCGCGGAAGGTCGACGTCTCGTGCGCCTGGTGCTCGGCGAGGTAGCCCAGCACGCCCCGGGCGAGGCCGGCATCGAGCCACAGCAACTGCAGCGCGGTGATGATGCCGTCACGCCCGAATGGCGTGGCGAACCACGGGATGCCCGCGCAAGGGTACGGCCCGGTGGGAAACTCGCTGGTCAGCAGCGCGATATCGGCGCGCGAACGTTCCAGCCATGCGTTGAACAGGCGCGCGTTGCTGCGTGGACGGGCGCCGTGGCCACGGCGGCGGCGCATCGCGCGGCGCGCCTTGGCGGCGGCGGCGCGGAAGCGCTGGCGACTGGGCTCGACGCGATCGGGGCCGACTTCCACGTAGAGTTCGGTGTTGCTCAGCCGTGGCAGCGTCAGCGCAAGCTCGGCGGTGTTGCCGTCCAGCCGGTCCGGTGGAATCGAAAGGCAGATCACCGAACAGCGCGCCACACCATCGAGGCCGTCGTAGCGCAGGGCGACGGCGCTTTCGCTCACCTTGGGTGGATGCAGCGTGCCGCGCTTGCGCCGTGGCGTGCCGCGCACCTCGAAGATGTCGCGGAAGTCGGCGGCGAAATGCAGCGTGAGCGTGACCTGCACCTCGCTGTCGCCGTAGTTCACGCAGGCGATGCGCTCGTACATCCGCGCGTCCCACAGGAAGCGCGTGCGCTGCAGGTGGATCACCCCCTGCGGCGTGGCGCGCTCGCCCATCGGCGGCAGCGGCTTGTTGGACAGGTTGGCGGTGAACAGCACGTTGTCGTGGGAGATCGCCGCGCTGAGCAGCGAAGGCGGCTTGCCGCCCAGGTCGAGCGCGAAGGCGGACAGCAGCCGCGTATCGTTGTGGAACAGGCCATTGGAATCGCCGCGGATGTCGCCGAAGGCATCGCAGACGACGAAGGTGTCGCCGGACTTGAGCGAATATTGCCCGCGCGAGGTACCGGCCGAAGGGGTTTCGTCGTCTTGCGTCGCTTCGCTCATCGTGCCGCCTCCCAGGCTACCGGCCACGCCGGCAGCGCCGGCGCGACACGGCAGCGTCGTTCGTAAAGATCCACGTAATTGCTTGCCATGATCTCGGCCGAGAAGCGCCGTTCGAAGCAGGCGCGCACCTGCCGCCGGTCGATCTGCGGTAGTCGCCGCACCGCCTCCACCGCCTCCGCCTCGCTCTGCACGATGAAGCCGCTGACGCCCTCCTCGACCACCTCGGGCACCGAACCGCAGTGCCAGGCGATCACCGGCGTGCTGCAGGCCATCGCCTCGATCATCACCAGGCCGAACGGCTCGGGCCAGTCGATCGGGAACAGCAGCGCCGCGGCATTGCCGAGAAAATCCTCCTTGTCGCCATCGCCGATCTCGCCGACGAACTCCACCAGCGGATCGTCCAGCAGCGGCTGGATCTCCTCGTGGAAATAGGCGCGGTCGGCCAGGTCGACCTTGGCCGCCATCTTCAGCGGCATGCCGCTGGCGCGCGCGATCGCAATGGCGCGGTCGGGGCGCTTCTCCGGCGAGATGCGACCAAGGAAGGCAAGGTAGCCGCCGCGCGGGCGCGGGTGGGGGCGATGCAGGTCCTCGGGCAGGCCGTGGTGCACGGTGCCGGCCCAGTTGGCGAAATGCAGCGGCTGGCGCTGATGGTGCGAGATCGAGACCAGCGGATAGTGCGGCCAGCGCCGGTACACCTCGGCCAGGTCCTTCAGGTCCAGCCGTCCGTGCAGCGTGGTCAGCGTACGGCCGGCGCAGTCCTCGAACATCGGAAAATGCAGCATGTCGACGTGGAAATGCAGCACGTCGAACTCGTCCGCGCGCCGGCGCACCTCCTGCAGCATCGAAAGGTGCGCCGCCAGCTCGGACTTGGCGAGCGTAGGGTCCAGGCGGATCGCCTGGTCGCGCACCGCCACCAGCTCGGCA
This sequence comes from Frateuria flava, assembly GCF_017837635.1. Taxonomy (GTDB): domain Bacteria; phylum Pseudomonadota; class Gammaproteobacteria; order Xanthomonadales; family Rhodanobacteraceae; genus Frateuria_A; species Frateuria_A flava. The sequence goes on from NZ_JAGJRS010000013.1 coordinate 65,943, forward strand.
CGGGTGCGCGCATCGGCGCTGGCGAACAGGGTCACTTCATGGCCCAGTTCCACCAGGGTGTCGGTGAGCCAGGAGACGATGCGTTCGGTCCCGCCGTACAGGCGTGGTGGAACCGATTCGCAGAGCGGGGCGATCTGGGCGATGCGCATGGGGATCCTTGGCACCCTGCCATCCCGGCCATGGGCGCGTTCAACACCGTGGGCACGCCGCATCCGCCACATGCGCATTCAGGAGCAGCGCATCAATTACAATCGGCGGATGTCCCTGATCCAATTGCAGCGCGTCGATTTCAGCATCGGCGGCCCCCTCCTGCTTGCCGATGTCGACCTGTCGATCGAGCGCGGTGAACGCGTCTGCGTGGTCGGCCGCAATGGCGAGGGGAAATCCACTCTGATGAAGTTGATCGCCGGGGAATTGCACCCGGACGACGGTGAAGTGAGGGTGCAGAACGGCACGGTCGTGGCGCGCATGGCGCAGGAAGTTCCGCAGTCCACGGCCGGCTCGGTGTTCGACGTGGTCGCCGAAGGCCTGGGCGATCTGGGCCACTTGCTGGCGCGTTACCACCATTTGCTGGCTGCAGGCGACCTCGCCGCGCTCGGCGAGGTGCAACACGAGATCGAAGCACGCCAGGGCTGGGATCTTGACCGCCGGGTGAACGAGGTGATCGCGCGGCTGGAGCTGCCGGGCGAAACCGACTTCGCCGCGCTCTCCGGCGGCATGAAGCGCCGCGTGCTGCTGGCGCAGGCGCTGGTGCAGAAGCCGGACGTGCTGCTGCTCGACGAGCCGACCAACCACCTGGACATCGAGGCGATCGACTGGCTCGAGGGCTTCCTGAAGTCCTTCGACGGCTCGATCGTGTTCGTCACCCACGACCGCAGTTTCCTGCGCGCGCTGGCCACGCGCATCGTCGAGATCGACCGCGGCCAGCTCACCGACTGGCCCGGCGACTACGACAACTACCTGCGCCGGCGCGAAGAGCGCCTGCACGCCGAGGCGCAGGCCAACGCGCACTTCGACCGCAAGCTGGCGCAGGAGGAAGTGTGGATCCGCCAGGGCATCAAGGCCCGGCGCACCCGCAACGAAGGCCGTGTGCGCGCGCTCAAGGCGATGCGCCGCGAGCGCGCCGAGCGGCGCGAGCTCGCCGGCAACGCGAAGATGACGCTGGCCAGCGCACAGGCCTCGGGCAAGAAGGTCATCGAGCTCGACCACGTGCACCAGGCCTATGCAGGCCGCGTGCTGATCGACGACCTCTCGACCACGGTCATGCGCGGCGACCGCATCGGCATCATCGGACCCAACGGTGCCGGCAAGAGCACGCTGCTGAAGATCATGCTGGGCGAGCTCAAGCCCGAACGTGGCACGGTCGAGCTCGGCACCGGCATCCAGATCGCCTATTTCGACCAGCACCGGGTGCAGCTGGACGAGAAGCTCAACGCGCTGGACAACGTGGCGCAGGGCCGCGAGTACATCGAGCTCGGCGGGCAGCGCAAGCACGTCATCGGCTACCTGCAGGACTTCCTGTTCTCGCCCGAGCGGGCACGCGCGCCGATCACCCGTCTTTCCGGCGGCGAGCGCAACCGCCTGCTGCTGGCCAAGCTGTTCGCCCAGCCGTCCAACCTGCTGGTGATGGACGAACCGACCAACGACCTGGACGTCGAAACGCTGGAGCTGCTCGAGGAGCTGCTGACCGAGTACACCGGCACGTTGCTGCTGGTCTCGCACGACCGCGCCTTCCTGGACAACGTGGTCTCCAGCACGCTGGTGCTCGAGGGCGAGGGCCAGGTCGGTGAGTACGTGGGCGGCTACAGCGACTGGTTGCGCCAGCGGCCCGCGGCGCCTGCGCCGGTGAAGAGCGCCGCAGTTCCGGCGCCTTCTGCGCCCGCCCCCGCGACGGCGGCGCCACGTCGCAAGCTGAGTTTCAAGGACCAGCGCGAACTGGAGCAGTTGCCGGCACGCATCGAACAGCTGGAAACGGACATTGCCGAACGCACCGCCGCGATGAACGAGCCGGCGTTCTTCCAGCAGGACAGCACCGCCATCGTGCAAGCCAACGAGACGATCGCGAAGCTCCAGGCCGAGCTCGACACCGCCTACGGGCGCTGGAGCGAGCTGGAAGGGTGAGCCGGGTTCCCCCGGGAGGCGAGGGCTCAACGCGCGCGCAGGCGGATGCATTTACAACGCGCTAGATCGAGCTCGATGGATGAACCGCGCTCTTAGCTCCCTCTCCCCTGCGGAGAGAGGGCTGGGGTGAGGGGCCACGCTCGCGACATCGCCCGCCCCTGGCCGCGCCTCATTTGCTCCAGCACACCGGACGACTTCCCCGCGAGCCCCGACCCCTCACCCAACCCTCTCCCCGGAGGGGAGAGGGCTCAACGCGCGCGCAGGCGGATGCATTTACAACGCGCTAGATCGAGCTCGATGGATGAACCGCGCTCTTAGCTCCCTCTCCCCGGAGGGGAGAGGGCTCAACGCGCGCGCAGGCGGATGCATTTACAACGCGCTAGATCGAGCTCGATGGATGAACCGCGCTCTTAGCGCCCTCTCCCCGGAGGGGAGAGGGCTCAAGGCGCGCACGGGACGCACTCCTACAGGGACGCGCTTTCCGGCCGGGTAGGCAGCCACAGGCATGCCAGCGCGCCGGGCTTGCCGTCGTCGCGGGCGGTCAGCGTCACGCCGCCATCGTGCGCTTCGGCGATCTGCCGTGCCAACGCCAGGCCGATGCCCGAGCCGCCGGGTTTGGTGGTGAAGAACGGGATGAACAGGTTCTCGCTCGGCGGCGGCCCAGGGCCGTCATCCTCGATCTCGATCACGGCCCGTTCGCCGCGCCGGCGCCAGCGCACGCGGACCTCGCCTGTGGCCGCTTCTGTCGCGTTGCGCACCAGGTTGATCAGCGCCTGCTCCAGTTGGTCGGCATCACCCTCGACCAGCAGCGGCGCGCCCTCTTCCGGCGTGACCTGCCGGTCGCCCGGGTGCGCCAGCGGCAGTCGCACGACCTTGCCGACCAGCTCGCGCACGTCCAGCGGACCGCGTTGCGGTACGGGCAGCCGCGCCAGCGTGCCGTACCCGGTGAGGAAGCGCGCCAGTGCTCCGGCGCGGTTGCCGATCACGTCCAGCCCGCTGCGGAAATCCTCGCGCCAGTCGTCAGGTAAGGGGTCGCGCGCAGCCAGGGTCGCCAGCGTGCCGGCCATCGACTGGATGGGCGCCAGTGAATTGTTCACCTCGTGCCCGAGCACGCGCAGCAGGCGCTGCCAGGCGGCGCGCTCCTCCTCGCGCAGCACCCTGCCGACGTCATTGACCACCAGCAGCCAGCCGCCGCGCCCACCGCTTCGCAGCGCCGCATGGCGCACCTGGAAACGGCCGCTGCGGCCGGGGAACGTGTGCAGTGCCACCCGGTCCGGCGCGCCTTCCAGCAGGCCGGCGAGGCCCAGTTCGGCCGCGCTCAGGCCGAACAGGCGGTGCCGCTCGGCATCGAGCAGGCGTTGTCCGGCGGGGTTGACCAGCCGCAGCCGATGCTGCTCGTCGAACACGAACACTGCGCTGTCCAGCGCGGCCAGGGTCTTCCCCAGCAGATGCGCCGATTCCTCGAACTCCAGCCGCTCCTTCTGCAGCCGCTCGGCCAGCGCATTGATGTCGTAGACCACGTCGCCGAGCACGCCGCCCTGCACGCCGCGCAGGCTGTAGTCGCCCTCGCGCAGGGCTTCGAGCAAGCCGGCCAGCGTGTACAGCGGGAACACCACGCGACGGTACTGCCACCGCGCCAGCGCGACGGTGATGGCCACGGCGCCCGCAAGCAGCGTCCAGCGCAGGGTGCTCTCCTGCGTCGGCTGCACCACGAGCAGCAGCAGGGCGAGCAGCGCGGGCGCGGCCACCACCAGGCTGCCGCCGAGCACGCGCCGTTCGAAGCGCGGCATGCGCCCGGTGCGCGCGGGCGACGGGTCAGTCGTCGGCATCGGTGCCGGCCGCGCGCAGGTCGTGCTTTTCCAGTCGCCGGTACAGCGACTGGCGGGTGATGCCCAGCGCGTCGGCCGCACGCTGCAGGTTGCCCTCGTGGCGCTCGACCGCGCGGGCGACCAGCCATGCTTCCGCCTGCTCCAGGGTCATTCCGTCCAGGTCCGCCGACGCCGGGGCGGCGGTGCCGAAGTTGAGCGTCGCGGCGTCCACCTGGTCGCGCTCGGCCAGCAGTGCGGCGCGCTCCATCAGGTGCTGCAGTTCGCGCACGTTGCCCGGCCAGGCCCAGGCGAGCAACGCACGCTCGGCCGAAGGCGCCAGTCGCAGGTCGTCGCGACCGTAGCGCTGCGCGCTGCGCACCAGGAAGGCCCGGGCCAGCGGCAGGATGTCCTCGCTGCGCTCGCGCAAAGGCGGCAGGCGGACTTCGAGCGTGTTGAGGCGGTAGAGCAGGTCCTTGCGGAAACGCCCGGCGGCCACGTCGGCATCGAGATCGGCGTTGGTGGCCGATACCAGCCGCACGTCGACCTTCTGCGTGCGCGAGGAACCGAGCCGCTCGAACTCGCCGTCCTCCAGTACGCGCAGCAGCTTGGGCTGCTGCGCGGCCGGCACGTTGCCGACCTCGTCCAGGAACAGCGTGCCGCCATCGGCCAGTTCGAAGCGGCCTATGCGCTCGCCCTTGGCGTCGGTGTAGGCGCCGCGCACGTGGCCGAACATCTCCGACTCGAACACGCTCTCGGCGATGCCACCCATGTTGACCTTGACCAGCGAACGCGCGGCCCGCGCCGAGCGCTCGTGCAGCAACTGCGCGATCACGCCCTTGCCGGTGCCGTTCTCGCCGAGCACCAGCACGTTGGCGTCGCTCGGCGCGATGCGCGCGACGAGTTCCAATACGCGTCGCATCGAAGACGATTCGGCGATCACCTCGGACGAACCGCGCAGCAGCGCGTTCTCCGCCTCCAGCCGGCGTTGCCGGCGCGAGCCCTCGGCAATCGCGATCTGCGCGCGCAGCACGCGCAGCAGGCGTGCGTTGTCCCACGGCTTTTCGATGAAGTCGGCGGCGCCGCGTCGCATCGCCTCCACCGCCAGCGGCACGTTGCCCCAGGCGGTCATCACCACCACCGGCAATTCCGGTGCCTGTTCGCGCAGGCGCGCGAGCAGCTCCAGTCCCTCCTCGCCGGAGGTCGTGTCGCGGGTGTAGTTGAGGTCGATCAGCGCGCAGGCGAATTCGCGTTTGCGCAAAGTCTCCAGCGCCGCGCCCGGACCGTCGGCGGCCACGCTGGCGAGGCCTTCGGACTTGAGCAGAAGGCGCAACGCCTCGCGCACGTCGGGCTGGTCGTCGGCCAGCAACACGGTGGGATCGGATCGGGTCATGCGGTCGCCTGTAGTTTGGGATGCAGCATAGCGCCGCACCCTTGCTCCCTCTCCCCACCGGGGAGCGGGCCGGGGCTCGCCACGGCCTATCGGGTGGGCTTCAAAAGGAATTCGACACGAGCCCTTCGAGGCGAGCCCTGCCCCGAAGCCTCAGCCATCTCCGGCACGATAAAGCGAGGAGGCGACTCACCTCACTCGTACCTCAGCGCCACCACCGGATCGACGCGCAGCGCCCGCCACAGCGGTACCAACGCGGCCGCCAGGGAAACCCCCAGCACCACCAGCAGCACCGGCACGAACACCGCCGGATCGTGGGCGCGCGTGTGCAGTCCCGGGTCGGCCAGCACCGCCGACCACGGCATCGCCAGCAGCAGGCCCGTACCCAGGCCCAGCCCGAGTTGCCAGGCCAGCTGCCGCGCCACGGTGCGGACCACGGCGCCGTGTCCCGCACCGATCGCGCGGCGGATGCCGATCTCACGCGTGCGTTGCGCCACGGAGAACGACAGCACGCCGTACAGGCCGGCGCCGGCCAGCAGCAGGGCCACCAGGCCGAGCGCGCCGAACACGCCGGTGAGCACGGTGAGGTTCACGCGGCCCTCGGCCATGGCACTGGCCTGGGTGCGCACCCGATACAGCGCCGCCTGTGGCTCGACCGCATGAACGGCCTCAGCCATCGGCTGCGCCAGGGCCGTGGCGTCGGCACGCGTGCGTACCGCCAGGCCGACGCTGTGCAGCGGCCCCTGCCGCAACGCCTGGTCCAGCGGCAGCAGCATGCCGGGCAACGACTTCTCCAGCATGCCGTCCAGTTGCAGGGACTCGACCACGCCAACCACGGTCAGCGTGAGCGGCTGCGGGTAGCCGGGCCACAACACCAGCTTGCGGCCGAGCGCGTCCTGGTGCGGCCACATCGCCGCGGCCATCTTGGCGTCGACGACCGCCACGCGCTGGCCACCGGCATTGTCGCGCGCATCGAAGAAGCGGCCTTCGCGCAGGCGCACGCCGTAGGTGTCCAGGAAGTGGGCATCGACGATGCCCAGCTGCACCCGCGGCCAACCCTCGGAGGGCTGCGGCTGGCCCGGCAGCGACACCTCCTCGTGGCTGCCGCGGAAGGCGCTGGGTACCGTGTCCGAGGCGGTGGCATCGACCACGCCGGGCAACTGGCGCAGGCGCTCGACCACCTGGTCGAAGAAGTGGATGCGGCTGGTGTCGCCCGCATACGTTTGCGGCGGCAGCGCCACGCTGGCGACCAGCACCTGATCGGCATGCGTCGCCCCCACGCCCGGCTGCGCCAGCAGGACGTCCAGTGCGCGTACGAAGGTGCCGGCGCCGACCAGCAGCACCACGGTGAGCGCGATCTCCGTCATCACCAGCGCCCTGGCCACCCGGTTGAAACCGGCCCCCGAACCCTTGCCGCCATCGCGCAGGGCATCCTGCAGGTCGGCACGCGACGCTCGCCAGGCGGGAATGACGCCGGCCAGGGCCGTGCTGAGCACGGCGGCCGCCAGGGCCGCAGCCAGCACCCGGGCATCGATGCCGAACTGATGCAACGGGCCGGCGCCCGGGGCGTTGGCGTAATACACCTGGACCAGCCAGCGGTTGGCCCAATGCACGATCGGCAGTGCCACCACCAGCGCCGCCAGGCTCAGCAGCAGGCTTTCGACCAGCGCCCCGCCGATCAGCCGCGCGCGACTGCTGCCCAGGGCGCTGCGCATAGCCAACTCGTGCCGACGCTGCAGCGTCTGCACCAGTTGCAGGTTGGCCACGTTGACGCAGGCCAGCAGCAGCACCAGCACCGCGGCGCCGAACATCAGCCACACCCAGTGGCGCATGTCCTCGGGCACGAAACCGTACTTCCACGGCTTGATGACCACGCCCCGCGTGCGCTCGGTCGTCGGCAAGGCCGCCTGCAGGCGCGCGCCCCACGCATCGAGTTCCGCCCGCGCCTGCGACAGCTGGCTCGACGGCGCCAGTCGCGCCACCGTCCACAGGTCACGATGCTCGCCGGGCCGCAACCGCAGCGGCAACCAGACCTGGCTGTGGGTGACCGGCAGGCGGCTGGCCGCCTTGGGCACCACGCCGACCACCGTGGCCCACAGGCCATTGATCCGGATGGCGCGCCCGATGATGTGCGGGTCGGCGCCGAAGCCGTGCCGCCACAATGCCTCGCCCAGCAGTGCCACCGGCGGCGCGCCCGGGGCATCATCCGCGGGCGTGAGCGTACGCCCGAGCACGGGCTCGATGCCCAGCAACGGCATCATCGAGGCCGTCACCAGACTGGCGGCGTAGTACGTCGCGGTGCCGCCTTCGTCCACGTTCACGCCGATGCCGTCATAGGCCCCTATCGTTTCGACGTTGCGCAGGCGGCCGCGCACGGCCAGGTACTGGTCGCTGTCCAGCGGGTCGATGCCATTGCCGCTGTGGGTGGGCTCGCCCAACGCCATCAGCCGCTCCGCGCGCGGCAACGGCAGCGGCTGGATGATCAGCGTGTTGACCAGGCTGAACAGGAACAGCGTCAGCCCCAGGCCAACCCCGAGTATTCCCAGCGACAGCAGGCTGTAGCCCGGTCGCCGCCACAGCCGGCGGAATGCCTCGCGCGCTTCATTGAAAAGCACCATGCTCACTCCCCCCGCAACGCACGCATTGGCGGCACGCGGCTGGCGCGCCAGGCCGGCAGCAGGCAGGCCAGCAGACCGGCGGCGGCAAGCACGACGCACACCCCCAGCATGGCCCATGGATCGAAGGCGCTGGCGCGTCCGAGCATGCCCAGAAGCATCATGGAAAGGGCATGGGTCAGGCCCAGCGCAACGGCCATGCCGATGACCAGCCCCAGGGCGACCTGCGCCAGCCCCCCGCGCAGCACCAGCCGCACCAGCCGCGTCGGCTGCGCACCCATCGCCAGCCGCACGCCGAACTCGCGCTCGCGCGCGGCGACCGCCACCGCCATCACCGCATACATGCCCGCCGCAGCGAGCAGCAAGGCCAGCGCCGCGAACAGGCCGATCAGCAGCAGGCCCAGACGCGCGCTTTGCGTGGTCTGTCGCACGATGCTGTCCATGCTGCGCACGTTGGCGACCGGCTGATCCGGCGCGATCCCGGCGACCGCCTCGCGGATGCCGGCACGCCAGTCGGCCGGTTGGCCGTGCCCGCGCAGGGCGAAGCGCAACGGCTCCAGGCTGTGGAATATCTGCAGTATCGGTTCGGGTACCTGGTCCAGCGGCAGGTAGATGACCGGCTGGTTCGGTTGCAGCGGGCCGAGCTGACGGGTCGGGGCGGCCACGCCGACGATGCGCGCGGACCAGCTGTCCTCACCGTTGCCTTCCACGCGAAGCGTCTTGCCGATCGCGTGGCCGTCGTAATAGGTATCGGCCAGATCCTTGCTGACGATCGCGACGAACTCGGCGCCACGCACGTCGTTGCGGGTGAAGTCGCGGCCACCGTGCAGCGCGATCGAGAACAGGTCGAAGAAGCCCGGCCCGACGCCATGGAGCTGCACATGCATCTCCTTGCCATCCGGCGTGCGCGCCTGGTTCTGGAACTGCCCGAAACCATCGTCGCTGGCCGGCAGGTTGGTGGTCACCGCGGTCCCGGTCACGCCGGGGATCCGCGCAAGCTGCTCGACCAGTCGTTGCGACAGGTCGTGCGTCGAGCCGGCATCCGGATGATGGCCCTTCACCGGCGACAGTTCGAAGGTGAGGATGTGGTCGCTGGCGAAACCCAGCGGCGTCTGCGCAGCGTCGTACAGCGCCCGCATGAACACGCCGGCCGCGCATAGCAGGATCGCGGCCAGCGCCACCTGGGCCATCACCAGCACCCGCCCGAGCCGGCCGCTGTGCACGCCGATGCCCGAGCGCCCGCCTTCGCGCAGCTGATCCACCGTGACCCGGCCGCGACTGCGCCAGAGCGCGAGCAGCGCGGCAAGCAAGGCCCCGAACAGGCCCATCGCCAAGGCCACGCCCCACGCCGCCAGACCGGGCCGCACCGAATCGCCGTGCAGCCATTGCGCGGGAATGAGCGATTGCAGCACCGCCAACCCCGCCGCCCCCAGCGCCATGCCCGCCAATGCGCCGCACGCGCCCACCAGCAAACCTTCGCCCAGCGCCGGCAGCATGAGTCGCAAGGCCGGTGCGCCCAGCGCGCTGCGCACGGCGCCGTCGTGGTTGCGCGAGAGCGCGCGCAGCAGCATCAGGTTGGTCAGGTTCACCCATGCGATCAGCAACACCAGTGCCGCACTGGCGATGAACACCAGCAGCACCGGCCGGGCGGTGCGGTGCTGCAATTCGGTCAGGCTGCCGGCGCCGAACCACGGTTGCTTCCAGTCGCCGCCCATCGCCATGTCGCGGTACATCGCGCGCTCGCGCGCATCGACCTGTGCGGCCACTTCCGCCACGCTCACGCCATCGGCCAGGCGTGCGATTGCGATGTGGGCGTTCTGGTTGTAGTCGTGGCTGACCGCCGGCAAGGCGATCGGCAGCACGATGCCGCCGCCCCCGGCGAACAGATCGAAGCTGTTGGCCGCATCGAAGCTCGCCGGCAGCACACCCACGATGGTGGCGGGCGTGCCCTCCACCTGCATGCGCCGGCCGATCACCGAGGCATCGCCGCCGTAGCGACGCAGCCACAGGCCGTGGCTGAGCAACACGGCTTTGGGTCCGCCCGGCTGGTCTTCCTGCGCGGTGAAGTTGCGGCCCAGCACCGGACGCAGTCCCAACGTGGGCAGCAGGGCGCGATCGGCGCGCACCAGCGACACCTGCTCAGGTTCTCCGTTGCCGGCGATGTTCGCCACCATGCCGACCTGTTCGAGCGCCAGCGAGGTCGTGCCGTCGAGCGCATCCAGTTGCTGGAACTCGTGTGGCGAGAGGCCGCCCACCTTGCCTTGCCAAAGCTTGCCGACCACCACCAGCCGCTCCGGCTGCGGCACCGGCAACGGCCGCAGCAAGGTGTGCTGGATCAGCGCGAATACCGCCACGCTGGCGCCGATGCCCAGCGCCAGCACGCCACTGGCCAGCAGCAGGAAGCCGGGTTTGCGCAGGCTGGCGCGCCAGGCGCGTGCGATCTCCGCGAGCCATACGTTCATGCGTGCCGTCCGGCCGACCGGCCGGTTCCATGGAGCGTTGTCATCTCATTCCCCCCGCAAGGCCCGCATCGGCGGCACGCGGCCGGCGCGCACGGCCGGCAGCACGCTCGCGAGCGCGCCGATACCCAGCAGCACCAGGGCCACGATGGCAAGCACCGGCAGGTCGAACATGCCGCGATCCAGGCCCAGCGCGAGCAACAGCATGCGCAGGGCCTCCCCGAGAACCAGAGCCAGCGTGACGCCCAGGCCCAGGCCGATGGCCACCTGCGCCACGCCACCGCGCAGCACCAGCCAGGCCAGCCGCGTGGGCGCCGCGCCCAGCGCCTGGCGCACGCCGAATTCGTGCGCACGCGCGGCGACGGCCACCGCCATCACCGCATACAGGCCGGCCGCCGCCAGAAGGAGCGCCAGCGCCGCGAACAGCCCGGTCAGCCAAAGCTGCATGCGCGTGTCGCGGGTGGTCGAGTGCACCACCTGGGTCATTAGTCGCACGTTGTCCATCGGCTGGCCCGGCGCCACGTCGGCCACCGCCTGCTGCATGGCTCGCCGGTAGCTGCCGGGATCGCCGCGGACAGCGAGCGCGAAGCGCATCGGCTCGAAGCTGCGGAACGCGCGCAACGCGTCCTCGCTGACCTGCGCCAGCGGACGATAGAGGATCGGCTGGCGTGAGCGCGGATCGAGCGGGCCAAGTTGGTAAGTGTCTTCCACCACGCCGACGATGCGCGCGGAGACCATGCCCGGCCCCTCGCCGCGCTGGATCAGCTGGCCCAGCGCCTGCCCGCCATACCAGCGATCGGCGAGGGTGCGGTTGACGATCGCCACCGGTTCGGCGCCGCGCACGTCGGTCGCGGCGAACGCGCGGCCCTGGCGCAGGCGGATGGCGAACAGGTCGAAGTAGTGCTCGTCCACCGCGTGGAACTGCGCGTTGTCCGCCTCGCCTCCGGGTGGATGCAGGCCACCGAGGTTGAACTGGTCGCGCCACGGGCCGCCAGGCAGGTTGGTCGTGGCGCTCGCGAGCTCGACGCCGGGCGCCTGGCGCAGTCGCCCGACCAGCCGCTGGGACAACGTCGCCACGGCCGCCGCATCCGGGTAGAGCGCCTTGATCGGCGCCAGTTCGAAGGTGACGATGCCCTGCGTGCGGTAACCCAACGGCACGCGAGCGGCATCGATCAAGGTGTGCGCGAACAATCCGCAAGCGCACAGCAGCGCGGTGGCCAGCGCCACCTGCGCCATCACCAGCGAGCGACCCAGCCGACCACCGCACCACCCCAGTCCGCTGCGGGCGTCTTCGCGCAGGTCGTCCATGGTGATCGCGCGCCGCCGCAGGCTGGCCGCGGCGCTCAGCAGCGCGCCCAGCACACCGACGGCCGCGGCGACCAGCCAGGCCGCCACGCCCGGATAGAGGCTGTCCGGTTGCCAGCCGGCCGGCATGAAGCCGCGCAGCAGGGCCAGGGCCGCGGCCGCCAGGCCAAGCCCGGCCCCGGCGCCGAGCACGCCGACCAGCAGACCCTCGGCCAGTACCGGCAGCGCCAGTCGCCAGGTCGATGCGCCCAACGCACCGCGTACCGCAACGTCGTGCTGGCGCGACAGTGCGCGCAGCAGCATCAGGTTGGTCATGTTGACCAGCGCGATCAGCAGCACGACCAGCGCGCAGCCCATGAACAGCGCGAGCTGGAAACCGTCGCCGACGTGGCGGAAAGCATGCAGATCCTGCGCGCCGAAATGGCGGTGGCGCCACCAGTCGCCATACGTGCCCGTGGACCGGGCGTAGAACGCACGCAGGCGAGCGTCGACCTGCGCGGCCACGCGCTGTCGCTGCGCGGGGGACTGCAGCCGTGCTATCGCTTCGTAGTTGGTGCCGTCGGAGCGGCTGTTGGCCGGCATCGCCAGCGGCAGCACCACATCGCCATCGACGTCGAACTGTGCCGGCAACACGCCGACGATCGTGTGCGGCAGGCCTTCGATCTGCAGGCTGCTCCCGACGACCGCCGCCTTGCCGCCGAAGCGTCGCTGCCAGAGCCCGTAGGAAACCAGGGCGACGGCCGGGCCGTGCGGCGCGTCCTCTTCCGCGGTGAAGTTGCGCCCGAGCAACGGCCGCACGCCCAGCGTGGGCAGCAGGTGGCGATCCATCTGCAGCGACGAGGCGAGCACCGGCTCGCCGTGGCCGGAGATGTTCACCGAGGGCGCGCCGGGCATGTAGAGCGCCATGTCGCGCACGCCCTCGATTCCCTGCAACTGTTGATATTGCTGCGGCGAGATTCCGCTGACCCCGGTGTCTTCCAGCGGACCTACCGCCACCAGTTGCGCGGGCTGGTCGTACGGCAGCGGCCGTAGCAGCACGCGGTCGATCAGGCTGAACACCGCGACGCTGGACCCCACGCCCAGCGCCAGCACGCCACTGGCCAGCAGCAGGAAGCCGGGCTTGCGCAGGCTGGCGCGCCAGGTGCGCCCGATCTCGGCGAGCCAGGTGTTCACGCGTCGATCTCGATGCGCTGGCCGATCAGTGCATCCAGCCGCTGCTCGTCCTCGCGGCGCAGGCGGTCGAAGGTTTCCTCGTCGACCACGCGGCCGTCGAACAGGCGGATCTTGCGCTGGGCCAGTTCCGCGTAGCGGGCGTCGTGGGTGACCATGCAGATGGTTGCGCCGCCCCTGTGCAGTTCGTCCAGCAGCGCCATCACCGCCTCGCCATTGCGCGAATCGAGGTTGCCGGTCGGTTCGTCGGCAAGCAGGATCGCCGGCCGCCCGACCAGCGCGCGCGCCACCGCCACGCGCTGCTGCTGGCCGCCGGAAAGCTGCGCGGGGTAATGACGCATGCGGTGGGCCATGCCCACGCGCTCGAGCGCCTCCTGCACGCGCGCACGGCGCTCGTTGGCGCCGATGCCGCCGCGGTAGGTGAGCGGCAATTCGACGTTCTCATAGACCGACAGGTCGCCGATCAGGTTGAACGCCTGGAAGATGAAGCCGATTTCCGCGTTGCGTATGCGCGCACGCTCGGCCGCGTTGAGCGCGGCCACGTCATGGCCGTTGAGCACGTAGCGACCGTCGCTGGCGGTGTCGAGCAGGCCGAGGATGGAGAGCAGCGTGGTCTTGCCGCAGCCGGAGGGGCCGGAGATCGAGACGTACTCGCCACGGGCGATGGTCAGGTGCACGTCGGACAGGGCGTGGGTTTCCACCTCGTCGGTCTGGAAGATCTTGCGGATGCCTTCGAGGGTGATGACGTGGGTGGTCGCGTTCATGTGCGGCGCCTTTGCTGTCGATGATCCCTCTCCCTCCGGGAGAAGGTGGCCCGGAGGGCCGGATGAGGGTTCGGGCGGGATGCATGGTCCGCTGCGGGCGGACTCTCTTCCCGACCCCTTTCCCGGGGGAAGAGGGGCCTATTCCACACGGATACGGTCATAACCATCCCACTGGCTGGTGTCGGAGAGAATGACGCGGTCGCCCGCCTTCAGGCCGCGCAGTACCTGCACGCGGTCGACCGAGGCGGCGCCCACGCGCACCGGCACCCGGGTGGCCGTGTCGCCAGCGGGGTCGAAGCGGAACAGGCTCAGGTCGCCGTCGGCCCTGGCCAGCGCAGGGCGGCCGACCGACAACACGTGGTCGAGCCTGGCGATGCGGATGCGGCCGTCGACGGAAAGGTCCGGCCGGGCACCGGGCGGCAATGCGCCGATGAGTGCCACGTCGACCTGCACGCTGCCGTTGCGCACCGCCGGATCGATCCGCTCCACGCGGCCGGCGACAATGCCGTTGTGCGTGTCCACGCCGACGGCCATGCCCATTGCCACGTCCTTGGCCTGTACCTCGGGCACCTGCAGCCGCGCGATCAACACGTCCGGCCGCGCCACGCGCGCGAGGTTGGCGCCTTCGGCGACGCGCGCGCCTTCCTGCACGGCCACTTCCTGCAGCACGCCAGCGATACCGGCGGTGACGTCGAGCGCATCGGCCTGGCGCTGGCGCAGCACCAGGTTGCTGCGCTGCTGCTGCGCGCGCGCCTGCGCCGCGTCCAGCTGCGCCTTCATGCTGCCGGCGAAGCTGTCCACGCGCTCCTGTTCGATCTGCATGCGCGCCTTGAGCTGCTTCAGTGCGATCAGGCCCTGCTGGTACTGCACGCGCGGGATCAGGTCCTTCTGCACCGCCTTGGCGTCCGCCTGCGCCTTGACCTGCGCCTGCGCATAGTCGGACTGGGCCTGGGCCAGCGCGGCGCGCTCGTCCAGCAACTGGGAATGCAGTTCGGCGCGCTTGGCCGCCACCTCCGCCTCGGCCGCGGCGACCAGGGCCTGTGCGTTGCGCAAGGCATCCTCGACTTCGGGATTGGCCAGCCGCATCAGCACGGTGTCCGGCTTCACCGTCGCGCCGGGCCAGACCAGGATCTGCTGCACCTGCGCCGCGGTGGCCGCCGCCAGCCAGCGACTGGAGCGCGGCACCAGCGTGCCGGTGGCACGGACTTCCTGCAGCATGTCGCCTTGCTGCACCGCATCGATCCACAGGCTGGCGCGGTCCGCGACCGGCAGCGCCGGGCCGAGCCGCACGATCACGATCGCCAGCACGCCGACCGCGAGCGCGCCGAGGGACAGGCCCCAGCGCAGTTGCCGGCGTTTGCGCAGCTTGAGGGAGGTGTTGGCGATATCCATGGAGGGCTGTTGGCAACAGGCGTGCCAACCGTTGGAACGGTGCAACATCGCGGTTGCGCGGGGCGACCGCCAGTCAGAAGCGTCCGCTTCCGGATGCCGCCCAGCCACGAACGGACACTATAGGAGCGCGCCCTGTGCGCGACCGGGATACACGGCGGCCGCGCACAGGGTGCGCTCCTACAAGAGGCGGGTCGAGAATCAGCCGGTGTTCTGCAAGCCCTGCGAGACGCCATTGACACAGGCGACCAGCGCGCGCAGCAGGGCGTCGTCCACGCTGCCGCCGGCGCGCCAGCGCGCGAGCAGGTCGACAGTGAGCAGGCTCATCGGGTCGACGTAGGGGTTGCGCAACCGGATCGAGACTGCCAAGCGGGGATTGTCGGCCAGCAGCGCGGCGTCGCCCTTGAGCCGGAGCAGCCAATGGCGGGTGCGCTCGAACTCCTCGCGGATCGACGTGAAGAATGGCGCGTGCATCTCCCCGGCCAGGCGCGAGAACGCCTCGGCGATGTCCAGGTCGCACTTGGCCAGCACCATGGCCACGTCGTCCAGCGCGTTGGCAAAGAACGGCCAGTCGCGCGCCATGTCGGCCAGCGCCTGCTCGCCGAAGGCGGCGGCGCCCTGCTCCAGCGCGGAACCGAGCCCGTACCAGCCGGTGATGATGGAGCGGCACTGGGTCCAGGCGAACACCCACGGGATCGCGCGCAGGTCCTCCACGCCCTGCATGCTGCGGCGGCTGGCCGGGCGCGAGCCCAGGGTCATGCGCTCGACCACGTCGATCGGCGTGGCGCTGCGGAAGTAGTCGACGAAGCCGTCGCGCTCGACCAGCGCGCGGTAGTGCCGGCGGCTGTGCGCGGCGAGCGCCTCCATCTGCTCGCGCCAGCGTGCCTCGCGCGGCTCCTGCGCGCGCGGGCGCAGCGAGGCGCGCAGCACGGCGCTGACCGTCTGCTCCAGGTTGCGCAGGGCCAGCGCGCGGATGCCGTACTTGCGGTGGATCACCTCGCCCTGCTCGGTCACCCGCAGCACCCCGGCGACCGAGCCCCGTGGCGAGGACATCAGCGCGGGCGCGATGCGCGAGCCGCCGCGGCTGGCCGAACCGCCGCGGCCGTGGAAGAAGGCCAGGCGGATGCCGGCCTCCCTCGCCACCTCGAGCAGTTCCACCTGTGCCCGTTGCAAGGCCCAGCGCGAGGCAAGCGTGCCACCGTCCTTGCCGCTGTCGGAGTAGCCGAGCATGACCCACTGGCGGTCATCGCGGGCACGCAGGTGGGCGCGGTAGACGGGGTCGTCGAGCAGGGCTCGCAGGGTGGCCGGAGCGTGCTTGAGGTCGTCGATGGTCTCGAAGAGTGGGGCGATGTCCAAAGGCACCGCGCACCCAGCATCCTCTCCCCTCCGGGGAGAGGATTGAGGTGAGGGGCCGGGGCTCGCGGGGGACCTCGTTGAAGCCTGCGCTTCGTCGCCACTTCCCCGCAAGAGCGCCCCCTCACCCCGGCCCTCTCCCCGGAGGGGAGAGGGCGCAGAGCCTGGCGCTTCGTTGCTGGCTTCTCGCAACGGCTGGCCCTCATCCCAGCCCTCTCCCCGGACGGGAGCCGGGTGCACGAGCCCGCCGTAGCGCGCCAGCGCCAGCACCGCCAGCACGTCCGCCGCCGAGCGCGCCATGCTGATGATGTACAGCCCGATCGCCTCGCTGCCGTAGCGGCGGCGCGCGTCGCCCAGCGTGGCGAACACGTCGTACAGAGCGGTCACGGCATCGGCATGGCTGATGGCGAAGCGATCCTGGCCGGCGGCGTACGCCGACAGCGTGGCTGCCCGGTCACCCGCCGCACGGCCTGCCCAGTCGGCATCGTCGAGCAAGGCCGAGAGAGCGTCGTCGTGCACGCGCGAGTCCTGCCGCACGTCCAGCCGCGCGAGGTGGAAGCCGAACGTGCGCACGCGCCAGATCAGCCGACGCACGGCATAGGCACCTGCGTGCAGGCCGCAGTGGCCGAGCAGGCTGTCGTCGATCAGCTGCAGGTCGTCCAGCAGCTCGGCGGCCGTGGCGTAGCTCTCCGCGCCGTTGTCGCCGGTCGCCTCCAGCCGCGCGCCGACCAGCGTGAGCAGGCAGCGGTAAGGCATGTCGGCATGGCGCGGCCGGATGCGTGCCGCGGCCTGCGGGAAGCGCTCTCGGTAGTCGGCCAGGCGCGCGGTCAGCGCAGGATCGACCGCCACCCGCTCGACGGTCTGGCTGAGCAGGCGCGCCAGGCTGGCGACGTCGGCGATGTAGCGCTCCAGCACCTGCGCACGCTGGGTGGCCAGCGCGGCGGCGATGGTGTCGGCGCCGACGTTCGGGTTGCCGTCCATGTCGCCGCCGACCCAGCTGGCGAAGCCGAGCAGCCGCGGCAGCGGCGTGGCCACGCCGTAGACGGCCTGCAAGGCGCCGGCCAGCGACTCGTACAGCGCCGGCACGATGCGGTAGATCGGGTTGGACAGGTAGAAGCCGACATGATCGTGCTCGTCCTGCACGGTGGGGCGCACCGGCGAAGCCTCGGCGGTCTGCCAGCCGGTGGACAGCGCCATGTAGATGCGGTCCTGGTCCTCGGCGCGCTCCTGCGGCGTGCGCTCCGGATCGAAGCCGTCGACCAGTGCGTGCACGATCGCCTGCTCCTTTTCCAGCAGCGAGCGGCGCATCGCCTCGGTGGGGTGCGCGGTGAATACCGGCTCGATCCAGGTCCGCGCGAGCCAGCCGAGCAGTTCATCCGCGCCGACGCCCTCGCGCTCGAGCCGGCCGAGCACATCCAGCAGCGATTCGGGTTGCGGCGGTCCGCCCGCGCGCTGGTAGTCGCGGCGTCGGCGGATGCGGTGCACGCGCTCGGCGATGTTGACCGCCTGGAAGTAGGTGGCGAAGGCGCGCGCCAGGGCCTCGGCCTGGCCGGTGTCCAGGCCTTCGAGCGCGTGTGCCAGCGTGGCCACCGGGTCGCCCTCGCGGCGACGGTGGATGGCCGCCTGGCGCACCGTCTCCACCCGCTCGAAGAAGCGCTCGCCTCCCTGCTCGGCAAGCATCTGGCCGACCAGCTGGCCGAGCCGGCCCACATCGTCACGCAAGGGGCCGTCGTGCGGCAGGTAGTCGGTATCGCGGCTGGCTTCCATGGGAGCTCCCGGGAGGTTTCCCCAAGACTAGCCAATCGGCCGCCAAACTCTTGTAGGAGCGAATCCTGCGCGCGACTGGTAGCTCCGACGTCGCGCGCAAGGTGCGTTCCTACCGGGGCCCCTGGGGACGCTATAATGAGCGCCTTTCGTGCCCACCGAGGGGCGCTGCGACCGTCGCGCGACGGCCAGGCTCGGCGGGTATATGCAACAACGGCGCTCACCCATGCGGACCTTCGCCGCAGTGGCCAAGGTTCCCCAAAGAACCGGAGACAAGCATGAACGCCGCCATCCAGGCCCCGCCGGGCCACGACTACAAGATCCGCGACATTTCCCTGGCCGAGTTCGGCCGCAAGGAGCTGGACATCGCCGAGCACGAGATGCCCGGCCTGATGTCGATCCGCCGCAAGTACGCCCCGCAGGCCCCGCTCAAGGGTGTGCGCGTGACCGGCTCGCTGCACATGACGATCCAGACCGCGGTGCTGATCGAGACGCTCAAGGACATCGGCGCCGACGTGCGCTGGGCCTCGTGCAACATCTTCTCCACCCAGGACCACGCCGCCGCCGCGATCGCCGCCACCGGCACGCCGGTGTTCGCCTGGAAGGGCGAGACGCTGGAGGAGTACTGGGACTGCACGCTCGACGCATTGAGCTTCCCCGACGGCAAGGGTGGCTTCCTCGGTCCCCAGCTGGTGGTGGACGACGGCGGCGACGTCACCCTGCTGATCCACAAGGGCTACGAGCTGGAGAACGGCAGCGACTGGGTGAACACCGCCTCGGGCAGCCACGAGGAGCAGGTCATCAAGAACCTGCTCAAGCGCGTGCACACCGAGCGCCCGGGCTACTGGCACACCGTGGTCAAGGACTGGAAGGGCGTCTCGGAGGAGACCACCACTGGCGTGCACCGCCTCTACCAGCTGGCGCAGGAAGGCAAGCTGCTGATCCCGGCGATCAACGTCAACGACTCGGTCACCAAGAGCAAGTTCGACAACCTGTACGGCTGCCGCGAGTCGCTGGCCGATGGCCTCAAGCGCGCGATGGACGTGATGCTGGCCGGCAAGGTCGCGGTGGTGTGCGGTTACGGCGACGTCGGCAAGGGCTGCGCGCACAGCTTGCGGGCCTACGGCGCGCGCGTGGTGGTCACCGAGATCGACCCGATCAACGCGCTGCAGGCGGCGATGGAAGGCTTCGAGGTCAACACGGTCGAATCGACGCTCGGCCGCGGCGACATCTACGTCACCACCACCGGCAACAAGGACGTGATCCGCCTGGAGCACATGCAGGCGATGAAGGACCAGGCGATCGTCTGCAACATCGGCCACTTCGACAACGAGATCCAGGTCGAGAAGCTCAATGCCTCCGGTGCCGAGCGCCTGAACATCAAGCCGCAGGTGGACAAGTACACCTTCAAGGACGGCCGCAGCATCTTCATGCTGGCCGAAGGCCGCCTGGTCAACCTCGGCTGCGCCACCGGCCACCCGAGCTTCGTGATGTCCAACTCGTTCGCCAACCAGACGCTGGCGCAGATCGACCTGTGGGCGCACAAGGACAGCTACGAGCCGAAGGTCTACATCCTGCCCAAGAAGCTCGACGAGGAAGTGGCGCGGCTGCACCTGGAGAAGATCGGGGTGAAGCTGACCACGCTGACGGCCGAGCAGGCCGCGTACCTGGGCGTACCGGTGGAAGGGCCGTACAAGGCCGATCACTACCGCTACTGATCGACCCTCCCCGGCACGTCCGGGAGAGTGGCACTCCACAAGAAAGGGCCGCAGCGATGCGGCCCTTTTTTGTTTCCCGCGAGCCCCGGCCCCTCACCCCAACCCTATCCCCGGAGGGGAGAGGGAGCAGAAGCAGGTTCCCGCAGTGTGTTCGTGTGCCGCGAGCTTGGCTCCCTCTCCCCTCCGGGAAGAGGGTCGGGGTAAGGGGTCACGCTTGCGACAGTGGTGGCTGTGATCTTGTGCGAGCTCCCGTGATGGGGCCGCCATACGGCCGCACAAGGACACGCTAGAAGGCCATCTGCTCGCGGAACTGTCGCGCCTGCCGACGCGAGAGCTCCACTTCGCTGCCGTCCTTCAGGGTCAGCACGTAGCCATCCCCTACGGACGGCTCCACCGAGCAGATCATGCGCAGGTTGACCAGCGTGTTGCGGTTGGCGCGGAAGAACAGCGCCGGGTCCAGTCGGGACTCGAGCGCGTTGAGGCTGCGTGCCAGCAGTACGCACTGGTCGCGGAACCACACGCGGGCGTAATTGCCGTCGACCACGATGCGCTGGATCTCGCCCAAGGTGACGAACCAGCAGCGCTCGCCTTCGCGCAGGAACACCTTGTCATTGGCGCCGAGCAGTTCACGCGCGGGTGCGGCCGGTGTCGCCGCGCCTGCGCGCTCCAGCGCCGCGCGCAGGCGTTCGGGCGCGACCGGTTTGACCAGGTAGTCCAGTGCGTTCGCTTCGAAGGCGCGCACCGCGTACTGGTCGTAGGCGGTGGTGAACACCACGGCGGGCACGGGCTGCACGCCCTCGATCACGTCGAAGCCGCTGCCGGAGGGCAACTGGATGTCCAGCAGCAGCAGGTCGGGCCGGAGCGAGGCGATCGCCTCGCGCGCGGACGGCACGTCGTCGGCCTCTCCCACGCACTCGGCGCCGGCGATATCGGCCAGCATCGTGCGCAGTTCCTGCCGCGCCAGGCGCGCGTCGTCGACGATAAGGATGCGCAGGCTCATTGGGCGATCTCCAGGCGGGCGCGGACACGGCCCTCATGCTCGGTCAGTTCGAAACGGCCATCGCGCCCGAGGTGCGCGCGCAGATAGGCAAGACCCACGCCGTGGCCGCCGTTGCCGGTGCCGAGGCGGCCCGGATTACTCACGTCCAGCCGCAGCATGCCGTCGACGCAATGCGCGTGCAGCTCCAGCTCGCCGCCGCCGGGCGTCACCGCGATGCCGTGGCGGATCGCGTTCTCCACCAGCAGCTGCAGCGCCATCGGCGGCAGCCGCGCATCCAGCGCGGCAGGCGCGATGTGGCGGTTCACGCGCAGGCGTTGCTCGTAGTGCACCGCCTCGATCGCCAGGTAGTCATCGACCACCGCCAGTTCCTCGCCCAGGCGCACGCGCTCGCGGTCGTTCTGTTCCAGCGCGTGGCGCAAGGTGTTCGACAGCCGGGTGACCATCTCGCGGGCGCGCCCGGTGTCCTCGTTGATCAGCGCACGCAGATTGTTGAGCGCGTTGAACACGAAGTGCGGATTGAGCCGGGCGCGCAGCGCATCGCGCTCCAGCGCGTTGCGTTCGGCCTCCGCACGCAGGCGTGCGATCTCGCTGTGGCGGGCGCGTTCGAGCACCCGCGCACCGGCCCAGCCGGCGGTCCACAGGCCCAGCACGATGGCGGCGTTGAACCAGTAGACCAGCACCGCGGCGGGACGGTAGTCCAGCCGCCCGCCCGGCATCGCGACCCAGTGCAGGGCCACCGCAGGCACCATGACCAGCGCCACCACCGCCTGCACTGCCAGCGCGCCGATCATCACGCTGGCGAGCAGGCGGCCGCTCAACGCCCAGCCATCGCGTTGCAGCCAGCCGCGCCGCAGGGCGAGCGCACGCAGGCCGCTGGAAACCAGATACATCGCCAGCGCGATCGTCACGAACAGCAGCAGCACGCCGGACCCGGACATGCCGTAGCCCGCGCCGAAGGCCAGGCTGATCGCCAGGTAGATCGTCCACGGCACCAGATTGAGCCACCCGAACCACCGCCGTCCGTCGCGCACCGTCGTTCCCCGCAAAGGACCGCGCTCAGCGCGCGGCCGTGGCCTTGCCGTCGATGAAACCGCGCAGCTGCGACTGCAGCCACTGCGGGTCGTCCCACATCAGGAAATGGTAGCCGGCCTGGCTCATCTCCACGCGCACGCCGTCGAGCTTCGCGTACTGGCTGCGGAACAGCTGCGCGGTCGACTCCTTGGTGGCGCCATAGGGCGCGTAGGCCGCCCACGAGGCGAGCACCAGCGTGGGCGCCTTGATCGCGCCCAGCGACGGGCGCAGGTCGGTGGTCATCATTTCGCCCATGGCTTCGGCCGTGGTGGCGCGGTCGCTGGCCATGCCCCAGCCGACGATCTGTGCCACGCGCGCCGGGGCGTGCACCATGCCGCGCGCCGTCGCTTCGGCCTGCGCCCGGTAGGCGGCGGCGTCCGCGTTGAGCGTCCGTGCCTTCAGGCCGGCGACCACCGACTGCATGCTCTGCGCGGTGGCGGCCGGGTTCTGCGCGGCAGGCAGGAACGGCAGCGCGTCGACGATCACCAGCTTGCCGATCGCCTGGGGCTGAGCGATCGCCATCTTCAGCGCGACCACGCCGCCGAGGCTGTGGCCCACCACCACCGGATGCGCGAGGTGGTGCCGGGCAAGGTAATCGAGCAGGCCCTGGCTCATGTCGTCCAGGTAGTGCTCGCTGGCGACCGCCGGCTGTCCGGCGAACCCCGGCAACTGGGCGATCAGGCACTGCACGTGATCGGCCTGCAGCGCGGCGCAGGTTTCCTTCCAGGTGTCCGCGCCGCTGTTGAGGCCCGGGATCATCAACACCGGCCGGCCCTCGCCCACCACCGTGACGGTGATGCCATGGTCGGGGGCGTCGGCGGCGCGGGCGTCGCGGGCGGCCAGGCCGGTGGCGCCAAGGGCGAGGGCCAGGGCGGCCAGGCGGATGCCGCGGCGGATCAGGGTAAGGCTGGACATGGCAGGTCTCCTGTCGGTTTGGGATGACGAGAAGGCTGCGCGTCGACGAACCATCGCTGGGGCAAAACATGACGAACGGTCGGCAGCGGTGACGAACGGCTGCCCGGGCGGGGTCGACCCGCGAACGATCGCCGCCCTGGGTATCTATCCTTTTATCGCGATGAACGGATAGAATGCCCGCCTGCCCCGCAAGGACCTGCCGCCCATGGCCGCGATCAGCTTCGAGTTTTTTCCGCCCAAGACCGACGAGCAGCGCGCGCAACTGGACCGCGCCGCGCAAGTGCTGAAGGCGCATGCGCCCGATTACGCCTCGGTCACGTTCGGTGCGGGCGGCTCGACGCTGAGCTACACCGGGGAGACGGTGGCGCGACTGCACCACGAACACGGGTTGCCGGTAGCGCCACACCTCTCATGCATGGGCGGTACGCGGGCCGAGATCGCCGCGCTGCTCGATGGTTACCGGGCCGCCGGATACCGGCGCATCGTGGCGCTGCGCGGCGACCTGCCCTCCGGCATGGCCTCGCCGGGCGACTTCCGTTACGCGGCGGAGCTGGTCGCCTTCATCCGGGAGCATTCCGGCAACCATTTCCTGATCGAAGTGGCCGCCTACCCGGAAACGCATCCGCAGGCGGAGGATGCGCTGCGCGACCTGGCTCACTTCAAGGCCAAGATCGATGCGGGCGCCAATGGCGCGATCACGCAGTACTTCTTCAACCCGGATGCGTATTTTCGCTTCGTGGACGACGTACGCCGGCTGGGCGTCGCCGTGCCGATCGTGCCGGGCATCATGCCGATCACCAACTTCAGCCAGCTCAAGCGCTTCTCCGACGCCTGCGGCGCGGAAATCCCGCGCTGGATCGCCAAGCGCATGCAGGCCCACGGCGACGACGCCGAAGCGATCCGTGCGCTGGGCGCCGAGGTGGTGGCGCAATTGTGCCGGCGCCTGCTCGAGGGCGGCGCGCCGGGACTTCACTTCTACACGCTGAACCGGGCCAAGGCGACGCAAGCGGTTCTTGCGCAACTGCACTGAAGCTTCGGGATCGGGCCACTATGCTCGGGCGATGCCCCTGCTGCGCCTCGCCCTTTTGCTGTTGCTGGTCATCGCCGCGCTGCCCGCCCGCGCGCAGTCGCCGATCTACCACTGCATCGCCGCGGACGGCCATCCGGTCTTCACCGACCAGCCTTGCGCCAATCTGCAGGCCACGCCCGCGCCCACGTCATCCGCGGCGGCCGAGGCGCCTTCGCTGCGGCCGCCGGCAGTCACCTGTGCCGCCGACGTGGACCAGCTGCGCGGCGCGGTGATCGACGCGTTCGCCAACGCCGACGCCAACCGCCTGGCCGGATTGATCCTGTGGGGCGGGTACGGCGAGCACGCCGTGGTGGCCGATATCCGTGCACTGGCCGCGCTGATGCGGCGCCCGCTGGTAGGCATCGACCTGCCATCGGACGGAAACGGATCGGAACTGGTGGTGAGTACCGTGCCCGAGGACGGCAGCGAGGAAAGCGGCCAGACGCGCTTCGCGATCGAGCCACGCGCCGGCTGCCTTTGGCTGCGCCCGGAGTAGGCACGCGCGGGCGACGGTGCCCCGCCGTTATCATGGGCGGTCCCCTGCAGGAGAACGAGCCATGGCGCAGCAATACCCCGAGTGGATCTGGCAGAACGGCACGATCAAGCCGTGGCGCGAGGCCACCACCCACGTGATGTCGCATGCGCTGCATTACGGTTCCTCCGTGTTCGAAGGCATCCGCAGCTACGCCACGCCCGACGGCGCGGCGATCTTCCGCCTGACCGACCACTTGAAGCGCCTGTACCAGTCCGCGCGCATCTACGACATGGTCCTGCCCTACTCGCAGGACGAGCTGGCCGCGGCCTGCCGTGAAGTGATCAGGAAGAACGGCCTCAGCGCCGCCTACCTGCGCCCGGTGGCCTATCGCGGCCTGGGTGGCTTCGGCCTCTCTGCCGAGACGCCGATCGACGTGGCGGTGGCCGCGTGGCCGATGGGCCCGTATCTCGGGCCGGAGGCGCTGGAACAGGGCATCACCGCCTGCGTGTCGAGCTGGCAGCGGTTCGCGCCGAACACCATTCCGGCCGGTGCCAAGGCCGGCGGCAACTACCTGTCCGGCCAGCTGATCGCGCGCGAGGCCCGCCGGCTGGGCTTCGGCGAAGGCATCGCGCTGGCCAACACCGGCCTGCTCAGCGAAGGCGCGGGCGAGAACCTGTTCCTGGTCTTCGATGGCGTGCTGCACACCACGCCGGCCAGCGCCTCGATCCTGACCGGCATCACCCGCGACACGCTCAAGACGCTGGCGCACGAGGACGGCATCGAGGTGGTCGAGCGCGACCTGCCGCGCGAGTACCTCTACCTGGCCGACGAGGTGCTGATGTGCGGTACCGCGGCGGAGGTCACGCCGATCCGCTCGATCGACGGCAAGCAGGTCGGCAACGGGACCGCCGGCCGCGTGACGCGCCGGCTGCAGGAGCTGTACTTCGGCCTGTTCGACGGTCGCACCAACGACCAGTGGGGCTGGCTGGAGCCGGTCTGAGCGACCACAGCGCTTCGCTAAAAAATGGGCCGCGACGCGGCCCTTTTTTATGGTCCCGCGAGCCCCGGCCCCTCACCCCAACCCTCTCCCCATGGGGAAAGGGAGCAGGTCTAGGCGGGCTCGAACACCAGGCTGGCGATGGCGCCATTGGCGTCGCTGCGCGGACGCATCGAAAC
Organism: Frateuria flava; assembly: GCF_017837635.1. Lineage (GTDB taxonomy): Bacteria > Pseudomonadota > Gammaproteobacteria > Xanthomonadales > Rhodanobacteraceae > Frateuria_A > Frateuria_A flava. Next base: position 91,502 of record NZ_JAGJRS010000013.1, read on the forward strand.
CTGCCATCCATACAGATCGCACAGGCGGCGCACGATCGCCAGGCCGAGGCCGGCGCCGCTGCCGCCGGCACCCTCGCCGCGCACGCCACGCTGGAACAGGCGTTCGGCATCCTCCGGCTTGATACCCGGGCCGGTATCGATCACCTCGATGCGGCCGTTGCCTACTTCGACCCGCACCTGGCCTTCAAGCGTGTACTTGATGGCGTTGCCGATCAGGTTGGTGAGCGCGACGGAAAGCACCGAAGCGGGCGCATTCACGCTCACCGCATCGCGGATGGTCAGCTCGATGTCCAGCGGCTTGTCACGCATCTGCGGGCGCTGGCTCTCGATGACGTCGGCCGCGACCTTGGCCACCTCGGTGGTCTCGCCACGGGTGGGACCGCGCCGTTCGGCGCGCGAGAGCAGCAACAGGGCCTCGATCAATTCGGTGGCCTGGCGCGAGGCGCGCTCGATGCGCTTCAACCGTTCGCGCAGCTTGTCGGTGAGGTCGGGCGAGCCCTGCAGCAGTTCGGTGGTGCTGGCAATGACCGCCAGCGGCGTGCGCAGTTCGTGGCTGACGTCCGAGTTGAACTCGCGGTCGCGCTCGACCATCGCAGTCAGCCGCGCGGCGTATTCGTCCAGCGCCAGCGCCAGCTCGCCCACCTCGTCGTCGGCGAAGTGCGATGCCAGCGGCTCCGCCTTGCCGGCCTTGCGGAAGTCGCGCAGGCGCGCGGCCAGTTCGCTGACCGGCTTCAACACCTTGCGCGACAGCCACAGGCCGATCGCGAGCGAGAGCAGGCCGAACAGGAACACCGCCGCGATCACGCTGATCAAGAGCTGCTGCTTGCCCAGCTCTTCGCGCGTCACGTCGTAGCGGACGAAGCTGATGATGTGGTTCTCGCGGTACACGGCCAGCTTGTAGTGATGCTGCTTGCCGTCCTCGCCCTGCTCGTAGATGTCATGGACGCCGGTGTCCAGGCCCTGCCAGGCCAGCGGCGCCTTGTAGAGCGTGCGATCGCTCTTGGTCATGCCGGTGATCAGCTGCGAACCGGGGCCAGGCGCGTTGGGATGCTCCTGGGCGTAATGGTTCGCGTAGCGGGCGTCGTCGAGCAGGCTGGCGTTGACCAGCTGGTCCTCCACCCGCGTGCGGATGTTGAGCGCCGCAAAAGCAAACAACGCGCTGAGGCCGAAGCCGAACAGCGCGAAGGAGACGATCAGGCGGAACCGCAGCTTACGCCTGGACAGCATCCGGCTCGACCATGCGGTAACCGATGCCGTGGCGGGTGTGGATCAGCGGCTTGTCGAACGGCTTGTCGATCGCCGCGCGCAAACCGTGGATGTGCACGCGCAGCGAATCGGAATCGGGCAGTTCCTCGCCCCATACGCGCTGCTCCAGGTCCTGCCGGGTGACCACCGAAGGGCTGGCCTCCATCAGCGCCTGCAGGAGCTTGAGGCCGATCGGGTTCAACTGGATCGACTTGCCGTCGCGGCTGACGGTGAGCGTGTCCAGGTTGTAGGTCAGGTCGGCGACCTTGAGCACGCGGCTCTGCGGGCCCTTGCCGCGGCGCGCCAGCACTTCCAGCCGCGCGGCCAGCTCCTGCAGGGCGAACGGCTTGGTCATGTAGTCGTCGGCGCCGGACTCGAAGCCGGTGAGCTTCTGCTCCAGCGCATCACGCGCGGTCAGCATCAGCACCGGGGTCTGCTTGTGTGCTTCATGGCGCAGCTTGCGCGCCACGTCCAGGCCGTCCATGCCCGGCAGGGTGAGATCCAGCACGATCACGTCGAAATCGTGCACCACGGCCAGGTGCAGGCCGGTCACGCCGTCGCCGGCGAAATCGACCACGTGGCCACGGTCTTCCAGATAGTCGCCGATGTTGGTCGCGATATCGCTGTTGTCTTCGATCACAAGGACACGCATGCGCCACTCCAAAGGCTACTGGTCGATCAAGGGCAGCAAGCTTAACAAGCTCGCCGACGGATGGCCGGCTGGGCCGGGCCGCGGCCAATAAAAAGGCCCAGATGCCCGACTCGTCGTCGCTGCACCTGGGCCCAAGCTTACTGCCCCGATACCGAATCTGCCGGTGTCGACCAGGTGGTCGCCGCCAGCACATGCAGTGGGGTCTTTATAGGGCCCAGGCGGTTACGGTGCGGTTAACCATGTCTCACATGGCCGTTAACGGACGCGCCCGGCGCACTCGTTCTAGTGCAGCGCTCGTGAAGAAAAGCTCAGGCGCGCGCCTGGTCTTCCAGGTGCCGGATGATGTGGCCGGAGACGTCCACGCCGGTGGCCGTCTCGATCCCTTCCAGGCCTGGCGAGGCGTTGACCTCCAGCAGCAGCGGCCCACGCGCCGAGCGCAACAGGTCCACGCCGGCGATCCCCAGGCCCAGCGCACCGGCCGCACGGATGGCGATGCGCTTTTCCTCGGCACTCAGGGTGGCCTTCACCGCGGTGCCGCCGCGGTGGAGATTGGCGCGGAAGTCGCCTGGGCTGGCCTCGCGCTGCATCGCGGCGATCACCTTCCTGCCGACCACGAAGCAGCGCAGGTCGCTGCCCTTGGCCTCGGCGATGAACTCCTGCACCAGGAAGTTGGCATACAGCCCGCGGAAGGCCTCGATCACGCTCTGCGAGGCACTGCGCTTCTCGGCCAGCACCACCCCGGTGCCCTGGCTGCCTTCATTGAGCTTGATCACGTGCGGCGGCTCGCCAAGCATCGCCAGCACGTCGTTGGTGTCATCCGGGTTGTCACCGAACACCGTCACCGGCATGTCCAGCCCGTGCGAGGCCAGGATCTGCAGGCAGCGCAGCTTGTCGCGCGCGCGCAACACCGCGTCCGACGAATTGGGGGTGTAAACGCCCATCATCTCCAGCTGGCGCAGCACCGCGGTGCCGTAGAACGTGGCGGTGGTACCGATGCGCGGGATCACCGCGTCGATGTCGCGCAGCGCCTTGCCCTTGTAGCGCACCGACGCCTGTCCGGGCGCGATGCGCACGTAGCAACGCAGCGGGTCGAGCACGCGTACGACGTGGTTGCGTTCGCGCGCGGCCTCGACCAGCCGACGGGTCGAGTAGAGCCGAGTGTTGCGCGAGAGGATCGCGATCTTCATGGAAGCTGGCCGTGGTGAGGGGGGTTGGCGACCCGCGCCACCGGCTCGGCGGCGAAGACCGGGCGCGGGCGTGGCTGGGTGTAGGAAAGCGAAGGATCGACCGCGAAACGTCCATGCAGCGCGCTGCGGCCCAGGAGCATCGGGAACAGCATATGCCGGCGGTCGGTCAGGCTGATTTCGATCGGATAGCGTTCCCCCGCCAGCAGCACGTCCGTGCGCACGAACCAGCGCTCGGTGCCGTGCCCGCCGGTGTCGGTCACCACCCGTCGGCCCAGCGCCGGCGCCTCGCACTGCACGCTGCTCGGGTGCAGGCGCCGGCCGACGGTCATCGAAAAACGTAGCCAGGTCGCGCCGCCTCGTTCGAACGGCTCAAGCGCGTCCACGTGCAGCGAGCTGGAGCGGGCGCCGGTATCGAGCTTCGCCTTGAGCATGTCGATGCCCAGCTGAGGAAGCGCCAGCCGTTCGCGCCAACCGAGGGTGATCACGTCTGTCATGGGCGTGGGGCCGGGGAGAGATCGATGGGACGTGCAGCTTCCGCCATGGCGGTCGAGCGGACGTGAGTTAACCGCCGACCAGTTCGTGGTAGGGCGGCAGGTTGATCACGGTTGCCGCCTCGCTGTCGTAGGCGTGCTCCAGGTCCTCCGCGGCGCGCGACCAGTCTTCAAGCAGCTGGTACGCCTCTTCGCCAGCGGCGCCACTGGCCAGCTCATCGCGCAGGGAACGCAACTGCCAGTCGACGGCCTGGATGGCGATGACCAGCGTCTGCGCTTTGATCCGAGGCATGGCGGCTCCGTACTTATGACCCGGCTGCATGCCAGCCACTTCGCACGCCTTCGCGGACGCAGCGCCAGCCATGTTGTCCAGCGTTGCCCCTTGGGCCCACGAAGCCGTCACCCGCATCGTCGGCGATACAAAGCCGCGTGGTTGCCAGCGACTGCCAGGGGCCAACGAAGGGAGTTGGAGCGGGTGAAGGGAATCGAACCCTCGTCAGTAGCTTGGGAAGCTACAGCTCTACCATTGAGCTACACCCGCGTTCGCCGCCGATGGTAACCCGGGAGGCGGGAGTTGGGGAACGGGGCCGGGCACGCCTGCGCCCGTCGGGGCTACCCGCATGGAGCATGAACCGCAGATGGCGGCCGGCTGAACCGTGGGCGACCCGGCGCGTTGGCCGACGACAGGTGAGCCCATAATCGGTCATCGCCTCGTGACGTCAGCCGTTTCCATGGCGCGTACACGGCGAAAGGGAAAGACCCATGCGTGCACTTTCGAATCTGCAGCTGTTCTGGCGCTCCTGCGCCGCCACCGTGCTGCTGTGCGGCGCCGGCGCCCTGCACGCGCAGGCCACCGACGACGCTGCGGGCGATCCGCCCGACCGGGTTGCCCGCCTGTCCTACCTGGAGGGCGACGTCGGCCTGCTGCCCTCGGGTGCGCAGGACTGGGGCGATGCCGGGATCAACCGGCCGCTGACCACCGGCGACCGGCTGTCCAGCAGCCAGGGCGCACGCGCCGAGCTGGAACTGGACGGCGCTGCGCTGCGCCTGGACGGCGACTCCGACGTTGGCTTCCTGCAGCTGGATGACCAGCTGGCCCAGCTCGAACTCACCCAGGGCACCCTCAACCTCACCGTGCGCCAGCTCGACGACGGCCAGAGCTACGAGATCGACACACCCAACGTGGCGCTGGTAGTCGACCATCCGGGTAATTACCGCGTGGATGTCGATCGCGATGGCCGGTCCACCCGCATCACTGCCTTCGACGGCAGCGCCACGGTCTATGGGGAGAACGACGCGCGACGGCTGGTGATCGCCGGGCGCAGCTACCGCTTCGGCGACTCCGCATTGACCGGCGTGGAGGTGGAAGACATCGCCGGCGGCGACGACTTCGATGCCTGGTGCGACCAGCGCAGCCGCCGCTACGCCGACTCCGAATCGCGCCGTTACGTTTCCGAGGACGTGATCGGCTACCAGGACCTGGATCAATACGGCGAATGGCAAAGCGATCCGGAATACGGGCAGGTCTGGTATCCGGCCCGGGTCGATGCCGGCTGGGCGCCCTACCGCGACGGCCACTGGGCGTGGGTCGGCCCGTGGGGCTGGACCTGGGTGGACGACGCGCCCTGGGGCTTCGCGCCCTATCACTACGGCCGTTGGGCCTGGCGCAACCGCGGCTGGTGCTGGGTTCCCGGCCCGATCGGCTGGCGGCCGGTCTACGCGCCTGCGCTGGTTGCCTTCGTCGGCGGCAATCACTGGCGCGCCTCGATCGGCAGTGCCCCGGTCGGCTGGTATCCGCTCGGCCCGGGGGACGTCTACGACCCGTGGTATCGCGGCAGCCGCCGCTACTACACCCAGGTCAACGTGACCAACATCCACGTGCACAACACAGTGATCGTCAATCGCGTCGACCGCCGCTACCGCGACTGGCACCGCGGCATCGCCCCGCCAGTGCGGGCTTTGCGTGAGGGCGGCCCGCGCGGCTTCACGGCGGTGCCGGGACGCGTCTTCGCCGGCGCCGACCGCGTGCAGCGCCATCGCCTGGATATCGATCCGCGCAAGCTCGACGGCGCCCGCCTGCTGACCCGCAACGCCACGCCGAAACCCACACCGCACAGCTTCGCGCCGCCGCGCGGCCCGAAGGCCCGGCCGCTGCCGGCGCAGGGTTTGCGGCGGGAGGTCGTGGCGCGCCATGCGCCGCGCATGGAGCGCGTGGCCGAGCGCATCGACACGACCCGACCGCGCGCCGCCGCGCCCACGCACGTGCGCGTGCTGCGTCCGCGTGCCGACACCCTGCCGGCGGTGGCGCACATCGCCCCGGCCAGACGTGCGGACGCATCGCCTGACGTGCGTCGCGCCCCTGTCGACATGCGCGGCTCACGCACCGGCGCACGGGCGGATCACAACGGACGCGAGTCCCGCGGCCTTGAGCGATCCGTGCGCACCGCGCCGCGCGAAGCCCCGCTTCGCCAGGGCGAACTGCGCTCGGCGCGCTTCGTGCGCGACCATGCCGTGCGTCCGTCAGCCGACCCCCGGCCGGGGGTGAGTTTCATCTCCTCCGCCGAGGCCGACCGCGAACGCGCCGCGCGCGCCGTGCCGACGCTTCCGCAGGTGCCGCGCATCGAGCGCAACGACAGGCCGCGCGCCTCGATGCAGCGGCCGGACGCCAATGCAGGTCCCCACCTCCAGCGCGCGCCCGCCGATGCCCGGATCGCGCCCCGGCAGACCATGCAACGGGCGCCGGACGTGCGCGGCAACGACCGCCTCGCCCAGCCGTCGAACATGCGCCGACCCGACTTCGACGCGGCACTGCGCAACCGCTCGGCGCCGCCGCAACCACAGCGCTTCCAGCGACCGCCGGACTTTCGCCAGATGAAGCCCGTGCCGCACGCGGCCCCCGCGCAGCAACGCGAATCGGCACCGACGCCAAGGCAGGCGCCGGCCGCGCGGTCGCAGGCGCCGGCGCCGGCGGCACATCCGCGCCACGTATCGGCGCGACGGTTCGATCCCGAACATTGATTCTTGGCGGCGCCCTCGCGGCGCCGCCGCTACAATGCGCCACCCCGCGGCATGGCGCGCCCGTCGTCATGCCATCGCACTGCAGGCGCATGCCGTGAACGAACAGCCCGAACATCCCCAGAGCTCCCCCTACCTGCGCCGCATCCGCAGCTTCGTGTTGCGCGAAGGCCGCATGACGCCCGCACAGCAGCGCGCATTCGACGCCCACTGGGCCCGCTTCGGTATCGACTACACCGGCGCGGTGCAGGATTTCGATGTGCGCTTCGGGCGTGCCGCGCCGCGCGTGCTGGAAATCGGCTTCGGCAACGGCGAGGCGCTGGCCTGGGCGAGCGAGCACGATCCGGTGCGCGACTACATCGGCGTGGAAGTGCACGGCCCCGGCGTTGGCCGCCTGATGAATGCGCTGGCCGCACGCGAGGCCGGCAACGTGCACCTCTACAAGCACGACGCGGTGGAGGTGCTCGAGCACGAGATCGCGCCGGATACGCTGGCCGAGGCGCGGATCTGGTTTCCCGACCCGTGGCACAAGAAGCGCCACAACAAGCGACGCATCGTGCAACCGGAGTTCGTCGCGCTGCTCGCCACGCGCATGGCACCCGGCGGCCTGCTGCACCTGGCCACCGACTGGGAGCCCTACGCCGAGCACATGCTGGAAGTGATGGAAGCCGCGCCAGCCTGGCGCAACGCCATCGCACCGGGCCAGTACGCCGAGAAGCCCGCCTGGCGCATCGAGACGCACTTCGAGCGGCGCGGCCTGAAGCTCGGGCATGGGGTGTGGGACCTGCTCTACCGCAGGGCGTGACGCTCGGCGCCTGCCCTCCGGAAGAGGTCGGGATGAGGGGCCGCACTGGGTATCGACCCCGCTCATCGGGCTCGGTTGAGAGCTTCGCGCATGGATCGGCTTCCCCGCGAGCCCCGGCCCCTCACCTGTCCTCTCCCCGGCGGGAAGATGGTTCAAGAGCAAGGCCGCGTGCATTGGCCCCCTTGCGATTGACCCTCTCCCTCTCTCCGGAGGGGGAGAGGGTTCAAAGGCAGGGCCGCGTGCATTGGCCCCCTTGCGAGTGACCCGCGCCCTCTCCCCGCCGGGGAGAGGGCTGGGGTGAGGGACCGCACTGGCCTCAGCCCTGCTCACAGGGCCGTGGGTCGAGGCTTTGCGCATAGGCGGCTTCCCGCGAGCCCCGGCCCTCACCCTGCCCTCTCCCGGAGAGGAGAGGTTCACCAGCCGCAGCAACGCCCCGCTTATACTGGCGGGCAAACAGGGACGGGCCGCCGCCGCGTGAGGGATCCACTGCAAAACACCATCGCCTTCCACCTCCAGCCTTACCTGGACGCTCGCTAGTGGCCCTCGCGCTCACCCCCGAAATGATCCTGGTGCTCGGGCTGGTGGGCTTCACCATGCTGATGCTGGTGCTGGAGTGGATCCGCGCCGACATGGTGGCGCTGCTGGTGGTGGTGGTGATCGGCCTCACCGGCCTGATCCCGTCCGACCGCGTGTTCAATGGCTTCGCCGGCAACGCGGTGATCGCGATCATCGCGATCATGATCATGGGCGCCGGGTTGGACCGCGCCGGCGTGCTGTCGCTCACCGCCAACTTCGTCATGCGCATGGCGCGCGGCAAGGAATCGCGGCTGGGCGTGGTGATCAACTCGGTGACGAGCCTGTTCAGCGCGGTGATCCCGAGCCAGGCGCTGGCCGCGCTGATGATCCCGGTGACTAGCCGCCTGTCCGCGCGCACCGGCGTGCCAATCTCGCGGCTGCTGCTGCCGATGGGCTTCTGCATCCTGACGGCGACCAACACCACGCTGATCGCCAACTCGCCGCTGATCGTCCTCAACGACCTGATCGCCAGCGCCAACGCGAACCTGCCGCCCGGCGCGCACACGATCCCGAAGTTCGGCCTGTTCAGCGTGACCCCGGTCGGCCTGGTGCTGGCATTGCTGGGCATCACCTACTTCTGGCTGTTCACCCGCAAGCTGCTGCCCGAGCGCGAGGACGAGCGGCTGAAGGTGACCCCCGGCCGCACCGAGAGCTACTTCGCCGAGACCTACGGCATCGGCGGCGAGACCGCGGAGCTGACCGTCACCGCGGAGAGCCCGCTGGTCGGCATGAGCATCGGCGAGGTCGAGCAGCTGCACGGCGCGCCGTTGATCCTGGCGATCAAGAGCGGCAACGACGCGCGCATGGCGCCGCCGGTCGACTACGTGATCTGGGTCGGCTCGGTGCTCGGCGTGCTGGCGCCGCGCGAGGAGATCAACCACTTCGCCAACAACCAGCTGTGCAAGGTGTCGCCGCGCATGCGCCAGCTGGGCGAGTTGTTCAACCCGACCCGCGCGGGCATCTCCGAGGCGGTGCTGCCGCCGTCCTCGCGCTTCCTCAAGCAGAACGTGGGCGACCTGCGCCTGCGCAAGCGCTACGGCATTTCGGTACTGGCGATCAACCGCGGCGACCAGGTGTTCCGCGACGACGTCCGCGGCGTCAACCTGCGCGCCGGCGACACGCTGGTGCTGCACTCGAGCTGGCGCGACCTGGCGCTGGCGGCCGAGGACAAGGACCTGGTGGTCGTCACCGACATCCCCAAGGAAGAACAGCGCCCCGGCAAGATCTGGCAGGCGGTCGGCTTCTTCCTGCTGGCCAAGTGCCTGGCACTGTTCACCCACCTGGACCTGTCGGTGGCGATGATGACCGGCGCGATCGGCATGCTGCTGACTGGCGTGCTGAACATGGACGAGGCCTACAAGGCGGTCAACTGGAAGACCATCTTCGTCACCGCCTGCCTCATTCCGCTGGGCTGGTCGATGGACGCCACCGGCACGGCCGCCTGGCTGGCGCAGGAGGTGCTGGACAAGCTGGGCGGCGCCTCGCCGTGGGTGCTGCAGACGTGCCTTGCGGTGCTCACGCTGCTGTTCTCGCAGGTGATGTCCAACGTAGGCGCGACCGTGATGATGGTGCCGATCGCGATCAGCGTGGCGGTAGCCACCGGCGGCAATCCTTCAGCCTACGCCCTGATCGTGGCGGTATCCTCGTCCAACACCTTCCTGCTGAGCTCCGGCCATCCGGCGCTGATGATGGTGGCCGGCCCCGGCGGCTACCGCGGCAAGGATTTCCTGCGCGTCGGCATCCCGCTGACGCTGGCGATGCTGGTGGCCACGCTGGTGGTCATCAACCTGCTTTTCGACTGATTCTTCACTGAATCGCGAAGCGGCCGCGACAGGCCCTCCGGCCCCTCCCTTGCAGGCAAGTCGCGCCTGTTTCCTGTTGACGAGAATTGCACTGGTGCCTGCCTACTCTCTCCGGAAGCTCCTTCGCGGGAGCCAGGGAACGGGGATATCCGGTTTTGCCTGCACATGCAGGTGTGCCGTGTCAGCGACGGGATAGCTACGTCTGCCGGCATGGCCCGATCAGGACGATGGGACTAGCCACTATGCAGTACTCCCGGATACTTATCGCTTGTCTGACGGCTGCCTGCGTTTCGGCGTTGGCGATCGCCATTCTGTACCGGTTGGCCGGCGCCTGGGGCCTGGTCGACCGCCCGGATGAACGCAAGCATCACGTAGGCCACATCCCCTTGATCGGTGGACTGGCGGCCTTCCTCGGCGTGCTTGCCGGTGCCGTCGTCGATGGGCAGACCCACCTCTTCACCAACGTGCTGCTCGCCACCGCGGCCGTGCTGGCATTGGTGGGCGCGCTGGACGACCGCTTCGACCTGAGCGTGCGCGCACGGCTGCTGGTGCAGACCGCCGCCGTGCTGGCCATGGTCGCGTTCACCGGCGTGCATATCCATACGTTGGGTCACTTGTTCGGCCACGAGTTCGAACTGGGCGTGTTCGGCATCCCGCTGACGGTGGTCGCGGTGATCGGCCTGCTCAACGCCTTCAACATGATGGACGGCATCGACGGCCTCGCCGGCATGCTCGCCCTGGTCAGCATCGCCGCGATCATCCTATACCAGGGCCAGCCGCAGTGGCCTGGCGTGATCGTGCTGGTGCTGCTGGCCGGCGCACTGGTGCCCTACCTGGCCGCGAACCTGGGCCTGGTCGGCAAGAAGATCTTTCTCGGCGACGCCGGCAGCATGGTGGTGGGCTACATCCTGGCCTGGACGCTCATCCACCTGAGCCAGAGCGTGCCTGACAACGAGCTTTCCACCATCGACGTGCTCTGGTGCGTGGCGCTGCCGGTGCTCGACACGCTGCAGGTGGTGGTGCGCCGCATCCGCGAGGGCAAGAGTCCGTTCAAGCCGGACCGCGGTCACATCCACCACATGATGCTGCGCGCCGGCCTGGGCCCGCGCACCACGCTGGTGGCTCTGGTGATGCTGGCCATCCTGTTTGCGCTGACCGGCATGCTGACTCACTCGCTGGCGCCCGGCAGCAACCTGATCGCCTTCGGCGCACTGACGACGATCTACGTGACGGCGATGGCCCGCCTGTGGCAGAAGCAGCAGTCGGCACCGTCCACGCCGCAGCCGCGGCCGACGCTGGAAGCGGCGGAGCTGCCGAGCAACGTCGTTCGGCTGCGCTCGTCGGTCACCCTGCTGTCCTCCTACAGCAAGAACAGCCACGGCCCCAAGCGCGGCTCGGCCGCCAAATAGCACCTTTCGCCAGGCGCTTGCGGCACCCCCGGCTTGCCCCTTCCGGCTGGCCGGTCCGCACCGAAACGGCATGCGGGCCGGCCCACGCCGTCGGCAAGCCCACCGCACCGCCGCATGCGACCGGCCGCCTCGCTTGCGCCGCCCTACACCCGCCCTTCCGTGACATTGCACGTTGCATCGACTACGCACGCCCAACAATTACGTCATCCCTTATCCATGGAAATCGCCAGAGCGTGAGTTCGACCGTTCACCCGACACCGCAAGACCGCTTGCCGCCCCGGACGCGGAACGGCGGACAACCCAGGGCGCGGAGCGGTCACGGACACTCCGCCCCGCAGCAGGCAGCACGATGACGCGCAAGCTCAAAGCCTTCAGGGAACAGGTATCGCCGCTGGTGATGGCGCTGCCCGACTGCGCCTTCTATCAGTACAAATACCTGATGACGCACGGCCGGCCCTGCCGTTTCGAGCGGCCACGCCGTTTCTCGGAAAAGATCTTCCACCGCATGCGCTACCCCTCGCCGCTGTTCTCCCGCCTGGCGGACAAGGTCGAGGTACGCGGCTACGTAGCCAACGCGGTGGGCTCGCAGTATCTGGTGCCGGCCTACCTGATCGCCGAGGAAGTCGGGCCGGAAACCTTCGACACCCTGCCCGGCAGCTTCGTGATGAAGGCCAATCACAGCTTCGGCCAGCTTCGCATCGTGCTGGACAAGCGCGACGAAGACCCGGTCGTGCTGGCGCAGCTGGCCAACCAGTGGATGGCATCGGAATTCCCGATGCGCATGCGCGAGAAGCATTACCGCTATATCCGTCCGCGCATCATCTTCGAACACGCCCTGTTGACCGATGGCCGGCCGCCGGCCGACTTCAAGTTCAACGTGTTCAATCCCGGGCCGGGGCAGAAGCCCTACGTTTTCATCCAGCACATGCAGGGCCGTTTCGAGCACCTGACCCAGGATCTCTACCTGGAGGACTGGCGTCCGGCGCCTTTCCAGTTGCTGCACCAGAAGACCAGCGGTTGCGCCGCCCCTCGCCCCGAAAAACTCGACGAGATGCTGCACGTCGCGCGCAAGCTGGCCGAGCCACTGGGATACATGCGCGTGGACCTCTATCTGCACCAGGGTCGCATCTACGTCGGCGAACTCACGCTCACGCCGGGTGCGGGTCGATATGTGTTCGAGCCGAAGGGATGGGACGAGGCCCTGGGCGCCAAGTTCGGCTGGCCCGAACCGGGCCCCTACGGGGAGGACGTTCCACCGAACGGCAGAAACGCCACGGCGCCGGCGACGCATGTCGCCAGCACCCTCGATTGAGGCCACGAGCGACTGGCTCCCTCTCCCCGGAGGGGAGAGTGTTCCAGAGCAAGCACGCACGGCTCGGACCACGCGAGCAGCCGGCTCCCTCTCCCCTCCGGGGAGAGGGTTGGGGTGAGGGGTCGCACTAGCCTCGGGCCTGCTCGTCGCAGAGGCTCTGAAGCGCTCTCCGCCCGCCACCCTTCCCCGCGAGCCCCGGCCCCTCACCCTGTCCCCTCCCGGAGGGGAGAGGGTTCAAGAGCAAAGTACGCGCAGCTCGGGCAACGCGAGCAGACGGCTCCCTCTCCCCTCCGGGGAGAGGGTTGGGGTGAGGGGTCGCACTAGCCCCGGGCCTGCCCGTCGCAGAGGCTCTGAAGCGCTCTCCGCCCGCCACCCTTCGCCGCGAGCCCCGGCCCCTCACCCTGCCCTCTCCCCGGAGGGGAGAGGGTTCAAGAGCAAGTACGCGCAGCTCGGACAACGCGAGCAGATGGCTCCCTCTCCCCTCCGGGGAGAGGGTTGGGGTGAGGGGTCGCACTAGCCTCGGGCCTGCTCGTCGCAGAAGCTCTGAAGCGCTCTCCGCCCGCCACCTCTTCCCGCGAGCCCCAGCCCCTCACCCTGCCCTCTCCCCGGAGGGGAGAGGGTTCAAGAGCAAAGTACGCGCAGCTCGGACAACGCGAGCAGCCGGCACCCTCTCCCCGGAGGGAGAGGGTGCAAGAGCATCAGGCGAATTCGCCCAGCCGGCATGCCCACGAAAAACCCCCTCCCGGAACGGGAGGGGGCTCGGAATCGCAGGTCTGTTGGGGGCCACAAGGGCCCGGGTTACTGCCCGAGCAGACCGTCGATGATCCGCTGCGCCAGCTCGTCCACGGAGGCACCCATGGTGTCCAGGTGCATCTCCGGGTTTTCCGGGCGCTCGTACGGCGAGTCGATGCCGGTGAAGTTGCGGATCTGCCCGGCCTTCGCCTTCGCGTAGAGGCCCTTCGGATCGCGCTGCGCACACACCTCAAGCGGCGTGTCGACGAACACCTCGCGGAACTCGCCGTTCTCGAACAGGCTGCGTGCCATGCCACGCTCGCTGCGGAACGGGCTGATGAAGGACACCATCACGATCAGGCCCGCATCGACCATCAGCTTGGAGACCTCCGCCACGCGGCGGATGTTCTCCACGCGGTCCTCGTCGGTGAAACCCAGGTCGCGGTTGAGGCCATGGCGCACGTTGTCGCCGTCGAGCATGTACGTGTGGTAGCCCATCGCGTGCAGGCGCTTCTCCACCACGTTGGCGATGGTCGACTTGCCGGAACCCGACAGGCCGGTGAACCACAGGCAGGCCGGCGTCTGGCCCTTGATGCGCGCACGCGCCACGCGATCGACGTCCGTGTGCTGCCAGTGGATGTTGTCGGCGCGGCGCAAGGCGAAGTTGAGCGTGCCGGCGGCCACCGTGGCATTGGTCTGGCGGTCGATCAGGATGAATGCGCCCAGCTCGCGGCAGTCCTCGTATGACTCGAACGCGATCGCGTGGTCCAGGCTCACGTTGCAGAAGCCGACCTCGTTCAGTTCCAGGCGCTTGGCGGCACGCTTCTCCTGCGTGTTCACGTCGACCCGGTGCTTGATCTCGGTCACCTGCGCGGTGACCATGCGCGCGCCGATCTTCAGCCAGTACGGACGGCCCGGCAGCAGCGCGGCGGCGTCCATCCACAACAGGTGCGCGGCGAACTGGTCGGCCACCTGCGGCGGCGAGGAGATCGAGGCGATCACGTCGCCACGGCTGATGTCGCGCTCGTCCTCGAGCTGGATCGCCACCGCATCCCCGGCGGCTGCGCGCGGCAGGTCGCCGTCGGCAGTGACCAGGCGCGCCACGCGCGAACGCACGCCGCTGGGCAACGCGACGATCTCGTCGCCCGGCGCGATCGAGCCGGCCACCACCTGGCCCGCGTAGCCGCGGAAGTTCTGGTTGGGACGGCAGACCCATTGCACCGGCATGCGGAACCCGAGCTTGCTGGTGACCCGCTCCACCTGCACCGTCTCCAGGTGCTCGAGCAGGCTCGGCCCGTTGTACCAGCCCATCACCTGCGAGCGGCTGGACACGTTCTCGCCGGCCAGCGCGGAGAGCGGGATCGCGGTGACATTCTCGATACCCATCTGCGCCGCGACCAGGCGGTAGTCGCTCTCGATGCGCTTGAAGGTGCTCTGCGCGTAGTCGACCAGGTCCATCTTGTTGACCGCCAGCAGCACGTGGCGGATGCCCAGCAGGCTGCAGATGTAGGTGTGGCGGCGCGTCTGCGTCATCAGGCCCTTGCGCGCATCGACCAGCACGACCGCGAGGTCCGCGGTGGACGCGCCGGTGGCCATGTTGCGCGTGTACTGCTCGTGTCCCGGGCAGTCGGCGACGATGAACTTGCGCTTGTCCGTGCTGAAGAAGCGGTAGGCCACGTCGATGGTGATGCCCTGCTCGCGCTCGGCGGACAGGCCATCGACCAGCAGCGCGAAATCGAGTTCGCCGTTCTGCGTGCCGTGGCGCAGGCTGTCGCCCTCGAGCGCGGCCAGCTGGTCGTCGAACAGCAGCTTGGTGTCGTACAGCAGGCGACCGAGCAGGGTGCTCTTGCCGTCGTCGACACTGCCGCAGGTGATGAAGCGCAGCAAGCTCTTGGTCTCGTGCCGCTGCAGGTAGTCGTTGATCGCGGTGACGGCGTTGTCCGGCGCGGTATCGGTGATTTGCAGATCCATCAGAAATACCCTTCCTGCTTCTTCTTTTCCATGGAGGCCGAGGCGTCCTGGTCGATGATGCGACCCTGGCGTTCGGAGGTGCGCGCGATGAGCATTTCCTGGATCACCGCCGGCAGCGTGTCGGCGTCGGACTCGATCGCCGCGGTGAGCGGGTAGCAGCCGAGCGTGCGGAAACGGACCTTGCGCATCTGCGGCACTTCGCCGGGCTCCAGCGGCATGCGGTCGTCGTCGACCATGATCAGCTGGCCCTCGCGCTCGACGATCGGGCGTTCCTTGGCCAGGTACAGCGAGGGCACCTCGATGTTCTCGCGGTAGATGTAGAGCCAGATATCCAGCTCGGTCCAGTTCGACAGCGGGAACACGCGCACGCTCTCGCCCTTGTGGATGCGCGTGTTGTAGAGGCTCCACAGCTCGGGGCGCTGGCTCTTCGGATCCCAGCGGTGCTGCGCGTTGCGGAAGGAGAACACGCGCTCCTTGGCGCGCGACTTCTCCTCGTCGCGGCGCGCGCCGCCGATGGCCGCGTCGAACTTGTACATGTCCAGCGCCTGCTTCAGCGCCTGGGTCTTCATGATGTCGGTGTGCACGCTGGCGCCGTGGCTGAACGGATTCACCCCCTGCGCCGCGCCTTCCTGGTTGGTGTGCACGATCAGCCGGCAGCCGGTCTCCTTCGCGCGGCGGTCGCGGAAGGCGATCATCTCGCGGAACTTCCAGGTGGTATCCACGTGCATCATCGGGATCGGTGGCGGCGCCGGGTAGAACGCCTTCTGCAGCAGGTGCAGCAGCACCGAGGAATCCTTGCCCACCGAATAGAGCATCACCGGGTTGGCGAACTCGGCCGCCACCTCGCGCATGATGTGGATCGCCTCGGCCTCCAGTCGCTTCAGGTGAGAGGAAGCGGCGAGGCGCTGCAGATCGGTGTCCCGCGCGGTTTCCGTGCGCGGCGCGGCGTGGTCTTGGGGGGTGGCGGCCAGAGTCATGGGCAGTCCTGTTGCAGTGGGGCGCCAAGGAGGCAACCGTGACGTTGCATCTTGGACAAGCGTTTGTGAAAGAAATCGGTAGCCTTGCGTTATGCGATTCCGGAACAAGGGGCCGCCTGGACGTCGCCGGCAGGCGGCCCGCTTCACTGCCGGCATACGCCTGTTGAACAAACGCCGGCGGGCTGGGCAATTCTTTCAACGCAAGCGTGGAAGCGCTGTCAGAAGGGCGTGCCGGAGAGATGAAACGCAAAGTAGTCGGAACATGGCCCGATCGCGCTGCGTGAAGCCGCAGAAGGCCTCGCCGGGATGACCGGCGCGTGAACGCGCCCCGCTACACCGGCGCGGTCGCACGCCGGTCGCAGGCACCAGCCCCCGGGGCGAGGTAGCCGAATTTCTCCACGATCAGCTTCTCGCGCTCGGCAATCAGCGCCTCGGTCGCGGCGTCGTAATAGAACTGCGCGCCGTGCTTCTTCGAAGACGTATTGGTCTTCGGTCGCATGCGGATCTCCTCGACCGTGGCCGGCGGCACGGCAATGTCGGCGCGGGCCAGGGCATCGAGCAGGTCCGATTCCAGCCGCTCGTTGCGGATGAAGGCGTCGATGAAGCAGTGCCGGCTTTCGTGCGCCGCCAGTTGTTCTGGCGTCACGATGGATTTCAACGCGCCCAGCCCGCCCTCACGGCAGGTGAACAGCTTCATGTAGCGCCATGTCAACAGGCCGGCAACCCGGTTGGCGGGCCACTTCCAGTAGCCCTCACCGATGTCGGGCCAGTAGGTGGGATCGTGCAGCATGTGCAGCCACTGCCGGAATGCGCCCGGGTCGTTGGCATCGCGGTAGGTGCGTCGCCATTGGTCCGCGTGACGGTTCGGGCGGCTCTGCAGGAACTCGGCCAGCGTCTGCATCGGGTGCTTCTTCCAGCCGCGGCCGCGGCCGCGCCAGCCGTCGGTGGTGACGTTGTAGAACACCGTGCCCTTGCCATCGCAGCCATAGGCCCAGTGCGAGACGTACCAGTCCCACGGGTTCCTGATCGAGCCGAGGAAGAAGCGGTCGCCGGTGAACAGGTGCGCTCCGGCCTGGTTGTGCTTGTCGATGAGCTCGCCCCCGACGATTTCCTTGAGCAGCTTGCGGATGTGGGTGCATCCGGTCTTCTGCAGTTCCACGAAAACGATCCTGTCGGAAACAAACATATCGGCTCCATCGTTGGCTGTTGCCCGCGGGCGGCGTCATCCGTGCATGGCGGTCGGCGCGTCACCGGTGACGTGCCGCGAAACGCCGGGACGTTGCCATCGCGTTTGTCGTAGGTGGGTGAATCGGCGGCGTCATGCGCCATGAGCGGCCCAAGCGAGGTCAGCAGTTCACCGCTCTACGACAGAACCGATGGCAACGTCGCCGCTACGGCGGTCGCCTACACCTGCGCGACGCTGCCGGCCAGGAGGCTCGCCCGCACGTGCGGGCGAGCGCGCGTGGGCCGGCCAGCGCGACGCGCATGACCCAAGAAACCTGGAGTACCTATGTTCGTTTCCGACAGGATCGTCTTTCTCGAACTGCAGAAGACCGGATGCACCCACATCCGCAACCTGCTCAAGGAGATCGTCGGCGGCCGCCTGGTGATGCGCCACAACCAGGCCCCCGAGGAGGTGTTCACCGGCGACCGTTTCTTCCTGGGCTCGGTGCGCGACCCATGGGACTGGCACGTGTCGCTCTGGGCCTACTGCTGCGATGGGCGGGGCGACCTTTACAGCAACCTGAGCACGCCGGGCATCCGCCTGCGCGACCACGGCTGGAAGCGGGACTTCTTCTCGGTGCTGCGCCTGGTAATGGGCATGCGGCCGAACTGGCATACCAAGGAGTGGCAGCGCACCTTCCGCGACATCAACGATCCGGGTGCTTTCCGCGAATGGGTGCGCATGCTGCACGACCCGGGCTACTGGCGCGACATCGGCGAGGGTTACTGGCGCTTTCCGGTCAATCGCTTCGCCGGCTTGCTGACCTGGCGCTACATGCGCCTGTTCACCTGCCGCAAGAACCAGTTCGGCACGCTGCGGGCGGTGACCACGCCCGAGCAACTCATCGAGCACGAGCGGCAGCACTGCTTCGTCGACCGGTTCATCCGCAACGAGCACCTGGAGGCCGACCTGCTCGAAGCGCTGCGGGCCGCGAACGTCGAGGTGCCCGCGCAGAAGGTCGCCGAGCTGATGGAGCGGCCCAAGACCAACACCTCCTCCAAGAAGCGCGGCCCCGGCTATTACTACGACGAGCAGACCGAAAAGCTCGTCGGCGACCGCGACCGGTTCATCGTGGAGAAGTTCGGGTATCTCGCCCCGAGTGCCCGGGCCGCGTGCGACCAGGCGCAACGGGCGCGACAGGCGATCTGAAGCATCGGAACGTCGGTTGCGACCATCGGGTCTTGCGGGACCCGTGCTACCCAATACACAAACGATGTCCCCTCCGGCAAACGCAACCCATCGCCGTTCCGGAGGCACTCACCGGCAGGCATGCGCAGTGATGACGGGTCCGGGGCCTTGAAGTAGCGTCGCCCCGCTGTCCGGGGTGGTGGTTCAGGCCCGGTCAGGCGCGTCGTCGAATGGCACCAACCCGCCTTGCGTACCGTCTTAAGGACGGGTGGTCGGAAGGACAGGAAGAGAGAGCGTCATGAAGATCCTCGCGCCCAAGAAGGCCATCAAGCGCCTTTTCAATTCGCTTCCGGACGCTGGGTTCTACCAGTACAAGTCCCTGCAGGTGCATGGACGGTTCTGCAATTTCCGCAACCCGAAGCGCTTCTCCGAAAAGATCTTCTACCGGATGCGCTATCCGGTGCCCGTGTTCACCACGCTGGCCGACAAGGTCGCCGCGCGCGACTACGTCGCCCGCACGGTCGGTGCGGACTATGTGGTGCCGGCGTACCTGTCCTGCGACTTGGTCACGCCTGCGACCTTCGACAACCTGCCCGCCTCGTTCGTGATGAAGACCAGCAATGGCTTCGGGCAGGTCAAGATCGTCCGCGACATGCGCAAGGAAGACCCCGCGCAGCTGGCCGCGCTGGCCAACGGCTGGCTCGCCGCGGGCGCTGCCTCGCGCAGCCGGGAAAAGCACTACCTCTCGATCCCGCCGAAGATCCTCTTCGAGAAGGCGCTGCTGGACGGCGGCAATGCGCCGGACGACTACAAGTTCAACGTGTTCAACTCGCCAGGCCGCGAGCCGTTCGTGTTCATCCAGCACATGCACGGCCGCTTCCGCGATCTCGAACAACAGCTGTACCTGGAGGACTGGTCGCCGGCGCCCTTCGAGATGGACCTGCCACTGCTGCGTCCCAGCTCAGGCACCACCGAGAAGCCCGAGGCGCTGCCCGAGATGCTGGCGCTGGCCAAGAAGCTGGCGCAGCCGCTCGGTTACCTGCGCGTGGACTTCTACGTGCACCAGGGCAAGGTCTACGTCGGCGAGCTGACCGTCACACCGGGCGCGGGCACCTATGTGTTCACGCCAAAAGCCTGGGACCTGTCGCTGGGCGAGCGCTTCGGCTGGCCCGAGCATCCCACCGAAGCCTGAGCGGTCCCGAGGATCTGCAGGAGCCCGGACGTACAAAACGCCCCGAGCGGGGCGTTTTGAACATCCGCAACGGACAGGTTCCTGTCGTCAGGCCAGCCGCACGCCCATGTGCGCGAGCTGCGCCTTGCCCTTCTTCAGCAGCTTCGCGACCAGTGCGCGATCGCCGGCCTTGTTGGCGTGGGGGAACGGCATCGCAGGCATCGGCTTGCCCAGGAAGGGCGCGAGCTTCTCCCAACCGTCGCCCTTGGCCAGCTCCATCACCAGCAGGTCGTCGGGACGATCGCGGAAATACTCCTGCACCTCGCGGTTGTGCGTCTCGTAGCGGCGGACGTAGACCTCCTCGTTGCCTTGCGGGCAGCCGTGGGTATCGCCGTAGATCCACTTGCGCATGGCCGTCTCGCGCTCGCCGAAATGCTTGAGCTGGCTGCGCAGCCACGACTCGGTACTGCGCATGGTCAGCACGAACTTGCTGCCCGGGTAGCGCAGGTCCAGCTCCCTGTAGAGGATCGGCCACGGGTTGTCCTGGAACGCGTCGTACTTCTCGACCAGATCCCAGGCCATCGGGCGAACCTTGGTGGCGATGTCCGGATTGCGCACGCCGTTCGGCCCGGTCACCCGGTAGCCGAGCACCTGCAGTGCCTCGGCAAGGCTGGTGGTTCCGGTCTTGTGGAAACCGATGCAGAAAACTTTGGCCGTCACCTTGGATCTCCTTGTGTGCGGTATCGGGTACGCGCGGTGGTTGTTGATCGACGGCTGCGGCGTTTGCACGTCGTTGTCCGGTGCTGGGCGGCCGCCGTTTGCGAAGGGCCGCCGCCCATGTCGGCTGTCGTCCCTGGCCCGCGGCCGCACCGCAGCGAACGTTGCCATCGCGGCCGTCGCAAGCGGGTGAATGGCGCGCCTGCCGAAGGTGCCGAAACCGCCGGCCGCCACCACCATCTCCCGCGTTCGAGGAGGAAGGCTCCGGAGCGCGACTGCGCGCTCTGGTCGCGATCCCGGCCCTTCCCTGACCACGCGAGGTGGGCAGGAGGACGAGTCTTGCCACAGGCACGCCTGCGTCGCACCGAACGTATCCGGCGGATAGCGCCCGGCACAGGATCAGGCGTAGCCGAACTTCGCCATGTGCGCGCCGCAGGTATGCTCGATGAGCGCGAGGTTGCGCTCGCCGAAAAATGCTTCCGTGGAAAGCGAACGATGGCCGTGATGCGTCGGCCGCCGGGCCAGCCTGGCGTCGACGTCGGTCCGCAGTTCCAGGCCAAGAAGCTCGGCGAGGTCGGCGATGAGGGCGCCGCGGTCTTCCAGGAAATCCTCATAGCGCACCAGGTGCACTGGTGTGCCGGCAGCGAAGTACGCGTCGACGCCCCGCACCCATCGCTGGGCCAGACGGCCGATATAGTTCGCCCGCCCGTCCAGGCCCAGCCCCCGGCCGTCCAGGACCGCGCGCCAGCCGCCTTCGCGGGCGAGCCGGCGGTTTTCGGCCGGCCCCAGGTGTTCGAGGTCGCCGCGCATGTGCAGCCGGTCGAGGATGCTGCGGATGTTCTGCCGTGGATCACGCACGATGAACACCTGCGGCGACTCGGGAAACACTTGTTGCAGCTCGCGGTACAGGAACACGAAGTCCGGGTCCTTGACGATGCGGGCGGAAAAATACGCCGGATACTTGCGCACGAATGCGTCGAGCGGCAGGTTTCCTTCCAGCACGTCCGGCAGCAGGTAGCCGTCGCCGTCGCTGCGCAGCACGCGCCAGAAGGGATCGTTGCTGATCGACAGGCCGGTCGCCTCGGCCAGCAGCGCCGCGATGGCGGTCGTGCCCGACTTGGGACTGCCGCCGAAGATCACCGGACTGGGAAACACCGCGGCCGTGCGATGCCGGCAATAGCGGATGGCGCCGGACACCGCCTGGCGCAGCGGATGCGACACGCGAAGCCATGTTCCCTGCATGGTGTCCTCCTGCCCGACCGGGCACCCTCATGCCCGCCGCATGTTCAGCGCTTGCGCGAGCGCAACTCCTCCAGCACCGACATGAGGTCGCGAAGGTGCGCCCGCCCCGATGCATTGGCCAGCCACGCTCCCAGGTACAGGCCGCCGTAGATCAGCGCATCCAGGAACACCCACCGCACCGGCCATTCGGTCATCGTGTGCTGCAGGCCCCACAGGATGGCGGCCACGCCGATGGACGTGGCCGCCGGCCGCGCCAGCGTCTTGGCCGTGGTCCACAGGTCGACCGGCGTGCCGCGGTAGGCGTTGTGCAGCGAGGGCACCACCAGCAGCACGCGGGTGGCGCTGAAGGAGACCGCGATGCCGAAAGCGCCCCACGGCAGGCCGATGAAGAACGCCGCCAGCGTCACCGGCGTGGCGATGCCCTGCCAGAACAGCCTGCGATCGGTGCGCCCCAGCGACGTGTAGACCCAGTTGCCGGCGATGTTGAAGGTACCGATGAATGCGGCGACACCGAGCGCCTGGAACAGCGGCACCGTAGGCAGCCACTTCGGCCCCAGGGCGATCTGGATGACCGAGCGCGCATCCACCCACAGGAAGCACACGATCGGCATGCCGACGAACACGATCGCGCCCAGCGCGCGGTAATAGAACCGGCAGAAGCGCTTGGGCTGGTGCTGCAATCGGCTCAACGCCGGCAACATCACCGAGGACAACGGTGCGTTGATCTGCTGGATCGGCAACAGCAACAGCCGATAGGCGAGCGTGTAGAAACCCAGCGCGGCATCGGAGATGTAGCGGCCGATGAGCACGTTGTCGACGTTGCGGTTGGCGAAGTTGAGGATGCTCGATGCACTCTGGTTGGCGCCGAGCTTGACCATCGGGCGTACGCCGCTGCGGCGGCGGGGCAATCCCGGCACCCAGCGGCAGAAGCCGTAGAGCATCACCAGCGTGACCAGCGCCATGGTGTATTGCTGGATGACGAAGGACCAGTAGCCGGCGCCCATCGACGCGGCGATCACCGCGGCGACGAAGCCGGACAGCAGCGCCACCAGGTCGCCGCTGACCTTCTGCATGAAGCGCATCTGTCGCTGCAGCAGCGCGCGATGTTGCACGCCCAGGCTGCTGATCAGCACCACGCCGGCCATGGCCAGGCCGATCGCCAGCACGCGCGGGTCCTTGTAGAACCACGCCATCGCCGGACTGAGCGCAGCAACCAGCGCCGCCGCCGTGAGTCCCAGCAGCACATTGAGCCAGAACAGCGTGCTGACCTGGCCATGGTTGATCTGCGCCTGCTGCACGGTCGCCAGCGACAGCCCACCGGTCTGGATGGTGGTGATGAAGCCGGTCAGCGCGATGGTCTTGCCGTAGACGCCGAAGTCCTCCGGCAACAGCAGCCGCGCCAGCAACGCCATGCCGCCGACCTGCAGCAGCAGCCGCGCCGCCTGGCTGGAAATGGTCACCGCCGCGCCGCGCACGCTGCGCTTGCGCAGGTCCTGGTGCAGGTGGTCCGTCTCGAACAGGATGCGGTGGGCGGCGCTTGCGTGCGTGTCGGTCATGGGTGGCGGATCGGAGGCGGGCTCGACCGTGGGTCGGGGCCGCGAACGTTGGAGGGATTGACGTGAACCGGCCGTATAGCGGCCGTCCGGGCACGAAGGGTCGCCGCTGCGGCGCATGGAGACGTCCTATCGCTGCGCGATACGCCGGTATACCGAACTGGTGCTGGCCTTGACGCGCGAGGCAATGCGGGTACCCAGGAAGGAAGCCAGCAGCGCACTGCGCGCGTTGTAGCCGCGGTTGTGGAAGCCGAACTCACGTGCCTTGGCGCTCCATCGCGCACCCGAGGCACTGTCGCCGTAGGCGTAGGCGACCCAGGCGGTCTTGCAGCACAGACGGCCCAGGGCGAACCGCTCGTCCTGGCCGTCGCCGCTGGACAAGCGCGAGCGTACCCAGCCTTCGATCTGCTCGAACACCACGTCGGCGGCGTACATCACGTCCTTGATCTGCGCCTTGGTGACGCGATGGGGCGAGTTGTGCTGCCAGTAGACGCCATTGCCCTGGCTGGAGATCGCCACCTTCAGGCCGCGGATCAGCGCGCGGATCATCAGCTCGCCGTCCTGGTCCTTGCGCAGCCGTTCGTCCCAGGCGCCGATCGCTCGGATCGCGTCGGTCCGCCAGGCGATGCAGCAGGGCGGGAAGAACGCATGCATCACCCAGTGGAAGATGCGCTCGCCGTTGTCCAGCGATGGCGGCTGGCGCAGCATGCCGCGCTCGCGTCCCTCGCCGTCGTACACCCACGGGCCGATCGCCACGTCCGCGCGCTCGCGTTCGAGCACGTCGACCAGGCCGGCAAGCAGGCCGTTCTCCACGTAGTCGTCCGAATCCAGGAACATCACGTAGTCGGTGTCCACCTGGGCCAGCCCCAGGTTGCGCGCGTGCGGCGCGCCACCGTTCTGCTGCAGCGAGAACAGCCGCGCCCCAGTCGCCTGGACCACCTTGCCGGTACCGTCGAGCACACCGTCCTCGACCACGATGATGTTGCGCTCGGCCACGCCCTCGGCGATCGCCGAGCGGATCGTGCGTTCGACCCAGCGCTCGGAACGGTAGGCAGGCACCACCACGCTGAGGTTCATGCTTCCCCCTGGCCTGTTGCCGTGCTTGCGGTCGATCGGATCCATCTAGCCAAGCCCTTCACTTCGTTCGGATTGCAGGCCGGTCCGCACTTTCGCAAGCGGCAGGCCCGGGGCCTTCGGCCGTCCCTCGCAAGGGGCGTCCGCGCGGCCTGTTTGCCGGCCCGATGATTGGGGTTTTGCCGTGAAATCGTCGTTCAAGAAGCGCAAGCATGAGCAAGCCCGACGTTCCCCAGGCTGAGCCTCCCGCTGCCGGGGAGGGGGCTGGGTGAGGGGCCGGGCTCGCGGGGAACCGGTTGCCTGCGGGCAACAAAGCTCTGAAAAGCCACGTTGGTTGGGCGCCTCGCGCGAGCGCCCTCAACCTCCCCCGGAGGAGAGAGAGAACCCATGTCTGCGGTCCGGCGGGTGTCGTTCAGCTTGCCCCTTCGCCCCGAACAGAGAGCCAGCGCGGGCTTTTCAGTAGTGATAACCCAGCAACCGCATCTCGTCGCCGAAGGTCCGGTCGACCCAGTCGCGCTCTTCCTCGCCCAGCACCTCGCGGTAGCCGCGCGCGTCGCTGCGCTTCCTCACCTTGGTATGGGGGAGCTCGAGCGGTTCGGGCAGTCCGATGATCCTGCGCACCTCTTCGAGTTCCTCGTGGATCGACTCGAAGCGGCAGATGCGATCGACCGCCACCTTGCCGTCCAGCGTGTACACCTCGTAGCCGCGCTTCTTGAGCATCATCGCCCGCGACGTGCGAATGAAGCGGGACAAGGGCAGCCGCGACGGCGAGGACCGATGCGCCCAGTGGTAGTACGAGATCAGGCGGTCGTAGGGGTTGCGCTCGAAGCAGAACTTGAAATAGCTGTTCCACACCTCCGGGCCCACGAAATCGCGTACTTCCCGCCCCGTCATGTGGTTGTAGAAGCGGGACCGGCGCTTGCCCTTGAACACGCGTTCGACGACATCGCGAACGCCGTATTCGTACCAGGGCGCCAGGTGGTGTTGCGGCCCGCGGTAGCCCAGCGCCTGGCGGGTTTCCTCGTCCACCGGCGAGATCGGCGTGATGATGTCGTCCGGGCCGCAGAACTTCGACAGCGCGATCTCGATCGACGTGCCGGCCGTCTTGTTGGTCTTGAGGAAGATGAACTTGTGCTTGTGTGAAACGATCATGGCAGTCTTCCTAACTCGCCCGCAGCAGGGGATGCCGCGCCGGCGCAGTGTCCTGCGCCCGGGCGGCAAGGCTCGTACATTCTTTCGACAGAAACGTGGAGGGAGCGTCAGCGTCGCGTCCGCTTCCGATGTCCACGCAGGCCTCGTCAGGCAGGCGCGTGGGCGCGGCGGCGCAGCCCGCGTACGACGGTGCGGCGCATCTTGTTGGCCAGGCCGATGGTGCTGGCGAACAGGTATTCGTACCTGCTGAGAAGCCCCTGGCGCACCAGCTTGCGGCGCAGGTCGCGCCGGCCGCGGTGGATCGCGTCGAAATCGTCGCTCAGGCCGACCTCGCCGTTCTCGCGCCGGTTCCAGATCGCCAGCACCTGGTCGATCTTGGCGCAGCGGTAGCCGGACAGCACGATCTGCGACCACAGCAGATAGTCCTCCGAGCGGCGGAACTCCTCGTCGAAGCGGAACGGAAGGTCGCGGCGCAACACCACCGAGGCGGTCGGAAAGGGGTTGCGCACCAGCAAGGTGCCACGCCCCACGATATCCACGCCCACCGTCGCCCGCGGCGGCGGCAGCACCGTACCGCGCGGCCGCACCTGCATCTGGTGGGCGATCAGCGCGATCTCCGGGTCGGCCTCCAGCGCCGCCATCTGCAGCTCCAGCTTGCGCGGGCCCCAGCTGTCGTCGGCATCGAGGAACGCAATGTAGGGCTGCTGCGCCTGCTGCCAACCGACATTGCGCGCGTGCGAGGGTCCGCGGTTGGCCGGCAGCGCGATCACCCGGATCCAGTCGGTGCCGTAGGCCGCGGCGACCCGATGCAGCGCCCCGATCGTGTCGTCGCCGCTGGCGTCCTCCACCAGCAGCACCTCGGCCGGGCGCAGTGTCTGCGCGGCGATCGAGGCGACCGCGTCGTCGATGGTTTCCGCACAGCGGTAGCACGGCACCACCACGCTTACCGGTGCAAACGCCCCCGAAGGCATGGCCCGGGCCCGGGCATCCCCTTCCAGGACGACGTGAGCCTCACGCTCCTTGTTCATGACCGACCTCGACCGTGCGGAAATTTAACGACCTAGGATTGACCGGCCCGGATCAATGCGTCGTCAAAGCCGCCGCGGCGGGGCGCAGGCAAAAAAAGGGGCAGCCTGAAGGCTGCCCCGGGGAGTACCCAGCCGATGAGGCTCAGCGGGTGTAGGTGTTGTACTTGGCGTTGGAGAAGATGTTGCCCGACACCGAGATGTTGTAGGTGTTGGCGCCGAACTGCAGGTCGCGGCTGAGCGCACCGCCTTCCTTGGTGGCGGACATGTAGCGGGTGCTGTTGTACTTGAGCGTGTTGCCGGTGATCGACCAGTCATGCGACTTGCCGCTCGGGCGCACGCCGGCCAAGCCGTTCTCGGTCATGAAGTTGCCGGTGACGGTCACGCCCGGGGCGGACACGCCCAGCACGCCGAAACCGTAGTTGCCCTTCATCGTGTTGCCGACGATGGCGATGTCGGAGATATTGGCGTGCATCTCGATACCGTTGCCGTGGTTGTCGGCGAAGGTGTTGTTCTCCAGGCGGATGGCGTTAGTCAGGCCTTCGGTCATCGGCTCGATGTCGATGCCCGCCTCCGGCAGCGTGCCGTTGGTGCCCTGGAAGGTGCTGTTGACGATGTAGACGTGCTGCGACGGGCCGATCGACAGGCCCTGGCGGCGGTTGTTGCTGGACACGATGCCGTCGACGGTCACGTAGTCCGAACGCACGTGAACCTTGTTGACGTCCTTGGCGCCGATCCACACGCCGTCGCCCCAGAAGTTGGACAGGTTGACGTTCTTCAGCACGACGTTGGTCGCGGCGGTGACGTTGATGCCGTAGCCCCACTCGCCGGTGTCGCCCAGGTGCTTGACGCGGTCGCCGACCAGGTTGCCGCCGACCACGCGCACGTCGGTGGCGTTGTAGATCTGGATGACCATGTAGCGGCTGTTGCTGGTCGGGATCACTTCCAGGGTCGCCGCCGGGTCCATCAGCAGGCGGGTGTGCGAGCGCAGCTTGATCGGCTTGGTCGCGTTGACCATGTAGTGACCGGCCGGCACGAACACCGTGCCACCGGAGGTCGGCAGCGCATCGACCGCGGCCTGGATGGCGGCGGTGTCGTCGTGCACGCCGTCGCCCAGGGCACCCTTGGTGCGCACGTCGACGGTCATGCTCTTGCCGATGACCGGCTTGGGCATCGCCGTCCACCAGTCGGCAGCGAACGAGGGCGCGGCGACGGCGGAAAGGGCCAGCGCGGCAAACGCCAGCATCAGCGGCTTCTTCACAAAATTCTTCGCGGTGACGGCGGTACGGACAGAGGCGGCAAGCTGCTGATTCTTAACGGAAGTGTTCATGATCGGACGGTGTCTCAGGTGTTTTGTCGGGTAGCGCTTCGTCACGCGAAGCTCACGCAAAAAATGCGCGCTCGTCACGTACCTAAGCAAGCTCGACAGAAACACCCAAGTGAGCGAAACATGATCAGGTTGGCAAAAGGATTCCGGCCGCCCGTAGAGCCCGCCCGGGCCGGCGAGAACCGCATCACAGAAGGGCTGTAGAGCACGCTGGCAGGCGGCTGCCACGTGGCAACCCGATTCCGGTCACGCGTTGCACGGACCGTCGAAGCACCCGCTGGCGGGCCACGAACGACAGGGGCGCCGTATCGCTACGACGCCCCTGGCTGGCCGGCATGGGCCAGCCATTCCATCACTGGCGGAAACGGCTCAGTCGTCCGCCTCCACGCGCAGGGTCTTGACGCGGATGGTGTGGCCCTTGGCCGGATGCGCACGGCCGTTCGCACGTACGAAGGAGATGCTGAGCGTGTCCAGGTCCGTCGGCCAGATGCCCCGCAGCGCCTCGCTCATCGGGAACACGAAACGTACGTCCGGCTTGCCGCCCGCCGCACGCATGTCGTGCATGCCCTGCATGCCCTTGCCCTGCATGGCCGCCTGCATCTGCGCCACACCGATCTCGAAGGACCCCAGCATGCCGAGCAGGTAGGTACGCTCGGGCTGGTTCACGCCCGGCTGCTCGGGCAGGTTGACGTAGATCTTGTAGAAGTACCCGCCCTTGGCGCCCAGTCCGGTGAGCTGCACGCCGTCGAGCACCAGCCGCAGCGGATCGGGCTTGGCGGTGGCCTGCGCCGCCTGTGGCCGAAGCAGCATAGAGCGCACCTGGCTGGCGTTCTGCGCGGTCAGCGCAACGTCGACGGTGACCGAGTGCTCGTCCAGCACCAGCGACTGCGACGTGCCCAGGGCGGTGGTACCCACGCTCGCGGGCCGCAGCGGAGCCGTGCCCCGCAGGGAGAAGGTCGACAGCGTGGCGGCGCGCGCGGTCGCGGTGGAGGTGCTCGGCGGCGGATCGGTGGGCGGCAGCGCGGCGGGCATGGTCTCGTTCTCGTACTGGTAGAACATGTACCGCGACGGGTTGCGGGCCCATACGCGTGGCACTTCCTCCACCGCGTCGCCGTACTGGAACGAGCCCTGCCAGTAGTTCTGGTAGGCCCGCGGCATGTGGCGTCCGTCGCCGGCCTCGAACCAGGCAAGCCACAACCGGTCGATGTTGGCGTGGTGCACCCAGAACAGCGGGTCGCGCGGCGAGATCGCCACGTCGCCCATCGCGCCGCCGATGAGGTTGTGCACCGGGTTGTGCGGGGCGTTTTCCAGCTTGGGCTCGAACGCGTTGCCGCTGCCGCGCTGGAAGTTGATCACGTCGTCGGCGAAGGGGTCGAGGCTGAGCGCCTCGGTGACGTCTTCGCCGGTGCGCTCCTTGCGCCACAGCGGCGAGGTGGTGTCGAGGAACTCCGGCGGGATCTGCGGATGGGTGTAGTAGTCCCAGTACGGCAGCACCATGTCCGGATTGCCCGAGACGGTGCGCAGGTTCTCCTCGAAGCGGTACAGGAAGCCGCGATGCCAGGCCAGGAAATACGGCGACCGGTGCGGACAGGAGCTCTGGTGGACGTCCACCCAATAGCCCCAGTTCGCAGGCGTGGTGGTACCGCGGTTGGCCCGCATGGCGCCGATCGCGGCGACGAACGGCTCATACAGGGGGCCCGTGCAGAACGTGTCCCAGCTGGGCCGGGTGCGCACCACCGTATCGGCGGACCTGACCACGCGGGGCAGCAGCGGCAACAGGGCAAGGGAAGCGGACGACTGAAGAAAGCGTCTTCTTGAAATCATGGTTGTCCTCCATGGGGCAAGCGGTCTCGCGGATCAACGCGCCCGGGTTGCCCGGCACGGATGTGGGGACGAGACCTCACGCAGGAATGCAGACTTTCGACGCGGCCAGAACCATTCCGGAGAGCCGCAGGTGGAGGTGCCGTCCTAGGCACCTATTCAGTGAATAGCGAGGCACGTCAACCGGGGGTATAGGAAGCGCCGCCTCGCTGCATACATCCGCGTCAGGCAGGCACCTGCCTGCCCCACGGCTGGCTGCGCGCTTCGCGCAGCGGCCATCGCGGCCCTTCCCAAGGCAATCGCACGCGCGCGCCCGCAGCGCCCGGCCGCCCGCCAGCCCCGTGCGCCAAGGGTTCGGCGCGCACGGGCCGGCCTGTTTTCCATGAACCGGACCCAATGGTCGCGCTTGTTAGCACCGTGAAGGACTTGCATCTTTCGCGTCGCTTCCATGTGACGAGAGAGTCAACCTCCTGATGACCAACCAACACGACACCCAGTCCTCGGCCAAGCCGGGCACCACCAAGCGAGATTTCTCCATGAAAAAGTCCTTGATGATCGCTGTCGCTTCGCTGTCGCTGTCTGCCGTGGCACTGCCTGCTGCCGCGTCGAACTGGTGGAACGCGAACCCGAACATCTCGATCGGCTCCGCTTCCGTCAACGTCAAGAACAAGGGTGCGCTGGGCAACGGCTCACACGACGACACCGCCGCCATCCAGGCCGCCATCAACTCGCTGCCGAGCAGCGGCGGCACCGTCGTCGTTCCCGCCGGCCGCTACATGATCAACGCGCTCAAGCCGCTCAACCTGCGCTCGCACACGCGGCTGCAGCTGGATCCCAGCGCCGAACTGAAGGTCATCCCGAACAGCGCCGGCCGCTACTGGGTGGTCAAGGTGTTCGAGGTCAACAATGTCGAGATCGTCGGCGGCAAGGTGACCGGCGACCGCGCCCAGCACAAGGGCAACACCGGCGAGTGGGGCTACGGCATCAACATCTCCGGCTCCAGCAACGTGCTGGTGCGCAACGTCAACCTGTCGGAGTTCTGGGGTGACGGCATGTGGATCGGCGCCGTGAAGTCCGGCGGCAAGCTGACCCGCTCCAACTACGTGACGGTCAACAACGTGACCTCCTCGCACAACCGCCGCCAGGGCCTGTCGATCGGGCCGGCGCAGCACGTCTACATCGTCAACAGCACCTTCAAGGACACCCAGGGCACGCTGCCGGAGGCCGGCATCGACATCGAGCCGCAGGACCAGGGCCCGGCCGACACCATCCGCCTGGAGAACAACACCTTCTCCGGCAATGCGGGCAACGGCATCGAGCTGCACTACAACATTTCGCAGATCACCATCACCGGCAACACGCTCAGCGGCAATGACGGCTTCGGCATGCTGGCGATCAGCGCGCCGTACCTGACCATCACCAACAACTATGCGACGCGCAACGGCCTGGCCGGCGTGGGCCTGAGCGGCAAGACGCACCACTCGTCGGTGAAGAGCAACAAGCTGCAGTACAACAGCACGCACTACATGTCGCCCACCCGCTCCGGCGGCGCGGACAACCGCGACATCAAGATCGGCAAGAAGACCTCGTCCATCACCCTGTCGGGCAACCAGCTGACGCCCAACTGAGCCTTGGCCGAACTCGGCCTGCGCCACACGACGAACGCCGGGCAGCGATGCCCGGCGTTTTTTTTCGGTCGCCGCGGCACGGGCGCACAACCTGCGCGATCGCAGCGAATGCCGAACAGCGGCCTGGCCGGCCCCCTCGTAAGCGCACCCGCCGTGCCACCGCCAGAAGCGGCAGGCGGCCGCTCGCACACAAGGTGCGCTCCGGCAGAAGCAGGGCGGCATCCACCGATCGCCAGGGCGCCATCGACCTCCTGCAGCAGATCTCGCAGTCGCACCCCGCCCTGCTCGAGTCCGCCAGGCGAACCACGCCGGCAAGGCAGTCGTGCTCGCTTCGGCACGCGAGCCGCCCCCTCCCGCCCATTTATTTTTACCCGCCCGTTGCCGATGCGGACACGCGTGAACGCGGCGCGCCGGGGAGGTCACTTCGACGGCGAACCCGTAGCCGTCCAGTTCGGCCGTTCCGAGTCAAGAAATCGTCTACGAAACCCCGCGACATCCTGCGGTTGCAGGGTGTGATGGCGATCGCAGGACTGTGTCGTTCCCGCTCGGGCCGCACTTCGATCGTTCACGTTTAACACGCTGATTGCACTCATGAAACGGAACGCTTACGGATAGATCGCGTCACGCCTGACACCCCCAGCGGCGCCAGCGCGGATCTTCATGAATAGAGCCCAATGGTCGAGCTTGTTAGTCGACGTGAAGGTCCCGCATGGTGCGTGTCACTTCCACGTGACGAGAGGGTCAAAACCTGATGATGCATTTGCACGACACCCAGTCCTCGGCGAAGCCGGCCACCGCCAAGCGCTCATTCCTCGCAAAGCCCCTGGTGATCGCTGCCTCGCTGGCACTGTCTGCCGTGGCACTTCCTGCTGCTGCTGCTTCCTGGTGGGACGCCACCCCCAACATCTCGATCGGTTCGCGCACGGTCAACGTCAAGAACTTCGGTGCCCGCGGCAACGGTTCGCACAACGACACCGCCGCCATCCAGAAGGCGATCGATTCGCTGCCCAACAGCGGCGGCACCGTGTTCGTGCCGGCGGGCCGCTACATGATCGATGCGACCAAGGCACTCAAGCTGCGTTCCCACACGCGCCTGAAGCTCGATCCCAGCGCCGAGCTGCGCGTGATCCCCAACGGCGCCAGCCGCTACTGGGTGGTCAAGGTGCACAACGCGAACAACGTCGAGATCGTCGGCGGCAAGATGATCGGCGACCGCGCGCGCCACAAGGGCAACCGCGGCGAGTGGGGCTACGGCATCAACATCTCCGGCTCCGACCACGTGCTGGTGCGCAACGTCAACCTGTCGGAGTTCTGGGGTGACGGCATGTGGATCGGCGCCCTGGGCCGCAACAGCCGCCTGGACCGCTCCAACTACGTGACCGTCAACAACGTGACGTCCTCGCACAACCGTCGCCAGGGTCTGTCGATCGGTCCGGTGCAGCACCTCTACATCGTCAACAGCACCTTCAAGGACACCAAGGGCACGCTGCCCGAGGCCGGCATCGACTTCGAGCCGCAGGAACAGGGTCCGGTCGATAACGTGCGCCTGCAGAACAATGTGATCTCGGGCAACAACGGCAACGGCATCGAGATGCACGCCCACGTCTCCGACGTGACCTTCGCCGGCAACACGTTCACCGGCAATCGCGGCTTCGGTCTTATGTCTATCAACGCGCACCACATGAAGATCCAGGGCAACCACGCCACGAAGAACGGCTTGGCCGGACTTCGCATGAGCGCCAAGACCCATCATGTGAACATCACCAACAACAAGCTGCAGTACAACAGCACGCGCTACATGTCGGCCAGCAGCGCCGGTGGCGGCACCAGCCGCGACATCCAGATCAGCAAGAAGGCGTATTCGATCACCCAGTCCAACAACACGCTTTCGCCCAAGCGGAAGTAAGCCGCGCCACGGGCAGCCGACAGGCTGTTGCGTCAACGCACGACCTCGCGCCGGGGCAGCCACGCTGCCCCGGCGTTTCTTTGCTCGAAAAGACCACCGCAGGGCACTCGGCCTTTTGCAGGAGCGCCCTTGGGCGCGGCCGCCCCGCATATTTCGGCCCGGCGGTCGCGCCCAAGGGCGCTCTTACGGGCCCGCGACAGGTAACAGGCGCCCTACGAGGTCGACCCGGCCAGCGAGCCGCCCGGCATGTCCGCCCCCAGCAGGCGCTCGTAGACGTCGAGGGTGCGCTGGATCACCGCGCGCTCGTCGAACTCGCCCACCGCCTTCTCGCGCGCCGCGGCACCCAGCCGGGCCAGCAGGTCGCGGTCGTCGTCCAGCCGCGCCACCAGCGTGGCCAGCGCGGCGGCATTGCGTGGCGGTACCACCAGTCCGTCCATGCCGTGCCGGGTGACCACTTCGCGGCAACCGGGCTGGTCGGTGGTGATCAGCGCCAGGCCGGCCGCGGCGCCTTCGATCAGGCTCTTGGGCACGCCCTCGCGGTAGTAGCTGGGCAACGCCATCACGTCGATCGTGGACAGCAACGCGGGCATGTCCTCGACGTGGCCCAGCCAGGTGATCACGCCCTCTTCCGCCCAGCGCCGTACCTGCTCGTCGCTCACCGAGCGCGGGTTGCCCGGGTCGGGCGCGCCGGCCAGCACGAACTCGATGTCGCGCCCCTGCCCCTTGAGCTGGCGGGCCGCCTCGACGTACTCGCCGATGCCCTTCTCCCACAGCAGGCGAGCGGCCAGCAGCACGCGCAGGCGGCCGTCGCGGCCGGACATCGAGCTGGGCCGGAAGCGCGAGGTGTCCACGCCGGAGCTGCGGATCACGTGGATGCGCTCGCGCGCAACCAGCCGCGAGCGGCGGAAGATCTCCGCGTCGTCCGGATTCTGCAGGACCAGCAGCGAGCGACGATGGTCGAGCGTGCCGCGCATCAGCGCCTGCACCATCGGGCGCAGGCAGCGCGCCTTGAGGTCATTGCTGGTGAACACGTAGCCCATGCCGGCCACCGCATTGACCGTGGCCGGCACGCCGGCCATGCGTGCGGCCGCGCCGCCGTAGACGGCGCACTTGACCGTGAAGTTGTGCAGCAGGTCCGGCTTCTCCCGGCGCAGGATGCGCACCAGGTGCTTGAGGGTCACCGCCTCGCGCAGCGGGTTCAGGCTGGCCCGGTCCATTGGCAGGGTGAGCCAGCGGAAGCCGCGCGCGGCGAAGCGCCCGCCGAACGGGCCCGGCGGCGAGAGCATCACCACTTCGTGCCCGTCCGCCTGCAGCCGCTGCGCGGTGGACAGGCGGAAGTTGTACAGATACCAGTCGGTGTTGGCGTAGAAGACGAATTTCATCGCTGGGGTTCCTTTGCTGTTGCGCTCCTGGGCGCGTGCCGCGCTAGAACGTGTTGCCGGACACGTGCACGTTGGACGTCTTGTCGCCGACGTGCAGCTGCGCCGGATGCGCACCGCCGGAGTCGGAGACCATGGCCTTGAGGGCGCGGCGCAGCGAGCGCGCGCTGTTGGAGGTCAGGGTGTTGTCGGTGACCTTCACGTCGCGGGTCAGGCCGGCGAGCTTGACCCCGTTCATGCCGTTGTCGGTGATGACGTTGTCGTCCACCCACAGGTCGTTCATCTGCGCGGCCAGCACGCCATAGCCGTGGTTGTCGCGGATCGTGCAGCGACGGATCACCACGCCCGATACGTTGTGGTGGATCTCCACGCCGCAGCCGTAGTTGCCGGTCAGGGTGCAGCCCTCGATCAGCACGTCCCTGGTGTCGCCCTGCCCCATGGGTTCCAGGTCGATGCCCGACTGCGGCTTGGTGCCGTGGGTGTTGCTGAAGGTGCTGTTGAGGATGCGCACGCGCTGGCACGGCCCCAGCGACAGCCCCTGCCGGCGGTTGTTGGTGCTCACCACGTTCTGCACGGTGACGTCGGTGGAGATGTCCGCCTTGGCGCCGCGGCCGAACGCGCCGATCCATATGCCGTCACCCCAGCAGTCGGCGATGTGGGTGCCGTCGACCAGCACGTTGTGCGAGGCCTGGATGTTGATGCCATAACCCCACTCGCCCTTGTCGCCGCGATGCTGGTCGCGCTCGCCGAGCACGCGCCCGCCGATGATCTGCACGTTGCTTGCCCGCCACACGCGGATGACGTGGTAGCGCTTGAGGGTGTTGGGCAAGGCGGTGAACTGCGCGTCGGGCGCCATTTCCAGCCGTATGTTCGAGCGCAGGCTGATCGCGCGCGCGGCGTCGATCATGTAGTTGCCCGCCGGCACGCGCACGGTGCCGCCAGTGGTGGCGATAGCGTCGATGGCCGCCTGGATCGCGGCGGTGTCGTCGGTCTTGCCGTCGCCGCGCGCGCCCTTGGCGCGCACGTCAATCTGGTTGGCCGCCGCGCTGGCCATGCGCGGCAGCGCCGGCAGCAGCGTGGCCGCCCCCAGCGCCAGGGCGCGCTGCAGGAACAGGCGGCGCGCGTTGGCCTCGCGCCCGGTCATGCGTCCGGCCTCTGCGCCGGGGCATCGGCACGGCTGAGCAGCCACGGCAGCACCACCGCCAGCAGATAGAACTTCGAAGCGAAGAACTTGTTGCCCATGCGGCCGCGGTAGTCCTCCAGCCAGCGCGCGGCGCCGGGAACCAGGTCGCGCGCCTCGACGGCGAACGCGTGCACCTGCTCGAAGCGCTCCGCCGCCAGCCCGCACAGGTCGAAGCGGAAGCAGCCCTTGGCCCGCACGTACGGCAGCTCGCCGAAGCGGCGCGCGATGTGCTTGCGCACCAGCGGCTTGTTGTGGCCCTCGCGATCGATCAGCAACGCGTCGGGCACCTCGCGGTAGACCCACTCCGCCAGCTGCGCATCACAGAAGGGATAGGCCTGGCGCAGGCCGAGCGCGGTGGTGGTGTACTGCCCCTTGGGAAAGCCCGCGCCCGCCTCGACGATGGCCAGCGTGACGCGCTTGCGCGCCTCGATGGTGCGGGCGTTGGCCAGTTCCTCCTGGAACACGCGCAGGCGCTGGCGCGACTGCGCCGCCACCGGGCGCCCGAGCAGGCGATCGACTTCCGCGTCGCTGAAGCGCGAACCGGGGAAGTAGCGCTCGAACGGATCCATGCCCAGCGTGGCCAGCACGAAGCAGGCGACGAAACTGCGGCTGACCGGGCCGGCCTCGAACAGCTTCGCCGGCACCGGCAAGTCCCGGGCCATGCGAAACAGCGTGCTCTTGCGCGCATCCACCGGTGTGCCGAAATAGATGTCCGAGCCGAGCCCATCGACGACGCCGTCGCCGCCGGAACGCGCGATTTCGGTGACTAGGTCGGCGTAGGACAGCATGGCGAAGTCGGCCGACAGCAGCGGCAGGCGCGGGACCATCGCCAGGTAGCGGTCGTACGCGCGGCCGGGCTCGCACACCAGCGCCTCGTGGCGCAGACCCAGTTGCCGTGCCACCGCGCGTGCGGATTCGACCTCGTCCTCCTCGCGCCCGCCGAGGTAAGTCAGGCAGGTGGTATCCGGGCGTGCTTCGGCGACGGCGATCGCCAGCGAGCTGGAATCCTTGCCGCCGCTCTGCAGCATCCAGGGCACCTGCATGCCGGCGGTCGAACGCGTGACCGCGTCGCACAGCAGACGGTGATAGGTCTGAAGCAATGCATCCTCGTCGGCGACCTGCGCGGTCGGGCGCTGCGGCGCGGGCGAGGAGCGGAACGGGAAGCGGTATTCAGGCGCCGCGTGCAGGTCGCGTTCCGGATCGAAGCCGATCACCGCCACGCGAACGTCGCGGTAGATCGTATGCGGCGGATAGACGAACGCATTGCGCAGCACGTCGGCGATCGAAACCGGGTCCAGCGGCCGGCCACCGCCCAGTCCGGACAGCGGCGCGAAATCGGCGTCGTTCCGGTATGGCGAGACCCGGAGCTTGATGCGGGGATCGGCATCCTGCACGGGAGCGGTGACGATGGACATGGGCGGTTTTCCTTTGCAGACGCCTCGGAACGGCGTGGGACGACTGGCGCGGACGGGGCGGGCAACCGCCCGCTACGGCGCCGCTCGGCGACGCGCGCACCCGCTTACACATAGCAGGCGCGATGCAGGCGACGGGTGAAGCACGCCGATGGCGCCTGGGTGCGGCCGCGCGAATCTCACAGCACCACACCGTGGGTGACGTAGTAGCAGAACACGCCGGCGGCACCGACCAGCCCCATGCGCAGCACGACCGGGTTGCGCAGTGGCGAGAACCGGTTGTCGCAGCAGATCGCGGCCAGGATCAGCGACACCGACAGCCACGCCGGCAGCAGATAGCGGTTGGAGAAGTTGCCCCAGCCCACCGCGAAGAACGGCAGCATCAGCACCAGGTAGACGGCGGTGCTCTGGTTGATGCGCTCGCGCACCGGCTCGCGCACGAGCGGCGCGACCACCCACGGCAGCACGTACCAGAACAGCGAGAACACCGCGAAATCCAGGCGCACGCCCGCCTTGTAGGACGAGCCGGCGTCATAGGCCATCACCATGGTGTAGACGCTGGGCACGATCGCGCGCACCAGCACCATGGTCACGCCGCTGCAGTAGGCCAGGAACGCCAGGATGCCGGCCACGCGCAGCAGCTTGGTGTTGAGCAGCAGCACCGGCGCAAAGAACAGGTACAGCAGCGCGGAGTAGTGGAATCCGGTCGCCATCAGGCCCCACAGGACGAATGCACGCCACTGCCGCTGGTAGAACGCCAGCAGCGCGGTGAACACCAGCAGCGACGACAGTCCCTGGCGCATGACGTTGATCGTCGCGTTGGACATCACCGGCGAGATGAACAGGAACAGCAGCGACGCGGCAAGGAAGGTGCTGTAGCCGGTCTCGCTCCCCAGGAACGTGTGGTAGCGGCGCGTCGCCACCAGCGCGGTGCCAGCCATCACGAAGAACATCACCCCCTCGTAGGCGGGAAAGCTCATGCCGGTGGCGGCCAGCATCACGCTCAGGTAGTAGAAGACCGGCTCGAAGCGGCTCTGCACTTCGCCGTGATGGACCAGGCTTTCGTAGAAGCTCGCATACACCGACGTGTCGGTACCGATGTTGCCGCGTGTGGCGACCGCGAAGTCGACGATGACGATCACCGCCGCCACCAGCATCAACCCGAGCAGGACGCGGGCGTTGGTGTTGGTGGGGCTGTCTATCAGCGCGACGGGCGTGTTCATGGTGGTGGTGTTCATCGTCAGCTCGCCTGGTCGGCCTGGGTGGCTTGCGTGCCGGTGGCGCGCGTGCCTGAAGAGAACCGGCGCGCATAGGTAATGGCGCGTCGACGTGCGTGGCGGACCACGCCCAGCACGGCGGCCACGCGCATCCGGGCGCCGCCGATCAGGCCCTGTTCGTGGAGCGCACGGCGCACGTCGATCGCGGCGGCATACATCGCCTCCATGTCACCGCTCAGACCGCCGGCGCCGAACGGCGGCTTGTGCCACGACGCCAGCACCGGCTCGATGCGCGCGCAGCGGTAGCCGGAGAGCAGGATCTGCGCCCACAGCATGAAATCCTCCGCGCGGCGGCGGCGCTCGTCGAAGCGGAACGGCAGGTCGCGGCGCAGCACCATCGACGCGGTGGGGAACGGGCTGCCCAGCAGCGGCAGGCGATTGGGCAGCACGCGCACCGCGACCGGGCGACGGAACGCCGGCGGCGGATCGGTGCGTGCCTGCACGTTCATGCCGTGCGCCAGCAGCGCGATGCCCGGATCGCTGGCGAGCACGTCCATCTGGATCGCCAGCTTTTCCGGGTGCCAGGTGTCGTCGGCATCCAGGAAGGCGATATACGGCTGGCGCGCCTGTTCCCAGCCGCAGTTGCGCGCCGCGCTGGGCCCGCCGTTGCGCGGCAGCGTGAACACGCGCACCCAGCCGTCCGGATAGTCGGCGGCGACCTGGTGGAGGCGCTCGAGCGTGCCGTCGCCGCTGCAATCGTCGACCAGCAGCACTTCGGCCGGCGGCAGCCGTTGCGCGGCGACCGAGGCCACGGCCGGGCCGATGGTGTCGACGCAGCGGTAGCAGGGCACCACCACGCTCACCGGCGCGACCTTGCTGTCGGGGGCGAGCGCGGGGCGCGTCGGGTTGTCCGTGATCAGGGTCGGCATGGGGGCTCCCGGTGTCAGCACAGGCAGTCGTGGACGCGCGCGGCGGCCGCGCGCGCGGCCAGTTGCCATTCGGCGGTGCGCTGCTCGAGCAGGCTGCGCAGCGTGTCCTCGCGCTGCACCATCTGTTCGAGCGCCTCTCGCAACGTGGTCGCCGAAAGGTTGCGCGCCTGCAGCACCATTTCCTGGTTGCCGAACATGTCGCGATTGATGCCGCAGGCCTTGACGCTGTACGCGATCGACACGGTGGGCACGCCGCTGGACAGCGCCGAGATCACCGGATGCGCGCGCGCGCCGATGAAGAAGCGCAGGTAGCTGATGACGTACTTGGTCTGCACCGCATTGAAATCGTTGGGCATCATCTTGACGCAGTCGCCCAGGTCGGCCAGCCGCGCCAGCAGCGGTTCCATGTAGGCCGCATCGCCGCCGCGCGGGTCCTCGCGCAGCGGATCGGCGTGCGGGATCAGCAGCACGCCCAACTGGTATTCCTTCACCGCGTGGCGGATGAAGGCGGCCAGTTCGGCGTGCAGATCCTTGTCCTGACGCTTGTGCCGTTCGATCAGCCGGCTCACGTTGAGGCCCAGCACGTGGCCCTCGCCGCGCGGCCAGAACGGTGCCAGGTCGACCGGCTCCTTGCCGAGCATGAACGAGGGCTCGGCCATCCGGATCACGTTGCGCAGGCCCAGCTTGTGGACCAGGTAGTCGTGGCTCATCGATTCGCCGGCCGCGACGAAATGCATTCGCGCCAGGTGGCGCGTGACCGGCTCGACGAATTCGGGCTCACGCTCGAACGGTCCGACCGAGGCGCCCCACAGCATCACCGGCTTGCCCATGTCCATGGCCCAGCCATCCACGCTCATGATCGGCGAGGGGATCCGGTAGTCCAGCGAATAGTTGTCACCGCCGACCGCCAGCACGGCATCGACCGATTCGAGCTGCCGGCGCAGCCAGCGCGGCATCGGAAACGGCCAGCCGGCGCGC
Organism: Frateuria flava; assembly: GCF_017837635.1. Taxonomy (GTDB): domain Bacteria; phylum Pseudomonadota; class Gammaproteobacteria; order Xanthomonadales; family Rhodanobacteraceae; genus Frateuria_A; species Frateuria_A flava. The sequence goes on from NZ_JAGJRS010000013.1 coordinate 131,743, forward strand.
TTGATCAACGGCAGCGGAAGGCTTTGCAGCTGCACCCAGTAGCGCGAGGGCGGCGGCAGATAGGCGCGCACCAGACGCACGCCGTCGCTGGCGGCGGTCGGCCACTGCGCGCTGTCGCGCGCGATGTTGACCGAAGGTACCAGCACCTCGACGTCGCCGAATTGCTCCTTCAGCAGGGTGACCGTACTGCGCACGATGGCCTCGCAACCGCGGTTGCGAAACGTGCGCTGTCCGGAGAGGTAGAAGCGTTTCACGAGAGCGTCCTGGCGTGTGAGTGCGAGTGAGGGTGGATGAGCAACCTGCATCCGGTGCGGACCGCGACATCGTCCGGATGCCGTTCTGCGCGGCGGCAGTCGCCCGTCGGCCGCGGCTTGTCGCGGCCGACGGGCGATGCGTTTCAGGCCGTAGCGGCCGGCCGCAGCATGGCCGCCGACGGCACGGGAACCGAGGCGAGCGAACGCCCGCGCCCGATGCCGTAATAGGCCAGCCCCATGTCTTCCACCTGCGCCGGGTCGTACAGGTTGCGCCCGTCGAAGACGGCCGGATCCTTGAGCACGTCGCGGATGCGCGCGAAGTCCGGCGCCCGGAACGCCTTCCACTCGGTCACGATCGCCAGCACGTCGGCGCCGTCCAGCGCCTCGTAAGCGTCCTCGCACAACGTCAGGTCCGCCCGCTCGCCGTAGATGCGCGTGGTTTCCGCGCGCGCCTCCGGATCGAACGCGCGAACCTTGGCTCCGGCGGCCCACAGCTGTTCCATCAGCCGGCGGCTGGACGCCTCGCGCATGTCGTCGGTGTTGGGCTTGAACGCCAGGCCCCACAACGCCACGGTCTTGCCCTTGAGCGCACCGCCGTAATGGCGCTCGATCAACTCGAACAGCTTGCCCTTCTGGGCGTGGTTGACCGCTTCCACCGCACCCAGCAGCCTGGCGTCGTAGTCGACCGTGCGCGCGGTGCGCTCCAGCGCCTGCACGTCCTTGGGAAAGCACGAGCCGCCGTAGCCGCAGCCGGGGTAGATGAAGTGGTAGCCGATGCGCGGGTCCGAGCCGATGCCGCGGCGCACCTGCTCGACGTCCGCGCCGACCCGCTCGGCGATGTTGGCGATCTCGTTCATGAAGCTGATCTTGGTCGCCAGCATCGCGTTGGCGGCGTACTTGGTCAGCTCGGCCGAACGCTCGTCCATCACCACCGTGCGGTCATGGTTGCGGTTGAATGGCGCGTACAGCTTGCGCAGCACTTGGGTGGCGCGCTCGCTTGAGCTGCCGATCACGATCCGGTCCGGGCGCAGGCAGTCCTCCACCGCGTCGCCTTCCTTGAGGAACTCGGGGTTGGAGACCACGTCGAACGGGATCACCGCGCCACGCTCGGCCAGCGCCTGCGCGATGGTCGCGCGCACCTTGTCGGCGGTGCCCACCGGCACCGTCGACTTGTTGACCACCACCGCGTAGCGATCGAGGTGCTGGCCGATGCTGCGCGCCACTTCCAGCACGTAGCGCAGGTCGGCACTGCCGTCTTCGTCCGGCGGCGTGCCCACCGCGATGAAGATCACCTCGCCGTGGTGCACCGCAGGCTCCGCCTGAGTGGTGAAGTCCAGCCGGCCGCTCTCAAAGTTGCGCTTGACCATCGGCGACAGGCCCGGCTCGAAGATCGGCACCTCGCCGTTCTTCAGGCGCGCGACCTTGCCCGCGTCCACGTCCACGCAAAGCACGCGGTTGCCCATTTCCGCCAGGCAGGTGCCGGTGACCAGGCCTACGTAGCCGGTGCCGAACAGGGTGACTTTCAGTGTCATGCGAAATCCTTCTGATTCGAGGAGGGAGGCTGTATCAGGCCTTGGCGCCGGCGTACTCGTAGTACGCGTAGGCGTAGTAGCCCGCGCTGCGCTTCTCGACCGCGTTGAAGATCGCGCCCTTGACCGGCACGCCGTTCTGCTCGAAGCGCTGCTTGGCCAGCGCGATCTCGCGCGCCTGGTTCACGCCGAAGCGCACGACCATCAGGCTGGTGCCCACGTGGTGGCCGATCACCGCGGCATCGGTCACCGCCAGGATCGGCGGGGTGTCGATGATGATCAGGTCGAAGCGCGGCTTGAGCTTCTCCAGCAGCGCGGTGAAATGCGAATGCATCAGCAGCTCGGACGGATTCGGCGGGACCTTGCCGCGCGCGATGAAGTAGAGGTTGTTCGCCCCCTCCACCGTGCGCACGGCTTCGGACAGGCCGATCTGGCCGGAGATCAGTTCCGACAGGCCCTGCTCCGGGCGACCGCCGACCACGGTGTGCAGCGCGCCCTTGCGCATGTCCGCATCGATCAGCAGTACGCGCTGTCCCGCCTGTGCGATCACTGCCGCCAGGTTGGAACCGACGAAGGTCTTGCCGGCGCCCGGACCCGGGCTGGAGATCATCAGCAGGTTGTTCTTGGCCTCCAGGCGGGCGAAGTGCAGGCTGGTGCGCAGGCTGCGCAACGCCTCGACCGCGAGGTCGTCCGGCGCGCTTTGCGCCAGCAGGTGTTGCGCATAGGCTCCTCGCCGCACGCGGCCGTTGCGATCGGTGATCTCGCGCTCGGCGGCCGACAGCGGAACGCAGGCGTACACCGGCAGGCCGACGTGTTCGATGGCGGCCAGGTCTTCCACGCCACGGTTGAGCAGCTGGCGGATGAAGATGAAGGCAAGCGCGAGCAGGCCACCCAACGCGGTGCCGGCCAGCACCAGGATGGTCTTGGGCGGCCACACCGGACGGTTGGTGTTGGTCGCGGCGCGGTCGACCACGCGCACGTTGCCGACGGTGCCGGCACGGGCGATGTCGAGCTGCTGGGCCTGGTTGAGCAGGTTAGTGTAGGTCTCGTTGCTGACCTGCACGTCGCGGGTCAGGCGCAGCAGTTCCTGCTGCGTATCGGGCAGGTGGCCGACCTGCTTCTCCAACGCGTTCTTCTTGCCCTGCAACTGGCCGATCTGCGCGGCGAGTGCCTGGTAGGTCGGATGGTTGGAGGTGAACTTGCGCTCGACGTCGGCCATCTGCATGCGCAGGTTCTCGATCTGCGTATCCAGGGCCACCGTCTGGTCGAGCAGGCCCTTGGTCTGCAGGCTGATGTCCACCGAATGAGCGCGCATCTGGAACGCATTCAACGCGGCGGTCGCCTTCTCAAGGTCCATTTTGACCTTGGGCAACTGCTCCTTGACGAACTTCAGGCTGTTGGCCGCTTCGGCGGAGTTGCGCTCCACGTTCTGCTGCACGTACAGCGCGCTGATCTGGTCCAGCAGCTGGGTGGCCAGCACCGGATCGGCGTTGTCGTAGGTGAGCACGATGATGCCGGAGTCCTTGCCCTGCTCGGTCGCATTGATCGCGCCCTGCAGGCCCGTGATCGTGCCCAGGTGCGAGTGGCGCGCCACGTCGAACACGGTGCCCGGATTGGCGTGCAGCGCCTGCACCTGCATGGTGATGCCGTTGCCGGTGGCCGACTCGCCCACGCGACCGGTCAGCAGCACGTTGTCGCCCGCATCGGTCAGGGTGTAGGTGCCATGCTCGCCGGCGACGAGGCGCAGCTGCCGGTCCAGCAGGGCCGAGGGTACGTCGAGCTGGAAGATGTCCAACTCCGCGCCGCCCCAGTCGTAGCTGTCCATGCCCATGAACGGCGGCGCCACGTCGCCCGGCATCTGCGGGTTGTAGCTGCGCGCCATGTAGTCGCCGATCACCGGGAAGCGTTCCGGCTTGGCGGTGATGTCCAGCTTGAGGTTGTTCACCGCCTGCCCGATCACCGTGCGAGAGGTGATCAACGCGATCTCGGTGGTGGCCTGCGAAGAGGTGGCGCCGAGCGTCTGCGACAGGTCGTCCAGACCCGGCAGGCTGGGCACCTTCTGCTCCACCTGCACGGTGGCGGTGGCCTCGTAGATGGGCGTGGTCAAGGTGGCGTACACCACGCTGATCACGAAGAACACCGCGGTGACGCCGATGATCAACCATTTGTGGTCGAGCAACGTGCCCAGCAGTGCATGCAGGTCAATGTCGTCATCGCGACGCGGTGAGGACGGGAAGGTCTGTTTGGTGGTCATAGCCCGATTCCTAGGCTGAGGGGTTCACAGGTAGCGCAGCCAACTGCCGACGCCACGTTCGATTGAGGCGTGTACTTGCTCGAAGACACTGCGCGAACGTCGAAACGGATCCGGCACGTCGCTGCCCGCGTGCCATTTGTCGAAAAGAAAAACCTTGCCGCTCGCCTCCGGCGCGAGCTTCACCACGGAATTCAGATGTCGGCGCTCCATCGCCAGGACCAGGTCCGCCTCGCGCAGCATCGAGGGCTCGAGCTGCCGCGCGCGGTGTTCGCTGGCGTCGATGCCTTCGTCCTCCAGCAATGCGGCGGCGTTCTCGTCGATCGGCCGCCCCACCAGCGCGCCCAGGCCAGCGCTGCTGACATGGATGTCGCGCTCGCCGAGCTCGCGCCGGAACAGGAATTCCGCCACCGGGCTGCGGCAAACGTTGCCGACGCAGACCACGAGGATGCTGTTGAACACGATCCGCACACTCCCGAATACCCAAGGCCATGTGGCCCCTGTTGATGCCCCGCCAACCGGACGCACGATGAGCGCCGAACCGGTCGGGAGAGAGTCGGCAGTCTAAACTCCTGTTCCGTGAAAAAATCATGTTGGACACTCCCTTCATTTACGTGAAGAAAATGCTTTCCCGGGTGCATCTTTTCTTCACGCCGGCTGGCCTCGCCATATCGCCAACTCGAAGACTCCGCTTTCTCACCGCATTCACGAATGATCGCGTTAGATTCGTCGAGCCCGCTTGGCAACCGTTCCATCTTCGGGGGGCCCAACCCATGCACATGTTGAAGCTCGTGCTTCCGCTTGCCGGCTTGCTGATGACCGGACAGGCCTTGGCACACAAGGCATCTCACGCTACGGCTGCGCGCCCGGCGGCCCTCGGGTCGCTACAGGTCCAGTCCGGCGGCATCCCCGCCGCGCTGCTCGACGGCGTTGGTGGACGAAGCGTGCGCGTCACGGCGGGAAGGTCCGCCGTGGAGGCAACCGTGAAAAACACTGATACACCCGCTCGCATTAACCGTCGCCATTAGCCAAAAATGCCGCTGCGCGGACGGTTCTGACGAGTTCATTCATTCATTCGTCACGATTATCCAAGTAGTGGCCCAGCAGAAAGGACGCATTATGAAAACGCTACCCGCAGTAGCCCTCCTTCTCTTCGCCCTCGCGCTGAACGGCTGCGCGATCGTTCCCGGCCAGCGCATGGACGAGGGCGCACTGCAGCGCGAAGACAGCCATATGCAGCTGTTGCAGATCACGCCCGAGCTGGTGGAGAGCAGCCAGGCGCAGGCCAGCACGCTTCCGCAGGAGTTGCTGTCGTACCAGCCGGAGGACTACCGCATCGGCGCGGGCGACACGCTCTACATCACCGTGTGGGACCACCCCGAGCTGACCTCGCCCGCGGGCTCGCAGCAGCAGACAGTCGCCAACGGCCGCCTGGTGCGCCCTGACGGCACGCTGTTCTATCCGTACGCCGGCACCATCAAGGCGGCCGGACTCACGGTCGAGGAATTGCGCCAGTCGCTGACCAAGAAGCTGAGCAGCTTCGTGCGCGAGCCGCAGGTGGACGTCAACGTGGTCGGCTACGGCAGCCACCGCATCACGCTGGAGGGTGCGTTCCAGCACACCGACGCGCAGGTGCTCAACTCGGTCCCGGTGACGTTGTCACAGGCGATCGGCGTGGCCGGCATCAACACGCAGGAAGCGGACCTGTCCGGCTTCACGCTGACCCGCGACGGGCAGACTTACCCGATCGACCTGACCGCACTCAACCAGGGTGCCGGTGGCCAGATCTATCTCAAGCCGGGCGACAAGCTGTTCCTGCCGTACAACGACAACAAGGAGGTGTATGTCGTCGGTGAGGTGATCCGCCCGCAGGCCATCACTTTCAAGACCACCGCGCTGACCCTCACCCAGGCGCTGGGCCGTGCCGGTGGCCTGAGCCCGGTCACGGCCTCGGGCAACGCGGTTTATGTGATCCGCGGTTCGGAGAAGCTCACCCAGACGCCCGCGCAGGTGTTCCACCTCAATGCGCGCTCGCCGGCGTCCTATGCCCTGGCGGACAACTTCCGCGTGAAGCCGGGCGACGTGGTGTGGGTCGGCGCGGCCGGCATCACCAAGTGGAACCGCTTCCTGAGCCAGCTGCTGCCGCTGTCGGGCCTGATCTATCAGGCGGCCGGTACCGCCGATCGCGTCAACAACCCCTGAGGCAAGGTTTGGCTGGCGGGCCAGGGAAGGCCCGCCGGCATGGACGAGAAGAGGCCCGGCGCAAGCCGGGCTTCTCTTTTTGGCGCCCTCTCCCCCGAGGGGAGAGGGCGCTCAGTCGCCGGCCAGCCAGACCATCCCGCGCTCCACTCTGACCGGCACGGTACGCAACGACTGCCCGCGGCAGGGCCCGCCCACGCAACAACCGTCCCCGGTGCGGAAGCTCGCCCCGTGCACCGCACAGATCAGCGTGCCGCGGCTGATCAGGAACTGGCCCGGCGCCCAGTCCAGCCGGCGCCCCGCGTGCGGGCAGACGTTGATCCAGGCGCGCGCTGCCTCGCCGTCGCGGAAGACGATGAGATTCTCCGGGCCATCCGGCAGGTCGGCGTCCACGGCCACCGCCGTGCCGTCGGGAATGTGATCGAGGCGGCAAAGCGCCCCGGGGGGTAGGTCCATCGGCACTTGCCTCGGGGGCGTGAAAGCCCCATCGTTGCGACGTAAGTCGTTGATTTTACCACACGGATTTTTAACATGCGCCTGTTCCAGCTGCCCTCCTCCCGCTCCCGCCACCCGCTCGCGCGCGCCCTCTCGCTGGTCGTGGGGATTGCCGTGCTGGGCGTGATGCTGGTGTTCGGCCTGGTCGTCGCCGGCGTGCTGCTGGTCGGCGGCGGGCTGTGGCTGGCGCTGCGCCAGTGGAACCGCGCGCGTGCGGTCGGTCGCGCGACGCCTGCCGCGGCCGCGCGTCCGCAGGTGCTCGAAGGCGATTTCGTGGTGTTGCACGAGGGTCGCCCGGCCGCGCGTTGACGCGCAAGAAGCGGATGGCCGCGCCGCGGCCGTCCCTCCAGACTGGCGCCATCTGGAAACCGGAACGCCGCCATGTCCGCGATCGAACCGCTTGAACAGGCCCGCCGACTGCTCGACGAGGCCGACACCGCGCCCAGCCTGGACGCCCTCGCCAGCGCGGTTGCGCTGAGCCCCACTTACCTGCAGCGCGCCTTCCGCCGGCGCTTCGGCATGAGCCCGGCCGAATACCATCGCTCGCGCCGCTTCGGCCAGTTCAAGGCCGCCCTGCGCGAGGGCGCGGCCGTGACCGACGCGGTCTACGAGGCCGGCTTCGGCTCCGGCAGCCGCGTCTACGAACACAGCAACCGCCTGCTCGGCATGACCCCGGCCAGCTACCGCGCCGGCGGCGCCGGGGCGAGTATTCGCTACACCACGACGGGCACGCCGCTGGGCCGGTTGCTGGTGGCCACCACCACGCGTGGCATCTGCGCGGTCAACCTGGGCGACGACGACGCGGCGCTCGAGCGCGGACTTGCCGAGGAATTCCCGCATGCCACGCGCGAGCGCGTCGACGCCGGGCGCGAGGAATGGCTCGACGCCGTGATCGCGCGCATCGCCAGCGAACTGGGCTGGAGCGATGCCGCGGCGCCCGCCATGCCGCCGCTGGACATCGCGGCGACCGCGTTCCAGTGGCGCGTGTGGGAGGCCCTCACCCGCATTCCCGCCGGCCAGACCCGCAGCTACCGCGCGCTTGCCACGGAGCTGGGCGATCCCAACGCCGCCCGCGCGATCGGCAACGCCTGCGGTAACAACCGTCTGGCGCTGATCGTGCCGTGCCATCGGGTGGTGCGCGAGGACGGCTCGCTGGGCGGCTGGCGCTGGGGCGTGGATCGCAAGCGCGAGCTGTTGGCGCGCGAGCGCAGCCGGGTCGCCGCACCGGAGCGCCGCCGCGCTTCTTGAGCCTCGCTCAAGGCTGGTTTGAGCACGGCGCGCTACCGCGGCATGGCCGCTCCCGCTATCGTGCGCGCTTCGGGCAATGACCCCCACGCATCGACGCCGGCTCCGCCGGCTGCCGGCGTTTGCCCCTGGCCCCCGACGGATCCTGCCGATGCCCACGCACAAGCCTGCCGGCCACAATGCAGTTTCGCCCTACCTGCTGGTGACCGATGCACGCGCCATGCTCGGGTTTCTGCAGGCGACTTTCGGCGCAGAGGAACTCCATCGCAAGGCGCGCGCGGACGGCTCGGTGATGCACGCCGAAGTGCGCATCGACGATTCGGTGGTGATGCTCGGCGAACGGCCGGACGGGCGCGAGCCGGTGCGCTGCTCGACCCACGTCTACGTACCGGATGTCGACGCCTGCCACGCCGCCGGTATCGCCGCCGGGGCCTACAGCGTGTCCCCGCCGACCGATCAGCCCTACGGCGACCGCTCGGCCGGGCTGCGCGACCCCCAGGGCCATCTGTGGTGGATCGGTACCCACCTGGTCCGCTGATTTCCCTCCCCTCGCACGGCCCCTCCCATGTCCGCCATCGACGACGTTTCCGCCGCTCCCGCCCGCACGCAGGATGAGCCGCGCCTGCTGATCCCGCTCGGCCTGTTCACGCTATACGTGGTCTGGGGCTCCACCTACCTGGGCATCCGCTACGCGCTGGAGAGCTACCCGCCCTTCCTGCTCGCCGGCGTGCGCTTCCTCGGCGCCGGCCTGGCGATGTACGGCTTCCTGCGCCTGCGCGGCGTGCGACCGCCGACGCGCCGGCAATGGCGCAATGCGGCGGTGACCGGCGTGTTGCTGCTGCTCGGTGGCAACGGGCTGGTCTGCTACGCCGAACAGAGCGTGAGTTCGGGCATCGCCGCGGTGGCGGTGGCGAGCATGCCGTTGTTCGCTGCCGTGTTCTCCGGGATGTACGGCCAGTGGCCCAGCCGACGCGAAACCGTCGGCCTGCTGATCGGCTTCGCCGGCGTGGTGGTGCTGAACCTGGGCAGCGGGCTGTCGGGCTCGCGGCTGGGCGCGCTGGCGCTGATCGTGGCGGCGATGAGCTGGGCCTTCGGCTCGGCCTGGAGCAAGCGCCAGGACATGCCGCCCGGCCCGATGAACACCGCCGCGCAGATGCTGTGCGCCAGCGTCGCCTTGCTGCTGGTCGGCTTCGGCACGGGCGAGCATCTGCCCGCGCATCCCACGATGCGCGCCACGGCGGCCCTGGTGTACCTGGCGCTGTTCGGTTCGATCCTCGCCTTCAGCGCGTATCTCTACGTGCTCAAGCATGCGCGCCCGGCGCTGGCGACCAGCTACGCCTACGTCAACCCGCCGGTGGCGGTGCTGTTCGGCGTGCTGCTGGCCGGCGAGCACGTGGGGCCGTTCGACCTGGGCGGGATGGCGATCATCCTGGTCGGCGTGGGCGTGATCACGCTGGCGAAGAAGCCGGCCCGTTAGATAGGGCCCATGGTAGGAGCGCACCCTGTGCGCGACCGTGGGACACTGGGTCGCCGGCAACTACCGGCCATCGCCAGCATGCCGGTTAAAGCTCGCCTGCTTTAGGGTGTCGGGGCAAACGGCGGTAATGGCGGTCGCGCACAGGGTGCGCTCCTGCAAGGGTTGTCCCCGTGCCAACATGCCGGCTGGTCAAGGCAACGGAGCACGGCATGGACTCCTCGCAGCAAGGTCTGCCCGCACGCGCGGCATTGCGTTGCGCCGCCTGGTCCGAACGCTGGTTTCCCGACGCCTGGGTGTTCGCCGCGCTCGGCCTGGTGCTGGTGGCGTTGGCCGCGCTGGGTTTCGGCGCCACGCCCGCGACGACCGTGCAGGCCTTCGGCGACGGCTTCTGGAGCCTGATCCCCTTCACCATGCAGATGGCGTTCGTGGTGATCGGCGGCTACGTGGTGGCGAGCGCGCCGATCGTGGCGCGGCTGATCGATGCACTGGCGCGCGTGCCGAAAAGCGGCCGCGGCGCGGTGTGCTACGTGGCGCTGGTCAGCATGCTGGCCTCGCTGCTGTCGTGGGGTTTTTCGCTGGTCTTCGGCGGCCTGCTGGTGCGTGCGCTGGCAAGACGCCCGGCGCTGGCGATGGACTACCGCGCCGCCGGCGCCGCGGCCTACCTCGGCCTGGGTGCGGTGTGGGCAATGGGCCTTTCGTCGTCCGCGGCGCAACTGCAGGCCAATCCGGCCAGCATGCCGCCGGGACTGCTGGCGATCACCGGCGTAGTGCCGTTCACGCAGACGATCTTCCTGTGGCAGTCGCTGCTGCTCACCGCGGTGCTGATCGGCGTATCGCTGCTGGTGTGCTGGTTCACCACGCCGACCGGCGCGGGTGCACGCACCGCGCGCGATTGCGGCGTGGCCGATGCGGACGCGCTGCCCGTGCTGCCGCCACGCACGCGACCGGGCGAATGGCTCGAGTACAGCCCGCTGCTCTCGCTGCTGGTCGGCGTACTGGGGCTGGGCTGGCTGCTGCGGCGCTTCGCGAGCCTGCCGGCGGCCGTGGCGATCGCCGACCTGAATACTTACAACCTGTTGTTTCTCACCGTCGGCCTGCTGCTGCACTGGCGCCCGCGCAGCTTCCTGGACGCGGTGGCGCGCGCGGTGCCCAGCACCGCCGGCGTGTTGATCCAGTTCCCGCTCTACGGCGGCATCGCCGCGCTGCTCACCCACGCGCCCGGCGCCGACGGCGCCACGCTGGCACACCGCCTGGCCGGCGTATTCGTGCGCGTGGCGACCACCGACAGCTTTCCGCTGGTGATGGGCGGCTACTCGGCGGTGCTGGGCTTCTTCGTGCCCTCCGGCGGCGGCAAGTGGCTGGTCGAGGCGCCCTACGTGATGCAGGCGGCCCGCGACCTGCACGTGCACCTGGGCTGGGCGGTGCAGGTCTACAACGCCGCCGAGGCACTGCCCAACCTGATCAACCCGTTCTGGATGCTGCCGCTGCTGGGCGTGCTGGGCCTGAAGGCACGCGACGTGGTCGGTTTCACCTTCATCCAGCTGCTGGTGCACGTGCCGTTGGTGCTCGGGTTGCTGTGGGCGCTGGGCCTGACGCTGGACTACGTGCCGCCGCTGATGCCCGGGTGACGGCAGGCACGTAGGGTGGGCTTCAGCCCACCATCCACCCGTTCGCGAGAGGGGATGGTGGGCTGAAGCCCACCCTACGTTTCCTGGCTCACGACTCGCGCAGTGCCGTGGTCACTGGCAGCCGTGCAGCGCGCACGGCCGGGAACAGGCCGCCAATGAAGCCGATCGCGAGCGCCCACTTGAGGCCGGTCCACAACAGGGCGGGCGTCACGTGCAGCTGGAAGCTCATCTGCGCGGTAGTGCCCGCGGCGAGCGTCGAGGCGGCGAAGCCGTTGAACGCCAGCCACGCCAGCAACCCGCCGAGCACGCCGCCGAGCAGCGCAAGCAGCATGGTTTCGAGCATCACCGCCACCACCACCGGCGTACCGCGGAAGCCGATCGCGCGCAGCGTGGCGATCTCGCGGGCGCGGCCGGCGACCGCAGCGAACATGGTGTTGAGCGCGCCGAACACCGCGCCGATCGCCATGATCACGCCCACCACGATGCCGATGATCCGGATCGCCTGGCTGGTCTGCTCGGACTGCTTGCTGAAGTAGTCGAGGGTGGTCTGGACGTCAACCTGCAGGCGCGGGTCGCCCTTGAGCGCGGCCTTGAATCCGTCGAAGGCGTTGGCGCCGGTCAGCCGGGCGAACACGGAGGTGCGGCTGCTGCCGCGCCGGTACGCCGAGGCGACCACGTCGGCATCGCTCCACAATTCCGAATCGGTGGCGTTGCCGGAGGCGAAGATGCCGGTCACCGTCCACAGCTGGCTGCCCAGCTTGATCTGGCTTCCCGGCGCCAGCCCCGCGAACTGGCGCTGCGCGCCCTTGCCGGCCACCAGCTCACGCAGGCCCGGCTTGAACGTGCGCCCGGCGATGATCTTCACCTCGGGGCGCACTGCCCAGGCCTGGTCACCGACGCCGCGCAGCTGCACGCTGCCCTCGTCGCCACTGCCATCACGGAGCGGCAGGTTGGCCGCGACCACCAGTTCGGGCGAGGCAATCGGCTTGCCGGCCTTGTCGCGTGCGATGCCGGGCGCCTCGGCGATGGCGAGGACGGCGTCGTGTTCGAGCACCGAGGAGACTTCCGAGGCCGAGCCACCGCGCAACACGATGGCCGTATCGGTACTGCCGCTGTTGCTGAGCGCCTCGCTGTAGCCCACGCCCATCGCCAGCAGCGATACCAGCACCGCCACCACGCCGGCGATGCCGACCACCACCACCGACGACGAGCCGATGCGCTGGGGCAGCGTGCTAACGCCCACGCTGGTGGCCGAACCGGCCTGCCGGCCGGCGCGGGTCAGCTGCATCCACAACAGGAACAGCACCGCCAGCGCCAGCAACACCGGCCAGGGCAGCGCGGCCCAGGCCACGATGCTCGCCACCACCACCAGGGCGAGCAGGACTCCACGCAGAAACGATTTCATGGCTTTCTCCTTTAGCGCCCGGCCAGTGCATCGACGATGTTCAGGCGCATCGCGCGCATCGCGGGCAGCAAGCCGACCAGGAGGCCGATCGCCAGCATCAGCGCGACGCCGATCGCCCAACTGCTCGCCGGCACCGGCGGCATGCTGACCATCCCGCCAGTTCCTGCGCTGAGCAACGGTCCCAGCACCGCGGCCAGCCCCAGCCCCAGCACGCCGCCCAGCAGCACCAGCGCCACCGACTCGGCCAGCACGAGGCCCAGCACGCTGACGCTGGAGAAGCCGATGGTCTTGAGCACGGCCAGTTCCGAGGTGCGCTCGCGCACCGCCTGCGCCATCGTGTTGCCGGTCAGCAGCAGCAGGGTGAAGAACACCGCGCCCATGATCGACACGACGATGAAACCGACGTCGGCCATCTGCTTGATCCACTGTGCCATCGCGGCCTGTTCGGTCATCGTCCGGGTTTCGTGATCCGAGTTGGCCGACAGCGCGTCGATCGCGTTCGCCACGCGGTCGGACTGGCTGGCGTCGTTCACGCGGGTGACGTACCAGCCCACCCGGCCACGGTTGTACGGGTTGGACTCGTCGAAGTACTTCCAGTGCATCAGGATGCCGCCCTGGAGCATCTGCTTGTCGTCGGGCTTGCTCGCGTGGATCACGCCGACGATGTCGAAGCTCCAGTTCTTGCTGCCGTCGCGGTTGGGAAAGATGTTCGACTGCAGAGGCAGCTTGTCGCCGACCTTCCAGTGGTACTTCTTCGCCAGCAGGTCGCCGACCAGCACGCCGGTGCGGGTCTGTTCGAAGGCCTTGCGTTCGGCCGGCGAAACCGCGACCTCCGGGTACATGTCCACGTAGTTGTCGCTCACCGCGAAGGTGAAGATCTGGTTGTGCGGGTCCTGGTAGGCGCCGCCGAACCAGTTGGCGTAGGCCACCATCTTCACGCCCGGCACTTGCTCCATGCGCGCCTGCAGCGACTGCGGCAGGGTCTCGATGAAGGAAAGCTTCGAGCCGGTCTGCAGGCGCTCGGCGCCGGCGGCGCTCTTGCCCGCGTTGGCGAAGCTGGTGCGCACGCCGTCGAGCATGCCGAACAGCAGGAACGCCGCCAGGATCGACACCAGCGTGAGGATCGTGCGCGTCTTGCGCCGCCACAGCGCGGCCCAGATCAGGTGCAGGTATTTCATGCGAGCCTCCTCAGGCGATTGCCTGCTCGACCAGCGTGCCCTTGTCCAGATGCAGCGTGTGGTTGGCGTACTCGGCGGCCTTCGGGTCGTGAGTGACCATCACGATGGTCTTGCCGTGCTCGCGGTTGAGCGTGCGCAGCAGGCCCAGCACGTCCTCGGCGGACTGGCGGTCCAAGTCGCCGGTGGGCTCGTCGCAGACCAGCAGCGTGGGGTCGGAGACGATCGCGCGGGCGATCGCCACGCGCTGCTGCTGGCCACCCGACAGCTCGGTCGGCTTGTGCGAAGCGCGGTCGGCCAGCCCCACCAGCTGCAGCGCGATCGAGGCACGCTGCCGCCGCTCGGCCGAGGACAGCCTGGTCAGCAGCAGCGGCAGCTCGACGTTGCGCTGCGCCGAGAGCATCGGCATCAGGTTGTAGAACTGGAACACGAAGCCGACGTTGGCGGCGCGCCACTTGGCCAGCGCGCCGGCGCCGAGCTGGTCGATGCGCTGGCCGCCGACGCTGATGATGCCGGCACTGGGCGTGTCCAGCCCGCCGATCAGGTTGAGCAGCGTGGTCTTGCCCGAGCCCGAGGGGCCCATCAGGGCGAGGAAGTCGCCCTCGGCGATGTCCAGGTCGATGTGGTGAAGCACTTCGACCTTCTGCTTGCCGCGCGTGTAGACCTTGGCCAGGTCGCGGGTTTCGATCAGGTTGCCCATGGGCTCTCTCCGGTCAGCCGTAATGGTTTGCTGGTGCCTTCGCGCGCGCCCACGATCGGGCGCCCGCCACTGCATTCGACGTTCAGGACTGCTTGTTCTCGACACGCACCGCGGTGCCATCCCGCAGTTCGGCCGGCGGCGACACCACCACCGTCTCGCCGGGCTGCACGCCCTCGGACACCAGGCGCTGGTCGCCGCGCGCCTGCGATTGCACGGGCCGCTGCTGCACGCGCTCGCCCTGCACCACGAAAACCACCTCGTGCCCGTCGCGCTGCGCGATCGCCGCCGCCGGCACCAGCACGCCGCGCGGCACCTGCGCGGCGGCCTTGGGCCGGGCTTCCAGGAACGACACACGCACGCCCATGTCCGGCACGATGCGCTGGTCCTTGTTCTCCAGCGCTACGCGCACCTTGACCGTCGCCTTGCCGCGGTCGGCGGCCGGCACGATGGCGATCACGTGGGCCGGGATGCGCCAGTCCGGATAGGCGTCCAGCACCGCCTCGGCCGGCATGTGCGGCTTGACGCGGCCGATGTAGGCCTCGTTGACGTCGACATCGACCTCGAGGGAATCCATATCGACGATCGTGCCCACGCCGGTGCGGGTAAAGCCGCCGCCGGCCGACAGCGGCGAGATGATCTCGCCAACCTGCGCGGCCTTGTCGGTGACCACGCCGTCGAACGGCGCGCGCACCACGGTGTAGTCGAAGTCGACCTGGGCCACCTTCGCCTGTGCCTGCGCGGCCTCGGCCTGGCGGCGCTGCGCGTTGAGCTGGGCGGCGAGTGCGGTGACCTGGGTGTGCGCCTGCTCGGCCGCCTGCTTCGCCACCAGTCCGCGGCCGACCAGCGCGTCCTGCCGGGCCGCATCGTGCCGGGCCTGGATCAGTTGCGCCTGGAGCTGGCCCACCTGCGCCTGCGCCGCGCGGGCGCTGGCCTGGGCGGCGTCGAGGTTGGCGCGGTAGGCGCTGTCCTCCAGCCGCGCCAGCACCTGGCCCTTGGTGACGTGGTCGCCTTCCTCGATCAGCACGTCGGTGAGCGTGCCGGTGATCTGCGCCGAAACCGTGGCCTGGCGCCGTGCCGTGACGTAGCCGGTGGCCTGCAGCACCGCGCCGGCTTCGCCGCCGGCGGGCGCCGCGGCCGTGGCCGTCTGCACCACCAGCGGCCGGTGGCCGAACATCCACCAGCCGCCGATGCCCAGCGCCAGCAGCACCAGCATGACGCCGCCGGCAATCCACGGCCAGCGCACGGGTGCGGTGCTCACCGCTTCGCGGTGGCCGCGATCGATCTTCAGCTGCCTGAGCAGTTCGCCGTTGTCCATGCCTTGGTTTTCCGTCATCCCCTACGCGAGGGGAAAAGATGCGGCAAACCGGCATCCGGCGGCAGGTTGCGCCATCAGCCATCGGCAATGACAGGTGTCACGCGGGCCCGGGGCGGCCGTGAAGGTGACCGGCCGGGGCGCGTGCCTTGGCGTCCAGACGACGGTGCGGTCTGCTAGGCTCGCGCGATGCGCTATGCCATTCCCCTGCCCGCCGTCCCCAGCCTGCCGGTGCTCGGCAGCGACGACCGTTTCCCGGTGCGCCGGATCTTCTGCATCGGCCGCAATTTCGCCGACCACGCGCGCGAGATGGGCGCCACGGTCGATCGCGAACAGCCGATGTTCTTCTGCAAGCCGGCCGATGCGGTGGTCACCGACGGCGCCGACGTGCCCTATCCCACCGCCACGTCCGAGCTGCACCACGAAGTGGAGATGGTGGTGGCGCTCGCCGGCGGCGGGCGCGACCTCACGGCCGACCTCGCCGACACCCTGGTGTTCGGCTACGGCGTGGGGCTGGACCTGACCCGGCGCGACCTGCAGGCCCAGGCCAAGGCCAAGGGCCACCCGTGGGACGTCGCCAAGGCGTTCGACCATTCCGCGCCGGTCTCCGCGCTGCGCCCGGTCGAGCAGGGCCGGCCCGGCCCGCAGACGCGGCTCAGCCTGGAGGTGAACGACGTGCTGCGCCAGCAGGCCACGCTGGCGGACATGGTGCACGACGTGCCGGCGATCATCGCGGCGTTGTCGCGCCTGTTCGAACTCAAGCCGGGCGACCTGCTGTTCACCGGCACGCCGGCCGGCGTCGCCGCGCTGCACCGCGGCGACCGTTTCCACGCCGAGCTCGAGGGCATCGCCGTGCTGGACGGCCGGATGGCCTGAGGCCGGCCGCTCCGCAGTCATCCCAACGCAACCTAAGGACACAGCCATGAGCATGCTGGAGGAATTCAAGAAGTTCGCCATGCGCGGCAACGTGATCGACCTCGCCGTCGGCGTGGTCATTGGCGGCGCGTTCGGCAAGATCGTCAGCTCGCTGGTCGACAACGTGATCATGCCCCCGATCGGACTGGCCACCGGTGGCGTGGATTTCTCGCGGCTCAAGTGGGTGCTCAAGCCGGCCGACCCGGCGACCAAGACGGCGGAAGTGGCGATCCAGTACGGCGCCTTCATCAATACGGTGATCACCTTCCTGATCATCGCCTTCGTGATCTTCCTGCTGGTCAAGGCGATCAACCGCCTGGCGCCCAAGCCGGAGGACAAGCCGGCCGTGCAGCCGCCGGACGTAGTCTTGCTCACCGAGATCCGTGATCTGTTGAAGAACAAGGCGTAGGGTCGCCGCCTCGGGAGCGCGTTGCCTCGATGGGTCCGTCGCAATGCCTCCCCCATCCGCCCTTCGGGCACCTTCCCCCGTGAACGGGGGAAGGATCAAACCGCCACGCCTCGATCCCGGGCCTTCCTGTGCAACCGGGAAGATCGGGCCATAGCACCTCCTTCCCGGGCCTTCCCCCGCGAACGCGGGGGTAAGGTGCCGACAGGCGGGATGGGGGCTCCTGGGAGAACAGCGTGACTTCTGGCCTACGCCGTTACCTGCCGCGGCCCCAATAATCGGGCGTTCATCCCATGTGGAGTCCCCCCGATGCGCCGTCCTTCCCTCACCCTGCTCGCCGCCAGCCTGTTGCTGGCCAGCACCGTCGCCTGCGCGGCCGACACCACCATTCCCGCCGCAGCAGTAAAGACGGCCGAACAGCTGCGCGACAAGGCGATGCATGACGATACCGGCTACCGCATTGCCGAATCGCTGACCACCGAGGTGGGCCAGCGCCTTGCCGGCAGCCCGGCCGACAAGCGCGGCGTGGAGTGGGCGATCGCCAAGTTCAGGGAACTAGGCTTCGACAAGGTCTACACCGAGCCGGTCACCTATCCGAAGTGGGTGCGCCACAGCGAGAGCGGCGCGATCGTCTCGCCCTTCCCGCAGTCGCTGGCGCTGACCTCGCTGGGCTATTCGCCGGGCACGCCCAAGGGTGGCCTGACCGCGCAGGTGGTCCGCTTCGCCAGCCTGGATGCGCTCAAGAACGCCGACCCGGCGCGCGTGAAGGGCAAGATCGTCTACATCGGCTTCCGCATGCAGCGGCACAAGGACGGCCACGACTACGGCATGGGCTCGGCGATCCGCACGCAAGGGCCGGTGATCGCCCAGGCCAAGGGCGCGGCCGGCTTCCTGCTGCGCTCGGCCGGCACCGACCCGGAAAGCCGCACGCCGCACGCCGGCGTCACCGGCTTCCGCGACCCGGCCAAGACGATTCCCGCCGCTGCCCTGTCCAATCCCGATGCCGACCAGCTCGAACGCGTGCTCGCCTATGACAAGCCGGTCACGGTGAAGCTGGACCTCGACTGCGGCATCGAGGGCGAATACACCGGCGCCAACGTGATCGGCGAGATCACCGGGGCGAAGTACCCGGACCAGGTCGTCGCCATCGGCGGCCACCTGGATTCCTGGGACCTGGGCACCGGCGCGATCGACGACGCCGCCGGCGTGGCCATCGCCATGGGTGCGGCCAAGCTGATCCACGACCTGCCGCAGCGACCCGACCGCACCATCCGCGTGATCGCCTTCGCCAACGAGGAAATGGGCCTGTGGGGCGGCCGCGCCTATGCCGAGAAGCACGCGGACGAGGTGGGCAAGTTCCAGCTCGGCACGGAGTCGGATTTCGGCTCCGGCCGGATCTGGCGCATGAGCGCCAGCGTCAAGCCGCAGGCGCGCGGCGCGATCGAACAGATCGCCAAGGTGCTCGCGCCGATCGGCGTGGCCTATGACGCCAAGCGCCCTGGCGGCGGCGGCTCGGACCTGTCGCAGATGCACGGCAAGGGCATGGCCGCGTTGTCGCTGACCCAGGACGGCACCTATTACTTCGACTGGCACCACACCGCCAACGACACCTTCGACAAGATCGACCCGAAGGACCTGGCGCAGAACGTGGCCGTGTACGCCGCGTTCTCGTACATGGCCGCGCAGGCCGACGGCGACTTCGGCTCCGCCCCCGGCGCCTTCGCCGACGACGGCGCCGGCGACTGACCTCGGCGGGGCAACGCGTAGGGTGGCTTCATTCCACCCTGCGCCGCCTGCCGCTAACGGGTGTAGTAGGCCCCGCTTTCCACCAGCACCTTCGGCACGCAGAAGGTCCTGGGCAGCACCGCGATCGCGACCGGTACCGCCACGGTCTTCTCCACGCCACCGGCAGCGGCGCAATCGCTGCCTTCGGGAACACGGTAGTGGATGATCCGCACGGTGTATTGCGGGCACACGTCTGAACAGGGAAACCAGGCCACCACCGGCACGCCACGGTTGCGGCCGAGCTCGACGGTCTGGCCCATCATCGCCTGCTTGTCGAACGATTTGGCCGCATAGGCGGCCAGCGCGGCATCGTCGAGTTGGCCCGGTTCGTTCGCCCAGGTGGAACAACCGGTCGCGAGTAGCAGGCCGAGCAGACCCAGGGACGGTAGCGCGAAGCGACCCATGGCAGAACTCCGTTCTTGGCGGAGGGCCAGCATAGCGAACCGCGCCAGCAGTTGCCGTTTCATCCGGCCGTCACGCCGTGCGCGTAGAACGGCCACGGACCCATGGCACCCGATCACCTCTGATGGATGACTTCTCGCGTTTCCTGCGGCAACACGCCGATGTGCTGCGGAGCATTGCCTTCGCCACGAAAGGCGAACATCGATACGAAGACGTCTGCCAGGAAGCGTAGCTCACGGCCGGCGAGCTCGCGTCAGGGTCGGGCGCCAAGCCGGATTTTCTCGACCCTGTAGTGCAGGCACAGGTCATCGTCGATCTGCGCCGGAAGCTGGTCTACGGCGACCGCCGGTTCCGCTATGCGACGCGACTGGATCACGCAGTGCACGGCGACTGCGAAACCGGTGCCGCGCATCCGTTGATGGGGCGGCTGGTCAGCGACGAGGGCCGCGATCCGCTTTCGCATCTCCTAGCCGGCGAGAGCGTTCGCGAACCGCCGGACGAGGCGAGCCTGCCGCTGTCCCTCGCGCTCGCCTGGGCACTGCTGCTACGCGCCCACGACAATCGCATGCGCACTGTCGCCGGTCGCCTGCTGATCTCCGTTGCGCACGCCTACCACTGCTGCGCCAAGGCGCGGCGCGCCATCGCGCGTCAGCACGTCCTTCCCCTCGAGTCGCCAGCGGATCGTGCGGCGCTGAGGCTCGGGCCGTGGCGCCGATACCGACGCGAACGCATCCCGCGACAACTCGCCTTCGATTTCGCCGAACGCCTGCCCTTCCCGGATACGTCAGCTTCGGGTGCAAACTGAACCGGTGGGCAGCAACGGGACGAGCGATTCCTGTTCGAGCTGGACCGGCCGACGCCGCAGTGCCTCCGCCACCACGTTCCAGCCGGCACGTTCCGCCCACCGGCACATGCGCGCCAGCGAGGCGGCGGTCGGTTCGCGGGCGCCGGGCGCGTCTGGCGGGAGGTCGGCTGGCGACATCATCCAAGGCCGCAAGACGCACGCCGCATCTTTTACCGCCTGTGCCAGTACGGCGGCGATCCGGAAGCCGCCCTCGTCGATGTCGCCCCAGTGGAGGACCGACGGCTGCGCATCCATCCCGCGCAGGATGCGCACGTAGGCGGCGCGCCATGCGGGCGAGGGCATGCCGCCGGTGTAGATCAACAGTACCGGCGCGCCTGCGGCGACGACGGCCGCCTCGTGGAAAGTGGCCAGGTTCTCGATGGTCAGTACGCAGGCGGCGCGGGTCGCCACGGCTTGGACACGCTCGACCGGAAGGCCCAGGTACGGCCGCACCAGCGGCAACGTGGTGCCGGCCAGGTCAACCGTGCCGTCGCCGGCGAGCAGCATCGGCTGCGGTTCGCGGCGAAGGCCGATGGCCGCCCAGACATCCTCCTTCGGCCAGCCGCTGGCCGCGAGTTCACCGGTCACCAGCAAGTCCAGCCACGCGCTGAGCCTTTCCAGTCGCTTGCTGTCGCCTAGCAGGCGCGCGCTCTCGCGGCGCAGGACGCGCTCGTGGCCGGCATCTTCCTCGCGTGCGGCGACCGCCCTGGCGGCCGCGGCGAGATCGGCGGCCGCCTCGGCCCCCACGCCGCGCACCTTGCGACCTTGGCCCCAGGCTTCGAGCGCTTCGGCGATCACCGGAAAGCGCGCGATCCATGGCTCGAGCTCGCGCGCGGCCGCCGCCACCTGGTCACCGAGCAGCGGCAATTCCAGATGCCGGGCCAGCGCCGCCGGGTCGGCCACGGTCAGGCGCAGCAGTCTGGAGCCGTCGCCGCTGCGGCCCTCGCGCCGGACGAGGATCGCGCCTTCGCGCTCGGCCAGCGCCACCGCGGCATGAAAGGCCTCGAGCTCGCCCAGCGAGCGCAGCGAGGTGTAGTCGGCGGCATGGGTCATCGACAGCGAGACGCGCGCGTCGGCACCCCGCCGGCACGCGCTTTCGGCGCGGCGGAACAGGCGTTCGAGTACCTGCCGGGCGGGGCTCACGCAGGGGTCTGCTCGCTGGCGATACGCGCGGCCTCCTCGGCCAGCAGCTCCGGGTGCAGGTCGAACTGGTCGCTGAGCAGCAGCGCGCGCGCGGCCGGCTTGACCTCGATGCGCTCGGCCTGCAGCAGGTCACCGTCGCGGAACAGCTCGATGTAGCTCTCCAGCACGCCCGAGAGCGTGCCCTGTGCGGTGTCCGGCGCGGCCAGCACGAGCTGCAGGCCCAGCGAGCGCAGGTAGTCGACGGTGGCGCGCGCGTTCTGCGCGTCGATCTTGTCGCCGAACTCGTCCAGCAGGATCAGGCCGATGCCGTCCGGGTGCGCCTCGCTCTTGCCGTAGGCCGCAGCCAGCGCCGCGCCGGCGATCACGTACAGCGGTGCGCGATGTTCGCCGCCGGAACCTGACCGCATGCGCTCGCTGAGCGTGCCGATCACCCGCTCGTCGTGGCGGATCTGCACCTCGAAGCGGAAGAACCGACGGTAGTCGTCCAGTGGCGAGGCGGCGGCACGGGTGGCCAGGTTGTCCTCGATCAGTTCGCGGAAGGCCGGCGGCACCTCGCCGGCGTTGCCGAACAGGTTGTCCTCGCCGCCGACATCGGCCACGCGCTGGATGAAGCGGTGCAGCTCGCGGTACTCCGGCGCCACCTCGTAGTGGAACTGGTAGCGCTCGTTGTTGGAAAACGCGGGGCTGGCGCGCAGCGTGCGGTTGAGCGTGTGGATCTGGTACTTGAGCTTGCTGAAGTTGTCGTACAGCGCGGAGGCGACGTTGGCGCGGAAGGTTTCCACCGCGGTGGCGTAGGCCTGCTCGGCTTCGCCCTGGTAGTTGGCCAGCTCGGTGTCACGCAGGTGGGCCAGCTCCTTCGCCAGCAACGTGCGCGAGTCGCGCCAGGCGTCGGGCGCGAAATCGACCTCCAGGCCGTGGTCCTTGGCGTACTGCGCCAGTGTGCTCCACGCCTCGGGCAGCAGGCCGGCCAGTTGCCGGTCGCTGTCGCGGGCGCGGTCCTCGCAACGGTCGCTGCGCTCCTTCAGCGTGGTCAGCTTGGTGTCCAGTTCCTCGCGCTGGCGCTCGACGCGATTGGGATCGACGTCCGGGTGGCGGAAGGCCTCGACCGCGCGCTGCGCGACCAGGTCCTCCTGCGCGCGCAGGCCTTCGAGCAGGCGCTGCGCCGACTTCTCCTCGCCCTCCTGCACCGCCACCTTGCCGAGCAGTTCGTCGCGGTGCTTGCGGCAGGCGGCCACCTGCGCGGCCAGTTCGCGCACCTGTTCGGAGAGGCGCAGCAAATCCGGGTCGAGCGCCGCGGCGCGGTCCTGCTGCGCATCGCGGTAGCGGCGTTCGACCGCGCGGTGTTCCAGCACCACGTCATGCAGCGACTGCGCGATCACCTCCGGATCTGACAGCGGCGCCAGGCCGCGCTGGCAGGCCTCGGCGCGACGCAGTGGCGGTTCCAGTGCGCGCACGTCGCGCTCGGCGGCGTCCAGCTCTTCGCGCAACACGCGCAGACGGGCGCGATTGTCGGTGGCGCCGATCTTCAGTTCGCCGCCGGCCGGAAGGCGCAGCCGCTCGATGCTGCCGCCCTTGGCCAGCAGGCCATCGCGGGTGAGGCCCTGGCGCGTGGCGATCAGCTCGGCCTCGGTCTCCACGCAACGCAGCTCGCCGAGCTGGCGGCGCAGGAAGGCCAGCGCCTCGACGTTGTCGCCTTCGAGCAGGGCCGCCACGCTGCCGGACTCGGCAGCACGGGCGCCGCGCGCCTGGCTGGAAAGGGCGAGCTTGACACCGTACACGCTGCGCCCGCCACTCAGCGCGCGATACAGCCGTACGGCACGCTCCTCGTCGGCGGCGGGGACCAGCAGCGCCTCGACGTTGCTGCGCAGGTACGCCTCGATCGCCGGCTGCCAGGCCGGATCGGCCACGCGCACCAGGTCGCACACCGGGCGCGCGGCGATGCCCTCGTCCTGCAGGTAGTTCATCAGGCGCACGGCATCGGGGTTGAGCTCTGCCTGTCCTGCGGCGAGCCGCTTCTGGTTCTGCCGCGCGGCAGCGAGCCGGCCTTGCGCCTCGTCGAAACGTGCATGCAGCGCGCGGGCATGGGCATCCACGGCGGCGATCAGTGGCTGGGTGACAGCCAGCGCCTGGCGGGCCTGCGAGTGAATCGCCGCGGCCTCCCACGGCAGCGCGGCTTCGGCCGGCAAGGCAGCCAGCGCGGCATACCACTCGCTCCACACCGCCTGCGCCCGCGCCAGCGCGGCGCCATCCAGCGTAGGCAGCTCGAGTTTCGCGGCGAGCTGCCACTGGTCGCGCACGTAGGCCACGTGCTTGAGCAATTCGCGCTGCAGTCGGGCCAGCTCGCCGCGGTCGCGCCCGGCCAGCTCGTCGATCTGCGCCTGCTCGCCGTAACCCTGGCTGCCCTGCAGGCGTGCCTGGGCCTGGGCGTGGGCATCCTCGGACGACTGCTGCTCGGCCGTGGCCTCGTCCAGCGCGCGGCGGGTGTCGGCCAGTTGCCGCGAGGTCGAGGCGCAGGCCGTCTCGGCCTGGTCCACCTGCTCGGCCAGCAGGTCGCGTGCGTACTCGGCGGCCAGCGCGCGGTAGCTGGCGGCACGCACCGCCTGCGCGGCAATCTTCGCGTACTGCTGCTCCACCGCTTCGGCCGCGCCGATGCGCTGCACCACCTGCTCGATCTTTTCCTTGAGCTGGCGGAAGGTGTCCAGCAGCGCGCGGAAGCGGCCGATGTCGGTGGGCCGGTCCTCGGCCACCAGCGTGCGCACGAACAGGTCCACGTCTTCCACGCGCTGCAGGTTGAGCGCGTTCTGGAAAGCCTTGCGGTAGGCATTGAGGTCCGGGTGGGCGGTGGGCGCGGCGCGCAGGCGGAACAGGAGGTCCTTGACGAAGCGCTCGCTGGTCGGATGCAGCTCGGGCTTCGTGCCAGCCTCGCGGCAACGTCGCACGGCCAGCTCCTTGAAGGTGGCCCATTCCAGCGGCAATTCCCTGCCCTTGCCGCGCTCGAGGTGATCCTCCAGTTCCAGCGCCACGCCAGGCAGGATGTACTGGCCGTAGACGCGGTGGTCCGGCTCGTCCGCGGAGGCGCCCAGCGCGATGCCGGCAGTCAGCGGCAGGCCGCTGTCCTGGTCGCGGAAGACCAGCGTGACATAGGTGGTGGCGGTGCGCCGCTTGCGCCCTTCCTCGCCGCTGCGCCAGGTGCCCAGGCAGTAATCGCGGATGCTGCGCGCGCGGGCGCTGCCGCCGGCCTGCGCGTTGAAGCGGATGCGGCTGCGGTCGCCGCCGAGCAGCACGATCTGCAGTGCATCCAGCAGTGCGCTCTTGCCGGCGCCGTTGGGCGCGATGATCGCGCTGGTGGCGTCCAGCGTCAGCGTCTGCGCCTCGAACAGGAAGAACTGCACCAGGTGCACGCGCTCAAGCAGCTGCATCGTCGTCCTCCGTGGCCTCGACGGCGTCCTCGTCCTCGTCGCGGTTGTGCTGGTCCAGCCGCTGCAGCCACGTCTCGCCGACCACCTCGACGATGGCCGGGCGCACGCGCAGGTGGAACGGTTGCGGATCGTCGGCTTCCGAGTCGACCAGCCGGCACACGCCCCAGCGCCTGAGCGTGCGGGCGAGCGTGCGCAGCGCACCGGTTTCGGGCATGGGCCGGCCGACCAGCGCCTGGTAGGCCTCCTGCAGCTCGGGCAGTTCCACGATGACTTCGCCCTGGTCCTCGATTTGCCCCTGGCGCATGGCCTCGTCGTAGCGCTGGCGCAGCACCAGCAGCAACAGCGTTTCGTCGAGCGTCACTGGCGAACCTTCGCCGTGCGCCGGCAGCGCGACCACATAGCGGTAGTGCGCGTTGCGATCCAGCCGGATACCGAGCGGGGCGAGCGCGGCGACGAAATCGTCGAAGTGGTCCTCGACCAGGTGGTAGGCCACCCTGGTGCCGCGGTCGCCGGCGTAGAGCACCTGCTCGGTGACCAGGCGGTAGGCAGCACGCTCGAAGTCGGCCACGGCGTAGAGACCGTTGGATTGCTGGCTCAAGGTATTCCAGCTGCGTTTCATGCGCGGATCTTCACGGATGCGGACTTCAGTCGGTGGATAGCGAAGCGTGGCGCGCGCAGGTAGCCGTTGTCGGCGCGCTCGCCCGCGTCGATCAGTTCGACGCGAAAGCCGCGCAGCAGTCGGCCGAGCGGGTCGTCGCGACGCAGGCCGCCGATGCGGTGGCTGCGCAGGGCCAGGGTGAGCAGGGTCTGGTAAGCGCGCAGGTCCGCGATGGACGCCACCTCCAGTTCGCTCGAATCGACTGCACCTTCTCTCAGGTGGCGGCCAACGTAGCGCGCCATGTCCTCGGGGGTAACCAGCCGCGCGCGCTTCATCCGGCGCAGCAGGCTCAGTCGCGCGAGCTGTTCGGGCGTGGGCTGCTGCGCGGCGTTGGCGCTGCGCGGGATCGGCTGCGGCTTGCGGCGTGGCGGGCGCAGTTGGGTGTCGTCCATCAACGCGCCGGGCGCCACCGGCAGGCGCAACTCGTCTTCGGGCGCCTGCAGCACGCCGCGGCAGGCGCGTCGCAGCAGCACATCGAGCTTGTCGGGCGCGCGCAGGCGGTAGTCGAGGAAGGCCAGCGCGCGACGGTTGGCATGCCGGATGTCCTCGTCCAGGCGACCCAAGTATTCGTCGATGCGTTCC
This sequence comes from Frateuria flava, assembly GCF_017837635.1. Lineage (GTDB taxonomy): Bacteria > Pseudomonadota > Gammaproteobacteria > Xanthomonadales > Rhodanobacteraceae > Frateuria_A > Frateuria_A flava. The sequence goes on from NZ_JAGJRS010000013.1 coordinate 157,567, forward strand.
AGCTCGTACAGCCGGCGCAGGCTGCGCTGCAGTCGCAATTCGGCGCGCTCGGCATCGCCGGCGGTCAGGTGTTCGCGATACCAGCCGAGCAGCGTGTCGCGCAGCTCGGTGCCCTCGATCTGCTGCGCCATCGAGAGGATCGCGCTGCGCCGGGCCAGCGGATGGTCGGCCTTGTGCAGGTCGGCATAGTCGCCGACGAAAAAGCTGGAGACGTAACGCTCGAACCATTGCCGCGCAAACTGCGCAGTGGTCTCGGCACGCGAGAGCTCCGGCATCAGGTCGCGCACCTTCAGGCTCATCGAGGAGAGCGAAACCAGCAGCCGGCGCGCCTGGTCGGCCGCCTCGTCCAGTGCATCGCCGGCAAGTTTCCCCTCGACCACCTGCTGCAATTGCAGCTCGATCGAACGCACCTTGGCCGAGACGAAGGTCGGCCCGTGTTCGGCGAACTCCGCGAGCGTGGAGAGGAACTGCGCTACCGCCGGCATCATCGACACCATCTCGCGCGCACCCACGCGCTCCTGGCGCAGCCAGCCGGTGGAGCGGAAGCGCTCGTAGATGGCATTGGCGCGATCGGCCAGCGAGGCGCCCGGCACTGCGCCATCGTCGGCTTCGTCGATCCCGCCGTCATTGACCCAGGGATCGTCGGTGAGCAGGTAGTTCTCCAGCGCGCCGGTGATTTCGCGGCGCTGGAAGCCGGTGCTGGGCGGCAACGGCGCGTCCGGGCCGAAGAACTGGTCGAACAGCCGGCAGAGCAGCGCCCAGTAGCGTTCGCGGTTGGCGCTGGCCAGCGGGGCGAACAACCCCGGGGGCACCACCGAGAACAGCGGGGGCGGGGCTGTGGTGCTCAAGCGGGCGTCCGGCGGTTCATCGCTCGATTATGCGGCATCGCCCGGATCCCCTGCAGGAGTTCCGGCGACCTCAGTCCGGCAGCACGCGCATCCGCGGCTTGCGCACGAAGCGCTGCTGCAGGCGGTCCAGGTACAGGTAGATCACCGGGGTCAGGTACAGGGTCAGCACCTGCGAGACGACCAGGCCGCCGACCACCGCCAAGCCCAGCGGGCGGCGCACGTCGGCGCCGGCGCCGAAGCCGATGGCGATCGGCAGCGTGCCGGCGAAGGCGGCCATGGTGGTCATCATGATCGGGCGGAAGCGTACACGGCAGGCGTCGAAGATGGCCTGGGCCGGCGCCATGCCTTCCTCGCGCTGCCGCTCCAGCGCGAAGTCGATCAGCATGATCGCGTTCTTCTTGACGATGCCGATCAGCATCACGATGCCGACGAACGCGAACAGGTCCAGCGAGGCGCCGAACAGCACCAGCGTGAGCAACGCGCCGACCGCCGCCGCCGGAAGGCCTGAGAGGATCGTCAGCGGATGGATGAAGCTCTCGTACAGGATGCCCAGCACCAGGTAGATCACGAATACCGCGAGCAGCAGCAACAGGCCCATGCCCTGCATCGAATCGGCGAACGCCTGCGCGGTGCCCTGGATCGAACCGCTGATGGTGGCGGGCAGACCCATCGTCGCCACGGCGTCGTCGATCTCGCCGACCGCCTCGCTCAGGCTCACCCCGGGCGCCAGGTTGAACGACACCGTCACCGCCGGCAGCTGGCCCTGGTGGTTGACGGTGAGCACCTGCGGCTTGCGTGCAAAGCTGGCGACCGTATCCAGCGGCACCGCCTTGCCAGTGTCGGAGGTGACGTACAGGCGCGAGAGCACGGCCGGGTCGTCCTGCAGCGCGCGCTTGACCTGCAGGATCACCCAGTACTGGCTGGCCGCGCCGTAGATGGTGGAGACCTGGTTTTCGCCGAAAGCCGCGCCGAGCGCGTCCTGCACTTGCGCCATGGACAGACCGAGCGGGGCGAGCCTGTCGCGATTGACCTGCACCACGATCGACGGGCTGTTCAGGTCAAGGTCGTTGGTGACGTCCTGGAAGCCCGGTAGCGCGGCGAAGGCATGGGTGACCCTGGCCGACCAGTCGTACAGGGCGTCGATGTGGATCGACTGCAGCGTGTACTGGTATTCGGACTTGCTCTGCCGGCCGCCCACGCGGATCGCCGGCGGGTTCTGGATGTAGGTGCGGATGCCGGGTACCTGGGCGAACTTGCGGCGCAGCTCCTCCATTACGCCGTCGACGTCGAGCGCACGCTGGCTGGCCGGCTTGAGCAGCAGCAGGATCGAGCCGTTGTTGACGGTGGCGCGCGAGCCGCCCGCGCCGACGCTGGACATGTAGCCGGCCAGGTTCGGATCCTTCGCCACGATGTCGGCCAGTTCCCGCTGGCGCGCGACCATCGCGTCGTAAGAGATGTCTTCCGGGCCTTCGGTGTTGACGCGCAGCTGGCCGCTGTCGCCGGCGGGGATGAAATCCTTCGGCGCGACCGCGAACAGCAGCGCGGTGACGACGAGGCTCGCCACGAAGGCGGCCAGCACCAGCCGCGGGCGGTCCATGCACCAGCGCAGGCTGCCCAGGTAGCCGCGGTGCACGGCGTTGAAGCCGCGGTCGAAGCCGCCGATCAACCAGTTTTTGGCGTCATGGTCGTGCGCCCTGACGAAGCGGCTGCACAGCATCGGCGTCAGCGTGATGGCCACCACGCCGGAGATCAGGATCGCCACGCTGATCACCACCGCGAACTCGTGGAACAGCCGCCCCACGATGCCGCCCATGAACATCACCGGGATGAACACCGCGATCAGCGACAGCGTCATCGAGAAGATGGTGAAGCCGATCTCGCCGGCGCCCCGGACCGCGGCGTCGAAGGGCGCCTGGCCCGCCTCGATGTGGCGCACGATGTTTTCCAGCATCACGATGGCATCGTCGACCACGAAGCCGACCGCGAGGGTGAGCGCCAGCAGCGAGAGGTTGTCCAGGCTGTAGCCGAGCGCATACATCACCCCGAACGTGCCGATGATCGAGATCGGCAGCGCCACCGCGGGGATCAACGTGGCTGACAGGTTGCCCAGGAACAGGTAGATCACCAGCACGACCAGCACGCCGGCGAGCACCAGGGTGAACTGCACGTCGTCGACCGAGGCGCGGATCGATTGCGAGCGGTCGTACAACACCTGCAGTTTCACCGAGGGTGGCAGGCCGGCCTCGAAGCCGGGCAACACTTTCTTGATGCGGTCGACCGTCTCGACCGTGTTGGCCCCGGGCTGGCGCTGGATCGCGAGCACGATGGCGCGCTCGCCGTTGAACCAGCTCGCCTTCTGGTCGTCCTGCACGCTGTCGCGCGCCTCGCCGAGATCGCCCACCCGCACCGGCGCGCCGTTGCGGTACGCCACCACCACGTCGTTGTAGGCGGCCGCGCGCTCGAGCTGGCCGTCGCTGCGGATCGGCAGCTGCTGGCGCTGTCCGTAAAGGGATCCGGTGGCCTTGTTGACGTTGGCGTTGGCCACCGCCGCCTGCACCTGGTCGATGCCGATCCCGCTGGCGGCGAGCCTGTCCGGATCCAGGCTGATGCGCACGGCGTACTTCTGCGAGCCGTACACGTTCACCTGCGCCACGCCGTCGACCATCGAAAGCTGCTGCGCAAGCTCGGTTTCGGCGTACTCGTCCACCTGGGTGAGCGGCAGCGTGGAGGAACTCATGGCCAGGTACAGGATCGCCGCGTCCGCCGGATTGACCTTGCGGAACGTCGGCGGCGTGGTCATCTCCCGGGGCAACTGGCGCTGTGCCGAGGAGATCGCCGCCTGCACGTCCTGCGCCGCGGCATCGATGTTTCGGTCCAGCTCGAACGTCAGCGTGATCGAGGTCGACCCCAGCGCGCTGGTCGAGCTCATCGATTCGATGCCGGCGATGGTCGAGAGCTTGCCTTCCAGCGGCGTGGCGACCGCGGAGGCCATCGTCTCGGGCGAGGCGCCGGGCAGGCTGGCGCTGATGCTGATGGTGGGGAAGTCGACGTTCGGCAGTTCGTTCACCGGCAGCCGCGGGTAGGCCACGATGCCGAACACCAGCAGCGCGGCCATCAGCAGCGTGGTCATCACCGGGCGGCGGATGCAGAGCTGGGGGATGTTCATGGGGTCGACCAATTACTCCTGATCCGGCTCCCTCTCCCCTCCGGGGAGAGGGTTGGGGTGAGGGGTGACGCTTGCGGGGGAGGTTGTTCGTGCGAGGGCTTGTAACGATTTGTCCTGGCCTTGCAGAAGGCTTCCCGCGAGCCCCGGCCCCTCACCCCAGCCCTCTCCCCGCAGGGGAGAGGGTGCAAGGCGGCTACGAGGCCACACGGACTTTCGTCCCGTCGACCAGCAGCATTTGCCCTTCGGTCACCACCCGCTCGCCGGCCTTCAGCCCGGTGGCGATGACCTGCTGCCCGCCCGCCGCCGGCCCGGTGGTGACGTAGCGTTGCGCGACGGTATCGTCCGGCCCGACCACGAAGACGAAGCTGCCGCGCGAGGAACTCTGCAGCGCAGTCACCGGCACCGACACCGCATTGCGGATGCGCGTGGTGGGCAGCCTGACCTGCGCGAACTGCCCCGGCGTCAGGCGCATGTCGGGGTTCTCGAAGCGCGCCTTGAGCAGGATGGTGCCGGTGGTGTTGTCCACCGCGTTGTCGATGAACTGCAGCGTGCCAGCGAGCGAAGTCGACTGGCCGGGTACGGTCGCGTGCACGGTGACCGTCCCACGCGCCAGCGCCTCACGCACGGCGCCAAGGCTCGCCTCCGGCAGGCTGAACGCGACCCGGATCGGCTGCACCTGGTTGAGCACCACGATGTCGGTGGTCTGCGCGCTGACCTGCGCGCCGGGCCAGACCAGCGGCGCGCCGGTGACGCCGTCGAACGGCGCGACGATCCAGGCGTAGTCGAGGTTGGCCTGGGCCAGTTCCTGCGCGGCGCGATCGGCCTGCAGCGTGGCCTGCGCCACGGCGAGGTTGGCCTGGTAGGTGTCGAAGTCGGCCTTGGACACGTAGCCCTTGCCCAGCATGTCGGCGTAGCGCTCGCGGTCGGCCTGGGCCTTCTTCAGCTGCGCCTGGTCACGCGCCACCAGGCCGCGCGCCTGGTCCAGCTGTGCCTGCAGCAGGCGCGTGTCGAGCCGGGCCAGCAACTGGCCCTTCTTCACCCGGCTGCCCGGCTGGAAGGCGAGCGACTCGAGCTGGCCGGACACCTGCGCGCGCAGGGTCACGCTGGACCACGCTTCGGCGCGGCCGACCAGCGTGAGCGAAAGGTCCAGGTCGCCCTGCCGGGCCACTGCCGCCTGCACCGGGACGGCCCGGTCCGCCGGCTTCGCATCGACCGGCGCGGCCGAATCCGTTCGCCAGGCGAAATGCACGCCGACGGCGACGAGCACCAGGACGGCCAGGAGCAGCAGGATTTTCTTCGAGGACATGCGCGCGTTCGTTTCGGGGGCCCCGCACGGTCAGCGCGCGGGCAGGCCTGTGCCATGGTGCGAACCTGCCACAACGCGGCAGGCGGCCAGCGGTTTACCTGTCGCGGCCATTTTCAGCCAAGCGGGCGGTCGTGCCCCCTGCCAGAGGGCCTGGGGTCCGGGCGGAAGCAACGTTCCGGGCAGCAGAAGCAGCCGCGCGGTCCCTGTTTCGGGCTCTAATCGGCCCCGTCTTCGCCCTGCTCCAGCGCCTGCAGGTTGTCCTTGATCCGGCCGATCACCGCCAGTGCCTGGCTCAGCTCCTCGGCACTGATGCCGGCGGTGGCGTCCTTGCGCAGGCCGCGGCCGATGTCCTGCATGTCGTCGATCACCGCACGCGCACGCGCCGTCAGGTGCAATCGCCAGGCGCGGCGGTCCTTCGGGTCGGGGTGGCGTTCGACGAAGCCGGCCGTCTGCAGGCGATCGATCACGCGGCCTACCGCGATGGGTTCCATCTCGAGCAGCTCGGCAAGTTCCGTCTGGCGGAGATTCTCGCCCCGGTGGTGGAGCATCTTGATCGCCCGCCACTGCGCGCGAGTCAGTCCGAAACGCACGGCTCGCCGGTCGAAATGCTTGCGGAACAGCAAAGTGACGTCGCTGAGCAGGTAACCGAACGGAATGTCTTCCGGTTTCATCTTGTTATGCATCTCCCGTCCCAAGTCAGAGCATAAAGCGCGGCCTGCGCGAAACACTATTGTCCATGTCCATTACCTTGCTTACTGCCGACCTGACCCGACTTGCGGTCGATGCCATCGTCAATGCCGCCAACCGGCAGCTGCTCGGCGGCGGCGGCGTCGACGGCGCGATCCACCGCGCAGCGGGCCCCCGCCTGCTCGAAGCCTGCCGGGCTCTGCCGGAGGCGTCGGCCGACGTGCGCTGTCCGACCGGCGAGGCGCGCATCACGCCCGGGTTCGACCTCCCGGCCAGCTGCGTGGTCCACACGGTGGGGCCGATCTGGCGCGGCGGCAGCCACGGCGAACCGGAACTGCTCGCCGCCTGTTATCGGAACGCGCTGGAACTGGCGCGCGAGCACGGCCTGCGCTCGATCGCCTTTCCCGCGATCAGCTGCGGCGCCTATGGCTACCCGCCGGAACTGGCCGCCGGGGTCGCCTGCGCCAGCCTGCGCAGGACGCTCGCCCGGCTGGGCGCGCCGGCGATGGATGTGCGTGTCTGCTTCCTCGATGGAGCGATGACGCAACTGTGGCAGCGCGTGTTCAACGCAGCTTGAACGGGTAGAGCGGCGGCAGTGGCGGCTCCTCGCCCGACGGCGGTTCGCGCCACTGGAAGCCCTGCCGGAACGCGCTTGCCAGGTCGGGGGCCGGGCCGCCTGCGTCCGCGGCAAAGCGGCGCCGCTGCAGCGCCTCGATCGCCTCGCGCTGGGCGGCCGAGGCCAGCGCCTCGGCCAGCGCGCCCAGTCCGGTAAGCCCGGGCCGCTCCGCGCGCGCCCAGGCAAGCAACGCATGCGATTGGGCGGCTACGTCGCCGCCGCGCGCGGCGGCGAGGAACGCCAGGCGCAACGCACGGTGGGACGGCGTGGCGGTCCCCGATGCACCGGCACCCGAACGCACGCGCCGGCGCCAGATCCATGCCACTGCCAGCGCACCGCCGAGCAACAGCAACGCCACGGCGATCAGCACAAGCACGCGCCAGGCTGGCGTGCTGCCGGACCCGGCCGTGGCTGGCGTCGCGACGGCGACCGGCGCAGGCGCGGAGCTTGCCGGCGCGGGCTCACTCGCCGCCGGCGCCGCGGTGCCGCCCGCCGCAGGCAGCACGGTCAGCGTCTGCGCCGCGATGCGCGCTTCCTCGGCCTGGCCGCTCTGCACGTTCCACCACTTGAGCGTGATCGCGGGAAGGGTGAGCGCACCGGCCTGGCTGGGAACGATGGCGAAGTTTTGCTGGCGCCGGCCGATCAGCCACTGGCCGTCGTTGCGGGTCCCGGTCACCGGCTTGTCGGGATAGACCGTGGCGCCCTTGAGGTCCGGCAGGCTCAGCGCGGGCAACGCCTCGTAGGGCAGGCCGGTTGCCTGCAGGGTCATCGCCAGGTCCAGTGGCTGCCCGACGCGCGCCTTGCCGTCGGCGGGGATGCCCTCCAGGGTCAGGCTCAGCGCACGCGCCGGCAGCCAGGCGCTGCTGCCCCACTGGGCTGGTACCGGCTGCACGTCGATCGATACCGCGGGCGAAGCCGCCGTTGCGGGGGTGCCCATGGCGAAGAAGCTGTCCGGGTCGGTCGGATCGATCAGCTCACCCTGGAACTGCAACGGCGGAATGTCGATGGTGCCGGCGTGCTGCGGAATCAGCGCGTAGCGCCGCTCGATCACATGGTAGGCGCGGCCCCCGCGGACGACGTCGTAGTCCAGGTCGTCTCCGAGCCGCCGCGCGTCGATGCCCGGCAGCCGCGGGTCCTCCAGCGAGCCGCTGCTCAGGCTGCCGGCGAAATACAGCCGCACGGTGAACAGCAGTTGCTGGCCCACGCGCACCGTGGTCGGCTGCGCGCTGGTTTCGAGGAACACCGCCTTGCCGCTGTTGGCCGCCGCGCGGGGATCGGGCGGCGTGACGGTCAGCGTGAGCGGCTGGGTGCGCCCGCCGGCGAAATCCAGCGAAGGAATGGTCAGCTGGCCGGCGTGCTTAGGGCGCAGCGCGATGCCGATCGTGAACTGCATGTTGCGCTGGCCGTTGACGATGCTCACGCTGGTATTGCTGGAACGGCCTAGCACGTCGAAATCGGAAGCCAGCGCGGACAGGTCCGGCGCCTGCGCCAGGCCGCCGCCTTCGACGCGCAGATTGAGCGTGACCGTTTCGCCCAGCTGCACCTGGCTGCGATCGAGCGAGGCTTGCACCTGTGCCGCGTGCGCCAGCACCGGCAGCAGGGCCAACAGGAACCACGCGATCCATCGCCTCACGGCAGGTCCTCCGGGTTCGCCACGCCGTGGCGTTGGCGGTATTCCAGTTCGAACTTGCGCCGCAGCAACGCACCCGGATCATCCGGAACGCGCTGCAACGCCTGGCGCAATTCGGCCGGCAGGCGCGCCTGCGGGTCGTCCTTGTCCAGCGCGCCGAGCTGGTGCTCGCTGCCCTGGGCCTTGGCCTTGTCGCCGAGCGCACGGTCCATCTGCTGCTTGAGCGCCTCGCTCGCGCGCGCCATGCGCGCCTGTTGGTCGGCGCGTTCCTGCGCGGTCAGCGGGCGGGTGGCGCCCTGCTGTTCGCGCTGTTCGCCGTTGCGCGCACCGTCCTGGTTGCCCTGGGCGTTCGGCTGCTGCTGGCCCTTGCCCTGCTGGCCCTGGCTGTCCTGTTTGCCGTCCTGCTGCTCGCCGCGGCGGTTGCCCTGGCTGTCCTTTTTCGATGGCTCGTCGCCCTGGCCCTGCTTCGATTGCGAGGACTTGCCGCCCTCCTGGTTCTGCGCGTCGGCGTCCTGGTCCTGCGGCGGCGGCTGGCGGCGCAGCCAGTCCTCGACGGCCTTGCGGTTGGCTGCGGCGTCGGCGTTGGCCGGATCGAGTGCAAGCGCCCGGTCGTAGGCGGCCAGCGCGTCCTGGTAGCGCCCCGTTTTGGCCAGGGCGTTGCCGAGGTTGTACTGCGCGTCGGTGGTGTCGACCGGTTGCAGGGCATCGATCGCCTTGTCGTAGTCGCCGGTACGGTAGGCAGCCGCACCACGCAACGCCGGATCGCGGGCGAGTGCGAGCGCCTGTTTCGGCTGGCCTTCGCGCAACGCCTGCGCCGCCTGCTGGTCGCGACGCTGCCACAGGTCCTGCCAGGTGCCGGCTTCGGCGCGAGCGGGCACCAGCAGCGGCAGCAGCACCAGCGGCAACAGCAGCAACCAGCCACGGCGAAAGGCCAGCGCGAGCAGGGGCAGGAGTGGCAGCAGCAGCCAGGGACCGCGGTCTTCCCACTGCGCACTCGCCTGCCCGGTGGCCGGATCGGCATCGCCGGTGCGCAGCTGGCCTTGCAACGCGTCGATGTCGGCATGGTCCGCGCGCATCGGGACGTAACGGCCACCGCCCGCCGCGGCGAGCGCTGCCAGCGCGGCATCGTCGCGCCCGGCCATGGCGACCTGGCCGCTGGCGTCGCGCAGGAAGCCGCCATCGTCGAGCGGCACCGGCCCACCCTCGATCGTGCCGACGCCCAGGACCGACACGCGCACGCCATCGGCGCGGGCCTGGCGGGCAGCCTGCAGGGCATCGGTTCCGGCGTCGTCGGTGACCAGCACCAGCGAGCCGCCACCGACCTTGGCGTCGCGGATCAGCGCCACGCCGCGCGCGATTGCTGCCGCGGCGTTGTCGCCCTCGACGGGCATGGTGTCGGGCGAGAGGGCGTCAAGCAGATCGTTGAGACTGTTGGCGTCGCTGGTCAGCGGTGCGACCACGAACGCCTCGCCTGCATAGGCGATCAGGCCGTTGAGCCCGCCACCGTTTGCCGCGAAGAGATCGCGCACCTTATAGCGCGCGCGATCGAGCCGGCTCGGCGTCACGTCGCGCGCCAGCATGTGCTCTGACAGCGAGACCGCCACGACCTGCGCCGCGCGATCCGCAAACAGCGGTTGCGCTACCCGACTCCAGCTCGGCCCGGCGAACGCCAGCACCGCAAGCATCCAGCCCAGCGCCAGCAAGGCAGGCGGCACGTTACGACGCTGCCTGCGGCCGTAAAGCAGGTGCGGCAGCAGTTCCGGATCGACCAGCTTTTCCAGTTGCGCCTGCGCAGCCTGCCCGCGCGTGGCCAACCATGCGAGCAGCGGCAGGGCGAGCAGCAGCCACAGCCAGAGCGGCCGCAGGAAATGGAACTGATGCAGGGCCTCGCTCATGCCAGGCGCTCCCGCCAGGCGCCTGCACGTGAGGCAAGGGCTAGCGCAAGCAGCAGCATCGCCGCGCCGAGCGGCACGCGAAACAGCTCGTGGCGCGGACGCAGCACCGGGCCGTGCTGGGGCATCGGTTCGAGCGTGTCGATGGTCTGGTAGGCGGCGGCCAGTTCATGCGTGTCGGTGGCACGGAAGAATCGCCCGCCGGTGTCTTGCGCGATCCTGGTCAGCATCGCCTCGTCCAGGTCGGCGGACGGATTGACCAGGCGCATGCCGAAGAAGTCCGGCACGCGCATCTGGGTGGCACCCACACCGATGGTGTAGACGCGCACGCCGGCCGCCTTGGCCGCGGCGGCGGCCTGTTCGGGGGCGATGTTGCCGGCGTTGTTGACGCCGTCGGTGAGCAGCACCAGGACGCGTGCCTGCTGTGGCAGGCCCGCCAGGCGCTTGACCGCCACCGCGATGGCGTCGCCGATGGCCGTCTCGGTGCCGGCCAGGCCGACGGCGGAGCCTTTCAGCTGCGCGCGCACCGCGTCGAGGTCGTAGGTCAGCGGCGTGACCAGGAAGGCGCGGCTGCCGAACAGCACCAGCCCCAACTCGTCACCCGCGCGGCGCGCGATGAAGTCGCTGGCGATGGTCTCCACCGCCTCGAAGCGGCTGACGTTCTGTCCGGCCAGATGCATGTCCTCGGTGCGCATGCTGCCGGACAGGTCGATCGCCAGCAGCATCGCGCGCCCGCTGCGCTGTTGCGCCTGGGGTGGCCCAACCCACTGCGGACGCGCCGCCGCGGCGACCAGGCACACCCAGGCCAGCGCAAGCCACCAATGGGTCCTTCCACGGCCAGGCTGTCGCTCGATCGTCGCCAGCGCCACGCCCGGGTGCGGCAGGTGCAAGGCCTGCCCGGGCGGCAGCGGGTGCAACCAGCGGCGCAGCAGCCACGGCAGCGGCAGCAGCAGCGCCACCCACGGCCAGGCGAACTCGGGCCAGGCAAACTCAGGCACGGCGCCACCTCCGGCCTTGCGCCGCGAGCGCGCCGTGCAGCCAGCGACGCACGGCCCCCAGCATGGCGTGGGTGTCGTAGGGGCCGGGCCTGTACATCGCTTGCTCCAGCGTGAGCAGGCGCTGCAGCGTCGGCGCATCGACCGGCACGCGCGCCAGCGCCTCGCGCCAAGCCTCTCCGCTCAGCCGTGCAGCCGCAGGGTCTTGTGTCCGCGCGACGCGGCGCAGCAGTTGATGCAGCCCGGCGGCCAACGCCTGCGCGTCGGCCGTGTGGCGGGTAGCCAGCGCATCGACCTCGGCAAGGATGCGGGCGCGGCGCTGCCGCCACTTGCGGGCGCGCAGCAACGACCACACGCCGGCGCCGAGAAGCACCACCCCGAGCGCCGCCAGCAGCCACCATCCGGGTGCCGGCGGCCACCACGGTGGCGCTGGCGGAAGATGGATGTCACGCAGCTCGGGACCCTGCGGTGCAGGCAAGTGGCGCATCATCGGGCGGGCCTCGCACCGAGCAGCGCCGTCACCGCCGCCAGCGGGTCGGCTGCGGTGTCGATGCTGCGCCAGCGCAACCCCAGCGACTGGGCCAGTGCAACCAAGCGTGCCTGTCCGGCGCCGAGCGCGTGCTGGAACTCGCTGCGCTGGCGCATGCCTTCGAGGCTGACCTCGCGACGCTCGCCGGCATGCTCGAAGGGATAACGCCCCGGTGGTGGCAACTCACGCTCGAGCGCATCGGCCACCACCAGCACGGCAACGCGGGCATGCCGCGCCACTTCGCGCAGGCGGGCGCGTGCCGCCTCGTCGCAGCTCAGGCCGTCGCTGATCAGCAGGACGCGGCTGGCGCCGTGCAGGCGGCCCGCGCGGGCGAGTGCGTCGGATAGAGGTTCGTCGTTCCCGCGGGAGGCGGCGCCGGCACCCCAATCGGCCAGTGCACCACAAAGGGTGACCGCACCGCGCGCTCCACCACGCGGCTTGATCAGGTGCTGGCCGTTGCCGAAGGCCATCGCCCCGACACGCTCGCCGGCGCGTACTGCATACCAGCCGGCGAGCGCGGCGGCGCGCGCGGCCTGCACGGACTTGAAGCGCACGCGGGTGCCGAAGTGCATGCTGGCGTGGGTGTCGAGCAGGATCAGCAGCCTGCCTTCGCGTTCTTCCTGGAACAGTTTGGTGTGCAGTTCGCCGCTGCGCGCGGTGAGCCGCCAGTCGAGCCGGCGCACGTCGTCGCCGGGCTGGTAGACGCGCGATTCGGCGTAGTCCATGCCGCGGCCGTAAAGACGGCTGGCCTGCTGGCCGGCGCGCGCGGCGCGACTGTCCAGCGGCAGCGGGCGCACGCGACCGACCCGCGCGCGCAAGGCGAGCAGTTCGGCCAGCGAGACGGTGGTGCGACCGTCGCCATCGGCGCGCACGGGCACGGCGGACATCACGGCAGCGGCACGAGATCCAGCAGGCGATCGATCACCTGGTCGCTGCGCACGCCCTCCGCCTCGGCCTCGTAGCTGAGCAGCACGCGGTGGCGCAGCACTTCATGCACGACGCCATGCACGTCCTCCGGCAACGCGTAGTCGCGCCCGGCAAGCCAGGCGCGCGCGCGGGCGCAGCGGTCCAGCGCGATGGTCGCGCGCGGACTCGCGCCCCAGGCGATCCAACGTTTCAGTTCCGCTCCGTAGCGGCCGGCGTCACGGGTAGCCAGGACCAGTTGCGCCAGGTATTCCTCCAGCGCGGGAGCCACGTGCACCTCGAGTGCAGCATCGCGAGCGGCGAACACGTCGGCCTGGCTGAGCAGCGCACGCGGCGGCGCCGCCGGATGCAGCGCGCGGCGCGCCTGTTCGCGGGCCAGCTTCAGGATCGCCAGCTCCGCGGCTGCGTCGGGATAGCCGATGGTCACATGCATCACGAAGCGGTCCAGCTGGGCTTCGGGCAGCGCAAAAGTCCCTTCCTGCTCGATAGGGTTCTGCGTGGCCATCACCAGGAACAGGTCCGGCAGGCGCCAGGTGCTGCGGCCGACGGTGATCTGCCGTTCGGCCATGGCTTCGAGCAACGCCGACTGCACCTTGGCCGGCGCGCGGTTGATCTCGTCGGCCAGCACGATGTTGTGGAACAACGGCCCGCGCTCGAACTCGAAGCTGCCCGCCTGCGGGCGGAACACATCGGTACCGGTGAGGTCGGCCGGCAGCAGGTCGGGAGTGAACTGCACGCGGTGGAAATCGGCCTCGATGCGCGCGGCCAACGCCTTGACCGCGGTGGTCTTGGCCAGGCCCGGCGCGCCCTCGACCAGCAGGTGGCCATCGGCCAGCAGCGCGATCAGCAGGCAGTCGATCAGGTGTGGTTGGCCGATGACTTCGCGCTGCAGTTCATCGCGCAAATGCACGAAGGCCTGCTGCAGGCGGTTGGGGGCGGCGGTCTGCGGTGTGTCCATCGGCGATCCAGAGAAGGCAACGCGGTACTGACCGCGCCAACGCCCGGAAGTTTAGGCGTGCCGGTGCAGGCGCCGCGTGTGCCGGTCCGCATGGTCGCGCTCGCATCCGCAAAGAAAAAGGGCGGCCCGAGGCCGCCCTTTTTTCCTGCACGACGTGCGCTTACTGCAGCGTTTCGCTGAGGATGCGCGGCGTCACGAAGATCAGCAGTTCGGCCTTGTTGTTGTTCTTGACCGTCTTGCGGAACAGCGCGCCCAGGCCGGGGATATCGCCCAGGCCCGGCACCTTGCTGATGGTGTTGGCCTTGGTGATTTCGTAGATGCCGCCGAGCACGACCGTCTGACCGTTGTCCACCAGCACCGAGGTGTTGATCTCGCGGGTGTCGATCTGCGGCACCTGGCCGCTGCCCGGGGCGTCGATGAACTTGGCCAACGCGTCCTTCTTGACGTTGATCTTCAGATACACGCGGCTGTCGGCAGTGATCGTCGGGGTCACGCGCAGTTCCAGCACAGCGTCCTTGAACTGCACCGTGGCGGTGCCGCTGCCGGCCGAACCGGTGGCGCTGTTCTGGTAGGTCACGTAGCCGATCTGCTGGCCCTGGCGGATGACCGCTTCCTGCTGGTTGGCGGTGATGACGCGCGGACTGGAGATGACCTCGCCACGACCTTCGGTCTGCGCAGCGGAAAGCTCCAGGTCGACCAGGTAGTTCGCGCCAAGGATCGCCAAGCCGAAGCTGCCCATCGGGTTGGCCGCCGGCAGATTCACGTTGAAGCCACCTGCGCCCGTCTGGTAGGTCGTCACGTTCGTGGCATTGGGCGCACCGGAGTTGTTGTTGCCACGCTCGATGGCCATGCTGCCGGCGCCGTTGGCGCCGCCCTGCGGAGCGGTGGTGATCACGTTGCCGCCGCTGGTGGTGTGCAGTGCCTGCACGCCCCACTTCACACCCAGCTCGCGGGTGAAGTCGTCGGTGGCCACCACGATGCGCGATTCGATCAGCACCTGTTGCACCGGGCGGTCGAGCACGCCGATCAGTTCGCGCAGCTCGCGGACCTTGTCCGGGGTCTCGTTGAGAAGCAGGGTGTTGGTGCGCTCGTCGTACGAGACGCTGCCGCGGGGCGAGAGGAAGCCACGGCTGCCGCTGCCGCCACTGCCGCCGGCGCCACCCTTGCTGCCGCTGGTCAGGAGTTTGGCGATGTCGGCCGCCTTGCCGTAGCTGATCGGCACATAGTCGGTGACGAGCTCGGCGGTGTCCTCGGCCTTCAGGCGGGCTTCGGCCAGATTCTGCTCGTAGTTGGCCAGCTCCTGCTGCGGAGCGATCCAGATGACGTTGCCGTCACTGCGCTTGTCCAGGCCCTTGGCACGCAGGATGACGTCCAGCGCCTGATCCCAGGGCACGTTGACCAGCCGCAGGGTAACGCTGCCACCCACGCTGTCGGCCACCACCAGGTTCTTCTTGGACATCTCAGCGATGAACTGCAACGCAGCGCGTACCGGGATGTCCTGGAAGTTGAAGGTCACGCGAGTGCCGCTGTAGGCCTGCGGCTGGCCCTTGGCGAGCTTGCCGTCGGCGACGGCGTCCTTCTTGGGCGCGACCTCGACCACGTACTGGTCGGCGGTCTGGTAGGAGGAGGTCTCCACGTTGCCCTTGAAGTCGATTTCCATGTGCGCACCGCCGCCCATGCCGGCACGGGTGGTGATCGACTGCACCGGCGTGGCGAAGTCGAGCACGTCCAGGCGCTGGGCCTGCTCGGCCGGCAGCTTCACGTGGTTCAGGTTGACGATGAGCTTGCCGCCCTCGCGGTGCATGTCGGCATCCGCGCCGGCGCCGCTGAAGCCGATCAGCACGCGGCCTTCGCCGTTCGGCCCGCGACGGAAGTCGATGCTGGAGACCGACGGACCGTTCATGGCCGAAGGCAGCGCCTTGGTCGGATCGACCGTCGCGGCGGTGGTGGTGGTTTGCGCGGCGGTACCGTTGTTGACGGTCATCACCAGATCGTTGCCGTCCACGCGCGTGGCGTAGGAGGCATCGCGCATCAGTTCAACCACGACGCGGGTGCGACCGCCCGCGGAAACGGCCGAAACGCCCGAGGTCGAGCCCTTGCCGATGTCCAGGTGGCGCGGCGCGGCATTGGCGGTATCGGCGAAATCGACCGCGATGCGCGGCGGATTGCCCGTGGTGAAGATGCGCGGCTGCGGCGGCGGGCCGCCAGCGAAGTTCATGTGCAGCTCGACCTTGCCCCCCGGCAACGTGTCGTAGCTGATTCCCTTGAGCGTGTTGGTGGCTGCCACGGCATCGCCGGCCCATGCGGCGGCGGCCATCAGCAGGCCGGTCAACAGGCAGCGGCGTGCTTGGCGCATGGCTCGGCCCCGGACAGGTTGGATGTGGTTGCTCATTGCGTCAGCCCCTGTGTTCATTTGTCGCCGAGCCCGATGCTGGCCGAACGTTCCATCCAGCCGCCATTGCCATTGGAAACCAGTTCGACGAGGTCGATGTGGTCTTCCGCGATGTCGGTGACCCGACCGTAGTTCTGTCCCATGTATTCGTTGGCATGGACACGGTGGATCACGCCACCGGGATCCTTCACCAGCGCTTCGATGCCTGCGCCGGTGCCGACCGTGCCCACCATCTTGAGGCTGTCCAGCGCGAACATCTCGAGCGGCTCCTTGGCGCGCCCCTCGTCCGGACGCGGTCCGTTCGACGGGCCGCTCGGCTGCAGCTCGGCGGTGCTCGCGCTGAACGGATCGCGCTTGCCGTCGTCGGAGTATTGGAAGGTCTCAAATGTCTTGATGACCGGCAGCGGCGGGATCGGCGCGCCCTTCTTGCTCTTTTCCTGGGCCACCCAGTCGCGCAGGTCGGACATGCCGCGGGTGCAACCGGCCAGCAGCAGCAAGGCGCCGAGCATCAGCAGCAACCGCGCCACATGGGTAGGCCTGATGGCGTTAAACCTGCTCATTTGCGCCCCCTCGCCTTGCCCTTGCCCTTGGCGGGCTTGGTCTCACCGCTCTCTTCGTCTTCCAGATAGCGGTAGGTCTTGACCGTGCCTTGCAACACCAGCTGCCCGCCGGCCGGTGGTTCGCCATTGGCGCCGATCGGAAGCTGCGTGGACAGCGAAACGTCGTGCATGGTGAGGATCACCACCCGCGGCAGCGAGGCGACGCCACTGATGAAATTGCCGAACTGGTGGTAGGTGCCGACCATCTTCAGGTTGATCGGCTCCTCGGCGTAGAAGTCCTTGGGCTGCTCGGTACCCGGATCGAACACCTGGATTTCCAGCCCTGCAGCCAGCGCGGTCTGCGAGATGTCCACCAGCAGCTCGGGCATCTCGGTCTTGCTGGGCAGCTGGCGCAGCAACTGGCGCAGCATGTCCTGCATCTCGTCGAGCTGCTGCTGCAGCGCTTCGAGGTTGACCGCCTTGGCCTGCTTCTGGGTGAACTCCTGCTTGAGCGACACCTCCTTCGCGGCCAGCGTCTCCAGGGAGTCCTGCTGGTCACTGACGTGCAGATACCAGCCAAGGAACATCACGACCAGGAACACCAGCACGGTGAAGAAGATCTTGATCGATTTGGACCAGCCGCCGATGTTGTTGCGGTCGAGGTTGCGCAGTTCGTCGAAGAACTTCATTTGGCAGCCCCCCCACTGACGGCCGCGGATCCCGATGCGGCGGGGGCACCGTTGCCCTGCAGCAGTACCGGCGTCTTGCCAGTCTCCTCTTCGGTCGGCTGGCTCAGCTTGACGCTCAAGCCGAACGTGTAGGGCATGCGCCCGGCGCGGTACTTGATTTCGGTCTTGTCCAGGTCCGCGTTGCCCATCCAGGGCGAGGCGTCGAGGTTGCGCATGTATTCGGCCACGCTGGCGTTGGACTGGGCCACGCCATAAAGCACCATCGAGTCGGAGTTCTGCTTCATGCTGGTAAGGCGGACGCTGGCCGGGATCGTCTTAACCAGTTCGTCGAACAGATGGACCATCTGCGAGCGGTTGGCCTGCAGTTGCTCGATGATCTGCTTGCGGGCAAGCAGGCGCTGGCGGACCTTTTCGAGGTCCTTGATCTTGGCGATGCGCTCGTCCAGCTGCTTGATTTCGCCCTGCAGGTAGGCGTTGCGCTCGTTCTGGTTGTCGATGCGCATGCCCATCCAGAACACCCACAGCAGCACGACCAGCAGCGCCGCCACGAAGGCCGCGCCCAGCTGCATGAAAAATTCCCGCTCGCGCTGCTTGCGCCGTTCGGCGCGCCAGGGAAGTAGGTTGATGTGTGCCATCAGTCGAAACTCCTGAGCGCCAGGCCGACGGCGATCATCAGCGCCGGCGCGTCCTGCGCCAGCGTCTGCGCCTGCACCTTGGGCGCCAGCGACATGCGCGCCAGCGGGTTGGCCACCATGCACGGCACGCCCAGCTGTTCCTCCAGCATCGGGCACAGTCCCTCGATCGACGCGCAACCGCCGGCCAGTACGACCTGGTCGACCTTGCTGTATTCGCTGCCAGCGAAGAAGAACTGCAGCAGGCGGCTGATCTGCTGGATCAGCGCCTCCTTGAACGGCTCCAGCGCCTCGGTCTCGTAGGACTCGGGCAGACCGCCCTTGCGCTTGGCACGGCCGGCTTCCTCATAGGACAGGCCGTAGCGGCGCATGATTTCATCGGTCAGCTGCTTGCCGCCGAAGACCTGTTCGCGCGAATAGATGGTGCGCTGGTGGCGCAGCACCGACAGCGTGGTCATGGTGGCGCCGATGTCGACCACGGCAACCAGCGCATCGCGGCCGACGTTGAGCTGGTCGACCAGCATCGCGAAGGCGTTCTCCATCGCGAAGGCTTCCACGTCGATCACCCTGGCGGTCAGCCCGCCCAGGTCCAGTGCGGCCACGCGCATGTCCACGTTCTCGGTGCGCGAGGCGGCCAGCAGAACGTTGTTCATGTCGGGGTTGTCGCGCACCGGCCCCATCACCTCGAAGTCGAGGCTGACCTCGTCGATCGGATAGGGGATGTACTGGTTGGCCTCGACCTGGATCTGTCCTTCGAGGTCTTCCTCGGACAGATCGCCGGACATCGGCACGATGCGCGTGATGACGGCCGAACCGGCAACGGCGGCGGCGGCATGTTTGAGCTTGGAACCGGAACGCGCCAACGCACGGCGGATCGCCTCGCCCACCGCCTCGACCTCGACGATGTTCTTCTCGACCACGGCATTGGGGGGCAGTGGCTCGACCGCGTAGTGCTCCACGCGATAACGGCCACCGGCCTGGCTCAGCTGTAGCAGCTTGACCGCCGTCGAACTGATGTCGACGCCGATCAGCGGCGGCTTCTTGGGTGTAAACAGACCCACGATTTTCCCCCTTGGCCCCTGGCGTCCAGGCCGGAAACCGGCGGATGCGCGAAGGCATTAGATCGAAAAATTAACGCTATGGCAACGGCCTACGGCAACTATCTCAACAAAATGGCGTGATGGCCTGCACATTTGGTTGACATTGCCCCTGGTGGGCCGTTTTCGCGATCCAGCCCCGGTTCGGGCGGGCGATCGATAGTGCAACATCTATACTCGACAGTGTTTTGACTTGAGTCTCGCTCTTCCAAACCATGCAAATTTTTAAGCGTCTGCTGCGCTGGGCCCTGGTCCTGGCCTTCACCGGTCTGTTGCTGGCCATCGCTGCCGTCGGAGTGGCCTACTGGTTGGTCTCCCCTCGCCTGCCCTCGGTGGCGATGCTCAAGGACTACCACATGCAGGTGCCGCTGCGGGTCCTCAGCGCGGACGGCAAACTGATCGCCACGTTCGGCGAAACCCGGCGCATCCCGGTCGACATCGACAAGGTGCCGGACAAGCTCAAGCACGCGGTGCTCGCGGCCGAGGACGCCGATTTCTACAACCATCCGGGCGTGGACTGGCACGGCATCGCCCGCGCCGGCTGGCACGTGATCATCTCCGGTGGCGACAAGGGCTCGGGCGGCTCGACCATCACCCAGCAGGTCGCGCGCAACTTCTTCCTGAGCCCGGAGAAGCTCTACTCGCGCAAGCTGATCGAGATCTTCATCGCGCTGCGCATGGAGAACGAGCTGACCAAGGACCAGATCCTGGAGCTTTACCTCAACAAGATGTTCCTGGGGCATCGCTCCTACGGCGTGGCGGCGGCCGCCGAGTATTACTACGGCAAGACGCTCGACCAGCTGACCATCGCCCAGTGCGCGACGATCGCCTCGACCTTCCAGCTGCCCTCGCTGGTCAACCCGATCAACAGCCCCAAGCGGATGCTGGCGCGTCGCAACTGGGTGATCGGCCAGATGCTGGAGCACCGCTATATCAGCAAGGCCGAGTACGAGCAGGCGGTGAACGAGCCGAACAACGCCTTCCCGCACGAACAGCCGATCGAGGTGGACGCACCCTACCTGGCCGAGATGGTGCGCCTGCAGGCACTCGACCGCCTGGGCAACGACGCGTTGACCGAGGGTTACGTGGTACGCACCACGGTGACAGGCGAGCGTCAGCAGGCGGCGGTGGAAGCGATGCGCGACGGCCTGATCGCCTACGACCGCCGCCACGGCTGGCGTGGTCCGGAGGCGCACCAGACGCTGGCGCCGGGTGCGGGCAACGACGACCTGGACCGCCTGCTGTCCGGGTACACCGATATCTCCGGCATGCAGCCGGCGATCGTCACGGCGGTCGACAACGGCAAGGCCACGCTGTACCTGGCCAGCCGGCAGACGGTGGAACTGGGCCTGGACGCGGTCGCCTGGGCGCGCCCCTACCGCAACGAGAACCACACCGGACCTTCGCCCAAGCAGGTGGACGACGTGCTCAAGCGCGGCGACATCGTGCGCGTGGCGCGCAACGACAAGGGCGACTGGGAACTGGCGCAACTGCCCAAGGTGCAGGGTGCGCTGGTCTCGGTAAACCCGGAGGATGGCTCGGTCCAGGCGCTGGTGGGCGGCTTCAGCTTCCTGCGCAGCAAGTTCAACCGCGCGGTGATGGCCGCGCGCCAGCCGGGCTCCAGCTTCAAGCCGTACCTGTATTCGGCCGCGTTCGAGCGCGGTTTCACGCCCGCGTCGATTGTCAACGATGCGCCGCTCGCCCTGCCCGACCCGTCCAAGCCGAACGGCCTGTGGACGCCGGAGAACGACGACGGCAAGTTCGAAGGCCCGATGCGTCTTCGCGAGGCGCTGGTGGAGTCGAAGAACCTGGTGTCGGTACGCCTGCTCGATGCGATCGGCGTACGGTTCGCGCGTGACTACATCTCACGCTTCGGCTTTCCGCTCGATGCGCTGCCCAAGAACCTGTCACTGGCATTGGGTACGGCCTCGGTCTCGCCGATGGGCATGGCGCGAGGCTACGCGGTGTTCGCCAACGGCGGTTATCTCGTCTCGCCGTACTTCATCAAGGAGATCGACGACCGCGACGGCAAGCCGATCTATGTGGCCAACCCGACCCGCGCCTGCCGCAACTGCCAGGAGCGCCTGCTCGACACCCGCCCGCCGGGCCCACCGCCCGCTGACCCGGGCGGCCATCCGGCCAACGCGATCGCGCAGGTGCCCGCGGGCGCCAGCACCGTCGCCGGCGTCGGTGATGCGGTGCTGCCGGCCGACGCCCACGGCGAGGGCGCGCACCCGCCGCTGCTCGCACCGCAAGTCATCGACGTGCGCAACGACTACCTGACCACCTCGTTGATGAAGGACGTCATCCTGCGCGGCACCGGCTACGCGGCCAAGGCGCTGGGCCGCGACGACCTGGCCGGCAAGACGGGCTCGACCAACGATCACCGTGATGCCTGGTTCGTCGGCTTCAACGGCGACGTCTCGACGTCCGTCTGGGTCGGCTTCGACGATTTCAGCTCGCTGGGCCGCGCCAACGGCGTGGGCGAATTTGGCGCGCAGGCCGCGCTGCCGATCTGGATGGAGTACATGGGCACGGTGCTCAAAGGCCTGCCTTCGAACGCGCTGTCGATGCCCCCGGGCATCGCCACCGTGCAGATCAATCGCCAGAGCGGCCTGCCGACCGCGCCCGACGACCCGAACGCGATGAGCGAGATCCTCAAGGTCGAGGACGTCGACCGCCTGCGCGCACAGGCCGCGCAGCAGCAGCAGAACCAGGACGAGCAGCACCCGTACGATATTTTCTGACGGACGCCTGCGGCGACGCACCCCTCACGCCGGATCGGCTTTGCTGACGATCCGGCCCTACCGGAGAAGCGACATGGCACGCGGCGAACACCATCGCATCCATGCCCAGGACCGCCAGCAGCGCAACCGGCTGCGCGTGGCCCAGGAAGCGGCCCGGCTGATGAGCGAGCACGGTATCCGCGACTTCCACCATGCCAAGCTCAAGGCTGCCGAGCGACTGGGCATCCACGACGCGCAGGCGCTGCCGCGCAACCAGGAAATCGAGGATGCGCTGCGCGAGCGCCAGCGCCTGTTCGACGCGGACAGCCAGCCACAACAGCTCGGCGCCCGCCGGGAGGCCGCGGTGGAAGCGATGCGTTTCCTCGACCGGTTCGACCCGCGGCTGGTCGGGCCGGTGCTCGAGGGCACGGCCGACGCACATTCGGCCGTCTGCCTGCACGTTTTCAGTGACGATCCCGACGCGGTCATGTTGTTCCTGCGCGAACACGGCGTGCCGGCCGAGCTGCAGACCCGTCGGCTGCGCCTGAGTCGCGAGGAGCAGGCGGACTATCCGGTGCTGCTGTTCGCTGCCGACGGCCTGCCGTTCGATCTGACGGTGATGCCGCGCGACGCCCTGCGCCAGGCGCCGCTGGACCGGATCGACGAAAAGCCGATGCGCCGCGCTTCGCTCGGCGCGGTGGAGGAACTGCTGGCCGAGCCCGATGCCGGGGACGAGTTCGAGCGGATGCTGGCCGCGGTCCGCCGCTAAGCCTTGCACATCGTGCGGGAGCCCACCCGTGCACGGCCGCCAAGCATCGGCCGGCCACGCGATCGCGTGTCCATCCCCCTATCCAACCAAGCCTCGCGTCCCAGCGCGCCCGCCCAGTACCGCCCGCGTGGTTGCGCGCGGGTGCACTCCTACGAGGTCATCGCAAACAAAAACGCCCCGGCATGACCGGGGCGTCCTGCATCCACACGAGCGCCGCTATCAGCGCTTGCCGAGCGCCGTGTAATCACGTACGTCGGCGCCGGTGTAGATCTGGCGCGGACGGCCAATGCGCGACCCGGGGGTCTCGTGCTGCTCGATCCAGTGCGAGATCCAGCCAGCAGTGCGGGCGATGGCGAACATTACGGTGAACATCTCGGTCGGGATGCCCAGCGCCTTGTAGATGATGCCCGAATAGAAATCGACGTTCGGATACAGCTTGCGCTCGACGAAGTATTCGTCCTTCAGCGCCGCCTCTTCCAGCTTCATCGCCACGTCCAGCAGCGGGTCGTTGACGCCGAGCTCGGCGAGCACCTTGTGGCACATCTCGCGGATGATCTTGGCGCGCGGATCGAAGTTCTTGTAGACGCGGTGGCCGAAACCCATCAGGCGGAAGTTGTCGTTCTTGTCCTTGGCGCGCTTGACGGCGGTCTCGACGCGATCGGGCGAGCCGATCTCCTGCAGCATCTCCAGCACCGCCTCGTTGGCGCCGCCGTGCGCCGGGCCCCACAATGCGGTGATGCCGGCGGCGATCGAGGCGTACGGGTTGGCTCCGGTGGAACCGACCAGGCGCACGGTCGAGGTGGAGGCGTTCTGCTCGTGGTCGGCGTGCAGGATGAACAACAGGTCCAGCGCCTTGGCGGCCACAGGATTCAACTGCAGCGGCTCGCTCGGCACCTCGAACATCATGTGCAGGAAGCGCTCGACGTACTCGAGATTGTTGCGCGGATAGCGGAACGGCCAGCCGATCGAATAGCGGTAGCACGCCGCCGCAATGGTGGGCATCTTTGCGATCAGGCGGATCGCGGCGAGCTTGCGGTCAGCCGGATCGTCGACGTTGAGATCGTCGTGGTAGAAGGCCGACAGCGAGGCGACCGAAGCGGCCAGCATGGCCATCGGGTGCGCGTCGTGGTGGAAGCCCTGGAAGAAGTTCTTCAGCGACTCGTGCATCATCGTGTGATGCGTGATCTGGTGCTCGAAGGTCGCAAATTCGTCCTTCTTCGGCAGCTCGCCGTTGAGCAGCAGGTAGGCCACTTCCAGGAAGGTCGACTTCTCGGCCAGCTGCTCGATCGGGTAGCCGCGATACAGCAGCACGCCCTTGTCGCCGTCGATGTAGGTGATCGCGCTCTTTGTGCTGGCGGTCGAACCGAAGCCCGGGTCGTAGGTGAAGTGGCCGGTGTCCTTGTACAGGGTGCCCAGGTCGATGCACGAGGGGCCCAGCGTGCCGCTCAGCAGGGGCAGCTCGGCGCTGCGGTTGCTCGATTCATCGACGAGCTTGACGACCTTGGAATCGGACACGGGAACCTCCTTCTCGAAAGACGTACCGGGGGCATCCGCGGTGGGCGCCGCCCGGCAAGGGAATGGCATCGCGCGGGGGAAAGCGGCCGATGCAACCGGCGCATTATCGCACATCGGCCGGCCCAACATCCGCCCGCGGATGGGCCGGATGGACACGCAAAAGGACACGGGGCGAGCCGCTGGCCCGCCCCGTGTCCTGGAATGTCAGGCCCGCCACTGCCGCGGCGGCGGGCGTAAAGCGACCTTCGCTTACTTCTGGCCGTAGCGACGGCGGAACTTGTCCACGCGACCGCCCACGTCGAGGGTCTTCTGCTTGCCGGTATAGAACGGATGCGAATGGCTGGAGATATCCACCTTGACCAGCGGGTACTCGTTACCGTCCTGCCACTTGACGGTTTCCTTGGTGGCGATCGTCGAGCGCGTCAGGAACGCGAAGTCGGACGACAGGTCCTGGAACACCACCGGGCGGTAGTTGGGATGGATATCAGGCTTCATGACGGGCTCAAAGCGGCGGGTGAAAAGAGCGGCATTGTAGCGGGCGGGTGACGGCAGGGTCAACTCAACGGAGAACGCGGGGCGCGAAGACCGTTCGCTGTTGCCGTCCGCCTGTCCGAATCATCCGGCACCAAGCGCCTCCCGCACCATCGCCGCGAAGCGGTCCTGGTCTAGCTCCAGCACCACATTGGCGTTGATCGGGCGACCCAGCCGACCGGCCCAGTCCACCACGGTGGCGCCACGGGTCAGGCGGCCATCAAGTTCGACCGCGACCGCGCGCCGTTCGCTGCGCACCACCACCGCCGGATCGATCGCCACCGCCATCGCCAGCGCATCGGCGGCAATGATCCCGCGGCGACCGCGCTCGCGGTTGGTCCTGCGCGCGACCTGGCAAATGCTTCCGTAGAACGCCGCGCGCTTGTCGCCGGCGGAGAGCCAGCCGTCGAACGCGTCTTCGTCGAAGGCATGTCGCAGCGTCAGCTCCCAGTCGACCAGATCGAAATCCCCGAACGCTTCGAACACCACGTGCGCGGCCTCGGGATCGAAGCCGATGTTGAACTCGGCCGGCACGCGACCGGTATTGCCCTGCCCGGTCACCGCGCCGCCCATCACCACCAGCCGCCTGACCCGCTGCGGCAGGGTCGGGTCCAGCCGCAACGCCAGCGCCACGTTGGTCAGTGGCGCCAGCGCCACCAGGGTCAACTCACCAGGCCGTTCGCGAGTCAGGCGCAGCAGCGCCAGTGCGGCCGCTTCGTCCGCCGCGGCAATCCCCGGCTGCGGGAATCCCACGTCACCGAAGCCGTCGCGACCATGCACGAAGGCTGCGTCCTCTTCGGGCAGGCGCACCAGCGGCGTGGCGCAACCGGGAAACACCGGCGTGCTCGCGCCGAGCAGATCTACCAGCACGCGCGCGTTGTGCACCGTGTGCTCCAGGCCGACATTGCCCGCGGCGATGGACAGACCGGCGACGTCGGCGTGTGCATGGGCCATCAGGATGGCGAGCGCGTCATCCACGCCAGGATCGGTATCGATCAGGAGCTGGGGTCGGGTCATCGCGTCGGGTGCCGGTAAAAACGACTAGCTTACGACCGCCAGCGATCGAAGAGACAGCAACGCGAGCCGACGCGAGCCGCTCAGGCGTGCGCGTAGCGCGCAGCGGCGCCGATCCAGCGCTCGATCAGCCGCTCGGCATCACGCGGATGCTGGCGCAACATCGCCTCGCCGACCTGCTGGACCGCCGGCAGCAGATGGGCATCGCGCGCCAGGTCGGCGATACGGAAGGCGAGCTGGCCGGTCTGGCGCGTGCCAAGCACCTCGCCGGGACCGCGCAGCTGAAGGTCCTTCTCGGCGATACGGAAGCCATCGCAGGTTTCGCGCATGACGTTGAGGCGCTCGCGCGCGAGCTGGCCGAGCGGCGGCTGGTAGAGCAGCACGCAGTTGGAGGCGACCGCGCCGCGCCCCACGCGCCCGCGCAACTGGTGCAACTGGGCCAGGCCCAGCCGCTCGCTGTTCTCGATCACCATCAGGCTTGCGTTGGGTACGTCAACTCCCACCTCGATCACCGTCGTGGCCACCAGCACGGACAGCCCGCCCGCCTTGAAGGCGTCCATGACGGCCTGCTTTTCCTTCGGCTTCATGCGGCCGTGGATCAGCCCGACGGAGCAGCCCTCCAGTGCGGCGGAAAGCTCCGCGTGCGCCACCTCGGCCGCCTGCGCACGCAGTTGCTCGGACTCCTCGATCAGCGTGCACACCCAGTAGGCCTGGCGACCTTCGGCGCAGGCGGCGTGGATACGCTCGATCACTTCGACGCGGCGCGCGTTGGACACGGCCACCGTCTGCACCAGGGTGCGCCCGGGCGGCAGCTCGTCGATGGAGGAGACGTCCAGATCCGCGTAGGCGCTCATCGCCAGCGTGCGCGGGATCGGCGTGGCGGTGAGCACCAGCTGGTGCGGCACCAGGTCACCTTCCAGGCCCTTGTCGCGCAGCGCCAGCCGCTGCTGCACGCCGAAGCGGTGCTGCTCGTCGACGATGACCAGGCCCAGCCGCGAGAACGCCACACCTTCCTGCATCAGCGCATGCGTGCCGATCACCACGGGCGCGCCGTCGGCGACGCAAGCCAGTGCCTGCGCGCGCGCCTTGCCCTGCTGCTTGCCGGCGAGCCATTGGACGTGGATGCCCAGTGGCTCCAGCCAGTGTCGGAAGTTGCGCAGGTGCTGCTCGGCGAGAAGCTCGGTGGGCGCCATCAAGGCCACCTGCCAGCCGGCTTCCACGGCAGCCAGCGCCGCCATGGCGGCGACCGCGGTCTTGCCGCTGCCGACATCGCCCTGCACGAGGCGCAGCATGGGTTTGGCGCAGGCGATGTCGGCAAGCACGTCGCGCGTGACCCGCAGCTGCGCGCCGGTGAGCTGGAACGGCAGGCTGCCGACGAATCGGCCGCGCAGTTCACCGTTTCCGTCCAGCGCCGGCGCACGCCGGCGACGCACGGCCGCGCGCATGCGCTTGAGGCTCAGGTGCTGGGTCAGCAGCTCCTCGAAGGCGAGCCGCTGCTGCGCCGGATGACTACCGTTGGTCAGGTCGGCCAGTGGCGCGTCCGGCGGCGGGCGGTGCACGTAGAGAAGTGCCTCGCGCAGCGAGGTCAGCCCATGGGCCAGGCACAGCGGCGGGGGAATGAGCTCCAGGGCTGCATCGGGCGGCAGCAGCGCGAGTGCCTTGTCGATCACGCCGGCCAGCCGCTTCTGGCCCAGGCCCTCGGTGGTCGGATAGATCGGGCTCAGCCGATCGTCGACCGCCACGGCCTGCTCATCGCCCACCCGCTGGTACTGCGGGTGCACCATCTCCAGCCCCTGCGCGCCATGACGTACCTCGCCATAACAGAGCAGCCTGACGCCGGGCTTGAGCTGGTCGGCCTGCGCGCGATGGAAATGGAAGAAGCGCAGCAGCAGCGTCTGCCGCGAGTCGTCGCCGATGGCGACCTTCAGCTGCGGCCGGTAGCGGAAGCCGCGCTCGACCGCTTCGACCGCCCCCACCACCTGCGCCCGCTCGCCCGCCTTCAGGTCACCGATGGCGGTGACGCGGGTCTTGTCCTCGTAGCGCAGCGGCAGGTGGAACCACAGGTCCTGCACCCGCTCCAGCCCGATCTTGGCGAGCGTGGCAGCGAGTGCAGGACCGACGCCCGGCAACGTGCCGACCGGCGCGAGGCCAGGGTCGGCAAGGGGCGGTACGGCGATGCTGGTGCTACGGGCGGGCATGAATCGCTAGCCTAGCCCAGCGGCCGGGCGAGATGCAGCAGCGTGGTGTGGGCACACGCCGCGCCGGACGGTCAGACCACGGCGCGGCGGGCGGGCATGCGTCAGTCCAGCACCATGATCGCGTCGATCTCCACCTGCGCGCCCTTGGGCAACGCCGATACCTCGATGGTGGAACGCGCCGGATAGGGCTGCTGGAAGTAGTCGGCCATCACCGCGTTGACCGCTGCGAAATTGGCCAGATCGGTGACATAGATGCCCACCCGCACGAACTGCGAGAACGAGCCGCCGGCTGCCTTGGCCACTGCGGCCAGATTGTCGAACACACGCCGGGTCTGTGTGCTGATGTCGCCCTCGACCAGCGTGCCGGTGGCCGGATCCAGCGGCGTCTGACCGGAGAAGTACACGGTGTTGCCGTGGCGCACCGCCTGTGAGTAGGGGCCAATCGCGGCGGGAGCCTGTTCGGAGTGGATGATGCTGCGGGACATGGACGGGCCTCGTTGGGGAAAAGGCGAAGTCTAAGGGAGCGGTTGCCTCGGCACGCAGATGGACTTCAGCCGACCACCACTTGCGTGGCTCGGCGGCGGGTTGAAGCCCACCCTACGCCTACAACGGATAGCGGTAGGCGCCACTGACCACGCCGGTGCGCCGCACGCGACGGATCACGTCGGCGAGGTGCTTGCGGTTCTTTACTTCCATCGCGAACAGCAGGGTGGCCGCGGCCGCGTCGCGCTCGACGTATTCGACGTTCTCGATGTTCGAATCGGCCGCGGCAATGGCCGCGGCGACGGTGGCAAGGACGCCGGGACGGTTGATGACTTCGATGCGCAGCTCCGCGCGGTAGTCGCCCTGCACGTCACGGTCCCATTCGATGCCGACGCAGCGCGCGGGCGACTTGCGGAACTCGGCCACGTTGGGACATTCCACACGATGAACCACGATGCCCTTGCCGGAGGAGAGGTAGCCGATGATCTCGTCGCCCGGCAGCGGATGGCAGCAATTGCCGAAGCTGAGCACCCCGCGCTCGGCGCCAGTGATGCGGATGTTCTCGTGGGTGTGCGGCGCTTCGGTCGGACGGCCACCACCGCGCAGCGCGACCAGGTGATGCGCGACCTGGTCCGGCATCCGGTTGCCCAGTGCGATGTCGGCCAGCAGTTCCTCGAGCCGACGCAGCTTCGCCTCCTCCAGGAAGCGCTCCAGCACCTTGGCCGGGATCGCGTCGATGTTGGTGCCCAGCGCGTCAAGCGCGCGGTCGAGCATGCGGTGGCCGAAGTCGACCGCGTCCTCGTGCTGGAGGTGTTTCAGGTACTGGCGAATCGCCGTGCGTGCCTTGCCGGTGACCACGAACTCCAGCCACGCTGGATTAGGCACCGCCGAGGGCGCCGTAATGATTTCCACCAGCTGACCGGACTCCAGCCGCGTGCGCAGCGGCAACAGCTTCTTGTCCACGCGCGCGGCCACCGCATGGTCACCCACGTCGGTGTGCACCGCGTAGGCGAAATCGAGCGCGGTGGAATTGCGCGGCAGCGCCAGGATGTCCCCACGGGGGGTGAACAAGTAGACCTCATCGGGAAAAAGGTCGATCTTGACGTTCTCGATGAACTCGGCCGACGAGGGCGTGTGCGCCTGGCTGTCGGCCAGTGCGGACAGCCACTCGCGCGCCCGTGCCTGCGCGCTGTTGGCCGGACCCGAATCGGTCTTGTAGGCCCAGTGGGCGGCCACGCCACGTTCGGCCACCGAATCCATTTCTGCAGTGCGGACCTGCACCTCGATCGGCGCGCCGAAGGGCCCCAGCAGCACCGTGTGCAGCGACTGGTAGCCGTTGGCCTTGGGAATGGCAATGAAATCCTTGAAGCGCCGGTCCACCGGGCTGTAGAGCGAGTGCACCGCACCCAGCGCCATGTAGCAGCTCATCGCGGTATCGACCACCACGCGGAAGCCATACACATCCATCAGCTGGGCAAAGCTCTTGTGCTCGTTGCGCATCTTCGAATAGATGCTCCACGGCGACTTGATCCGCCCGACGACCTTGGCCGGCAGATGCTCGGCAGCCAGCCGGGCGGCAAGCGCGTGCTCGATCTTGCTCATCACCTCGCGGCGATTGCCCAGCGCCGCACGGATGCGC
Organism: Frateuria flava; assembly: GCF_017837635.1. Taxonomy (GTDB): domain Bacteria; phylum Pseudomonadota; class Gammaproteobacteria; order Xanthomonadales; family Rhodanobacteraceae; genus Frateuria_A; species Frateuria_A flava. The sequence continues at coordinate 187,342 of NZ_JAGJRS010000013.1, forward strand.
TCGCTGATGACGCGATAGCGGTCGGGGTAGAGCGCGCGGAAGCCCAGGTCCTGCAGCTCCGCTTTGAACTTGTTCATGCCCAATCGCTGGGCGATCGGCGCGTAGATCTCCAGCGTCTCGCGGGCGATGCGCCGGCGCGAGGCGGCGTCCTTGGCGCCGAGCGTGCGCATGTTGTGCAGGCGGTCGGCCAGCTTGATCAGGATCACGCGAATGTCGCGCGCCATCGCCAGCAGCATCTTGCGGAAGCTCTCCGCGTCGGCTTCCTGCCGGTTGGAAAAGCGCATCTTGTCCAGCTTGGTGACGCCGTCGACCAGGTCGGCCACGGAATCGCCGAATTCGGCGGTGATGTCCTCGCGACTGAGCGCGGTGTCTTCGAGCGTGTCGTGCAGGATCGCCGAGATGATCGTCTCGGCATCCAGGCCCAGCTCAGCCAGGATGCCGGCGACGGCGACCGGATGGGTGATGTACGGCTCGCCGCTCTTGCGCGCCTGCCCACGATGCGCGTGCGCACCGACCTCGTAGGCGCGCAGCACGCGCGCCACCTGGGCTTCCGGCAGATAGGCCACGCGCTCCTTGAGCGCCAGCACGTAAGGGGGCAGCAAGGACGGGTCCACGGAATCGGAGGGCGTGGTCGCCGTCATGGGTTCGCGATCCCCGTTCAGACAGTGCTTCCGTGCGGGTGATGGCCGGCCACGACAAGGTTGCCGGCGGGGCCGGCAGGGCGACTGCGCGGTCGGCAGCCGCCAGCGGGCATCAGTCGTCGCCGCCCTTGGACAGGTCGTCGTTGTCGACTTCGGCGGCCGCCCATTCCAGCGCCTCGCGCTCGGCGCGCTCACGCTCGGCGCGATCGATCTCGTCGATGGTGGCCTGGTCGATGCGACGATCGGCGATTTCACGCAGGGCAAGCACCGTCGGCTTGTCGTTGTCCGGGTGGACCGCCGGCTCGGCACCCTTCTCCAGCTGGCGGGCGCGCTTGGTCGCCATCAGCACCAGCTCGAAGCGGTTGTCGACCACCTCGAGGCAATCTTCCACGGTAATGCGGGCCATAAATCCTCAGGCACAAAGGCAACTTAGAGACGGGCAAGTGTAGCGGAGCGGCGGCTTGGCTGGCAATGCGGCATGCGCGTATCATGCGCGGTTCGATCGCCGGCGAACGGCGCCGATCCGCCTGACTGCAAAAATATAGAACCAGGCGGTACACTTTTGCGGTACCCGTAGCGGATCTCTTCAGCCGATGCTTTCCTTGCCCCGATTCTCCCCCAGCCGCCTGCTGCCGCTGGCTGCCCTGGCCTTGCTGGCCGGCTGCACCATTGCCAAGCCGCGCACCGACGATCCGCTGGAGAAGTTCAACCGCAAGGTCTACTCGTTCAATAACGCGGTGGACCAGGCGGTGATCCGCCCGGTGGCGGTGGGTTATCGCAAGGTCACCAATCCACCGGTACGCCGTTCGGTCAGCGACTTCTTCACCAACATCCGCATGCCGATCACGGTGGCCAACGACCTGCTGCAGGCGCGGCCGAAGCACGCCCTGCAGAGCACCGGGCGCTTCCTGGTCAACCTCACGCTGGGCCTGGGTGGTTTCTTCGACCCGGCCAGCCAGCTCGGCATTCCGCTGGAAGACAACGATTTCGGCGTGACCCTGGCGCGCTGGGGCGTGCCTGACGGCGACTACCTGGTGCTGCCGCTGGTCGGCCCGACCACCGTGCGCGATGTGTGGCGCATGCCGGTGGACAGCTACTTCTTCGATCCGCTGTCGATCTACGCGCGCAACCACGATTTCAAGTACGGCCAGCAGTACCTGCCGCAGATGATGTACCTGGTAACGCTGCGCTCGCGTGGCATCGATGCGGAGAGTTTCCTGGAATCGGCCTACGACCCGTACGTGTTCATGCGCGACGCCTACCGCCAGCGGCGTCTGTACCAGATCTATGACGGCAACCCGCCGGCCGAGGTCATCCAGCAGATGCAGGGCCTGAACGACGACAACTTCGATCCCGAGCAATTGCTGGACGAGCAACACCAGTGGGAAAACAAGCATTCGGACAGTGACCAGAAACAGCCGTAGGGTGGGCTTCGACCCACCACCCGGCAAGGTGGGCTGAAGCCCACCCTACGAAAAAGGGGCCTTGCGGCCCCTTTTTCTTGTTTGCGCATCGCCCTGGCTCAACCGACCAGGTCGTCCACCTCGCAGACCTGCGCCAGCGCGCGCATGCCCTCGGGCATGTTTTCCACCGCCAGCGCACGCCCCAGTTGGCGCGCCTGCGCCTGCGCCGCCAGCACGCAGGCGAGGCCTGCGCTGTCGCTGCGTTCCACGCCCGCAAGGTCCAGGCGCGCCACGGCTCCATCCGCCAGCGCCCTGCCGATCGCCTCCAGCGCGGCGGCAGCGGTATCGAAGCTCAGCACACCGCTGACGCCGAGCGTGCCCGGTGCCTCGCGGCGCAGATCGAAAGCTGCCGCGCTCACGAGGCCTTGGCGTCCTTGTCCATCGACTCGAGCGCTTTCTCGCCCTGGTTCTCCAGGTTGGCGATCAGCTTCTCGATGCCGACCTTGCGGATCTCCGCATCGACCTGGTTGCGGTAGTTGGTGACGTAGGAGATGCCCTCGATGATCACGTCGTAGGCCTTCCAGTCGCCTTCCTTGCTCTTGCGGAAGGCGTAGTCGACCGAGAGCTTCTTGCCGTCGTCCAGCACCACCTGGGTGCGCACGACGGTGCGCTTGTCGTTCAGGTCGCCACTGAACGGCAGCACCTGCACGGCGCCCTTGGTGTAGTTGAGCAGGCCTTCGGCGTAGCGGTGGGTGATCGAGTTGTAGAACGCCTTGGCGAAGCGCTCGCGCTGCTCGGGCGTGGCCTCGCGGGCATGGCGGCCGAGCACCAGGATCGAGGCGTAGTCGATGTCGAAGTGCGGCAGGAAGACGTCGTCGATCACCGAGATCAACTTTTCCTTGTCATTCTTCAGCTCGTCTCGATGGCCGGCGATGGTGCTGTCCAGCTGGTGGGCGATCTCCTGGACCACCTGCTCCGGGGTCTGCCGGGACACCGGCGCCTGTGCGGCCGCATCCTGAGCCAACACGGGCGAGGCGGCCACCGTACCGAACGCGATGACCATGGCGAAAGCCAGAGTGCGCAACATGGGGAAACTCCTTGTGGGAAGCCGGCTCATTGCTTGCCGGCGGGGGATTCGTTGGCGGCGTCCTTCTTTTCGGACGGGGAGCCGTTGACCAGGAACTTGCCGATCAGGTCTTCCAGCTGCATCGCCGACTGGGTCAGCACCATTTCATCGCCGTTCTTCAGGAACTCCGGCGAGCCGCCGGGCTGGATCGCAACGTACTGGGTGCCGATCAAACCGCTGGTGAACACCGCGGCGGCCGAATCGTCCGGTATCTGGTCGTATTTCTTGTCGATCGACAGCTCCACCTCGGCGTCGAGCTTGACCGGGTCGGCGTGCACGGCCGCCACGCTGCCGATCGCCACGCCAGCCATCTTCACCGGCGCGCCGACCGAGAGCGCGCCGACGTTGCTGAAGCGCGCCTTCACCGTGTAGCTGCCGCCCAGGTTGTCCGCCACGCCGCCGGCGCCGAAGAACTTGCCCAGCATCTCCTCCAGCTGCTGCGCGGGCTTGGTGCGCGCCAGCGTGCCGCCGTCGGCGAGGTCTTTTTTCGAGCTGCCGTACTGGATCCCCACGTACTGGTCGCCGAGCAGGCCGCTGGTGAAGATCGTGGCGACCGAATCGTCCGGAATGTGGCTGTAGTCCTGGTCGATTGACAGGGTCACGTCGGCCACTTCCTGCTTCGGATCGAGCACGATCGCGCTCACCTGGCCCACGCGCACGCCGGCGATCTTCACCGGCGCGCGCTCCTTGAGCTGGCCGATGTTGGCGAAGCGGGCCTGGACGCTGTAGCTGGCGCCCTGGTGTGTATTGGCGACCGAGGTCGTCTGCGTCGCCAGGTACGCCAGCGCGGCGAAGCCGAGCACGATGAACAGGCCGGTGCCCACGGCGTAGGAATGTCTCTGGCTCACGGCTCAGGTCCTCAGGGGAATCACATCAAAAACGCGGTTAGCACGAAGTCCAGCGCAAGGATCGCGATGGACGAGGCGACCACGGTACGGGTGGTGGCGTAGGCCACGCCTTCGCTGGTCGGCGGCGTGGTGTAGCCCTGGTAGACGGCGATCAGCGAGACCACCGCGCCGAAGACCAGGCTCTTGACCAGGATGCCGTTGACCACGTCTTTCCAGACATCGACGGTGGCGGTCATGTTCGACCAGAACGTGCCGTTGTCGATGCCCAGCCAGGTCACCCCGACCAGGTGGCCACCGAAGATGCCCAGCGCGCAGAACACCGCGCACAGCAGCGGCATCGCAATCAGGCCAGCCAGATAACGCGGTACCGCGACGTAGGCGATCGGGTCGACCGCCATCATTTCCATCGCGGCCAGCTGGTCGGTCGCGCGCATCAGGCCGATTTCGGCCGTGATGGAGGTGCCGGCGCGACCGGCGAATAACAGCGCGGTAACGACCGGGCCGAGCTCGCGGTAGATCGCGATGGCCACCACCGTGCCGCTGGCGGCGGTGCCGCCGAAGATCGACAGCACGTAGTAGAGCTGCAACCCAAGCACCATGCCGACGAACAGGCCGCAGACCATGATGATGGTCAGGCTCATCGCGCCGACGAACCACAGCTGGCGCACCGTCTCGCGCAGGTAGCGCAGGCTGCGCGGCACCGCCGCCAGCAGGGTCAGCCCGAACAGGCCGGCCTCGCCGATCTGCGCCAGTGCGTTGAGGATGACGTTGCGTTGCGGGCGGGCGCTCATGCCTTGGTTCCTGCCAGGCCGAGCGCCTGGGCGTAATCGCCGGCGGGGTACTGGAACGGCACCGGGCCGTCGATGTCGCCACCGAAGAACTGCCGCGTCCACGGCGAGCCGTCGTCGGCGATCGTCTTCGGATCGCCCTGGGCCACCACCTTGCCGCTGGCGATCAGATAAACCAGGTCGGCCACCTGCTTGATCGCGTCCAGCTCGTGCGCCACCAGCACACTGGTGATCCCCAGCGTCTCGTTCAGCGTGCGGATCAGCTTGAGCACCTGGCTCAACGCAATCGGATCCAGACCGACGAAAGGCTCGTCGTAGAGGATCAGCATCGGATCGAACACGATCGCCCGCGCCAGCGCCACGCGACGGGCCATGCCGCCGGAGAGCTCCGCCGGCATCAGCCCCGCGGCACCGCGCAGGCCCACCGCCTGCAGCTTGGTCAGCACGATGTTGCGGATCAGCACTTCGGGCAGCTTCGTGTGCTGACGCAACGGAAAGGCCACGTTCTCGAACACGTCGAAATCGGTCAGCAGGGCCGAGTTCTGAAACAGATAGCCGATCTTCTCGCGCAGGCCGAACAGCTTCTCGCGCGACAGCTCCGGCACGTCCCGCCCGTCGACAATCACCTGCCCCGCGTCGCCACGCATCTGGCCGGTGATGTGCTTGAGCAGCGTGGTTTTCCCGGTACCGCTCGGCCCCATGATGGCCGTCACCTTGCCGCGCGGGATGTCCAGATCCAGCGCGTCGAAGATGGTCTTGCCGTTGAGCACCGTGGTCAGGCCACGGATGGACACCAGCGGTTCGGGAGAGGCGGCGGGGGCGGTCATAAGCGGGCTAAGGTAGCCGAGCGGTGAAGACAGGCCAAGCGCCGGAGAGCCCGGGTCGTGGAATTCGCGTAACCGGCGTCGCCGCCGGGGAGGAACGCAACGGGGGCGCGAACGCTAGCGAACGATTCCCGATTCCCGGTTCCCGATTCCCGGCTCCTCAAGCAGCTCGGCAATCAACGCCTCGTGCCGCTTCCACTGCAGCTCGCCGCGATGGCGCACCGCCCGCACGATCGCCTGCAGGTCGCCCAGCGCCTCGTCGAAGCCGTCGTTGACCACGATGTAGTCGAACTCGTGCGCGTGGGAAATCTCCTCGCGCGAGTTATGCAGGCGCCGCTCGATCACCTCCGGCGTGTCCGACCCGCGTCCGCGCAGCCGCCGCTCGAGCTCGGCGCGCGAGGGCGGCAGGATGAACACGCTTACGCAAGTGGGCTTCGCGCGACGGATCTGCGCGGCGCCCTGCCAGTCGATCTCCAGCAGCACGTCGCGGCCCTGGTCGAGCAGTTCCTGCACCGTCGCCACCGACGTGCCATAGAAATTGCCGTGCACCTCGGCGTGTTCGAGGAACGTCCCGGCGGCGATCTGCCGCTCGAACTCCGCGCGCTCGACGAAGTAGTAATGGCGCCCGTACTCCTCGCCCACCCGCGGCGGACGCGTGGTGTGCGAGATCGACAGCGAGATGGTCGGTTCGCGTTCCAGCAGCGCGTTGACGAGCGTGGACTTGCCGGCACCGGAAGGCGCAGCAACGATGAACAGGGTTCCGGGCTGCGCGGCGCTCATTCGATGTTCTGCACCTGCTCGCGCATCTGCTCGATCAACACTTTCAGTTCCACCGCAGCGTTGGTCGAGCGTGCATCGACCGATTTGGAGCCGAGCGTGTTGGCTTCGCGGTTGAACTCCTGCATCAGGAAGTCCAGGCGGCGGCCGACCGGTTCCTTCAGCCCCAGCACGCGGCGGGTTTCGCCGACATGGGTAGCCAGGCGGTCGAGCTCCTCGTCGACGTCGCTGCGGGTGACCTGCAGCACCAGCTCCTGCTCCAGACGACCGGGGTCGGCGGGTTGCTTGAGGTCGGCCAGGCGGGCTTCCAGGCGCGACCGCAGCGCGGTGCGGATTTCCGGCATCCACTGGCGTACCTGGGCCACGATCTTCTCGATCGCATCGAGCTTGTCGCGCAGGATCGTCTCCAGCTGCGCGCCCTCACGCTCGCGGGTGGCACTGAGCGCGTCGAGCGCGCGGTCAAGCACCTCGAACAGGGCCGCCTGTTGGGCATCGGCATCCACTTCCGCCTGGCGCAGCACGCCCGGGAAGCGCAGCAGCTCGGTCAGCTGCACCTGCATGCCGGGGAAACGGCCGGCAAGTTCGCGATTCAACGTCGCCAGGCGACCGAGCGTCACCTCGTCCACTTCCAGCGACTCGCCCCGCGCCTCGCCCCCGCGCAGGCGCACGGTGAGATCCACCTTGCCGCGCGACAGCCGCGCGGCCACGCGCTCGCGCAGCGCCGACTCGAAGCTGCGCAGCTCTTCCGGCAAGCGCGGGCTGAGCTCCAGGTAACGGTGGTTGACGGTGCGCAGCTCGCAACTGAGCGTGCCGGCAGGGCCGGCGGTTTCGGCACTGGCGTAGGCCGTCATGCTGCGGATCATGCGTCGAGCCTTACGGTCGGGGGAAAGCGGCAATGGTAAACTCTCGCGTCCCGCCTTGCCCAACCCGAGATCCGCCATGACCCGTCCGAGCGGCCGCGCCAGCGACCAGCTTCGCCCGGTGACGCTGCAGCGTCACTACACCCGTCACGCCGAAGGTTCGGTGCTGGTGAGCTTCGGCGACACCCGCGTGCTGTGCACCGCCAGCATCGAAGACCGCGTGCCGCCGTGGCTGCGCGGCAAGGGCGAGGGCTGGGTCACCGCCGAGTACGGCATGCTGCCGCGCGCCACCGGCACGCGCACCCAGCGCGAGGCAGCGCGCGGCGTGCAGGGCGGGCGCACGCTGGAAATCCAGCGCCTGATCGGCCGCAGCCTGCGTGCCTGCGTCAACCGCCAGGCGCTGGGCGAGCGTGTGATCACGCTGGATTGCGACGTTATCCAGGCCGACGGCGGCACCCGCACCGCGGCAATCACCGGCGCCTACGTGGCGCTGGTCGACGCGGTCAACTTCCTGATGAAGCGCGAGAACCTCAAGCGCAGCCCGATCATCGGCGCGGTCGCGGCGGTATCGGTCGGCGTCTACAAGGGCGTGCCGGTGCTGGACCTGGATTACGCCGAGGACTCCGCCTGCGATACCGACATGAACGTCGTGATGAACGACGGCGGCGGCTTCATCGAGGTGCAGGGCACGGCCGAGGGCCACGCGTTCCGCCGCGACGAGATGGACGCCATGCTGGCGCTGGCCGAAAAGGGCATTGCCGAACTGGTCGCCGCGCAGCGCGCCGCGCTGGCGGAGGGCTGAGCCGTGCGTCGCCTGGTGCTGGCCAGCGGCAACCGCGGCAAGCTCGCGGAGTTCGAGCACCTGCTCGCCGACGGCGGCTTCGAGGTCGTCGCCCAGGGCAGCCTGGGCGTGCTCGACATCGAAGAGACCGGCACCACCTTCGTGGAGAACGCGCTGCTCAAGGCGCGCCACGCCGCACGCATCACCCGGCTGCCGGCGCTGGCCGACGACTCGGGCCTGTGCGTGGAACACCTCGATGGCGCCCCGGGCCTGTATTCGGCCCGCTACGCCGGCAGCCATGGCGACGCGGCCGCCAACCGCGCCAAGCTGCTGCATGCGCTTGAGGGCGTACCGGCCGAACGCCGCGGCGCCTTCTTTATCTGCGTGCTGGTGCTGCTGCGCCACGCTGACGATCCGGCCCCGCTGATCGCCGAAGGTCGCTGGCACGGCCGCGTGCTGGAGGCCGAGCGCGGCAATCTTGGCTTCGGCTATGACCCGTTGTTCCTTCCAGACGGCCAGTCCCAATCCGCCGCCGAACTCGATCCGGCGCTCAAGAACCGCCTTAGCCACCGTGGCCAGGCGCTGGCGGAGTTGCACGCCCGGCTGAGCGCCGGGCACTAGCCATGGCGTTGATCGCGCCGCCGCTGGCGCTGTACGTGCACATGCCCTGGTGCGTGAAGAAGTGTCCGTACTGCGACTTCAACTCGCACGGCGTGCGCGGCGAGCCGCCGCCCTACGCGACCTATGTCGACACCCTCCTGGCGGACCTGGACGCGGACCTGGCCGATTTCGGCGCCGCCGTCGAAGGCCGCTCGATCGTCAGCGTCTTCTTCGGCGGCGGCACGCCCAGCCTGTTCGCGCCCGAGCACATCGCGCGCTTCCTGGATGGGGCCCGCGCGCGATTGCCCTTCGTGGGCGACTGCGAAATCACGCTGGAGACCAACCCCGGCACGGTCGAACACGGCCGCTTCGATGGCTACCTGGCGGCCGGGGTGAACCGGCTTTCCTTCGGCATCCAGAGCTTCGACGACGACAAGCTCGCGCGCCTGGGCCGCATCCATTCCGCGGCCGAGGCCGAGGCAGCGGTGAAGTCGGCGCAGGACGCGGGCTATGCCAACCTCAACCTCGACCTCATGTACGCGTTGCCGCAGCAGTCGCTCGAAGGCGCGCTGGCCGACGTGGAGCGTGCGCTCGCGCTCGCGCCGACCCACGTCTCCCATTACCAGCTCACGCTCGAGCCTAACACCGCCTTTGCCGCCAGCCCGCCGCCGCTGCCCGACGACGATGCGGCATGGGCCATGCAGGAAGCCTGCGAAGCGCGCCTGGCCGAGGCCGGCTACGGCCAGTACGAGGTGTCTGCCTACGCGCGGCCCGACCGGCGCTGCCGACATAACCTCAATTACTGGGAATTCGGCGACTACCTGGGCATTGGGGCCGGCGCGCACGGCAAGCTCACCGACGCGGCCGCCGGCACGGTGCTGCGGCGCTGGAAGAGCCGCCACCCGCGCACTTACCTGGAGGCCACCGGCGGCCCCGCGCGCATCGGCGGCGACGGCCCGGTCGAGCCGGCCGAGCTACCGTTCGAGTACATGCTCAACGCCCTGCGGCTTTACCAGGGCGTGCCGCTGGACGCGTTCACCCAGCGTACCGGGCTAGCGCTCGAACGCATCGCCCCTGCGCTGGACCAGGCGCGCACCCGTGGCTGGCTGCAGGATATCCCGGGACGGCTGCAGCCCTCGCTGCTCGGCCAGCGCTTCCTCAACGACCTGATCGAGCTGTTCATGGCCTGACGCCGTGAAATCCGGCCTATGGCGGAGCGGAATCCAGGCGCATACACTGGTGAACGTCAAAAATCCGAGAACTGCGTCATGGATGTCGAGCAAAGGCAGCACCCAGCGGCCCTGCCCGGACTGGACGGCCCGGCCACCCAGCAGCACCTGCCCGTGCGTGTCCAGCGCCTGGTGACCGAGTTGCGCGGGTTGTACAACACGCGCCTGGAGCCGGTCCTGGGCGAAGCGCTCGACGCGCTCGACGACACCCTTTACCAGCTGGCCGAACGCTCGCGCGGCCATCTCGAACAGCAACGCTGCTTCGACAGCCGCGCGATGGCCCGCTGCCACCGCGCCGCCTTTCTGCGACAGGTCGCCGAACATCTCGCCAGCCGCTTCGCGCGGCTGGGTCAGGTAAGCGACAGCGCCGACACCCTGGCCCCCATGGCTTCATTGAGCCTGCTCGGCCGTGACGAGCACGAGCTCAATGCCGCGCTGGAACAATTGACCTCCCGCGGCGAAGCCCACACCGGCCCGGTGCTGGCCGAGCTTTCCTATCGCATGGCCGTGCTGGTCGGCGCACCGCCGCTGGAAGGCGAGGCGCTGCCCGCCTCGCCACAGAGCCTGTCGGCCGCCGTGCGACAGGCCATCCCGGCACTGGACCTGCCGGCGGACCACCAGGTGCTGCTGGTGCAGGCGCTGGAGCGCAAGTTGGCGCCCATGCTCCCCGCTCTCTACGAAGCGGCGAACGCGCATCTGCTCGCCGGCGGCATCCTGCCCCACCTGCGCGCCTTCGCCGGTGCACGACCGGCCAACGCACCACCGGCACCGCCGTCGATGAAGGCTCCGACGCCTGCGAACGAGCCAACCCGGCCGGCACCGGCCGCCAGCCACGAACCGATCGCCGTGCTGGAGAACCTGCGCGACCTGCTGTCGCGCCAGCGTGCTGGCGAGGCGCGCACGGTCGCCGGCCACGCCGCCAGCGCCGCCGAACTGGAGGTTGCGCTCGGCGCCCTGCAGCAGCACCTGGTGCAGGTCACCGACCGCGCCAGCCGCGAACTGCGCAGCGCCCAGCGCCTGCGCGAGGAACTGCTGACCCACCTCAATGCGGGTAAACCCGCTGGCGCCGCCCGTACGGGATTGAGCCCTGAGCAGGACGACACAGTGGAGTTGGTCGCGCGGTTGTTCGAGCAGCTCGGCCAGCAGTTGCACCCCGGCCCGGGCGCGACCGCCCTGCTGGGCGATCTGCAGGTGCCGATCCTGCGCGTGGCGATGAGCGACCGCGACTTCTTCGAGCAGGCCGAACATCCGGCCCGCCACCTGCTCGGCACGCTGGCCGAGGCGACCAACGACTGGGGCGATGGCAAGGACATCGACCCGGACCTGGCCACGCAACTCAACCGCCTGGTCGCCCGCGCGCAACGCGAGGCGCCCAGCGCCGGCCTGTACACCAGCCTGCTGGCGGACATCCGCCACCACCTGGCCCAGCTCAGCCGCAAGGCGCAGGTGACCGAACGGCGCCAGGTCGAGGCCATGCAGGGTCGCGAGCGCCTGCACCAGGCGCGCGAGCGCGCGGCCGAGGTGCTGGCGGCGCGCTTTGCCGAAACCACGCCGCGTGGCCTGCTGCGCGCCCTGCTCGACCGCGCCTGGTCGGACGTGCTGGCGTTGGCGCTGCTGCGCCACGGCGAGGACAGCGAAGCCTTCGCCGAACGGTTGCGGCTGACCGACCAGCTGCTCGGCCGCCTACCGGTGGACGACCCGCTGCGCCTGCGCCTGGCGGTGGAGGATCACCTGCAGCAGATCGGCATGCAGGCGGAGGAAGCCGAACAGGTGGCCCAACGCTTGATCGGCGGTGGCGAATCTCCCAGATCGGCCGAACCGGTCGGGACGACGATACCGGCGCCGGCTGCGGCCGACATGCCAGCGCTGGCCGCCTACGCGCTGGCGGCCGAGCCGCCCAGCGCGACCGACCTAGCCTTGCGCCTGAAGCAACGCCAGCGCCTGGGCGAGCAGCGCGGCCAGGAGACGCGCCCGGCCACCCCGCAAGCCGCCGAACCCCCGCTTGGCCCACTGGAAGCGCGCATCCACAACCGCCTGCGGCAATTGCCGTTCGGCAGCTGGTTCGAGTTCATCGACACGCATACCGGTGCCGTCGAACGGCGCAAGCTGGCGTGGTTCTCGCCGTTGTCGGGCAACACCCTGTTCGTCAACCGGCGCGGCCAGCGGGTGGCGGAGATGAACCTGCGCGAGCTGGCCTCGGCCATCGCCGGCGGCCGGGTACGCGAACAGCTGGTGCCACGCGACGGACTGTTCGACCGCGCCTGGCGCGCACTCACCGGCAGCCTGCAGCGCCCGACCGCCCGCGCATGACCGCCCAGGTCATTTCGTTCGACCAGCGCCGCGCGCCGCGCAAGCGCACGGCCGCCTCGCCGCTGGTCACCGACACCATCAGCACCCGGCCGCTGGGCCACCTGTGCAACCTGTCGGCCAGCGGTGTCCTGCTGATCGCTCCCGAACGCCCGCGCAGCGAAGCGGTGTTCCAGGCCCGTCTGCCACTGGCCGATGGGCGCCCTGGCGCCCGGGCCATCGAGATCGGGCTGCAGGAGCAGTGGCACCAGGCCGCCAACGCCGGCCAGATGTGGGTCGGTTACCGCATCATCGCGATCGCCCCGGAAGATGCGCTGACCCTCGCGCACTGGCTGCAGCGGGCCTGAACCGGCCACCGTGACGCGCCTGCCTCATCGGCATAGACTCGCAGACATCGTGGTATGCAAGGCTTCCCATGGATGTCGAACAACCGGACCGGTCGCGCTCGAGCCCAGTCGCCCCGCCGGCGCACTGGCCGGCGAAGACACGCCGTCTGGTCGACGAAATCCGCCAGTTGTGCCGTGAGTGGCTGTCCGGGCCACTGAGAACATGCCTGGCGGACTTCGACCGCGCCCTGCACGAGCACGCAGCCAGCGCCCGAAGCCACATCGACCAGCAGCGCTACCAGGCCACTCGCCAGCGCCTGGTGCAGGAGCGCCAGGCATTCGAGCAACGCTTCATCGAAAGCATCGACCACGCGCTGCTGGAACTGGGCGCGCAGCCGGCGGAGGCCAGGGCGCAACCCGTGCGCCTGACCCTGAGCCTGCTCGATCCGATCGAGCACGAGATGACCGCTGCGCTGGACCAGCTGGTCGCCCGCAGCGCCGCGCGTGGCGGCCCGCTGCTGGTGGAGCTGAGCTATCGCCTGGCGGTGCTGATCGGCACGCCGCCGCTGGAGAGCGAGGCTATGCCGCTGGGCCCGCAGGCGATGGCCAGGGCGTTCCGCGATTCCAGCGCGGCGCTCGGGCTGCCCGCCGAGCACCACCTGCTGTTGCTGCAGGCGGTCGAGGGCAAGCTGATCCAGGGCCTGACCCCGCTGCACGAGGTGGTCAACAACCACCTGGCGAACGCCGGCATCCTGCCGCGGTTGCGTCCCTTCCCGCTACCGCGCTCGCCGCGGCCACCCCGCCCTCCGCGCCCACTCCCGGCGGCTCCCGCGCCGGCCGCCGAAACCTCCGGCGCACCGGCGAGGCCCTCCGGCCTGCGCGAACTGCTCACCCGCCAACGCGGCCCGCGTCCGGTGTCAGGCCACGCGCGCTTTGCCAGCACGGGCGAACTGGATGCCGCACTCGCCAACCTTTCGCGCCGGCGGGTGGACCCGGACATGCTCCGGCGCGCTCCGCGCCTGCGCGAAGCGCTGGTCGACCAGCTCAACGCGGGGCAGCCGATCGACGCCGTCCCCATCCTGCCTGGCCCGGACGCCGACGACGCGCTGGAACTGATCGCCCGGCTGTTCGACACCCTGCGGCGTCAGCAGCCACCCCAGGCCGCTGCGCGCGATCTGCTCGACCGAGTGCAGTTGCCCGTGCTGCGCGCCGCCCTGGCGGACGAAGGCTTTTTTGAACATCGCGAACAGCCGGCCCGCCAGCTGCTCGACCACCTGCTCGAAGCGGCCCGCGACTGGCTGGAAGGGAGCGAAAGCGGCCTGGTGGCGCCGCTGGAACAACTGCTCGAACGCCTCGACCGCGAACCGCCCACGCCTGCGCTGCATGCGGACCTTGCGGCCGAACTGGAGCGCCAGATCGCCCAGCAGCAGCGCAAGGCCCAGGTCACCGAGCGTCGGCACGTCGAGGCGATGCAAGGCCGCGAACGGCTGGAACAGGCTCGCCAGCGCGCCGCCGACCTGCTCGCCGGGCAGCTCGCCAAGGCACCACCGCGCGCCGCGCTGCGCGCACTGCTCGAACACGCCTGGTCGGACGTGCTGGCATTGACCCTGCTGCGCCACGGCGAGCAGAGCGACACCTTCGCCCGCCGGCTGGTGATCACCGACCAGCTGCTCGGCCGCCTCCCTCCCGGCAACCTGGATGCCCTTCAAGCCGAAGTGGTGGCCGGACTGCAACAGATCGGCATGCACGGCGAGGAGGCCACCGCAATCGCGCAACGCCTGATCGGCGCCGGTGCGGTCATGCAGGAAGGCGAACCGGCAGGGCTTACCAGTCTGGCGATGCGCCTGAAACAGCGGCATGGACCGGGCGAAGTTGCGCCGCCGACTCATGCCCCGGCGCCCGTGCCCTCGGCCGAAGCCTTGCGCCTGCATCAACGCCTTGGCCGGCATCCCGGCGGCTGGTTCGAATTCGTCCAGCCCGACGGCAGCCGGGTCTCGCGCAAGCTGGCCTGGTATTCGCCACGCGCCGCGCGCGGCCTGTTTGTGACGCGCCATGGGCAACGCGCCGAGGAGATGAGCCTGGCCGATCTCGCCCAGGCGATCGCCGCGGGTAAAGTCCGCGAAGTACCGGCCGCTAACGAGAGTGACCTGGACCGTGCCTGGCGCGCGCTGACCGACAGCCTGCGCCAGGCGACACCGATACCCGGAGCCCGTTCGTGACGCCCAACCCGCAGGAAAGCCGCCGCGCCCATCGCAAGCCGGTCAACATCGCCGCCGAAGTGGTCGATGCGATCAGCGGCCGGCGCATGGGCCAGTTGGGCAACCTGTCGGCCAGCGGCATGCTGCTGATCGGCAGCGAGGCGCCACGCAACGAGGCGATCTACCAGTTGCGGCTCCCGTTGCCAGGGTTGGCCGAAGCGACGCCGACGATCGAAGTGGGCGTGCAGGAGCAGTGGCACGAGGAAGCGGCCACGCCCGGCCAGGTCTGGGCCGGCTACCGCATCATCGCCATCGGCGACGTCGAATCGGCGCAGCTCCAGCGTTGGCTCGACATGCCCGGCTGAGGTTTTCTTTAAGGGTGGCCCTCGGCGGCCCACCGCGCGATCATGGGCAGTCTCCCCACCGGCGGGACCGCCTTCGCGCCCGCCGCCCGATGAAGGACGCCGCATGACCGAGAATCTCGCCCCGCTCTACGCCAAACACCTGGCCACCCTGCGCGAACGCGCGGACAAGGCGCTCGCGCTGGGCGGCTTCGACCGGTTGCTAATCGCCGCGGGCAAGCCGCTGAACAAGTTCCTCGACGACCAGGACTTCCCGTTCGTCTCCAACCCGCATTTCCGCCACTGGCTGCCGCTGACCGACGCGCCGGGCAGCTGGATCGTGTACGAGCCCGGTGCGAAACCGAAGCTGGTGTTCGTACAGCCGCGCGACTACTGGCACGTGGTGCCGGCCGCCCCCAGCGGCTACTGGGTCGATCAGTTCGACATCCAGGTCGTGCGTAGTGACGCCGACGCCGTCGCCGCACTGCCGAAGCAGGGCCGCAACGCCGTGATCGGACCGGCCTGTCCGTCCATCGAAGGCGTGCAGGCAAACAACCCCGAGCCGGTGATGAACTACCTGCACTGGCACCGCAGCTACAAGACGCCCTACGAGCTGGCGCTGATGCGCGAGGCGAGCCGTATCGGCACGCGCGCGCACCGCGCGGCCGAAGCGGCGTTCCGCAACGGCGAGAGCGAGTTCGGCATCCACATGGCCTACCTCGCCGCCGCGCGGCAGGTGGACGCCGAGCTTCCCTACTCGAGCATCGTGGGCCTGAACGAGCACGGGGCGGTGCTGCACTACAGCCACTTCGACCGCCAGCCGCCGTCCGTGCATCGCTCGTTCCTGATCGACGCGGGCGCCAGTTGCGCCGGTTACGCCAGCGACATCACGCGCACCTACGCCGCTACCGGCGCCGGCGATTTCCAGGCGCTGATCGACAGCATGGACGCCGCCCAGCGCGAGCTGGCCTCGAAGGTGCGCGCCGGCCAGAGCTACCCCGAGCTGCACATCCACGCCCACCACCTGGTGGCCAGCGTGCTGCGCGAGCACGGCATCATCCGCATGGACCCCGAGTCGGCGGTCGCCAGCGGCGTGACCTCGGCGTTCTTCCCGCATGGCCTGGGCCACCCGATCGGCCTGGCGGTGCACGACGTGGCCGGGTTCCAGCAGAACGAGCGCGGCGGCAGCATTGCGCGTCCGGAAGGCCACCCGTTCCTGCGCATGACCCGCGTGCTCGAGGCCGGGATGGTGGTGACCATCGAGCCTGGCCTGTATTTCATCGACATGCTGCTGGACGAGCTGCGCGCGAACCCGGCGGCGAAGGATGTCGACTGGGCCCGGGTCGATGCGTTCCGGCCCTACGGCGGCATCCGCATCGAGGACGACGTGGTGTGCAGCGACGGCGCGCCGGAGAACCTCACCCGCGACGCCTTCGCCCTGCTCTAGCGGGAGACCCGTCGGAGCCCAGTTGTGGGCGATGCGGGTCGCGCGCACCCGGGATTCGGGATTCGGGATTCGGGATTCGGGATTCGGGATTCGGGATTCGGGATTCGGGATTCGGGATTCGGGATTCGGGATTCGGGATTCGGGATTCGGGATTCGGGATTCGGGATTCGGGAGCCGGGAGCCGGGAGCCGGGAGCCGGGAGCCGGGAGCCGCGAGCCGGGAGCCGCGAGCCGCGAGCCGCGAGCCGCGAGTCCGGATTCGGGACTCGTCAGAGCGGAGCCGTGCTTCGCTTTCCCGAATCCCCAATCCCGACTCCCGAATCCCGAACCTCAGTGATACCCCTCGCCAGCCAGTACCTTGCCGCGGAACACGCGATACGAATACACGGTATAGGCCAGCACCGCCGGGATCAGGAACGCCGCCCCGACCAGCACGAAACCCTGCGACGACGGCGGCGAGGCGGCCTCCCAGATGCTCATGCTTGGCGGCACGATGTTCGGCCACATGCCGACCACCAGCCCGATGAAGCCCAGCGCGAAGAAACACAGCGCCAGCACGAACGGTTGCACTTCGCGGTTCTTCAGCACCGCTCGCCACAGCGTGATGGCGTTGAGCACGGTCAGGATCGGCACCGGCGACAGCCACAGGATGTGCGCGCCGGTGAACCAGCGCTCCATCAGCTGCGAATCCAGGAACGGCAGCCACGCACTGACCATCAGCATGAAGCCGATCACCGCCAGCATCAGCGGCCGGGTCAGATCGAACGCGATCCGTTGCAGCCGTCCGTCGGTCTTGAGGATCAGCCAGGTGGCGCCGAGCAAGGCGTAGCCGAACACCACCGCCACCGCGGTCATCACCGCGAACGGACTGAACCAGCCGAACGCGCCCTGCACGTACTTGCCGCCGGTCAGCGGCATGCCCTCGACCAGCGCACCCAGGATCAGCCCCTGCGCGAAGGCGGTGACCACCGAGCCCACGCTGAAGGCCACGCCCCACAGCCAGCGCGAGGTATGTGCCTTGAAACGGAACTCGAACGCCACGCCGCGGAAGATCAGCGCGATCAGCATCGCCAGGATCGGCAGGTACAGCGCCGACAACACGATCGCGTAGGCCTTGGGAAAGGTCGCCATCAGACCGGCGCCGCCGAGCACCAGCCAGGTCTCGTTGCCGTCCCAGATCGGCGCGGCGGTGTTCATCATGTGGTCGCGCTGGTCTTCGTCGTCGGCGAACGGCAGCAGGATGCCCAGCCCGAGCACGAAGCCGTCCAGCAACACGTACATCATCACCGCGAAGCCGATGATGAAGAACCACACCACGGGGAGCACGGTCGCCCAGTCCATCGTCAGTCTCCCATCGGGTCGTCGGGCGCCGACAGCGGACGCGCCGGCGTGCGGTGGTGGCTGCCGTGCACCGGCGTGGCCGGCTGCCCGCGCTGCGGCGCCGGCAGCGGACCGTCACGGAACAGCTTGAACAGGTACCAGATGCCGGCACCGAAGATGCCGAGATAGACCACCACGAAGGTGATCAGCGAGGCCAGCACACTGGACGCCGGCAGCACCGTGGCCGCCTGCGAGGTACGCATCAGCCCCTGCACCACCCACGGCTGGCGGCCGACCTCGGCCACCCACCAGCCGGTGAGCAGCGCGATGAAGCCGGAAGGGATCATCACCACCCACGCCCTGAGGTACCAGCGGTCGCGCAGCAGGCTGCCGCGCTTCCAGCGCCACAGGCCGGTGAGCGCCAGCGCCAGCATCAGCAGGCCCAGGCCGACCATGACGCGAAAGGAAAAGAACGGGATCTTGACCGGCGGCCGCTCGTCGCGCGGGAAGTCCTTCAGGCCCTTGACCTCGCCGTCCCACGAATGGGTGAGGATCAGGCTGCCCAGGTGCGGCACCTCCACCGCGTAATGGTTGGTTTCGGCCTGCTCGTCCGGCCATGCGAACAGGGCCAGCGGCACGCTGCTCGCGGTGTCCCAGCGCGCTTCGATCGCAGCCAGCTTGGCCGGCTGATACTCGCGCACCTTCAGGCCCGCCATGTCGCCGATCACGATCTGGATCGGGATGACGATCGCCAGGAACGCCAGCGCCAGCTTGAGCATCGCCCCGGCGCGGTCGACGAAGCGTCCCTTGAGCAGATAGACGACCGAAACCCCGCCGACCACCATGGCGGTGGAAATGAACGCGGCCAGCACCATGTGCGGCAGCCGCACCAGGAACGAGGGGTTGAAGATCACCTGCCACCAGTCCGCCGGGTAGAACACGCCATCGCGGATGTCGTAGCCCGCCGGCGTCTGCATCCAGCTGTTGGCGGACATGATCCAGAACGAGGACAACAGCGTTCCCAGCGAGACCATGCAGGTGGCCAGGAAATGCATGCCGTCGCTGACCTTCTTCCAGCCGAACAGCATCACGCCCAGGAACGTGGCCTCCAGGAAGAACGCGGTCAGCACCTCGTAGTTGAGCAACGGCCCGACCACGTTGCCGGCGACGATCGAGAAGCCGGCCCAGTTGGTGC
This sequence comes from Frateuria flava, assembly GCF_017837635.1. GTDB lineage: Bacteria > Pseudomonadota > Gammaproteobacteria > Xanthomonadales > Rhodanobacteraceae > Frateuria_A > Frateuria_A flava. Next base: position 206,352 of record NZ_JAGJRS010000013.1, read on the forward strand.
CGAACTGGAAGCTCATCACGATGCCCGACACCACGCCCATGCCGAAGGCGACGGCGAAGATCTTCAGCCAGAAGAAATACAGGTCGCGCCACAGGTCCGTGCGCTTGACCAGCCAGACGCCCTCGATGAACGCCAGCCACGCCGCCGTGCCGATGGTGAAGGCGGGAAACAGGATGTGGAAGGACATCACCCACGCGAACTGCAGGCGCGAGAGGAACTCGGCAGTCGGCATGCTTCACTCCCGGGGGAAGGGCGTCGTCGACTATAGACATGGATGGCGTGATGGCTGCGGCATCGCGACAGGCTGCCGCGCGGCGTGGTGCCGCAGGAACGCTCGACGGAAGATGGATGGTTGCATCCGGGCGCCGCGCGGCGCCCTGACCCTCGCCCGCCTGCCGGCAGTCTCTGCCGAAGGAGCGCTGCCGGCGCGGGTCTTGAGGCCAGCGCTTCGACTTCGGCCTGCCGGCTACGCCCAGTGCGAACGGGTTTGTCCCTGCAGAGCGTGAGTCGGCTCCCTCGGGACAGGATGGGGCAGCGGCGGATCCGGCGGCGCACACCACGGCTCGTCATGTATTCCCTCGCACGAACCAGCTCGCGCGCGAGCGCTCAGCGCCCGCCCAGCACCCGCATCAACTCCTCCGGCTCCCTCGGCACGGCCTCCGTGAGCACCACGTTCCCGTCGGTGCTCACCGCCACGTCGTCCTCGATGCGAATGCCGATGCCGCGCCAGCGCTCGCCCACGCCGCGCAGGTCGGGCGGCACGTAGATGCCCGGTTCGACCGTCACGACCATGCCCGGCTCGAGCAGGCGCGCGTCGCCATCGACGCGGTAATCGCCCACGTCGTGCACGTCCAGGCCGAGCCAGTGGCCCGTCTTGGAAGGGAAGAAGGTCTTGTACGCCCCGCTCTCGATCGCCGCATCGGCCGCGCCCTTGAGCAGCCCCAGCGCGCACAGCCCCTCGGCGATCACCCGCACCGCCGCGTGGTGCGCGGCGTCGAACGGGCGACCCGGCCTGACCTCGTCGATCGCCGCCTGCTGCGCAGCCAGTACCACCTCGTACAGGGCGCGCTGCTCGCGCGACCAGCGGCCGTTGATCGGGAAGGTGCGCGTGATGTCGGAGGCATAGCAGTCCACCTCGGCGCCGGCATCGATCAGCAACAGGTCGCCATCCTTGAGCGGCGCGCGGTTGGCTACGTAATGCATGGTGCACGCGTTGACGCCACCGGCGACGATCGGCGGGAACGCCGGCACCGCGCCCCGGCTGCGCATCACCCGCAGCAGTTCGGCCTCGACCTCGTACTCCAGGCGTCCGGGCAATGCCGCCGCCATCGCCGCCACGTGCGCTTCGGCGGCAATGCCCGCGGCCTGGCGCATGAGCTTCAGCTCGCCGCGCGACTTGTAGAGCCTGAGGTCGTGCAGCAGATGCCCCAGCGCCACGAACTCCTTCGGCACCACGCCACCGCCACGCAACTGCCGCAGACGCCGCATCCAACCGAGCAGGCGCGCATCGAAATCCGGCTCGCGCCCGAAGTGGCAGTACACCCGCGCCCGCCCCTCGATCATGCCGGGCAGGATGTCGTCGATGTCCTCGATCGGGAACGCGTCGTCCAGCCCGAACGCACTGACCGCGCGCTCGGTGCCGGCCACCTCGCCGTGCCAGCGCTCGTGCGCCGGGTCGCGCTCGCGGCAGAACAGCACCGCTTCGCCGTGCGCGCGACCGGGCAGCAACGCCAGCACGGCGTCCGCTTCCGGAAAGCCGGTGAGGTAATGGAAGTCCGAATCCTGCCGGTACGGCCAGGCCGCATCGGCGTTACGCATGCGCTCGGGCGCGGCGGCGATCAGCAGCGCCGCGTCGGCACCGGCCATGCGCATCAGCTGACGTCGCCGGCGCGCGAATTCCGCGATCGCAATGCTCAATGCAGCGTGTCGTTCGCCGGGCGCTGGGCGCTGTGGCATTCGGCAAACAACAACATCGCGCCCATGCGCACGAACTCGTGCACCTCGATCAGCGCATCCTCGTCCTCGCTCTCGTCGCCGAAATCGAACGCCGAGCTGGCGATGGTGGTCAAATCGCGCAGGATCTCCTGCGCCTCGTCCGACAACTTCGCATGCGCGCCGGCGCCGGCCAGGCCGAAACCGCCAAGGAAGCCGCGGCACCACTCCACCAGCGCCTCGGCGCGTTCGGCCAGTGGGCGGTCGTCCGCCGGCAACAACGGTTCGAAGCCCAGTTCGGGATCAGCCAGCTCGCCGCGGGACTGGGTCGCCAACCGCTCCAGCAGCGCCTGGTCATGCGGCGCCGGCACGACTGTCTCGCCGCCCTCGAACTCCAGCGCCGTCAACAGCCGCTGCTTGTCCAGCGCGCCGCCACCGGCCAGGAAACCGCACAGCGAGCCATGCAGTTCGCTGGCGTCCGCGCCGACGCGCATGCGCACGAGCGCGGCATCCAGCTCGTCGTAACCGAGCATATCGCTGCCAGTCATCGGGGCTCTCCATGGGAATCGGCCACCCAGTCTAATCCGCCGAAGCCTGGGTAGGAGCACACTTTGTGCGCGACCGGGGGCCGCCCCAAGGCCGGTCGCGCACGGAGTGCGGTTCTACGGGGAAGTGCCGCACCTTTTCGCGCGGCAGGCTTGGTATATTTCACACCATGAGCACGCCCGATCCCGTCCAGCAGGAATTGGCCACCCTGAACCAGCAGCTGGACCGCCTGCTGGACCTCGTGCGCCGGCTGCAGGAGGAGAACCGCAGCCTGCGGCACAGCCAGGAACAGCTGGCCAACGAGCGGGCGGGCCTGATGGCGCGCAACGACCAGGCGCGCACCCGCGTCGAGGCGATGATCCAACGGTTGAAAGCCCTCGAGAACAACGGCTGATGAGCAGCACGCCCTCCCCCGCTTCCGAGCCGGTCGCGCTGCGCCTGCTGGATCGCGAATTCCTGATCGCCTGCGCCCCGGAGGAACGGGACGGCCTGCTCGCCGCGGCCACCTTTCTCGACCAGAAGATGCGCGAGCTTCGCGCCAATGCACGTACGCCGGGTTTCGACCGGCTGGCGGTGCTGGCGGCGATCAGCGTCACCCACGAATACCTGGGCCTGCGCAAGCAGCACGACGGGGCTGATCGCAGCGTGACTGACGGCCTCGCTGCATTGCGCCGCAAGCTTGAAGCGGCGCTCGACGCGCAAGTAAGATAGGCCCCGGCGTTTTCTGCGGTGTGCGCCAGCACACTCTACATTTGCCTTGTTCCTATATACGGCCCCGGGTCGGCTTCACATGGTTGTTGTGCATGTCCGCCGCGTGCGGAAAGCCTTTAAGGCCATGTAGCCCTCCCACCTGATCCAAGCGGATCAAGGTCGTTCGGTGGGCAGCGGCATCGTGGTTGACGCCACCCCTTTCCCCGCCTGGTTGACGTTGACGCAACGCCGGCCGGGCGCGAGCGGCGCCGGTCGCGCCGTCTTCCAGGAGATGCGCCGTGGACGCCACCGCCCAACGCCGCGAACTGCGCCAGCATCTCGCCGCTCGCCGCCGCGCCCTGACGCCAGCGCAACGCATTGCCGCTGCGCAGGGCCTGAGGCACAGCCTCGAACAACTCCCCGAGTACCACACCGACGCACGCGTGGCCGGCTACTGGGCTTGCGACGGCGAGTTGCCCCTCAACCTGGTGATTCCGCCACTGGCCGCACGCGGCCAGCGCTTCCTGCTGCCGGTGCTGGGTCAGGACCGCGAACTGCGCTTTGCGCCCTGGTCGGCCGGCGAAGATGTCGAGCCCAACCGCTATGGCATCCCCGAGCCGGTGGCGCCGCGAGAGTGGTTCGCGCCGTTCCAGCTCGACCTGGTGCTCGTTCCGCTGCTGGGCTTCGACCGCCATGGTCACCGGCTCGGCTACGGCGGGGGCTGGTATGACCGCAGCTTTGCGTTCCTGAACGATCAGGCGCGCCCCACCGAGCCTCTGCTGGTGGGCGTCGCGTACGATTTTCAGGAACTGCCGGCCATCAAGTCCGAATCGTGGGACGTGCCGCTGGACTACATCGCCACCGACCGCGAGTTGATCGACTGCCACGCGGAAGACACGCCGTGAGCGCGACAGCTGCCGCCTCCGCAGCCCGTAGTGGAACCTTCGTCCCCGACGCCCATACGCGGCAGGCCGTTCGGGCACAGCACGCACACCTGCCACATCTCCGCGTCCCGAGGTCCCGATGAGCGAGCGGCCCTACTCTCACTGGCTGATGAAATCCGAGCCGGACACCTTCTCCATCGACGACCTCAGGCAGCGCAAGCGCGAGCCGTGGGACGGCGTGCGCAACTACCAGGCGCGCAACTTCATGCGCGATGGCATGCGCAAGGGCGACAAGGTGTTCTTCTACCACTCCAACTGCGCCGAACCTGGTATCGCCGGCATCGCCGAGGTGGCCAGCGAGGCCTATCCGGACCCCAGCCAGTTCGACCCCAAGAGCAAGTATTTCGATTCCGCCAGCTCGCGCGACAAACCACGCTGGATGCTGGTGGACGTCAAGTACGTCCGCAAGCTCAAGCGAGTGATCACGCTGGATGAGCTCAAGAACCAGCCTGCGCTCGCGGACATGGCGCTGGTGCGCAAGGGCAACCGGCTGTCGGTGATGCCGGTGGACGCGCAGGACTGGAATTTCATCCTGGCGCTCGAGTAGCCACCCCTCCAACGCCAGCCCGCTGGTTGGCCGGCAAGACCCCCAAGGAAAACGTCCATGAGCAACGAAAAGCGTCTCGCTGGCGAGGCCGCCCTCCGCTACGTCGAGGACGGCGCCATCGTCGGCGTCGGCACCGGCTCGACCGTGGCCTTCTTCATCGACGCGCTGGCCGGCATCAGGGACCGCATCCATGGCGCCGTGTCGAGCTCCGAGCAGTCGACCGCGCAACTGAAGCGGCACGGCATTCCAGTGCTCGACCTCAACAGCACCGGCCCGCTGTCGCTCTATGTCGACGGCGCCGACGAGTGCGATCCGCACAAGCGCCTGATCAAGGGCGGCGGCGCTGCACTGACGCGCGAGAAAATCATCGCCGAGGCCAGCGCGAAGTTCGTATGCATCATCGACTCGAGCAAGCGCGTGGATCTGCTTGGCCGCTTCCCGCTGCCGATCGAAGTGATTCCGATGGCGCGCAGCCTGGTCGGCCGCGAGATCGTCAAGCGCGGCGGCCAACCGGTCTGGCGCGACGGCGTGGTGACCGACAACGGCAACTGGGTGATCGACGTGCACGGCTGGCAGATCACCGATCCGGTGTCGCTGGAGGCCGAACTGAACCAGATCCCGGGCGTAGTCACGGTCGGCCTGTTCGCGCGGCGTGCCGCGGACATCGTGCTGGTCGGCGACAAGGAAATGTAGGCCGCATGGCGCGGTGGGGCGGGCTTCAGCCCACCGTCCTGCAACGTCGCGGCGGGCTGAAGCCCACCCTGCAACAACCGTGACTCAGCTCGGGCGAACCGGTGCGCTGGAGGCCGAGTCGCACCCGATCCCGGCGCGGTCACGACCAGCCACGAGAAAAATCGGTTTCGCGTGCCGCCGCGGGGTGGGCTTCAGCCCTCCTTCCGGCAACGTGGTGGGACGAAGCCCACCTGGCAACGACCGCGCGTCAGACCGTGCGCACGCCGTTCCGTCCGAAGCGCAGGTGCCGGCTGGCCTGCCGCGCCTCTCGCAGTCGGCGCTTGTGCGCACTCAGCAGATCACCGCGTGTGATGATGCCCACCATGCGATGCGGCGCGTCCTTGCTCACCACGATCAGCCGTCCGACCTGCTCGGCAACCATGTGGTCGGCCGCTTCGCGCAGCGAGTGATCTTCCTTGACCATGATCGGCGGACGCGTGACCAGATCGCCCAGCGCGAGCGAGTACGACCACTGCGGATCGAGCAGGCTGCGCCGGGTCAGCACGCCCAGCACTTGGTTGTTCTCGTCGACCACCGGGTAACCCTGATGCTGCGACTCGGACGAACCCTCGTTCAGCCAATGGCGCACCTCGCCCAGGATCTGGGTGGTGCGCAGGGTCACCACGGCGCGCGTGCAGGCATCGCCGGTCGCCACCTGGTCGAGATAGTCGGCCGCGTATTCGGAAGGCACGCGCACGCCGCGGCGGGCGATTTTCTCGGTCATGATGGTGTTGCGCATCATCAGCGCCGAGATCAGGTACGCGGCGGTGCAGCCGCCCAGCAGCGGCAGTAGGCCGGCCGGCTGACCCGTGGTCTCGAATGCGAATACCACCGCGGTCAACAGTGCGCGCGAGGCGCCGGCGAAGATCGCCGCCATGCCCACCAGCGCCGCGATGCGCGGGTCGATGCCGAACTGCGGCAGCAGGGCGGCCAGGCCCAGGCCGATCAGCGCGCCGAGCGCGCCACCGATGGTGAACAGCGGCGCCAGCGTACCGCCCGAGGTACCGCTGCCCAACGAAATCGACCAGGAAATGAACTTCATCACGCAGAGGAAGAACAGCGTGTGCAGGGTGAACTCGCCGCTGACGATGCCTTCGATATTGGTGTAGCCCACGCCCAGGGTCAGCGGCGCGAAATAGCCGACCACGCCCACTGCGATGCCGCCGAGCGCCGGCCACCACATCCAGTGGATGGGCAGCTTCTCGAAAGCATCCTCGATGCCGTAGACGATGCGGGTCACGCCGACGCTGATCAGTCCCAGCACCGCACCGACGCCCACGTAGCAGGCCAGCGCGACGGCACCCGGCTCGGCCAGGGCCGGCATCGCGAAGACCGGCGCGGTTCCCTGGAACGCATAACGCACCGAGGTGGCCGCCACGGTAGCCAGCGCGACGGGGATGAGCGAGCGCGGGCGCAGTTCGAACAGCAGCAGTTCCACCGCCAGCACCACCGCCGCCACCGGCGAGGCGAATACCGCGGCCATGCCCGCGGCGGCACCGGCCGCCAGCAATACCTTGCGCTCGCCGCCGGTGACCCGCAGGAGCTGCCCGATGAACGAGCCGAGTGCGCCGCCGGTGGCGATGATCGGGCCCTCGGCGCCGAACGGCCCACCGGTACCGATCGCGATGGCGGAGGACACCGGCTTGAGGAAGGTGATCCGCGGGGGGATCTTCGATTCGTTGAGGAGCACCTGCTCCATTGCCTCGGGAATGCCGTGACCACGGATGGCGCGCGAACCCCAGCGCGCCATCGCGCCGACGATCAGACCGCCGATCACCGGCACCACGATCACCCAGGCGCCCAAGTGGTGGCCAGCCGGGGAAGAGAATTCGGTCGACACGCGGCCATAGAAGGCCAGGTTGGTGACCAGCCCGATCAGCGAGGTCAGCACCTGCGCGATGAGGGCTGCCGCCAGACCCAGCACCACCGAGACCGCAGTGATCCGCAACACCCGCCGATCCACCAGGGTGGAGCGACGGGGCATGCGCGTAGCATCGAGGCTGACCCCCAGCGCGGGAGAGAGGGGCAAGGCGTCCGTGCTGCCTTCCAGGCGCACGCCCGGCGGGGGCGCCGGCTTCTCGGAGGGGGAAGTCATGGAAATACCGCGGGTAAAACGGGGATTTTACGCCTCCAGGTCAAGGAACCGAAGAGCGGCGGGCTCCCTGGCGCCCGTCCAGCGCCCCGGGGCCTGGCGTTACCGCTCCAGCGAAGGCGCATGTCACCCTGGCGCCATGCCGCACGTTTGATGCGGCGCCGCACCGAGGCACTCGACGACTGCCACGGGCGAGCCCCCGTAGGCCTCGGAAAACTTAACGTGACGCTCAGTTTCGGAGCGCGTCTTCGCGAAAAAATCACTATTGGAAGGTAGAGTGCGATTGCTCAATCAGTGAGCAGTCCAACAAAAGGGGACATGGCTATGATCAAAATCCTGCCGCGCCGCGCACTTCTCGCGGGCTTGGTCGTCATGGGCTTTTCTGCCTCTGCCGTGGCGGCTACAGGCACGGGCCTGGGTCAAGCCTGGCCGAATGCACAGGACGTGAGCGCAAGCACGCATTGGCATGTGTACACGTTCGCCAACAATGGCGTGCAGTACGTTCAGGTGAACGACCTCTTCGGTAACGTGCGCGTGGCCTTCGCCAATATCAACGGGCAGTTTCTGGTCTTGCCCATGGGGCGCGATGCGCAGCGACTCTCCACTCCGCAGCAGACGGGCCTGACCAGCAGTACGGCCGTAGCATTGGTTTCGTACGCAGAGACGGTCTACCAGAGCAGTAGTGTCAAGCTGCAGGCCGTGCCTATGAGCGATGGCACCGTCACGTTCACGGCGGCTCCCGCCAGCCCCACGGCGACAGCTGCCCCTTGCGATGATCCGGAAGAGTGCAGCAGCCACTCGCCGTAGGCATCATCAATGGATGCGAGACGAAAAAACCGCCCTTGAGGCGGTTTTTTTTGTTTCCCGGCCTGCCAAGGATGGATGACGGCAGGATCAGTGAGCTGCCCGGGACCGCCGGCGTCGTCACGGCCTGGCGCACTCCGCATACGGTGATCACCCCTACTGTCCTCTTGCGCCCAACAAGCTGCGAACGACGGCGGCGGCTGATCAAGCGCTCGGCGAGCCCTTCAACCCTCGCCCGAACTGGCAAAAGGCATCCTGTCCCCAGGATTGCCAGAAGGATGCTCGCAGGTCAGACGAGTTCCGGATCGAACAGGATCAGGCTGATCCGGCTGCCGGTACCGTGAGCGCGCGCATGCACCTTGCCTTCGAAGATGCCGGCGCGGTCCTTGAGTGCCCCCAGCCCCATGCCGCTCCCGCCAAGCGCCGACTGGATGTCATCCCAGCGCACGCGCGCCAGCCGCTCGTAATCGACGTCACTGTCGACGCACAGCACCGCCCAGCGCCGTCCGCCGGACTGGCCACCACGCAGCCGCACGCGAACCTTGCTGACGTTGCGCTTGGCACAGGCAAGCGCAATGGCTTCCGACGCCAACCGGTACAGCGCCATGTGGACACTGGTGGAAAGCTGATCGATCTCGCCCTGGATGTCGCACCAGTAAACGATGCCGCCTTCGTCGAGCGCACGCGGAATGGAACCCTCGCGCAACGCCGCAGGCAGGCCGCGGTCACGCCAGGACAGTGGATACAGCGAATCGGCAAGGCGGTAGATCTGGTGCTGTGCGACCGCCGCCTGGCGATAGTAAGTGCGCTCGTCTGTTCCGGGCAGCAGGCAACGCAACCTGCCGAGCAGTTGCGTGTAGGAGGCCTGGATCGCCCCGCTCATCTGTTCCAGCGCATAGGAGGTCTGCCGCAGCTGCAGTTCACCCAGGTAGACGTTGCGCTGCGCCATCGCCAGAGCCAGACGCGAATCCGTGCGTTCCTGCCTCTCACGCTGGTGCAGCACTGCGATCCGCGCGCCAAGCATCAGCATGGTGGTGGAGGTGAAGGCGATGAATGCCTGGGCCTGCACGGTTTCGTGGTCATGCATCACGGGCATGGTCAGGATCACCGCGATGCTCGCCGCGGTGCCGCCTATCGCGGCCCCGTGCCAGCCGTGGCGCAGCGCCAGCCAGGCGACCGGCAGGAACATCGCCATCCGGGCGGCCTGGCTTGCATCGCCGGCGACACCCGAGGCGAGCCAAACCAGCAGCGCCAGCGCCGGCAAGAGCAGAGAGACGGTTTCAAGCACCAGGCGGTTCTCGGACATCGATGCCAGCAGTTGCCTCATCGCCATGCCCATCAACTTCTCTCGTACCGCCAGCACCAGCGGCACGACGGTCAGGATGCCGGTATACGAGCCGAGGAAATACCGTCCCGCGGCCGCGCGATAGTCATACGGAGACTGGGCCGTAGCCAGAACCAGCGCTGTGGTATCGGCGAAGGTCCAGACAAACGAGACCAGCAACGCGCAAAGCAGAAACACGTTCATGCTGGTGATCGAACGCGATGGGAACAGGCGGTGCTGCTCCCTGCAGAAGCGGACGATCGGCATGGCCAGGCCGATGGGCGGCACCACCATCACAGCCGACCACATCCAGCCGTACTGCTCCATGCAATCGAAGCTGATGTAGCCCAGCGGCAGCAATTCACCGACCAGCAGGGCCGGCCAGTAGCGGTAAGGCATCAACATGAGCGCGCACAGGCGCAGGCCAGCGAACAGCACCCAATGGGAGAACGAAATCTCGCGCAGCAGCGTGTAGCTGACGGCATAGCCGACTGCGACTGCCAGCTGTCGAAGCCAGATGTTGTCCCAGATCCTTGTCCGCATTGTCCTTACCCCCTTGGCATGGATGGCCTGAATCGCCCCAATTCCGCGACCGGTCCACGTCGACATGTTATTCCGCCTATACAACAATTCTTTGCGTGAAAAACGAGTGAAACCAACAACCTACCGCGGCCGCGCCGACAACGCCCATCCTAGCGCAAGCGGGGCCGATGCAACGTTTGGCGCCGCTGCGCCACTGTGCCCTATGTCGCAGGATCGGCATGCGGGCACCCGCTGCAGAAAATGGAGACGCCGGTTTTCCGCCACGCCACCACACATGCAAAAAAGAGGCCCGCCAATGGCGGGCCTCTTTTTTTTGGCTGGGAGACTAGGATTCGAACCTAGATAAACGGAGTCAGAGTCCGTTGTCCTACCGTTAGACGATCTCCCAAAACCCTTGGGAACGATGCGCTCTGACCGGTTGCATCGTCCCTCGAAGCGGATGTTAGCGCTTCGAGAACTGGGTGGCGCGGCGGGCCTTGTGCAGACCGACCTTCTTGCGCTCGACTTCGCGGGCGTCGCGGGTCACGAAGCCGGCCTTGCGCAGCGGCGACTTCAGGGTTTCATCGTACTCGATCAGCGCGCGGGCAATGCCCAGGCGGATGGCACCGGCCTGGCCGGTGATGCCGCCGCCGGCGACGGTGACCTTGATGTCGAACTTGTCGGTGCTCTGGGTCAGTTCGAGCGGCTGGCGCACGATCATGCGCGAGGTCTCGCGACCGAAGAACTGGTCGAGGGTCTTGCCGTTGACTTCGATCGCGCCGTTGCCCTTGCGCAGGAAGACGCGGGCGGCGGAGGTCTTGCGGCGGCCGGTGCCGTAATTCTGCTGGATAGCCATGGGTTTCCTTAGATCTCCAGCGCCTGCGGCTGCTGGGCGGTATGCGGATGGTCGGCGCCGCCGTACACCTTGAGCTTGCGATACATCGCACGGCCCAGCGGGTTCTTCGGCAGCATGCCCTTGACGGCGATCTCGATCACCCGCTCCGGGTGCGTGGCCAGCATGTCCTTCAGACTCATGGTCTTGAGGTTGCCGACGTAGCCGGTGAAGCGGTGGTACATCTTGTCGTCCAGCTTGGCGCCGGTGACCGCGACCTTGTCGGCGTTGACCACGACGATGTAGTCGCCGGTGTCGACGTGCGGGGTGAACTCCGGCTTGTGCTTGCCGCGCAGGCGACGGGCGATCTCGGTGGAGAGACGGCCGAGCGTCTTGCCCGTCGCGTCGACCACGTACCAGTCGCGCTTGACGCTTTCCGGCTTGGCGCTGAACGTTTTCATTTCAAGAATACCTGTCTGCCGCCACGAGGGCGGTTAGCGGAATCGGTGGAACAAAGGCGCGAGATGATAACGGAGCTTTCATCCATCGCGCAAGCCTGCCGGTCGGCCGACTGTGAGCTGCCAATGATAGCATGTCCGCCATGCCCGAGAACAAGTCCGCGCGTATCGCCGCGCTGGCCGACCAGTGCGTGCAGTGCGGCCTGTGCCTGCCGGCGTGCCCGACCTATGCGCTGGACGGTAACGAAGCCGAATCGCCGCGCGGGCGCATCGCCATTGCCGCCGCCCTTGCCAACGGGCTGGCGCCGGTTTCGGACGAACTGCGCGAGCCTCTCGACCACTGCCTTGGCTGCCTGAACTGCGAACGAGTCTGTCCCGCCCACGTGCGCTTCGGCGAGCTGCTGGTGGAAACGCGCGCCCTGCTCGGGCCCGCACCGGGGCGGCCACGCGTGCTGCTCGCGCTGGCGAAGCGGCCCACGCTCGTGCGATGGACGAGGTTCCCCGGCCTGCGACGCTGGTTTGCGCGCCTCGCACGCGGGCTGCCAAAGCGCTCGCGCTGGCGTGCGGCCCTGGCCATCGCCTCGCTGCCGCCGGCCGCGCAGCCGCAGCCGCAGCCGCAGACGATCCCCGCAAGATCACGGCGCACACGGGCGCTGCCCCGGGTGGCGCTTTTTCCCGGATGCGTCGGCAGCGTCGACGACGCATCCGCGCAGCAGGCGGCGGTCACCTTGCTCGAGGCTGCCGGCCATCCGGTGACACGCCTGCCGGCCTTCTGCTGTGGCGCGCTCGACGCCCACGGTGGCCACGCGCAGGCGGCCGCGCGCGCGGCCCGGCGCGTCCGGGAAAGCTGGCGAGCCAGTGGCGCCGCGATCCTGGTGACGGTCACCCCCGGCTGCCTGGGCCAATTGCGGCACGCCCTGCCTGGCGTGGAGACCGTGGATCCCTACCCCCTGCTCGCGGCACAGGCCGACCGCCTGCACTTCCGCCCGCTCTCCGAACGCGTGGCGCTCCATCTGCCGTGCACGCAGCAGAATGTGGCGCGCAGCGGCGATGCCTTGCAGGCACTGCTCGCGCGCGTGCCGGAGCTGCAGGTGACGCTACTCCCGCCACGTTGTTGCGGCGCCGCTGGCAGCCACATGCTTGAATTCCCCGAGCGCGCGGCAGCCCTGCGCGCTCCCACGCTCGAGGCCATCGCAACGCTGGCGCCGCAGGCGCTGCTGTCGTCCAATATCGGTTGCCGCGTGCACCTGGCCGCGGGCTTGGCCGGGCAGGAGATCGCTGTACCAACCCTGCATCCGCTGGTACTGCTGGCACGGCAACTTATCCCGGGACATCCGTCATGAACGTTCGCACGCTTTCTCCACTCGACCGCCTGCTGGCAGGCATCGAGCGCGCCCTGGAAACCGTCGCCGGTGCGCCGGAAGCCGCGCGCCCCTCCCCCGCCACATCGCTGGACGACGCGCCGCTCGACGACGCCGAGCGCCGCCACGCCGCCGGGCTGATGCGCATCAACCACACCGGCGAGGTCTGCGCGCAGGCGCTGTACGACGGCCAGGCCGCGCTCGCGCGCGACGAGGAGACGCGCCAGCACCTGCAGCACGCCGCCGACGAGGAGACCGACCACCTTGCCTGGTGCGCACAGCGGCTGCGCGAACTGGACAGCCGGCCGAGCCTGCTCAACCCGTTGTGGTACGCCGGCAGCTACGCCATCGGCGCCGCCGCCGCGCTGGTCGGCGACAAGGTCAGCCTGGGCTTCGTGGTGGAAACCGAGCGGCAGGTGGAAGCCCACCTGGAAGATCACCTGCAACGCCTGCCGCGGCAGGACGAGCGCTCGCGCGCTGTGCTCGCACAGATGCAGGCCGACGAAGTACGCCATGGCGACAACGCCAAGGCGCGCGGCGGCATCGATCTGCCCTTCCCGATTCCGGGACTCATGCACCTGAGCTCGCTGGTGATGAAGGGCATTGCCTACCGCATCTGATGCCGACCGGCTCGTGCAGGCTCGCTTGCGGGCGATGCTTTCGCTTGACGGCGGATAACCAAGGCGCCACCCGCAAGCGCGCTCCTGCCAAGGCGGCAAGTCAGCGGCAGTAGCCCCAGCCTTGCGCTTCCACGTGGAAGTGACTGCGGTGCTCGCGGTTGTAGTCCGGCCCCAGCACAAGGCCGGCCACCTCGCAGGCGCGGTTGTGCACGAGATGCAGGAAGGCGCCCGCCCTGCCCCGTGCATCCCAGTCGCCGGCGATATCGAGCCGATGGCCGTCCGCCAGCACAAAGCCGGTCAGATCGATCGCGGCCGCCCGCGCGTGGCGGCTGAGCGGGGCGCTGGCACGGCCGTAGATGTTGCGGCACGCGTAGCTGCCGACGTGGTCGGCCTGGCGCACCGCTGTGCCATAGAGCTGCCTGGCGGCGGGCTGCAACACCTGGCGATCGAGCAGCACCAGGGTTGCCGCCAGCGGGCAGGAAACGATCGCCGGTCGCTCGATCGCCGCCGCGCCGGTACCGCGCAGGCGAACCGCATCGATCCAGCCGCAGGCGCCCGGGCCGTCGCGGTCGGGCAAGGGTGTAAAGCGCGCGCCCGCCTGCGCCAACGCCGCCCTGCACGCGCGCGGCTCGCGTCCCAGCCGGTCCAGCTTGTAACGGAAGAACAGGTCCGGCGGCGCACGCAGGTCCAGCGGCGCCCACGGGTTGTAGCGATCCGGCGGACGCCAGCCACGCGACCACACCAGCGCCAGCAGGGCGAGCAGCAGCAGGAACAGCAGGAAGGCGCGCATGGACCAGGCATGGGCATCGCCCTGTGCGCACAATGAAAAACCCCGCCTCGCGGCGGGGTTTCGTTACATCAGGTTGCGGCCGTGGAACAGTTCCTCGATCTCGCGCTTGAGCAGCGACTCGATGCGCTGGCGCTCCTTGAACGAGAGGTCGTCCGCGTGCGCCTCGAACAGATAGGTGTCCAGGTCGAAGTCCTTGATGTGCATCTTCGTGTGGAAGATGTTTTCCTGGTAGACGTTGACGTCGAACATCTCGTACTTCTGGCGGATGTGACGCGCCAGGTAGTCCTGCACCGAGTTGATCTTGTGGTCGATGAAATGCTTCTTGCCCTTCACGTCGCGGGTGAAGCCGCGCACGCGGTAGTCGCACACCACGATGTCCGACTCGAAACTGTCGATCAGGTAGTTCAGCGCCTTCAGCGGCGAGATCACGCCGCAGGTGGCCACGTCGATGTCCGCGCGGAAGGTCGCGATGCCGTTGTGCGGATGCGTTTCCGGGTACGTGTGGACGGTGATGTGGCTCTTGTCCATGTGCGCCACCACGGCACCGGAGATGGTGTCGCGGCCGAGCTTCTCCACCACCGGCTCCTCGGAAATAAGGATGGTCACCGACGCACCCTGCGGATCGTAGTCCTGGCGCGCGATGTTGAGGATGTTCGCGCCGATGATCTCCGCCACGTCGGTGAGGATCTGGGTCAGGCGATCGGCGTCGTACTGCTCGTCGATGTATTCGATGTAGCGCTGGCGCTGGTCTTCGGACACCGCGTAGCAGATGTCGTAGATGTTGAAGCTCAGGGCCTTGGTCAGGTTGTTGAAGCCCTGCAGGCGCAGGCGCGGGAGCGGTTTCACCACGGCGACTCTCCATGGCCGGAATGCGGCCAGCAGATGAGGCGGGTTAGCAGCAAGGGTCCCCGCGAAAAGAAAAAGGCGCGCCAGGACCCTCATCCTGCGCGACCCAGGGTTCCGGCTGGTATGCAGCTTGGCCGAAAGACTGCGAAGTATGCGGCAAAACCCCGGAAAACAGAACTCACGCCCGCAAGCCGCGTCATCTCTTGATCAGCCGAGACGCGTGATGCATGGTAAGGCCTTGGCGGCAGCGCCGTGGCTCAACCAGCGGATACCCTCGTGGCGCAACTCAAATACCAACTCCAGCAGGCATTCGAACGGTCCCAGGCACCACTGAGCTTCGCGCCGGACCCCGCATCGATGGAGCGCTTCCTGGCCCTGTGCCATCGTCGGCGCTACCCCGGCAAGACCGCGATCATCCGCCCGGGTGATCCGGCCAACACGCTCTACTACATCATCGAGGGCTCGCTGGCGGTCTGCACCGAGGACGAGCAGGGTCGCGAATTGATCCTGGCCTACTTGAACCGCGGCCAGTTCATCGGCGAGATGGGCCTGTTCGTGGAGCAGGCGCAGCGCGAGTCGATCGTGCGCAGCCGCACCCCGTGCGAGATGGCCGAGATCAGCTATGAGCGCCTGTTCCAGCTGATGGAAGGCCCGCTGCGCGAGGAGTGCCCGAAAATCCTCTTCGCGATCGGCTCGCAACTGACCAACCGCCTGCTGCGCACGTCGCGCCAGGTCAGCCGCATGGCCTTCATGGACGTCACCAACCGCATCTCGCGCACGCTGCTGGACCTGTGCCAGGAGCCCGACGCCATGACCCATCCGGACGGCACGCAGATCCGCATCTCGCGCCAGGAGGTCAGCCGCATCGTGGGCTGCTCGCGCGAGATGGTCGGTCGCGTGCTCAAGCAGCTCGAAGAGCAGGGCATGATCGACGTGTCCGGCAAGACCATCGTGGTCAAGGGCACGCGCTGAGGCTTCGCGCTCAACGCCTTCCGGTAACGCGGCAGCCTCAGGGCTGCCGCGACGTTTTCGGCCGTTAGATCATGCAGACGTCCGCGCGCTCGCACGAGCAGGCGGGATTCGTGATGCAGCCGTCGGTGCGCGAGGGCGCAGTACGGCGCGACCCTGCAAGCCCCGGCCCGGCGCGGAGCCGGTGCGGGTCAGTGCCAGGCCACCCGCTCGAGCGACCGGCCCAACGCCCGCTCGATCCGCTTGCACAGCTTCGGCGTGCCGTTGACCAGCACCGGTTCGGCCGCGGCCTTGAGCATGTGCAGGTCGTTGAACGAATCGCCATAGGCGCGCTGCCAGGCGGGCACGCCGTGCGCGGTGAGCGCCTTGAGCTTGCCGGCGCCGATGTTGTGGTGCGCCAGGCGCAGGCCGAAGGGACCGGGCTTGAGTCGGGAGGCGACCACCTCCACGCCGACGAGCCCCAGCTGCGCAAGCAGGCTCTCGACGAGCATGTGCTCGCAACCGGTCACCACGATCACCCGCTCGCCCGCCGCCTGGTGTCGACGCAGCGCGCGCACGCCGTCGCGGCAGAACTGGCCGGGACGTCGCACCAGCTCGCCAGCGAATGCATCGATCACGGCGCGGTAGCGCTTCTCGTCCAACCCGAGCAGCGCGATGTGCACCAGCGGCCGGCGCAGCCGACGGGTCAGCGGCCACAGCAGCATCAGCCCCGGCAGCGCCAGCAGGGCGAGCAGCTGGCGCCAGGTCGAGCGTGCATAGCGCTCGCGGATGAACAGCTCATAGGTATCGGCGTGAGTAAGCACCCCGTCGAAATCGAACAGCACGACCGGCGGTGCGTCGGCGGCGGGGGTGTCCTGCCCGTCCATGGCATCAGGCCGCGAACAGCCGCTCGAGCGCCTGGCCCGGGTCCCCGGCCCGCATGAACGCCTCGCCCACCAGGAAGGCGTGGATGCCTGCCTCGCGCAGGCGCGCCACGTCCTCGCGCGTGTGGATGCCGGACTCGGCCACCAACACTCGGTCGTCGTCGGCCATGCGCGGCTTGAGCGCGAGCGAGGTGTCCAGCGTCGTCTCGAAGCTGCGCAGGTTGCGGTTGTTCACCCCGATCAGCGGCACCGGCAGGGCCAGCGCACGCTCCAGCTCCGCGGCATCGTGCACTTCGCACAGGACATCCAGGTCGAGCTCGGCGGCCAGCAGCGACAGTTCCAGCAGTGCGGCATCGTCCAGCGCCGCAACGATCAGCAGGATGCAGTCGGCGCCGATCGCGCGGGCCTCGTACACCTGGTAGGGGTCGACGATGAAGTCCTTGCGCAGCAGCGGCAGCGCACAGGCCTCGCGCGCCTGTTGCAGATACGCCTCGCTGCCCTGGAAGAAGTCCCTGTCGGTCAGCACCGACAGGCAGGCCGCGCCGCCCGCGGCATAGCTGCGCGCGATCGCGGCCGGATCGAAGTCGGCGCGGATCACGCCCTTGCTCGGGCTGGCCTTCTTCACCTCGGCGATCACCGCCGGCAGGCCGGCGGCGAGCTTGTCCTCGATGGCGGCGGCGAAGCCCCGGGTGGGCGGCAGGTCCTCGATGCGCGAGGCGAGCTCGGCCAGCGGCAGCGCGGCGCTGCGCTCGGCGATTTCCTCCGCCTTGCGGGCGAGGATACGTTGCAGGATGTCGGTCATGGCGTCGAACGGTAAGAGCGCAGCTGTGCGCGGAAAGCCAACGGGGCGGCTGCCGGGCGCCGGGCGCGCACGAGTGCGCTCCTACATGGCGAGCCGGCGCGTCGCGGCGATGAATTCCACCATTTTCGCATGCGCGGCGCCGCTGGCGATGGCCTGGCGCGCGAGCGCGATGCCTTCGTCAATGTCACCTGCCACACCCGCGGTGTAGAGCGCCGCACCGGCGTTGAGGCAGACGATGTCGTGCGCCACGCCGGCGCGGCCGCCGAGCGCATCGAGCAGCATGGCGCGCGACTCGTCCACGCTTTCCACCCGCAGGTTGCGGCTGGAGGCCATCGCCAGGCCGAAGTCCTCCGGCTCGATCTCGTACTCGCGCACCTCGCCGCCGCGCAGCTCGCCGACCAGCGTGGCCGCGCCCAGCGAGATCTCGTCCATCCCGTCGCGGCCCCACACGACCATGGCGTGCCGCGCGCCCAGCGCCTGCAGCACGCGCACCTGGATGCCGACCAGGTCGGGATGGAACACGCCCATCAGGATGTTCGGCGCGCCGGCCGGATTGGTCAGCGGTCCCAGGATGTTGAACAGCGTGCGCACGCCCATTTCCTTGCGCACCGGCGCGACCACTTTCATCGCCGGATGGTGGTTCGGCGCGAACATGAAACCGATGCCGGTTTCCTCCATGCACTGGGCGACCTGCGCCGGACCCAGATCGATCACCGCCCCCAGCGCCTCGAGCACATCCGCGCTGCCGGACTTGGACGACACGCTGCGCCCGCCGTGCTTGGCCACGCGCGCGCCGGCCGCCGCGGCGACGAACATCGAGGCGGTGGAAATGTTGAAGCTCGACGCGCCGTCGCCGCCGGTGCCGACGATGTCCACGAAATGCGGATGCGCCGGCGCGTCGACCCTGGCGGACAGCTCGCGCATCACCCGCGCCGCGCCGGTGATCTCGCCCACCGTTTCCTTCTTGACGCGCAGGCCGGTGATGATCGCCGCGGTCATCAGCGGACTGACCTCGCCGCGCATGATCTGGCGCATCAGCGCGATCATCTCGTCGTGGAAGATCTCGCGGTGTTCGATGGTGCGCTGGAGCGCCTCCTGCGGCGTGATCGAAATCTCGCGCGGACTCATGCAGCCAGCTTCCGCCGCGGCAGGCCAAGGAAGTTGGCGAGCAGGTCGTGGCCGTACTGGGTCAGGATCGATTCGGGGTGGAACTGGACGCCCTCGACCGGCAACGTCTTGTGTCTGAGTCCCATGATCTCGTCGATCGAACCGTCCGCGTGTTCGGTCCACGCGGTGACTTCCAGGCAGTCCGGCAGCGAGCCCTGTTCGACCACCAGCGAGTGATAGCGCGTGGCCTCGAACGGGTCCGGCAGGCCGGCGAACACGCCCTGCCCGCGATGGCGCACCGGCGAGGTCTTGCCGTGCATGATCTGCTTGGCGCGGATGACCTTGCCGCCGAACGCCTGCCCGATCGCCTGGTGGCCCAGGCACACGCCGAACACCGGAATCTCCCCGGCCAGCTCGCGCAGCACCGCCAATGACACGCCCGCGTCGTCCGGCGTACCCGGCCCGGGCGAAATCATGATGTGCGAGGGCTTCAGCGCGCGGATGCCGGCCACGTCCAGCGCATCGTTGCGCACCACCCGCACCTCCTGCCCCAGCTCGCCGAGGTACTGGACGAGGTTGAAGGTAAAGCTGTCGTAGTTGTCGATCATCAAGAGCATGGTGGATACGCGGCGACGGGCCAATCGGCATGATAGCCGGGCCAGGCGGCAGGCGCTTCAGGCGGGGCAACCCGCCAGCGGCCGCGGTGCGTTTCAGGCCATGCTGGACGCCGCCGCAGATCTGCATCCTGGCGGGACCTGGCAGCGGAAGTTCGGGTCACCGTCGCAGGCGCGCCGGATCGAGCATGGCCGGGGTTATGCCGGCCTGGGCCAGGTGCCCGGGCAACGGTCGCCCCAGTGCCAGGTTGGCGCAGCATTCGCCCATCGCGGCGCTGGTCTGGATGCCGTAGCCGCCCTGGGCGGCGACCCAGAAGAAGCCCGGGGCGTCGGGCGCGAAGCCGCCGACCAGGTCGCCATCGGCGACGAAGGAGCGCAGGCCAGCCCAGGTGCGGGTCGGGCGGCGGATTTCCAGGGTGGTGGCCTGCTCGATGTGGTGGATGCCCAGCGCGATGTCGTACTCCTCCGGCTGCACGTCGTGCGGATCGACCGGATCGGCGTTGGCGGCCGAGCCGAGCAACAGGCCGGCGTCGGGCTTGAAGTAGAACGTCTCGGCGATGTCGCAGACGAACGGCCAGCGATGCACATCCATGCCCGCCGGCGGCTCGAATACGAAGGCCGAACGGCGCTTCGGCTGCAGGCCCAGCGGCGCGACACCGGCCATCCGTGCGACTTGGTCGGCCCAGGCGCCGGCGGCGTCGAGCAGCAGCGGTGCGCGGTAGACGGTCTCGCCCGCATCGACTTCCCAGCCGGCGGCGGTGCGCTCGATCGCGCGGATGGCCACGTCCAGGCGCAGCTGTCCGCCGCGCGCGCGCAGGCCGCGCAGGAAGCCCTGGTGCAGTTCGTTGACGTCGATGTCGGCCGCGCCCGGCTCGTGCATGCCGATGTGCGCCGCCTCGGGCCTGAGCACCGGCACGCTCGCGCGCAGGCGGGCGGCGTCGTGCAGTTCGAGGTCGCGCGTGTACGGCAGGATCGCCTCGTACTCGGCACGCACCCGCTCGGCGTCCGCGGCGGTGCCGATCACGGTGGCGCCGCGGGGCGTCAGGATCGGCGCGCTGGCGAAGCCCACGGGCGGGTTGTCGAGGAACGGCCGAGTCGCGCGGGTCAGCGCGCGCACCTGCGGCGAGCCGTAGGTCTCGCTGAACAGCGCGGCCGAGCGGCCGGTCGAATGCATGCCCGCGTAGCTCTCGCGCTCGAGCACCAGCACGCGTGCGTGCGGCGCGAGGAAGTAGGCCACCGAGGCGCCGGCCATGCCGGCGCCGATCACGATCACATCGGTTTCGATCGATTGCATGCGCGACTCGTCTGAGGATTCCCTCCCCTGTGGCAGGAGAGGTGGGGAAGTAGGCGGCTTATCCGTTGTCCGCGTGCGTCGCCGGGGCGACCTCGCGCGACTGCCGCGCCACCACACTGGTGGCGGTCACGTCGGCGGTGACGTTGCCCAGGGTGGCGAAGGCGTCGGGCAGCGTGTCGACCGCCAGCATCAGGCCCAGCGGCCCGACCGGCAGGCCCATCGACTGGGCCACCGGCAGGTTGGTCGCGATGAAGGTGACCGCGCCCGGCAGGCCCACCGAGCCCAGGCTGATGACCACCGCCAGCACCGCGCCGGCGATGAGCTGGGTGGCGGACAGGTCGATGCCGTACGCCCAGGCGATGAACGCCGCCGAGGTCAGGTACTGCACCGGGCTCGTCAGGCGGCACAGGGTGACCGCCATCGGCAGTACCAGCGAGTTGACCTGCCTGGGGTAACCCAGCCGCTGCCCGGCGCTCTCCAGCATGGCCGGCAGCGACGCGAGCGACGACTGCGTGCTGATCGCCACCGCCTGCGGCGGCAGCAGCGCGCTGGCGAAGCGGCGCAGCTTCTCGCCGCCCCAGACCACGGCCACCGCGTACATCATCGCGGTCACCGCCAGGTACAGCACGATCTCCGCCAGCACGTACACGCCCAGCGCGCTCAGCATGCCCAGCCCCGAGCGCGCGCACACGCCCAGGATCAGCGCGAACACGCCCAGCGGCGCCACCCACAGCACCCAGCGCACGATCACGATCATGGCGTCGGCGATGGCCTGGAAGAATTCCACCAGCATCGCCCGGCGCGCCGGCGCAATCCGCGTAAGGGCGAAGCCCAGGAACAGCGCGAACACCACCAGCGGCAGCATCGCGCTCTGCGCGGCGGCCATGATCGCGTTGCTTGGGATCATCGCCACCAGCGCGGCCGACCAGCTCACCGGGCCGGTCTGGGCGGCCGTGCCGACGACCGCATGATCCAACGCGGTGCGCAGCGCCGGGTTGTGCGGGAACAGCGAGAACAGCGCCGGCGCGGCGGCGGCGGTGAACAGCGCGCCGAGCAGCAGCAACAGAATGAACACCACGATAGCGCGCCGCGCGATGCGTCCGGAGGCCGCCGCGTCGGTCGCCGTGTTGACGCCGACCACCACCAGCGCCAGCACCAGCGGCACCACGGTCATCTGCAATGCGTTGAGCCACAGCTTGCCGATCGGCTGCACCACGTCGGCCACCTGCGTGGCGACCAGCGGATTCCATGCCGCCAGGCCCAGGCCGAGGATGGCGCCGGCCGCCAGGCCGCCCAGCACGCGCGCGGTGGGGCTCATCGGGCGGCATCCCCGAGCGCCGGCAGGCGCCAGTCGGCCTGGAGCTTTTCATAGGCGGGCGTGGGAAGTAGCACGAACACCGGGTGGTCGTCCGGACGCAGCCAGGCCAGCAGGCGGTGCATCAACGACGGATCCATCGCCGTGCAGCCGGTGGTGGCATCGACCGGCGATTTCCACAGATGCGCGAAGATGCAGCTGCCACCCTGCGCACGCTGCTGCGGGTTGTGCTCGATCACGAAGCCCTGGGCGTAGCGCTGGTCGCCATGAACGTGGATGTCGCGGCGCATCGGCTCGGTCGAACCCTCGACCGCCTTCTCGCCCACCACCTTGGCGTCGACGATGCGGTTGTACTGCGGCGAGCCGCTGACGTCGACGCAGTAATCGGTGGCACTCAGCGCGCGGTAGGGCATGGCGGTATCGGCGTTGGCCGCGTAGCCGAACGCCTCGCCGATGTCGAACACGCCGGCCGGGCTGCGCAGGTCGCCCTCGCGCTTGACCGGGCCGTCGTGTCGCGGCGCATTCAGCCCCAGGCCCCAGGCGGCCCCGGCCTTGCCGAGGGTGACCGGCGCGGCGGTTCCGATTTCCTTCCAGGCACCGGCCGTGCGCGCGTAGGTGCGCAAGATGCCGTGGTTGACGTTCCAGCTGGGCGTGGTGACCACGACCATCTGGCGGGCGTCGGACCAGGCGGTGGATTCGTTACTGGCGGCGAGAGCGTTGCCGACGAAGGCGAGCGCGAAAGTCAGCAGCACGACGTTGCGCATGACCGGGATACTCCTGAGGTGAGGGGGGATGCCCTTCGACTCCGCTTCGCTACGCTCAGGGCGAACGGTTGCGATGACGTTTTCGATGCCCGCTTGCGCTGTTCGGCTTTTCCTGGCCGGTCGCGCTGAGCGTAGGCCACAGGCCGAAGTCGAAGCGCCTGCCGTAACCCCCAAAGGCGAATCGCTCTCCCGTCGGCAGAGGGTGCCGACAGGCGGGTGAGGGTCCGGGCGGAGCGGGGTGCGCGCGCTGGGCGGACCCTCTCCCCAACCCCTCTCCCGGGGGGAGAGGGGCTCAAGGGCTGCAGCCCCGGGAACGTCTGCGCGGCCACCTTAAGGCTCCAGCATCAACTGGATTCGCTCCAGGTTCGCCAGCAGCTGCGCATGGCGGTCGTCGTGGCTTTCGCACAGCAGCACGAACACGCAGTCGAGCAGGTGCTGCAGCGCCGACTGATACAGCAGCGGCTGGATGTAGGGCCGCTCGTCGTGCGCGCTGACCAGCAGCTGGATGTCGGCCAGCGTGCGCAGCGGGTTGGCGGTGTGCCGCGTGACGGTGATCACCTGCCCGCGCCGCTCGCGGAAGTAGCGTGCGATCTTGCACAGCGCCGGATGGTTGCCGTGCTCGGAGAACACCAGCAGCACGTCGCCGGCGCCGGCGGCGGAGACGTTCGCAGTCATCCGCGCGGTGTCGAAGTTGTGCACCGTGAGGATGCCCAGCAGCGACAGCCGCAGCGCGAAGTTGCGCGCGTAGATGTCGTCCTCGCCCAGGCCGATGATGAAGACCTTGCCGGCGCGCCCGGCCTGCTCGATCGCCGCGGCGATCGTGTCGATCACTTCGGGCGGATTGATCAGCCGCGTCGCCTCTTCGGCTTCCGACTTGCGCCGCCACAGCGCGCCGGGGCCCTCCTCCTGGCCGCTGCCGGCGCGCTCCATCGCCGGTGCATCGCCGTTGTCGGCGCGCGCGATCGCCTCGCCGACGGAATACTTCAGGTCCGGGTAGCCCTTGAAGCCGAGCTTCTGGGTGAACTTGACCACGCTGGACTGGCTGATCCCCAGCGCATTGGCCAATTGCTGCGAGGAGTAGTCGCGCAGCAGGTGCGCATTCTCCAGGATGAAGTCGGCGATGCGCCGCTCCACCGCCGACATCTGGTCGCGTTCCGAACGGATTTTGACCAGCGGGGACATCAGTCCGCGATCCTCTCCAGGCCCCTGATCTCGCGGATGCCGAGGCCCGGGGCGTCGGTCACGGAGATTTCCGATTCGTTGAAGATTACCCCACCGTCGACCGGGTTGAACTGCGCCAGCGAGGGGCCGTCCAGGTCGATCTTGCTGATCGCGTCGGCGCGCGCCACCGCCACGTGCACGGCGGCGGCCACGCTGATCGAGGTCTCCAGCATGCAGCCGATCATGCAGTCGATGCCGTGCAACTGGGCGATGTCGGCGATCTTGATCGCGTTGGAGATGCCGCCGGTCTTCATCAGCTTGATGTTGATGATGTCGGCCGCGCGCATGCGGATCAGCTCGATCACCTCCATCGGGCCGAACACGCTCTCATCGGCCATCACCGGGGTGTGCACCCGTTCGGTGACGTAACGCATGCCTTCGAGGTCGCGCGCCTTGACCGGCTGCTCGACCAGTTCCAGCTTGATCCCGGCTTCTTCCAGCGTCTGCAGCGCATAGACGGCCTGCTTGGCGGTCCAGCCCTGGTTGGCATCCAGGCGCAGCAGTGCGCGCCCCTCGACCGCCGCATAGATCGCCTTGACCCGCTCGATGTCGACGCCGATGTCCTTGCCGACCTTGATCTTCAGCGACTCGAACCCGCGCTCCACCGCCGCCACCGAATCGGCCACCATCTTGTCGATGTAGTCCACGCTGATGGTGATGTCGGTGGTGATCACCGGATCGCCGCCACCCAACAGCTTGTACAGCGGCGCGCCGTAGAGCTGGCCCCACAGGTCGTAGAGGGCGATCTCCACCGCGGCCTTGGCGCTGGAGTTCTTCTCCATCGAGCCCTGCACCAGGTGGGTCAGGCGGTTGAGGTTGGCGATGTCCTGGCCGATCAGCCGCGGCGAGATGTAGTGGCGGATGGCATCGACAATCGAGCCGTGCGTGTCGCCCGTAATCACCGCGGTGGCCGGCGCCTCGCCGTAGCCGACCTGGCCGGTGTCGGTGTGCACCATCACCACGATGTCCTCGACCTGGTTGACGGTGCGCAACGCGGTCTTGAAGGGTGTCTTCAGGGGCACCCGCAGCATACCGAACTGGATGTCTGTGATCTTCATGATGTTCTTGGTCTTCTGTAGTCCGTAGGGTGGGCTTCAGCCCACCGGCCCGTTCGCGGCGGCGTGTGGTGGGCTGAAGCCCACCCTACGAACGCTCAAGGCCGCATGCGCACGATGCTGGTGACGTGGTCGATGAAGGTGGAGTCCTTGCCGTAGAGCATCGGAAGCAGCGGCGTCACCGAAACGGCATTGAGCTTGACGTGCGCCGTGGAGCCGTCGGCCTTGCGGTAGCTCATGCCCAGCACGTCGTGGATCACCCACGGTTGCCCTTGCCACTGGCCCAGGGACATCATCACGTGGCCGGGGATGTAGATCAGGTCGCCGAGCTTGAGGCTCTCCGCCGCACGCAGGCGTTCGGCGTGCGTGCTGTCCTTGCCGAACGTTTGCTTGGCGAAGGCCGGACTTACCCCCTGGCTGGAGGTATTGCGCGGCATCTGCAGGCCCATCGAGCGATAGACGTCCGAGACGAAGCCGGAGCAGTCCCGCCCGTCGTAGGCATGGCCCCAGCCATAGCGCTCGCCCAGGAACTTGAATGCCTGGGTGATCAGGTTGCGCGGCGTCAGCGGCAGGTAGTCGGGCGCGGTGTCGGCGTTCTTCTGTATCAGCGCGGGACTGAAGGCGAGCGAGCCGTCCGCCTTGCGCACCGGCAGCTCCACCACGTGCGCGGCGTAGGGCGTCTGGCCGTTGACCGGCTGGTCCGCGGCCAGGTCGGTGAGCACCGGCACGCGCGTGCCCATGTCCAGTTCGACCTGCGAGACGGCCGGCGCTTCGCGCGTGTAGACCGTATGGACCTTGGCGCCGGTGACGACCCGGTACGGCGTCTTGTCGACGTAACCGAACACCGCGTCCTTGCCGCCTTCGGCGATGTTGCTCGCCTCGGTCCAGGCCGCGTAGCGCGGGCTCACCACGAACAACCAGCGGCCGTCGCGGCTGGCATGGGCGATCACCACCGGCGTGCCCGGGAACTCGGCGGTCTCCTGGAAGCGGTCGATGTCGGTATCGCCCGGTTCGCGGAACACGCGCAGCGTGGTCGGGAAGGTGCGCAGCGCGGCGCGGCGCACCACCATGCCGTAGCGCGTGGGCTGGCTGGCCGGGATGGTGTCCAGCGCGCGGGCATCGATGATGCCTTTCACTGTCGCAGCCGGCACCGGCCTGCCATCGACGTCGTAAAGCGTCTTGGACGGCGCATCGGCCAGCTCCTCGATCCAGCCGCGCACCTGCGCGCCACTGAGCGTGGCCGGCAGCTTGCGCAGTTCGTGCATCGAGGTGTCCTGCGCGAACAGCCTGGCGTTCTGCGCCTCGATCTGCTGGCGGCTCAGGATCACTTTGTCCGGCTGCGGCTGCAGGCCGATCCAGAACCCGGGGGTGAGCTGCGCCTCGCCTACGCCGAGTACGCCCGAGGGCGGCACCGGCAGCGTCGAAACCTGGTCGCGCGCATGCAGCGGCGTGGCTGCCAGCAGCAGGGCCAGCAGCGCCGAAGGGAGAACAGTTCGCATGGTCGTGGTCCTCATGGCCTTCACGGTCCCGCCAGCGTCGACATGATCGACGCCACCAGCAGGCCGAAGCCGGTGCCCAGTATGTAACCCAGCAGCGCGAGCAGGATGCCGACCGGCACCAGCGCGCGCGAATAGCTCGCCGCCAGCACCGGCGTGGCCGCCACGCCGCCGATGTGCGCCAGCGAGGAAATTCCGCACAGATAGAGATCGAACCGGAACAGCTTGGCGAAACCCACCAGCAACACCGCATGCACGGCGATGACGGTGACGCCGCAGAGCAGGTAAAGCGGCGCCGCGCCGATGCCGTGGAAATTGCTCTGCGAGGCGAGCACCGCCACCACGCTGATCAGCAGCGCGCTGGAAATGGTGCCCGCACCGGGATAGCGCGCCAGCGGTGTGTGCGCTACCACCAGCCCGCCGGCGGTGGCGAGCAGGATGGTCCAGGTCGTGGCGCTGATCATGGTCGAGGTCGGCAGGTAGCCGGCCAGCCAGGCGCTCAGCGCCGCGACCGCCAGCGCGAGCCCCAGCCACAGCAGCACCGCGTCGGAGGTGGTCGGCCCGCTCGCCTTCGCCTCGGCCACCGGCAGGTCGCCGGTCGATTTTGCCTTGGTCCAGCGGTTGAACGCCGGCGCCAGCCGCGCCACCGCGAACAGCACCGCGACCCAGGTCGAATAGCACAGCGCGTCGGTCAGCAGGCTCATCGCCAGGTGCTGGTCGGACATGCCGATCGCCTGCTTGACCGCGATCATGTTCGCCGTGCCGCCGACCCAGCTGCCCGACAGCGCCGCCAGCGGATGCCAGGCATCGCCCGGCAGCCAGCGCTTGTAGAGCAGGAAGGTGGTGATGAAGGCGATGAACAGGCTGATCGAGGTGCAGGCGAACACGCCCAGTACCCGCGGCCCCAGCTTGAAGATCGCGCGCAGATCGCAGTTGATCATCAGCAGGAACAGCAGCGCCGGCACCATGTGCGATACCAGCATCGACTGCGCGGTGCGGATTTCCTCGTTGACCTGCCACAGCCCTGACACCGCCAGCGCGGTCACCAGCAGGTAGGTGAAGACGATCGGCGGCAGCACGTTGAACACGCGCCAGCCGGTGCGCCGCTCCAGCGCCGGAAACAGGCCGGCGGCCAGCAGCATCACGGCCAGGTACGGCCATACCGTGTGGATCACGCGCTACCCCTCGTGCGTCGTGTCAGGAATATGCCATTCCTCATACATTGAGCTGAAGCATAAATTATTGACCACCTTTTGCAAGCGTGTTACACAAGGCCTTGATGCCAACTGGCGGGGGCGTTCGTGCAATGACGAGGGTGCCAGGCAAGCAACGCAAACACGCACCGGCGCGCCGGCGGACCGTGCTGGCCGGCACCGTGCTGGCGGGCCTGCTTTGCTGCGCGACGTCGTCGCTGGCGAGCCTGCCACCGCCAGGCCCGCCCGCCATCGTCGCGCAAATCGACCACGGTCACTTTGCCGCCGCGCGCCAGGCGATCGATACCGCACTCGAACAGCAGGGACTGACCCCGCAGGCGCGTGAGGCGCTGCAGTTCCAGCGCGAGCGCATGCATCGCATGCTGCTCGATTTCACGCTGACGGCGGATGAGGCCAAGGCACGCATCCGCAAGCAGATCCCCGACCTCACCGATGCCGAGTTCGCGCGTTGGGACCACGCCGGTCTGCTCGAACACATGGTGATCGACGGCCGCACGCTCTATTTCAACCGCGCCCCGTCCAACCTTTTCCTGCTCAGCGACGAGGCGCGTGCGCGCCGTGGGCGCTCGGCGCCGGCGCTGCCGCCCAACGGCCCGAACGAACTGTTGAACGACCACCATCGCGCCGCCTTCCGCGAGGCGGTCGAAAGCGGCAAGACCGGCGTGCTGCCGATGCGCGTGCGGGTGACCCAGACGGTCACCGTCGACGCCAATGCGGTGCCGGCCGGCGAGACGGTCAAGGCATGGATCCCCTACCCGCGCGCGATCCCCGGCCAGCAGGACGACATCCACTTCGTCGCCAGCCAGCCGGCCGGCGCGCGCGTGGCGCCGGTCGACACGCTGCAGCGCACCGCCTACATGGAAGCACCGGCCAGGGCCGGGCAGCCGACCGTGTTCAAGCTCACCTATGAGCTGACCCTGCGCGCGCAATCGCATCCGATCGATCCGGCCAGGGTGGTCCCGGCCACGATCACGCCGCAGCTCGAACCCTTCGTGCAGGAACGCGCGCCGCACATCGTCTTCACCGACGACCTGCGCGCGTTCTCGCGCAAGGTGGTGGGCGATGAGAAGAACCCCTACCGCATCGCGCAGAAGCTCTTCGCCGCGGTGGACGCCATTCCCTGGGCCGGCGCGCGCGAATACTCCACCATCAGCAACATCAGCGACTACACCCTGCACGCCGGCCACGGCGACTGCGGCGAACAGACCCTGCTGCTGCTCACCCTGCTGCGCCTCAACGGCATCCCGGCGCGCTGGCAGTCCGGCTGGATGTTCTCCGACGGCGACTACGACAACATCCACGACTGGGGCCAGCTCTATCTCGCGCCCTATGGCTGGGTGCCGGTCGACGTGACCTTTGGCCAGCTCGAGCCGAAGGCCGGCGACGATCCGCGCCTTCGCTGGTTCTACCTGGGCGGCCTGGACGCGTACCGCATCGCCTTCAACGACGACTACAGCCGTCCATTCGTGCCGGCCAAGCAGTTCCCGCGCTCCGAAACGGTCGACTCGCAACGCGGCGAGGTCGAGTGGCGCGGCGGCAATCTGTATTTCGACAAGTGGGATTACCACTTCGACTGGCAGTTCCTGCACGGACGCAACGACAAGTAACCAACAAGTTCAACTGACATCGACCCGGCGTCGAGGGGAGTAGGGGAAATGAGCAGCAAGGTTTGGAACATGCGCAGGACCGTGCTCGGCACGGCGCTCGGGCTGGCGCTGGTCGCCTTTGGCGCGCCACCGGCGCACGCGGCCAATACCGACGGCACGGTGGCCGGCCACACCCAGGCCGGCGCCACCGTGACGGTCACCAGCCCGGATACCGGCCTGACCCGCTCGGTCGTCGCGGACGACGAGGGCAACTACCGCCTGCCCTATCTGCCGGTGGGCCAGTACACGATCAGCGCCACCAGCGGCGGCCAGCAGGTCGGCCCGACCCGCAACGTGACGGTTGCGCTGGGCACCACCACCACGGTGAACCTGGGCGCGGTCGACGCGACCAGCCTGGCAACCATCAACGTCACCAGCTCGGTGCTGCCGGTGATCGACGTCAGTTCCACCGAGTCGGCCACCATCGTTTCGCGCGCCGACCTGGTGCGCCTGCCGGTGGACCAGAACGTCACCTCCGTGGCGCTGCTCGCGCCGGGCGTGGTCAAGGGCAACGCCGGCTTCGGCGGCATCTCCTTCGGCGGCTCGTCGATCGCCGAGAACGCGTTCTACGTCAACGGCCTGAACGTCACCGACTTCTACAACCGCAACGGCTTCTCCGAGGCGCCGTTCGCGTTCTACGACCAGTTCCAGGTCAAGACCGGCGGCTACTCGGTCGAGTTCGGCCGCACCACCGGCGGCGTGGTCAACGCGGTGGCGCGCTCGGGCACCAACGAGTTCAAGGCCGGCGCCGAGATCACCATGGAGCCGGGCAACTGGCATTCGCGCGCGCATGACTACTACTTCGACGGCGAGCGCTACTACACCGCCAGCCGCGACCAGGACTCGCTGATCAAGACCAACGTCTGGGCGTCCGGCCCGATCGTGAAGGACAAGCTGTTCTTCTTCGCCATGTACGAAGCGCGCGGCGCCAGCCCGCACAACACCGACAACGTCGGCACCACGATGACCGACCACAGCTCCAACCAGGGCTTCTGGGGCACCACCATCGACTGGAACATCACCGACAACAACACGCTGTCGCTGATGGCCTTCTCGGACAAGAACAAGGACACCGGCGACGTCTACAGCTACGACTTCGACAACGACCGGCGCATCGCCAAGACCAACGAGGTCTACACCAACACCGGCGGCAAGAACTGGGCACTGACCTGGACCAGCTACCTGACCAACGACCTGTCGATGAAGCTGATGTACGGCCGCAACCAGCGCCAGGCGGACATCAGCTCGCAGCTGGACAACGAGTGCAACCGCGTGGCCGTGAGCGCCGGCGTGCCGCTGCCGGGTGACTTGCCGCTGGGCTGCACCAGCAGCTCGCAGGTCGCCTCGCGCGAGGACATCCGCAAGCAGTACCGCGCGGATTTCGAGTGGACGCTCGGCGACCACCTGCTGCGCTTCGGTTATGACCACGAGGTCGACACGTCCGACTACGCGCGCCGCTATCCGGGCCCGGGCGGCTATTACTACAACGTGTACACCGTTCCCACCGGTGGCCAGGTCGGCAATGCCGATGGCGGCGGCCGCGTCCCCGTGGGCGACGAGGCCTGGGTGCGCGTGCGCCGCTACGAGATCGCCGGCAACTTCCAGACCAAGAACGCTGCCTGGTACATCGAGGACAACTGGCAGATCACCCCGAACCTTGTGCTCAACGGCGGCCTGCGCAACGACAGCTTCGACAACCAGGACGCCGCCGGCCGCAGCTACATCAAGATCGACCAGCAGATCGCCCCGCGCCTGGGCTTCTCCTGGGACATGAAGGGCGACGGCAGCACCAAGCTGTTCGGCAACCTGGGCCGCTACTACCTGCCCGTGGCGAACGTGATCAACATCAAGCAGGCCGGCGGCCTGCTGGACGAGCGCTCCTCGCATCGCTTCCTCGGCTGGCAGACGCAGGAGATCAATGGCTTCCAGTACGCCATGCCGATCGTCGGCGACGCGCTGCCGGGCAGCCACGTGGACACCTCGCAGGGTGACGGCACCGTCGGCGACCTGCGCGCCGAGGTCGACCACGACATGGATCCGGTCTACCAGGACGAGGCGATCCTCGGCTTCCAGCAGATGATCGACAACAGCTGGTCGTGGGGCGTGAGCGCCACCTACCGCCGCCTGCACAACGCGATCGACGACATGGAGATCAGCGCCACCTCACAGTGCGGCGAGGATGGTTACATCGGCTGGGTGATGGCCAACCCCGGCAAGAAGGTGACCGTGTGGGGCGACACCAACTGCGACGGCGACGCCGATGGCTACCTCACCGTGGACACCTCCAAGGAAGGTTGGGCGATGTACCGCCAGGACGGCGTGGACGCCGACGGCGACGCGATCATGACCTACATCGGCCAGCGTGGCTGGGTGAAACCCAAGCGCACCTACACCGCGCTTGAGTTCCAGCTCGACCGCGCCTGGGACGAGAAGTGGTCGTTCAACGCCTCCTACGTGCTCGCCTGGAACCGCGGCAATGCCGAAGGCCCGGTCAACTCCGACACCGACTTCGACGACACCGGCCGCACCGAGAACTTCGACGATCCGTGGGTGAACTTCGGCGGCAACGGCTACTTGCCCAACGACCGTCGCCACCAGCTCAAGCTGCGCGGCACCTACGCGATCACCCCGCACTGGCAGGTCGGTGCCAACGCCGACATCCACTCCGGCGGCCCGATCACCGGCTTCGGCGTGGGCAACCCGTACGATGCGAGCAACTACCACAGCTACTTCATCTGCGTGGAGAACTGCGATTCGGACAACTCCGCCGAACGCGTGTACCAGCACTCCTCGCGCGGCGACTACGGCCGACTGCCGTGGACCTACACCTTCGACGCCAGCCTGAGCTACATCCTGCCCTTCCAGGGCGGCGGCGATCTGCGCGTGAAGCTGGCCGTCTACAACCTGCTCAACCAGCAACGCACCGTGCAGGTCGACCAGACCCTGCAAAGTGCGATCTCCAATGAAACCGACGCCACCTTCCGGCTGCCGATCGGGTTCCAGTCGCCGCGCTTCACTCAGTTGAGCGTAAGCGTGAACTTCTAAGGCCCTCCCCGCCTGGCGGCCCGCGGTCATCGCGGGCCGTCTTTTTTGGGCCGCTGCGAATGATCCCCATGACCGCTTCCCCCCGGCACGACGCCCTCGTGCCCGATCCTCAACCAACCTTCGACAGCGTGGACCTGCACGCCCTGGCCGCACGGCTGGGCACCCCGCTGTACGCCTACTCGGCGAACGCGATCCGCCAGCGCATCGGCGAGCTCCAGCGGGCGCTGCACGGCCTGGATGCCACCATCTGCTACGCGGTCAAGGCCAATTCCAACCGCGCCATCCTCGAGTTGATGGCCGCCGCCGGGCTGGGCGCGGACATCGTCTCGGCCGGCGAACTGCAGCGCGCGCTTGCCTCCGGCATCCCGGCGCACCGCATCGTGTTCTCCGGCGTCGGCAAGACCGACGTCGAAATCGACGCGGCACTCGCCGCCGGCATCGCCCGCTTCAACGTCGAGTCGCTGGACGAGCTGCACGCCATCGAGCGCGTGGCTGCCGCGCGGCACGTGGTGGCGAATGCCGCGGTGCGCATCAACCCCGACGTGGACGCGCTCACCCACGCCAAGATTTCCACCGGCCGCGCCGAGAACAAGTTCGGCGTGAGCATCGCCGAGGCACGCCGCTGGTTCGCCGAGCGGCGGCAGCTGGCGAACGTGCGGCTGGACGGCCTGCACGTGCACATCGGTTCGCAGATCCTCGAGCTGGAGCCCTTCCGGCTGGCGTTGAATCGCGTGGCGTCCTTCTGGCGCGAATTGGTCCACGCCGGCCACCCGATCGCCAGCATCGACGTCGGCGGCGGCCTGGGCGTGCGCTACCGCGCCGGCCACGATGAGCCGATCGCCGCCGCCGATTTCGCCGGCGTCGTTCGCGCGGCGCTGGCCGGCTTCCATGGCCACCTGCTGCTGGAGCCGGGCCGCTACCTGGTCGCCGAGGCCGGCGTGCTGCTGACCCGCGTGCTGCGCATCAAGGAGGGCACCGAACGGTCCTTCCTGGTGCTGGACGCAGCGATGAACGACCTGCAGCGGCCAAGCCTCTACGACGCCTGGCACGACATCGTGCCGGTGTCGCCCGAGCCGCGGCCGCTGGCGACCTACGACGTGGTCGGTCCGGTCTGCGAAACCGGCGATACCTTCGCACGCGCACGCGTTCTGCCGGCTTGCGAACCGGGCGACCTGCTCGCCATCCAGGGTACCGGCGCCTACGGCGCGTCGATGGCCTCCACCTACAACTCGCGCCCGCTCGCCGCCGAGGTGCTGCTCGACGATGGCCGCTACGCGGTCATCCGTCGCCGGCAGACCCTGGAGGAGATGGTCGCCGGCGAACAGTCGGCGCAGGATTGGGCCACGCCATGAGGACACCCGTCGACGATGCGTAATCTTGCCCGCCTTGCCCTGCTCGCCCTGCCCTTCGCCGCCGCGCTGCCTGCGCAGGCGCAGCAGGACCCGCCGATCACCATCGACACCCACGTCGATATCCCGTTCACCTACATGCGCGAGCCGCGCTTCGACGTCGGCCACGACACGCCGCTGCTGGTCGACCTGGGCAAGATGCAGCGTGGCGGCCTCGACGCCGCGTTCTTCGTGATCTGGGTCCCACAGCACAAGCTCGATGCGGCCGGCTATGCCAAGGCGGT
The DNA here is from genome assembly GCF_017837635.1 of Frateuria flava. Taxonomy (GTDB): domain Bacteria; phylum Pseudomonadota; class Gammaproteobacteria; order Xanthomonadales; family Rhodanobacteraceae; genus Frateuria_A; species Frateuria_A flava. The sequence goes on from NZ_JAGJRS010000013.1 coordinate 240,430, forward strand.
CGACCAGGCCGAGCAGAAGTATGAGGCGATCGGCCGCATGCTGATGCTTTATCCGGACCGCATCCGCGCGGCGACCTCGCCCGGGCAGGTGCTGGCCAACCGCAAGGCCGGCCTGCTCTCGGCGATGATCGGCATCGAGAACGCCTATTCGCTCGGCCACGACCTGCATCGGCTGGACGCTGCCTACGACCGCGGTGCGCGCTACGTCGGCCTGGTCCACGTGGGCAACAACGACCTGTGCACCAGTTCGCAGCCGGACACCAAGCACGGCGAGCCGGCGATGAACAGCGCCGGCGACCACGGCATCACCGACTTCGGCCGCCAGGTGGTGGCGCGCGCCAACCGGCTTGGCATGATGGTTGATGTCTCGCACGCTTCGGACGCCTGCGTGCGGGACGTGCTGGCCGCTTCGCGCGCGCCGATCATCGCCTCGCACTCCGGCGCGCGCGCCGTGCTCGATAACCCGCGCAACCTGCCCGACGACCTGCTGCGCGCCATTGCGGCCAAGGGTGGCGTCATCCAGGCGGTGGCCTACAAGGAATTCCTCAAGAAGGACCCGGGACGCGAAGCGGCGGAGGAGAAGCTGCAGGCCGAGGTCGCGCACCAGGCCGGCGACAGGGAATACGACAGCGACAAGCACGACTATCTGCCTGCGATGGCCGCGGGCATGGCGAAGATCCAGGAAAAATTTCCGCTGCCCACGGTCGAGGATTACGTCAGGCAGATCCGCCACATCGCCGACGTCGCCGGTGTCGACCACGTTGGCATCGCCTCGGACTTCGACGGCGGCGGCGGCATCACCGGCTGGAAGGACGCCAGCGAAACCCGCAACGTCACCGCCGCACTGCGCCGCGCCGGCTTCAGCGATGCGGACATCGCCAAGATCTGGGGCGGTAACCTGCTGCGCGTGTGGCGCGAGGTGGAGCGTGATGCGCAGCGCTGACCTTCTCCCTCCCCTGCATCTCAGGGGAGGGCAGGGGAGGGGTGCCTTTCGCTTCGGACAAGCAACCCCCTCCCAACCTCCCCCTGCAAGCCGGGGGAGGAGCCAGAAGCGCGCTCGCCTCTCTCTGTGCCTCTCCCTTCTGCTCGCGGCTACCGGTGCCATCGCCCAGCCTGCCGATCCGGTGTATGACCCCATCGTCGATGCCGTCGTCGCCCGCTACCACCTGCCTGGCATCGCCGTGGGCGTGATCGAGAACGGCCGGATCGTCTACACCGCCACCCGCGGCGAGACGGTGGCGGGCTCCGGCCAGCCGATCACCCCGCAAACGCTGTTCAAGATCGCCTCCAACAGCAAGGCGATGACCACCGCGCTGCTCGGCCGCCTGGTCGATGAGGGCAAGCTCGCCTGGGACGACCCGGTCACGAAGTACCTGCCCGACTTCCGCATGGCCGATCCGTGGGTCACGCAGAACATGCGCGTGGCCGACCTGCTCACCCACTCCAGCGGCCTGCCCGAAGGCGGCGGCGACCTGATGCTGTGGCCCGAGCCCAATGCCTTCACGCGGGCGGACATCATCCACGGCCTGCGCTACATCAAGCCCGGCTACAGCTTCCGCTCGCAGTACCAGTACGACAACCTGCTCTACGTGGTCGCCGGCGAAGTTGCCGCCGCGGCCGGCGGCGCACCCTACGAAACGCTGATGCAGCGCGAGGTGTTCGCGCCGCTGGGCCTTTCGCGTTGCCGGGTGGGCACATGGGACCGCGATGCCGTGGGCAATGTCGCGCAGCCGCACTATCGCAAGGACGGCCACAACCTGCCGATGCGCCAGGACGGGCCCACTATCCCGGCGATCACCTCCGACGCCGCCGGCGGCATCCGCTGCGATCTCACCGACATGCTGAGCTGGGCAACGAACTGGCTGGCGCCCACGCCGGCACAGCTGCAGTGGCTCTCCTCCACCCAGCGCCAGGTGCTGCAGTCGCCGCACATGCTGATCCCCGTTTCCAATCAGCGCCGCGCCTGGGACCACACTCACGTGATGGCCTATGGCTACGGCTGGCGGATGGCCGACGTCGACGGGGAGTGGGTGGTCTGGCACACCGGCACGCTCGGCGGCATGTATTCGATGCTGGCGCTGCTGCCGGACCGCAAGAGCGGCTTCGTGTTCATGATCAATGGCGAGGCCGAGGATGCGCGCACCGTGCTGGGCGAGGTGCTGACCAAGCACTTCACCGCACCGGGCGACGGCCACGGCGTGGCCTGGTATGCCGACGCGCTCGACCACGAGGCGGCGCAGCGCCCCGCCGCGGCGCGGGCGCCGGATACGTCCGCGGCCACCACGGTCGCGCCGGGCAGTTTCGCGTGGAGCGGCCGCTACCGCGATCCCTGGTTCGGCGAAATCACGCTTTGCCCGCGCAAAGACAGCGTGCAATGGGCATCGCGCAAGTCGCCGCACATGCATGGCACCGTGAAGCAACTCGGGCAACGCTACCTGGTGCACTGGGACGACCCGGCCGTCGACCTCGACGCCTGGCTCGACCCGCACGCCGGCTCGCCGCCCACGCTCACCATGGCCAAGCTCGACCCGCTAGGTGATTTCAGCTCGGACTACGAGGACCTGCATTTCGAGCGCATTGGGGATTGCCCATGAGCTACGAACCAATCGCTCTCCCCACTCCTGGCGCAGACCAGAACCCGCGCCTTCCCCCGCCTGCGGGGGAAGGCGCCAAAGGCGGATGGGGGCGCTTTTGGCGGAAGGCATTCGAGCTTGAGAGCACCCGCTCCGGGCATCCCCCATCCGCCCTGCGGGCGCCTTCCCCCGCAAGCGGAGGAAGACTCACGATGCGGCTGCTCGCCATTGCGTGGCTGTCGATGGTCTGCGCGGCAGCCCACGCGGACCAGGCGATCACCCGCTCCCCCGCCCGCACCGCCGCCGAAGCCGACCTGGTCGACATCCGCACGCTCGTCCCCGATATCGCCGAGGACATCAAGTACGCCGGCCACGACAACTTCGTCGGCGTGCCGGTGGACGGCTATCTCGCACCCAAGTGCCTGCTCAAGCGCCCGGTCGCCGAAGCGCTGGCGCGCGTCGAGCACGATCTGCGCGCGCAGCACCAGCGGCTGAAGCTGTGGGACTGCTATCGCCCGGCCCGCGCCGTCGCACACTTCGTGCGCTGGGCGCACGACCTCGCCGACACACGCACCAAGGCCGAGCACTACCCGCGGCTGGACAAGCGCGTGCTGCTGGGCGACTACATCGCGCCGGTCTCCGGCCACAGCCGAGGCGGCACCGTCGACCTCACGATGGAGCGGTGCGATGCCCGCGACATCCACTGCAGGGAACTGGACATGGGCACGCACTTCGACTTCTTCGACGTGCGCGCGCACACCGATGCAGCCGACGTCCCGCCCGCACAGCACGCCAACCGGCTGCTACTGCGCAAGGCAATGGAGCGCGAAGGATTCAAGAACTATCCGCTGGAGTGGTGGCACTACACCTGGGCCGACGAGCCCACGCCGCACACGATCTACGACGTGCCGGTGAAGTGATGCTTGCCGCACGTCCCAAGATCGAATCCCTCTCCCCCCGGGAGAGGGTGCCGACAGGCGGGTGAGGGTTCGGGCGGAGCGTGCACCACGCACTGGCCGTACCCTCACCCCGACCCCTCTCCCGGCGGGAGAGGGGCTCAAGTTCAACGCCCGGAGAACGCCATGCGCCTCGCCCTGTTGCTCGCCTCGATCCTCTGCTCCGGCCCGGCGCTGGCCACCGACGCCGTGCAGAACGCCGACCACCTTATGCAGAAGTATCAGGGCGATGTCCCGGGCGCCGCCCTGCTCGTGCTCAAGGACGGCAGGCCGCTGATGCGCAAGGGCTACGGCCTGGCCAACCTCGAAAAGCATACGAAGGTCACGCCCGGCACCGACTTCCGTCTCGCCTCGGTCAGCAAGCAGTTCACCGCCGCGGCGATCCTGCTGCTGGCCGAGGACGGCAAGCTCACGCTCGACGATTCCATCCGCCACTGGCTGCCCTCGCTGCCGGCCACGACCGACAAGGTGACCCTGCGCCAGCTGCTCGACCACACCGGCGGGCTGATCGACTACGAGGACCTGATCCCGCCGCAGCGGACCACCCAGGTGAGCGACCAGGACGTACTGCGCCTGCTCTCGGCCACCCCGCGCCGCTACTTCGCGCCGGGCAGCGCCTACCGCTACAGCAATTCCGGCTACGTACTGCTGGGGCTGGTGGTGGAAAAGGCCTCCGGACTGGCACTGCAGGATTTCCTGCAGCAGCGCATCTTCGCCCCGTTGCACATGGACCACACCCTGCTCTACGTGCACGACGACCCCACGTCTACCAAAAGCCGGGTGCCCAACCGCGCCTACGGCTACAGCGAGATCGACGGCCACTGGCAGCGCACCGACCAGAGCGTCACCTCGGCCACGCGTGGCGACGGCGGCATCTATTCGAACATCGACGACCTCGCCAGATGGGATGCCGCGCTCTACGACGACCGCCTGCTCAGCGACGCCTCGCGCGAGGCCGCCTTCAGCCCGCACGCGACGGTGGTCGGCGAGCCCTATGAGGCCCGCTACGGCTACGGCTGGCGCATCACCGGCGACACACTGTGGCACTCCGGCGAAAGCATCGGCTTCCGCAACGTGATCGTGCGCTGGCCGAGGCAGCACCTGACCGTAATCCTGCTGAGCAACCGCAACGATCCGGAGCCGTACCAGGCGGTGCTGAAGATCGCGCAGCCGTTCCTGGCGGAGTGACGCGCACCCGGTAGCGCTGCCGGGCGGCGGAGGTGGCCGTCGCGCCCAAGGGCGCTCCGACCGAAGAGACACAACGTCTCCTGTAGGAGCGCACCCTGTGCGCGACCGTGGCGTCCGGGTCTCGCACAAGGTGCGCTCTACAGCAATGCAAGCTGTTCGGGCTCGCCGCCGGACGGTATACCGGCAAGCCGGTCGGCCAGACCGCCGGCGCGGCGCACCGGCAGCGCCAGCGCCGCGCGCAGGGTCGCCTCGCCGGCCCACAACTCGACCGCCTGCCGTGCCCGCGACACGCCGGTGTAGAACAACTGGCGCGACAGGATGCGATGGGCCGGATCGGGCGGCAGCAGCACCGCCACGCGGGCGTATTCCGAACCTTGCGACTTGTGGATGGTGATCGCGAACGCGCCTTCGTGCGCCGGCAGCGCACCGGGGCTGAAGCTGCGCGCGCCGGCCAGGCCGTCGCCGCCCGCGCTTTCGAACCACACGCGCAGCCGGCCCTCGGCGTCGGCCAGGCACAGGCCGACGTCGCCATTGAACAGCCGACTGGCGTAGTCGTTGCGGGTGATCAGCACCGCGCGGCCGGGATACCAGACCCGATCGGCCGCCATGTTCCAGCGCCGCTTCAGCCGTTGCTCGATCAGCGCGCTGGCGGCCAGCGCGCCGAACTCGCCCTCGCGCAGCGCGCACAGCAACTGGCGCGAGCCGAGCGCGCGCAAGGCCGCGAGCGCAGTGGACACCTGCGCGGGATCGCTCGGCTCGCCTTGTGCCACCGGCAGCGTCGGATGGATCGGCAGCGCCGCGAGCGCGTCCGCCCATGATTCGATCGCCTGGCGCAGCGTCGCGCCGCCGGCCACCGGTCGGCGCATCACCTGCTCGCCCAGGGTGGCCTCCAACGCCGCCGTGTCGCCCGCGCGCACCGCGCGGTTGAGCGCGACCAGCGGCCGCTCCGCGCGGAAGCTGTGTTCCAGCCGCACCAGCGCGGGGGAGCGCTCGGCTTCCAGCACGGCGACCAGGTCCATCAACACCGAGCCGGCGGCCACCGAGGTGAGCTGGTCGGCGTCGCCGACCAGGATCAGCGTGGCGTCCGGCCGCACCGCGTCGAGCAACGCGCGCAGCAGGGAAAGATCGACCATCGAAGCTTCGTCGACCACCACCACGTCGGCGGCCAGCGGGTGCTCGCGGTCGCGCGTGAAGCGATGGCTGCGCGGGCTGTAGCCGAGCAGGCGGTGCAGGGTCAGTGCCTCGGTGTCGGGAATGCGCTCGAGCAGTGGCTGCCAGTCCTCCGGCAGCGGCGCACGCGGATGGTCGAGCAGGCCCTGCTTGCCCGCGCGCAGCGACTGCAGCAGGCGCTGCGCCGCCTTGCCGGTCGGCGCCGCGACGGCCATACGCAAAGGCTGCGACGCCTGGTGCTGCAGCATCAGCAGCATGCGCAGCACGGTGGTGGTCTTGCCGGTGCCCGGCCCGCCGGTGAGCACGAACAGCCGCCGCCCGGCCACGCCGCGTACGGCGTCTCGCTGCCGCTTCACCGCCGCGCCGCGTTCGCCATGGAACAACACGTCAAGCGCGCCGTCGGCAACGGTGGCCGGCTTTGCGGCACGCAGGCGCTGGTGGATCAGCGCCGCGACCGCCAGTTCGTCGGCGTAGTTGCGTCGCAGGTACAGGCGACCGGCGGCGTCGAGCACGAACGGGGTGACGCCCGCGCCATCACTCACCAGCGCTTCGCCGCGCAGGGATTCGACCTCGTCGCGCGCGAGCGGCTCCAGGCCATGGCGGCCGGCGTCCTCGCCCACGAGCGGCAGCGCGGTATCGCCGGCGCCATCGGCGAACGAGGCCCACGCGGCCAGCGCCGCCAGCCGGGGCGAACCGCCGTGTGCGCGCACCCAGCGCCACAGCGTGCGATCGAGCGGGCGCCAGGCGGCCTCGATCGGTTCGTCCCCGCGGATGCGGAAGTCGAAATGGCTCATGCCTGGCTCCGCCTCGAAACAAGCTCCCTCTCCCCTGCGGGGAGAGGGTTGGGGTGAGGGGCCGGGGCTCGCCCGGAACTCGCAACCGGGCGAAGAAAGATCGGCCACGGCTCCACTTCAGCTCCCCGCAAGCCTTGGCCCCTCACCCCGGCCCTCTCCCCGCAGGGGAGAGGGAGCAAGGCGGGCGGGCTTGTGTAATTGGGGCACGTCATGCCGGTTCTCCCACCCGTGCCGCCAGCACGCCATCGACTGCGTCCAGCAACGCCTCATCAAAGCGCTGCCGCCACACGCCCGCCCCCGGCGCCAGGCCGACCGCACGCACGAACAGGTAGATCGCCTCGCCCAGGTGCGCCTCGCGCCGGTAGCCGGGCAGGCGCTGGCGCAACAGCCGATCCAGCGCCACGGTGTAGAGCAACGCCTGGAAGCGGTAGTGGTGCGCGTCCATCGCCGTGGGCAGGCGTTCGGGTGCATAGGCGTCCAGTTGCTCGCCGAGCCAGTTGCTCTTGTAGTCGAGCACGTGGAAGCGCCCGGCATGCTCGAACACCAGGTCGATCTTGCCGGTCATCAGCCCGCGCAACACACCGTAGGGCGCGCGCGGCACCAGCGCCGGCTCGCCGTGACTCGTGCAGGCCTCGCGCAGCGCATCGAGCGAGACCGCATCGAGCACGTAGTGGAAGGCCATCTCCGCGCGCAGCGCCGCGGCCGGCAGTGCGCCGAGCGCGAGGCCGGGCGCGAGCGGTGCATCGAGCGTGGCCTGCACGCGCGCGGCGAGCCTGCGCACCAGCAGCTCGGCCGGCTCCTCGCCGCGGCGCACGCCCGCCTCGTGCAGGCAGCGCGCGACCAGCGCGTGCTGCCGGGTCACCGGCACGCCGACCTCGCGATGCTCGAATACCGCGTGCATTGCGTTGCCGAATTCAGCGCCGCGCCAGGGCGCCAGCGCGAGCAACGCGGGGTCGCCAGCGGCGGGCGCCGGCAGCATGTCCGGCGCGCCCTCGTCGGCGATCTCGGGTGTCTCGGTGGCAGCGGCCTCGTCGCTCGCGGATTGCTCTTCCAGCGCGCCGATCGCCTCGACCCTGGCCAGCGTCGAGAAGCTGTGCAACTGCTGCACGGGACGCGTAGCCGGTGGCGCGAGGGCCTCGCGGGCATCCGCCGGCGGTGGCGGCGCATCGGGGATCACTGGATACGGCCAGGGCCACTCGTCGGCCAGCCAGGCCATGTGTTGCGCGCCTGCGGCGACGTTCGCGGCGAGCAGCCGCTCGACAGTGGCATCCAGTGCCGAGCGCGCAGGATCGACCGGCGCTACTTTCACTTTGCCGTTGGTCGGGCGCTGCGGGTCGAGTACGTACACGTGGCAGGCAAGCTCGGCGCGGGTCAGCGCCACATAGAGCACGCGGAAGCGCTCGTCCTGGTCTTCCACCGCCACTTCCGAGCAGGCGTCCGCGTGGGCGGCACCGCCGAGCACCAGTTCGCGCCCGCCACTGGCCGGGTCGTAGCGCAGCGGCAGCTTTTCCTCGCGGCCCTCCTGCGCCCACATCAGCGGCAACAGCACCAGCGGGAACTCCAGGCCCTTGCTGGCGTGCAGCGTCATCAGGCGCACCCGGCGCGCGTCGGACTCGATGCGCAGCTGCTGTTCCTCCTCGGCGTCGTCGCTGGCCACGTCCTGGCCGCCGCGCTTCTGGGCCAGCCAGGCGAGCAACTGCTCGCTGCCGGGATGCTCGTCCTCGGCCTGCTGCAGCAGTTCGCCCAGATGGCGAAGGTCGGTCAGCGCGCGCTCGCCCGCGGGCGTGGCGAGCAGCGCGGGCGCGGCGTGATGGAGCAGCGACTGCACCACCGCCAGCACGCCCTCGTCGCGCCATTGCCGGTGCCAGCGGGTGAAGCGTTGCTCGTGGCGCTGCCAGTCATCGGGTCGTTCACGCAGCGCGGCGAGTTCGGCGAGGCCCACGCCCAGCAGGCGCGTGGCCAGCGCCGCGCGCAGCGCGCCCTCGTCGCCCGGCTGGTCGACCGCGTAGAGCACCACCTGCAGCTCGCGCGCCAGCGCCGTGGCGAACACGCTGCTGCGCCCGGCGCCGACGCACGGCACATGGCGTTCGCGCAGGCGCTCGCGCAGGCTGGCAACGTGGTCGTTGGTCGGCAGCAGCACCGCGATGTCGCCCGGGCGCAGCGGCTTGCCGTCGATGCTCCAGTCGTCCGCCAGCAGTTGCGCAACGTGATTGGCGCAGGCGTCCAGCGCGAAGGCGATGCGCGCGTCCTTGTTGACCGGCACCTCGGCGCACAGGTGCAGCGCGAGCGGGCGCGCGACCGGTTCGCCACGATGGCGCAGCACCCTGGCGGCCCGCCCGGCGCTGACCGGCTCGTAGGCGATCGCGCCCGCGGCTTGCTGCGAAAGCGCCGGCCCGGCCAGCGCGTACAGCTCGTTGAAGCCCTGCACCAGCGCCTCGGAGGAACGGAAGTTGCGGTCCAGGCGCAGCTCCGCATCGATGTCCTGCCGAGCGGCCAGGTAGGCGTGGATGTCGCCGCCGCGGAAGCGGTAGATCGCCTGTTTGGGGTCGCCGATCATCACCAGCCGTCCGCGCCTGGCGCCCGCGTCGTCGCGGTAGATGCGGTCAAGGATCGCGTACTGCTGCTGGTCGGTGTCCTGGAACTCGTCGACCAGTGCGACCGGCCATTCGCGGAACAGGCGGTCGGCGAGCACGCCGCCGCGGGTGGCCAGTGCGCGGTGCACCTGAACGATGAGTTCGTCGAAGGTGAGCTGGCCGCGTTCGTGCAGGCGGGCGTCGCGGCGGGCCAGCAGTTCGTCGCGGTAGCGCGCGAGCGCGGCGCTGCGGGCGGGCAAGTGCGGGTCGGCGAGCGCGGCCGCGGCGCGATGGGCGAAGGCGAGCACGTCGTTGTCCCGCGCCGCCTCCACGAAGGGCGGCTTGAGTTGCGAGTCGAGCGGCTTGCCGAGGGCGTCGGACAGGTCCGGCAACGGGATCGAACGGTCCCCGGCCTCGAGATAGTCGGCCAGCTTGCGCAGCGCGCTCAGCAGCGCGCTGTTGCTGCGCTTGAACTGCGAGCCGTCGCCGAGCCAGTCGCGGATCGCCTGCGCCTGCGCCGGCTGCATCAATTCCTCGATCGCGCCGTCGGGTTCCACCCGCACGCGCACGCCCGGCCGCATCACCGCGCGCAGCGTGCGACGCAGCTTGTCCAGGCCCTGTTGCCACCACGCGAGGTCGCCGGGCGCGAGCTCGCCGGCGGACTGGCCGAGTTGCCGCCACAGGTCGTCGATCAGTTCGTCGTCCAGCGCGCGGCCGGGCACCAACTCACCGAGCCGGAAGGCGCTGCCGCATTCGAACGGGAAGTCGGTGAGGATGCGCCGGCACAGCCCGTGCAACGTGCCGACGGGGGCAAGATCCAGGTCGGCCTGGGCCAGGCGCAGGCGCAGCGCGTCGGCGGCGGCCATTGCCGGATCGGCGGCCCAGCGCGCCTGCAGCCAGGCCTCGTCGGGGCCGTTCTCTGGCGCACCCGGCGCCTGTGCCAGCCGCTCGGCGGCGCGCAGCTTCGCGCGCAGGCGTTCGCGCAGCTCCTGCGCGGCCGCCTCGGTGAAGGTGGTCACCACGATCTGGCGCGGACTCAGCGACTGCTCCAGCAGCAGCCGCAGGTACAGCACCGCGATGGTCCAGGTCTTGCCGGTGCCGGCGCTGGCCTCGATCAGGCAGCGGCCGCCCTGCCCCGGCGCGTGCGCCAGCGGCAGTTCGCTCCAGTCGTGCACGCGCAGCGATGCGCTCATGCAGGCGCTCCCAGCTCGAGCAGCCGTGACAGCCGCGCGGCGGTGTCCAGCAGCGCCACGTACTCGGGCTGGCCCGGCTCGAAGCGCACGTCGCCGGCGAGCAGGCGCGCGTAGCCGGGCGCATAGTCACACTCGCCGTGGCTGCGGTCGTTGCCCAGCCAGGCGGTGAAGTTGGGCGGCTTGTCGCCGCTCAGGCACTGCGCCACCGCCCAGCTGGTGCGCGGGAAGTAGCGCGCGGGCTGGCGCTGGGCCTCGCGCCACAGCGCGAGCAGCTCGGCAATGCGGGATTCCAGGTCGGCGCGCAGGCGGGCCTGCTCCTCGGCCGGTGCCGCGAGTAGCGACTCGTCCCAAGCGTTGATGTGCTCCTGCCAGGGATGTTCGCCCTCGGCGAGCAGGCACAGGCGCACCGGCGTGGGCGCGGGCGTGACCAGCCGCAGCAGCGCCCATTCGATGAACAGCGGCAGGCGCTCGCGGAAGCCCAGCTCGCTCTCCTTGCGGCCGACGAAGAGCTCGAACACCCAGCGCGTTCCCGCGTGCTGGTGGACGCGCCCGAGCTCGCCTTCGATGCGTGCGCCGGCGACCTCCAGTTCCAGCGCCAGCGGCAGGTACGGCGGCAGGCCGTCGGCGAACAGCGGATGCTCGCGCGCGACCTCCAGCAGCGCCTGCGCGCGCTCGCGCTCGGCCGCCCACGCCGCGATGCCGCTGCGACCCGGCGGCAGCACGCCGGTCAGGCGCAGCCACTCGGGCGGCTCGGCCGGCAGCACCAGCCCGGCCTCGAGCGCATCGAGCAGCAGGCGCCGGCCGACCCGGTCGAGCGCCTCGAATCTCGGTTCCAGCGGCTCGCTCTCGCGCAGGCGGTCCTCGTCGAGTGCGTCCAGGCGGACGTCCAGACGTCCGCGCAGCAGTTGCCGCGCCGGATCGCGGTACCAGGCGATCAATCCGCGCAGCGGCACCGGGGCTTCCAGCGGCAACACGTCGAGCGTGTCGGTGCCGACCAGGAAGCCGGCGCGGCGGCCACCCGGCACCATCGCGGCGAACGCGGCCTGGTAGGAGAACAGCCGCGGGTCGCTGCCGTCGAAATAGCGCGCATCGAACGGCTGCAGCGGATGACGTACCCGCCACGGGCGCCGGATCGGCGCGGCCGGGTCCTCGGCGCGCGCCTTGTCGTCGGCATCGGCGGCGACGTCGGCGAGCCCCGTCTGCGCATCGAGCAGGGCGAGCAGTTCGGCAAGCGGTGCGGCCGGGTTGCGCGGCTTGCCGTCGCGCACGCCTTCGCCAAGGTAGGACAGGTGCAGCGCGTCGCGCGCGGCCATCACCGTTTCCAGAAACAGGTAGCGGTCGTCGCTGCGCACGTCGCGGTCGCCCAGCCGCGGGTGGCGCAGCATCAGGTCCAGGCCGGCGTCGCTGGCGCTGCGCGGAAACTCGCCGTCGTTGAGGCCGAGCACCGCGATCACGCGGAAAGGGATCGCGCGCTGGGGCACCATGCCGCAGAAGGTGATGCCGCCGAGCAGGAAGCGCTGGCGCTCGGGCGTGGCGGCGAGACGCTCGCGCAGCACTTCGCGCACCACGGTGAAGTCGAGCTCCGGATCCAGCCCGCTGTCTTCGGTTTCGGCGACGGTCGCGCGGATCATCCGGCGCAGCAGGCCGAGCGCCTCGCGCCCGGCATGGTCGCCGCTGTCGACGCGGAACAGGCCGTCGAGCAGCAGCTCCAGCCGCGCGGCCCAGGCCGAGGCGTTGCGCGGATGGGCGGCATCGCGATGCAGCGCCGCCAGTTCCTGCAGCAGGCGGTCGAGCGCGCCGAGCGCGGCGGCCTGCGGGCCGTGCGCGCCGGCGACCGGCGACAGCTCGCCGTCGGGCAAGGTCGCGATCGCGTCCTCGCCCATCACGTAGCCGGCCAGCAGGCGGTCCATGCCCCAGGCGAAGGTGTACTCCTCGATGCCGGGCACGCCGAAGGCCTCGCGCCAGTCGCCGTCCAGGCCCCAGGCCACGCGCGCTTCGCCCAGCCACTGGCCGAGCAGATCCACCGCGCTTTCGTCCAGGCCCAGCGCGGCGGCGATCGGCGGCGTCTGCAGGAGGTCCAGCACCTGCGGCGCGGTGAGGCGCGACTGCGGCGTGTCGAGCAGGCGATCGAACGCGGCGAGCAGCGGATGCACGCGCGCCATCGCCACGTCGGCCAGGTGGTAGGGCAGCGGCCCGTGCGCGCGACCGGGCGGGCCGAACACTGCCGGCAGCAGCGGCACGTAGGCACCGATGTCCGGCGCCATCACCACCATGTCGGCCGGCTGCAGCGTCGGGTCGCGCGCCAGGGCGTCGAGCAGCACGTCGCGCAGCACTTCCAGTTCGCGCAGGCGGGTGTGGCACAGATGCACGCGCAGCGAACGGTCGTGCATCGCGTCGCCCTGCCCGGGCTCGAGCAGCGCGGGATCGAGGCGGCGGATGCTTTCCTGCAACCGATGCAACAGCGAGAGGCTGGGCGGCGCGTGCGCGTCCTCGTCGCGCCAGTGGCGCACGTCCAGGCGGATCTCCGCCTGGCCGGAGAGCGCCAGCATGAAGTGCTGGCCCAGGCGGCCCCAGTCGGCGAGCAGCGGGTGGCCCATGCGCTCGAGGAACCAGCCTTCCTCGCGCGCGCCCTCGTCCAGCCGGCGTGCGAGCTCGCGCAACTGGGCGCGTTCGCCGCGCAGGCCGGCCCAGTACTCGCGGCAGGGATCGGGCACGTAGAGCACCACCAGCCGGTGCCGCGCCACCGCGGCGAGCACCGCCAGCTCGGCCGGGGCCAGGTGGCTGATACCGAACACGTGCAGCGGTTCACGCGGCAGGCTGGCGGGTGGGTCGCGCTGCAGCGTGTGCAGCAAATCGCCGAGCACTTCGGCACGATGCGGCTTGTCGATCGCGCGGCGCAGCGCGCGCCACAGCGGCGCAAGGAAAGTGTGTTCGGGTACGTCGTCGCGACCGACCTGCCAGGCGCGCAGCCAGTCGGGCCGGTAGACCAGGTACTGCGAATAGAGCCGCGCCAGGCGGTCGGCGAGCTGGTAGCGCCGGCGCGACGGGTCGCCGCCGGCGAGGTAGCCGCGCACCTGCGGGTCGTCGATCTCACCCAGCATGGCGTGGATGCGCCAGCGCAGCCGCTCGCGCCGGTAGGGCGCCAGCGCCACCGCCGACTCGCCCAGCAGCGTGCGGGCCAGGTCGTCCAGCCAGGCGCTGGGCAGGCGGATGTCGAGGTTGGCCACGATGCCGCCCGGCCCGCGCGCGCGGGCCAGCGCGCCGGACAGCCACTGGCGCATGCCCGGATGCGCGGCGATCACCGTCTGCGGCGCGAGCACGTTGGCCGGCGGCACTGCGTCAAGCAACTGCACGAGCGGATCGAGCAGCGCCTCCAGGCGGCTGGCGCGGATCACGGCAAGGCCGCGGGTGAGGTCGTCGAGGGGAAGTCCAGCCATGCAGGGATGATAGCGGGCCGCGGTCGCAGGCCCTGCGACCTGCAACGGCCTGCGCAGTCAGTCGCCGTGGTGTTCCCGCGCGGGCGCCGGGAAGGCGAGCACCTGGTCGGTGTAGGTCTCCACCAGCGCGCTGAAGGGCCGGCCCTGCGCATCGACGAGCAGCGCGCGGTGCTGCAGCACCTGGTGCGGCACCGCGAGCGGGCGCGGGCCGACCGGCGGCAGGCCGCGTGTTTCCCATTCGACCGGCAGCGGCGACCACAGCAGCTGCGCCGACAGCGTGCGACGGCTAAACCGCAGCGGCGCCACCACCTTGCCGAAGGGCGTGTCGCTGGTGTCGAGCTGGCGGTTCATCGCGTCGGTGAGGCGACCGGCCACGTACCAGTTGTCCGCTTCCGACACGACATGCTCGCCGCAGGCCAGTTGCACGCTGCGGTAGCGCACCGGCACGTCCTGTGCTAGGCCGAGCGCGCGGCGCAGGTCGTCGGGCAACAGCTTGGCCGCGTCGCGATCGCGACGCGCATGGACAGTCGGCGGGTCGGCCAGATGGTGTGCCTGGCACCAGCGCTCCAGCGTCAGCGTCGCGCTCGGGTGGCTGAGCAGGTCGGCGTTGAGCGTCTGCAGCAGCGCCAGTGCTTCGACGCGCGCGAGCGGGGTATCCGGCCAGGTCGGCGCGGCTGCCGTGGCCGCACCGGCGAAAGCGGCCAGCGCGAGCGCCATGCGCCTCACAGCCCCTTGGCCGCCTGCGCCACCGCGCGGAACAGCGCGCGGCCCTTGTTCATGGTCTCCTCCCACTCCGCCGCCGGGTCGGAGTCGTAGACGATGCCGGCGCCGGCCTGCACGTGCAGGCGACCGTCCTGGATCACCGCGGTGCGGATCGCGATGGCGGTATCCGCGTCGCCCCACCAGCCGATCCAGCCGATCGCGCCGGCGTAGATGTTGCGCTTGTAGGGTTCGAGCTCCTGGATGATCTCCAGCGCGCGGATCTTCGGTGCGCCCGACAGCGTGCCGGCCGGAAAGGTCGCCTTGAGCACGTCCATGTAGGACAGCCCCGGGCGGGCGCTGCCCTGCACCTGCGAGACGATGTGCATGACGTGCGAGTAGCGCTCGATCACGAACGATTCGCTCACCTCGACCGTGCCGGTCTCGCTGATGCGGCCGATATCGTTGCGGCCCAGGTCGATCAGCATGACGTGCTCGGCACGTTCCTTCGGATCGGCGAGCAGCTCGGCTTCCAGTGCCGCATCCTCTTCGTCCGTGGCGCCACGTTTGCGCGTGCCGGCGAGCGGGCGCACGACCACCTTGCCGTCCTTCAGGCGTGCCAGGATTTCCGGCGAGGAACCGACGATCTGCGTGTTGCCCACATCGACGAAATACATGTACGGCGAGGGATTGAGCGCACGCAGCGCGCGGTACACGTCCACCGGCCGCGCATTGAAGCCGACGCTCAATCGCTGCGAGGGCACTACCTGGAAGATGTCGCCGGCGCGGATGTATTCCTTGGCCTTCTCCACCATCGCCTCGAACTCGGCCTTGGTGAAGGAGGACTTGAAGTCGCCTTCATCCAGCGCAGTGGACTGGGTCAGCTGCGGGTAGGCCGCGCCGCCCTGGCGCAGGCGGTAGACCAGCGCGTCGAGGCGGCGCTGAGCCTGCGCGTAGGCCTGTGGTTGCGACGGGTCGGCGTGCACGATGAGGTACAGGCGGCCCTTGAGGTTGTCGAAGACGGCGACCTCTTCGGCCAGCATCAGCAACACGTCGGGCGTGCCCAGCTCGTCGGGCCGGTCCCACTGCGCCAGGCGCGGCTCGATGTAGCCGATCGTCTCGAAGCCGAAATAGCCGACCAGGCCACCGGTGAAGGCCGGCAGCTCGGGCAGGCGCGGTACCGAATACTGCGCGCGGAGCGTCTCGATCTCGCCCAGCGGATCATCGAGATGGCGGCGCTCGACGATCTCGCCGGCGTCCTCGACTTCCAGCTCGTGGCCGCGCAGACGGTACACGCGCCGGGCCGGCAGTCCGATGATCGAATAACGGCCCCAGGTGGCGCCGCCCTCGACCGATTCGAAGAGGAACGTGTACGGGCCGTCGGCAAGCTTCAGGTACACCGACAGCGGCGTGTCGAGGTCGGAGAACACCTCGCGCACCAGCGGAATGCGCGTATGCCCTTGGGCGGCCAGCGCGTCGAATTGGTCTCGGGAGATCACGGGCTCAAGAATCGATGGGGGCGGCCCATCACGATAGCAGTCCATTCGCCGCCGGGCACGATCGCTTGCGGCGTTCGGAGTGGCGCGCTTAATCTGCGCCCCGGACAGGGGGAAAAACGATGGAACGCACCGATACGATGCCCGACCTCGTGGACCGGGACGCGGGGCAGTGGCACAGGGAAGTGGCCGATCGCGCCTCCCTGCCGACGCCGCCTTCGATGCACTGGGGCTGGGTGTTCCTGCTCAGTGTGGTCACGCTGGGCATCTTCGCCATCGTCTGGTCGTTCATCCAGGCCAACTGGGTGCGCCGGATCGACCCCGACAGCCGTGCCACGGCGATGATGGGCGCGGCGCTGACCTGCTATTTCGTCGGCTACTTCCTTGCCGCCAACGGCGCACCGCTCGACGAAGACGCGCCGGCGACCACCATGGAACGCCTCGGCTGGCTGCTGGAGCTGGTCTATGTGCTGCTCTTCCTGGGCGCCTATTTCGCGATGGCCGGGACGATCCGCCGGGTGATGGCGGGCTACCGGGTCCCCATGCGCATCGGCGGCATCACGCTGTTCTTCTTCAACACGCTTTACCTGCAGGGGCAACTGACCTGGCTGGCCCGCTGGCAACAGACCGGCCAGAGCCGATCCAGGCCGCCCAAGCTGGTGTTCTGGCTGGTCATGGTTGTGCCTTTCGCCGCCATCGTGTTGGCAATCGCGGGGCCCGCTTACCAGGCCTACGTGATGCGCGCGCAGGTAGCCAGCGCGCTGCTGCAGGCCGAACCGCTCAAGCAGCAGGTGCTCGATGCGATCGGCCGCAACCGCGCCTGGCCGCAGGACAACAGCGAGGCCGGGCTGAAGGAAGCCGGCGCCTACGCCAGCGCCAACCTGGCCGGCTTCGAGGTCCAGGCCATGGAGGAAGGCACGGCGCTGGTCACCACCTTCGGCGGCAACGCCCCCGCGCCTCTGCGTGGCAGGCAACTGGCCTTCATTGCCGAGGGCCACGACGGCGTGATCAGCTGGACCTGCGAGAGCCCGGACATCGACCCGAGCTACCTGCCGGCCGAGTGCCGCTAGCCTGGGGATTCGACCGGGCTTCGCATGGGTGCGCGAAGGCAATGCCCAGGACGGCGATCGTTGCGGAAGCAAAGGGCGTTCGATGGCCCATGCGCCGGCCAGGCTCGAGCGCCCAATGGACCAGCGAGGTCGGAACCAAGGGCGGCTTCCATACCTCCCGGTGACGTATTCGCCCGGGCGCCGGGCAACTACAGGCGCTGGCGCGACATGTTGCGCAGGCGCAGGGTGAAGGCCACGCCGCTGCCGTCTTCCAGGTTGCGCGCGCTGGCGTGCCCGCCGTGGCGTTCGGCGACCAGGCGCACTACGTAGAGCCCTAGTCCCAGGTGCGGCGCTTCGCCCGGGGTGGCCTTGTCGCGCAGGCTGACCAGCGAGTCGAACAGGCGCGCCTGCATCGCCGCCGGCAGGCCCGGGCCCTGGTTGGCGAGGGTGATCTCGGCGCCGTCATCGCAGGCGCTGAGGACCAGCCGCAACCAGCCGTCAGCCGGGGTGAACGAGAGGGCGTTGTCGAGCAGCTTGTCCAGCGCCTGGGCGAGCAGCTCCGGGGCGCAGTGCATCGGCAGCGGCGTGTCGGGCAGTTCGCAGGCCAGCGTGCGCGTGCCCACCAGCGGGCGGTAGGCCTCGGCGCAGCCGCGCACCACTTCGCGCAGGTCCACGTCCTCGGCTTCGGCGGCGGCGATCGCACGTTCCATGCGGCTGGCCTCGCTCATCGCGCGCACCAGCGTACCCAGGCGGGCCACGCCATCGCGGGCGCGTTCCAGGTAGGGCCGCGCGTCGGGAGGCACCGGCGCATGGGCCTCCAGCGCGTGCTCCAGGTTGTCCAGCGAGCTCTTGACGATGGCCAGCGGCGTGTTGAGTTCGTGCGAGAGCTTGGAGGCCAGCGTGCGCAGGTAGTCGGTATAGCCCCCCACCGCCTCGAACAGGCGCTCGAAGCTGCGCGCCAGGTCGCCGATCTCGTCCGGCGCGGCGGTCAGCGGGAAACGCCCCTGGGCGAAAAGGCCGTCCAGACGTCCATCGGCCAGTTGTGCGCGCTCGGCCGCATCACGCAGGCGGCCCAGGCGCAGGCTCAGGCGCGTGGCAAACCAAAGCAAAATACCGCCGGCCACCAGCAGCACGCCGAAGCTGGTCAGCAGCAAGGTGAGCAGCGCGCGGTTGGCCAGCAACGGCACGGTGGTGCTGGCCTGTTCGAGCAGCAGCACGCCGCGTACCTGGCCGGGCGCGCCGATCGGCACCGCCGCCGCCAGCACGACGCTGGCGCGGGTTTCACCGTCACGCCAGGCGGTAGCCGGATCGCCCGCGCGGGCACGGGTGATCTCCGGAAGGTCCAGGCGCGGGGCGTCCTGCGTCCACGGCGCGGCGTCCTCGACGGGATTGGCCAGCAGCGCGCGGTAGACCAGCGCGGCGAACCAGCCCGGCTGCGGACCAGCCGCCTGCAGGCGGCCGCTCTGCGCCAGCAGCCAGCCGGTCGGCGCCAGCACGCGGGCACGGGTGTCCTCCGGCGCCAGCCGGGCCAGTTCCTGCGCCAGCGCCGGGGAGTAGTGCCACAACGGGCGCAACTCGACTGCCAGCGGGTCGCCGCCGGCGGAGGCGTCGTACAGGCCCAGGCCGAGCCGGTCCACGATCAGCGGTCGCGGAAGGCGCAGCTCGAGGCGCCAGCCGCCGCCGTCCTCCTGCCACTGGCCGACCAGGCGGTCGGGCCAGTCGGCGACCGGCGGATCGAGCAGGCGTGCGGTGAAGGTGCCCGGCGCGGCGCTGGCCAGCAGGTAGCGCAGGTGCGTGTCGCCGCGTTGCAGTTCGAGGACGAGGTGATCGGCGTGCAGTGCGCCGGGATCGTCGGCATCGGCGCGGACCCGCTTGATGCCGCGTTGCTGCACGTAGAGATAGAGCCCACCGGCATCTTCCGCGAGCAGCACGCTGCCGCGCGGCCCGAGCGGCTGGCTCCAGGGCGTAAGGGGCGCCCAGTCGTCGCCGTAGCCATCGATCGTGATCGGCGTGCCGGCCTGCTCGACGTACCAGCCCTGCGGCTGCTGCGGCAGGGTGGCGCCGGTCGCCACCAGGCTGCGCGCCACCGCGCGCGCGGAGGCGGTGAGCGCCTGCGCCTGGCCTTCGCGCAGCAGGGTCTCCATCTGCCGCACGTACAGCCAGCCGGCCACCGGCAGGGCCAGCGTGCACAGGGCGACCAGCAGCAGTTTGCGGCGCAGGTTCATCGCGCGAGCCTAGAGCGGAGCCGCGGCCTAGCGCGACGTCCCGGCCCGGTAGCGGGTGCCGACCACCACGCCCATGAAGGCTTCGAGCAGTGCGGCGCGCTGCGGGTCGGCGTCCTTGAAACTCATCGACCAGCTCAGGCGGATGCCGGCGCGCTTGCCCGGATCGCAGAAGACCACGGCATCGTCGACCTGGTCGCTGCCCTGGAACACCAGCGCCTCGCAGGGCATGCCCTGGTGGCGCACGGGAAAGCGCCCGACTTTTGCCGCCGGGTCGCGCTGCAGGTAGTGCTTGCGATCGGCATCGAGCTCGGCATCCAGGCTGGCGAGCTTGCGCGGCCAGACGTTGAGCACCATCACGCCATAAGGCTCGCCGGTCCACTCGCCTCGGTAAATGACTTCGGTGACGCCGATCGCGCGGGCGTAGGTGCAGCAATCGGCGGTCCAGCCCACCGGCGTGGGCGCGCGCAGGGTCCAGCCGGGAATGGCACCGTCGGGCTTGCCTGTGGCGGTCGCCTCGCCCGGGACGTCGGCGGCAGCGGCCGCGCCTGCGAAAACCAGCAACAGGACAACGAGCAGGCGCTTCACGGCTTCCACCGGTAACCCACGCCGTGCACGGTTTCGATCGCGTCGAAGTCCGGCGCCACCGCGACGAACTTCTTGCGGATGCGCTTGATGTGCGAGGTGATGGTGGCGTCGTCCACCACCAGTTCGGCCTCGCGCATCAGCTGGTCGCGGTTCTTCACATGGCCGGGGAAGCGCACCAGCGTGTGCACCATCCAGAACTCGGTGACGGTGAGCGGGATCTCCGCGTCGTTCCAGGTGATGCGCATGCGCTCGGACTCGAGTTTGAGCGGCCCGTGCGCGATCACCGTTTCGCTGGAGGCGGGCACCTTCAGCGATTCGATCCGCCGGAACAGCGCCGCGATGCGCGCGGCGAGCTGGTGCAGGCTGGTGTCCTTGGACAGGTAGTCGTCGGCGCCCA
The DNA here is from genome assembly GCF_017837635.1 of Frateuria flava. Taxonomy (GTDB): domain Bacteria; phylum Pseudomonadota; class Gammaproteobacteria; order Xanthomonadales; family Rhodanobacteraceae; genus Frateuria_A; species Frateuria_A flava. The sequence continues at coordinate 260,765 of NZ_JAGJRS010000013.1, forward strand.
GGCGCAGCCCGGATATCACGTCGAAATCCGAGTCGCGCGCGGTGAGGAAGATGATCGGCAGCGTGGCCGATTTCGCGCGCAGCTCGCGGCACAGATCGAAGCCGCCTTCGGGCTCGTCGCCCAGGCCGATGTCGATGATCACCAGTTCCGGCAGTTTCATGCCGAAGGCGGTGGACGCCTCCTGCCGCGAGCCGTAGCCGCGCGTGTCGTAACCGAAGCGGGTGAGCGCCTCGACGTAGTTGGCGCGGATGAGCGGTTCGTCTTCGACGATAGCAATGCTGCGGCCCATGGCGATCAGTCTCCCTGTGGTGGCGCGCAGCGTGCTATGCGCATCGCCGCGACGCAAGGAGCCTGGCGCGACTGCCCGCGTTTTGCCCGATCCGGTCCGCGCTTCGCCCGGTCGATGCCGCGGCGCGCGCCCGGCAGGGCGGTTCCATGGAGCCGTCACCGGAGAGATGCCATGAGCAGCACCACCGCCAAACCCGACTCCAACGCCGAACTGCGCCACTTCGAACCCCTGCGCGTGGTGCTGGCCCTGGGCGCCCTGCTGCTGGGGCTGGTGATGAGCATCCACTAAAGGAGATGGCGCCATGAGCTCCGATGATGTCGACCCGTTTGCCGTGGAAGGCGTCGAGGCACCCGTCGCGCAGGGAAGCGCGGCGGGTGCGGGCCAGGAGCCGGATCCGGACTGGCGACCGCTCTGACGCACCGCGGGACGCTGCAACGCCCCTCCGTTAGCCAGCCGTTCCTTTCCCCTCCTTGCGAGGGGATTTTTTTGCACTGTTCAACCAGCGACGCGCCTCCAGCCGTTCACGATGGAGGCTTCTTCAGAAGTGCCCGAAGCCGTCGCCGCCACGAAGCGAGGGAGTCCACCGCATCACCGGGACTTTCCCAGGAATTCTGCAAGGCTATGGCTCGGCCTGATCGCGAACCGGCGAGAGCGGACCCACGGTGACGTGTCCTTCCAGGCCCTCGAACAAGCTGCCGGCAAAGCCGTCCAGACGATGGACCACAACGCTGGCCTGTGCCCCACCCGGGCAGCCGGTGGAGAGCTGGAATGGCGAGAGGGTGGTATCACGGGACGGCGTGGGAATGGGTGCGATGTCGCGTTGCGTGAGGCCGGCAATGCAGACCTGGCGACCGGACGTCTGCAGGCCGGCCAGCCGGTCGCGTTCATGCCGGTAACGCCGCTCGGCACGCCGGGCGGCACGGGCATCGCCGTAGGTGGGCAGCATCGCCCTCCACAGACGGCCGGCCTGGACCTGCTCCGCCGGCGTGGCCTGCTGCCAGGCCGAACGCAGCACGGCCTGATAGTTGGGGTCACGACGCTCGGCTGCCAGTCCGAGCCAGGCCAGTCCCCGCGCCCGGTCGCGCGCGACGATGTCACCGTTGAAGTAGCCGACCCCCAGCGTGAACTGTGCCGGCTTGCTGCCCCAGGCGGCCGCCAGCTTGAGCATGCCCACGCCGCTGGCGTCGCGGTGGTTGGCCAGGTCACGGGCGCCCACGCAGTAGTAGTAGACGCCGGGAAGGAAGCGCTCCAGCCCCGGCGCACAGCCGAGTTTGCCGAGCTCGGCCAGGGTGATCGGCGCCTCCGCGCCCGTGCTGGCCGGCGGGGTCGGCGCGCCGGCGCGCGCGACCTGGGCGGCGAGCCCGAAAACGAGGCAAAACAGCAGGTTCCGTGCCATCGTCCGTGTCTCCTTGTGACTGCACCCTCGCCGGCCCAGTGTGATGGAAACGTGGCGCCCGGCCCGAGGCACGGGTCGAAATTTTTTTGCTCCGGGCGCGGAACCAACCGCCGACGGGCGGGTCTTGCTGTAGTGGCGGGCGTCGTCCATTGCCGTGGATACGCCGCCGCCTTCCGGCGGTGGCGTCCAGGCGCCCGCTCTGGTGGACTCCTCAACGCGTCCCATTCCGACGACGCTTTTATCCCGGTGCAGGACCTGCGCCGGGATTTTTCTTTGTGGGTCAGGTGATCGCCTGACGCATGGCAGCGATCATCTGCGCGTAGTCCGGCGCACCGAAAATGGCCGAGCCCGCCACGAACGTGTCGGCGCCTGCCGCGGCGATCTCGCCGATGTTCGCGGCGCTCACGCCGCCGTCGACTTCCAGCCGGATCGCGCGGCCGCTCTCGTCGATGCGTCGGCGCACCTCGCGCAGCTTGGCAAGCGCCTCCGGGATGAACTTCTGCCCGCCGAACCCGGGGTTGACCGACATGATCAGCACCAGGTCGAGCTTGTCGAGCACGTGGTCCAGCCAGTTGAGCGGCGTGGCCGGGTTGAACACCAGGCCAGCCTGGCAGCCGGCGTCGCGGATCACGCCGAGGGTGCGGTCGACGTGTTCGCTGGCTTCCGGGTGAAAGCTGATCAGGCTGGCGCCCGCCTTGGCGAAATCCGGCGCGATGCGGTCGACCGGCCTGACCATCAGGTGCACGTCGATCGGCGCGCTGATGCCGTAGTCGCGCAGGGCCTTGAGCACCATCGGTCCCATGGTGAGGTTGGGCACGTAGTGGTTGTCCATCACGTCGAAGTGCACCCAGTCGCCACCGGCGGCGAGCACCCGGGCGGTGTCCTCGCCCAGCCGGGCGAAGTCGGCGGAGAGGATGGAAGGGGCGATGACGGGGGGCTGTTTGCTCATGGGGCGGGATTCGGGAGTCGGGATTCGGGATTCGGGGCCGGGAGTCGCCAGCCTGGATTCGGGTTTGCGCTCGGACAAGAGTAGCCGCATCAAGGCGTGAGGGCCCCGGTGACAACGAATCCCGAATCCCGACTCCCGAATCCCGCTATTTGAAACCTTTCTCGGCCTTGATGCGCTCGTATGCCGCGTTGATCTCGCTCGCGCGGGATTCGGCGCGCTTGCGCATGTCCTCGGGCAGGTCGCCCAGGCGGTCGGGATGGTGTTCGGAGATCAGCTTGCGGTAGGCGCGCTTGATGGCGCGCTCGTCGGCGCTGCGGGTGATGCCCAGTACCGTGTACGGGTCGGGTCCGTGCGTATTGCGGTGCGGCGGCACGTAACCACCGCCGCCGGGCCCGCGCCGGCGGTCGCCCGCGGCGGCGTTCCAGGCGTAGCCCTTCATCGCCATCAGCGCCATCAGTTCCATGTCGCTGATGCGCAGGGCGAACGCGAGCTGGCGCAGGATCGCCATCTTTTCCGGCGGCGGGTTGCCTTCGGCGAGCACCGTCTCGATCACCACGTCCAGCACCGGGAAGGCGTGGTCGCGGCGCATGCCCACCCACTGGCGCAGGCCGTCGATCGCGGGGGTGACGTCAAACTCCGGCTGCTTGCCGCGGTTGAAGCTGGCGATGGCCTGGCGGCGCTGCTCGTCGATCAGGCCCATGCGGGTCATCATGCGTTCGGCCACCGCGATCTCCGCCTCGGACACGCGTCCGTCCGACTTGGCGACCGCGCCGAGCAGGGCGAACAGCGGGCCGTACAGGCCATCCATCTGCGGCGCCGCGCGGTAGCGCTGGCTCTGGCGCAGGCTGTCGATGACGAAGCCGATCACCGCGCCGACGATGGCACCAGGCAGGCCGTGGCCGAGGATCAGGCCGACGAACGCCAGGATCAGCGTGGAGGAAAGGTTCATGGCTGCGCCTGCGGCGCCGGCGCCTGCGCGCTGTACCAGCGCGCCAGCGCGTCCAGCTCGGCGTCGCTGACCGGGCCGACCGCCGCGCGCATCACCGCCGCGTCGCGGCGGCCGTCGCGGTACTGCGCCAGCGCGTTGCGCAGGTAGTCCAGCCGCTGCCCGGCCAGGTTCGGCGCACCGGGCATCTGCGCGATGCCGATCTCGCCGTGGCAGGCGGCGCACAGGCCCAGGCGGGCTGGACGGGCGGGGCCGGCGGCAAAGGCTGGCAGGGCGGCGGCCAGGAGCGCCGCGAACAGGACGAGTCGCATCGGCAAGGCGTGGGGCGAGATGGGTTCCCGGGAAGCGCGATTCTAGCAGCGCGGCACCGCGGGCCTCGGCAACCGTGGCGGACCTGCGCCCAACACCCGCGATGGCGGGCGGAAGCCCACCCCACGGCGACTCGCTAGAATAGGCCGCTTCCCACCTCCGACGGCGGATCGTCCCGTGCCCACCACCCTGCTGCAATCGAACCTGCCCGGCCTGGACCTGATCCATCGCGGCAAGGTGCGCGATGTCTACGCACTGTCCGACGACCGCCTGCTGATCGTCGCCACCGACCGCCTGTCCGCCTTCGACGTGGTGCTGCCCGACCCGATCCCCGGCAAGGGCGAGATGCTCACCCAGATCTCCAACTTCTGGTTCGACAAGACCGCGCACATCATCCCCAACCACCTGCTGCAGGTGCCGCTGGGCGAGGTCCTGCCCGAGGGCACCGACCTGTCGCTCTACGCCGGCCGCGCGGTGGTCACGCGGCGGCTGAAGCCGGTGCCGGTCGAGGCGATCGCGCGCGGCTACATCATCGGTTCGGGCTGGAAGGACTACCAGGCCACCGGCACCCTCTGCGGCATCGCGCTGCCGCGCGGACTAAAGCAGGCGCAACAGTTGCCCGAACCGATCTTCACCCCCTCGACCAAGGCCGCGGTGGGCGACCACGACGAGAACGTGAGCTTCGACGCGGTGGTGAACGCGGTCGGCCGCGAGCTGGCCGAGCAAGTGCGCGACGCGACCCTGGCTATCTACCGCTGGGCGGCCGACTACGCGGCCGACCGCGGCATCATCATCGCCGACACCAAGTTCGAGTTCGGCACCGACGCCGACGGCAAGCTGTACGTGATGGACGAGATGCTCACGCCCGATTCGTCGCGCTTCTGGCCGGCCGACGAGTACCGCACCGGGATCAGCCCGCCGAGCTACGACAAGCAGTTCGTGCGCGACTATCTGGAGACGCTCGAATGGAACAAGAAGGCCCCCGGCCCGAAGGTGCCCGCCGAGGTGATCGAGCGCACCCGCGCCAAGTACGCCGAGGCGCTGGAGCGGCTGGCCGGCATCCGGCTCGACTGATCCGCTGACGAGGATGAACCGATGCGCACGATGCAAAGCTGGCTCGACGGCTACAGCGCCGACCACCGCAACCGGGTCAACCAGGTGATCCACTGGATCTGCGTGCCGCCGATCGTGTGGACCGTGGTGGCGCTGCTGTGGACCGTGCCGGTGCCCAGCGCCTTCCTGAAGCCGGGCGCATGGGCCGTGTTCGCGATGGTGCTGGCGTTCGCCTGGTACTGGAAGCACTCGCACCGCCTTGGTGGCGCGCTGCTGGTCGCCTTCGTCGTGCTGGCGCTGTTCACCGCGTGGCTGTTCGACGTACTTGGCCCGGTGCGGCTGCGCTGGGTCGCGCTCGCGGTGTTCGTGCTGGCGTGGATCGGCCAGTTCGTGGGCCACAAGTTCGAGGGCCATCGGCCCAGTTTCCTCACCGACCTGTCCTATCTGCTGGTCGGCCCGGCCTGGCTGATGGAGAAGTTCCTGCGCCGGCTCGGCTTCAAGGCCCACGACTAGATGCAAACCCTGCTTACCCTGCTCAGCACCCTGCTTTGGTGGGTGCTGTACGGCTCGATCGTCGCGCTGTTCGCCAGCCTGGTCGCGTGGCCGGTGCTGCGCTGGAGCGAGCGCAGCAACGTCGTGTTCAACCGCGTGTATTTCGCCTGCCTGCTGTGGAGCCTGTTTGGGCTGCTGCTGGTGGGCCTGGCGGCCGCGCACGAAGGAAACGTCCGACCGCCGTACGGGCCGCTGCTGGCCTCGCTGCCGCTGCGCCTGGCGCTGGTCGTGGACATGCTCGTCGGCGCACTGCTGTTGTGGCGACTCACGCCCCGCGTCGACGCCCGTCGCATCCGCCCGACCAGCGCCTGCATGGCGATGGCGGCGGTGACTGCCGTGGCCTTTGGTCTCGCAACCAGCCTGGCGTAAATCGTAGGGTGGGCTTCAGCCCACCGCTTTTCGCCAAGTTGCCGGTGGGCTGAAGCCCACCCTACGGCGCGGTCGCCGCAGCGTTTGCGCTGCCCACGGCGAGAACGAATCCGTCGAACGGAATATCGGTGATGCCGACCAGCCCGAAGTGCGCGTTCTCGCCGTCGAGCAGGCGGCCGGTGACCGGCTGGTCGGCGTACTGGAACCAGTGCGCGCCGACGATCGCCGGATCGGCGGCGGCCGCCGCGAGGAAACGGGCGTAGGCCTCGCCACGCTGGGCCTCGTTCCAGACCGGCACCGGGCCGGCACCGAACGGGCCGCGGTCGGTCGAGCCGAAGGAGAACTCGCTGACCAGCACCGGCTTGTCGAGCTGGTGCAATCGGTCCAGATCCATGCCGTGCTGCGGCAGGTCGGCGTAGACGTTGATGCTGATCACGTCGCACCAGCGGGCGCAGGCGGCGACCGCCTCGGGGGTGCGCACGGCGAAGCGGCCGCCGAGGAAAAGGTGGTGCGGGTCGTGCCGGCGCAGCGCCTGCGCGACGGTGCGGAAGTAGCGCTCGGCGTAGGCGCGCAGCCAGGCACTGTAGTCCTCGGCGATGGCCGGATGCGCCTCGTCCGGCAACGGCGCCTGGAACCCGGCCGGCTCCAGCGCCTCCCAGCGCGTCACGCCGATGCCCCACGCCACGCCCAGGCGCAGGGCATCGCCATACTTGCGCTTGAGCGTGGCGAGGAAGGCCTGCTTGGCGGGGCTGCGCGGGTCGCCGCGCAGCGTGCCGATGGCCAGCGCCCAGCGGCCCTGCGGCCCGGGCGCGGCCCAGGCCAGTTCGTTGTCGGCGAAGTAGCCGAGCAGCCAGTGATCGTCGCGCACACCGTCCGTGGCGGCGGCGACGGCACGTTCGGTCGCAGCCTCGAAGCGCGGGTCGAACGGATCGGGCATGCGGCCCCACCAGTCGTAGCCGGTGGCGACGTTGGCGTAGTCGCCGGCGATGTTGATCGAGCGCGTGTAGGCCAGGCCGTGCCCGCGTGCGATCGCCTCGTCGCTCCAGTTGCCCAGCGTGTTGAAACCCCATGCGGCCAGGCGCTGGCGCGCGCGTGTGCGCCAGGCTTCGCGCCAGCCCGCCCCGTCCACGCGGTAAAGGTTGGCTACGTAGAAGTCGAACCAGCGGCCGTGGTCGTAGGCCATTCCGCTGGACGCGCCCGTATCGCGGCGGCTGTCGCCCTCGCCGTAGAACGTATCCCGGGGGCCTTTGGCCGGCGGCAGGTCGTTGAACATCCACTCGCGGCCCTGTACGTAGCTGCGCCCGCCATCGGCCACCACCGCGTTGACGCCCAGCGAGAAGAACGGCTGGCCGTCCGGCGCCACCAGTTGCCAGCGACCGTCGCGCTTGCGCGTGTGGAACCAGCCGGGCGCCTCCGTGAGTGGGTTGCCTTCGTGCCCCCGCGCGACTGCCTCGGCCAGCTGCGTACGCTCGCGCGCATGAGCGGTGCGCAAGGCGGCGTCACTGTCGATCTTCTCCGGCCATTGGCCGCGCGTGTACTGGCCGTAGCGGTCGACGATGCCGGCGTAGGCGGCGTGCAGCGTGGCGTCCGCGGCGACCTCGGCGTCGCCGATGCGCAGGATCTGCTCGGCCTGCGGCGCAGGGATGGACAGGCGCACCGCGCGAATGGCTTGCAGGGCAGGCGCGCCTTCCACGGTCGTCGCCAGCACGATCCGCTGGCCAGCCAGTTCCACCGGCATCGGCGGCCCGGCCTGCATGCCGAAAGCGCGCGGCGAGACCGCGTGGAGCGGCACCACCAGGGTCTGCGCGGGGCCAGCGGGCAGGCCGACCGTCGCCGTCAGGTGCGCGCCTGCCGTGCCTTCGATGTCGACCGACAGCGTGACGGCCCAGGGCATCGCGTTCTGCACGCGCAGGCGCCATTCGCCCGTCCCGCGCCAGGGCCGTGCCGGCGCCAGGCGCACATAGGGGTTCGCCGCAGGTTCGAACACATAGCGGCGCAGGGTGTCTCCGGCAGCCTGCTCCGATCCGCCAGCGCGGACGTGGGACAGCTCGACCTGGACGGCCGCGCGCGGGTCGGGCGAGGTCGCGCGACATGCAATGGACACGGCCAGGCAAACCAGCGCAAAGCACATCTTCATGGCGACCTCGAACCTTCGCAGGAGCGCACCCTGTGCGCGACCGGGACGCCCGCGCTCGCGCACAGGGTGCGCTCCTACCGTGTTCCTGGCGTGTTCGCGCCCTAGGCCCCGCTGCGTTCCAGCCAGCGCCAGCCGTAATACGCCGGAATACCGCACGCGATGATCACCAGGCTCATGCCGGCATCGGCCGGGTTGTGGATGGCGGTGGCGCCGATCACGCACAGCACGGTGACCACGAAGATCATCGGCAGCCACGGATAGAACGGCACACGGTAGGGCGAGGGCTCGGTCAGGTAGCGGCGGTACCAGAACAGCGTGGCGATGCTGCAGGCGTGCGCCAGCCACTCGCCGACCGTGGTGTAGTCCAGCAGCTGGTTGAAGCTACCCGAGATCGCCAGCACGATCGCCCACGCGCCGAGCGTGGCCAGCGCCACCTGCGGCGCGCGGCTCTGCGGCTCGATACGGCCGACGGCGGAGAAGAACATGCCGTCGGCGCCCATCGTCTGCAGCACGCGCGCGCCGCCGGCGATGGCGATGTTGCAGTAGCCGAAGGTCGAACAGGCGATGCCCAGCGCCATCAGCGTGGCGCCGCGTTCGCCCAGCAGCTTGTGCATCACGTCGGCCGCCGGCGCGGTGCTGAACGCCAGGCCGGCGTGGCCCAGGCCGGCCAGGTAGGCGAAGTTGGCCAGCACGTAGGCGATCATCACGCCGGCCATGCCCAGCCCCAGCGCCAGAGGCAGCGTGCGCTGCGGGTTGCGCACTTCGCCGGCCAGGTCGTTGAGGTAGTGGAAGCCGCCGTAGGTGAACAGCACCGGCAACAGCGCACCGAACAGTGCGCCCGCCGGCACGTCGCGGCCGGGATCGACCGCGAGCGACACGCCCAGGTGGCCATCGGCCAGCACGACGCCAGCGACCACCAGCAGCACGATGGCCGCCAGCTTCAGCAGCGTGAAGATGTTCTGCACCCACGCGCCGGCGCGGATGCCGAACAGGTTCACCCCTACGATGAAGGCGATCGCGCCGGCCGCCACGGGCTTGATGTACAACAGCGACAGCCCGAGCGCCGCGCAGAAATACTGCGCGAAAATCGTCGCCACCGCGGCCACGCTGCCGGGATAGTTGATCAGCGCCATCGTCCAGCCGAACAGGAACGCCGGCAGCTGGCCAAACGCTTCGCGCAGGTAGATGTAGCTGCCGCCGGCCTGCGGCCGCCGCGCGCCCAGCTCGGCGTAGCTCAGCACGCCGGTCAGCGTCAGCAGGCCGCCGACCACCCACAACGCCAGCAACTCCCAGCCCGAGCTGGTGCGCTGGGCGAGTGTGGAGGGCGTACTGAAGATGCCCGCGCCGATCACGCCGCCGATGACGATCATCGCCGCGTCCCAGGTGCCCAGGCGGCGCAGGTAGGTGTTCGATTCGGTGCTCATGCGTGGGTGGGCATCGTCGGCGGCGGAAGCGGCAACGATAGCGTGAGTTGCCGCCCGGGTTCAGCCGGTGGCGCACGCGGCCGGTGGTCCCTGCGGGCGCAATTGTGCAGAACCGCCGGTTGTCCCGCCTCGCGCTGCGCAAGCCGCGCGGTCGCGCACCAGTGCGCTCCTGCAGGGAATGGGTGGGTGTCCAGGCTCGGAACAGACCTCGGCCGGCCCGCTGGCTGAGGCTCGACGCTCGACCGCTGCGAAGGAGGCGGCGGAAAGCCGCTACGCTTGAGCGCATGACGAACCCGCACCCGCGGCCCCTTGCGCATGCGCCGTAAGGTTGCGCCGATGTCCTCCCTGCCCTCCTCCCTCCCGCGTCGCTGGCTGCGCGCGCTGTCCTGGCTGGTTTCCTTGCTCCTGCTCGCGCTGGCGGCCTGGCTGCTGCACCGGTATCTGGGTGCGATGCGCTGGCGCGACGTGGCGACGGCACTGAAGCAGCTGCCGCGCATGCACGTGGCCGGCGCCGTGCTGGCGACGGCGGTCAGCTTTGCGATGCTGGCCACCTTCGACGTGCTGGCCGCGCGCAGCGTGGCGCCTGCGCGGGCATCGACGAGGCTGGCGGCTTTCGCCGGCTTCGCCGCGCACGCGCTGTCCAACACGCTCGGCTTCCACGCCTTCACCGGCGGCGCGGTGCGCTACCGCGTCTATGCCAGCGCGGGGCTCGGGGCCGGCGACATCGCGCGCGTGGTCGCCCTGGCGAGCCTGGGCGTGGGGCTGGGCTACGGTGTCCTGGGGGCGGCCGGCCTGTTGATGGAACCGGCGATCGCCGCGGGCTGGGGACGCGCCGCGGGTGCCGCCATCGTGCTGTTGCTGGCGGCCCTGGTCGTGTGGCTGGCGCGGCCTCACAGCCTGCGCGCGGGTCGCTGGTCGATCGTTTTGCCGGGCTCGGGCGCAGCCCTTTTGCAGATGCTGGTCGGCGGCGTGGAGATGAGCGCGGCGATCGGCGCGATGTACCTGGTGCTGCCGCCGGAGGTCGCGCCGTCGTTCGCGGATTTCGTGCCGATCTACCTGGCCGCGCTGCTGGCCGGCATCGTCAGCCATGCGCCCGGCGGCCTGGGCGTGTTCGAGGCGATCCTGCTCGGTGCGTTTCCCGCCCAGGCGCGTGCGGACGTGCTGGCCGGGCTGCTTTGCTACCGGCTGGTCTACAACCTGCTGCCGTTCGGCGTGGCGGCGCTGGCGCTGGGCCTGTTCGAGTCGCGCCGGCGCAAGGCCCGGTCAGCATCGGCTTCGTGACGTGGGCACTGGATTGTCGTTCTAGCGGCGTTCGTCCGTGGCCTGGCTCGCCTGCCGCGGGCTTGCGATCGCCTGCCCGCGCTCGTCGCTTTTTCTTTGCGGCCCCGAAAAGGAGCAACCAGGAGCAGCGGCCCGGCTGGGCACGGAGTGGCCAAGAAGCCAGGTGCCTGTGCGCTTTGCCTGGTCAGTCCCTTGCTCTTGGAGCAGCTGCCGCCGCGGGCGCCCGGTAGCTGAGGCAAGGACACTCGCGGGCGTGTGTGTGCATGCGCCGCACTTGGCTCCCTCTCCCCTCCGGCGAGAGGGCTGGGGTGAGGGGCCGGGGCTCGCGGGAGATGCCGGTTGAGCCAGTTCCTGTTTGTCCCTTGCCGCGCCTGGCGACGATCGCACCGAGGCGCTCGAGCGTTCGCTCAAAGGCCGAACGGCCAGGTTTCCGCGGCACCGGCGCGTGGCTCTTCCCCCAGCGGCTCGACCGCGTGGGTTTCGTCGAACCAGGTGTAGCCGTCGAACTGGCGCGGCATCGAGCACTCGACGTAGTGGCTCCAGCGCTCGGTGTCCGGGCGGTAGATCACGCCAATGAAGCGCTCCAGCCGGCCGCGGGCCAGGCGCCCGCACAGTTCGCGGTTGGCGTTTCCGCGCAGGTCGAGCAGGCAGCGCGGCTGGCCGGCGTCGTGGAACAGGCGCTCGTAGCTGTCCGGGCGCGAGGGTTTGACGTCCATCACCTTCATCGGCTCGCCCCAGTCGTCCGCCGCGGCCACCGTGCCGGTGTGCGTGCCGAAACCGAGCAGCACCGCGTCGTCGCCGAAGCGCTGGCGGCAGAGCTGGCCGAGGTTCAACTCCTCGCGCACCTGGCCCATCTCCGTGTGGCGCGCGTCGCCGATGTGCGAGTTGTGCGCCCACACCACCGCCTTCGAGCGCGGACCGCCGGCGGCCAGCAGGTTTTCCAGGGTCTCGAACATGTGGCTGTCGCGCAGGTTCCACGACTCGGCCGAGCCGTAGTACATGGCGCGGTAGTACGCCTCCGCGTTGCTGACCAGGCGCGCGTTCTGCGCCGCGTCCAGGAAATGCTCGCCGTCGGCCTGCGCGTATTCCATGCGCCGCGAGAGCAGTTCGCGCAGCATCTGCACCACCGCCTTCTCGCACAGCGGGTAGCCGGCGTTCAACGCCATGCGGCCGTACTGCGCCGGCTCCTTGCTCCAGGGCATCAGGCAGCCATAGCGATGGCGGGCGACCTGCGCGGTTTCCGGGTCGACCTTGTCCAGGTAATCGATCACCGCGCGGATCGAGCTGTCCAGGCTGTACAGGTCCAGCCCGTAGAAACCGGCCTGCCTGGTGGCCGGCTTGTCCGCGTTGTAGTCGCGCAGCCAGTCGATGAAGCGGGCGACGTCACGGTTGCGCCACATCCAGGTCGGGAAGCGCTGGAAGATCGGTTCCTCGTGCGCAGCCGGGCGTCCGCGCACGTAGCGGTCCAGCACGGCCGCATCCGGCCAGTCGCCCTCCACCGCGACGATGCCGAAGCCGTGCGCCTCGATCAGCCGGCGCGTGATGGCCGCGCGGGCGCGATAGAACTCGCTGGTGCCGTGGCTGGCCTCGCCCAGCAGCACGACGCGTGCATCACCGTAGCGGTCGAACATCCGACCGAAGGCCGGGTCATCGAGGTCCGGCAATGGCTCGACGGCCGCGCGGATCAGCCCTGCGAGGCCGACGCCATCGGCCGGCGCCCGCATCGCGACCGGCTCCATGCGCGGCGTGCCGCTGGCGTCCTGCTCGCTCCACCCGTAGCTGCCGACCAGTGGCACGAAGCGCACCTCGTCCAGTGGCTCCTCGTCGAAGCGGTCCTCCGCCACGCGGATGACCTTCACCAGACGCTGCCGGTAGAGCGCCCCGCCTACCGGCATCACCAGCCGCCCGCCGATGGCCAGTTGCCGGCGCAGCACGTCCGGCACCGCCGGGCCGCCGGCCGCCGCGATGATCGCGTCGAACGGCGCCGCCTCCGGCCAGCCGCCGCTGCCGTCGCCCACGCGCAGGCGGATGTTGCGGTAACCCAGTGCATCGAAGCGCTGCTGCGCGAGGTCGGCGAGCTCCGCGTGGCGCTCGATCGCGTGCACGCTCGCGGCGATGGCCGCCATCACCGCCGCCGCATACCCCGAGCCTGCGCCGATCTCCAGCACGCTGTCGCTCGGGCGCAACTGGGCCGCTTCGAGCATGCGCGCGACGATGAACGGCTGCGAGATGGTCTGCCCGGCCTCGATCGGCAGCGGCGAGTCCTCGTAGGCGAACTCGTGCAGGCTGCCGCCCACGAACGCCTCGCGCGGAATTGTGCCCATTGCCTCCAGCACCCGCGCGTCGCTGATGCCCCGCCCGGCCAGCTGGCGCTCGACCATGCGCTGGCGCTGTTCGGCGAAATCATTCATGGCGGGCCTCCGACTTTACGCGAGCACGCTAGTCCGGCCGCTATCAATCGCGTGTCAAACCGCGCATGTGCCGATGACGCGGGCGACGGCCGCTCGCAAGCCGCCGCTCGCCTAGAATGGGCGCCAGGCATCCCCGGCTACCCAGCGTGTCCCCTTCCCCGCGCAAGATCCTGCACATCGACATGGACGCGTTCTATGCGTCGGTGGAGCAGCGCGACGATCCGTCGTTGCGCGGCAGGCCGGTGGTGGTGGCGTGGCGCGGCGCACGCTCGGTGGTGTGCGCGGCCAGCTACGAGGCGCGCGTGTTCGGCGTGCGCTCGGCCATGCCGGCGGTGCGCGCGGAGCGGCTTTGTCCGCAGGCGGTGTTCGTGCCGCCGGATTTCACCCGCTACAAGGCGGTGTCGCGGCAGGTGCGCGCGATCTTCGCGCGGCACACCGACCTGATCGAGCCGCTGTCGCTGGACGAGGCCTACCTGGACGTCACCGCCAGCAAGAGCGGCCTGGCCTCGGCGACCGCGACGGCCGAGGCGATCCGCGCGGCGATTCGGCAGGAAACGGACCTGACCGCCTCCGCCGGCGTGGCGCCGAACAAATTCCTGGCCAAGATCGCCTCGGACTGGCGCAAGCCCGACGGGCTGTTCGTGATCCGCCCGCACCAGGTCGAGGCCTTTCTCGCCCCGCTCGCGGTCGGCCGCCTGCCGGGCGTGGGCAAGGTCATGGAAGGCAGGCTCGCGGCCATGGGCGTGGCCACCGCGGCGGACCTGCGGCGGCTGGGTGAAGCGGAGCTGGAACAACGCTTCGGCCGCTGGGGCCGGCGCCTGCATCAGCTTGCCTGGGGCATCGACGACCACCCGGTTCAGCCGGACCGGCTCACCCTGCAGGTGTCCTCGGAGGACACCTTCGAGCACGACCTCACGCTGGACGAGCTCGAACCGCACATCCACCGCCTCGCCGAGAAGACCTGGGCCGGGCACCAGCGCGAGCAGGGACGCATCGCGCGCACCATCGTGCTCAAGCTCAAGACCGCCGATTTCCGCACGCTGACCCGCAGCCTGTCGCCCGCCACCCTGCCCGACTCGGCGCACGCGCTGGCCGAGCTCGCCTGCGCGCTGCGCGCACGGGTGGACCGTCCGGTCAACACGCGCTACCGGCTGGTCGGCGTGGGCCTGGCCGGCTTTGTCGATCGCGACGACTTTGCCGCGCAGCGCGACCTGTTCGAAACCGTCCGGACACCCGACTGACCAGCGAGCGTGACCGCGTCTGGAATTCGCAGGGTTCGGCTGGCGTCGGCGGCTCGGGCGGCGATCGGGAAACCCGCCGAAGCTGGCTGGCCGGCCCCGACGGGGCCAGGCAGTTCGGGTCGATTTACTGCGCCACCGGCAGGGCGTAGGAGGCGCCCAGGACGCAGCGGTAGATCGCCAATGGCATCAGCCCGGCGGAAGCGCGGCGGGCGTCCAGTCCCGCTTCATCCTCGACCGGCTGCATCGCCAGCGCGCCGCTCGCATCGGGCTTGAACTGGGTGCCGTAGCGCTGCGGCTTGCCCTGCGCCAGCAACACGCGGTCGGTGAGCATCGCCAGGTCCTGCTTGCGTACGCCGGCATCGGCGCCTCGCGCCTGCAGCGTGCGCAGCAGCTGGAGCTGGAATGCACTGTCGCGGTCGGCGTGCTGCGCCAGCAACCAGGCGTCGGCCATGCCCTGCGCTCCCACCTGTGCCAGGGTGGGAAAGCCCTGGCGCGCCACCACGCCCTTGAGCCAGGCGAGGTTGTCGCGATCGACCGCCAGTACCGCCTGCATGGCGTCCTGGCTTGGCGTGCCCTGGGCCATCGCGGCGTCGCGCACGCGTGCGTCGGCCGCCGCGCGCACTGCCAGCGCCTCGCGCAACGTCGGTGCCAAGGCATGGCGGCCGCCATCCGCCTTCGCAGCCGCAGCATCCCCATGGGGATGCTGCTCTGCCCAGGCCGCCAGTCCGGGACAGGCTTTCATGAGGGCCGCGTCCGTGTCCGTGGCAAATCCGCCGACCGGCCATGCGGCCAGCAGGGTGAGCAGTACGACGCGTGCTCGATCCATGAGTCTTCCTGCGCGAGGCGCGACGTCCGCCGCTATTTTTTCTTCGGGATGTACAGGTCGGTGATCGTGCCTTCGTAGACCTCCGCCGCCATCGCGACCGACTCGCTCAAGGTCGGGTGCGGATGGATGGTCAGCGCGATATCGGCCGCCTCGGCGCCCATCTCGATGGCCAGTGCCAGCTCGGAGATCAGGTCGCCCGCGTGCGGGCCGACGATGCCGGCACCGACGACGCGGTGGGTTTCCTCGTCGAACAGCAGCTTGGTAAAGCCCTCGGTGCGGTCGATGCCGATCGCGCGGCCGGAGGCGGCCCACGGGAACTTGCCGACGCCGACCTTGAGGCCTTTTTCCTTGGCCTCGCGCTCGGTCACGCCCACCCAGGCGATCTCCGGATCGGTGTAGGCGACCGACGGGATCACGCGGGCGTCGAAGTGGCTCTTCTCACCCGCCACCACTTCGGCGGCGACGCGCGCCTCGTGGGTGGCCTTGTGCGCCAGCATCGGCTGGCCGACCAGGTCGCCAATGGCGAAGATGTGCGGCACGTTGGTGCGCATCTGCGAATCGACATTGATGAAGCCGCGTTCGCTCACGGCGACACCGGCCTTGTCGGCGCCGATCTTGCCGCCGTTGGGCGAACGGCCAACGGCGACCAGCACGCGGTCGAACACGGTGGTGTCGGGAAGGCTTTCGCCCTCGTAGCGGACCTCGATGCCCTTCTTCGTCGCCTTGGCCTCGACCACCTTCGTTCTAAGGTGCACGCCCTTGAGCTTGCCGCCCAGTCGCTTGGCCAGCGGCTTGACCAGGTCGGCATCGGCGCCGGGGATGAGCTGGTCCATGAACTCGACCACGGTCACTTCGCTGCCGAGGCCTGCGTAAACGGTGGCCATTTCCAGGCCGATGATGCCGCCGCCGACGACCAGCAGTTTCTTGGGGATCTCGGCAAGTTCCAGCGCGCCGGTGGAATCCATCACGCGCTCGTCGTCCCATGGGAACATCGGCAGGCGCACGGCCTGCGAGCCGGCAGCGATGATCGCCTGCTCGAAGCGGATCAGCTTCGTGCCCTCGGCCGTCTTTACTTCCAGCTCGTTAGGCGAGACGAAGCTGCCCGTGCCCTGCACCGTGCGCACCTTGCGCTGCCTGGCCATGCCGGCCAGGCCGCCGGTGAGCTTGCCGACCACCTGCTCCTTGAAGTGGCGCAGCTTGTCCAGTTCGATCTTCGGCTTGCCGAAGCTCACGCCGTGCGTGGCCATGGCCTCGGCTTCGTCGATCACCGCGGCGGCGTGCAGCAGCGCCTTGGACGGAATGCAGCCGACGTTGAGGCAGACGCCGCCGAGCGAGGCGTAGCGTTCGACCAGCACGGTATCGACGCCCAGGTCCGCGGCGCGGAACGCGGCGGTGTAGCCGCCGGGGCCGGAGCCGAGGACGACGAGTTTGCATTCGATGTCCGGCCGGCGGCCGGAATGGCTGGCAGCTTGCGGCGCCTTGCCTTCTCCCGTCGGGAGAGGATGCCGCTCAGGGGCGGGAGAGGGTGCGGCCGGAGCGGGAGCTTTCGCTTCGCCCGAACCCTCACCCCCGACCCCTCTCCCGGCGGGAGAGGGGAGCGAGTCGCTCGCCTCGAGGCTGAGGATCACCGCGCCCTCGGACACCTCGTCGCCGACTTTCAGCTTCACGTCCTTGACCACGCCGGCGGCGCTCGAAGGCACCTCCATCGTGGCCTTGTCCGACTCCAGCGTGATCAGGCTCTGTTCCTTCTCCACGCGGTCGCCGGCCTTCACCAGCACCTCGATCACCGGCACGTTG
Source organism: Frateuria flava (assembly GCF_017837635.1). GTDB lineage: Bacteria > Pseudomonadota > Gammaproteobacteria > Xanthomonadales > Rhodanobacteraceae > Frateuria_A > Frateuria_A flava. Next base: position 277,745 of record NZ_JAGJRS010000013.1, read on the forward strand.
TCGTGGCCGCCGATGTCCGGAACCTTCACTTCGATCGTGTTCGCCATGGCCGCGCCTCCGTCAGAGCAGCAGCCGGCGGATGTCGCCGAGCTGGGTGGCGAGGAAGGCGGCGAAGCGCGCGGCGAGCGCGCCGTCGATCACGCGGTGGTCGTAGGAGAGCGACAGCGGCAGCATCAGGCGCGGCGCGAACTCCTTGCCGTTCCATACCGGCTTGATGGAGGCCTTCGAGACGCCCAGGATCGCCACTTCCGGCGCGTTGACGATCGGCGTGAACGCGGTACCGCCGATGCCGCCGAGCGAGGAGATCGAGAAGCAGCCGCCGGACATCTCGCTGGGCCCGAGCTTCTTCTCGCGCGCCTTTTTCGAGATCTCGCCCAGCTCGCGGGCCAGGTCCAGCAGGCCCTTCTGGTCGCAGTCGCGGATCACCGGCACCACCAGGCCGTCGGGCGTGTCCACGGCGATGCCGATGTGGAAATACTTCTTGAGGATCAATTTCTCGCCGGTCTCGTCCAGCGAGGCATTGAACTGCGGGAACTGTTTGAGCGCCGCCACCACCGCCTTGATCTGGAACACCAGCGGGGTGACCTTCAGGTCCTTGTTCTCTGCACCGAGCTGCTTGCGGAACGCCTCCAGCTCGGTGATGTCCGCGTCCTCGTGCTGGGTGACGTGCGGGATCATCGCCCAGTTGCGCGAGAGGTTCGCGCCGGAAATCTTCTGGATACGGGTGAGCGGCTTCTCCTCGACCGGGCCGAACTTGGAAAAGTCCACTTTCGGCCACGGCAGCAGGTTGAGCCCGCCGCCGGCGGCGACCGGCGCACCCTGCACCGGACGCGCGCCCGAGGCCAGCGCGTGCTTGACGTAGGCGCTGACGTCCTCGCGCTGGATGCGCCCGCCGCGACCGGAACCTTTCACCTGCGCGATGTCCACGCCCAGCTCGCGCGCGAAGGCGCGGATCGCCGGGCTGGCATACGGCGCGTCACCGGGCATGATCACCCTGGCGTCCAGCGGCGGTCGTGCGCGCGGCGCGACATCGCCCTCGGGCACGTTGCCCGGCTGCACGCCGCGGCCACCGACCGGGGCCGGCTGTTGCGACGCCTTGGGACCACCGCCGCTGACCGGCAGGCCAGTGGCCGACTGCGCATCGGGCGAGGCCGCGGGCGACGGCGCGGCGGCAGCCGGCGCGGCGGCGCCGGTCTCGATCAGGGCGATCACCGCGCCCTCCGAGACCTCGTCGCCGACCTTGAGCTTGAGCTCCTTCACCACGCCCTCGAACGGCGCGGGCACTTCCATGGTGGCCTTGTCCGATTCCAGCGTGATCAGGCTCTGGTCCTTGGCCACCGTGTCGCCGACCTTCACCAGCACCTCGATCACCGGGACGTTGTCGTGGCCGATGTCCGGCACGCGCGCCTCGCGCATGCCACCGCCGGCCGGGGCCGCGGCGGGCAGCGGCTGCGGCGGCGCTTCGTCGACGGCGCCCTTGCCCGAGCGCGGCTCGGCCGCCCTGGCCTGCTGGGCGGAGGCGCTCGGCGCCGCGGCGGGTGCGGGAGCCGGGGCGGCACCCTCGGCCTCGATGACGGCGATCAGCGCGCCCTCGGAAACCTCGTCACCGACCTTGAGCTTGACCTCCTTCACCACGCCGGTGACCGGCGAGGGAACTTCCATGGTCGCCTTGTCCGATTCAAGCGTGATCAGGCTCTGTTCCTTCTCCACGCGGTCGCCGGCCTTCACCAGCACTTCGATCACCGGCACGTTGTCGTGGCCGCCGATGTCGGGGACGCGTGCTTCTTTGAGGTCGGCCATGGGGTCTCCTGCGATGGCAAGGGCGCAGCGCCCGGGGATGGCGGCGCGCAAGGCTTCCATGATAGCGAACGGCCGCCCGATGCGTAGGCCTTGCCGGTGGATGGCGATCCGGCGGTCGCACATCCGGTGCGCGGCATCAGCAGGCCGGTAGCTCCGGGCGGGATGGTCGGGACGGGCCGTGGCGAGGCTTCCCCCATCCGCCTAGGGCACCTTCCCCGTGATCGGACGAAGGGATCTCGCAGCACGCCTCCGCTCGAGCCTCGTCGCAGCGGAGGGAGATCGCGCGGCAAGCCCGCGCTCGAGCCTCTTCGTAACGGAGGGATATCTCGCGGCAAGCCCCCGCTGGGGCCTTCCCCCGCGTACGCGGGGGAAGGTGCCGACAGGCGGATGGGGGCGCTCTTGGCGGAATGTTCGGAAGCGGGCCCGCCAAGGCTCCCCGTCCTTCCTGCGCGTTCCACATCGACAAAAAAAGCGCCGCGTGTGGCACCTCCGCTGGCGGTTCGTTCCGCGCCTCCCCGTCGCAGGCATGACCTTGTGCCGATGTGCCCGCCGGCCGTGCTCCCTATGCTGGCCCCCGTCGGTGCCGCGCGGGGCGGCGCGGAGGAGACTGCATGCTGACCATCCGCCACCTGTCCAAGACCTACGCCAACGGCGTGCACGCGTTGCGCGGGATCGACCTGGACATCCCGCAGGGCATGTTCGGCCTGCTGGGCCCCAACGGCGCGGGCAAATCCTCGCTGATGCGCACCATCGCGACGCTGCAGGACCCCGACCAGGGCAGCATCGAGCTCGACGGCACGGACCTGCTGGCCGACAAGCCGGCCACCCGCCGACTGCTCGGCTACCTGCCGCAGGAATTCGGCGTCTACCCGAAGGTGTCCGCCGAGGCGATGCTGGAACACTTCGCCGTGCTCAAGGGCGTCACCGCGCGCGGCGAGCGGCGCGAGCTCACCGAGGCACTGCTGCGCCAGGTCAACCTGTGGGACGTGCGCAAGCGCAAGCTGGGCAGCTTCTCCGGCGGCATGCGCCAGCGCTTCGGCATTGCCCAGGCGCTGATCGGGAGCCCGAAACTGGTGATCGTGGACGAGCCGACCGCCGGCCTGGATCCGGAGGAACGCAACCGCTTCCTCAACCTGCTGGCCGAGATCGGCGAAAAGGTCGTGGTGATTCTCTCCACCCACATCGTGGCCGACGTCACCGACCTGTGCCCGCGCATGGCGATCATCGGCCAGGGCCAGGTGCTGTTGACCGGCGAACCGCGCGAAGCGATCCGCAGCCTGGACGGGCGCGTATGGCGGCGCACGATCGACAAGGCGGAGCTGGACAACTACCGCGCCCGCATGACCATCCTCTCCACCCGCCTGGCCGGTGGACGCACGCTGCTGCACGTGCTGGCCGACGCGCCGCCGGAGCCGGGATTCGAACCGGTGGTGCCTGACCTGGAGGACGTCTATTTCGGCCGCCTGCGCGCGCAGGCCACGGCGCGTGCGGCCTGACGCCATGCTGGGAGAAGTATTCCGCTTCGAATGGCGCCAGCAGTGGCGCGCGCCGCTGTTCTGGATCATGGCGCTGGCCTTCGGCGGGCTTGCCTTCGCGGTGGCCAGCACCGATGCGGTGGTGATCGGCGGCGCCAGCGGCAACGTGCTGCGCAACGCGCCGATGGTGATCGTGCGGCTGGTCAGCGCCTTCACCATCTTCGGCATGCTTGCCGGCGGCGTATTCGTCGCCGGCGCGGCGCTGCGCGACTTCGACCACAACACCGCCGAGCTGGTGTTCGCCACGCCGGTCGGTCGCGGCGCCTACCTGGGTGGACGGCTGGCCGCCGGTTACGCGGCGGCGGTGGCGATCATGCTGGCGGTGGCGCTGGGCGTGGCGCTGGGCGGCGCGATGCCGTGGGTCGACCCGGCGCGCCTGGGCCCGTCCGGCTGGCAGGGTTACGCCTGGGCGTTCGGCGTGATGGTGTTGCCGGACATGCTGTTCGTCGCCTCGCTGCTGTTCCTGCTCGCCACGGTGACCCGCTCGCTGCTGGCGACCTACATCGGCATCATCGCCTTCATCGTGCTGCTGTCGCTGTCGGGGCTGCTGACGCGGGACGTCAACCACCACATCGTCGCGGCCCTGCTCGACCCGTTCGGCGGCCGCACACTGGGCATCGTCACGCGCTACTGGTCGGCCGACGAACTCAACCATCGCCTGCCGCCGCTGGAAGGGCTGTTGCTGTGGAACCGGCTGCTGTGGCTGGGCATCTCGCTGCTGTTGGCCGGCGCGACATTCGTGCTCTTCCGCACCAACCGCGAGGGCCTGCGCCTGCCCGGGCGCAAGCCCCGTGCCGAGCCGCCGCTGCTGCGCCCCATGGCCGGCGCAGTGCACACCGGCGTGCCGGGCGTGCGGCTGGCGCACGACCTGCGCGCGCGGCTTGCGCAGTTGCGCGCGCTGCTGGCCTTCGACATCGGCCAGGTGCTGCGCGGCGTGCCGTTCCTGGTGATGCTGGTGTTCGGGCTGGTCAACCTGCTGTTCGCGCTGGCCTTCAGCAGCGAGTTCTACGGCACGCCGGTCTATCCGGTGACCCATACGGTGCTGGAGACCATCCAGGGCAGCTTCCACTGGCTGCTGGCGATCATCGTGACCTTTTACGCCGGTGAGCTGGTCTGGCGCGAGCGCGACCGGCACACCGCCGAGGTGGTCGATGCGTTTCCGCTGCCGGACTGGCTCCCGCTCACCGCGCGGCTGCTGGCGTTGTTCGCGGTGGTGCTGGCGTACCTGGTGATCGGCGACCTGGTCGGCATCCTCTGGCAGCTCGGCCACGGCTACACGCATCTGCAGATTGGCCTGTACCTGGCCACGCTGGGACTGGACGCGGCGCCGTTCGTGCTGCTGGCGGTGCTGATGCTGCTGTTCCAGACGCTGGCCGGCAGCAAGTTCATGGGCTACCTGCTGGGCATCGTCTGGCTGGTGGCCTCGCTGATCGGCTTCCCGCTGCTGCACTGGGACCACAACCTGACTATCTTCGGCCACGCCTCGTCGGTGCCGTATTCGGACATGAACGGCTTCGGCCATTTCCTCGCCGCGGCGTTGTGGTTCGACCTTTACTGGGGTTTTGCAGCGGTGGCGATGCTGGTGGTTGCCGCGTTGTTCAACGTGCGCGGCACTGGCACGACCTGGCGCGAGCGCCTGCAGGAAGCGCGCACCCGGCTGCGCCGGCCCGCGGCGATCGCACTGGGGCTGGCGCTGGCTGGTTTCGTCGCGACCGGCGTGTGGATCTTCTACAACACCAACGTGCTCAACCATTACACCAGTAGCGACGACGACACGCGCCAGCGTGCCGACTACGAAAAGAAATACGCCAGGTACGAGGGCCTTCCGCAGCCACGCATCACCGCAGTGAAGACGGACGTGGACATCTATCCGTACCAGCGGCGACTGGAGATCCGCGGCCACTACACGCTGGTCAACCGCAGCAGCCAGCCGATCGACACGCTGCACGTCAACACCGATACCGACTTCACGCTCGCGTCGCTGCGCTTCGCGCCGCATGACACCGTGAGCGACGACAAGCGGCTGGGCTACGCGATCTACCGCCTGAAAAGGCCGCTCCCGCCGGGCGCCTCGATGGCGTTCGACTTCCGCCTCGCCTACGCGCCGCGCGGCTTCACCAACGAGCCCTCCGGCAAGTTCCTGGTCGCCAACGGCAGCTTCTTCAACAGCCAGGTACTGCCACGCTTCGGCTACCAGAGCCAGGTGCAGCTGACCGACCGCGGCGACCGGCGCAAGTACGGCCTGCCGCCGGACGTGCCGCGCATGCCGAAACTGGGCGACAGCAAGGCACTGGCCAACAACTACATCAGCAACGATGCCGACTGGATCGACTTCAGCACCACCGTCTCCACCGCTGCCGACCAGATCGCGCTCGCGCCGGGCGTGCTCCAGAAAAGCTGGACCGCCAACGGCCGGCGCTACTTCACCTACACCGCCGAGCGGCCGATGCTGGACTTCTTCGCGTGGCTGTCCGCGCGGTACACGGTGAAGAAGGACAGTTACGACGGCATCGCCATCGAGGTCTACTACGACAGCGCGCACGCCTGGAACGTGGACCGCATGATCCAGGCGACCAAGGACGCGCTGGCCTACTACCAGGCCCACTTCACGCCCTACCAGTACCGCCAGGTGCGCATCCTGGAGTTCCCCAACTACGCGCACTTCGCGCAGTCCTTTGCCAACACCATCCCGTATTCGGAAAGCGTGGGCTTCATCGCCGACCTGCGCGATGCATCCAGGGTGGACTACGTCTATTACGTCACCGCGCACGAGGTCGCGCACCAGTGGTGGGCGCACCAGGCCATTGGCGCGAACATGCAGGGCTCGACCATGCTCAGCGAGTCGCTGGCGCAGTACTCGGCGCTGATGGTGATGAAGCAGAAGTACGGCGCCGACCAGATGCGCAAGTTCCTCAAGTACGAGCTGGACAAGTACCTGATGAGCCGCGCGACCGAGAAGGTCGCCGAGGAGCCGCTGGCGAAGGTGGAGAACCAGCAGTACATCCACTACAACAAGGGCTCGCTGGTGTTCTACGCGCTGCAGGACTACGTCGGCGAGAACGTCCTCGACGGGGCACTGAAGCAGTTCCTGCAGCATTGGCAGTTCCGCGGCCCGCCCTACCCCAGTTCGCGCGATCTGATGGACACGCTCGCCAGCGCACTGGAACCGCGGTGGAAGGGGCTGCTGGATGATCTGTTCTGGAGGATCGCCCTGTTCGACAACCGCATCAGCGAGGCGACGGCAAGAAAACGGCCGGACGGTCGCTACGAGGTGACGCTCAAGGTGCACGCGGGCAAGGTCCACGTCGATGGCTCCGGCAGGGAGACACCGGCCGAACCGGACGTGCCGGTGGAGATCGGCGTGTTCGCCGCCTCGCCGGGCAAGGGTCGCGACGGCAAGCCGCTGTACCTGGAAAAGCGCTTGCTACCGGCGGGCGAGAGCACCCTCACGGTAACCGTCGACGGCACGCCGGCGGAGGCCGGGATCGATCCGTTCAACGAGCTGATCGATCGTGTGTCCGGCGACAACCGCGGCCGGTGACGGTGCAGTAGGCCTGGGAGACGGCTGCGCCGAGGGCAAGGGCCTGCGCCTTTCCCCTGCAATGGGTCAACCACGCGACCTGCCGCACTGCGCCCCTCTCCTGGGTTTGCGCACCTCGCATGGCGTTGCCGCGCATCCGCGGCATGGATCACGTCGGCTGGGCTTCAGCGCACCGTCGTCCCGCCGCATGCAGGCGGTGGGCTGAAGCCCGCCCGACGAATCTCAGCCGGCCTTTGCCTCCGGCAAGGCACCCTGCACCACCGTCAACTCGCGTTGCGGGAACGGAATGCTGATGCCCGCCTCGGCGAAGTGTTCCTTGATCTTGCGCAGCAGTTCGGTCTGCGCACCCCACATGTCCTCGCTGCGCGTCCAGGCACGGATGATCAACTCGACCGAGCTTTCGGCCAGCGTGCCGGTCACCACGGTCGGCGGCGGCTCCTTCAGGATGCGTGGATCGGCCACAAACAGCTTTTCGATCTCGCCGATCGCCTGGCCGATGTCGTCCTTGTAGCCGATGCCGACCTTCAGCTCGAAGCGGCGCGTGCCACGGCGGTTGGCATTGATGATCGCGTCGCTACCCACTTTGGCGTTGGGCACGATCGCCTCGCGGCCATCGGGAAGCGACAGCAACGTGTACATCAGGTTGACCGCCTCGACGGTGCCGTCCAGGCCGCCGGCATGGATGAAATCACCCGCGCGGAAGGGCCGGAATATGATCAGCAGCACGCCCCAGGCCAGGTTGCTGAGCGAGCCCTGCAGGGCCAGTCCGATCGCCAGGCCACTGGCGCCCAGCGCCGCGACCAGCGGCGCCGACGGCACCCCCGCGGTGATCAGCGCACTGACCACCAGCACGGCCACCAGCACGCCGTAGATGAGGTTGCGCAGGAAGCCGATCAGGGTCTCGTCCATGCTCGCGCGGTGCATCGCACGCTGGACCAGGTTGGCCACCCGCGCCGCCAGCCAGAAGCCGATCAGCAGGATCAGCAGCGCCATCAGGATGTTGATCCCCAGCAGTGTGGCGTTCTCGGACAGGTGAATCCGGGCAAGCAGGTCGGGCATGGCGTCACTCCGCGGTCGAACCAGCCCCGAAGCCTAACAGGGCGTGCCGTGACGATGCCCCGCAGGCGGCCGTGCGCAGGCGAAAAAAAGCGCCGCGCCGGTCTGGGGAAACCGGCGCGGCGCATGGGCCGCATGGATGGTTGTGGGGGAGCGGCCGGCCCGCGAGCCGGGGGGGCGGCTAGCGGGTCTGGGGCTTCGTCTTGGCGGAAGCCTCGTTGGAGTGCTCCGGCTGATGGTCGACCAGCGCCAGGCGCGAGCCGTCCTTCAGGCGGAATTCGAACTGCTGTTGCAACTGGTCGAGCCGCGCCATGTGCGGGCACAGTGCCTCGGCGCGCTCGGAAAGCGCGTCCGCGCGGGCGTCGACGTGCTCGTCGATGGTCTTGTCCAACGCGTCGGCACGCGCTTCCAGCGCGGCAACCTGGCTCTGGTCGCCGCTCAGCGCAGCCTTCACCGCCTTGGCGGTGACCGTGCTGACCAGCGACTCGACCGCGTCGCCAACCTGGTTTTCCATCAAGTCCTCGACACTGTGCTGGCGCCACTGTCCCCGGCCCAGGCCTTCGTCGATCTTGGTCAGTGCCTGCTTGTGCTGGTCGTTGAGCCGGGTGATCAACCGGCTGCGTTCGGTCGGATCGTCGGCAAAGCTGGCGACCACCGTGGTGAGTGCGTCGAAGCCGATGTCCACCCCCTCGCGGGCGATCGAGGCGACTTCGGGCAACAGCGTGCGCACCTGGCTTTCATACTCGCGCAGGCGGCCCGCATCGGCACCGGACACGGCCACGTCGCGGCCGTCGATGCGCAGCGCGCCGTCGTGCATGAACACACTGCCGGGTGTGCCGTCCTGGCGCTCGAAGGTGATGCCCGCGGGCTTGACCAGCACGTCGTAGTCGGTGCCGAAGCTGCACTGCTCGTGGTTCACATGCAGCCCGCCCGCCTGCGCCGGCCCGGCCAGCGCCAGACCGGTGGCGATTGCGAGGGAAAGGATCAGCGTGCGCATGGGCCGGCTCCGCGGTGACGATGGCGCCAGCTTCCCGCCAGCCGACGTCACCGGCATGGGCCAGGCGTCATGCCGTGCCATCGGTCATGCCCGCCGCGTTTCAGGGGCGTTGCTCGATTTCCGCCACTTCGCCGTCGACCAGCGTGATGGTGATCTCGTGCCCACTGTCGCGATAGATCCAGCTTTCGCTGGCGGGCGTGACCACCACGACGCCGCGACCGTGGCGTCGCGTGCGGTGGCGCGCTACCCGCGTGGGCCGGCCGAGCAGTTCGCGCACCTTCGCGGCACTGTCGCCGGCGACCAGCAGGTGACTGCCGACACGCAGGGTGTCCGAGGCGGTGGCGGCAAAAGCGAGCAGCCACAGGCTGCCGACGAGCAGGGTACGCATGTCGTTCCTTCCTTGGGGTGGAAACCCGGCAGGTGCCGGGTCGATCCTTCAACGCTGCGCGATCGGGATGTCGCCGACCTTGCCGTAGACGATGGTCACCGCGACCATCGGGCCGTCGATCTCGTACGGCCGGCGCTCGCCACGCCGCGCGCCTTCGTGACCCTCGATCGCTTCCTTGTATGGCGGCCCGCCGGGCAGGCTCCGCGTGGATACCGCGCTGTGGCCGACCGCGGGCACGCGGAAGGCATCGCCGTCCCGCACGCCCGGGCTCACCGAAAGCGACGCCGCAAGCCTGCGGCCAGTAGCAATACGTTGCGCATCGCCCTTCTCCTTGCGGGGGCCCGTTTGGACGACAGGCCCACCGGCAAGGGAACTAGAATCCGCCGCCTTCCTGCAGGTACTCCAGCTCGTCCGGCGTGCTCGGCCGACCCAGCGCGGCGTTGCGATGCGGAAAGCGGCCATAACGCGTGATCACTTCGCAGTGCTTGCGCGCGTAGTCGAGGAAATTCTCATATTGCCCGCGCGCCTGGGGCGAAGCCTGTAGGGCGAGCGCGCGGAACAGCGTCACCGAACGCCACTGCAAGCCGAGGTCCTCGGCGTGTTCCAGCGGCAGGTAGGCGAACACGCGCTGCAATGGCGCCAGCGCCTCGTCGTCGCGCCGCTCAAGCCCTTCCAGCACCAGCGCCTGCGCCCGGTTGTCCTGGGCAAAGGCACGCGCGTCGCCGCGATAGACGTTGCGGCTGAACTGGTCGAGCACGATCAGCAGGGCGAGCCAGCCATGCGGCGTCAGCGCCCATGGGTCCAGCGCGCCCGCGATGGCCGCCTCCAGGGTGGCACTGAAGCGGTTCCGGATGACTTCGTCGAACTGGGGATCGCGTACGAACCAGCGCACCGCGTTCTCGTCGGCGAACCAGAAATCAAGTACATCCTGTGCGGTTGTGCTCATGCCGTTTCCCCCTGGGCCGGCCCGGGTGGGCGGAGCTTAGCAGCGCCGGGCGCGGGCCAGGCTATGCATGTCCAGGTGAATGCCCTGCAGCCGTGGCAGCTGGCGGCGCAGCACCAGCGCAGCCTCTGGCGTGGCGCGCTGCAGGCCTTCTTCGAAGGCGTGTACCAGGGCGGCTTCGCCGTGCGCCAGCCGGGCGATCCACGCGGTGTCGCGGCGCGGCGTGTCCGGCAGCAACCACTCGATCAACTGCCGTCGCGCCGAGCCGCCCAGCCGTCCACGCCGCGCCGGCGTACCGCCCAGGTGGCTGACCTGACCCTGCAGGTCGGCAATCATTTGGTCCAGCGCGCTCGCGTTTTCGCCCAGCACCACACGCAGGCCCGGCTCGTTCGCCTGTGCCGAGGCGTCGCGGTACATCGCGCGCAGGTCGATGCCCTGGCGGATCAGCGCGTTGAACAGCGTTTGCGGGCGTGGCGCCACGGCGGGCGGCTCCTGGGGAATCGACATGGAGCGGCCATGGTCGGTCCCGCGCACTTAGCCGGGGATTAACTCGTGGCGTCCGGCGCTGCGTGCGGCGCACCCTCCGTCAGGCGGCATTCGGGTTCGCGCCTGCCAGCCTGCCCGCAAACCTACGGGACGCGCGCGATTACTGGCCGACCTGCACCAGCTTCAACAGCTGGCCATCCGCCCCGCGGACGCCCTGCTGCAGTTCCGCCAGCCGCTGGATCGACGGGCACAGCGCCTGGACCTGCGGCCGCAACGCCTGCATGCGGCGTTGCAGCCGTGGCTGGAGCTGGGTGGCCAGGTCCGCCGCCTGGTCGCGCAGGCGGGCCGCTTCGGCCAGGTCGCCGTTCATCGCGGCGGCCAGCGCCTGCTGACCGAGATCGGCGGCCACCAGCGGGGCCAGATCACCCACGATGCGGTCGGCCAGTTGCTGGGCGGCGTCACCTTGCCAGTCGTGCGTGCTGTTGCTCTGCGCGATGCGCCGCTCAAGCTGCGCGGCATGCGTGGCCAGGCGACGGTCGAGCTCGGCCAGCGTCGCGGGCGCCAGCTGCATGCCGGCGGCCTCGTCGTGTATTGCGCGCACCGCCATCGCCACGCCGGCATCGGCCACCGCCCGCACGCGCGGGACCAGTGCGCGCAGTTCGCGCTCGAACAGCGCCAGTCGATCCTGGGCCTCGGCGTTCAGTCGCACCGGTTGACCGTCGGTGCGCAGCGCTCCGTCGGCGACCTGCACGTGGAAGGGGGCCGGCTGCGGGCGGTCGAACAGCAGGCTGTCCGGCTTCACCGTCAGGTCGTAACTGCTGCTGGCATGGCAGGTGCCTGCCAGGTCCTGCGCGTGCAGAGCCGGCAGGGCGGCGGACAGGATCAGGCTGGCGAACAGGAGCCGCAGGCGCATTGGGGTTTTCGTCGCGAAAAGAGACCTCAGCGATACCCGCGCGTGCGTCAACGGCGGCTGAATCAGAGGCGCTTCGACTGATCCGGCGACAGGTATTCGCGGCCTAGCGTTGCTTCCGCCGCGCCCCATCCGCGGCCGAATAGCCTCCGCGGCGCGCAACGAACTGTGCGCGCACCGGCGACCGGCCCAGTTGCCAGGCCAGCCATAGCAGCAGCGGCACGAGCAGCGCCTTGAAGACCAGGCCCAGCAGGAAGCTGCGGCGCGCCTGCTCGATCACCAGCAACAGCAGCTGCGGCTGCGGCTGCGTCATGGCGCGCGTGCGGGCCATCTCGAACTGGCCCCACTGCGCCAGCATCAGGCCGCCAGTGGCCAGCGCCCACAGCGCCAGCAGCAAGGCCACCACGCGCAACGCCGGGCGGGCCCAGGGCTGGCGCAGGATGCCGCCAGCGCACACCACGATCACCGCGAAGGTGCCAACCAGGTAAGGCCAGTCGCCGTGGCGCAGGTACAGCACGCCGCCGAAGGCCGCCAGCAGCAGCACGATCCAGGTGGCGACCCGCCAGAGGCCGAAGCGACGCGCGGGTGCGGCATCCGTGGCCATCAGGAAAAAACCACCGCGTGGCGTACGGACGTGATCGACTGGCGGCGCATGGCGGACTCCATGGAAAGATCCGCCAAAGTCTACGCGCTGGCCGGCGCAGGGTGGGCTCCGGCCACCGCTCTGCGGCGTGCCGGTGGGTTGGAGCCCACCCTGCGCGTGATGTGGCCTACGGGCGCGCGATGGTGAACTTGCCCACCGACACGCCCAGGTCGATACCCTGGCCGGTACCGGTCAGCGCCAGCGACGTGGTGCCCTTGGTCAGCACCTGCGCGTGGGCGCTCTTGCCCACACCGGCCTCGGCGCCGGCCTGCACGTAGTCGCCGAACACCTCGGCGATGCCGTGCACCCGGGTGATCTCGCCCTTGCCGTCGGTGACGCGGAACTTGCCGGCGGTGAGGCCTCCGCCGACCACGCTGATCTTCACCGGCGCGCTCTGGCCGTTGTCGCAGGTGACCGTGCCGGCCCCTTCGGCGTGCTTGTAGATGATCGACCAGCCCTGCAGGTTGTAGCTGAGCTCGCACTTGACCATCGTTTCGGCGGCGCGCGCCGGTGCGGCCGGCCAGGCGGCCAGCGCCATCGTGCCGGCGAGCAGGACACTCGCCCATGCCGTGGTGCGCAGAGTCATCGCAGGTCTCCTTCCCCGTGCGGGGCACTGTGAGCTGCGGTCGAGTCTGGCCCCGCGCCGGTGAAGGAATCGCCAGCGGCAGTGGCGGTGCACGTTCACGATCGCCGCGCAGGTTCCTCGCCATGCTTGGGCTCGTACGCGGGCTCCGGAGGGCTCCATGCATTCGCTGTGGCAATCGACCGTGGAGGTCGTCAAGCGCACCGCCAAGGGCGCGGCCGAGGACGACCTGATGACGCACGCCGCGGCGGTGGCGTTCTACTCGGCGCTGTCGTTCGCGCCGATGCTGGTGCTCTTGTTGTGGCTGGTCGCGTCGCTGCAGCCGGCCTGGCAGGACCAGCTGGTCAGCTCGATCAACCACCTGGTCGGGACGCGCGCGTCGGACGCGGTGAAGCTGGTGATCAACAACGCGGAGGACCGGCCCGAGCTGGGCCACTGGGCCGGCATCATCGGCCTGGCGATCACCCTGATCGGCGCCTCCACGGTGTTCGCCCAACTGCAACTGGCGATCAACCGCGTGTGGAACCTGCGCGCAGCGCCGCGCAATGCGCTCTTCAGCTGGCTGCTCACGCGCATGCACGCCTTCGGGCTGCTGCTGACGCTGGCCTTCCTGCTGATCGTGTCGCTGGTGGCGAGCACCGCGATCGCGGTGTTCGCACGCAGCGACACCGCGGTGTGGGACGCGCTGGAGGCGATCGTGGCGTTGCTGCTTTTCGGCCTGGTGTTCGCCTCCATCTACAAGGTCCTGCCCGATGCGCAGATCGACTGGCGCGATACGCTGCTGGGCGGCGCCTTCACCGCGATCCTCTTTGCCGTCGGCAAGTTCGGCATCAGCCTTTACCTCTCGCACAGCGACGTGGGCGGCGCCTACGGCCCGGCCGGCAGCGTGGTGGTGCTGCTGGTGTGGGTGTATTACTCGGTGGTGATCCTGCTGCTTGGCGCCGAGCTCACGCAGAACGTAGCGGAGGTCCGCGGGGTGCCGATCCGGCCCAACGCGCACGCCGAGGTGGAGGCCCCGTGCGACAAGTGACGGGCGCGGCATAATCGGAACCACACGCACGGAGACGCGCCATGTTCAAGTATTCGCTGGTCGGCTACGACGGTTCACCTTCCTCGCAACGTGCCTTCCAGACCGCCGTCGCGCTGGCGCGCTGCGGCCAGGGCCGGGTGCGCGTGGTGTCGGTGCTGCAGGTGACCGAGGGCGGTGCCGACGCCTGCGCGTTGATGATGGCCGACTCCAGCGCCCAGCGCGCACAGGAGCTGCTCGACGAACTGGCGGCGATGGAGCCGGACGCGCGCGACATGATCGACGTGGAAGTCACGCACGGCAGCCCGGGCGACGTCCTGCTCGGCCAGGTCGAGCAGCGCGGCGCGGACCACATCGTGATCGGCCACACCGAACGCGGCACGCTGGCGCGCTGGCTGCTCGGCTCGGTCTCCAGCGACGTGCTGGCGCGCGCGCACGTGCCGGTGACGGTCGTGCCGTAGCCTCCGATGTTCACAGGGTCGGGCTGGGTTAATCCGCACGCGTCACGACACCGTATGCTGTCCGTCATTCGCCCGTCACACGCGCGCCTTGTGCCGCGCCTCTACAGGACACCCGCGTGAGCTACGTCCCCGCCCTGCCCTGGACGCTGGAAACCCTCGACCTGTCGTGCATCGACCGTGCGCGCGTGCGCCACAACGAGGAGTTGTTCTTCCTGCTGTGCAGTTCTTCCTTCGTCGAAAGCGGTTCGGATCTCTACACCCACAACCTGGTTGCCCACTTCAACGGCGACGAGGAGCTGCAGACCTGGCTCAGCCAGCACTGGGAGCATGAGGAACTGCAGCACGGTCGCGCATTGGCCGCCTACGTGCGTGCGGTATGGCCGGAGTTCGACTGGGACAAGGGTTTCGCCGCGTTCTGGACCGAATACGGGGCGGTGTGCACGGCCGAGCAGCTGGAGGACAGCCGCGGACTGGAGCTGGCCGCCCGCTGCGTGGTCGAGACCGGCACCGCCAGCCTGTACCGCGCGCTGCACGAGATCACCGACGAGCCGGTGCTCAAGCAGCTGACCGGCCACATCAAGAGCGACGAGGTGCGGCACTTCAAGTATTTCTACCAGCACTTCCGGCGTTACCGCCAGAACGAGGGGCTGGGCCGCTACAAGGTGTTCCGCGCGGTGTTGAAGCGGGTCAACGAGATCCGCAGCGAAGACAGCGACATCGCGCTGCGCCACGTGTTCGAGCAGTGCTATCCGCAGCACAAGGGTGACCGCGAGGCCTTCCGCCGCGTCGCCGGCAAGGCGCAGGACCTGTTGCGCCGGCACATCCCGGCCGAGATGACGGTGAAGATGCTGCTCAAGCCGCTGGACTTCCCGCCGCGACTGCAAGGTGCGCTGGAGAAGCCGCTGGCGAAGCTGGCCGAACGGCTGTTCCTCAACTGAGTGCGCCCCCCTGCCGGCCGGGTTCCCGTAGGAGCGCACCCTGTGCGCGACCGCGGACCTCACGGTCGCGCGCAGGGCGCGCTCCTGCAGGAAGGGTTCGCGCGCGAATCAGCCCTGCCGCGGCTCCGTGGTCACCGGCCGCTGCGCCTGCTGCAACGCCTTGAGCTTGTCCAGATCGACCGGGCGGATCCGACGGATCGTGCAGGCGAGCTGGCTGCGCCCGGTCACGACCTTGTCGAAATTGATCGACACCTGGTGGAGGTTCGAGGTCACGCCGATCGAGTTGGCGTAGGGCAGTTCGGTGCAACCGGGCACGTCCAGCAACCAGGCTTCCTTCGGCTTGGTGTAGACGGCCACCTGGTCGCTGCCCAACGGTTCCCACGACCACATCGGCACAAAGAAGCTGAAGTGGTTGACCGGCGCACCGGCCGCCTGGGCGTAGGCCGCCTGGCGCTCGGCCATGCGCTGCGCGGAGGGCACACTGGAACAACCGGCGAGCACCATCGTGGCGACACCGGCCAGCAGGGCACGTTTCAACGACATGGCGTTTCTCCTGGAGTCGACTCGCTCGACCGTTAACGCGGACGTGCCCGATCGGTGCACCGCCATCATTTCTTCTTCGGCAGCGCCTTCCACTTGGCCGGATCGAAGCCGCCCACCTCGTAGACCAGGGTTTCCTTCTTCTCGCCATCGACCAGGGTCACATCCATGGTGATCTTCTTCGCCTTCTTCATCCGCGCGATGAAGTCGTCATCGTCGCGAATCATCAGCGCCGGCTCGCCGGTGGAAGGCGCAAACGACTTGATACCGTGCTCCTTGCCGTCGAAGGTGGCGTGGAGGGTGCAATTGCCGCGGCAGACAAAGCCGTGGCCGCCGCCGTACAGAAACACGTTCTGGCCCCAGTCGGTGTGCCGGCGCAGCACCAGCCGCACGCGGTCGTTGCCGGACGGCTGGCTGGAATAAAGGGTGGCGGTGGACTGCGTGCCGCCCTGCATCGGCGAAACCTGGTACAGCCACAAGGCGTCGAGGCGACGCTTCTCGCTCTCTTCCTTCCAGCGCTTCTCGATGTCGGGCAGGGTCTGCTGCACTTCCTTCGCCGCGGCACTGTCCGGGTAACGGTCGAGAATGTCGTGGCCCATGGTCACGGTCATTTCGTCGTTGTGGATGCGTATGAGCTGGCGGTAGGTGTCGAGCTTGCGCGCCGCATCGTCGTTCTGCGCCGAAGCCGCCGGGGCCTGGGCAGCCTGCTCCTGGTCCTGCGAATTGCAGCCGGACAGGGCCAGCATGCCGCACAGCAGGGCCGCGGAGGAATGGAAGGGCAGCTTCATCGGATGCGCTCCAGGCACGGGAAAGTCCCTAGCGTGAAACGCGCGGGCGGGCGGTGCAAGCGCAGGCCCCCTGCAGGAGCGCCCGTGCGCGACCACGCATACCGTCGCGCACAGGTGCGCTCCTATGCGGAACCCAGCTGGACCGGTGTCGCTTCGCCAAACCGCTCGCGCAGCTGCGCGCGGTAGCGCCGACTGCACGGGACGACAGCGCCGTCGTGCAGCTTCAGCCGCGCGTCACCGGTATCGAGCGGCTCGATCTCGGCCAGGTAATCGAGGTTGACGACATAGCTGCGGTGCACCCGCAGGAAGCGCGCCGGGTCCAGCCGCTCCTCGATCGCCGCCATGGTGGTGCGCAGCGGATAGTCGCGCCCACGCACGTGCAGGTTCACGTAGTTGCCGGCCGCCTGCAGCCACTCGACTTCGCGCGCGTTGAGCAGGAACTCCTTGCCGAGCTTGCGCACCAGGAAGCGCTCGGGCCGCTCCACCGGTTCCACTGGCGGGCCCTCGTCGGGGGCCGCCAGCAATCGCGCCTCGCCGTGCTGGCGCAGCCGCCACAGCCGGTAGAGCACCAGCGCACCGACGATCAGGAAATAGGTCCGTATGTCCTTGAGGTACTCGTAGCCGAGGTTGAACCACCAGCCGCCCGGCTCGTAGTGCCACCCCAGGGCGGCGTACACCAGCTTGCGCAGCAACCACATGCCTGCCACGTGCACCAGGCTGAACGGCACGCTCGCCAGTGCATGCAGCGGGAGGTTGCGCTGCCAGGTATCGAAGCGGACAGGCCAGCGCCGCTCCAGCGCGATCACCCCCGGCAGCAGGGCCAGCAGCACCAGCGCGCTGGTCCATTCCCAGACCCAGGGTTCCCAGGCGGCCGCGCCCGGGTGGTCCACGCCCGAGTTGAGGCTGTTGAACAGGGCATTGAGCACGAAGAAGAAGATCCACGCCGCGACCTCGAGCGCACGTCGCCAGCGTTGGGAAAGACGGGAACCGGGCGCGGGGGAGATCATGGGCGGATTCTACGCAAACGGCCCTCCCGGTTCGTCCCTGCCGGCCGGCGGTTCATCCCCGCCGCCCCGCGGATGGTCACTTCCGGCGTGATCGGGCGCCGGCTGAGCTCAAGACTGGCGCCACTTTCCGTCCGGGAGCGCCCCATGAACCGACGCTACGACATCGACGCGCTGCGCGTCCTGGCCTTCGGCCTGCTGATCCTCTACCACGCCGGCATGCTGTACGTGGCCGACTGGGACTTCCACTTGAAAAGCAGTCACACGGCCGGGTGGCTGCAGTACCCGATGCTGTTCCTGAACCGGTGGCGGATGGAGCTGCTGTTCCTGATCTCCGGCCTGGCCGTGAACTTCATGCGCCGCCGCGGCAGCCTGCCCGGCATGGCGGGCAAGCGCAGCCTGCGCCTGCTGCTGCCGCTGGCCTTCGGCATGGCGGTGGTGGTGCCGATCCAGCCGTATGTTCAGGGCCTGGCCAACCACCTGGTCCAGCCCGGTTTCGGCCGCTTCCTGCTGCGTTACTGGAGCGGCGGTCCGTGGCCGCCAGGGGCGTTCACCGGCTGGCAGTTCGGCGTGACCTGGAACCATCTGTGGTACCTGCCCTACCTGTGGGTCTACACCCTGCTGCTGCTCGCGCTGCTGCCGGCGCTGGAGTCGCGCGTGGGGCAACGCCTGCGGGCCGCCTGCCTGAAGCTGCGCGGCGCAGCCCTGCTGCTGGTGCCGGCCGTGCCGCTGTTCGCCTGGGACCGCCTGCTCGCCGCACGCTACCCGGTGACCGGGGCGTTGCTGGATGACTGGTACGCCCATGCCATCTACGCGACGGTCTTCCTCTATGGCTACCTGCTGGGCACCGATACCGGGCTCTGGAACGAGCTGGCGCGCCTGCGCCGCGCCTCGCTGCCGTTCGCGCTCGCCTGCTTCGGGGTCTACCTGGCCGGCATCAGGCTGCTCCCCGACACCGCGCCGGCGCTGCTGTGGGAGGCGGTGCATGCGGCGCGCTATGCCTATCTGTGGGTGGCGATCGTGGTCGTGCTCGGCTGGGGACACGCCTGGCTCAACCGTCCGTTCCGCTGGCTGCCGTACGCGCGAGAGGCGGTCTATCCGTGGTACGTGCTGCACCAGAGCCTGCTGCTGTTCGCCGCCTGGCAGCTGATGCCGCTGGGCCTGGGGCCGGTGCTGGAGCCGCTGTCGGTCCTGCTGGCGACGATGCTCGGCTGTGCGCTGCTGCACCACGTCGTGATCCGTCCCAACCGATGGCTGCGCCCGCTGTTCGGACTGGAGGGGGCACCGGCCCGACGGCCCACGCGCCCGGCGGTGCCGGTGCTGTCCGACGATGTGGCCTGAATACGCCAGCGGCGCGGGCACGACTCAGGCGCGCAGCTGGGCGTCCGAGTCCAGGTGCTCGATGCGCTCGATCTGGTCGAACCACAGGTAGCGCTTCCATTCGGACGTGCCCAGTTGCTCCAGGTGCACCACGCCGTTACTGCCTTCGTTGCCGTCACCGTCGAAGAACTCCTGCACGGTCGGGCGGGCGGCAACCACGCCGTCGCAGGTGCTGCCGTCGGCCAGGTGCAGGCGCACGCGCGCGCCGTTCTGCAGGTGTTCGACCATGCTGTTGAAGCGGGCGATGGTGGGCTGGTCGGTGTAGACGTGTTCGGCCTGGCGGCCCATGGCCGGTCTCCTGCGGCGGCGATGAGCGGAGGCTAGGGCGGGGGTGGGCAAGTGGTCGTGAAGTCTGCGGCGGGGTTGCCCCCATCCGCCTGTCGGCACCTTGCCCCGTCGCACGGGGGAAGGCTCGATCGGAGCGACCCGGTGGAACGGGAACACTCGATGGGAGCTTCCCCGTCGAGTGGAGGAAGGCTTCCGTGCTGCGCACTGATACTTCCTCCGTTCGACGGGGGAAGGTGCCCCAAGGGCGGATGGGGGTGCTCGTGCGGGAAGCGCCACCCGCGGCGATAATCCCGCCCTTCACCCCCCAAGACGCCCCATGCCCACCGACTCGCTGCTCCAGCACCGTGCCTTCGTGCAGTTCTGGTTCGCCCGCATCGCCTCGGGCTTCGGCTTCCAGATGCTCTCGGTGGCGGTGGCCTGGCAGATCTACGCAATCACCGGCCGCGCGCTGGACCTGGGCCTGATCGGCCTGGTGCAGTTCTTTCCCTCGGTGCTGCTGGCGTTGCCCGCCGGCCACATCGCCGACCAGTTCGAGCGCCGGCGCGTGGTGCTGATCGGGCAGGTCGTCGAATGGTGCGCGATCGTTGCGCTGGCGGTGCTCAGTGTCACCGGGCGCATCCATGAGTTCGGGATCCTGGCGCTGGTGTTCGTGATCAGCACCGCCAAGGCGTTCGAGTCGCCCTCGATGTCTTCGCTGTTGCCGGCGCTGGTGCCGCCGCCGATCCTGCCACGCGCGGTGGCGGTCAGCGGCTCGGCCTTCCAGATGGCCATGGTGCTGGGGCCGGCGGTCGGCGGCCTGCTTTATGTGGCGGGTCCGGGCGTGGTCTATGCCACCGCCGCGGGCCTGTACCTGATCGCCGCCACGCTGATGGCGCAGCTTCGCTACGAGCAGGCGCCGCCGAAGCGTGAGCCGGCCTCGCTCAAGTCGCTGTTCGCCGGCGTGCACTTCATCCGCGAGCGCAAGGACGTGCTGGGGGTGATCTCGCTGGACCTGTTCGCGGTGCTGTTCGGCGGCGCCACCGCGCTGCTGCCGATCTTCGCCAAGGACATCCTGCACACCGGTCCGTGGGGCCTGGGCCTGCTGCGCGCGGCGCCGGCGGTGGGCGCGCTGCTGATGTCCTTCGCTCTGGCGCGGCACGACCTGACGCGGCGCGTGGGCATGATCATGTTCGGCTCGGTGGCCGGTTTCGGCGTCGCCACGCTGGTGTTCGCGCTCTCCTCGTGGATGTGGCTGTCGCTGATTGCGTTGTTCGCCGGCGGTGCGTTCGACATGGTGAGCATGGTGATCCGCGGCTCGATGGTGCAGCTGGACACGCCGGACGCCATGCGCGGACGGGTCAACGCGGTCAACTCCATCTTCATCAACACCTCCAACCAGCTCGGCGAGTTCGAGTCGGGCCTGGTTGCCGCGTGGCTGGGCGCGGTCGGCGCGGCCGTGCTCGGCGGTGTCGGCACGCTGGTGGTGGTGGGGCTGTGGATGGCAATGTTCCCGACGCTGCGCCGACGGCAGAAGCTGCAGCTGGACGCAGAGGCGATCGAGGCGGCCGAGGAGGCCGGCGCCAAGACGCTCTGAGCGCGCTTACCATGGCGCGCCCTCCAGGAGCCCACGTCGTGATCGTCACCTCGCCCACCGCCTTCCTCGAGGCCTTCGCCGCCCTGCCGCCACTGCGCGACGTCCAGGCCACCGCACGCGCGGCCTTCCTGCTCGCGCCGGCGGAGTTCGCCCTGGCCGCCGAATCGGCCAGCGACAACCGCTACATGGATATGGCGCTGGCGGTCGATCCGCTGCGTGCGCTGGCCCAGCACGCGGCACTGGCACAGGCGCTGCGCGCGGATTGCCCGGTGATCACCTTCCCGGGCGACGCCAGCACGCCGGATGCGGTGTTTCCCAACAACGTGTTCGCCACCGCGCCGGGGCGGCTGATCGTCGGGCGCATGCGCCACGCGGTACGTCAACGCGAAGCCGGGCGGCGCGACGTACGGGATTTCTTCGCCCAAGTGCTCGGCTACGAGGAAGTCGACCTGTCCTGCCGCCACGACTGCGTGGCCGAGCTCACCGGCGCGCTGGTGATCGACCGCGCCCGCGGCGTGGGCTACTGCGGCCTGTCCGAGCGCTGCGACGAGGCCGGCGCGCAGGCCATGCACGAGGCTTTCGGCTTGCGCCTGACCTTCTGCTTCCCGCTGGCCGCCGGCGAGTACCACACCAACGTGGTGCTGGCGCTGCTGGCCGGCCGCGCCGCGATCGTGGCGCCGGACGGCTTCGCCGACGCGGCCGTGCCCGCGGCGATCGCCCGCGCCTATGGCGATCGTGCGCTGTGGCTGACGCCGGCGCAGAAGCAGGCCTTCGCAGGCAACGCGATCGCGCTGTCCGACCAGCGCGTGTGGATGAGTGCGAGCGCCGCACGCGCGCTCACCGATGCCCAGCGCCAGGCGCTGGCCGGCTGGGGTTTTCGTATCGGCGCGGTCGAGCTGGACGAGATCGAGAAGGCCGGCGGCAGCCTGCGTTGCTGCGTGGCGGAGATTTTCTGAACGCGCGATCCGCCCCCGCAGGAACCCGCTCGCGGGCGTTGCGCTGATCTTTCATGTTCCCCGGCCGCGCGGGAGCATCGCCCGCAAGCGGGTTGCTGTAGGGCCCGGCAGGCCACGGTGGGCGGCAGTATGAAGTGCCCCGGCCCAACCGCTACGATCGCCGCCATGACCACGCCCCTGCCTCTCCTGCGCCTTGCCGGCGCCGCGCTCCTCGCCCTGGCCACCCTGCCCGCCGCGCATGCGGCAGAGGGCCCGCGCATCCAGGTCAGTTTCAGCGCGAAGGCGCACGCGCAGCCGATCACCGGGCGCGTCTACGTGGCGATCAGCCGCAGCAACGAGACGCCACCGATCGAGCAGACCGACATCACCGGCGTGCCGCTGTTCGGCCACGACGTCAGCGCGCTCGCGCCGGGGCAGGTGGCGACCATCGATGCCGACGACAACGGCGCGCCGCTGACCAGCCTCGCCCAGCTGCCGGCCGGCGACTACTGGATGCAGCCGTTCGTCAACGTCTACACCGAGTTCAGGCGCGCCGACGGCCACACCGTGTGGCTGCACATGGACCAGTGGGAAGGCCAGGACTTCAAGCACTCGCCCGGCAACCTCTACGGCAAGCCGGTGAAGGTGCACTACGACCCCGCCGCGCCCACGCCGGTGACGCTGGTGGCCGACCAGGTGATCGCGCCGATCCCGTTCCCGAAGGACACGCCCTACGTCAAGCGCTTCCGCATCAAGAGCAAGCTGCTGAGCGACTGGTGGGGCCAGCCGATCTACCTCGGCGCCACGGTGCTGCTGCCGAAGGATTACGACGAACATCCGGACGTGCGCTACCCGGTGATCTACGAGCAGGGCCACTTCTCCACCCGCGCACCGGGCGGATTTGACTATCCCAAGTCGCACTTCCGGGACTACTGGCTGGCCGACGGCACGCCGCGCTACGTCATGGTGAGCCTGCAGCATCCGTCGCCCTACTACGACGACTCCTATGCGGTGAACTCGGCCAACGAGGGCCCGTACGACGACGCAATCCACCAGGAGCTGCTGCCGGAAATCCAGAAGCGCTTCCGCCTCATCGACCAGCCGTGGGCGCGCATCCTCGAAGGCGGCTCGACCGGTGGCTGGATCGCCATGGCGCAGATGCTGTTCCATCCGGACTACTACGGCGGCACGTTCGCCTCCTGTCCGGACGCGCTGGACTTCCGCCATCACCAGGTGGTGAACATCTACGACGACGCCAACGCCTACTGGCTGGACAAGGGCTGGATGAAGGTCGAGCGCGTGGACACGCGTCAGCCGGACGGCAACGTCGAGGCCATGATGAAGGACGAGAACCGGTACGAACTGGCCGTGGGCGACCACAGCCGCTCCGGCGGCCAGTGGGACATCTGGGAAGCGGCGTTCGGCCCGGTCGGCGCGGACGGCTATCCCAGGCGGCTGTGGGACAAGCGCACCGGCGTGATCGACCACGACGTCGCGCACTACTGGAAGCAGCACTTCGACCTGCGCTACCTGCTGGAAACCCATTGGGCCACGCTGGGGCCGAAGGTCACCGACAAGATCCACATCTACGTGGGCGATGCGGACACCTACAACCTCAACATGGGCGTGCGCGCGATGGACGCGTTCCTCAAGCGCGCGCGCAACCCGTCCTTTCGCGGCAGCGTGACCTACCAGCCGATGGCGCCGCACTGCTGGGGCCCGCGCGGCCAGGAACTGATCGAGACCGTGACGCGCTACATCGACGGCCACGCGCCGGCCGACGCGGATCGCACAAGCTGGCGTTACTGAGTCCACGGCTGCTGCTGGCGCGCTTGCGCCACCAGCAGCGATCGGCTGTGATGGCCGGATGATCACCGTCCACCACCTCGACAACTCGCGCTCCCAGCGCATCCTCTGGCTGCTGGAAGAGCTGGGCCTGGACTACCGCGTCGAGCACTACAGGCGCGACCCGAAAACGATGCTCGCCCCGTCCGCGTTGCGCGCGATCCACCCGCTGGGCAAGGCGCCGGTGCTCACCGACGGCGAGCGGGTGCTGGCCGAGTCCGGCGCGATCATCGAGTACCTGGGCGATACCTACGCCGCCGGCACCCTGATGCCGCCACCCGGCACCGAGGCCCGCCGGCGCTGCAGCTACTGGCTGCACTACGCGGAAGGCTCGGCGATGCCGCCGTTGCTGCTCAAGCTGGTATTCTCCCGCGTCGCGAAGGGGCCGGCGCCGTTCTTCGTGCGGCCGGTGGCGCGCGCCATCGCGGCGAAGGTGCAGCGCACGTTCGTCGATCCGCAGATCGCGCTCCACCTGGACTACATGGAAGGCGAACTGGGCAAAAGCGCCTGGTTCGCCGGCGAGGACTTCAGCGTCGCCGACATCGCCATGAGCTTTCCGGTCGAAGCCGCCAGCGCACGCGGTGGCCTGGACGCCGGTCGCCCCCGGCTGTGGGCGTGGCTGGAGCGCATCCACGCGCGGCCGGCTTACTGGCGTGCGCTCGAGCGCGGTGGCGCGTACCGGCTCGGCTAAGGCGCACCTGAACCGGCGGTGCCTCTTCGACGCCCCTCTCACGCCGTGCTGGTCAGGCTGGGGCCTCGACGCACAGGAGGCCCCCATGAACCGAACCCGTGATCTCGAACAGCGCTTCGACGGCGCCAGCGAACGCGTACGCGACCGCGTGCGCCAGTACGCCAGCGGCACCGCCGACACGGCCAATGGCCTGATCGAACGTGGCCGTCGCCTGACCACGCGCCTGGGGCGCCGTGGCTCCGGTTACGGCAAGCAGATGTCGCACATGGCCGAGGACCTGGCCGACGAGGCGAGCTACCAGTACCGCCGCGTGCGCCGCCACGCCAGCCGCCACCCGGTGGCGACCGTCGCCGTGGTCGCCGGCACCATCGGCGCGTTCTTCCTGCTGCGCAAGCTGTTGCGCAGCGACGAGGACTGAGTTCCTGGCGGAACGCGCTTCGAAGGCTGGCCTTTTTCTCAGGGGGCGGCCTTCGAGCGGACCTCACTCGCGAACCGTGCCGCCGCGAGCGGGAGGTCTGTCATCCCGCCAGTCCTTTCCTCGCGGCTGACTCGGCCGGGAGCTCGACCGTCTGCTGCGGGCGGTGCTCTCCGGGCAAGCGGGAATCTATTCTGGCTTTCCCTTGCCGGGATCGACGCTAACCAGGCTGACGCCGAGGCTTGCGGAAATGCCTCCGCGAGCCCGGCCCCTCACCCCGAAAGACGGAGCCGAGTGCGGCGCGCGCGCACAAAAATGCCCTTGCAAGGCGCTCGGAAGCCCGCCGCAGGCGAGCCAGGTCGCGGAGAGACAACGCTAGGGCGCCAAGCAAAGCCCCTTCCGCGCGGGACCTCCGCGAGCTCAGCCCCCATCCCAACCACTCCCCGCAGCCTGATTGGCACCCGTCCGAGCAGAAGGACCTGGAGTCCTCGATTCCACCGGCGTCGTTCCCGCAACGCGGGAAGGACGTCAGTTGAAAGGTGGATGGGGCGAGCGCCCCCCTGGGGCTGATCGGGTCCCCGGCATGGGGGATATCAGCCGGCGGCGCGCACTCGCATGCGCGGTTCCGGCAAGGTGGGCGAGTGCGGATCGACCGGTGGCAGCTCCGGTTGCTGCGGCCCCGGATTGACCGGATCGCGCGGCCGCTCCGGCGGCGGATCCTGCTGCGGATGTTCCGGCGGCCCGGGCGGACCGCCCATCGCGATTCCTGCCTGGGGATGACTGGCGACCGCCGCTTCGGCGGCACTGGGCATGAAGCGGATCATGGGAACCTGCGCGTGGCTGGAGTGCCCCGAGTATCGGCAACGCTGCGTGCGCGGCGCGCGAAAAACCGGTTCCGCGCCCGCCTCACGGCGGCTCGATGGACAATGGCAGTCAGGCGCCATTAGCCTAGCGTGGTTCCGAGGGGTGTCCTGCGCAGGCAGGGCTGAGATGGCGGCAGCCGGACCCTTTGAACCTGATCCGGGTCATGCCGGCGAAGGGACGGGAATCACAACCAACGCGCTCGCGCGCAGCCCACGCTTGTCGTCGCCCCGGATCTCCCCGTCACCGAAGGAGGAGATCCCATGCCATCCAGCACGCCATACGCGACCACACCGGTCGAGGTCACCACCGGGCCCATCCGCGGCTCGCACAAGGTCTACCGTTCCCCATCCACGCAGCCACAGCTGCGCGTGCCATTCCGGCGCGTGGTGCTGTCCGATCCGGCCGAGCCGCCGCTGGATCTGTACGACACGTCCGGCCCCTACACCGACCCGCACGCGCGCATCGATCTGGCCACCGGCCTGCCGGCGGTGCGCGCGCCGTGGCTGGTGTGGCGCGGGCTGGACGAGGAAGCCGCCATCGCTGCCCCGCGCGACACCCTGGCGCCCTGTCCCGCGCCGCATCGCGTGCGCCGCGGACGTGCGGACTGTGTGGTCACGCAACTGGAACATGCCCGCGCCGGGAAGATCACCGAAGAAATGGCCTACGCCGCCTGGCGCGAAAACCTCGGCCGCGAGGCAGCGACCGCGGGTGATGTATCCGGACAGATCACGCCCGAGCTCGTGCGCGACGAGATCGCCCGCGGCCGCGCGATCCTCCCGGCCAACATCAACCACACGGAACTGGAGCCGATGGTGATCGGTCGCCGCTTCCTGGTGAAGGTCAACGCCAACATCGGCAACTCCGCGGTCGGCTCGGGCGCGGCCGAGGAAGTGGAGAAGCTGGTGTGGGCGATCCGCTGGGGCGCCGACACGGTGATGGATCTTTCCACCGGCCGCCACATCCACGCGATCCGCTCCTGGATCCTGCGCAACGCACCGGTGCCGGTGGGCACGGTGCCGATCTACCAGGCGCTGGAGAAGGTCGACGGCGATCCGCTCGCCCTCAGCTGGGAGGTGTTCCGCGAGACATTGATCGAGCAGGCGCAGCAGGGCGTGGACTACTTCACCATCCACGCCGGCGTGCGCCTGGCCCACGTGCCGCTGACCGCACGACGCGTCACCGGCATCGTCAGCCGCGGCGGCTCGATCATGGCGCGCTGGTGCCTGGCCCACCATCGCGAGAACTTCCTGTACGAGCGCTTCGCGGAGATCTGCGCGATCTGCCGCGCCTACGACGTCTCGCTGTCGCTCGGCGATGGCCTACGCCCGGGTTCGATCGCCGACGCCAACGATGCCGCGCAGTTCGCCGAACTAAACACGCTGGGCGAGCTGACCCGCATCGCCTGGTCGCATGGCTGCCAGGTGATGGTCGAGGGGCCCGGGCACGTGCCGATGGACCGCATTGCCGAGAACATGGACCGGCAACTGGCCGCCTGCAGCGAAGCGCCGTTCTACACGCTCGGTCCGCTCACCACCGACATCGCGCCCGGCCACGACCACATCACCTCGGCCATCGGCGCGGCGATGATCGGCTGGCTGGGCACCGCGATGCTCTGCTACGTCACGCCGAAGGAGCACCTGGGCCTGCCCGACCGCGACGACGTCAAGGCCGGGGTGATCGCCTACCGCATCGCCGCGCACGCGGCGGACCTGGCCAAGGGCCACCCGGCCGCGCGGCTGCGCGACGACGCGCTGTCGCGCGCGCGCTTCGCCTTCCGCTGGGAAGACCAGTTCGCGCTGGCGCTGGACCCGGATACCGCGCGCGCCTACCACGACCGCACGCTGCCGAAGGAGGCGCACAAGCTGGCCCACTTCTGTTCGATGTGCGGGCCGAAGTTCTGTTCGATGAAGATCTCGCAGGACCTGCGCGAGGATGCCCGGGCGCTCGAAGGCATGGCGCAGAAGTCGCGCGAGTTCACCGTCGGCGGAGGTGCGCTGTATGTCCGGCAGCCGTGAACGGACCAGCGTGGGGCACGCCAGCGTGGCGGTGATCGGCGCCGGCGTGGCCGGGCTTGCCGCGGCGCTGGCGCTGACCGAACGCGGCGCGCGGGTGCGCGTGTACGAGCGCGCCGCGGCGCTGGGCGAAGGCGCCTGCTCCTGGCAGGCCGGCGGCATGCTCGCGCCATGGTGTGAACGCGACGGCGCTGGCCCGGAACTCACCGCGCAAGGCGAGGAGGCGCTCGCCTGGTGGCCACGCCATCATCCGGCCACGGTGCAACGTGGCACCCTGGCGGTGGCGCACGCCCGCGACCGCGGCGAGCTGGAAAAGCTGGCCCGGCGCAGCGGCGCGGGCCAGTGGCTCGATGGCGAGGGCATCGCCGCGCTGGAGCCGGCGCTCGCCGGCCGCTTCGAGCACGGGCTGTGGTTCGCGCGCGAAGCGCACCTGGATCCGCGCGAGGCCCTGCACTCGCTCGCCGCGGCGCTGGGCGCGCGCGGCGTCCCGATCCAGTTCCACGCCGAGGTGGACGCCGCGGAACTGGTCGCCGACGCCGTGATCGACTGCCGTGGCCTGGCCGCGCGCGATGCCTTGCCGGACCTGCGCGGCGTGCGCGGCGAAACGCTGGTGTTGCGCACCGCCGAGGTCGCGTTCCGGCGGCCGCTGCGGTTGCTGCACCCGCGCCACCCGCTCTACCTGGTGCCGCGCGCGGACGGGCGGCTGCTGCTGGGCGCCACCGTGGTAGAAAGCGGCCACGCCGGGCCGGTCACCGCCCGCGCCGCGATGGAACTGCTCAACGCCGCCTGGGCGCTGCACCCGGCGCTGGCCGAGGCGGCGATCGTCGAACTGGGCGTGGGCGTGCGCCCGGCGCTGCCGGACCACCTGCCGTGCCTGCTCACCCAGGGCCGCATCACGCGTTTCAACGGCCTGTACCGGCACGGCTTCCTGCTGGCGCCCTGGTACGCGCAGGCGCTGGCCCGGCAATTGTTCCCGACCCAGGAGGCCCGCGCATGAAGCTCATCGTGAACGGCGAACCGCACGCGCCGGCGCCCGACCTCGCCACCCTGGTCGAGCAGCTGGGGCTGGCCGGCACGGCGGTCGCCACCGCGCTCAACGGTCGCTTCGTTCCCGTGGCGGCGCGCGCCGCCACGCCGCTGGCCGAAGGCGACCGCGTCGAAGTGCTCGCACCGATGCAGGGAGGCTGAGATGAACCCGCTCGAACTCTACGGCCGGCGCTTCCACTCGCGGCTGCTGCTGGGCACCGCAAACTTTCCATCGCCGGAGCGGATGACCGCTGCGGTGCATGCGGCGCAGGCGCAGATCCTTACCGTCTCGCTGCGCCGCACCGCGGTCGGCGGCGAGGCGTTCTGGGACCAGGTGCGCGGACTCGGCACGCAGGTGCTGCCCAACACCGCCGGTTGCCACGGCGTGCGCGAGGCGGTGACCACCGCGCAGATGGCGCGCGAACTGTTCGGCACGCGCTGGATCAAGCTGGAAGTGATCGCGGACGACGATACCCTGTGCCCCGACGTGGTCGGCCTGGTGGAGGCCGCCCGCGTGCTGGTGGCCGAGGGCTTCGAGGTGTTCCCCTACACCACCGACGACCTCGGCGTGGCCGCGCGGCTGCTCGATGCCGGTTGCCGCGTGCTGATGCCCCTGGCCGCGCCGATCGGCAGCGCCCGCGGCCTGTCCCATCCGTGCGGGCTGCGGGCGTTGCGCGCCCACTTTCCGGACGTGCCGCTGATCGTCGACGCCGGCCTCGGCCTGCCCTCGCACGCGGCGGCGGTCATGGAGCTGGGCTATGACGCGGTGCTGCTCAACACCGCCGTGGCGCAGGCCGGCGATCCGGAGGCGATGGCCCGCGCCTTCGCGCAGGCGGTGAGTGCCGGACGCACCGCCTACCTGGCCGACCCGATCGCGCCGCGCGACATGGCCGCGCCTTCCACGCCGGTGCTCGGCATGGCGGTGCTGGCATGAACCGGTTGCCGCGTTTCTATCCGGTGGTCGACAGCGCCGCGCTGGTACGCGACCTGGCCGCCGCCGGCGCGCGGCTGGTGCAGCTGCGCATCAAGCAGGCGGACGACGACCGGCTGCGGCGGGAGATCGCCGATGCGCTCGCTGCCTGCCGGCGCCACGGCGCGCAGCTGGTGGTCAACGATCACTGGGAGCTGGCGATCGAGCAGGGCGCGGATTTCGTGCACCTGGGCCAGGAGGATCTGGACGGCGCCGACCTTCCCGCGTTGCGCCGCCACGGATTGCGCCTGGGCGTGAGCACGCACGATCGCCACGAACTGGCGCGCGCACGCGGCGTGCGCCCGGACTACGTCGCGCTCGGGCCGATCTGGCCGACCGCGCTCAAGGCGATGCCCTGGGCGCCGCAGGGCGTGGGGCGGATCGGCGAGTGGAAGCGGGCCATCGGCACGCTGCCGCTGGTGGCCATCGGCGGCATAACGCTCGAACGCGCGCCGGCCTGCCTGGCCGCGGGGGCGGACGCCGTGGCGATGGTCGGCGACGTGGTCCGCCACGCCGACCCGCCCGCCCGCGCGCGGGCCTGGCTCGACGCACTGGGGAGCCTCGCATGAACGCGCGCTACCGGACCCAGATGCGCCTGCCGCAGGTCGGCGAGCAGGGCCAGGCGCGGCTGGCCGGCGCACACGTGCTGGTGGTCGGCGCCGGCGGACTCGGCTGCGCACTGCTGCCCTGGCTGGTGGGGGCCGGCGTGGGCCGCGTCACGGTGATGGACCCGGACACGGTGGAGCTGCACAACCTCCATCGCCAGCCGCTCTACCGCATGGCCGACATCGGTCGGCCGAAGGCCCGCGCGGCCTGCCTCGCGCTGGGCGAGCTCAACCCGGAGACCCGCCTGCGCGCACGCATCGAGCCGCTCACGCCGGCCAATGCGCCGGAGCGGGTGGCCGCCGCCGACGTGGTGCTCGACGCGGCCGACACCCTCGCCGTCACCTACACCCTGAGCGACGCCTGCCTGCGCCTCGGCCGGCCGCTGGTGAGCGCCTCGGCAGTGGGCCTGGGCGGCTACGTCGGCGTGTTCTGCGACGGCGCGCCGAGCTACCGCGCGGTGTTTCCGCAGCTGCCTACGCACGGCGGCGACTGCGACAGCGCCGGCGTGCTCGGGCCGGTGGTCGCGTTGCTGGGCGCACTGCAGGCGCAGTTCGCGCTGGCCCTGCTGCTCGACCTCTCGCCCTCGCCGCGGGGCCGGTTGTTCAGTTGGGATGCCCGCCGCCTGCGCTTCGGCGGCTGCGGCTTCGACGGTGCCGCCGAGCCCGCGCAGGCGCTGCCGTTCATCGCCGTCTCGCAAGTGCACGATACCGATCTTGTGCTCGACCTGCGCGGCGGCGAAGGGCCGCCCTCGCCGCTACCGCAGGCCTTGCGCCTGACGATGGACGAGCTGCCCGCACGCGTGCCGACCTTGCCACGCGGACCCCGCATCGTGCTCGGCTGTCGCACCGGCCTGCGCGCGGCGCGCGCGGCGGCGCTGCTGTCGCACCACGGCCACGAAACGCTGGCATTGCTGGCGTTCGGCGAACCGCAGTGGCCCGCGTGAGCGCGAACGTGCTCGCCATCGGCGGCACCGACCCGAGCGGGGCGGCCGGCCTGTGTGCCGACCTCAAGACCTTCGCCGCGCTGGGTGTCTATGGCATGGCGGTGACTACCGCGGTGGTCGCGCAGAACGGCCAGGCCGTGCATCGCGTGCAACCGCTTTCGCCGGCGCTGGTCGCCGCCCAGCTCGATGCCGTATTCGAGGACGTACGCGTGGATGCGGTGAAGATCGGCATGCTCGCCACCGCACCGATCGCCCGTACCGTCGCGGCTCGCCTTCGGGGTCATCGCGCGCCCCGAATCGTGCTCGACCCGGTGCTGGGCGCCAGCGTGGGCGCGCGACTGCTCGCGCATGACGCCCTCGCCGTGCTGCGCGACGAGCTGCTGCCGCTGGCCAGCGTACTCACCCCCAACCTCGCCGAGGCGGCCGCACTGCTCGGCGAGGCGCCCGCCACCGACCTGGCCACGATGCTCGCCGGTGCCGCCCGGTTGCGCGCGCAGGGACCGGCGTGGGTGTTGCTCAAGGGCGGTCATCTGGCCGGGCCGCGCAGCCCGGACGTACTGCTGGGCGCCGATGGCATGCGCGTATTCGACGCACCGCGGCTCGCCGCCCGCGGCGATCGCGGCACCGGCTGCACCCTGGCGTCCGCCATCGCCGCGCTGCTGCCCTCGCGCCCGGTGCCCATGGCCATCGAGGCGGCCAAGCGTTACGTGACGCTGGCACTGGGCGCGAGCGGGGAGCTGTCGGTGGGGCGCACCCGCAGCCCGCTGCAGCACGCGGTCCGGCTGCAGCCGTCGCCCGATGCCGATGGGGCCGTGCGAGGCCACGCGGCCGACCCCGTGCGCTGCGGGTAAGCTTGGTCTTCTCCCGCCCGGCGTGCCTGCATGTCCCACAAGAGCATCACCTTCCACCACCCGGTGGCCTTCTGGGCCGGCTGCCTGTGCGTGATCGCCGGCGTGCTGGCGCACCTGCCGATGCTCGCGATGGCCGCGCCGATGCACTACCGGCTGGCCGGCATGCCGATGGACAACCTGATGCTCACCGGCATGGCGCTGGTGCCGCTGGGCGTGCTGCTGTCGGGCTACGGGCTGATGCCGCGGCTGGCGCAGATGCGGCGCACGCTGCACGGGAACCTCGACCCGCTGCCGTTCCACGTCGCCGATCACGTGCCGCTCAATCGCGAGCACTGGAAGCTGGTGGGCGTGTTGACCCTGGCGCTGGCGGTGGACGTGATGAAACCGGCCACGATCGGTTTCGTGATGCCGGGCATGTCGGCCGAGTACGGCATCAGCGGCGCCACCGCCGGCCTGCTGGCCCTGTCGGCGCTGATCGGCACCACCGTCGGCTCGATCGTGTGGGGGCGCCTGGGCGACCTGTTCGGCCGGCGCGCCACGATCCTGCTCTCGGCGCTGATGTTCATGGGCACCTCGATCTGCGGCGCGATGCCTTCGTTCGGCTGGAACCTGGTGATGTGCTTCATGATGGGTGCCGCGGCCGGCGGCATGCTGCCGATCACCTTCACGCTGATGGCCGAGACCATTCCCACCGCGCACCGCGGCTGGCTGCTGGTGGCGCTGGGCGGCGTGGGCACCTCGGCCGGCTACCTGCTGGCTTCAGGTGCGGCGACGCTGTTCGAGCCGGCCTACAGCTGGCGGGCCTTGTGGCTGCTCAACCTGCCCACCGGCGCGCTGATCGTGCTGCTCAACCGCTACATCCCCGAGTCACCGCGGTTCCTCGCGCTGGCCGGACTGGAAGACCAGGCGCGCGCGGTGCTGCTCAAATTTTCCGGCGACCAGCCGCCGGTGCGCGGGAGCGCGCCACAGCCGGCGCAAACCCACACGCACGCGGCCGAGCGGATCGGCATGCGCCAGCTGCTGCGCGGGCGGCATGCGGCGATCACCTGGGGCCTGATGGTCTGTGCGGTCGCCTGGGGACTGGCCAACTTCGGCTTCCTGCTGTGGCTGCCGGCCAACTTGGTCAAACTGGGCATCGACGCGCAGGCGAGCGCCGCGTTGCTGGCACGGTCGGCGGTGCTGGCCTTGCCGGGCATCGCCATCGTGGTCGCCTGTTACCAGCGCTGGAGCAGCATCCGTACGCTGGTGCTGTTCATCGGGTTGACCGCGGCGTCACTGTTGTTGTTCTTCGCGATCGGGGCGGCGGGGTTGCGCTCGAACGCGCTGACCACGGCCGCCACGGTGGCGCTGCTGCTGAGCATCAGCGGGGTGATCGCGACGCTGATCCCCTATGCGGCGGAGATCTACCCCGTGCACCTGCGCAGCACCGGCTCGGGCCTGATCGCCGGGGGCTCGAAGCTGGGCGGCATTCTGGGCGCACTGCTGGGCGTGCTCGGCTTGTTCGAGCATTTCATGCTGTCGGCGCTGCTGATCGCCTTGCCGATGGGGCTGGCAGCATGGCTGTTGATGCGCCGCGGTATCGAGACGCGCGGGCATGGGCTGGAGGCGATCCAGCAGGTGTTGTCGGAGTAGTCGATTGGGTCAGGCGCGGGCCTTTCGCGACCGGGCTCGGCAGCCGCGGGCTTCCGCGAGTGACTGCGAAGAGGGGCGCGGGAACGGCCGCCAGGGCAAGCCAACGCAGGAGCCTCCCCGCGAGCCCGTCCCCTCACCCCAACCCTCTCCCCGGCGGGGAGAGGGAGCAGAGCGCGGCGTACACATACCAACCCGCGCGACTCGTGCCGCCTCCCGGGCGTCCGCGCTAAAGCGGCCGCAGGGGAGAGGGCAACGGGGGCTTCGAGGCAATCAGACCGTCAGCGGGTTCGGCTTCTCGGGGTCGAGCTTGTACTCCTTGATCGCGCGCGCCACGTCCTTGGCGTTGACCAGGCCGTCCTTCGCCAGCGCGGCGAGTGCGGCGTGGGCGATCCAGTAGCGGTCGACCTCGAAGAACTCGCGCAGGTGCGCACGGGTGTCCGAACGGCCGTAGCCGTCGGTGCCCAGCACGGTGTAGCGCATCCCGTCGGGCATGAAGGCACGGATCTGGTCGGCGTATTCGCGCACGTAGTCGGTCGCCGCCACCGCGGGGCCGGAGCGCCCCTGCAGCAGTTGCGTGACGTACGGCAGGCGCTGCTCGGCTTCCGGATGCAGGCGGTTCCAGCGCTCGGCATCGAAGCCGTCGCGGCGCAGCTCGCTGAAGCTCGGGCAGGACCAGATGTCGGCCTTGACCCCGAAATCCTTCTCCAGCAGCTCGGCCGCCGCGATCACCTCGCGCAGGATCGTTCCCGAACCGAGCAACTGCACGCACGGCGCCTTGCCCTTGCCCTTGCCTTTACCCGAATCCCGAATCCCGACGCCCGAATCGCGGAACAGATACATCCCCTTGATGACGCCCTCCTCGCAACCCTTGGGCATGTCCGGGTGCTCGTAGTTCTCGTTCATCACGGTGACGTAGTAGTACACGTCCTCCTGCTCCTGCAGCATGCGGCGGGTGCCGTCCTGCAGGATCACCGCGACCTCGTAGGAGAAGGTCGGGTCGTACGCCTTGACGTTGGGGATCACGCCGGCCATCAGGTGCGACTGGCCGTCCTCGTGCTGCAGGCCTTCGCCGTTCAGCGTGGTGCGCCCGGAGGTGCCGCCGACCAGGAAGCCGCGCGCGCGCATGTCACCGGCGGCCCAGGCCAGATCGCCGATGCGCTGGAAGCCGAACATCGAGTAATAGATGAAGAACGGCAGCATCGGCTGGTTGCTGATCGAGTAGCTGCTGGCCGCGGCCATCCACGAGGCCATGCCGCCGGCCTCGCTGATGCCCTGCTGCAGCACCTGGCCCTTCTGGTCCTCGCGGTAGTACAGCAGCTGGTCGGCGTCCTGCGGGCGGTACTTCTGGCCGAACGGCGCATAGATGCCGATCTGCCGGAACATGCCCTCCATGCCGAAGGTGCGCGCCTCGTCGGCGACGATCGGCACCACGCGCGGGCCGATCGCCTTGTCGCGCAGCAACAGGTTCATGCCGCGCACCAGCGCCATGGTGGTGGAGATCTCGCGATCGCCGGTGCCCTTGGTGATCTGTTCGAACGCCGGCAGTTCCGGCGCCTTCAGCGCCACGTCGGTCTTGCGCCGGCGCTGCGGCAGGAACCCGCCCAGCGCACGACGGCGCTCGAGCATGTACTCCACTTCCGGCGAGTCCTTGCCCGGGTGGTAGTACGGCACCTCGTCCAGCTTGTCGTCCGGCACCGGCACGTTGAAGCGGTCGCGGAAGGCGCGGATCGAGTCGGTGTCGAGCTTCTTCTGCTGGTGGGTCGGGTTCTGCGACTCGCCCGAGCCCAGGCCCATGCCGTAGCCCTTGACCGTCTTGGCCAGGATCACCGTGGGCATGCCCTTGGTGTTCACCGCCGCGTGGTAGGCGGCGTAGACCTTGTGCGGATCGTGGCCGCCGCGGTTGAGGCGCCAGATGTCGTCGTCGGACAGGTTGGCGACCATCTCGCGGGTCTGCGGGTACTTGCCGAAGAAATGCTCGCGCGTGTAGGCGCCGCCGAAGGCCTTGCAGGCCTGGTACTCGCCGTCGAGCGTTTCCATCATCAGCTTGCGCAGCACGCCGTCGTTGTCGCGCGCCAGGAGCGGATCCCAGTAGGAGCCCCAGATCACCTTGATCGCGTTCCAGCCGGCGCCACGGAAGACGCCCTCCAGTTCCTGGATGATCTTGCCGTTGCCGCGCACCGGGCCGTCCAGGCGCTGCAGGTTGCAGTTGATCACGAACACCAGGTTGTCCAGCCCTTCCCGGCCGGCCAGCGAGATCGCGCCGAGCGACTCGGGCTCGTCGCACTCGCCGTCACCCATGAAGCACCAGATCTTGCGGTCGGTCTTGGGCATCAGACCGCGGTGTTCGAGGTACTTCCAGAACTGCGCCTGGTAGATCGCCTGGATGGGACCTAAGCCCATCGACACCGTCGGCACCTGCCAGTAGTCCGGCATCAGCCACGGATGCGGGTAGGACGACAGCGCGCGGCCCTTGCCGACCACCTCCATGCGGAACAGGTCGAGCTGGTCCTCGGCCAGGCGCCCTTCGAGGAACGAGCGCGCGTAGATGCCCGGGCTGGAATGGCCCTGGTGGAACACCAGGTCGCCCGGGTGCTCGGCGCTGGGGGCGCGCCAGAAGTGGTTGAAGCCCACGTCGTAGAGCGTGGCAGATGAGGCGAAGCTGGCGATGTGGCCGCCGAGCTCGCCGGGTTTGCGGTTGGCACGCACCACCATCGCCATCGCGTTCCAGCGGATCAGCGAGCGGATACGCCATTCCATCGCCGCGTCGCCCGGGCTCTTGGCCTCCTGGCTGGGCGCGACGGTGTTGACGTACTCGGTGGTCGGGTCGAACGGCAGGTAGCCGCCGGAGCGTCGCGTGGAATCGACCATGCGCTCGAGCAGGTAATGCGCGCGCTCGGTGCCGTCGTGCTGGATGACCGCGTTGAGCGAGTCGACCCACTCGCGGGTTTCGGTGGGGTCGATATCCTGGTTCAGGATGTCATCGAACTGATCCATGAAGCTTCTCCGCGGCGCCGGGCGCCTGATGTATTCGACGTGGGGAGCCCCCGATTCTAGCTTTCGGGGTGCGGTGCCGCCATATGAGGCCCGCGGCAGCGCCCGGACCACCGTCCGCGGGTATGCCGCGGCGCACATGGCGGGCGCGGACGGTGGATCGGCCGCGTTCTTCGCTGCTGCCGGGCAACGCGGGCGGGGCGTGGTGCACCCCCGGTGCAGCGCCTAGCGCATGCTCCGCCAGGCTTCCGCGCCGGGCATGCGGCCGGCGGCACGGATCTGCGCATCCACCGCCGCGAGCGCGGTCATGTTGACCACGCGGCGCACGGTCGAGGCCGGGGTGAGGATGTGCGCGCTCTTGTCCACGCCCATCAGGATCGGGCCGATCGCCACGCCGCCGGTCATCACCTTGACCATGTTGTAGACGATGTTGGCGGCATCCAGATTCGGCAGCACGAACAGGTTGGCGCGCCCGGCGAGCGTACTGTTGGGGAAGATCCTCTGGCGCAACGCCTCGTCCCAGGCGGTGTCGGCCTGCATCTCGCCGTCGATCTCCAGCCGCGGCGCGCGCTCGCGGATCAACTGGTAGGCGTGGCGCATCTTGGCCGCGCTGGGATTGTCGTGGCTGCCGAAATTCGAGTGCGACAGCAGCGCCACCTTCGGCTCGATGCCGAACAGCTTCAGGCGGTAGCTCGCCTGCAGCGTGGCCTCGGCGATCTGCTCGGCGGTGGGGTCGACCTGCACGTGGGTGTCGACGAAGAACCAGGCGCCCAGGTCGTTGATCACGCCGGACATGGCCGAGGTGCACTGCACGCCCGGGTCCAGCCCGAACACGCTGCGCAGGTAGCCGAGTTTCTTGTGGTAGCGCCCGACCAGGCCGCAGATCATCGCGTCGGCCTCGCCACGCTCGACCATCAGCGCGGCGATCAGCGTCGGCCGCGAGCGCAGCAGGTTCTTGGCCGCCGCCGGAGTCACGCCGCGACGCTCGGTCAGCGCGTGGTACTGCTGCCAGTAGTCGTTGAAGCGCGGGTCGTCGTTGATGTTGGTGAGCTCGAAATCCACGCCCTCGCGGATGCGCAGGCCGAGGCGTTCGATGCGCTGGGCGATCACGTCCGGGCGGCCGATCAGGATCGGGAAGGCGAGCTTTTCGTCGATCACCGTCTGCACCGCGCGCAGCACGGTCTCTTCCTCGCCCTCGGCGTAGACCACGCGCTTGAGGTCGGTGCGGGCGCGCTCGTACACCGGCTTCATCAGCAGGCTGGTGCGGTAGATGAACTGGCCGAGCTTCTCGCGGTAGGCGTCCATGTCCTCGATCGGCCGGGCGGCCACGCCCGAGTCCATCGCCGCCTGCGCCACCGCCGGCGCCAGCATCACCAGCAGGCGCGGATCGAACGGACGCGGGATCAGGTACTCGGCGCCGAACGAGGGCACCTCGCCGCTGTAGGCGCCAGCCAGATCGGAGGCTTCCATCCGGGCCAGTTCCGCGATCGCGCGCACGCAGGCGAGCTTCATCGCCTCGTTGATGCCAGTGGCGCCCACGTCCAGCGCGCCGCGGAAGATGTACGGGAAGCACAGCGCGTTGTTGACCTGGTTCGGGTAGTCCGAGCGGCCGGTGGCGACGATGCAGTCCGGTCGCACGCGCCTGGCGTCTTCGGGCAGGATCTCGGGATGGGGGTTCGCCAGCGCCAGGATGACCGGCTTGTCGGCCATGGTCGCAACCATCTCCGGCTTGAGAATGCCGCCGGCGGAGAGGCCAAGGAACACGTCCGCGCCGGCCACGATCTGCGCCAGCTCGCGCTTGTCGGTGTCGCGCGCGTAACGCGCCTTGTCCGGGTCCAGGCCCTGGCGGCCGGTGTGGATCACGCCTTCGCGGTCGAACGCCAGGATGTTCTGCGGCTTCACGCCGAGCGCCACCAGCATGTCCAGGCAGGCGATGCCCGCCGCGCCGGCGCCGGTGGTGGCCAGCCGGATGTCGCCGATGTCCTTGCCGACCACCGCCAATGCGTTGAGCACGGCCGCGCCGACGATGATCGCGGTGCCGTGCTGGTCGTCGTGGAACACCGGGATGTTCATCCGCTCGCGCAGCTTGCGCTCGACGATGAAGCACTCCGGCGCCTTGATGTCTTCCAGGTTGATGCCGCCGAAGGTCGGCTCCATCGCGGCGATGATGTCGACCAGCTTGTCCGGGTCGCGCTCGTTCAGCTCGATGTCGAACACGTCGATGCCGGCGAACTTCTGGAACAGCACGCCCTTGCCTTCCATCACCGGCTTGCCGGCGAGCGGGCCGATGTCACCCAGGCCGAGCACCGCGGTGCCGTTGGTGATCACCGCGACCAGGTTGCCACGCGCGGTCATCTGGCTGGCCGCCTGCGGGTTCTCGACGATCGCCTCGCAGGCATAGGCCACGCCGGGCGAGTAGGCCAGCGCCAGGTCGCGCTGGGTCACCATCGCCTTGGTCGCGGTGACCTTGATCTTGCCGGGGCGGGGATGGCGGTGGTACTCGAGCGCGGCGTGGCGCAAGTCGTCGGGATGGGCCATGGGTGGCGGCTTTTCTGCGAGGGGAAGCGGTCTTACATGGTAGCAGGCGCACCCGTCGGTCAGGCCCCACGCCGGGCTCAGCCGGCCAGGTGGATCGCCTCCAACCCAGCGGCCAGGCCGGTCAGGAAGAAGGCCAGCGCGGCAAGCGCCAGCTGTCGGCGAGTGAGTAGCAGGCGGTGCGAAAACAGGCGCATGACGAGTCCCTTCGGCGGATCAGGCGATAACGATACCGGTTTGCAACGTGTGTTGCCGATGTCCTTTCGCGGCCGCAAAGGCGATCTTTCGCAAGTGCGCCGCAACGCTCTGGGTGGGCTTCAGCCCACCGCCAGCTAGCGAGAACGGTGGGCTGAAGCCCACCCTACGCCTGCCGATGGCCGTCAGAGCTGCAGGTTCAGCTCGTCGGCCTGCACCTGCCCCATGTGGATGCCGTTGACGAACAACGAGAACGCGAGCTTGCCGGCCAGGCCATGCACGCGCTGCATCCACGGCGGCAGCCAGCGCGGCGGCAGCAGGGTGCCGGCCTCGAAGTGCGGCTGCAGGGTGATCACGTCGTGCAGGGCCAGCTTGCCGGCGAACAGGTAGCGCAACAGGTCCATGCGCTGCTGCTTGAACGCCCAGCGGAAGAAGGTGTGCACGGTGAGCAGGCCGGAGAGGTACA
Source organism: Frateuria flava (assembly GCF_017837635.1). Classification (GTDB taxonomy): domain Bacteria; phylum Pseudomonadota; class Gammaproteobacteria; order Xanthomonadales; family Rhodanobacteraceae; genus Frateuria_A; species Frateuria_A flava. The sequence goes on from NZ_JAGJRS010000013.1 coordinate 317,603, forward strand.
CGTTGTCCTTGGCGAACGCCGCGCCGCCGGTCAGCGGCACGCCGCGGAACACCCGCTGTGCGGAGTGGAAGCTGTCGGCCGCGCCCTGCCCGCAGTGGCGGAAGTACTTGTAGACCTCGACGAAGTCGGCGCCGTTGAGCGCCATGTCGATCGCCAGGATGCGCAGGCTTATGCGCTTCAGGCGCGCGATGTCGATGGCGCCGGAGATCAGTTCGGCGAACACCGCCAGGCCCTCCTGGGTAGCGGTCACGCGCGGCGAGGTCCGCGCCAGCGAGCCCAGCAGCGGCTGCTCACGCCCGTTGAGCGCGGTGAGCGAATGCACGAACGCCTCGTGCGCCAGCAACTGGTGGCGGTCGTACTCGCTGAAGTGCGCGCCGCCGCGCAGGCGGATGCGGGTGGCGCCGGCGGCGGCCTTGGCAGTGAGCTCGGGATCGACCTCGATGACGATGCGCCCGGGGCCGAAGAATTCGTCCAGCACGCGGCTCAGGTCCGCGCGCAGTTCCTCCGCGGAAAGATCCATGCTCACCGTGTCGGCGAGCAGGTCGGCACCCAGCTCGTCGGAGAGCTCGACGAAGTAGCGCGCCGCGTCCAGGTTGCTCTTGTCGCTGCCGGGAATCGCATCGCCGGGTCGCCCGTACAGGGCGATCGACGGTGCGGTGACGCCGGCGCTGCCCACCGCTTCGAGCATCTCGGCGGCAACCCGCCAGGAGGTGGCCGTGCGGCAGAGAAATTCGCCGATCGGGTCGCCGACCAGCAGCACCTCGGCCTCGCGTTCGATCGCCGCCAGCTCGGCGCGCACTGCCGCCAGGTCCGGGCGCAGGTAGTCCACCTGCGGCAGCGCGAAGTCGCCCTTGTCGTAGGCCTCGATCATGCGCCGCTCCAGCGAGGCCGGCCAGCTCACCGTGGGCAGGATGTTGATCGTGCGCGTGGCGACCAGCAGGCGCTGGTCGAGCGCGGCGTAAAGCCGGTGGGTGGAGGCGTCGATGTTCATCGCGACACCGGCGGGCACGCGGCGCCCGGACTCGCACAGGTGCCGCGCATGCCGCGCCTACTCCCGCTCGCGCCGGCCGCGCTGCCCGTGCGGGCGGTCCGCCGGACGACCGCCGCGCTGGCGGCGCAGGCGCGCTTCCAGCGTGGCCGCCTGCTCTTCGCGCTCGTCGCGCAGCTTGAGGTAGTTGCGCCAGCGCTCGGCGGTCAGCTCGCCTGAATCCAGCGCCGCCTGTACCGCGCAGCCCGGTTCGCTGCCGTGCCCGCAGTCGGCGAAGCGGCAGGTTTCGGCCAGCGTCTCGATGTCGGCGAACAGGTCGAGATTTTCCTCGCCGGTCAGCTTGAGCTCGCGCATGCCCGGCGTGTCGATCAGGCAGCCGCCCGAGGGCAGCATCAGCAGCGCGCGATGGGTGGTGGTGTGGCGGCCGCGGCTGTCGTGCGCGCGCACCTCGCCGGTGGCCATGCGCTCGGTGCCCAGCAGCGTGTTGGTCAGGGTGGACTTGCCGGCCCCCGACGAACCGACCAGCACCGCGCTGTCGCCGGGGCCGAGGTAGCGCGCGAGCAGCGCGGCGCTGGCCGGATCCTTGCCGTTGATGGCGTGGATCGGGGTGGTGTCCGGCAGGCGCTGGCGCAGCGCGCCCAGGCGTGCGCCGCCATCGGCGTGGAGATCGAGCTTGCTCAGCAGCACCACCGGCTGTGCGTTGGAATCCTCGATCAGCGACAGATAGCGCTCGATGCGCGCCGGGTTGAAGTCGTTGTCCAGCCCGGTCAACACCAGCACGTAGTCGATGTTGGTGGCGATGATCTGCCGTTCATAGCGCTCGCCCGCGGCGGCGCGCGAGAGCACGCTGCGCCGCGGCAGCACGGTGAGGATGTGCGGCGGGCGGCCCTCCTCCACTTCGACGAAGTCGCCGACCGCCGGCCGGTCGGCCGGATCGAGCGTGCGCTTGAGGAAATGCCCGGCCGGCTGCGCGCCGGACAGTGCCACGCCGTCATGCAGTTCGTAGCCGGCGCGATGCTGCGCCACCACGCGCGCGATGCGGCGTCCGCCGGGCGGCAGGTCACCGCGCCAACCGATGTGGCGCAGGCGTTCGAGGGTCGCGGCATCGCTCATAGGTGCCCGATTATGCCTTGCCGCGGCGGCGTTCGCCGTCTGCCCCGCGGGCACCCTGCGCTGCTAGCATCGGCGGCTTTACAAGGCCCCGCAGAGGACCCCGTGCAGGCTTCACCCCCTTCCGCGCCGATCACCCCCAGCCCCCACCTTGCCGACGTGCGTTACGAGATCCGCGGCGCGCTCACCCGCCGCGCCCGCGAGCTGGAGTCGGCCGGCCGCGCCATCGTCAAGCTCAACATCGGCAATCCGGCCCGCTACGGCTTCGAGACGCCCGCGCACCTGCGCCAGGCGGTCGCCGCGCACCTGGCCGACAGCGAAGGCTACGGCCACGAGCAGGGCCTGGACGAGGCGCGCGAGGCGATCGCCGCGCAGCAACGCGCGCGCGGCGCACAGGGCGTGGCGGTGGAGCGCATCTTCGTCGGCAACGGTGTCAGCGAGTTGATCGACCTGTCGCTGCGCGCACTGCTGCAGCCCGGCGACGAGGTGCTGCTGCCCAGTCCGGACTATCCGCTGTGGAGCGCCGCCACCATCCTCAACGGCGGGCGCCCGCGCTACTACCGCTGCCTGGCGCAGAACGCACACCTGCCCGATCCGGACGAACTGGAAGCGCTCATCACCCCGCGCACCCGCGCGCTGGTGCTGATCAACCCCAACAATCCGACCGGCGCGGTGTACCCCCGCGCGCTGCTGGAACGGCTGGTGGCGATCGCGCAGCGGCATGACCTGCTGCTGTTCGCCGACGAGATCTACGACGAGATCCTCTACGACGAGGCGCCGCTCCAGCCGCTGGCCGAGGTCGCCGGCGCGCACCCGTGCCTGAGCTTCGGCGGCCTGTCGAAGGTGTACCGCGCCTGCGGTTACCGCGTGGGCTGGCTGAGCCTGTCCGGCGATCCGGCGCGCACCGGCACCTACCGTGATGCGCTGCAGTTGCTGGCGGCGTTGCGGCTGTGCGCCAACATGCCGGCGCAGTGGGCGGTCGAGCCGGCGCTGAACGGGCGTGCCACCATCGCCGCGCTCACCGCGCCGGGCGGGCGCCTGCACGAGGCCCGCCGCGCCGTGATGGACGGCGTGGCGGCGAGCGGCTTTCTCGACCTGGCCGCCCCCGCGGGCGCGCTATATGCGTTCCCGCACGTGCGCGCCGAACAGCTGCCGCGTTTCGACGACAACACGTTTGCCCTGCGCCTGCTGGAAGAGGAAGCGGTGCTGGTCGTGCCCGGCTCGAGTTTCAACATACCGGCGAGCCGGCATTTCCGCCTGACCCTGCTGCCGCCGCCGGTGGAACTGGCGGACGTGTTCGTGCGGATCGAACGGGTGCTGTCGCGGATGGCGCAGGAGCAGGCGCACGAGCCGGCCGTCGCCTGAGGCCCCCGTGCGGCGGGGACAGGGGTCACGCACCTCCTACCAAGAGTGGCGGGCTACGCTTGACCATACGCACGCCGAAGGACGTACCGCCATGCCCCTGCACTACCTCGCCCTGGGTGATTCCTACACCATCGGCGAAGCCGTCCCCGCCACCGGCCGCTGGCCCGCGCAACTGGTGCGGCAGCTGCGCGCGCGTGGCGTGGCCATCGACGATCCGCAGATCATCGCCGTGACCGGCTGGACCACCGACGAGCTCTGCGCGGGCATGGACGCGGCCACGCTCACGCCGCCCTACGACCTGGTCACGCTGCTGATCGGGGTCAACAACCAGTACCGCGGGCGCTCGGCCGGAACGTACCGCACGCAGTTCAGCGGCCTCCTGCGCCGCGCGGTCGGCCTGGCCGGCGGGCGGCCCTCGCGCGTGGTCGTGGTGTCGATCCCCGACTGGGGCGTCACCCGCTTTGCCCGCGAGCAGGGCCGCGACCCTGCGCCGATCGCCCACGCACTGGACGTCTACAACGCGATCGCCCGCGACGAGGCGGGCCGCGCGGGCGCGCGCTGGGTGGACATCACGCCGCTTTCGCGGCGCCATCCGGACATGGTGGCGGCGGACGGCCTGCACCCGAGCGCGGAGCAGTACGCACTGTGGACGGACGCGATCCTGCCGGTCGCCGCCGCTGCGGTGAAGTAGCGCGCCGGTTGCGTCGCGCCGGTTGCGATCATGCGAAACGCCCCCAACCTGCGGGCGTATCATTGGCCCTCTTTGCCGGAGCTTTTCCCCATGTCCCTCGATCCTGCCACCCGCGAACGCATCGAAACCCTGCTCAAGGACCACCGCGTGGTGCTGTTCATGAAGGGCGACCGTCGCCAGCCGATGTGCGGCTTCTCCGCCGCGGCGACCAACACGCTCAATGAGCTGCTGCCCGACTACCACACGGTCAACGTGCTGGACGACCCGGAGATTCGCGAGGGCATCAAAGTGTTCGGCGACTGGCCGACCATCCCGCAGCTGTATGTCGAGGGCGAGCTGGTCGGCGGCGCCGACATCATCCGCCAGATGTATGCCAGCGGCGAGCTGCATTCGCTCTTCGGCGCGACGCCGCCGGACCGCACGCCGCCGGAAATCACCATCACCGACAAGGCGGCCGAAGCGATCCGCAACGGCATCGCCAACGCACAGGGGCTGGCGCTGCACCTGGAGATCGGGCCGGACCACAGCGCCGGCTTCCAGCTCGCGCCCGCGGGCGACCACGACATCGTGGTGACCGCGAACGGCATCGAGGTGCATTTCGATCCGGGCAGCGCGCAGCGCGCCAAGGGGATCGTGATCGACTGGGTCTCCACCGTGCAGGGCGAGGGCCTGAGCCTGAAGTTCCCCGGCGCGCAGGAGATCGGCTCGCTCAGCGTGCAGCAGCTCAAGGAGCGCCTGGCCGAGGGCAGCGTGCTGCTGGTCGACGTGCGTCCGGCCGCCGGCCGCGCCCAGGCGGCGCCGCTGGCGCTGGCGCGCGTGCTGGAGGACGAAGGCTACGACGCGCTGGCCGCGCTGCCGAAGGACACCGCGATCGCCTTCATCTGCCATCACGGCAACTCCAGCCGCGGCGTGGCCGAGCGTTTTGCAGCGCACGGCTTCAGCAACGTGTTCAACGTCGAGGGCGGCATGGACGCGTGGGCGCGCGAGATCGATCCGTCGGTGCCGCGTTACTGAGCGTTCTGGCGAACCGCCCCCTTCCGCCTGTCGGCACCTTCCCCCGTGCAACGGGGGAAGGCTCACGAACGGGCTTTCCCGCACTTTGACGCGATCCGATCCTTCCCGCGCTGCGCGGGGGAAGGTGCCCGAAGGGCGGATGGGGGCGGCCGGAGCGGGCGGTTCCATCATGCCGCTGCCCAGGACCGCCCTAGCGCCGCAAGCCCGCCCGCATGCCGCGGCGACCGGCCCACAACAACGCCCCGGCCGCCAGCGCCCCCGCCGCGACCACGCCGCGATGCGTCGTCGCCCACAGCTGCAGGCTGTAGCCCTTCGAACGCGTATCGAAGCGCCCGTGCGTGCCGTAATCCTCCGGCACCGCCTCGTACAGGTTGTCCGGCCGGTCCTCCGGCAGCGGCAGCTTGCCCATCTGGCCGGCGTAGCCGAGTTTGACCAGACGGCGGTCCGCCAGTTTCGGGAACAGCTTGTTGCCCAGGATCGCCTTGACCGCCGGGAAGCCGACGTTGAGCTCGCGCCGACGATGGTGCGCCGCCCAATGGATGCCCTTGGCCGCGACCTCGGGCTGGAAGATCGGCGGCACCGGCTGCGGCCGGCGGGGCAGCTTGGTGCGGCCCCACTGGAATTGCGGCGTGTTGAACGCGGACAGCTGCACCATCGTGATGTGGATGTCGCTCTGGTCGTGCATCAGTTCCACGCGCAGCGCGTCGGTGAAGCCGCGGATGGCGAACTTCGCGCCGCAGTAGGCCGATTGCAGCGGGATTGCCCGGTAGGCGAGCGCCGAACCCACCTGCACGATGGTGCCGCGGTTGCGCTCGCGCATGCGCTTGAGCGCCGCCATCGTGCCGTACACGGTGCCCAGGTAGGTGACCTCGGTGGCGCGCTTGAATTCGGCGGGGCTGATGTCGTGCACGGGCGAGAAGATGGTCGCCATCGCATCGTTGACCCAGATGTCGATCGGACCGAACTCCTGCTCCACACGCTCCGCGGCCGCCTCCACGGCGTCGGCATCGGACACGTCCAGCGGGATCGGCAGGGCTTCGCCACCCAGTGTGCGCACCTCCTCGGCGGCCCGTTCCAGGCCCTCGCTGCTGCGCGCGATCAGCGCGATGCGCGCGCCGTCGCGTGCGAAGCGATGCGCGGTGGCTCGGCCGACGCCGGCGGAGGCGCCGGTGATGACGACGACTTCGGGTTTCTTGTTGTGCATGTGCGACTCCTGGAACGCTCCTGCAGATGCGCCGTCGTGGGCAATGCCTTTTTCCAGCGCGCCTGGGCGCGGGAGCATCGCCCGCAACGGGGCGCCCGCAAGGGATGGGGCTAGCTGTAGGCGATGGTGGAGAGCAGCGCGAGCGCGGCCTGGCGCGAATCCAGCCGCGTGTGCTGCACCACGATCGGGACGTCCGACTCGATAACGCTGGAGTAGTCGGTGTCGGTCGGGATCGGTTCCGGATCCTTCAGGTCGTTGAAGCGCAGGTGCAGCGTGCGCCGCGCCGGGACGGTGACGCGGTAGGGCCCGGCCGGCTCGCGGTCCTTGAAATAGATGGTGATGGTGACCTGCGCGTCCTGCGCGTTGGTGTTGAGCAGGCAGGCGGTTTCGTGGCTGAGGAAGCGCGGGTCGTCCGCGTGCGTGCCCCCGGGCGGGATGTAGCCTTCGGCGATGGCCCAGCGGCGTTCGCCGATCGGTTCTGGCGTGGTCATGGCAGCTCCTTGTCGAGGTGGATCAGGGCGAGGCCCGAGGACGGGTCGTGGCGACGGCGCAGGTGCGCGGGCGCCTCGGTGAGAATCACTTCCAGCGTGGGCCGTACGTGGCCTTCGAGCAGGTGGCCGCCGAGTGCGCGCCCGTCGGACTGGCCGAGCACGGCATGCATGTGCAGTTTCGGCTCGTCGTCCTTGAGCGCCACGTCGCCGATCAGCGACACCACTTCGACCTGCTCGTCGACGGCATTGCGCTTGTACTGCTTGCTGTCCCAGGCGAAGTAGCCCAGCACCGCGCGCTCGAACGCGCCAATGGCGGTCAGGTGCGCGGCCGACAGCTGCTGATCCCGGGCGAAGGCGAGCAGGCAGGCATTGGCCTCGTCGCCGGTCTCGAGCACGACGGCCCAGGTGCGCGTGTCGTCCTGGTGGATCAGTTGGTAGTGCATCGGTGTGAGCTCCTGCGGTGCTGGATCCTGTGAAGAGCGGCGTCGGTGGGGTGGGCGTTTTTGTTCCGGTCACCCCCATCCGCCTGTCGGTACCTTCCCCCGCGAGACGGGGAAAGGCTCACCAGCGCTGGCTCCTGCAAAAAGGCGCGCCTGCGTTGTTGCTCGCAGGCGAGAGCGGGATCGGGGGGCCCGGGGTTTTCGCTCTAATCGCGCCCATTCGCCTGTCGGCGTTTTTTCCCTGCGGGACGGGGGAAGGTTCACGGACGCGCGCTTCCGCAGGGTGGAGCCTTCCCCCGTCTCACGGGGGAAGGTGCCCGAAGGGCGGATGGGGGCGACCGGCGCGGGCAGTCCCGTCACGCTTACTGCCCTCCCCAGGCCTCGCCGCCACGCCCGGGCTCGGGGCGTGCCGACGGCAGCGAGGCTTCGCGTTCGCGCACCGGAATGGCGTCCAGGTTGGAGCTGCCCTGCGCCAGCGCCATCGCCAGCACCTGCGACACGTCCAGCGCGGTGCGCCCGGTGCATTGCTGGATCTGCTGCCGGCAGGAGAAACCGTTGGTGATGATCAGCGTGTCCGGATCGGCCGCGCGGATGGTCGGGAGCAGTTCCAGCTCGCCGATCGCGAGCGAGACGTTGACCTTCTTCGCGTCGAAGCCGAACGAGCCGGCCATGCCGCAGCAGCCGGCGTCGAGGAAGGTGAAGTCCAGCCCGGCCTTGGCCAGCAGCCGCTTCTCCGCATCGGTGCCGATCACCGCATGGTGGTGGCAGTGCGCGTGCACCAGCGCCTTGCGCCTGAACTGCGGCGGCGCGTAGCCGACGCGGTCGAGGTATTCGCTGAACAGGAAGGTGTTGCGTGCCAGCCAGTGCGCGCGCTCGTCACCCGGGAACAGATTGGGCAATTCGTCGCGGAAGGCCGCCACGCAGGAAGGCTCCAGTCCCACCACCGGCACGCTGCGGTCGATGTGCGGCGAGAGCGCGTCGAGGATGTCGGAAAGTTGCGCGCGCGCCTTGTCCAGCATGCCCTCGGCATACAGCGGCCGGCCGCAGCACAGCGTCGCCTGCGGCACCACCACGCGGTAGCCGGCCGCTTCCAGCACGCCGACGGCATCCTTGAGCGGATCCGGATGCAGGTAGTTGTTGAAGGTGTCGGGCCACAGCAGCACGTCGGACCCGCGCGTGCGCGGGGCCTGGCGTGCTGCGAACCAGTCGCGGAAGGTCTCGCTGACGAAACGCGGCATCGTGCGTCGCTGGGCGATGCCGCCGATCGCCTTGGCCAGGTGCGAAAGCCCGGGCGTCTGCAGCACCGCGTTGGCCAGCCAGGGCACGTGCGAGGCCACGCGCGCCACATCGAAGATGCGCCCCATCGCGTAGGCCGCGCGCGGGCGCAGCCGACCCTTGTAATGGTGGTGCATGAACTCGGCCTTGTAGGTGGCCATGTCCACGTTGACCGGGCAGTCGCTCTTGCAGCCCTTGCAGGCCAGGCACATGTCCAGCGCATCGCGCACCGCCTCGCTGCGCCAGCCGTCCTTGAGCGGGTCGCCCTCGAGCATTTCGAACAGCAGGTGCGAGCGCCCGCGCGTGCACCATTTCTCCTCGTGGGTGGCGCGGTAGCTGGGGCACATCACGTTCTTGTGCTTGTTGCGGCAGTTGCCCACGCCGACGCAGCGGCGCGCGGCCTGGGCGAAGCTCATGCCGTCGGCCGGATAGGCGAACGCGGTCTTCAGCTTCGGCGGCTGGTAGCCGGGGCCATCGCGCAGGTCGGCGTCCATCGGGTTGGGATCGACCACCTTGCCCGGGTTCATGCGCCCGCGCGGATCCCACAGCGCCTTGAACTCGCCGAACGCCTGGACCAGCTCGTCACCGAACATCTTGGGCAGAAAGGAAGCCCGCACCTGGCCGTCGCCGTGTTCGCCCGAGAGCGAGCCGCCGTAGGACAGCACCAGGTCGGAGGCCTCGTCCATGAACGCGCGCCACTGCGCCACCGCCTCGGGGGTGGAGAGGTCGAAGGCGATGCGGCAGTGGATGCAGCCGTCGCCGAAGTGGCCGTACAGCGCGCAGGTGTAGGTGTACTTGGCCAGCAGCTTGCGGAAGTCGCGCAAGTAGGGACCGACCTTGTCCGGTGGGACGGCGGCGTCCTCCCAGCCCGGATGGCCGTCCGGCTGGCCGGGCACGCGCGCGGTGGCGCCCAGGCCCGACTCGCGGATGGTCCACAGCATGCCCTCCTCGTCCTTGTCGTCGAACAGCTTCATGCTCGGCGGGTGGTCGTCCTGCTTCAGCGCCGCCATCAGCTTGCGTGCCTTGGCGTCGGCCTCCTCCTTGGAGTCGCCGCCGAACTCGACCATCAGCCAGCCGCCGCCGGGCGGCAGCAGGGCGCGGTCCTTCGGATGCATGTCCTTGCGCTTCATGTCGGCGATCAGCGCATCGTCGATGCCCTCCAGGCCGGTCGGACCGTAAGCGAGGATCTGCGGCACGTGGTCGCCCGCCTCGAACACGTCCGGGTAGCCGAGCACCAGCAGCGATCGCACCGGCGGGCTGGGCACCAGCCGCACCTCCGCCTCCAGGATCGTCACGCAGGTGCCCTCGGTGCCGACCAGCGCGCGTGCCACGTTGAAGCCGTTCTCCGGCAGCAGTTCGTCGAGGTTGTAGCCGGACACGCGGCGCGGGATCTTCGGGTAGCGCGCGCGGATCAGGTCGGCGTAGCGGTCGCGGATGGACTTGAGGCCTGCGTAGATCTCGCCGCGGCGGCCGCCCTCGCGGATGATCCGTTCGAGCTCCTCCTCGCTGGTCGGTCCCACGCGCATGCGCAGGCCGTCGTAGGTGACGATCTCCAGCGCATGGACGTTGTCGGCGGTGCGCCCGGCCATCACCGAATGCACGCCGCAGGAGTTGTTGCCGATCATGCCGCCCAGCGTGTTGTGCGCGTGGGTGGAGGGATCCGGGCCGAAGGTGAGGTGGTGCTTCTCCGCTTCGTCGCGCAGGTCGTCCAGCACGCAGCCGGGCTCGATACGCGCACGCCGCTGCTCCGGGTCGATCGCGACGATCTGGTTGAGGTGGTAGGAGAAATCCATCACTACCGCGGTGTTGCAGCACTGGCCGGCCAGGCTGGTGCCGCCGCCGCGCGAGAGCACCGGCGCGTCGTGCTCGCGGCAGATGCGCAGCACTTCCTCCACGTCCCTGGCATGGCGCGGCTTGACCACGCCGATCGGCACCTGGCGGTAGATCGAGCCGTCGGTGGCGTACAGCGCGCGGCTGCCGTCGTCGAAACACACCTCCCCTTCAAGCGCCGCGGCCAGGTCCTGCGCCAGCACGGCGGCGGCGGCGCTGGAGAAGGCGAGGCGGTCGCTGTGCGAATGGCGCACGCGCGGCGGCGCCAGCGGCAGTACCGCGGCATCGCGGTGGCTGTCCTGGCGGTCGCGGCCGTCGGTGGAGGATGCGGCCGCCTCGGCGCCGGGGGCGTCGGGCTTGCGGGGAAACGAAGGGACGGAGCCGTGTTCTCGCTGTTGGGTCATGTCACTCTCCGGTGCCTTCCTGTAGGAGCCCGCTCGCGGGCGATGCTTTTGGCCGGGAACATCGCCCGCAAGCGGGCTCCCACGAAGAGCGGGCAAGGGTGCATCAATCGGCCTCCGGCGCGACGCGATACCGTTCCGCGTCGCGCTGCCTGAAGGTCAGGCCCAGGCCTGGCGCGTCCGCATCGACCACCAGCGCGCCATCGCGCAGCGCCGGCAGGCCGTCGAAGAACATCGACTCGATGCGCGCGTGGTCGTGGAAGTACTCCACGTGCTTCAGGTGCCCCACCGCACTGCAGACGTGCGCGTGCAGGTGCGGCGCGCAGTGCGCCGAGACCGGGATGCCGAAGCCGTGCGCCACCGCGGCGGCGTGCAGGAAGCCGGTGAAGCCGCCGCAGCGGGTACCGTCGACCTGCAGCACGTCGACCGCGCCGGCCTGGAGCATGCGGCGGAAATACCAGGCATCCCAGCCGTACTCGCCGGCAGCGACATTCATGCCGGCGGGTGCACGGTCGCGCAGCAGGCGCAGCCCTTCGAGGTCATCGGAGGACACCGGCTCCTCGAACCAGCCCACGCCCTCGTGCGCGTAGCACTCGGCCAGCGCCAGCGCCTGCTTGCGCTCATAGGCGCCGTTGCCGTCGACCATCAGCTCCGGCGCCGCGCCGATCGCCTCGCGCGCGGCATGCACGCGCGCCGGATCGTCGTCCGGATGCGTGCCGACCTTCATCTTGACCCGCGCCATACCCTGTTCGACCCAGCCGGCGAGTTGGTCCTGCAGGCGCTCGATGGTGTAGGAGGTGAAGCCGCCGCTGCCGTACACCGGCACCGCCTCGCGTGCACGGCCCAGCAGGCGCACCACCGAGGTACCGTGCAGGCGCGCCTTCAGATCCCACAGCGCGACGTCGACGGCGGCGATCGCCATCAGGCCGACGCCGGGACGACCGATGTTGCGCAGCGCCCGGTTCATCGAAGCCCACGCGCCGGGGATGTCGTCGGCATCCTGGTTGAGCAGCACGTCGCGCAGCGGGTCGGCGATCACCGCGCCCGCGGCGGCGTGCGCGTAGGTCCAGCCCAATCCGGTGTGGCCGCCGGCGGAGACCTGCGCCAGCACTATCGTGGTCGCGTCCCAGGCGATGGTGCCGTCGGCTTCCGGGCCATCGGTCGGAATGCGGTAGGCATCGACCTCGATGCGTGCGATGCGGCGCGTTGCCGGAACGGTCGCGGCGGGTGAGGGCCGCGCAGCGTTCATCGCTGGCTGTGCGGCAGGATGCCGGCGAGCACCTGGCGCAGGCTCTGCTTGATGATGCCGCCCTCGTCCGGGTCGCCCTTGGCCAGCGCGGTCATGTAGTCCTTGGCCTGCTTCCAGGTGATGTGCGGCGGCAGCGGCGGCACGTCCGGGTCGCTGATGATGTCCAGCAGTACCGGGCGGTCGGCGGCGAACGCCTGCTCCCACGCGGTGCCCAGGTCCTCGGGGCGGTCGACGCGGATCGCCTTGAAGCCGAGCAGCTCGGCGTACTTGGCGTAGGAGAATTCCTCCACGTCCTGTGACTGCGAGAACTTCGGGTCGCCGCCCAGCGCGCGCTGCTCCCAGGTGACCTGGTTGAGGTCGTCGTTGTGCAGCACCATCACCACGAAGCAGGGGTTGGACCACTGCTTCCAGTACTGCTTGACGGTGATCATCTCGGCGTTGCCGTTCATCTGCATGGCGCCGTCGCCGACGATCGCCAGCACCGGCCGTTCCGGGTAGGCGAACTTGGCCGCAATCGCGTAGGGCATGCCGCTGCCCATGGTGGCGAGCTTGCCCGAGAGCGAGGCCATCATGCCCTTGCGGATCTTCACGTCGCGCGCGTACCAGTTGGTGTGCGAGCCGCAGTCGCCGCAGATGATGGTGTTGTCCGGCAGGCGCGGGGAGAGTTCCCAGAAGATGCGCTGCGGGTTGATCGGGTTGGCCGGCTCCATCGCCTTCGCTTCCAGGTCCCGCCACCACTTGCGCACGTTGAGCTCGATGCGCTCGCGCCAATCGGGGTTCTCCTTCGGCCGCAGCAGCGGCAGCAGGCGTTCGAGCACCTGCGCGCTGTCGCCGATCAGGTTCACCTCGGTCGGGTAGCGCATCGACACGTTGCGCGGATCGATGTCGATCTGCACCGCGCGCGCCTGGCCTTCCTCGGGCAGGAATTCGGAATACGGGAAGGTGGTGCCGACCATCAGCAACGTGTCGCAGTCGTTCATCATGTCCCAGCTCGGCTTGGTGCCGAGCAGGCCGATCGAGCCGGTGACGAACGGCAGGTCGTCCGGCAGCGCGGCCTTGCCGAGCAGCGCCTTGGCCACGCCCGCGTCGAGCTTGTTGGCGACCGCGACCACCTGGTCGCCCGCGTGCATGGCGCCGGCGCCGATCAGGATCGCCACCTTGCGCCCGTCATTGAGAATATCGGCCGCGCGCTTGATGTCGGCATCGCTCGGCACCGGACAGGGATTGGCGTAGCCGACGCCGGTGTAGATGTCGTTGTGCTTGCGCGGCGGGTGCTTGACCGCCGGAAGCTCCTGGATGTCGTTGGGCACGATCACGCAGGTGACGGTGCGCCGCGCCGCGGCGATGCGGATGGCACGATCCATCACCTGGCGCACCTGCACCGGCGAGAGCACCGTTTCGACGTAGCCGCAGACGTCCTGGAACAGCACCTGCAGATCGACTTCCTGCTGGTAGTCGCTGCCGATCGCGCTGCGCGCGGACTGGCCGACGATCGCCAGCACCGGCATGTGATCCATCTGCGCGTCGTACAGGCCGTTGAGCAGATGGATCGCGCCGGGGCCGGAGGTGGCCATGCACACGCCGATCTCGCCGGTGAACTTGGCATGCGCGCCGGCCATGAAGGCGGCCATTTCCTCGTGGCGCACGCGCACGTAGTCGAAGCGCTCCGCTGCGCGCCCCATCGCGCCCATGATTCCGTTGATGCCATCGCCCGGGAACCCGAAGATGCGCCGGATGCCCCAGTCGGTGAGGCGTTGCAGGATGAAGTCGCCGACGGTTTCGCTCATGGGCTGCTGGCTCCTTGCGGGCGCGGGGCGCCGCTGACGGGGCGCAAGGGCTCTCCTCGCGCGGGGAGCGCGTGCCTGTCAGAGCTCGAGGGAATCTGGCAAGGATCGACGAAACGGGGAACGTCAACGCCGACACGCGCAAGGGATTGGACCCCGATACCTTGCCGCGCCCGCGGTCATCCGCGGGTGAAAAAGGCGCGATGCGAACGCTACGTTTGGCGCAGTTTCTTGCGGTGCGTGATGGACGCCCGCCGAGCACGCGTCAATGATGTGGCGCGGGGCTGCGAGAGGGAGTCAGTCCGTAGCCGTCGGCAAGCTCGCCACCATCCGCCTGTCGGCACCTCCCCCCCCGTTCGCGGGGGAAGGCTCGGATACGTGGCAGTCGGCACGATCCCTTCCCGCATTCGATGGGGAGGTTCGGACGCGTAGCGGTCGGCACGATCCTTCCCCCGTTCACGGGGGAAGGTGCCCGCAGGGCGGATGGGGGAAGCCTTGCCTCGCCCCCCCCCCAGGACACCCCCGCCTCAGTCGCCTTCCATCTCGTCCTCGAACCGCAGGTGCTTGACGCTGCGCCCGTTGCGCCGCACCAGCTTGAGCGCCTCGATGCCGATGCGGATGTGCGCCTCGACGTACTTCTCGGTCACGCTCCGGTCGCTCGCCTCGGTCTTGACGCCCTCGGGGATCATCGGCTGGTCGGACACCAGCAGCAGCGCGCCGCAGGGAATCTTGTTGGCAAAGCCGGCGGCGAAGATCGTCGCCGTCTCCATGTCCACCGCCATGCAACGGGTGCGGCGCAGGTAGTCCTTGAACGCCTCGTCGTGTTCCCACACGCGCCGGTTGGTGGTGTAGACGGTACCGGTCCAGTAGTCGTGGCCAAGGTCGCGGATCATGGTCGAGACCGCGCGCTGCAGCTGGAACGCCGGCAGCGCCGGCACTTCCGGCAGCAGGTAGTCGCCGGAGGTGCCCTCGCCGCGGATCGCGGCGATCGGCAGCACCAGGTCGCCGAGCTGGTTCTTCTTCTTCAGCCCGCCGCACTTGCCCAGGAACAGCGCCGCGTGCGGCTGCACCGCGCTGAGCAGGTCCATCACGGTGGCGGCGTTGGGGCTGCCCATGCCGAAGTTGATCAGCGTGATGCCGTCGGCGGTGGCGTTGGGCATCGGCCGGTCGCGGCCCTGCACTTCGACGCCGTGCCACTGGGCGAACAGGTCCACGTACAGGCCGAAATTGGTCAGCAGGATGTGCTGGCCGAACTGCTCCAGCGGCGTGCCGGTATAGCGCGGCAGCCAGTTGGAGACGATCGCTTGCTTGTCTTTCATGGTGTTTCCGAAGGGAACGCATCGCGGTCGCGATGCGCGCGCGCCGGCGACGCCACGCCGGCAGGAGCCATTCGAGTGCCGGCATTCTACGTGCGGACACGCCGCGACGTCACTCAAGCCATCGCGAAAGCAGCCGATAAACCGGACGAAAACCGCGCTGCATGAACCAAGTCGCAGTATTGACGCGCGTGTTATGTTCGGCGCGTCATTGACCAGGGGGATGACACATGCGGATGGGGCTGGCAATCGATGCGTCCTGCGACCTGCCGCAGGCGTTCCTCGCGCAACACAACATCGCGGTGATGCCGGTCATCGTGAAGCTCGACGGCAGCGTCTTCAAGGACAACCGCAACCAGGACGAGATCGACCGCTTCCTCCACATGGAACTGGCCGGCACCCACGCGGCCGAGACCGAGCCCTGCTCGGTCGAGGACGTGCAGCGGATGTTCCTCGACAAGCTGGTGCTGGAGCAGGACTGCGTGTTCTGCCTGACCATCACCGCCACGCGCAGCCCGATCCACGAGAACGTGCTCAAGGCCAGCTTCGCCATCCTGAAGAACTACCGCGAGGTGCGCGAGCGCGCCGGCGTGCCCGGCCCGTTCCTGATGCGCGTGGTCGACACCCGCAACGTATTCGCCGGCGAAGGTCCGGCGGTGTTCGAGGCCACGCGGCTGATCGCCGCCGGCGAGGCGCCGCCGGTCATCCGCGAGCGGCTTGGCGTCATCGCCAACCACACCTATGCCTACATGCTGCCGCGCGACCTGCACCATCTGCGCAGCCGTACCCGCAAGCGCGGCGATCGCAGTGTCAGCCTGTTCAGCGCAGTGGTCGGCACGGCGCTCGACATCAAGCCGCTGTTGCGCTGCTTCCGCGGCGAGACCGGCCCGGTGGGCAAGGTGCGTGGCTTCGAGCACGGGGCCGAGATGCTGTTTGCCTATGCCGTCCGCCGCGTGCGCGCCGGCCTGATGGTCCCGGTGATGTGCGTCAGCTACGGCGGCGACCTGGCCGAGCTGGCCAGGCTGCCGGGTTACGACACGTTGCGCCAGGCCTGCGAGGAAGCCGGCGTGACATTGCTGGAAGCGCCGATGAGCATCACCGGCATGGTCAACGTCGGCGAAGGCGCGGTCACGCTGGGCTTCGCCGCCGAGGAACACGAGCCCGATTTCTAGGCCGTCGCGCGGCCGATCCCCTGCGCCCTCCTTTCGGCGAAAGGCTGGCGTGAGGGGCGGGCGGGTTCTGCTCCCTATCCCCGCGAGGGGGAAGGTTGGGGTATGGGTGGGGCCGCCGCGGTCCTGCTCCCTCTCCCCGGCGGGGAGAGGGCTGGGGTGAGGGGCCGGGGCTCGCGGGAAACCGGGGACAATGCGGCACGCTCCTTCAAGGCCACTCGGTAACGCGGTTTCCACCACCGGGTCATCGGCGCGGTCCTACAATCGCCGCATGCGCCGCCCGCCACTCCCCGCTCTGCTGGGCCTCGGCCTGCTCGCCACCGCGCTGACAGGTACGGCGGCGGCCACCACCATCTACGAATGCACCACCGCCGATGGCCGGGTGATCTACCAGGACACACCCTGTAGTGCAGGCCAGCAACAGCGCACCATGCAGGTCGCCGATGCTCCCGCGGCGCCGCGACCGCCCAGCCCGCCCGCCCCCGCCTCAGCACCCCGACCTGCCGCCCCACCGCCTACTCGCGCCCCTTCCGTACCTTCCGCACCGCTGCCGCTGATGTACACCTGTGTGCGCGCCACCGACGGCAAGAGCTACCTCAGCGACAACGGCAACCCACCGCCCTACCAGGCGCCCTACGGCGTGCTGGGCGCCGGGCAGCTGCCGCTGTCGGAGGTCTACGGGCCCGATCGCGGCGGCGCCGGTATCGCCGCCCCCGAGGCCAACCGCGGGCGCGTCAGCTCCGGCCTGGTGGCGAACAACTACGTCTGGGTGCAGGACCAGTGCCGCGAGCTGGACGTGGAGGAAACCTGCCAGGCCCTGCAGGACGCCTACGACGAGAACGAGCACAAGCTCGGCAACGCCTTCAAAAGCCAGCGTCCGCCGCTGGAGAAGCGCGAGGCGCAGTTGCAGACGCAACTGGCCAACTGCGGCGACTAGCTCGCGGGAGCGCCGCCTTCCTGCAGGAGCCCGCTTGCGGGCGATGCTCTGAGGGTGATCCAGCGGAGCAGGAGCATCACCCGCAAGCGGGCTCCTGCCGTGGCGTCTGGCTAGAAGCCGAAGCTCAGGAAGCCGCCATCCACCGCCAGCACCTGCCCGGTGATGTAGCCGGCGGCCGGCAGGCACAGGAAGGCCACCGCGGCGGCCACTTCCTCCGGTTCGCCGATGCGTTTGAGTGGTGTGCGCTCGAGCACCTCTTCCAGGTAATCGACGTCGGCCAGCGCCGCTTCCGAGCGCTGCGTGCGGATGTACCAGGGCGCCACCGCGTTGACGCGGATGCCGTCCACCGCCCATTCCACGGCCAGGTTGCGGGTGAGCTGGTGCAGTGCGGCCTTGCTCATGCCGTAGGGCGAGCCGGTGCGCACGTGCACCATGCCGGAGACCGAGCCGACGTTCACGATCGCCGCGTTGCCGTGCTCGGCCAGGTGCGGGTGCGCCAGCCGGCACATCTCGAACGCACTGAACAGGTTCTGCTCGAAGATCGCGCGGTAGTCAGCGCTGTCGTAGGCCAGCGTGGCATCGGGCGCGTTGCCGCCGGCGTTGTTGACCAGCAGCGAGACCGGCGCGTCGATGTCGGCGATCCAGTCGAACACCGCCAGCCGCTCCTCGTCCTCGGCCAGGTCGGCGGCGAAGGCGAGCACCTCGCGCCCGGGCAGGTCCTCGGCCAGCTCGGCGCGGACCTGCTCCAGATGGACGTCGTCGCGCGCCACCAGCAACAGGTCCGCACCCAGCCCGCCAAGTTCGCGCGCCACGGCCAGGCCGATGCCCTTGCTGGCGCCAGTGATCAGGGCGGTGTGGCCGGAGAGCTGCCAGGCGTCGGTGCGCGGGTTCATGGGCGCAGAGCTTAGCCGATGCGCTTGCCGCGATCGCGCGGCGGCGGGACACTGCCCACCGGGTCGATCAGGGGAACCGCCATGAAACTGTTGCTGCCACTCGCCTGCCTGCTCGCGCTGGCCGGCTGCTCGAACAAGGCACCCGAACCGCAGGCCACCGCCGCGGCCGAGCGCGTGGCCACCCCATGGGACGACCTGAAGAAGGACGAGCAGAAGGCAAAGGACGTGCAGAAGGTACTCGACGATCAGGCCGCGGCGCAAAAGAAAGCGCTGGATGACGCCGAGCAGTAAGCACCACCTGCCTGTGCGCGACCGAAGTCGCAGCGCCCGCTATCAAGTCCTTCCCCCGCGAAACGCGGGGGAAGGTGCCGACAGGCGGACAGGGACGCTTGCCCGGATGCACCGTCCAGCCTTTCGCAAGGTCTCCCCCATCCGCCCTGCGGGCACCTTGTAAGTTAATCCCCTCACGCCAGACCGTTACACCTTAGGTCACCAGACCGTGGGGAAGCTTGGGTCGGCGTGAGTTTTTCCTTCAAGAACCCGAACAGTTGCCAGGGCTCAAAGCCCGCTTCCGCAAGGTTGGGTGCATGGGAGACGCAAGCGTGACCAAGAACGTTTTTGTGGGCGTGGATGTGTCCAAGGCCCGATTGGATGTCTTTGTTACCGAGGGCGAGCAGGTATGGGCCCTCAGCAATGATGAGACGGGCGTGGCCGAGCTGGCCGGTAGGCTGGAGCCGCTGGCTCCCTCGCTGGTGGTGCTGGAAGCCACCGGCGGCCTGGAGCGGGAGCTGGTGGCCCAGTTGATGGCGGCACAACTGCCGGTCGTGGTGGTCAATCCACGGCAGGTGCGCGCGTTTGCCAAGAGCCTGGGCCGGTTAGCCAAGACCGACGCGCTCGACGCGCGGATCCTGGCGCTCTTCGGCGAGCGCATTCGCCCGGCGCTGCCTGAGCCCGATACCCAGGCCCTGGCCGACCAGTTGGCCCGCCGACGCCAGTTGGTGGAG
>NZ_JAGJRS010000014.1 GCF_017837635.1 Frateuria flava
GTTGGGTCGCACCTCCAGAATCCCGGGATCGCCCCGGGTGAACAACCTACTGAGAGATCACAGCTAGCCGGCGAGACGGTCCGTGCTGCCCCGTCCCCCGTCCGGCCTTCGGCGCGGAGGGCGTGCACGGGCGCCGAGCCAGCGGGCGAACCAGTCACGGGCGAGCTTCGAGGCCATCTCCAGGGTCCCCGGCTCCTGGAACAGGTGGGTGGCCCCGGGCACGACGGCAAGCTCGTTCTTGCCCGAGATGCGTCGCAGCGCGGCGCGGTTGAGCGAAAGCAGCGTGCGGTCGGCGCCCGGCGCGATCAGCAGGGTTGGCGCGGTGACGCGGGCCAGCGTGGCCGCGCCAGCGAGGTCCGGCCGGCCGCTGCGCGCCACGACTGCGGCGACGTCGCGGGGCCGCTGCGCGGCCACCGCCAGTGCCGCGCCCGCCCCGGTGCCGGCGCCGAACAGGCCCAGCGGCAACTCGGCCAGCGCCGGATCGTGGTGCACCCTGGCCACCACCGCGGCGAGCCGGTCGGCCAGCGTGGCGATGTCGAAGGCGGCCGCGTGCGAAAGTTGCTCGTCGGGCGTCAGCAGATCGAGCAGCAACGTGCCCATGCCCGCGCGCTGCAGGTGCTGGGCCAGGAAGCGGTCGCGCGGGTTGCCGCGGTCGGCGCCGCTGCCGTGGGCGAAGATCACCAGCCCGCGCGCGTGCGGCGGCATCGCCAGGTCGCCCGGCAGGCTCGCGTCGGGCAGGTCGAAGTGCATCGGTTCGGGCACCGGCAGTCCGGCCGCCGGCCGTGGCGGGGCCGACAGGCACTGCAGCACGTCCGCGTCGTCCACCGGCCGGAAGTCCCTGTAGAACGCGCCGACCGCGCGGAAACTGGCGGGCGCGTACAGGCA
This sequence comes from Frateuria flava, assembly GCF_017837635.1. Classification (GTDB taxonomy): domain Bacteria; phylum Pseudomonadota; class Gammaproteobacteria; order Xanthomonadales; family Rhodanobacteraceae; genus Frateuria_A; species Frateuria_A flava. The sequence continues at coordinate 886 of NZ_JAGJRS010000014.1, forward strand.
GACCACGTCGTCGGCGACATCGTCCAGGCCTTCCAGGCTGTCCCGTGCCGCTACCGGCACGGCAGCCAGCAGCGCGGCCGGATGCTGCCGGCGCACCGCCTCCAGCGCGGCGCGCATGGTGGCGCCGGTGGCCAGCCCGTCATCGACCACGATCACCACGCGGCCGGTGGGGTCCGCCAGTGCGCGGTGCGGGCTGTAGAGCGCTCGGCGCTTGCGGATCACCGCCAGCTGACGGGCGGCCTCGGCGCGCACGTAACCCATGCCCGCGCCGGCGACGGCGGAGCGTGCCGTCAGCTGGATGCGCCCCTGCTCGTCGACGGCACCGATGGCGAACTCGGGGTTGACCGGCGAGCCCAGCTTGCGCACCAGCACCACGTCCAGGTCGCCGTCGAGCGCATCGGCAACGATGCGTCCCACCGGCACGCCGCCGCGAGGGATGGCGAGCACCAGCGGGTGCTGTCCGCGGTAGCTGGCCAAGGCCTCGGCCAGTTGCAGCCCGGCGTCGCGGCGGTCGGCGAAACGTCGGGATCCGGATGCCACAAAGCCCTTCATGTTGGTATCTCCGGCCGCCGGCGCATTGGACGGCGGCAATCGCTCAACCGATCACGAAGCTGACCCGCATGCACACACGCCAGGCGACGATCTTGCCGTCGGGTTCAGTGACCACCTTGGTCTCGCTGATCCACGCGCCCTTGATCCCGTCGAGCGTCTGGGCGGCCCGCTCCAGGCCCTCCCTGACGGCATCCTCGACGCTCTCGGGTGATTCGGAAATGATTTCGATGACCTTGGCGACGCTCATGGGGCTTGCCCTCCGGCTGGGTTCGCTGCGGTCCGGCCAGCCGGTTCCGCAGGTACCCCACCCTAGGCCGCCAGGCGACCGCGGACTTGATCCCGATCAACCGGCGCAGTCGTGTCCCCGCCCTTGCCCGGCATGCTGGGACACGACCGTTCCGGCTGGATCGAGCACGCGCACGTCGACCTCGACGCCCTGGCGCACGCTGCCGGTGACCACGCAGAAGTCCTCGAACTGCGCCAGCACGCGATCGAGGTGTTCCAGCGACGCAGCCGCGTCGGCCAGTTGCAGGTCGACCTCGATGCGCGGCACGCGCCAGCGCTGGTCCACGTTGCGGGCGATGGTCGCGCGGGCTTTCGCGGTGATCGGCGCCGGCGTGTTGCCGAACTTGCGCAGCGCGAACAGCAGGCTCGCCGCCAGGCAGTTGGCGACCGCCGTGGCCAGCAGGCGCGAGGGGTTGGGGCCGTGGCCCTGCCCCAGCGGCGGCGGCTCGTCGGTGGCCAGTTCGGTTATCGCCGTGCCGTCGAAGCGCACGTTGAACTCGTAATCGCCCACCTGCGTCAGGCTGATCTCGACTGTCTGTGCCTCGCTCACGTCAGCTCTCCTCCGATCGGCGGCGCCCGGTGCGCCAGCCATGCGTAGTACAGCAGCGGGATCACCAGCAGGGTGAGCACCGTGGACACCAGGATGCCGAAGATCAGCGACACCGCCAGGCCCTGGAAGATCGGGTCGTCGATGATGAAGAAGCCGCCGACCATCGCCGCCAGGCCGGTCAGCACGATCGGCTTGGCACGCACCGCCGCCGCCTCGACCACCGCCTCACCCAGCGGCCGGCCGGCGGCCAGCGCGTGGTTGATGAAGTCGATCAGCAGGATCGAGTTGCGCACGATGATGCCGGCCAGCGCGATCATGCCGATCATCGAGGTGGCGGTGTACTGCGCGCCGACCAGCGCATGGCCGGGCATCACGCCGATCACGGTCAGCGGGATCGGCGCCATGATGATCAGCGGCACCAGGTAGCTCCTGAACTGGCCGACCACCAGCAGGTAGATCAGCAGCAGGCCGACCGAGTAGGCTAGGCCCATGTCGCGGAAGGTCTCGTAGGTGATCTGCCATTCGCCGTCCCACTTCACCGAGGGCGCGCTGGTGTCCGGCGGCTGCGCAATGAAGTGCTGGCCCAGCCGCGCACCGGCGACGTCGTGGTCGCGCAGGGTGCCGACCAGGCTGAACATGCCGTACAGCGGGCTGTCGGTGGCGCCGGCGTCGTCGCCGGTGACGTAGGCGTAGGGCAGCAGGTCCTTGTGGTAGATCGCCTGCTCCCAGCTGGCCGGGCGCACGCTCACCACTTCGGACAGCGGCACCAGCGCACCGTTGCGTGCGCGCACTTCCAGGGCCAGCAACTGCGCCAGCGACGCCTGGTCGCCGGCCGGCAGGCGCAGGCGCACCGGCACGGCGTAACGCGCGTTGCCGTCCATCAGGTAGGTGGCGTCCTCGCCGGAGAGCGCGGTGCGCAGGGCCTGCGCGATGCCGGCCTGGTCCAGGCCCAGCCGTGCGGCCCTCTCGCGGTCGACCACCATCACTTCGCGCGGCGCGGCGTCCTCCACGCTGGAATCGACGTCGACCACGTCCGGGTTGTCCTTGAAGCGACGCTCCAGTGCGCGGGCCGTACGCCGTACCGTGTCGTAGTCCGGTCCGTAGACCTCAGCCACGATCGGCGCCAGTACCGGCGGTCCCGGCGGTACCTCGACGACCTTCACCGAGGCGCCGTAGCGCGCGCCGATCTTCGCCAGCGCCGGACGAATGGCCAACGCGATGGCATGGCTTTGGCGGTCGCGCAGCGACTTGTCGACCAGATTCACCTGCAGGTCGCCGACGTTGGCGCCGCCGCGCAGGTAGTACTGGCGCACCAGCCCGTTGAAGGTGATCGGGGCGGCGGTGCCGGCGTAGCCCTGCCAGTTGGCCACTTCCGGCAGCGTGGCCACGGCCTGGGCCAGCTCGCCGAGCACGCGGTTGGTGCGCTCCAGCGTGCTGCCCTCGGGCATGTCCAGCACCACCTGGAACTCGGACTTGTTGTCGAACGGCAGCATCTTGAGGATCACCGCCTTGACCACCACCAGCCCGACCGCGGCCAGTACCAGCACGCCCATCGCGGCGAACAGCAGGCGCCGACGCCGGCGTGCCTTCTCGCCGGCAATGAATGGTGTCATCACCCGCCCGAACAGGCGGTGCAGGCGGCTGTCGGACGGCGCGTGGCCGCCTCCGCCGCCGTGCCCGTGGTGGCCCAGCAGCTTGAGCGCCAGCCAGGGCGTGACGATCAGCGCCACCGCCAGCGACAACAGCATGCCGGCCGAGGCGTTGATCGGGATCGGCCGCATGTACGGTCCCATCAGCCCCGACACGAATGCCATCGGCAGCAGCGCGGCGATCACCGTGAAGGTGGCCAGGATGGTCGGCCCGCCGACCTCGCTTACCGCCTCGGGAATCGCCTGGCGCAGCGTGCGGCCGCCCAGCGCCATGTGGCGGTGGATGTTCTCCACCACCACGATCGCATCGTCGACCAGGATGCCGATGGAGAAGATCAGCGCGAACAGCGACACGCGGTTCAGCGTGAAACCCATTGCCCAGGAGGCGAACAGGGTGAGCATGAGCGTAATGATCACCGCGGTGCCGACCACGATGGCCTCGCGCCAGCCCAGTGCGAACAGCACCAGCAACACCACCGAGCCGGTCGCGAAGATCAGCTTGTGGATCAGTTTGTCCGCCTTGTCGGTGGCGGTCTGGCCGTAGTCGCGGGTGACCGTGACGTGCACGTCGGCCGGGATCGTCACGTTGCGCAGCGCGGCCAGTCGCGCGGTGATGGCGGTGGTGATGTCGGCGGCGTTGGCACCCGGCTTCTTGGCCACCGCCAGGGTCACGGCCGGCGCATGGCCGGATGGGCCGCCCTTGCTCGCCGGTGCGCCGAACCAGACGTAGCGGCTGGGCAGGTCCGCGCCGGCGTGGATGCGCGCCACGTCGGAGAGGAACACCGGCTGGCCGTGCTTGAGGCCGATCACCAGGCTGGCGACGTCGCCGGCGTTGGCCAGGAAGGTGCCGGCGGTCACCGGCACGTCGCGGTCGCCGGCCACCCGGTCGCCGGCCTGGGTGACCACGTTCGCCGCCTTGAGTGCACCGGCCAGGTCGCCGACGGCCATGCCGTAGGCGGCCAGCCGCGCGGCGTCGAGCTCCACCACCACCGCGCGTGTCGGCGCGCCGAGGGTGTAGACATCGCGCGTACCGGGCACGCGCTTGAGGTCGGTCTCCAGCGTGTGCGCCACCTCGGCCAGGCGGGTGGGGTTCTGCGCCGGTGCGTCGCTCCACAAGGTCAGCGCCATCACCGGCACGTCGTCGATGCCCATCGGCCGGATCAGTGGCGGGCCGACGCCCAGCCCGGGCGGCACGAAGTCCTGGTTCTGGAACACCTGGTTGTACAGCCGCACGATCGCGGCCTGGCGGGGCACGCCGACTTCGAACTCGACCGTCAGCACCGCCATGCCCGGCTGGCTCACCGAATAGACGTGCTTGACGCCCTCGATCTCGGAGAGCTTCTGTTCCAGCGGGAAGGCCACCAGGTTTTCCACGTCGCGCACGTCGGCGCCGGGGAACGGCACCATCACGTTGGCCATGGTCACGTCGATCTGCGGCTCTTCCTCGCGCGGGGTGATCGCCGCCGCGGCCAGCCCGAGCAGCAGCGCGGCCAGCGCCAGGATCGGGGTCAGCGGGGAGGCCTGGAAGGCGCGAGCGATGCGGCCGGAGAAGCCGAGCTTCGGCTCGCTCATGGCGCCGCCTCGCCGCGATGCGCACCGATCCAGCGTGCCGTCGCGGCCGGATCGAGCGCGATGCGCTCGCCGTCGTCCAGGCCTGCCAGCACCTCGACCGCATCGCCATAGCGGGCACCGGTGCGTACCTGGCGCAGCTGCGGCGCGCCCTGCCCCACTACGTACACGCCCTGCAGCTCGCCCCGCTGCACCAGCGCCGAGGCCGGCACCAGCAGGCGCCGCTCGCGCCCGACCGCAAAGGCGACCTTGGCGGTCATGCCCGGGTACAGGCCGGTGTCGTCGCCGGGCAGCTCCAGCCGCACGCTGAAGGTGTGCGTATCCGGATCGGCGTAGGGAAACACCGTCACCTTCGTGGCCACCACGCGACGTGCGCCATTGGCCAGCAGCACCTCGGCGTGGTTGAAGCGGCGGATTGCGTCGACCGCGCTCTGTGGCACCTGCACGGTGACGCGCAGGTCCTTGAGCGAGACGCCGGCCATCAGCGGCTGGCCCGGCTGCACCGATTCGCCGACCTGCACGAAGCGGCGCGTGACGATGCCGGCGTAAGGCGCGCGCACCACGGTGTAGTCCAGTTGCTGGCCGACCTCGCGCATCTGCGCCTGCGCGGCCTGCAAGGCGGCCCTCGCAGCGTCGCGTCGGGCGCGCTCCTGGTCCAGCTGCTGGCGCGCGACCAGGCCGCGCTCGGCGATCGCCGCAACGCGCCGGTACGACGCTTCCGCCTCGTCATAGGCCGCCTGCGCCGCGGCGATCTGCGCCTGCGCGCGGTTGCGTGCGGACCTCTGTTCGACATCGGTGAAACGCACGATCACCGCGCCCTCGGGCACGGTGTCATTGACGTCGTAGGGCAGCTCGACCACGCGCCCGGCGGTCTGCGCCGACACGGTGGCCTGGTTGACCGCCTCGACCACGCCGTCCCAGGCCTGCTCGCGCGGAGCCTCCTGCAGGCGCACGACGCGGCTGGCCAGGTCGGGCGGCGCGGAGGTGGCGCGCGGCTCCGGCGGCTCGCCGCTCCGGCAGCCGGCCAGCAGCACGAGCGCCAGGACCAGTACCGGCCATGGTCGGAGCTTGCGCATCAGCGGGCCTCGTCGATCATCCGGCGCATCTGCGCCTGGACCTCGTTGGCCACCGGCTGCAGCGCGGGATCGTCCGACAGCATGCCCAGCAGATGGTCCGGCTCGATCATGCCGATGCGGGTCCGCCCCTCCTCGGTGTAGACCGAGATGCGGCAGGGCAGCGCCATGTTCAGGCGCATGTCCGTGGCCATCACCGTCGCCGCCTGCCGCGGATTGCACACCTCGAACACCTTGCACTCGCGCTCGAACGGCACGCCCTTGCCGCGCAGCGTGGCGCCGATGTCGTGCACGTGCAGCACGCCGAAGCCATTGCGGCGTACGGCGGCATCCAGGTCCTCGGCGGCCTGGGCGAAGGGCTTTGCGGTTTCGGTGATGTAGTACACGGCGGTTGCCTCGTGGTTCGGCGGGAAGGCGGGGTCAGCGGGGGAAGGCGCAGCCGGGCTTGAAGCCGAGCCCCTTGAGGATCATCGCCAGCGGACAGACGCCCGTGAACGAGGACTGCAGCAGGTTGGCGCCGACGAATACGGCCAGCCACAGCCACGCCGGCGACACCCACCAGCCAAGGGCGACGGACAACAGCACCACGCTTCCGGCAAAGCCGAATACGACACGATCGATGTTCATGGAAGATCTCCCTGGGAGGGTTTGACGGACGGCTTGAGCCGCTCGATGCCGAGCAGCTTGAGCACGTATTTCTCGTAGACCGGCTCGGTGTTGCCGGTGCGGATCTTGTGCAGGTAGTACTTCTCGAAGGCGAGCTTGGCCAGGTGTACCCACTTGCCCTCCCTCGCCCAGGTGACGTTGCGCGGCGGGATCTGCGGCAGCGCCACGAACGCCGCGCCGGTGCCGCCCATGTCGGCCAGGCACACCGCGTTCCAGGTGGCGCGCGCATCGGCCTGGCGACCGGCGATCTCCTCGCGCAGGTTGTGCGCGATGGCGGTCACCATCGACTCGATCATGAAGCCGGTCTTGGGGGCGCCGGTGGGCACCGGGGTGGCCTCCACCGGCGGGATCGCCACGCACACGCCGGCCGCGAAAATGTTGCGGAAACGCGGGTTGCGCTGGTGCTCGTCGATGAGGATGAAGCCGCGCGGGTTGGTCAAGCCCTCGATCCCGCGCACTGCGTTCACGCCGGTGAAGGCCGGCAGCAGCATCGCGTAGGCGAACGGCAGCTCGCTCTCGCCCACCGCCGCGCCCTTGGCGTCGACCTCCTGCAGCCGCAGCTTGCCGGCCTCGGCGCCCAGCACCTTCGCGCTGGTGACCCACTTGATGTCGCGCTGGCGCAGCTCGTGTTCCAGCAGGCTCTTCGAGTCGCCTACGCCACCCAGGCCCATGTGGCCGATGTACGGTTCGGGCGTGACGTAGGTGATCGGCACGCGATCTCGGAGCTTGCGCTTGCGCAGGTCAGTGTCGAGCAGGAAGGCGAATTCGTAGGCCGGGCCAAAGCAGCTGGCGCCCGCCGCCGCACCGACCACGACCGGACCGGGCGCGTCGAGGAACGCCTGGTAGGCGTCCCAGGCGCGCTGGGCGTGGTCGGCGGTGCAGATCGATTGCGTATGGCCGTCCGGCCCCAGCCCCGGCACCTCGCCGAAGGCCAGCCGCGGGCCGGTCGCGATCACCAGGTAGTCGTAGTCCAGCACCTGACCGTCACGCAGTCGCACGCGGCTCTCGGCTGCCATCACCTTCTCCGCCGGTACCTCGACGAAGCGGATGCCGTGGTGCGCCATCGGCTCGCCGATCGGGAAGCCAATGTCCTCGCGCCTGCGCGAGCCCAGCGCCAGCCACGGGTTGGACGGGGTGAAGCTGAAGCGCGGCCCGTCCCCTATCAGGGTGACGGCGTGTTCCTTGCCGAGCGCGGCGCGAATTTCGTAGGCCGCGGCAGTGCCGCCCAGTCCCGCGCCCAGAACGATGATGCTGGCCATATCGGTCGCTCCTGGTGGATGCCTCGGCAGGTTGCGCCAGCCTGTCCGGCGTCGGTTGACCGGCATCAACCCCGAGTTACATTAGCAGTAGCTAATATTCAATAAAGCTAATATCCAATGCTGCTAAAGTCAACCCGCCATGCCGTCCGAATCGCCATCCGACCTCTCCGCCATGCACGCCCGCGCCGACGAGGCCGCGCGCCTGCTCAAGGCATTGGGCAACCCGCAGCGCCTGCGGATGCTGTGCCTGCTGGTCGAAGGCGAGCTGACCGTGGGCGAGATCCACAAGGCATTGCCGGACCTGAGCCAGTCGGCGCTCTCGCAGCACCTGGCGCGGCTGCGCGAGGAAGGCCTGGTGCGCACGCGCCGCGAAGCGCAGTCGATCCACTACGCGCTCGAGTCCGGCCCGGCGCAGGCGGTGATCGAAACCCTCTACGGCGCCTACTGCGCGCCCCCGGCCCGGCGCAGGGGCGGTCGGCGCTAGCTCCTCAGGGCGAGTTGATCCCGGTCAACAGCACCACCGCGCCGCCCGCGCATGCTCCGCGCACACGCCCGCGGATGCCACGCCCATGAGCGAATTGATCGTTTCCGTGTCCGAGCCCGAACGCGAGGCGCCACTGCTGGACTATGCGTTTTCGCTGGCCCGCCAGTGGCACGCCTGGGTCACCGGGTTGTGCGTCATTCCCATCGATGCGCTCGTGCTGGCTCTGCCCGATGCGGCCGGCGTGCTGGCCGCGGAGGAAAGCGACGCGCTGGCCGACGGGGCGTGGTGGCAGGAACGCTGCCAGGCGGCCGCCGTGGGCGGCAGCTGGGAAGTGACGCGTGGCGTCTACCGCAAGGTGCTGGCCGAGCGGGCGAGCCTGGCCGACCTGGTGATCGGTCGCCTGCCCGGCTGGCCGGCCGCCCTGCAGGATGTCTCGCGCCGGCTGGCCGAGACGCTCGTGCACGGCGGTTGCCCGATCGTGCTGGTGCCCGACGACTGGGTCGCGCGCCCGGCGCTCGGCCACGTGCTGGTGGCCTGGAACGGCAGCGCGCCATCCGCCCGCGCCGCGCGCGCGGCGCTGCCGCTGCTGCGGATGGCGGAGCGCGTGACCATACTCGACGGGACACGTGGGCCGGGTGCGAGGGCCGCCGCGCCGCTGCGCGAGTGGCTCGCCCGGCAGGGCATCGCGTGCGAGTGGCTGCCGTTCCAGGCCCGTGGCGGCGTGGGCGAGGCCATCCATGCCGAGGCGGCCCGCCTCGGCGTGGACCTGCTGGTGCAGGGCGCGTGGGGACGCCGGCGAACCAGTGAGCGACTGCTGGGCGGTGCGACGCGCCATTCGCTCAGGCACAGCCGCGTGCCCTTGCTGCTCGCGCCCTGAAGCGGCGGCGCTGCTGCACCTCGACGCGCTGACGCGGCCGGCCCGCTAGGGAGATTCGCCCGCGATGGCCACCATTGCCTCGGCGACACGGGCGCTGACGTCGATCGCCGCCAACTCGCCCGGCACGGTGTTGCTGGTGACCAGGCGGGCGATGCCGGCGCCGTGCAGGGCGTCCAGCGCGCGGCGCCCGATCAGCCCGTGCACCACCACCGCGACCGGCGCCGCCTGCGGCAGTTGTTCGCGGATGCCGCGTGCGGTGTCGATCAGCGTGTGGCCGGAGGCGGCGATGTCGTCCAGCAGCACCGGCGTGTACCCGCGCCAGCGCGCCAGCGAAGGCAGCCGCACGCTGACGTCGCGGTCGCCGCGCCGCTGCTTGCGCGCCACCACGCAGGGCGCGTCCAGCCGGTCCGCCACCGCACGCACCCATTGCGCGCTCTCCCCGTCCGGCCCGACCAGCAGCGGCGCGCGGACGTTCGCGCCGATCCAGGCGGCGAGCGCCGGCGCTGCCTGGACCACCGTCGTGCGACAGGCGAACACCTCGGCGAGGTCGTGGATGCGATGCAGGTGCGGGTCGACCGTCACCACCCAGTCGAACGCATGACCGAGCAGGTCGCCGATGACCCGCGCGGAAACCGCCTCGCCCGGCCGGAAGCGCGCATCCTGGCGCATGTAGGCGAGGTAGGGCGCGACCAGCCCGACCTGGGTCGCACCGAGCTCGCGCGCGGTGGCCGCCGCGGCGAGCAGCGCGAACAGCTTGGCGTCCGGTCGCTGCAGCGAGCAGGCCAGAGCCACGACGCCGCGCGGTGGCGTGGCCAGTCGCAACAGCGCTTCGCCGTCGGGAAAGCGGTGCAGTTCGAGCTGGCCTCGCTGCCAGCCTGTGTGGCGGCACAGCGCGCGGGCGAAGGCGGCATTGCCCGGCAACGCATAAAGGAGGCTCATGGGTCGATTCCGAGGCGGACGATGTCCGGATGGCGCGAGACGTATTCCATGGCGTAGGCAAGTTCGCCCGGGCTCTGCGCATGCAGGGTGAAGAGCGGCTGGCCGACCCTCACCGCATCACCCGGGCGCACGTCGACCGTCAGCCCCGCCAGCGGCGAGAGCGGCGCGCCGGCGAGCTTGGCCGCCTGGGCCAGGCGCCGGTTGTCGATGGCGTCCACGCGGCCCGCCCGGGTGGACGCCACCGGCTGCCGGTATGGCGCGACGCCGGGCGTGCGCAGGCCGCCCTGGGCCTCGCAGATCGCCTGGAACTGGCGCCACGCGCGGCCCGAATCCAGGCATTCACGCGCCGATGCGAGTGCACCGTCCGACGTCGTGGTGCCCGCCTCGATCACCGCGGCGGCGAGCGCCAGCGCGCGTTCGCGCAGGTCCAGCGGTTGCGACGGCAGGTTGCGCAGCACGGCCAGCACGTCGTGCGCTTCCAGGGCCGGCCCCACGCCGCGCCCGACCGGCTGCAGCCCGTCCGTACGCAGCACCGTCACCCCCAGACCGAAGCGCGCCGCCACCGAGCGCAGCATCCGCTCCAGCGTGCGCGCGTGCCGTGGTTCGCGCACCTTGGCGGTCGGTCCGACCGGGATGTCGATCACCACGCGGGTCGCGCCGGCGGCGATCTTCTTGGACAGGATCGAGGCGACCAGTTGCCCGGGACTGTCGATGTCCAGCGCCCGTTCGATGCGGATCAGCGTGTCGTCCACCGACGCCAGGTTGATCGCCCCGCCCCACACGATGCAGCCGCCGGTGCGCTCGACGGTGCGCCGCATGTGTTCCAGGTCCAGCTCCACCGGCGCCAGCATCGCCATGGTGTCGGCCGTGCCCGCGGGTGAGGTGATCGCGCGCGAGGAGGTCTTGGGCATGGTCAGCCCCAGCGCCGTGCAGATGGCGACCACGATCGGCGTGGTGCGATTGCCCGGCAGCCCGCCCACGCAGTGCTTGTCCACGATCACCGCGCCGGGCCACTGCAGGCGTGCGCCCGAGTCGACCATCGCGCCGGTCAGGGCGACCACTTCGTCCAGGCCCAGGTGGTCGTTGCTGCAGGCCGCGATGAAGGCCGCCATCTCGACGTTCGAATAGCGCTGCGCGGCGATATCCGCGACGATCGCGCGCACCTCGGTGCCGGCGAGGGTGCGGCCGTAGAGCTTTGCGCGGACGCTGGAGAGCGACTCGACGCTCGGCGGGTGCGTGAGCGTCACCTCCTCGTGCGCGGCCGGCGCCAGCCGCAGCCAGGCCGATTCGGACAGGCCCACCTCGTCCGGGGCGAGTGCGTCGCCCTGCACGATCGCCAGCGTCGCCATCAGCCGGCGGTCGCCCACGCCCACCTGCAGGCGCGAGTGCGGCCCGAAGCCCTCGCCGTGGCAGGCGGGCGAGTCCTTGCGCAGGTAGGCCACGTGCTCGCCGCCGGTGTCGATGCCGATGCGGCGCGGACGAAGCCGCTCGCCCGACGACGTCGACCCGGGACCGGGGTTGGCGGACACGCACGGCTCCTTCAGAGGTAGGCCCGATCGAGCGTCGGCTGGGTGTTGAGCGTCTGGTTGATCCGCTCGGCCAATTCGGTGAGGGCGACCAGCACGTCGTCGGTGCTGACGATGCCGGCCAGCGCACCGGCGTCATCGATCAGCGGAAGCCGGCGCACGCCCCGCTGCTGCATGACGTCCACCACCTCGTCAATCGGCGCGTCCGGCCGGCAGTGCAGAAGCGGCGCGGACATGACGCATTCGAGTGCAGTGGTTGCCGGATCGAAGTGCGCGGCGATGCAGCGCGTGACCAGGTCACGGTCGGTGACGATGCCGACCGGTTCGAGCCGGCCGTCCTGCTCGCGCGTCACCACCAGGCAGCCGGCCTGGTGCCTGCGCATGATGCCGGCGGCCTCGCTCACCGTCGCCGAAGCGCCCGCCTGGATGACGCGCCGGGTACCGATGTCGATGGCACGCATGGGGTTCTCCTCGCCGGCCGCTGCGGTGCACTGAAGGATGACCGCTTGCGCGCATCCCCGGTTGACCAGGATCAACTGCCAGGACGCCGGCCTTGTTGACCGGCATCAACTGGCCGGCCGGCGGCCGTGGCTACCCTGCCCTTGCATGTCACCGCTCTGCCGGAGAGAGCCATGAACAAGACTGGGGTACTGGTGGCCGACAGCAAGAAAGCGCGCCTGTTCGAGTACGAGCACAGCCGCGAGCCGTGGTCCGAGACGGCCTGTTTCGTCAACCCCGATGCCGGGCGCCGCGCGGCCACCGATCGACCGCCGCGGGTCCAGGAGAGCGTAGGCGCGGCGCGTCACGCGATCGAGCCGCGCACCGACCCGAAGGACAAGGCCAACGCCCGCTTTGCCTGCGCCCTCATCGCCGCGCTGCGGGCCGGCCGCGACGAACAGCGCTTCCAGTCGCTGGTCATCGCCGCCGCGCCGCGCTTCCTGGGCACGCTCCACGGCGAGCTGGACAAGGACCTGCAGCAATGCGTGCGCCGCGAGATCCGGCGCAACCTGACTGGCCTGGACAGCGCCGGTATCCGTAGCTACCTGCTCGAGTAGCCGGCTCGCCTGCCCGGCCGCTCAGTGCGACAGCAGGATTGGCCGGTCGACATGGCTGAGCAACGCCTGGGTCATGTGGCTGCGCCCAAAGGCGCTGGTCCAGTGGTGGCCGTAGGCACCCATCACCAGCAGGTCCGCGTCCATCCGACGGGCGACGTCGGCGAGCGACAACGCCCGCTGGCGGGAAGGATCGAGTGACTCCCACTGCGCCTGGATGCCGTGCCGGATCATCCACGCCTGCAGCGGCAGCGGCGACGGGGTGATCCCCGGCAGGCAGGCCTGCTCGCCATCGAGCACGCAGATGTCGGTCGCCTTGGCCAGCAACGGAAGCGCGGCGCGGATCGCGTTGGCCGCCTCGGCCGAGCCGTTCCACGCCACCAGCACGCGGGCGCCGGTGGCGCCGTTCCAGGTGGAGGGCACCAGCAGCAACGGGCCGGCGGCCTGTACCAGCGCGCGGTCGGGTTCGGGCGAGAGCGCGTCGCGCGCTCCCCCGGCGACGGAGACCTCCAGGCAGACCAGGTCGGCCAGCCGCGAACGCTTGGCGATGGCCGGGCCGATCTCCCCGCGCAGGACTTCCCACTCGCCCTCGACGCCGGCCTGCGCGCACTGCGCCAGCCACCAGTCGCGGCGGGCGCGCGCGCCCTGCTCCTCCGCCTCCAGCAGGGTGGTCTCGAAGGAGAGCGCCACCGGCGGCTGCAGCGGCAGCACCTGGAAGCCGCAGGCAAAGCCTTCCACGTGCCGGGCCAGCGACAGCACGGTCTGGAGGAACGGGCCGCCCGCATGGGGGCCGGCATCCACGAGCATCTCGAACATGGGGGCTTCCTCGCATCGAGCCGGCGCCAGCATGGCGCGCGCCAGCGGGGAACGGTTGACCAGAATCAACCCCGCGCAGGAGGCGTTTTGACGCACGCTTGACCCCTTTCGCGCGTCCTTTGGACCATCTTTGGTATATCGCCCTCAGGTTTCGCCCTGGGCGAGGGCCCGCGGGCCTTCCTGATCCTGGCGACCGCACCGCCAACCAGCATGCGATGGGGCTCTCGTGTCAGCACAGGACCCAGACAAGCAAGGGGTGTATCTCCGGCAGGCGCACCTGCTGGTGGTCGACGACGACGTCGAAGTCGCCACGCTGCTCAAGCGCTATCTGTCCGCCCAGGGTTTCCAGGTGAGCACGGCCGGTGACGGCCGGGACATGCTCGCGCGGCTGGGCAGCGATGCGATCGACCTGGTGCTGCTGGACCTGGGCCTGCCGGGCGAGGATGGCCTGGAACTGACCCGCCACCTGCACGAGCACTGGCGCGGGCCGGTGATCATCGTCACCGGGCGCGGCGACTCGGTTGACCGCATCGTGGGGCTGGAAGTCGGCGCCGACGATTACGTGACCAAGCCGTTCGAACTGCGCGAGCTGCTCGCACGCATCCGCAGCGTGCTGCGCCGTACCGGCGAAGGCCCGCGCCAGGCGATGTCGCGGCCGGCGGTCTATCGGTTCGCCGGCTTCCGCCTGGAGCTGGACAGCCGCACCCTGCTCGCGCCGACGGGCGAGCCGGTGCCGCTGACCAGCGGCGAATTCGGCCTGCTGCGCGTGCTGGTCACGCACGCCAACCGGGTGCTGTCGCGGGACGAGCTGATGAATCACCTGTACGGCAGGGACTCCGGTCCCTACGACCGCGCGGTCGACGTGCAGATCGGCCGCCTGCGGCGCAAGATCGAGCCCGATCCGGCGGCACCGGTGCTGATCAAGTCGGTGCGCGGCGCCGGTTACATCTTCAGTGACTCGGTGCGCCAGGAGTGATGCCGTGGCAGCGGACCGTGCCGACGCCGACCTGTTCCGCACGCTGTTCGAGACCGCGCCGGACGCGATGGTGGTAGTCGACGAGGCCGGCGATATCGTGCTGGCCAATCCGCAGGCGCACCGGCTGTTCGGCTACGACCCGGGCGCGCTGCTGGGCCTGCGCGTGGAGAACCTGCTGCCCGAGGGCGCGCGTGCCGCCCACGTGGCCCACCGGGTCGGCTACATGGCGCATCCCCGGGTGCGTCCGATGGGGGTGGGCTACGAACTGGTCGGCGTGCGCCGCGACGGCGACACGTTCCCCATGGAGATCGCACTGAGCCCGGTCGGGAGCGGGCGCTACGCCGCCTCCATCCGCGACATCTCCGAAACGCAGCGGGCGCGGCAGGCACTCAGGCGCGCGCAGCGCGACGGCTACCTGGCCGATCTCGGCCGGCTGGTGCTCGAGGCCGGCAACGACGGCTCGCTGCGCGTCGCGGTATCCGGCCTGATCGCCAACGCCCTGGGTATCGATGCGGTAGCGGTGGCGGCCGGTTTGCCCGGCGCCAGGGCCTTGCCGATCCGCTCGGCCTCGGGCCTTGCCCCCGAGGAGCTCGATGCGCTGGCCGACGCGTTCGCGTGCGACGGCCTCGCCGCACGACTGGCCGAACGGCAGTCCACGGAGGCGTGGTTGCTCTCGGACGGTCCCACGGAGGCCCTGCCTGCACTACGGGCGGCACTCGCCGCGCACGGCATCGTCGATGCGGCAATCGTGCCGTTGCTGGATCGCCACGAGGCCACCGGCGCGCTGCTGGCGCTCTGCCGCGAGCCGTGTGCATGGGATGGCGACCAGCTGGCCTTCCTGCAACTGGCGGCCAACATGCTCGCCGGGGCCGTGTTGCGCGGCCGCAGCCAGGAGCAGCTCGCCCACGCGCAACGGCTGGACGCGCTGGGCCAGCTCACCGGCGGCATCGCGCACGACTTCAACAACCTGCTGACGGTGGTTTCCGGCAACCTGCAGATCCTCGACGCCGAGTACGCCGCCGTGGCCGACGCGCGCGAACTCATCGATAGCGCCTCGCGCGCGGTCGACCGGTGCATCACCCTCACCCGCAAGCTGCTGGGTTTTTCACGACGACGCGCGCTGACCCCGCGCGGCGTGCGCCCGCAGAATATCCTGGACGAGCTCGGCGACATGCTCGCGCGCACGCTGGGCGCGCGCATCCGCGTGGAACTGGACTGCCCTGTCGCGATCCCACCCGTGTATGCCGACCCGGGCGAGCTGGAGACCGCGCTGGTCAACCTGGCCATCAATGCGCGCGACGCGATGCCCGATGGCGGCCTGCTGAGGATCAGCGCCCGCGTGCGCGAGGTGGCCGCCGGCGATTCCGGCACCCTGCGGCCTGGCCAGTACGTCGCCTTCCTGGTCGAGGACAGCGGCACCGGCATGGCACAGGAGGTGCTGGACCATGCACTGGAGCCGTTCTTCACCACCAAGGACGCCGGCAAGGGCAGCGGCCTGGGGCTCAGCATGGTGTATGGCTTCGTCAGGCAATCGGGCGGGCGCATCGCGATCGGCAGCCAGCCCGGCCGCGGTACGCGCGTGGAGATCCTGTTGCCGACCGCGCCGCTGGAGGAGGAAGCCGGCGAGGCGCGCACGCCCGGCAGCGTCAGCCCGGGCCATGCGCGCGTGCTGGTGGTCGAGGACGAGCCGGGCGTGCGCAAGGTCGCCGTCCGCTTCCTCCACGCGCTCGGCTACGACACGCTGGAGGCCGGCAGCGCGAAGCAGGCGATGGAAATGCTGCGCATCGACCACGGCATCCAGTTGCTGTTCTCGGACGTGGCGCTGGGCAACGGCACCAACGGTTTCGAACTGGTGCGCGAGGCGCGCCGCCTGCGCCCGGGTCTGCCCGCCCTGCTGACCTCCGGCTACGAGCGTTCCAGCGACGGCGCCGGCGAGGCCCTGCAGAGCGGCGTCGGCCTGTTGCGCAAGCCGTACCGCCGCGAGCAGCTGGGCGAGGCGCTGGCGCAGGCGCTGGAGGCGCGACCGGGCTGAAGCGGCCTCAGTGCAGGGTTTCGCCCTGCCCTGCCATGCGGCGCAGGCCGTCGGTGTCGAGCAGGCGGATCTCGCGCCGCTGCACGTCGATGCACTGCAACCGGTCGAGCCGGGACAGCGCGCGGGTCACCGTCTCGTGCTTGATCCCCAGGAAGCTGGCGATGTCGGCCCGGCCCATGCGCAGCAGGAAATGCCGCGGGCTGAAGCCCAGCCGCAGGTGGCGCTCGGCCATGTCCAGCAGGAAGGCGGCGACGCGCTGTTCGGCGGTGAGGGTGCCCAGGGCCAGCATCCAGGCGCGGTCGTTGCGGATCTCCCCGGCGAGCGCCGCGGTCAGGCGGATCTGCAGTTCCGGCAGCTGCAGGCAGGCATGCAGCACCGGCGGGTAAGGCAGCTCCCAGATCTCGCTGTCGTCCAGCGCCACCACGTCGCAGGCATAGTGCGCCAGGCCGATCGATTCGACGCCGACCAGGTCGCCGCGCATGCGGAAGCCGGTCACCCGCTCGCGCCCGTCCTCGGACAGCTCGCAGGTCTTCAGGAACCCCGCATGCACCAGGTAGATCGCATGGAACGGTTGCCCTGCGCGATAGACATGCTGGCCCGGCGCGAGCTTGCGGCGAAGGACCTGCACGTGGCGCGAGAGCTCCTCGATGTCGATCGGCCCCGCTGCGGCCATCGCTTGCTGCGCGGGAAGCGTGGCGGGCATGGGCACGTGGGTGGCGAGGGCGTTCATGGCGGGGGTCCCATGGCTGGTGAGGGTTCCACGCTAGCCAGCCATTGCCACGGCACGACGTCGGCCGCGCAACCCTGTGTAACAGTCGGTAACAGTCGCGCGCCAGCCGGTTACGGCAGCAGCACCGCGGCGCCGTCGAGCCGGCCGTGGCGCAGGTCGTCCAGTGCCTCGTTCGCCGCTTCCAGCCGGTAGCGCCGCGTGGTGGCACGCACTCCTGCACGTGCGGCCTCGGGAAAGAAGGCCGCGGCATCGGCGCGGGTCAGGTTGGCGACCGAAACCAGCTCGCGTTCCTCCCACAGCAGCCGGTAGGGGAACGCGGGGATGTCGGACATGTGGATGCCGCCGCACACCACCCTTCCGCCCTTGCGCACCGCCTTCAGCGCGACCGGCACCAGGTCGCCAGCGGGGGCGAAGATGATGGCCGCATCCAGCGGCCCGGGCGCGGGTGCGCCGGCATCGCCCGCCCAGGCCGCGCCCTGCGAGCGCGCGCACGCCTGCGCCGCGAGGTCGCCGGTGCGGGTGAACGCAAACACGCGCCGCCCCTGGTGGCGCGCCACCTGGGTCAGCAGGTGCGCGGCCGCGCCGAAGCCGTAGATCCCCAGCGTGCGTGCCTGTCCCGTGCGGCACAGTGCGCGCCAGCCGATCAGCCCCGCGCAGAGCAGCGGCGCGGTGGCGACCGGGTCGGCGTCGTCCGCCAGCGGCAAGCAGAAGTCGGCGCGCGCCACCAGGTGGCTTGCGAAGCCACCCGGCCGCGTGTAGCCGGTGAAGCCCGGCGCGTCGCACAGGTTCTCGCGTCCGTCCAGGCAGTACGCGCAGGCGCCGCAGGTCGAGCCCAGCCAGGGCACGCCCACGCGCTGGCCGAGGGCGATCCGGTGCACGCCTGCGCCCAGCCGTTCGACCCGGCCGACCACCTCGTGCCCGGGCACGACCGGCGGCGTCACGGCCGGCAGCTCGCCGTCGACCACGTGCAGGTCGGTGCGGCACACGCCGCAGGCCTCCACGCGCAAGCGGAGCTCGCCCGGTCCGGGCTCCGGATCGGCCGACTGCCGCAGTACCAGCGGTTGGCCCACCGCTTCGAGCACCATGGCGCGCATGGCGCGACTTCAGTGGCGGAACAGCACCGGCAGCCGCGCATGCCACAGCACGTGCCGGGTGGCGCCGCCGAGCGCCCATTCGCTGAAACGCGTGCGGCCATAGGCGCCCATCACCAGCAGATCGGCGTGGAAGCGGTCGGCCTGCTCCAGCAAGGCCTCGCCGGCGGTGTGCTCGTTGGTGAGCAGGTCCTGCGAGCGGGCGCGGATGCCATGGCGCTGGAGATAGGCATCGATGTCGAACGGCGGCTTCCAGCTCACTTCCTGGAACGCTTCCTTGGGGGCCCCGCGCAGCAGCAGGACCTCGTTCGCGCGCTGCAGCAGCGGCAACGCCGAGTGCACCGCGCGGATCGCCTCGGGCGAGCCGTTCCACGCGATCGCCACGCGCGTGAGGGCCACGGCCTTCACCGGCTGCGGCGGCACCACGATGCATGGCAACCCCACGGCGAGGATCAGCGCGGCCAGATCGCTGGGTGAGGCCCAGGTCCGCAACGGATCGCGTTCGAGCACCAGCAGGTCATGCCAGCAGGCGATCTGCACCAGCGCGTCGGACAGGATGCCCTGCCCCACCACCCAGGCAGCGTGTTCGATGCCCATGCTGCTCGCCCAACTCACGAACGGCCGCTCGGCGGCCAGCGCGCTCGCCTCGAGCGTGCGCGCGGTCTCCAGTACCGCCTCGATCAGCTCGGGCGTGCTGAAACTGGGCGTGGCGTAGAGCGGCGAGGGATAGACGTAGGCGCCGGTCACCGACGCGTCCATCAGGACCGCCAGCTGCGTGCCGTACTGCACGCCGCGCGGCCACTCCTCGTAGTTGAGCGAGTTGACCAGGATGTCGTACATGGCCCTGCCTCCAGGGGTGCGCCGCGTGGATGGCGGCATCGTGGGCGACGTTAGGCCAGCGGCCACGGCGCGAACTGATGCAGGTCAACTGCGTGCCTGTCCGCCGCGCCACGCGAGGCTGACTTAGGTCAAATCCGCCTGGGGCGGTTGGGCCACGCTTGCTTCGCGGACGTCGTCCGCCATTGAAGAGGAGCCCGCCGTGCGCGACATCGTGGTCCACTGCACGGATTACCGCAGCTGGCACGGCACCGCACGCTACGCGGCCCAGCTTGCCGCTTCGCTGCACGCGTCGCTGACCGGGCTGTTTGTCGCGCCCCGCAGCGGCCCGGTGCCGGGACCGCCGAAGCTGGCGGCGGAAATGGCCGCCTACACGCAGGACGAACTGCACAACGCCATGCTCGCGGGCCGCGATTTCTCGGCCTGGGCTCGCCCGTTCGGCATCGAGGAAACCTTCTGGCAGGTCGCCATCGGCCAGCCGCACGATGCGCTGGCGATGGTCGGCGACTGGCATGACCTGGTGGTGCTCAAGGGCAACGAACCGCTGGGGTTCCCGGGCGAGCGGCTGGTCTGCGAGGTGCTGTTCTCCGGCGTCCCCTGCATCGCCGTGCCGGACGCCAACAATGCGCCCGGCAGCGTGGTGCACGCGTTGGTGGCCTGGAACGGCTCGGCGGCGTCCAGCCGCGCCCTGCACGCAGCGCTGCCGCTGCTCAGAAGCGCTAAGGTGGTCTCCCTGCTGCAACAGGAGCCGGAGCGCAGCGGTGGCCGCGCGCCGGATGCGCTCGCCCACCTGCGCGCGCATGGCGTGCCGGTGGCGGCCGTCGAGACGGTAACCGGCGCGGACGAGGCTGCGGGCGAACGGGTCCTCGCCTACGCCAGCGACACGCGGGCAGACCTGATCGTGATGGGTGCCAGCGGGCAACGGCGCCTGGGCGAGCGCGCGCTGGGAGCGACCACGCGCGCCGTGCTGGCGCAAAGCCGCTTGCCGGTGTTCCTCAAGCACTGAGCGTGCGCCTGTGGAGTGTGCCCCGGGTGATCGCACGGCATGTGCGCGCATGCGCGCTCCTCCCGGAAGCGGGAGTTTGCATGCAAGCGTCGCGCGCCCGGGATGGGCGCGCTCCGCCAGGCCTTGCGCGTCATGCGTGCTCCGGAGCCGTGCATCGCCTCAGGCAATGCGCACCCGGTTCTCCACCGAACGGACACCGGGCGCCGACCAGGCCGCCCGCTCGACCGCCTGCCGCTCCTCCCAGTCGTCCACGCGGCCGTCGATGGCGACGGTGCCGTCGGGACGGACATCGACGTTGATCCGCTCCGCTTCCACTTCCGCATGCCGCTTGAGCGCATCGACGATGCTCTTGCGCACGTCCACCGCGTGCACGTGGGGTTCGACCAGGATGTTGTTGGACACCCCTCGGACGCCGGAGAGCTTGCGGATATCCGCTTCGACGGCCTCGCGCTGGTAGTTCCATGGCACCGCACCGGTCAGCGTGACCCACCCGCCGGAAACCTTGACGTGGATGCCGTCCGACGGCGCCAGCACGTCCCAGGCGAGAATGTTGACCGCGCGCCGGGCGATATCGTCGTCACTGAGTTTCTTGCTCCCGGGAAGCTCGACCTCCAGCTTCTGCGCAATCGCCTTGACCCCGTGCACACGCCAGGTGGCGCGCTCGGCGGCGAATTTTTCCGCGTAGCTGGCGACGTGCCCGGTCAGGGTCACCACGCCGTCCTTGGCCATGACGGCGATGTTGGATGCGTCCAGGCTCGGCTCGTAGTCGAGCTCGCTCAACACGTTCTCCCGCAGCATCAGGTCGCTCATGACACACCTCTTTGGTTGGTGGTGGCCAGGCCCTCGGCGGCGCAGAACAGATACACGTTCTGCGCGATCGCGCCGGCATCGGCGCCGCAATAGAAGCGACGCTCGAGCGGATCGGACACCTCCATCCGCGACAGGTCCGCCACGTAGACCAGGTCCAGTGCGGCGGTTCCCACGAATTCCTGCAGGCCGGTGGACGCGCGTACGTCGCTGGCCAGCACCGCGTGCAGGCAATGGTCTTCCGGTTCGTAGCGCCAGGCACCATCGGCCGCCGCGACGTCGATGTCGATCTCGTGCCAGTTGCGTGCCGACGGCGCCGTGCGCCCACCGGTGGCGGGACGGTTGATGCCGCCCGCTGCCCACAGCAGTCCGGAAAGCAGCTGCGGCGAGAGCGCGCGTTCGGTGTACACGCGCGTGCTGTGCCGGCGTGCGAGCGCGCTCAACAGTGGCATGCCGCCGCTGGTGGCCGGGGCCGGGAGCGGGACGCGGCGGGTGCGTTCGATGTCCACGACGATGCCTCCTTGAGAAAAAGCGCGCCTGCCGGCAAGCCGCAGGCGCGCGCAAATCGCAGGCGCGTTGTGCGGCCCGCGCCCACCGCGTGCGCATCAGGTGCCATCAGTCGCCGAGGCGGCGCGCTGCTCCTGGTCGTGGCCGGAAAGATCGACCACCAGCGTGACCCGACGGTTTTCCATGCCTTCGTCGCGGGTCTTGCCCGGTGCGTCCTGACGATCGCGGGCCTCGCCGTAGCTGACGGCGCGCACCTTGTCGGCAGACAGGCCACCGCTGTTGACCAGATAGTCACGCACCGCCTGCGCGCGCTTCTCCCCCAGGCGCTGGTTGTAGGCATGGCTGCCTGCGGGGTCCGCGAACCCTTCGACCGTGACCAGCGCATACGGGTGGTAGTGCCCGATCACCTTGGCGAAGTCGTCCAGCATGGGTTTGTCCTGGTCCTGCAGCGTGGCGTCGTCAAACGCGAAGTGCGACATGCTGTCGACCTGGATGCGGCCGGCCACCTGGCGGATGGACGCGTCGTACTGGGCGAACTTCTGCTGCATGTCCTGCTCCAGCTGGTCGCTGCGATTCTCCTGGTTCTGCAGGCGTGCCTCGATCTGGCTGATCCTGGCGTCGTAGTCGGCCTGCTTGACGTAGCCGCGATCGGCGCAACCGGCGGCGACGAGCATGGTCAGCCCCAACGGCAGCCACGCCCATGGGTGCGATGCGTGTTTCATGGCGAACCTCCGGGGCGTTGCCGCCCTTGTGCGCCTTGCCACGAGCCTCGCAACCTCGCGGCATGCGGCGATGACCCCTGTAAAGGGGACCGTAGCCGCCGGCCCGGCATGCGGTTTGACGTGCATCAAGTGGGCAGAGGATGCCCCCCTTTCAGGGTGCAGGCTCACCCGCGGCCGTGTCGCGGCAGCATGCGCACAGGGTGTCGTCGCGCATGAAGTAGTGGTGGAAGAGCGCGGCGGCGGCGAGAGGACCGATCAGATACCGGCCCGCTTGCTCATGCCCATGGTCCCTGTTCTTCGGTTGTATGCCCGGTTCGCGTGCCGCCCGGCCATACGCACCCGCGCGCTACGGTTCAGTGCTGCAGGAAGATCGGAATCTGCGCATGTTCGAGCACGTATCGGGTCGCGCACCCGATCGCGCGCTCGCGCATCCGCGAGTGGGCGAAGGCGCCCATCACGATCAGATCAGCGCCCACCTGCTCGGCTTTCTTCAGCAGTGCCGCGCCGGCGGTGCGCGCCGGGATGCCCACGCACATCGGGTCCGCCTCGATGCCATGCCGGGCCATGTACACGAACGGCTCGAAGTGAGGCAGGTAGCACTCGCCTTCGGGGCTGTGTGGCCGGCCACCGTCGAGCAGCACGACGCGACGCGCTCCCTGCAACAAGGGCAAGGCTGCGTGGATGGCACGGATGGCCTCGGTACTGCCGTCCCATGCCACCAGCACGCGCTGGAACGGCGTGTCGCGGTTCCATTCCGGCGGCAGGATCAGGGTGGGCAACCGGCAGGCCAGCAGCACCTCGCCGAGCAGGCCGGTCAGGCTTTCGCCGTCGACCACGTCGCGCTCCAGCACCGCCAGGCTGTGCCAGGCGCCCAGCTCGCGCAGGACGCGCGCCAGCCCGGTATGGGCGACCACCCACGAAGCGTGTGGCACGCCACGGGAACGGGCAAACGCGCGGAACGCATCGGCGGTTTCGAAATCCTGGACCGGTGTGTCCAGCAGCAGGCCGAGTACGGAAGGCTCGCTCTCCGGCCCGCGCAGCATCCGCAGCGACGCGTCCACAAAGCAGCCGGTAAGCAGGCTTTGCCAGCGCGCGGCAAGGGTCGTCGCCACCTGCACGGCGGGGTTCCAGGGCGAAGTCGAGGTGGCGATCGCCACGATATCCGAGGGCTGGCTTTCCACCGGCAGCACGGGCCTGGCGGTACCTTCGGGGATCCGGTCGGGTGCGTGGATTACCGCATTCATGGGCGCGCCCTCACAAAGCCAGGGTATGGATGACCTGCGCCGGATCCTCCGGATCCAGCGAGCGCTTGAAGCCCAGGTACGCGGCGAGCTCCTGCATCGGCTGGTTGTCCGCCGAATCGACCGAGTACATCTGCTTGAAGCCGTGCTGGCGGGCCATGTCGATCAGGTGGCGCATCAGCACCACGGCCAGGCCGCGGTGGCGCCAGTGGTCGGCCACGGTGACCGCGCATTCGCAGCGCGTGCGGTCGCCGTTGGTGCTGTAGCGGCTGACGCCGACCTCGCGCAGTTTGCCGTCCTCGTGCGCCAGCGCCACGTACGCCATGCGCTTGTCGTAATCCACGTCCATCAGCTGTTTGACGAGCTCCGGGCTGGCCTCGCGGAAACTGCACATGAAGCGCATGCGCTTGGCGTCAGGGGACATCGCGCGCACGAACTCCTCCTCGCGCTCGCGATCTTCCGGCTGCAGCGGGCGGATCAGTACGACGGTGCCGTCGCGCAGGTGGTCGATCCAGTGCGTCCCCTCCAGCAGCACGGGTGCGGTCGTGCTGACGGGTGAAGTGATTCCGGTAGGTAGCGTGGCCATGGGCGAACCTCGTCGCGTGTGAAGCCCCTGTGGCTGCATTGGGGCATGGCGATCGCCGGGCGGGATTGATCCGTGTCAACTGCCTGCGTGGTTGCGCTGCGGCGGTCCGCCGCACATCCTGCCGTGGACCGCCAGGCGGACGCCTCAACGGCAGACCAGCACCGGCAGTGGGCTGCGCACCAGCACCTTCTGCGTTTCGCTGCCCAGCAGCAGCTTGGTGAAGCCATGCCAGCCGTGCGAGCCCATCACGATCAGGTCGCACCCGCGTTTCTTCGCGACATCGAGGATCGCGTCGCAGGGGTGCTTTTCGAACACGAAATCGCTGTCGCAGGGCACGCCCGCCTGGGCGGCCTTCTCGCGGACCTCGCCGAGGTAGTGCTCGGCCCAGCGTACCGATTCCTCGGTATAGCTGGTCTCGCTCTCGGGAATGATCTGCGTCATGTAGGACAGCGCCTGGAACGGCAGGATCACGTGCAGCGCGTAGACGCGCGCACCGAGCGTCTTGGCCAGTTCGAGGCCCTGGTCCACCGCGCGCCGGGAGACCTCGGAGCCGTCGGTCGGCAACAGGATGTGCTTGTACATGCGCTTCTCCTTTGGCGGCGGGTGGCCGCGGCTGGGGCCGTTGTGGCCTGCGCAGCAGCCTAGGCCGCCGGAACGGCCGCAACTTGATTTCGGTCAACGCACCGACGCACCGGCGCCGTGTTTGCCGGCCCACGTGCGCGGTTGATCCTGATCAAACGCCTGGCCTGCGCTGCGGCCGAGGATGGAGCCTCGCCGGAGGAACGCCCATGTACGAGTTGATCATCGACGTCGACCCGATGCGCGAGGACCTTCCCGCGATCCAGTTGGGCCTGGCCGTCGCGCGGCAGCAGCAGGCCTTCGTGGCGGGCGTCCATGTGGTTGCGCAGATACCGTCGGTGACCGCGATCCCCGACGCGCTGGCGATCCTGGAGGCCGAGGAGGAATCGGCGCGCCGGCGGGCGCCGTGGTGGCAGGAGCTGTGCCGGCGCGCGGGTGTGCAAGGCAGCTGGGAGGTGTTCCGCGGGATGTATGTGCCCGTGCTGGCCACGCGTTCGCGCATGGCCGACCTGCTCGTCTGCAGTGCGCCGCCCGGCAACGAGAACCTGCCGGTCGGCTGGGACAACGCCACCCGCACCCTGTTCGCCGGCGGCGTGCCGGTCCTGCTGGCGCCCGAGCGCTACGACGTGCGCGGCGCGCCCGAGCGGGTGCTGCTGGCCTGGAACGGCTCGGGCGAGTCCACCGAAGCTGTCCGCGCGGCCTTGCCGCTGCTGCGCAAGGCCACCGAAGTGCACCTGCTCGACGGCTGGCACGAGACCCTGCCCGGGTTCGGTCCGCCCACCCTGGCGATAGGCGAGTGGCTGGCGCGCCAGGGCGTGACCGTGCAGCAGCGCCGCCCGTTCCACCCCGGCGAGGACGCCGGCGTGCACCTGCTGCGCGAGGCCGAGGCGATGCGCGCGGACCTGCTGGTCATGGGCGCCTGGGGACGCTCGCGGATCAGCGAGCTGGTGCTCGGCGGCACCACCCACCACGTGCTCTCGCATGCGCAGCTGCCGCTGCTGCTTGCGCATTGACTGCAGGCCTTCACCCCTTCCACGCGGAGCCGGATCCATGTTCAACGACGACCCGACGCGAGCCCCGGAGCCTGCCATGTCCCTGCCGCTGTCCGACGCGCTGCTTGGCCGAATGGACGCCTATTGGCGCGCGGCCAACTACCTCACCGTCGGCCAGATCTACCTGCAGGACAACCCGCTGCTGGAGGTGCCGCTGGAGCGCAGGCACATCAAGCCCCGCCTGCTCGGGCACTGGGGTACGACCACCGGGCTCAACTTCATCTACGTGCACCTGAACCGGCTGATCAAGGCGCACGACCTGGACATGATCTACGTGATCGGCCCCGGCCATGGCGGTCCCGGCCTGGTCGCGCAGTCGTACCTGGAAGGCACCTACACGGAGACTTGTCCGGACATCGAGCGCGACCGCAACGGCATGCGCCGGCTGTTTCGCCAGTTCTCCTGGCCCTACGGCGTGCCCAGCCACGTGGCACCGGAGACTCCGGGCTCGATCCACGAGGGCGGCGAGCTCGGCTATTCGCTGGCGCACGCCTATGGCGCGGCGTTCGACAACCCCGAGCTGATCGTCGCGTGCATCGTCGGCGATGGCGAGGCGGAAACCGGGGCGCTGGCCACCAGCTGGCATTCGAACAAGTTCCTGGACCCGGCGCGTGACGGTGCGGTGCTGCCGATCCTGCACCTGAACGGCTACAAGATCGCCAACCCGACCCTGCTGGCGCGCATCACGCCAGAGGAGCTCGATGCGCTGTTCCGCGGCTACGGCTACGAGCCGCTGCTGGTCGAGGGCGACGATCCGGCCGCCGTGCACCCGCAACTGGCCGCCGCGCTCGACCACGCGCTCGCGCGCATCGGCGAGATCCAGCGTGTCGCCCGGACGGCAGCTGGCGACCGTCCGCCGGAACGCCCGCGCTGGCCGATGATCGTGTTCCGCACGCCCAAGGGCTGGAGCGGCCCCAAGGTGGTCGACGGCCTGCCGGTGGAAGGCACCTGGCGTGCGCACCAGGTGCCGCTGAAAGACTTCGACAAGCCCGGCCACGTCAAGCTGCTGGAGGACTGGCTGCTCAGCTACCGCCCGCGCGAGCTGTTCGACGCCGAGGGGCGGCTCAAGCCGGAACTGGCCGAGCTTGCGCCGACCGGTCGCCGGCGCATGGGTGCCAACCCGCACGCCAACGGCGGCACGCTGCTCGAGCCGCTCACCCTGCCCCGCTTCCGCGACCACGCGGTCGAGGTGCCGTCGCCGGGCGCGGTGGAGATGGAGTCCACGCGCGCCCTCGGCCGCTACCTGCGCGAGGTGATGCGGCTCAATGCCGACGCGCGCAACTTCCGCCTGTTCGGCCCGGACGAGACCGCCTCCAACCGCCTGCAGGACGTGTTCGAGGCGACCTCCAAGGCATGGATGGCGGCGATCGAGCCGCTCGACGTGAACCTTGCGCCGGAGGGCCGCGTGATGGAGGTGCTGAGCGAGCACCTGTGCCAGGGCTGGCTGGAGGGCTACCTGCTCACCGGCCGGCACGGGCTGTTCTCCTGCTATGAGGCCTTCATCCACATCATCGATTCGATGTTCAACCAGCATGCCAAGTGGCTCAAGACCACGCGGCAGATTCCCTGGCGCGCGCCGATCGCCTCGCTCAACTACCTGCTCAGCTCGCACGTATGGCGGCAGGACCACAATGGGTTCTCGCACCAGGACCCGGGCTTCCTCGACCACGTCGCCAACAAGAAGGCCGACGTGGTGCGCATCTACCTTCCGCCGGACGCCAACTGCCTGCTGTCGGTGGCCGACCATTGCCTGCGCAGCCGCAACTACGTCAACGTGATCGTGGCCGGCAAGCAACCGGCGCCGCAGTGGCTGGACATCGACGCGGCCGCCCGCCACTGCAGCGTCGGCGCGGGCATCTGGGACTGGGCCGGCAACGCCGGCGAGGCCGAACCGGACGTGGTGATGGCCTGCGCGGGCGACGTGCCGACGCTGGAGACGCTCGCCGCGGTCACGCTGCTGCGCGACTACGCGCCGGATCTGCGCGTGCGCGTGGTCAACGTGGTTGACCTGATGGTGCTGCAGCCGCCCGGCGAGCACCCGCACGCGCTGAGCGACCACGACTTCGATGCGCTGTTCACCCGCGACCGGCCGGTGATCTTCGCCTTCCACGGTTATCCCGGCCTGATCCATCGTCTGGCCTACCGCCGCCACAACCACGACAACCTGCACGTGCGCGGCTACAAGGAGGAAGGCACCACCACCACGCCGTTCGACATGACGGTGATGAACAACCTTGACCGCTACCAGCTCGCGCTGGACGCGATCCTGCGCGTGCCGCGGCTGGCGCATCTCGCCTCGGACGCGACCGACCGCTACTGGACGACGATGGAGCGCCACCGCCTGTACATCAGCGAACACGGCGAGGACATGCCCGAGGTGGCGCAGTGGCAATGGACGCCCGGGACGCCGCTGGCGTGAACCCCGGCGGCTTCCATGTGCTGGCGCTCAACGGCGGCTCGTCCTCGCTGAAATTCGGGCTGTTCGGGGCGCGCGGCTGCGAGATGCTTCCGCGCGTCACCGGCGAGGCGCAGGCGATCGGCAGTTCGGCTGGCCTGCTGCGCGTGCGCGACGGCCACGGCGGCACCACGCTGCACGAGGAAACCGTCGCGATCGCCGACAGCGTGCAGGCGTTCAGACGCATCGCCCGCCTGCTGGCCGGCCTGGACGTGCCGGCGCCGGATGCGATCGGCCACCGCATCGTGCACGGCGGGCCGCAGCTTCGCACGCACGCGCGCATCGACACCGCGGTGATGGCACAGCTCGAAGCGGCGAGCATCTACGCGCCGCTGCACGTGCCGGCGGCGCTGTCGGTGGTCCGCGCCGCGCAGGCGCGCTACCCGTCGCTGCCGCAGGTGGCGTGCCTGGACACCGCCTTCCACGCCGGCCTGCCCGAGGTGGCGCGCACACTGCCGGTGGATCGGGCGCTGCAGGCCGACGGCGTGCAGCGCTACGGCTTCCACGGCCTTTCGTGCGCCTCGATCCTGGCGCAGTGGCCGGAGGCGCCGCCGCGGCTGGTGATCGCCCACCTGGGCAGCGGCGCGAGCGTCACGGCGGCGCGCGACGGCCGCTCGATCGACACCAGCATGGGCATGACCCCCAACGGCGGCGTGATGATGGCCACGCGCAGCGGCGACCTGGACCCGGGTGTGCTGGCGTGGCTGGTGCGCGAACGCGGCATGGACGCACGCGGCCTCGAGCGCCTGGTCGATCACCGCTCGGGCCTGCTCGGCGTCTCCGGGATCAGCGGCGACCTGCGCCGCCTGCGCCAGATGGAACGCAAGGAGCCGGCCGCGAAGCTGGCGATCGACATGTTCGTGCTCTCCGTGCGCAAACAGATCGCCGCGATGGCAGCGGTGCTGCATGGCATCGATGCGCTCGTGTTTACCGGCGGGATCGGCGAGCACGATGCGCAGGCGCGTGCCGACATCTGCGAAGGGCTGGGATGGGCCGGGATCCGCCTGGATGCCTCACGAAACCGCGGTGGCGCCCTGCGCATCGGGGCGCGCGACGCGGCGTGCGAGGTGCGCGTCATGGCCTCGGAAGAAGAACGCCAGATCTGCCGCCACGTGCACGTGCTGCTCGCCGGCGCGGGCGATCAGCGCGAGGACAGCGCCTCGCCGCCGCTGCAGTCGCCGAGCAGCTTCGACGCCTGCAACCAGGCCGGGTCCGGATAGTAGGCGAACACCACCGAGCGGTCGGCGATCGCGTCGATCAGCTTGTGCGCCACACCCGCGCGCACGGCCGGGCAACCCCAGCTGCGGCCCAGGCGGCCCTGGCTCTGGGCGAAGGCCTCGCTCACATAGTTGGCGCCGTGGATCACGATCGCGCGTTCCTCGGCGCGGTCGTTGAAGCGCCCGTCGACGCCCTTCAGGCGCAGCGAGTAACCGTTGTGTCCGGTGTAGGTGCCGTCGGTGACGAAGGTGCCGAGGCTGGACATCAGGCTGCCCGGCTGGTTGGAAAAGCGCGTCGCCATGTTGTCGCCGCTGTTGCGCCCGTGCGCGACGCGCTCGTGGAACAACAGGCGCGGCTGCTGGCCGAGCTGGAACACCCACAAGCGGGGCGTGGTGGACGGCAGCGAGTAGTCGATCACGCTCAGCGTGTTCGCCGGCATGCTCCGTTGCACGCAGGCCAGCGCGCGCGAAGCCAGCGCCAGCACTTTCGGATTGGCCCTGGGGGCCGCCTGGCTCAGGGCCTGGGCCAGGTTGTCGGGAGCGGCGGGCGATGCGCCGGCCGCCAAGGGGGCGAGCAACAGCGCGGCGGCAGCAAGGCGTCGGACGAGGGCGGGCATATCGGGCACAGCAGCGAAAGAAGCAGCTTGCCGCCTCCCGCCTTAATAAAGCGCTAGGGGTGACGGGCGGCGGGCCTGGAAACGGCCTCGTTCGCCTCCAGCAGCGTGCCGTAGGGCACTGGCTGGCCACCGCGCGCCGGCAGGTCGGTGACGATCACCGTGGTGCCGGCAGCGATGCGCCCGCGCAACTGCGCGCCGAACGCGTCGGGCACCTTGAGCTCGCCGGCCAGGGTGCGCGGCGCCGGTGCCGGCCCCTCGCCGAGCACGCGGTAGGCCGACCACAGTCCGCCGTCCTGTTCCGCCAACTCGCCGACGTGCGCACGCCGGACGTACAGCAGCATGCCGCCGACGGTGAAGCCCTCCGGCACGTTCAGCGGCGTGCTCGCGATCAGCCGGCCCGACTGCAGCACGTACAGCGCCCGGTCGTGGGTGCTCGCCACCACGCTGACCGGCCCACCGTCATCCGCCGGCCAGGGCGCGCCCTCGTCCCCCGTCGCCGAGGGCTCGAGGCCGCCAATGTCCAGCGGGGCGATCGCCGCGGGATGGTTGATCGCCGGCGGCGCCACGCGCTGGTCGGTCACCACCACCACCGTTCCGCGCGGGCTGACCTCGAACAGGCGCTCGGCGAAGCTTTCCGGCAGGCGGATGCAGCCGTGCGAGGCGGGATGGCCCGGCAGCTTGCCGGCGTGCAGCGCAAGACCATCCCAGGTCAGGCGCTGCATGTAGGGCATCGGCGCATTGTCGTAGAGGTTGGAGTAGTGCTCGCGTTCCTTCTGCAGGATCGTGTAGATCCCGGTCGGCGTTTCGTAGCCGCTGCGCCCGGAGCTGATGCGGCTCGCCCCGATCGCCACGCCGTTGCGATAGACGTAGATGCGTTGCTCGTCCAGGCTGACCAGCATCACCATCGGCCCGACCGGGGCCAGTTCGGGGCGCCAGAACGGCGGGTCCTCGACGCGGCCCGCAGCGGGCCACGCCAGCAGCGCCACGGCACTCCACAGGAGCATGAGCAGGCCGCGGCGATGCGCCCTTCCGGACCTGGACTTGTCGAAACGTTCCACGGGCACCTCGTGTCGGGCCGGGCTCATCCTCGTTCGCGGAGGCGCCGGTCGGCTTGACCGGGATCAACAGCGGACCGCGACATCCGCCGGGGGTTCAGCCCACGGGGCGCGCCGGTTCAACTGTGCCTGTCCGCATCCGGTGGCCGGGCGACCGGCAGACGCCAGCCGTAGCGGATGGCCATGAAGCGCAGGCCGAAGCACAGGCCGGCGCCGGTAAGCGTGGTCGCCGTGGGCGGCATGTGCAGCATGTCGCCCACCACCACCACGCCGGCGCCCGCCAGCGCGGCCATCGCGTAGAGCTCGGCACGCAGCACCGCGGGGATATCCGAGACCAGCACGTCGCGCAGCATGCCGCCGCCGATGCCGGTGAGCATGCCCAGCAGCGCGGCCATGCCCGGCGGCAGGTCGTAGGCGAGCGCCTTCTGCGCGCCCGCCACGGCGAACAGCGCCAGGCCCGCGGCATCCGACAGTTGCATTGGGTTGCGCATGCGCTCGATGTCGGCGTAGCGGAAGAAGGTCAGCAGGCCGGCCAGCATCGATACGCCGAGGTAGCGCCAGTCCTCGATGGCGGCCGGCGGCGTGGCGCCGATCAGCAGATCGCGGGTGATTCCGCCGGCACTGCTCGCGGCGAAGGAAAGCACCAGCACGCCGAACAGGTCCAGTCCGCGCCGCACGGCGACCAGCGCGCCGCTCAACGCGAACACGAACGTGCCGAAGAGGTCGAGCACCAGCAGCAGCGTGTGCAGGGCCCGCGTCGTGTCGATCATTGCCTGGCCCGCCTCGCTTCGGTTTCGCTCGCGACAGCTTAAAGCAGGCGCTGCAGATTGAGTTTTTTCTGCGCCCGTGGGACCAGTCGGCGTCGCGTCCGGGGGAAAAGCTCGACCGCCGTAACCGGGCCTCGTTTCCGCGAAAGCGGATATCCATTCTGGGTTTTCGAACGCGTGGGATGTGAGGCGATATGGCGGGGCCGATGAGCTCCCTCTCCCCTCCGGGGAGAGGGTTGGGTTGAGGGGCCGGGGCTCGCCTGGAGCTTCAGGAGAGGAGTTTGGTTTTCTACTGACGCACGACCGGTTTCGAGGCAAGCCTTGCCCCCTCACCCCAGCCCTCTCCCCGGAGGGGAGAGGGGGCAGTCAAGGCAGCTTGGGATGCGAGGCGCTATGGCACTGGCGCAGACGAGCTCCCTCTCCCCGCCGGGGAGAGGGTTGGGGTGAGGGGCCGGGGCTCGCCGGAAGCTTCAGAAGATGGGTTGGCTTTCTACCGCTGCACACCGTTTCCCGTGGAAAATTTCCGACCTTTTCCTGCCCTCAGCCCGAGGGAAGAGGTGCCGTTGACACCGCACCACTTCGCCAGGCCGCCTGGAGCCCACTCCACGGTTGAGCACCCGCAGCGCGATGGCTACGCTGTCGACATGGTCGTGTTCCTGCGCTCCCGCCGTCGTCTGCGTTGCCTCTGCACATGGGCCCTCTTCGCGTGGCTGATGCTTGCGGTGGCGCCTTTTGTCGCGTGGCCGCAGATGGTGTCCGCGCAGCAGGCCCCGACGCCGCACACCCACGCGTCGATGGCTATGGATGATGCCGGTTGCTGCAATCACTACGCGGGCCAGCCCGATCGCTCCGCCACGCCGACCTGCCACTGTGCCAGCCTGCCCTGTTCGGGCATGTTGCCGTGCAGCGCGGACGGGCTTGCGGCCCTGCCGCTGATCCGCGCCGGTTACGCGCCGCCGCGTCCGATCGCAGCGCCCCTCTCCGGCTTCGCACCGCCTTTGCGACCACCGCTGGCCTGACCCCTGCGTCCGTCCCGATCGCCATGCGCGCTTCGGTGCGCTGGTGCGTGTTCCTGCGCGTCCGCCGGGCGCGCTCGCCAGAGTGGTTCCATGAATCAGCCTTCCGCTTTACCGACGGCCGGCCTGTCGCGCCGTCGCTTCGTGCAGGGCCTCGCCGTGGGCGGCGTGGCCGCCGGATTGGGGCTGGTGCGCCCCGCCCGCGCCCAGGCCGGTGTCCAGCCGCCGGGCGTGCTCGCCGGTACCGATTTCCAGCTTGACGTCTGCCGCACGCAGGTCAACTACACCGGCCGCGTGCGCCCGGCCACCACCGTCAACGGCAGCCTGCCCGGGCCGCTCCTGCGCTGGAAGGAAGGCAGCACGGTCACGCTGCGCGTCACCAACCATCTGCGCGAAACCACCTCGATCCACTGGCACGGCATCGTGCTGCCGTTTGACATGGACGGCGTGCCCGGCCTCTCCTTCGACGGCATCGCGCCTGGAGAGACCTTCACCTACCGCTTCGACGTGCGCCAGTCAGGCACTTACTGGTACCACGCGCATTCGCATTTCCAGGAGCAGACCGGACTGTTCGGCGCGCTGGTGATCGATTCGGCAGGGCCCGAACGCCATGTGGCCGATCGCGACTACGTGGTGATGCTCAACGACTGGACCGACGAGGACCCCGCGCGCATCTACACGCGGCTGAAGAAGCGCAGCGACTACTACAACTTCCACCAGCCCACCGTCGCCGACTTCCTGCGGGACGCCCGCGAGCAGGGCCTGGGCGAGGCGCTTGCGATGCGCCGGATGGGGAACCGGATGCGCATGAACCCGACCGACTTGGCCGACGTCGGCGGCGCGGCCTACACCTATCTGATGAACGGCACGGCGCCAGCGGGCAACTGGACGGCCCTGTTCCGGCCAGGCGAGCGGATCCGCCTGCGCTTCATCAACGGCTCGGCCTCGACGATCTTCGACGTGCGCATTCCCGGCCTGACCATGACCGTTGTGGCGGCCGATGGCCAGGACGTCGCGCCGGTGCCGGTGGACGAATTCCGCATCTCGGTGGCGGAGACCTACGACGTGATCGTCGAGCCGCATGAGGCGCGCGCCTACACCCTGTTTGCCCAGTCGATCGACCGTACCGGCTACGCCCGCGGCACGCTCGCGCCGCGCGAGGGCTTGCGGGCGGACGTGCCGTCGATGGACGCACGCGTGTGGCTCGGGGCGCAGGACATGATGGGAGCGATGCACGCCGGTTCCCCTCTTCCGCCGGGAGAAGGGTCGAAGGTACGCGCGAGCCACGACCACCATGCGTCGCCCGACCCCTCTCCCGCCGGGAGAGGGGTCAATCATGCCCGCACCGAATACGGCCCCAGTGTCGACATGCGCGTGGACATGCCGCGCACCGACCTCGACGACCCCGGCATCGGCCTGCGCGACAACGGCCGGCGCGTGCTCACCTACGCCGACCTGCGTTCGCTCGATCCGCCATCGGATCGGCGGGAACCCGAACGCGAGATCGAGCTGCACCTCACCGGCAACATGGAGCGCTTCCTGTGGTCGTTCGACGGCGTGCCGTTTTCCGACGCGTTGCCGATCCATTTCCGCAAGGGCGAGCGCCTGCGCGTCGTGCTGGTCAACGACACCATGATGAACCACCCGATCCACCTGCACGGCATGTTCAGCGACCTGGAAGACGCCGAAGGCAACGTGCTGGTGCGCAAGCACACCATCAACGTGCAACCGGCGCAGCGCATCAGCTACCGCGTGACCGCCGATAACCCGGGGCGCTGGGCCTACCACTGCCACCTGCTCTACCACATGGAGGCGGGCATGTTCCGCGAGGTGGTGGTGTCATGAGGCGCCCTGCCCTCGCCGCACTGGCATGGCTCGCCTGCATGGCGAGCGTCCAGGCCCAGGAGATGCCGGACAGGCATATGGGCGCCATGCCCGGCATGGATCACCACGGCACGCCCGCCGCATCCGCACCCGTCGACGGACACGATCCGCACGCATCAGCCGCTCACGATGCCATGGCCATGCCGGCCGACGGTCACCACCCGATGCCCGGTGCAACCATCCCGGCGCAGCATCGGCACGTCCCGGCCACGGACCACCCAAGCGCGCCCATGCACCACGACATGGGCCCCATGCAGGGCGGCAGCCCGCCGCCGCACGCGCGCGATCCGGACTATTCGGACGGCGTGCGCACGCCTCCCATGCACGGCATCGACATGGCGATGGGGGACGACCCTCGCTTCGCCACGCTGCATGTCGACCGCCTGGAGACCGTGCACGCGTCGCGCGGCGGCGGCCAGCAATGGGAAGTCCAGGGCGGCTATGGCGACAGCCGCGACAAGCTGTGGCTGCGCAGCGAAGGCGAGCGCAGCGGCGGCCGGCTCGAGGCGGCCGACATCGAGCTGCTCTGGCAGCACGCCGTGGCGGCGTTCTGGGACACGCGGCTGGGTGTGCGCTCGGACACCGGCGGTGGTCCGGGCCGCCAGTGGGTGGCCTTCGGCGTCCAGGGCCTCGCGCCGTACTGGTTCGAGCTGGAGGCGACCGGCTACGTCGGACCGGGCGGCCGCACCGCCGCACGCCTGCGCGCCGACTACGAGCTGCTGTTCACCCAGCGGCTGGTGCTGCAGCCGGAGCTGGAACTGAACGCATACGGCAAGGCGGACCCGGCGCGCGGCCTCGGCAGCGGCCTGTCGGACGTCGCCCTTGGCCTGCGCCTGCGCTACGAGGTCCGGCGCGAGGTGGCACCCTATGTCGGCGGTGTATGGATGCGCCGTTTCGGCGGTACGGCCGAGCACGGCCGCAGCGGGTTCGAATGGCAATGGGTGGCCGGCGTGCGCATCCGCCTGTAGGTCGCCGGAGCACTCGCCAGTCATGATCGGAGGGCCCCGGTCACGCCTGCGAGTGCTTGGACCCGATCGGCTGCTCAAGCCGGTACACCGCGACACACCTGGTGCGCCTGTGCGATGCCAGGAAGCCGTCGCGCTGCGGCGCCGGAACTTCCGCTTCCTGCAGCCCTTCACGCTGGGACGGCGGTGTCCGCGGGCCTGAACAGCACCCTACTGGAGCAGGCGCTTAAAGGTTCGACAGCCTCCTTTTCGCGGTTCGTAGACAGCCGCAACCAGAAACTACATCCAGTTGTTTTGGAACGTGTTTCGCCTCATGACCATGAACGTCCGCAGCCCCTCCACCCTCCGCCGCCATCCCGGTTTCATCCGTGACCACGACTGGACCATCAACGGTCCGGCGATCGGCCCCGAGCAGACCCCGCGCTGGCCGACCGACCAGGACGCGCCGCTGGACCGTCGCCACAGCGACATCGAGTGGCCGACTGAGGACCGTCGCACGCCGCGCATTCCGGTGCCCACCCCGGAACCGGACGAAGACGACCAGTTCCCCTGGATCTCGCCCACCCAGCCGGCGACCTGCTGGCTGATCTGACGGGCAGGCGCCCGCACCGATCCCTTCCGAAGGCCTGTCTGCCGCGACAGGCCTTCGGCGCATTCCGGCAATGGCACGTTGAGCGGCGCCCGGCGCGACGCTAGGCTGCGCCGATGCCTCCTTCCGCACACGGCGGTCGCCTCCGCCACGCCGCCCGCCTGCCATGACCACCGCGCTGATGCTGTTCCGGCGCGACTTGCGTCTGGCCGACAACCCCGCTCTGAGTTCGGCCTGCGCATCGCATGCACGTGTGCTGCCGGTCTACATCCACGCGCCGGACGAGGAAGGCGAGTCTGCTCCCGGCGCGGCCAGCCGGTGGTGGCTGCACCATTCGCTCGATGCGCTTGCGAAGAACCTGCGCGAGCGGGGTGCGGGCCTCCATCTGGCGCATGGCCCCACGCTCGACACCCTGCGCGGGCTGATCTCGCGCACCGGCGCCGAGGCGGTGTACTGGAACCGCCAGTACGAGCCGGCATCCATCGCACGCGACACCCGGCTGAAGGCCGCGCTGCAGGCGCAGGGCGTGGCGGTGCACACGCACAACGCGGCGCTCTGGTCCGAGCCCTGGACCGTTGCCACGCAGCAGGGCGATCCCTACCGGGTATTTACCCCGTACTGGCGCACCTTGCGTGCGCAAGTGACCGCGCAGGCGCCGTTGCCGGAACCGGCGTTCAGCGATTGGGCCGAACAGGTCGACGCGCTGCCCCTGGCTGCGTTCGACCTACTGCCGAGCCAGCCCTGGGATGGCGGGCTGGCCGCCACCTGGCGCCCGGGCGAGGCCGGCGCACACGAGTTGCTGGACCTCTTCGCCGACGATGCGCTGGCCGACTACGCGCGGCTGCGCGACCTGCCTGCCCGCCACGGCACGTCCCGGCTATCACCCCACCTGCATTTCGGCGAGATTTCGCCGGTACAGATCCATTACGAGCTGGAGCGCCGCAACGCGCGCGTCGATGCACGCCGGCGGGCCGACCTGGAACCCTACCTGCGCGAACTGGGCTGGCGCGAATTCGCACACCACCTGCTGTTCCACTTTCCGCACACGCCCAGGCAGAATTTCAACCCGCGCTTCGACGACCGCCTGTGGGAGCCGCCGGACGAACCCGTGCTGGAGCGCTGGCGGCGTGGTCGCACCGGTATCCCGCTGGTGGACGCGGGCATGCGCGAGCTGTGGCACACCGGCTGGATGCACAACCGCGTGCGCATGATCGTCGCCAGCCTGCTGACCAAGAACCTGCGCCAGCACTGGCGCCGAGGCGCCGAGTGGTTCTGGGACACGCTGGTGGACGCGGACCTGGCCAACAACACGATGGGCTGGCAGTGGGTCGCCGGTTGCGGTGCGGATGCGGCGCCCTATTTCCGCGTGTTCAATCCGGTCACGCAGGCGCAGCGCTTCGACCCGGAGGGCGAATACCTCGCACGCTGGCTACCGGAGCTGGCCGGCGCGCCGCCGGCCCTGCGGCACGAGCCGTGGAAGGACCCGGCGCTGCTTCGCCGCAGCGGCTATCCGGCCCCCATGGTCGACCTGGGTCAATCCCGCAAGCACGCCCTGGACGCCTACCAGCGAGCGAGAGGCTGAGCGATCGGCTCAGCCCAGCACGGAGGGGTTGAGCCGCCACACGGCCCAGTTCAACGCAGTGGCGAAGCTGACCCACGCGAGATACGGCAGCAGCAAGGCGCCGGCGATCGCGCGCACACGCCAGAACGCGACCAGCGTGGCTACCAACAGCAGCCACAGCGCGACAATGTCGGCGAATGCCCATCCCCCCAGGTGCCAGGCGAAGAACAGCCA
The DNA here is from genome assembly GCF_017837635.1 of Frateuria flava. GTDB lineage: Bacteria > Pseudomonadota > Gammaproteobacteria > Xanthomonadales > Rhodanobacteraceae > Frateuria_A > Frateuria_A flava. The sequence goes on from NZ_JAGJRS010000014.1 coordinate 38,709, forward strand.
GCTCCACAGCGCATTGAGGACCAGCTGCACCACGAACAAGGTCAGCGCCTTGCGTCGCCCCGGCTGTCCAGGCGCGCGCCAGACCAGCCAGGCGGCGAACCCCATCAGCGCGTACAGCACGGTCCACACCGGGCCGAACACCGACGAGGGCGGCGCCCACGACGGTTGCGCCAGTTGCCCGTAGAACGCCGCGGCCTGGATCGAGGCCAGCGCGCCGAGGGCGGCCGCCGCGAAACTCAGCAGCCACCAGCCGGCCAGGCCGAGCCAGGGGTGGGACGGTGTCTTCGGTGCCATGCAGGACCTCCAGAGATGGGTGGAAACGGACATCGCGGCGCATGCCGGTGATGCCTTTACGGTGGACACCGGCGAACGGATCACCGCAAGGCCGTGCATGCGGCGCGCCGCTCCCATGCATCCGATGGAACCAGCGCCCCCGTATAACCGCCGTCCATCTGGCCCAGTGCCGTGCCCGACTTCTTCGAGCAAGGATCCGCGATGAAAACGACGTCCATGCTGTATTGCCTGCTCGGGGCCATTGGGCTGCCCGGATGCACCCAGGCCGACCAGCCCCCCATCGTCCCGGTCGCCCACGTCGACGTGCCGCGCTACATGGGCCGGTGGTACGTGATCGCCACGATTCCCACCCGTCCGGAGCGGAACAGCTACAACGCCGTGGAGCTCTACCGGCTCACGCCCGACGGGGAGATCTGCACCCGCTACGTGCACCGCAAGGGCGGGTTCGCCGCGCCGATCGACACCATCGGCTCGTATGCCACGGTGGACGCCGATGCCAGCCAGGCCCGCTGGCACGTCCACTTCGCCTGGTTCTTCAAGACCCAGTACCTGGTCGCCTGGCTCGCGCCGGACTACGGCCAGGTCATCGTCGCTCGCGACAAGCGCGATTACCTCTGGTACATGGCGCGCACGCCGCAGGTGCCGGCGAGCGACTACCAGGCCATGCTGGCGCGTGTGGCCACGATGGGTTACGACCCCGGGCGCGTGGTCAAGGTGCCGCAGCGGTGGCCCGATCGTGGCGTGGAACAGGCGGTCGACAGCGCCATTGCCGATTGCCAGTAGCCCGTAGCGCAGCAGGCGTCGGACTGCGCGTACATTTCCGCCCGCAGAACTTGCGCCGCGATCTTTCGCGGCGCACGCGTGCATCGTGTCTCATGGCGCGTCCGCAGGCGTGTCCGGCTTACAGCCCGAACAGCGGTTGCAGGGTCCGGGCGAACCAGCCGTCGAAGCGCAACGTGCCGTCCAGGGCAGCCACGCAGATGCACGTCCCGCCCTCGGCGGTGACCGGCTGGTGTTCGATCTCGTCGTCCAGGTCCGCCATGTCGCCGGGCGCGAAATGGCCCAACTCGTCGTTGTAGGCGCCCTGCAGGATCTGGGTCAGTTCGCTGCCGTTGTGGCCGTGCACGGGCATGCTCCTGCCCGGCCCGATGCGCAGCATGAACAGGTTGCCCTCATCGACCCGGGCGCGGATCAGATGGACGCCCGGCGCCAGCCAGCGCCAGCGCAGAGCGCTCAGCGACGGCCCGAAATACGGATGGAGTGGCGCGGGCAGCGCGTCGGGATCGTCCGCCAGGGTCGCCGGCGGCAGCATCGACGCCCCTGCGGGGGCAGGCGTGTCGTCGAGCCGGGCAAGCATGGCCTGCCGGGCCTGTTCCGGCGATGGCCGGTCCTGCTGCATCTCGATCAGCCCGCCGCCGATGCGTTCGGCCAGGCGCAAGCGCTGCCGACACTCGGCGCAGATGCTCAGGTGCGCTGCGGCGACGACCCCAAGCGCGGTAGGCAATGCGCCGGCGGCGTAGCTGAGCAGCGTGGCTTCGCCCAGGTGGTGGCGTGGGTTCATCGGTCTCATCGAAGTTCGTTCTGCAGCTTGAGGAAGGCCCGGCGCAAATGGGACTTGACGGTCCCCAGCGGCATCGCAAGTTCGTCGGCGATCGCCTGGTGGCTCTTGGCCTCGAAATAGGACATGCGGATCAGCCTGGCCTGCACCGCGGGCAATTGCTCGATCGCGCGGCGGATGTTGGCTTCCTCGGTGAGCGCCTCGGTACCCGGCGGCTCGCTTTCGCCGGCACCGTCGAGCACGCCCATCTCTTCGAGGTATTCCTGCGTCTGGCTCCAGACCGGTTCCTTGCGGGCGCGGTCGATGAACAGGTTGCGGGCGATGCGGAACAGCCAGGTACTGAGGCTGCTGCGCGCCGCGTCGTATTGCGCGGCGCGCTGCCACAGGCGCAGCAGCGCTTCCTGGGCCAGCTCCTCGGCCAATCCCTCGTCGCCGCCGAGGCCCTGCAGATAGCGACGCAACCGTGGCGCGAAGTAATCGTAGATGCGCAGGAAGCTGTCGCGGTCGCGCCGGCACGCGACGGCATCCACCAGCACGGCCCAGTCGTGTCGTGCGGCGGAGGGGGGTCTTTGCAAGAGTTTCGCAGCCTCGAAGCGCGCCACCCGCGTGGTGGGGTGATCCAGGTCCATCATAGTCAGGTCGCCGGGTGGGTCGGCAACCTGTACGCAGCCTTTGGCCGGATGGATGCATCCGGTGCGCGCGGGTCAGGAGGTCAGTGGCTCCAGCACGGCCACCGGCAGGGGCGACAGCCACTGTGCCGGCTGCAGGGCATCGTCGACACTTCCCTCGCCCCCGCCGAGGAGGTTGCGGTATCGACCCGGGGCGACGCCGCGCACGCGCACGTCCGCTGCAAGAAGGGCGGTCGTCGCTGCCGCGTCCCAGCGCGGCTCGCGGGCATCCAGCAGCACGCCGCCGGTGTGCCGCAACGCCAGCACGACGACCGCCTGGCCGTCGAGCGTGCGCTGGAACGCCAGCAACCGGCCGGCGCCTGCCCCTTCCGGTTCCTCCACCGCCAACTGGCGGTAATCGCCTTGCGCGAACACGGCCCGATGGCGCGACCGCAACTGCAGCAGCGCGTGGAGCACGCGCTGCTTGAGTGCGCCGTCGCGCCATCGGCCGAGCAGCGCGTCCCACGGTGCGCCGGTCGCCAGTGCCGCGCGCCGCGCGTCGAAATCGACCGGACTGCGGTTGTCCGGGTCGACCAGGCTGAAGTCCCAGGCGTCGGTGCCCTGGTAGGTATCGGGCACGCCCGGTGTGGTCAGTCGCAACGCAGTCTGTAGCAGGCTGTTGGCGGCGCCTGCGGCGGCAATGCGCTGCACGAAGGCGTGCAGTTCGATGGCGAAACCGTGCACCGGTGCCAGCAGTGCGGCCAGGAACGCGTCGCAGGCATCCTCGTACGGCTCGTTCGGACGGCTCCAGCGCGAACGGCGCTTGGCCTCGCGCAGCGCCTTGCGCTGCCACTGGGCGATCCGTTCGCGGAAGGCGTCAAGACCTTCGCGGTCGTCCGCAGCGAGTGTCAGCGGCCAGGCGCCCACCAGCGTCTGGTAGAGCATGTACTCGTCTGCCGCGGATGGCGCGCGTGCGCCATCGACGGCCGTGCGAAGGCCATCGTTGCGCTCGCGCCATCGTTCGACCGTACTGGCCCAGTGCGGCACCACGGCCGCGTGCGAGAGCACCGCCAAGCGGGCGCGGGCGTCCTCGCCACGTTTGTGGTCGTGGGTGGCAGTGGCCAGCAGGTTGTTCGGGTAGTCGCGTGCGCGCTCGGCGCACAGCGCGTGGAAGGTGGGGATATCCAGCGCCAGGTGGCCCGGGTCGGCGCCTACTTCATTGCGCGAGAGCAGCCGTCCATAGCGATAGCAGGCCGTGTCCTCCACCGCCTTGGCGGCCATCGGCGAGGTAGCCTGCTGGAAGATCCGCATCGCCCGCTCGCGGGCCTGCCGCACGCGTCCCGGCGGCAGCCCGCGCGGCGCCTGGCCGCCGAGCCAGGCGGAGACTTCGGCGAGCAGCTCGCGGTCTTCGATGCGTACCTGGTGGCGCGCGCGTGCATAGGCCTGCTGGAACACCGCCTCGTCGGCCGCGTCGCGGCCCAGGCCGCCGGCGTAGGTGCGGTACACCGGAAAGTGCACCAGCAGCTCGACCAGCACGCGGCGAATCGCCGGCAGGCTGACGTCGCGGGTGGAGACGTCGGCGCGCGCGGCATCGAACAGGGCGCGGGCGGTGCGGTCCAGCTCCGCCTCGAAGCTGTCGACCAGGATCTGCCGCCGCGCCGCGCGCGCCACTGTCGCGAAGTCGGCGCGCTCGCCGCTGATCGCTTGCCACAGTTCGGTCAGCATCGGCTCGCCGGCGCCGTCGTGCAGCAAGGCGCCGACCTGGTCCATGAACTCGTACCCGGTGGTGCCGTCCATGCGCCAGTCCGGGCGCAGTCGTTCGCCTTCGGCCAGGATCTTCTCCACCACGAGGTAGGCCGGACCACGCGGCGCGCCGGCCGGGCGCTGTCGCTGCAGCCGGCGCAGGCGATGGCGCAACTGGCGGCAGTAGCGGTGCGGATCGGCCAGGCCGTCGACGTGATCCACGCGCAGGCCGTCGATCAGGCCTTCGGCGTAGAGCCGGAACACCAGCGCGTGGCTGTCCTCGAACACCCGCGTGCGGTCCATGCGCAGGCCGACCAGTTCGTTGATGTCGAAGAACCGCCGGTAATCGATCATGTCATTGGCGAGCTTCCACAGCGCCAGGCGGTAGTGCTGCTGTTCCAGCAGGGCGTGCAGTCGGCCGAAGCCCGCCTCGCGCGTGCCATCGTGCGCCGACAGCACCCGCGCGGCCTCCCCTGCCCCGCGCAAGGCCTCGATCGTCGGCGGTGCGAGCGGCAGCGGGTTGTCGTGCACGCGCAGGATGTACTCGTCGCTCTCCCGGTCCAGGTGCACGTCGCAGTCGCGCAGCGCCTGGGCATAGGGCTTGCCCAGGATGGGCAGCAGCACATGCCCGCGCACCAGCGGGTCGGGGCTGCGCCAGTCGATGTCGAAGTAGCTCGCGTAATGGCTGGCGCGACCGTGGCGCAGCACGTCCATCCACCAGGCGTTGCCGGGGCCGGCGAACATGTGGTTGGGGACAATGTCCAGCACCAGACCCATGCCGTGCGCGCGCAGCCTTTGCATCAACCGTTGCAGCGCCGGTTCGCCGCCGAGCTCGGGGTTGACCTGGTGGTAGTCGATGACGTCGTAGCCGTGGTTCGAGCCGGGGCGCGCGGTGAACAGTGGCGAGGCGTAGAGGTGGCTCACCCCCAGCTCGGCGTAGTAGTCGACCTGCGCGGCGGCATCGTCGAGGGTAAAGCCGGCATGCAATTGCAGGCGTGCCAGGGCGCGCGGCGGACCGGGTGCGGGCTCATTCATGCCGAGGGCCCTCGACTTCGACGTTCAGGGCGAACGGAGCAGGAGACGCCGCGCCTAGAAGCCCTTTCCCCCCGACAGGGAAAGGGTGCCGCGCTTGCGGGGGAACGGGGGACGCCTCCTTCGCGGCAAGGGCCGGACGAGAGGGGTCGAACGCGTGCGGTCGCACGCTCATGACGCGTTGTTTCGGGCCGTGGCAACGGCAGCGCAACATGCCTGCGCCACCGGGCCGTCGAACAGCAGCGCGGCAGTCTCCGGCAACCGCCGCCTCCAGTTGGGATGCAAGGCGTCGGTAGGTCCCGGCAGGTTGGGCTGTTCCGGCAATGCCAGCAGGTCTTCGGCGGGAATGATGACGAGCGGCGCCGGCGCGCGCGCCACGTGGCCGGCGGCGGCGATGGCTACCGGCGTCACCTCCTCCGGCAAAGGTGGCCGGTTCTCGTCCGGCGCGCCGCCGGCATCCTGCGCCGCCCCCGATGCGCACAGCGCGCGCCAGAGCCGGTCGCGGTCGAGCGCACGCTCGGCGATTTCGTCCACGCCCGGCTCGGCCAGGCCGGCGCGGGCACGCCACGCGATGTCGCGCCCGCTCCACCAGCCAGCCACGGTCGCCACGTCATGCGTGGAGGTGGTCGCCATCGCCGTGGGCGACCAGAGCTTCGGCGCGATGAAGCCGCGGTCGGCCGCGCGCTCGAACCACAGCACGCGGATACCCAGCACGCCCGCCTCGCCGATGCGTTGGCGGAAGTCGGCGGGCACGGTGCCGAGATCTTCGCCGATGACGACCGCGCGGTTGCGATGCGATTCGATCGCCAGCAGCCGCAGCATGTCCTCGAACGGGTAGCGCACGTAGGCGCCCTCGGTCGCGCCGTGGCCATGCGGCACCAGCCACAGGCGCTTGAGGCCCAGCACGTGGTCGATGCGCACGCCGCCGGCGTGCGCGAGCGCGGTACGCAACATGGCGAGGTAGCCGGCATAGCCACTGCGCCTGAGCCCCGCCGGCGAGAACGTGGTCAGGCCCCAGTCCTGCCCGTTGCGGTTGAGCAGGTCCGGCGGCGCGCCGACCGACAGGCCGTGCAGCAGTTCGCCCTGGTGGCTCCAGGCCTGGCTGCCGCCCGGATCGGTGCCGACCGCCAGGTCCGAGATCAGGCCGATCGCCATGCCCGAGGCGCGCGCCGTGTGCTGCGCATCTTCCAGACCGCGCATGGCCAGCCATTGCAGGAACGCGTGGAAGGCCACTTCGCGGCTGTGCTCGCGTGCGAAGGTCGCGACTGCGGCGCCGGCCGGGTCGTGGTATTCGGTCGGCCAGGCCTGCCAGCCGCCGGGCATGTCGTGCGCGCGGAAGTGCACCTGCAACGCCTCGAAGCGCGCGTGGCGTTCGAGCGCCTCGCCCTGCGCCTTGCGGAAGGCGCACAGCGCCTGGGTCAGCTTGGAGTCGGCGGTGGACCATTCGAACAGCGTGCGCAGCAGCGTCATGCGCGCACGCCCCGCCCGCGGCCAGTCGATCAGTTCGAGCCATTCCAGCTCGGCCAGTTCCTGGCGCAGGTTGTGTGCGTCGATGACCGTGCGCAGCGCCGAGGCGCCGCCCACCCGACCCGGGTCGGCGTAGAGCGGATTGAGGAACAGCCGGCTGGAAGGCGCGTATGGGCTGTAGCGCTCCGGCGCCGCGGCGAACAGCGCATGCACCGGACTGATCGCCAGCGCATCGGCGCCACGCGTGGCCGCCGCGCGGGCGCACTGTTCCAGTGCAGTGAAGTCGCCGATGCCGCCATCGCCCGGCCGGCGCAGGCTGGACAGCTGCACGGCCACGCCCCAGGGACGGCCGTGCGCGCCGGCGATGTCGCCCACGCCGAACGCGCGTGCCGGGGCGGCGGCGAGCGTACATTCGTCCTCGCCCAGCAGCAGGCGGTAGTAACCGGGTATCGCCGGCGCGCGCAGCATGCGCTCATCCGCCGCCAGGGTGCCCTCGTCGACCGGACTGCCCTGTTCGTCTTCCATGCGGTAATGGCGTGACGCGTTCGTGGGCGGCAGGCCGAAGGAGCCGCCGGCGTCGGCCACCAGCAGGCGCGGCAGCTGCGTCCCTTCGCGCTCGCGACGCAGCCGCTCGAGACTTGCCTCGATGTCGTCGTCGTTCGCACACGGCAGGCCGAGCGCATCGAGCACGGCGCGCAGCGTCGGCGGCGTTACTTCCTGCGGGCGATCGTTGGCATCGCGCCAGTGCACGTCCACGCCCGCCTGTTTGGCGAGTAGAGCGACGCGGGCATCGAGATCGCTCACGTACGTCCCCGGGAAAGGGGTGCACGCCCCGCAGGGTGGGCTTCGACCCACCACCGCACGCGCCACAGCGCATGGCGGGCTGAAGCCCAACCTGCGAGTTGCGCGGGCCGTGAGGCGTGTCGCTCAGTCAGACTCATGCCGAAGGTTCCAGGCAGACCAGGGTGCAGGCGGGATCGAGGCGGCCTTCGGCCAAGGCGGCGATCGCCGACGCCTCGCCGTGCAACCATCGCGCATCGGGTGTTGGCTTGACGTCGACGTCGGCTGCACGCTCGCCAAGGTTGCAGTAGACGTCGAGCCGGGCGTCGCCCAGCTGCCAGTGCGCCTGCAGCGCTCGATCGCCGAGGGCCCGGGCGCCCAGCGGTCGCGCCTGCTCCAGGCGCGGCACCAGGTAGTGCTGCCGTTGCGCCAGCAGCAGGCGGACCAGGCTGAGCCGCGCGAGGCCCTCCGCGCTGCCTGCTTCGGTGCTGTCCAGCGTGGACCGTTCGAAGGTGGCCGGTGCGTTCGGGTCGGGCACGTCCCCCTTGCCGTGGCTTTCGAAGTCGGCGAACTCCTTGCGCCGGCCCTCGCGCACGGCGGTGCGCAGTGCCTCGGTCTGGTGATCGGTGAAGAAAAGGAACGGCCGGCGGCTGCCCCATTCCTCGCCCATGAACAGCATCGGCACCGAAGGGGTAAGCAGCAACAGCGCGAGCGCCGCTTCGACGAGCCTGGGCTCGACCAGTTGGGTGAGCCGTTCGCCCAGGGCACGGTTGCCGACCTGGTCGTGGTCTTGCAGGAAATCGACGAAACACAACGGGCTCAGCTGACCGCTCGGTTCGCCGCGGGGCGTTCCGCGCATGGGCTCGCCCTGCCACGCAAAGCCCTCGGCCAGGCAGCGGACCAGCCGGTCCACGGGATCGTCGGCATAGGCGCCGTAATAGCCGGCGCGCTCGCCGGTGAGCAGCACGTGCAGCGCGTTGTGGAAATCGTCGTTCCACTGCCCATCGAAACGGTGCGGCCCGAGCAGGTGCGCCTGGTTGGCCTCGTTCTCGAGGATCAGATGCACCTGCCGCCCGTCCGCCGCAGCGTGCACGCGGTCTGCCAGCGAAAGCAGCCAGGCCGGGTTGTGCAGTGCGTGCACCGCGTCCAGGCGCAGGCCGTCGAAGCGGTACTCCTCGATCCAGTACAGCGCGTTGTGCACGAAGAAGTCGCCCACCGGGGGTTGCGCCACGTCGAGCGCCGCGCCCCACGGCGTCGGCGGGCCATCCTTGCGGAAGAACGGCGAGGCGTAGGCGCCCAGGTAATTCCCGTCCGGCCCGAAGTGGTTGTAGACCACGTCCAGGATGATCATCAGACCCTGCCCGTGCGCCGCATCGACCAGCGCCTTGAGCTCGTCGGGCGTGCCGTAGGCCGCGGCCGGAGCGAACGGCAGCACGCCGTCGTAGCCCCAGTTCCGCGCGCCGGGGAACTGCGCGATCGGCATCAGTTCGATCGCGGTGACGCCCAGCGCGCGCAGGCGCGGCAGCATGGCCTGCACGCCGCGGAAGCCGCCGCAGGCGCCTACGTGCAGCTCGTAGATCACCGCCTCGTGCCATGGCCGCCCGTGCCAGTCGGCGTGTTGCCACTGGAATGCCACGGGATCGACCACGACGCTGGCGCCATGCACGTCGCCGTCCTGCTGCAGCCGCGAGGCCGGGTCGGGCACGCGCAGGTCCGTGCCGACGTGGAAGCGGTAGCGGGTGCCCGGCGGCGCCTCGCAGAGGGACTCATGCCAGCCATCGTCCAGCGCGCGCATGGGCTGCATGTCACCCTGCCCGAGTTCCAGTTGCACCTGTGTAACATCGGGCGCCCACAACCGGAAGCGCGTACGTCCATCGCCTTGCCATTCGGCGCCGTAAGGCATGAGGTGGAGAAAACGTCCGCTCATGCACCGTCCTGCCGCGGCGCGGCCGAAAGCAGCATGACGCTCAGCCCCTTCAGTTCGATCGTGGGGGTCTCGACGTTGCGCTCGGGGGCCTCGGGGTTGCCGGTGTCGATGCGCATCCGCCACGGCAACTTCGGCTCGGGCAACTCGAACGCGTGTGGCTCGCCAGTGCCGTTGATCAGCAACAGGGTCACGTCGATGTGGCGCCGCCCCTTGGGCAGCGCACGGCGCAGCATCAGCAGGCGGCCCTGCGCGTCGTTCCAGTCGCTCTGCTTCATCGCGCTGCCGCGCTCGTTGTACCAGGACACCGGTGCCAGTCCGGGCAGCAGGTCGGGGCCGCCGTGCATGAAGCTGTCCGCGCGCAGGGTCGGGTGCTGCTCGCGCAGGCGGATCAGGCGGGCGACGAACCCGGTGAGCGCGAGGCCGCCGTCCGATTGCGCCAGCTTCCAGTCGAACCACGAGATCTCGTTGTCCTGGCAGTAGGCGTTGTTGTTGCCGCCCTGGCTGCGGTCGAACTCGTCGCCGCCAAGCAGCATCGGCGTGCCGTGCGAGAACAGCAGCGTCGCCAGCATGGCGCGCTTGGCACGGCCGCGTGCATCGAGGATGGCGGGGTCGTCGGTGGGCCCCTCCGCACCATGGTTGTTGCTCTCGTTGTCATTGGCGCCGTCGCGGTTGTCCTCGCCGTTGGCCTCGTTGTGCTTCTGCTCGTAGCTGACCAGGTCCTGCAGGGTGTATCCGTCGTGCGCGGTAATGAAATTGACCGATGCCCACGGGCGCCGATGCTGGTGGTCGAACAGGTCGGCCGAGCCCTGCAGCCGACCGGCCAGCGCGCCGCGCAGCCCAGCGTCCCCTTTCCAGAAGCGCCGCACGTCGTCGCGGAACTTCCCGTTCCATTCGGCGAAACCAGGGGGATGGTTGCCCAGCTGGTAGCCGCCGGGCCCCACGTCCCATGGCTCGGAGATCAGCTTGACGCCATTGAGCACGGGGTCCTGGCGCATGGCGTCGAACAGGCCGCAGTTCGGATCGAAGCCGTTCGCCTCGCGGCCCAGGGTCACGCCCAGGTCGAAGCGGAAGCCGTCGATATGGAAGGTCTGCACCCAGTAGCGCAGCGAATCCATCACCAGTTGCAGCACGCGCGGGTGCGCGGTGTTGACGGTATTGCCGGTGCCGGTGTCGTTGATGCAGTGGCGCGGGTTGTCCGGCAGCAGGCGGTAGTAGCTCGCGTTGTCCAGGCCGCGGAAGGAAAGCGTGGGGCCCAGCTCGCTGCCTTCGCCGGTGTGGTTGTAGACCACGTCCAGGATCACCTCGATGCCGGCCACGTGCAGCGCCTGCACCGCGGCGCGGATCTCGTTGAGCGCCCCTTCGGCCATGTACGAGGGCTCCGGCGCGAAGAACGCCAGCGTGTTGTAGCCCCAGTAGTTGCGCAGCTTCATCTCGGTGAGGCGGCGGTCCTGCACGAAGGCATGGATAGGCAGCAGCTCGATCGCGGTGATGCCCAGCTGCACCAGGTGGTCGATCACGTAGGGGTCGGCGAGCGCCAGGAAGGTGCCGCGCTCGTGTGGCCGGATACGCTTGAGCGTGCGGGTCATGCCCTTGACGTGGGCCTCGTAGACGATGGTCTTCGTCCATGGCGTGCGCGGGCGTTGCGTGCGGCCTTCCCAGTGCATCGGCTCGTCGACCACCACCGCCTTGGGCATGGCCGCGGCACTGTCGCGGCGGTCGAAGGAGAGGTCCGCGCGCGGCGAGGACACGCGGTAGCCGTGCAGTACATCCGACCAGCGCAATTGGCCGGCGAGCAGGCGGGCGTACGGGTCGAGCAGCAGCTTGTTGGGGTTGAAGCGATGGCCCTGTTCCGGTTCGTAGGGGCCGTAGGCGCGGTAGCCATAGAGCTGCCCGCCACGCAGGCGCGGCAGGTAGCCGTGCCAGATCTCGTCGGTGCACTCGGGCAGTTCGTAGCGTGCGATCTCGCGGCGGCCGGACGGATCGAACAGGCACAGCTCGATGCGTTCGGCGTGGGCGGAGAACACGGCGAAGTTCGTGCCGATGCCGTCGCAGTGCGCGCCCAGCGGATACGGTAGGCCAGGTTGCATGCGTTCGGGGAGCGTGGGCATCAGGTGTTCTGCTTCGTGTGGACGTGGGTGTGACGGGCTGAGGCAAGGCTTCCCCCATCCGCCCTTCGGGCACCTTCCCCCGCGGGCGGGGGAAGGGTCGGCTTCGGGGAGGCCCGGTAGTGAGCCTCCCCCCGTTCCACGGGGGAAGGTGCCGACAGGCGGATGGGGGTGGACGGAGCGCGATACCCCACGTCGCAGGCAGCCCCCGCGCTCATGCCCGATCCGCCAAGTAGATCAGCGTAGCCAGGGGTGGCAGCGAAAGCGCCAGCGAGTGCGACTGCCCATGGATCGGCATCGGCTCGGCCTGCGCCTCGTCCTGCCCCACGCCGGAGCCGCCGTAGCGGGCATCGTCGGTGTTGATCGCCAGTTCCCAGCGGCCCTCGCGCGGTACGCCGATGCGGTAGTCGTGCAGCGGCGTCGGCGTCAGGTTGCTCACCACCAGCGCCGGGCGTGCGCCTTCGGCGAAGCGCAGCCAGGCGAACACGCTGTTGCCCGCGTCGTCGCCGATCGCCCAGCGGAAACCGCGCGCATCGCCATCCCACGCATGCATCGCCGGCTCGCGCGCGAGCAGGTGGTTGAGGTCGCGCAGCAGTTGCTGCACGCCGCGGTGGCGCGGATCGTCCAGCAGGTGCCACGGCAGTTGCGCGTCATGGTTCCACTCGGTCGGCTGCGCCAGTTCGCCGCCGGCGAACAGCAGCTTCTTGCCCGGATGGGCCCACATGAAGCCGTAGTAGGCGCGCAGGTTGGCGAAACGCTGCCAGTCGTCGCCCGGCATGCGGCCGAGCAGCGAACGCTTGCCATGCACGACCTCGTCGTGGGACAGCGGCAGCACGTAATGCTCCGAATACGCATACACCATCGAGAAGGTCATCTCGTGGTGGTGCCAGCGCCGATGGATCGGATCGCGCGACATGTATTCGAGCGTGTCGTGCATCCAGCCCATGTTCCACTTGTAGTCGAAGCCCAGGCCGCCGTCGGTGGGCGCACGGGTGACGCCGGGCCAGGCGGTCGATTCCTCCGCGATGGTGAGCACGCCGGGATGGTGCTGGTGCACGACCGTGTTGAAACGCTTGAGGAAGGCGATCGATTCGAGGTTCTCGCGTCCGCCGTGGATATTGGGCACCCATTCGCCGTGCTTGCGACTGTAGTCGCGATAGAGCATCGAGGCGACCGCGTCCACGCGCAGGCCATCGATGTGGAAACGCTCGACCCAGGCCAGCGCGCTGCCGATCAGGAAGCCGGACACCTCGTTTCGCCCGAGGTTGTAGATCAGCGTGTTCCAGTCCTGGTGGAAGCCTTCGCGCGGGTCGGCGTGTTCGTACAGCGCGGTGCCATCGAAGCGGGCCAGGCCGTGCGCGTCGGTGGGAAAGTGCGCAGGCACCCAGTCGACGATCACGCCCAGCCCCGCCTCGTGGCAGCGGTCGACGAAACGCGCGAATGCTTCGGGCGGGCCGAAGCGCGCGGTCGGCGCGTACTGGCCCAGCGGCTGGTAGCCCCAGGAACCGCCGAACGGATGCTCGGCGACCGGCAGCAGTTCGAGGTGGGTGAAGCCCATGCCGACCAGGTAGGGAATCAGGCGTTCGGCCAGGCCGTCCCAGCCAGGGGACTCGCCCTCTTCGTTGCGCCACCAGGAACCGGCGTGCAGCTCGTAGATCGACAGCGGCGCATCGAGCCGCTGCCGCATGGCGCGTTCGGCCATCCAGCCGTGGTCGGTCCACCGGAACGGCGCATCGGGGGCGACCACCGAGGCGGTCGCCGGCGGCGCTTCCGTCGCCAGCGCGACCGGGTCGGCCTTCTGCTGCACCGAGAAATCCGCGCCCAGGATCTCGTACTTGTAGCGCGCACCGGCGCGCAGGCCCGGCACGAACAGCTCCCACACCCCATGCGGCAGGCGCACGCGCATCGGGTGGCGGCGGCCGTCCCACTGGTTGAAGTCGCCGACCACGCTGACCCGCCGCGCGTTCGGCGCCCATACGGCAAAGCGCACGCCCGGCACGCCATCGCGCTCGACCGGGTGCGCGCCGAGCTGACGCCAGAGCTGCGGGTGCTGACCTTGCGCCAGCAGGTCCAGGTCGTGGTCCTCGAGCAGGGTGCCGAAGGCGTAGGGATCGTCCAGCTCCTGCGATGCCGTGGGCCAGTGCACGCGCAGCCGATAGCCGCCCTCGCCCGGCACCGGGCCGGCGAACAGGCCATCGGCCACGGGTTCGAGCGGACCGAGGACCTGGCCCTGGCGGTCGATCGCCTCGACGCCATGCGCACCCGGCTGCAGCGTGCGCACCACGCGCTGGCCATCGACCCGATGCGGTCCGAGCACCGCGAACGGATCGGCGTGGCGCGCCTGCAGCAGCGCGTCGACGGCACCGGGATCGGGACGCCAGCGGCTCACGTGCCTGCCCCGCCGATGGCTGCCTCGTCGGTCAGGCGCAGCAGTCCCTGCAACGGCACGCCGAGCCAGCCGGGCCGGTTGGCCGCTTCGTAGGCGATCTCGTAGGCGGCCTTGTCGAGCAGGAACAGCTCGAGCATCGGTGCCAGCGCATCGGCGCGAACCCAGCGAACCGGGGCGCGCTCGAGCACGGCGATGTAAGCGGCGAGGAACACTTCCGAGGCGCGCAGGCGGAAGCGCTCCAGGAACGGCGCGAACAGCGGGTCCTCGATCGGCGCCACCCCTTCCTCGCCGCGCTGGGCGACGGCCGCGACATAGTCCAGCGAACGCAGGAAGCCCGCGACGTCGCGCAGCGGCGTGGTCTTGATGCGCCGGTCCTCCAGCGGACGTGCCGGCTCGCCCTCGAAGTCGATCAGCCAGGCGTCGCCCTGCACCACCAGCACCTGGCCCAGGTGGAAGTCGCCGTGCACGCGCGTGCGCAGCGCGCCTTCGCCGCGCCGTGCCAGCGCATCGATGCGCCGGCATAGCGCCTCGCGCCTTTCGAACAGGCGCTCGCGCTGTGCACGCAGGGCGCCGTCTTCGGGGTCGAGGGTTTCCAGCGCCTCCAGTGCGCGCTGCAGTTGCGCCCGCGCGTCGGCGGCCCAGCCGTCCAGATGGGACGCGTCGGCGGTTTCGGGCCGGAAGGCGTCGTCCTCGCTCGGCTGGGCGAGGACGGCATGCAGCTCGCCCAGGCGCGTGCCCACCGCCGCGGCGAAGTTGTCGTAGTCGGCCAGGATCTCCGCGCGCGCCGCGTCGTCCTCGGCGTGGCTGAACTCATCCCAGGTGCGTTGCAGGTAATCGAGCGTCCAGCGCCAGGCATCGCCCTGGTTGCGCACGAAGCCCTGCAATACCGCCAGCGCCGAGGGAATGCCGTCGGCGCCCACGTGCAGCACCTCGCCGAGCAGTGGCGGCGTGTTGGCGTAGCCTACCCGGGTCAGGTGGCGGCCCATCTCTAGCTCCGGGTTGATGCCGTGCGCGATGTGCCGGTAGAGCTTGAGCATGCCGCGCTCGTGCACGATCACGGAGCTGTTCGATTGTTCGGCCGACAGCCAGCGGTTCTCCGCATCGGGCGGGAATTCCAGCGCGTCGAACGCCGCCGTGGCGGTGAAGCGGATCATCCCGCCGCGCTTGAGCGGCATCTCCAGCCGCTGGCGCAGGCCGCGCAGCAGGCCGGAGATGAAGGCGTCGAGCACGAAACCATCGGTGAGATAGCCCACGCGCCGGCCACGGCGTACCCGTGCCAGCGCCAGCTGTTGCGCACGGGCGGGCGGGTTCTCGTCTTCCCAGATGATGCCCAGTGGCAGGCAGTAGCGCTCGATGCCGCCATCGTCGAGGGTGGCGATGATCTCGGTGATCACCAGATCCTCGCCACGGTCCGGCCAAGGCTGGCCGTACATCATGCTGATCGAGGCGATGCCGCGGTCCTTGGCGCCGAACCAGCGGCGCCGGCCCAGGTAGGTGGGCAGCACGTCGCGCTCGACCACGCCGCGGTGGTGCGCCATCACCGGCCCTTCCACCAGCGGCCCGCGCAGCACCAGTGTTTCGTACTCCGGCATCGGCTCGGCCGGCACCTGGTGCCAGGCCGGCATCTGCGCGTTGGCGCACAGCTGGAAGGCGTAGAAGCCGAACGGCGGCAGCGTCAGCAGGTACGGCAGGCGGCCGATCGGCGGGAACGAGGTGCCGCCGAGGATCTCCACCGGCACGCGGCCGTCGAAGGCGCCCAGGTCCAGCTCCACCGCCTGCAGCGTACGCGACATGTTGGCCACGCACAGCACCTGCTCGTCCTCGAACTCGCGCAGGTAGGCCAGGATCTTGCGGTTGCCCGGATAGAGGAACCGGATGCTGCCGCGGCCGAACGCCTTGTAGCGCTTGCGCACGGTCAGCACGCGGCGGGTCCAGTTGAGCAGCGAATGCGGATCGCGCGCCTGCGCCTCGACGTTGACCGCCTGGTAGCCGTACAGCGGGTCCATGATCGGCGGCAGCACCAGCTTGGCCGGATCGGCCTTGGAGAAGCCGCCGTTGCGGTCCATCGACCACTGCATCGGCGTGCGCACGCCGTCGCGGTCGCCCAGGTGGATGTTATCGCCCATGCCCAGTTCGTCGCCGTAGTACAGCACCGGCGTGCCAGGCATGGTCATCACCAGCGAGTTCATCAGCTCGATGCGGCGGCGGTCGCGCTCCAGCAGCGGCGAGAGGCGGCGACGGATGCCGAGATTGATGCGCGCACGGCGGTCGGCGGCGTAGGTCTCCCACAGGTAGTCCCGCTCGGCGTCGGTGACCATCTCCAACGTCAGCTCGTCGTGGTTGCGCAGGAAGATCGCCCACTGGCAGTTGTCGGGAATCGCCGGGGTCTGGCGCATGATGTCGGTGATCGGGAAGCGGTCCTCGCGCGCGATCGCCATGTACATGCGCGGCATCAGCGGGAAGTGGAACGCCATGTGGCACTCGTCGCCGTTGCCAAAGTAATCCTGGGTGTCCTCCGGCCACTGGTTGGCCTCGGCCAGCAGCATGCGGTCGGGGTAGTGCTCGTCGATCTCCTTGCGGATCAGCTTGAGGATGTCGTGCGTCTCGGGCAGGTTCTCGTTGTTGGTGCCCTCGCGCTCGATCAGGTAGGGCACCGCGTCCAGCCGCAGGCCATCGACGCCGAGGTCGAGCCAGAAACGCATCACGCCGAGCACCGCCTTGAGCACGGCGGGGTTGTCGAAGTTGAGATCCGGCTGGTGCGAGAAGAAGCGGTGCCAGAAATACTGGCCGGCGACCGCGTCCCAGGTCCAGTTCGACTTCTCGGTGTCGAGGAAGATGATGCGGGTGCCGGTGTACGCCTGATCGGTATCCGACCACACGTAGAAATTGCGCGCGGCCGAGCCGGGCTTGGCCAGGCGGGCGCGCTGGAACCACGGGTGCTGGTCGGAGGTGTGGTTGATCACCAGCTCGGTGATGACGCGCAGGCCGCGCGCGTGCGCCGCGGCGATGAATCGCTTCGCGTCGGCCAGTCGCCCGTAGTCCGGATGGACGTCCTTGTACTCGGAGATGTCGTAGCCATCGTCGCGGCGCGGGCTGGGGTAGAACGGCAGCAGCCAGAGCGTGTTGACGCCCAGCTCGGCGATGTAGTCGAGCTTGTCGATCAGGCCCTGGAAGTCGCCCACGCCGTCGTCGTTGGCGTCGAAGAACGACTTGACGTGTACCTGGTAGATGACCGCGTCCTTGTACCAGAGCGGATCGCTGGTGAAGCTGCGCTTGGGGGTTTTCGGATGAGCGCTCATGCGGGGGTCCTTGCACTTCGCCGCCGCAGGGCGGCGCTCCTGCATGGGGTGCGTAGCGCCGGGAAAGCCGCAGCGGCATGGCGGACGTTCATGCCTCCACCCGCCAGATCGCATACGGCATGCCCTGCCCCAGCCACACCTGCTGCCGGCCGCCGCGCCAGGTCAGCGTGGCGTCGTGGAGCAGGTCCTCGACGGTGAGCGGCGCGTCTTCGCCCACGCCCCAGTCGGCCAGCGGCAGGTGCAGGTCCGCCGACTGCGCGTGGTGCGGGTCGAGGTTGATCGCCACCAGCACGCGGTCGCGGCCGCCGGGTGCAGTCTTTTCGAAGAAGAGGACCTGGTCGTTGTCCGCGCGCAGGAAGCGCACGCCCAGGTGGCTCTGCAACGCCGGCTGCTCGCGGCGGATCGCGTTGAGCTGGGTGATCTCGGCGATGATGTTGCCGGGTGCTTCCCAGTCGCGCGGCTTGATCTCGTATTTCTCCGAATCGAGGAACTCCTCCTTGCCGGGGATGGGTACCGATTCGCACAGCTCGAAGCCCGAATACATCCCCCACAGGCCAGAGAGCGTGGTGGCCAGCGCGGCGCGGATAAGAAAGCCGCTGCGGCCGGAATGCTGCAGGAAATATGGGTTGATGTCCGGCGTGTTGACGAAGAAGTTCGGCCGGAAGAAATCGCGCGGCGGCCCCTGCGTCAGCTCGGTGAGGTAATCGGTGAACTCCTGCTTCGTATGGCGCCAGGTGAAGTAGGTGTAGGACTGGTTGAAGCCCAGCTTGGCCAGCCGGTACATCGGCTTCGGCCGGGTAAAGGCTTCGGACAGGAACAGCGTGTCGGGGTAGTCGCTGCGCACGCGGCCGATCATCCATTCCCAGAACGGAAACGGCTTGGTATGCGGGTTGTCCACGCGGAAGATGCGCACGCCCTCGCCCGCCCAGTACAGCACCACGTCGCACAGCGCCTGCCACAGCGACGGGATCGCGCCCTCGGCGTAGAAGTCGACGTTGACGATGTCCTGGTACTTCTTCGGCGGATTCTCGGCGTAGCGCAGGCTGCCGTCCGGTCGCCAGTCGAACCACTCCGGATGCTCGCTGAGCCACGGGTGGTCGGGCGAGCACTGGATGGCGAAGTCCAGCGCCAGTTCCAGGCCATGGGCCTGCGCTGCATCGCGCAGCGCGCGGAAATCCTCGATCGTGCCGAGCTCCGGGTGGATGTCGGTGTGGCCGCCCTCCGCCGAGCCGATGGCGTACGGGCTGCCCGGGTCGTGCTCGCCGGGCGTGAGTGTGTTGTTGCGGCCTTTGCGGAAGGCGCGGCCGATCGGATGGATCGGCGGGAAGTACAGCACGTCGAAGCCCATCGCCTGGATCGCGGGAAGGCGTCCGATCACGTCGCGGAAGGTGCCGTGGCGGTCGGGGCTGTCGGTGATCGAGCGCGGGAACAGTTCGTACCAGCTGGCGAACTGCGCCGCCCGGCGGTCGACCTCCAGCCGCAGCGGCGGATGCTCGACGGCAAACGCGCGCAGGTCGCCCTCGGTCATGGCCCGGGCGGTGTCCTCGGCGATCAGCAAGCGATAGCGCGCCTCGTCGTCCCCGGCCCTGGCCAGCGCCGCGGCCAGGGCGCGCAGGGGTTTGCGTTTGGCTGGCGCGGCGCCGGCGGCGGTCTGTTCGACCAGGTGCTGGCCTTCGCGCATCTCCAGCGCGATCGGCACGCCGGCATCGTGCTTGGCGACGATCTCGTGGCGGTAGCTCGCGTAGGCATCGCGCCACGCCTGCACCATGTATTCATGGCGGCCCATGCGGGTCGGTGTGAAGCGGCCGCGGTAGCGGTCGTTGCCGAGCGGCTCCATGCGTTGCTCGTGCCATTGCTTCTCGTCCAGCGCGCGCCAGCGCAGCGCCACGGCGAGCTTGTCGTGGCCGTCCATGAAGACGTCCGCCTCCACCGTCACTACGTCGCCAACCACGCGCTTGACCGCGAAGCGGCCATCGTCCACGCAAGGCGTCACGGCCTCGATGGCGACGCGCGGCGCCTGCGTGGCCGCGGTCAGCGCCTGTTTCGCGGCAGCCACGCCCGTGCGCGTGGCGACCGGCCGGGTGCGCGTGCCTTCGAGTACCTGCGTCTGACCCGGAGCGAGGGTGATCGGCTCGATCACGGGCGCGCCGTCCGGTGCGCTCCAGTCGGCGAAGTGGCTGGCCGCACCGCCGGCGATCGCCCCCAGGTCCACCGGCGTGCCGCTATCGAGCCGCGCGTTGAAGAGCGACAGCCAGGCGCGCTCGCCCTGCCGGCGCAGCACGCCGACCCAGGCATCGTCGATGTGGATCGCCGCCGGTTCACGCGCCTGTGCGCCGAGGCCGCGCAGCCAGTCGTTGATGGCGCGTACGTCGGCGGTGATGTCCAGCGCCTGCGTTTCGTCGCGCGCGAAGCCGGCGGGCATCAACCAACCGCCCGCGCAGGCCGCGGCGAACCAGGCGGCGCGACGGCGGTGGCGCTCGGCCAGCTCTTGTTGACCGAAACGCGGACCGGCCTCCGGATCGTCGAACGGCGCGCCGGCGCAGGCGAGCGGCGTCGCCACTTCGGCCATACGGCGCAATTCGCGACCGAGCCAGCCGGCGCGGAAATCCCACCATTCGGCCGAGCAGAAGGCGTAGTCGAACGCCACGTCGGCCAGCGCGGCCAGTTCCGCCGGCGCCAGTCCCTGGGTCCATCCCAGGAACAGCGCCTGCGGGGCCCGGCCGCGCAGACCGTCGACGAGGTGCGCCCACCAGGCCGCGGGTGCGGCATCGAGCGATGTCAGCCGGAAACCCGCGGCGCCAGCCTGCAGCGCGCCATGCAGCCGCTCGCACCACCAGGCAAGCGCCTCCGGCGCCACCGCATCATCGTGGAACCGCCAGCGCACGCCGGCTTCGGCGGCCGGGCGACGCGGGTCGGGCAGAACGCTCGTGTCGGCAAGCGCATGGAACCAGTCCGGGTGCTCGGCACGCAGCGGGGCGTCGGCGGGCAACGGACGGATCACGTCCACATCGACCAGCAGCTGAAGGCCATGCTCGCGGCACAGCCGCACGAGCGTGCCGATCGCCCCGGTCCCTTCGTCGAGCAAGGTGGCGGGAGCCAGCACGTGACTGAAACCCAGGTCGGCCGCGTAAGTGAACCAGGGCGTCTGCCCGCTGGTAGCGTCTGGCCCGGCGGGCAGGCTGAAGATGCGCGGTCGCGCAACCGGGTGTGCCGGCATGGAAACTCCCTGTGAGGATGGATCGGCCGCAGCCGCGGTCAGGCGGCGCTTGCGCGGGCCGCCGGTGCCGGGGTGGGCAGGCACGTCCGCTGTCCCCTGGCGCCGGGCCATCAGTCGCCGCGTCGGCGGCTTGCGCCGCGCGGCCTGTCCGCATGGCTGGCCTGCGGCCGGTTGGTGTACTGGCGCACCGCCTGGGTGTTGGTGCCGACGACCGCGATCGCCTCGCGCAGGTCGCGCTCGGAGATGCGCAACTGCTTGGACCAGTACCGCATCGCGAACGGATCTCTGTCGTTGATCGTGCTCAGGGTCCGGTCCGATTGGCTCATGATTCACCCGTGGCCGCGCGGTGCTGCGGCAGCACAGCCATCTTGGTGGGGGCGCATTGAAGGCGCCGTCACGGAAAGATGAGACAGTCGTAAAGCGTTTCTGTACGCACGCCACCTGAAGCCGGACCCTTGCCCTTCCCCACTGCACGCGCCGCGCGTGCGGGCGCCATACTTGCCGCCATGCATTCCGACCCGCTCGCTCGCTTCATTGACACCCATCCGCGCCTGTTCGTGCTCACTGGCGCCGGCTGCAGCACGGACTCGGGCATCCCCGACTACCGCGACAGCGACGGCGCCTGGAAGCGGACGCCACCGGTGACCTACCAAGCCTTCATGGGCGAGGAGCGCACACGCAGGCGCTACTGGGCACGCAGCCTGGTCGGCTGGCGCCACTTCGGAAAGGCCCGGCCGAACGGCACCCACCACGCCCTGCAACGGCTCGAGGCGCAGGGCCGGCTGGAGCTGCTCGTGACGCAGAACGTGGATGGCCTGCACCAGCAGGCCGGCCAGCGCCAGGTGGTCGACCTGCACGGACGGCTCGATCAGGTGCGCTGCATGGGGTGCGACTGGCGCGAGTCACGCGAAGCGTTTCAGCAGGCGCTCGATCGCCTCAATCCCGGTTGGTCCATGCTGGATGCGACGGAGGCCCCCGACGGCGACGCCGACCTGGAGGCGGCCCACTTCGACGAGTTCCTGGTGCCGCCCTGCCCGGCCTGTGGCGGCGTGTTGAAGCCGGACGTGGTGTTTTTCGGCGAGAACGTGCCCCGGGAGCGTGTGATGCAGTCCATGCAGGCGCTGGATGCGGCCGACGCGGTGCTGGTGGTCGGCTCCTCGCTGATGGTTTTTTCCGGCTACCGCTTCGTGCACGCGGCGGCGCGCGCGGGCAAGCCGGTGGCGGCGGTGAACCTGGGTCGCACACGGGCCGATCCGTTGCTGAAGCTCAAGGTCGAGGCGCCCTGCGCCGATGCTCTGGCCTACCTGCTGGCCTGATGATTCGCCGCCGGACACAGGCGGTTAACGGGTCCGCCGCTACCGTGGACTGTTCCGCCTGCACAGGAGACGTCATGTCAGACGTCCTGGATCGACACCACGTCCACGTCAGCGGCCACGGTGCCCGCACCATGGTCTTCGCTCACGGCTTCGGCTGCGATCAGAACATGTGGCGCTGGGTCGCGCCCGCATTCGAGGACCGCTTCCGCGTGGTGCTGTTCGACCACATCGGCGCGGGCCGCTCCGATCTTTCGGCGTTCGACCATGAACGGCACGGCTCGCTGGAGGGTTACGCCCAGGACGTGGTGGCGCTTTGCCGTGCGCTGGACCTGCGCGACGGGGTGTTCGTGGGTCATTCGGTCAGCGCCATGATCGGCGTGCTGGCCGCGCGGCAGGCGCCGGAGCTGTTCGCCGACATGGTGCTCGTCGGCCCTTCACCGCGATACATCGACGACCCTGCAACCGACTATGTCGGCGGCTTTTCCGCCGAACAGATCGAGGAATTGCTCGACTTCCTGGACAACAACCACATGGGCTGGTCGCAGAACATGGCGCCGGTCATCATGGGCAACGGTGATCGCCCCGAACTGGCCGAAGAGCTCACCAACAGCTTCTGCCGGACCGATCCGGACATCGCCCGCCATTTCGCACGCACCACCTTCCGTTCGGACAACCGCGACGACCTGGCCGGGCTTGCTGCGCGCGCGCTGGTGCTGCAATGCACGGACGACGTGATTGCCCCGGAAAGCGTCGGCCGCTACGTGCATGCCAGGCTGCCCGACAGCCAGCTGGTCCTGATGCAGGCCACCGGCCATTGCCCCAACCTCAGCGCGCCCGCCGAGACCGTGGCCGCGATCGATGCCTTCCTCTGAGGCCAGCACCCCCACGCCGGCAACCTCGACCAGCAATGACCAGCTGCTCGATCTTTTCGAGCATGCGCCCTGTGGCTATCTGACCGCCGGCCCGGACGGACGTATCGACCGGGCCAATCGCACCCTGTCCGACTGGCTCGGCGTCGAACCCGGGCAACTGGTCGGTCGCCGCTTTCCCGAGCTGCTGCCCATCGCCGGCAAGATCTACTACGAAACCCATTTCGCCCCGCTCCTGCGCATGCAGGGCGCCTTCGACGAGGTCGCGCTGGACCTGCGGCGCGGCGACGGCACGGTCGTGCCGGTGCTGGTCAACGCACGCGAGCGGCGCAGCGCGGACGGTCGGACAGTGTCTCTGCGCATCACCGTGATGCGCGCGCGTGACCGGCGCCGCTACGAGCAGGAATTGCTCGACGCACGCCGGCGCGCCGACGCGGCCACGGCGGAGCTTCGCGAGCTGACACACACGCTGGAAACCCGCGTCGCCGAGGAACTGACGCAGCGGCAGGAGGCCGAGAACCAGCTGCGCCAGTCGCAGAAAATGGAAGCGATCGGGCAGCTCACCGGCGGCGTCGCACACGACTTCAACAACCTTCTGACCGTCATCCTTGGCGGTCTGGAGACGATCGAGCGGCAGCTGGCGACTCCGGGCAAAGACCCGCTGGCCCGGATCGGGCGCGCCGTCGCCATGGCGCGCCAAGGTGCCTTACGGGCCGCCACGCTGACTGCACGCCTGCTCGCCTTTGCACGCCGCCAGCCCCTGCAGCCCAAACCCATTGACGCCAGCCGCCTGGTCACCGGTCTGGCCGATCTCCTGCAGCGCACGCTCGGCGCGACGATTGCCTTGGAAACCGTCGCCGGGGCCGGCCTGTGGCCGGCGCTGGCCGACGCCGGGGAACTGGAGAACGCGCTGGTCAACCTGGCGGTCAACGCCCGCGATGCCATGCCTGAAGGCGGGCGCCTGACCATCGAAACCAGCAATGCCTGCCTCGACGAAGATTACGTCGCCGGGGTGCCCGAACCGTTGCCGGCCGGCCACTACGTGCTCATCGCGGTCAGCGACACCGGGTGCGGGATGGACCAGGTCGCCCTGCAAAAGGCATTCGAGCCATTCTTCACGACCAAGGACGTCGGCAAGGGAACGGGCCTGGGCCTGAGCCAGGTGTATGGGTTCACACGCCAGTCCGGCGGGCACGTGCGCATCTACAGCGAGCCGGGCCATGGCACCACGGTCAAGCTCTATCTGCCGCGCTGCCTGGATACGCGCTGCGTGGACACCGTGGCTCCGCAGCCGGAGAACCAGGCATCGCCGCGTGGAAGCGAGACTGTCCTGCTGGTGGAAGACCACGAGGATCTGCTGGCGTATTCGGTCGCGGTGCTGCGCGAGCTGGGCTATCGCGTACTGGCCGCGCCCGATGCCGCGGCGGGCCTGGCGCTGCTCGGGCGCGAGCCGGAGATCGACCTGCTCTTCACCGACATGGTCCTGCCCGGGGGCGTGGACGGCCGCCAGCTCGCCGAGGAAGCGCGACGCGACCGCCCCGGCCTGAAAGTGCTTTTCACCTCCGGCTATGCGCGCAACGCCATTCTCCGCAACGGCCGGCTGGAAACGGGCATGGACCTCCTCCCGAAGCCATTCACCGGCGAGGCGCTGGCTGCGCGGGTCAGGGCGGCGCTGGACCGGTAGCCGAAAAGCTGCCCAAAGGCTCAGCGGCGCGAGCGGAAGAACTCGCGCAGCATGTCACCCGACTCGGCGGCCAGCAGCCCGCCCTGCACCAGCACGCGATGGTTGTGCCGCTCGGATATCAACGTGTCGAACACGCTGCCGGCCGCGCCGGTCTTCGGATCGGTCGCCGCGTAGACGACGCGGCCGATCCGCGCGTGCACCAGCGCCATCGCGCACATCGCGCACGGCTCCAGCGTCACGTACAGCGTGGCGCCGACGATGCGGTGGTTGGCCAGCTTTTCGCCCGCCGCGCGCAGCGCCATGATCTCGGCGTGCGCGGTCGGGTCATGCAGGGTGATGTTGCGGTTCCAGCCCAGGCCGACGATCTGGCCTTCGTGCACCAGCACGGCGCCCACCGGCACTTCGTTCTCCGCATCGCGCGCGTGCGCGGCCAGCTGCAGCGCGCGGCGCATGTGCTGGGTATCCTCCTCGGAGAAGGATACCGATGGCAGTTCACTGTTCATCCGGGCCGGAGGCGCTTCGCCTCATTCCCACTCGATCGTCGCCGGCGGCTTGCCGCTGATGTCGTAGACCACGCGGGAGACGCCGCGCAGCTCGTTGATGATGCGGCTGGACACCTTGCCGAGGAACTCGTACGGCAGGTGCGCCCAGTGCGCGGTCATGAAGTCGATGGTTTCCACGGCGCGCAGGGCGATCACCCACTCGTAGGCGCGCGCATCGCCCACCACGCCGACCGATTTCACCGGCAGGAACACGGCGAAGGCCTGGCTGGTCTTGTCGTAGAGGTCCGCCTTGCGCAGCTCGTCGATGAAGATCGCATCGGCGCGCGCGAGCAGTTCGGCGTACTCGCGCCTGACCTCGCCCAGGATGCGCACGCCCAGGCCCGGGCCGGGGAACGGATGGCGATAGACCATCTCGCGCGGCAGGCCGAGCGCCACGCCCAGGCGACGGACCTCATCCTTGAACAGTTCACGCAAGGGCTCGACGAGGCCCAGCTTCATGTGCTCGGGCAGGCCGCCGACGTTGTGGTGGCTCTTGATGACGTGCGCCTTGCCGGTCTTGCTGCCGGCCGACTCGATCACGTCGGGGTAGATGGTGCCCTGGGCCAGCCACTTGACCTGGCCATGGCCGGCTTCGGTGACCTTGGCCGATTCCTCGTCGAAGATCTCCACGAACAGGCGGCCGATGATCTTGCGCTTGGCCTCCGGGTCCGCCACGCCTTCGAGTGCCTGGAAGTAGCGATCGGCCGCGTCCACGCGGATCACCTTGACGCCCATGTGCTCGGCCATGGTGGCCATCACCTGGTCGCCTTCCTGGAAGCGCAGCAGGCCGGTGTCGACGAAGACGCAGGTCAGCTGATCGCCGATCGCCTTGTGCAGCAATGCGGCGACGACCGAGGAATCGACGCCGCCGGAGAGGCCCAGCAGCACGTGGTCGTTGCCGACCTTCTCGCGCACGCGCGCGATCTGGTCTTCGATGATGTTGTCGGCCGTCCAAAGCGTGGCGCAGCCGCAGATGTCGACCACGAAGCGCTTGAGCAGCGCCGTGCCCTGCCTGGTGTGGGTGACTTCCGGGTGGAACTGCACGCCGTACCAGCGCTTTTCCTCATTCTCCATCACCGCCACCGGGATCCGGTCGGTGGTGCCGGTAACGGCGAAGCCTGGTGGTGCCTTGCTGACGTGATCGCCGTGGCTCATCCAGACATCGAGCCGGTGCGCGTCGGCGTGATCGCTCAGGCCATCGAACAGGCGGGTGTTGTCGGCGATGTCGACCTGCGCATGGCCGAACTCGCGCTGGTCGGCCGCCTCGGTCGCGCCGCCGAGCTGGGCGGCCATCGTCTGCAGGCCGTAGCAGATGCCCAGGATAGGCAGGCCGGAGTCGAACACTTCCTGCGGCGCCTTGGGCGCGCCCGGCAGCGTGGTCGATTCGGGACCGCCCGAGAGGATGATGCCCTTGGCGCCGAAGCCGGCGATCTGCGCCGGATCGTGGTCCCACGCCCAGATCTCGCAGTAGACGCCGAGCTCGCGCACGCGGCGGGCGATAAGCTGGGTGTATTGCGCGCCGAAGTCGAGGATGAGGATCTTGTCGGAGTGGATGCTCTGCATCGGGGAAAACTCTCGGGAAGTCCAGAAACGATTGCGGCGTCATCCCCGCCCGTGCGGGAATGACGCCACGAAGGCGGGAAGGTCCGGGATGGGCATGCCGAGGCTCCCGGGATCCATGTGGTCTTACGAGTTCAGCCGGTAGTTCGGCGCTTCCTTGGTGATCTGGATGTCGTGCGGATGCGCCTCGGTCACGCCGGCCGAAGTCACCTTCACGAATTGCGCCTTCTGGCGCACGTCCTCGACCGTGGCGGCGCCCAGGTAACCCATCGAGGCGCGCAGGCCGCCGATCAGCTGGTGGATGATGTTGCGCAGCGGGCCGCGGTACGGCACGCGGCCTTCGATGCCTTCGGGCACCAGCTTGTCGGCGTCGGCCTCGTCCTGGAAGTAGCGATCCTTCGAGCCCAGCGCCATCGCGCCGAGCGAACCCATGCCGCGGTAGCTCTTGTAGGAGCGGCCCTGGAACAGCTCGACCTCGCCGGGCGATTCCTCGGTGCCGGCGAACATCGAGCCGAGCATCACGGTGGAGGCACCGGCGGCCAGCGCCTTGGGGATGTCGCCGGAGTAGCGGATGCCGCCATCGGCGATCAGCGGGATCTCGTCCTTGAGTGCGGTGGCGACCATGTCGATCGCGGTGATCTGCGGCACGCCGACGCCGGCGACCACGCGGGTGGTGCAGATCGAGCCGGGGCCCACGCCCACCTTGACCGCGTCCACGCCGGCATCGAGCAGCGCGCGCGCGGCCTCGCCGGTGACGATGTTGCCGGCGATCACCTGCACCTGCGGATAGCGCTTCTTGACCCAGCCGGCGCGCTCGATCACGCCCTGCGAATGGCCGTGCGCGGTGTCCACCACCAGCACGTCCACGCCGGCCTCGACCAGCGCCTCGACGCGCTGCTCGGTGTCGCCGCCGACGCCGACCGCGGCGCCGACCAGCAGGCGCTCGTGCGCGTCCTTGGCGGCATGCGGGTTGTCGCGCGCCTTCTGGATGTCCTTGACGGTGATCAGGCCGCGCAGCTGGAAGTCGTCGTTGACCACCAGCACTTTCTCGATGCGGAACTTGTGCAGCAGCTGCAGCACTTCGTCCTGGCTGGCGCCTTCGCGCACGGTGACCAGCTTGTCCTGGCGCGTCATGATGTTGCGCACCGGGTCTTCGAGCTTGCGCTCGAAGCGCAGGTCGCGGCTGGTGACGATGCCGATGAGCTTCTCGCCATCAACCACCGGCACGCCGGAGATGTTGTGTGCGCGGGTGAGCTGAAGCACTTCGCGGATGGAGGTGTTCGGGCCGACGCTGATCGGGCTGCGGATCACGCCCGCCTCGAACTTCTTCACCAGGCGCACTTCGGCGGCCTGCTGCGCGGCGGTCATGTTCTTGTGGATGATGCCGATGCCGCCCTGCTGGGCCATCGTGATCGCCAGCCGCGCCTCGGTGACGGTGTCCATGGCGGCGGACACGATCGGAATGTTCAGGCGCAGGTTGCGGGTGAGCCGCGTGGAGGTATCGACGTCGCGTGGGAGGACGGCCGAGTGGGCCGGAACGAGATACACGTCGTCGTAGGTCAGGGCCTCGGCGAGGATGCGCATGCGAAAAGTCCCGCTGCAAAGAGGGGATTATACGCGCGTGGGTGTCGTGGTCGCCAGATGGTGGGCGTGGGTGGGTCTGCGCAAGGCTTCCCCCATCCGCCCTGCAGGCACCTTCCCCCGCAAGCGGGGGAAGGATTCGGGGAGCACGAGCGCCAGCCTTCCCCGCTCGCGGGAAGCACGAGCGTGAGCCTTCCCCTGCTCGCGGGGAGGCACGAGCGTGAGCCTTCCCTGCTCGCGGGGAGCACGAGCGTGAGCCTTCCCTGCTTGCGGGAAGCACGAGCGTGAGCCTTCCCCGCTTGCGGGAAGCACGAGCGTGAGTCTTCCCTGCTCGCGGGGAGCACGACCGTGAGCCTTCCCCTACTCGTGGGAAGCACGAGCGTGAGCCTTCCCTGCTCGCGGGGAGCACGAGCGTGAGCCTTCCCCTGCTCGCGGGGAGCACGCGCATGAGCCTTCCCTGCCGGCGGGGAGCACGAGCGTGAGCCTTCCCCCGCTTGCGGGGGAAGGTGCCGACAGGCGGATGGGGGAAGCCTTGCCAGGCGGCTACCGCGCCTCCGCCGCCTCCAGCGTGTTCTCGATCAGAGTCGCCACGGTCATCGGCCCCACCCCACCGGGCACGGGCGTGATCCAGCTGGCGCGCTCCGCGGCGGGTGCAAACTCGACGTCCCCGACAAGCCGCCCGTCGTCGAGACGGTTGATGCCCACGTCGATCACCACCGCACCCGGCTTGATCCACTCCCCCTTCACCAGCCCCGGCCGGCCCACCGCGACAATGACGATGTCGGCCTGCCGCACGAAACCCTCCAGGTCGCGCGTGAAGCGATGGCAGCAGGTCGTGGTGCAACCGGCGATCAGCAGCTCCAGCGCGAGCGGCCGGCCGACGTGGTTGGAGACGCCGACGACCACCGCGTGCTGGCCGCGCACCGGACGGTCGGTGTGGCCTAACAGGGTCATTACGCCCTTGGGCGTGCACGGGCGCAGGCCGAAGCGGCGCAGGGCCAGGCGCCCCACGTTTACCGCCTGGAAACCATCCACGTCCTTGCTGGCATCGATGCGATCGACCAGCGCGTCCTCGTCGATATGCGGCGGCAACGGCGACTGCACCAGGATGCCGTGCACAGAGGGGTCGGCGTTGAGCCTGTCGATCAGCGCGAACAGCTCGGCCTGCGTGGTGCTTGCGGGGAGGTCGTAATCGAACGATCGGAAGCCCACCTGGTGGCAGGCCTTGCGCTTGTTGCGCACGTACACCGACGAGGCCGCATCGTCGCCCACCAGCACGACCGCGAGCCCCGGTTCCGCCAGGCCGCGAGCCTTGCGTTCGGACACGCGCCGCCCCACCCGCTCGAGCAGTTCCTGCGCGATGCGTTTGCCGTCGAGGATGCGTGCGGTCATGGGGCTGCCTGGTCTGCAAAGCGCCTATTATCCCGTCGCCACCGACCCTGCACAAACGCGCCAGGCATCGTAGGGTGGGCTTGAACCCACCTTTATCGACTGGCGAGGTGGGCTGAAGCCCACCCTGCAAAGTCCAAGGATGCCGCCGTGTCCCTGCCCGCCCATGTGGAACTTGCCGAGGGTCGGCTGCTTTTACGCCCCTGGCAGCCGGAGGATGCACCGGCGCTGCACCAGGCCGTGCAGGAGTCGCTGGAAACCGTCGGCCGCTGGCTGCCCTGGTGCCACGCCGGCTACGACCTCGACAAGGCGCGGGCGTGGATACGGCATTGCCGCGAAGGCTGGGCGAACCACGGGCAATTCGCGTTCGGCGTATTTGAGCGCGATAGCGGCGTATTGCTCGGCAGCGTTGGGTTGAGCCAGCGCAACCTGATGCACCGTAGCGCGTCGTTGGGCTACTGGGTGCGGCAGTCGCGGCAGGGCCAGGGCATCGCCCGGCAGGCTGCCAGGATCGCGGCACGCTTCGGATTCGACCGGTTGGGGCTGGTTCGCATCGAGATCGTTGCGTTGCCGGACAACCACGCTAGCCGGCGGACGGCCGAGCACGCCGGGGCGCGGTTCGAGGTCATCGCCCGGCATCGGCTCTGGGTGCGCGACCGCGCGATGGACGCCGCAGTGTACGCGCTCGTTCCCGCGGATCTCTGACCCCAACCCGTTGCAGGAGCCCGCTTGCGCGGCGATGCGCTTTGCCAACGGTCGGCGAAAGGCATCGCCCGCGAACGAGCTCCTGCCAGAGGCCCTTCACACAGCTATTTCTTGCGCTTTTTCATCTCGCGGATCATCCGCTGGCGCTTGCGCTGCTGGCCCTCGGTGAGGACGTTCTTGCGCCCGGCGAACGGGTTGTCGCCATCGCGGAAATCGATCCGGATCGGCGTGCCTTCCAGCCGGTAGCGCTTGCGGAAGAAGCCTTCGAGATAGCGGCGGTAGGCGGGCGCAATGTGCTTGGTGCGGCTGCCGTGGATCACGATGGTCGGCGGATTGGAGCCGCCCGGATGCGCGAAGCGCAGCTTGGGGGCATGGCCGCGGACCAGCGGCGGCTGGTAGGCCTCGTAGGCTTTTTCCAGCGTACGCGTCAGGTCGGACGAACCCAGCTCGTGTGTGGCCGAGGCATGCGCGCGGACGATCGCGCGCATCAGCTCGCGCAGGCCCGAACCGTGCAGTGCGGAGATGAACACGGTCTTGGCCCAATCGACGAAGACCAGCTTGCGCTCGAGCGTGCGCTGGCATTGTTCGCGCTGGTAGGCGTCCATGCCGTCCCATTTGTTGACGGCAATCACCAGCGCGCGGCCTTCTTCGACCGCATGGCCGATCAGGGTCAGATCCTGGTCGGCCAGGTTCTCGCGCGCGTCGACCATCAGCACGACGACCTGGCTGGCGGCCATCGACTGCAGCGTCTTGATGACGCTGAATTTCTCCACGCCCTCTTCCACCCGCGCCCTGCGGCGCACGCCGGCGGTATCGATCAGGGTGTAGCGCTTGCCGTCGCGCTCCAGCGGCACGCGGATGGGATCGCGCGTGGTACCGGCGACGTCGGAGACGATCAGCCGGTTTTCGCCGAGCAGGCGGTTGATCAGGGTGGACTTGCCGGCATTCGGGCGCCCGACGATGGCGACGCGGATGCTGTCGTCCTCGGCCTGCGCTTCGGATTCGTCCTCGTCCGGCGGAAGCAACGGCAAGGCCGCGGCGATCAGATCCTCGGTGCCGCGATTGTGCGCGGCCGACAGCGGCAGCATGGCGGCGATGCCGAAGCGGGTGAATTCGCCAAGGGCATCCTGCTCCTCCAGACCGTCGGTCTTGTTGACGCCAAGCAGGATCGGTTTGCCGCTGCGACGCAGCTCGGACAGGATGCCCTGGTCCTGCGGCAGCAGGCCGTCACGGGCATCGACCACGAACACCAGCACCTGGGCCTCGTCGATCGCCAGGCGTACCTGTTGCGCGGTGAGCGCGTCGAGGCCTTCCTCGACGCCGGACAGCCCGCCGGTATCGACCACCACGAACGGGCGCGGGCCGAGGTGGCAGACGCCGTAGTGGCGGTCGCGGGTGACGCCCGGCATGTCGGCCACCAGGGCGTCGCGGCTGCGCGTCATTGCATTGAAGAGGGTCGATTTACCGACGTTGGGGCGACCGACCAGGGCGACGACGGGCAGCATGATTCAGCATCTTCCTTGCGGGCGGTCAGCGCGTGCCGCCGAGACGGTAGGCGCCGATGCGGCCCTCCACGTCCTCGACGTACACGACGTCACCCACGACCAGCGGCTGGGCGCGGATGGCGTGCCTGGACAGGCGCTCACGGGCGGCCAGCGCGCCGTCGCCGGTCTGCAGCCAGTGCACGTAGCCTTCGATGTCACCGACCACCACGTAGTCGCCCTGCACTGCCGGCCCGGTCAGCCAGCGGTACTTGAGGTTGTCGTTCTTCCACATCTCGGCGCCGGAGCTCTTGTCGAACGCCCACACCAGCGAGTCGTCGTCCACCGCGTAGAGCGCGTTGCCCTTGGTCGCCAGCGAGACATAGGTGGAGAACGGATGTGCCCACATCGGCCGTCCGCTGGGACCGTCGATGGCCACCAGATTGCCGTGGTAGGCGGCGCCGTAGAGCGTACGGCCGTCGAGCAGGATGGAGCCGTCGGCGTCGTCCAGGCGCTCGATCTCGGTGCGGCCTTCGCCGCTGGCCAGGTTCTGCTCCCACAGCTTCTCGCCATTGTCCAGCCGCAGTGCGACCAGCTTGCCGCCGTCGCTGCCGAAGAACACCACACCGTTGGCGACCATCAGCGGACCGTTGCCACGCAGGCTGAGCAGCGGCACTTCGCTCTGGTCGTAGACCCAGCGACGCTCGCCGCTGGCGGTATCCAGGCCATAGACGCGACCGTCGCCGGTGCGTACCACCACCAGATCGCCCACGATCACGGGCGAGGCAAGCACTTCGGACTTGAGCGTGGCCTCCCAGCGCGGACTGCCGTCCTTCGCGTTGACGCCGTAGACGTGGCCATCGAGCGTACCGACGGCGAGCAGATCACCGCTGACCGCCGGGCCGCCGGCGTAGAAGACGTCCTTGCGCTTCTTGTCGCCCCAGCCGAACCAGCCGTGGGTGCGCGAACTCTTGGACCAGATCGTCTTGCCCGTGTTGGCGTCGAGCGCGACCAGCTTGCCGTCGGCGCTGTCGGCGTAGAGCACACCATCGACCACCGCCGGGCGCAGGCGTACGCCGGTGTCGCCAGCGCCATCACCGATCGTCTCGCGCCACAGGCGGGTGACCTGCACCGTCGGCTTGAAATCCTTCGACAGCGGCGTCGGCGGCTGGACGTTTTCCTTCTTGGCGCTATGGCAACCGGCCAGGGCCACAAGTCCGACCAGCGCCACGGCTATCGCCCGCTTCATGCCCATCACCTTCATGCGCCCTGCTTCCCGGCCACGGCCAGATCGTCGAGTTTGAGTTGCAAGGCGGCGCGCTGGGGCGCGTCTTCAGCCATGGCGGCCAGCGCCGCCTGGTAGGCCTTGCGCGCGTCATCCGCGCGATCAAGCTTGACCAGCGCATCGCCGCGTAGTTCCTGACGCAAGGCTTCGTAGCCCTTCGCATTGACCGCATCAAGCGTGGCCAGCGCGTCCTTGGCCTTGTCGGCGGCCATCTGCACCTTGGCCGTGCGCAGCTCGATGAGCGGCTTGAGCGCGTTGTCGCCCACATGGCTGCGCGCCCACTGCAGGGAGACCAGCGCCTTGTCCAGTTGCTTCGCTTCGACCAGGCGCTGCGCCTGGTCGCTGGCACCGAGCACCGCGTAGGTGGACTTGGCGTAGTCCTTCTCCAGGCGCTCGACCAGCTTGTCGGCCTCACCGGTATTGCCGGAAGCCAGCGCCGTCTGCAGCTGCTGGTAGAGGTTGGACGCCTCCATCTCGCGCGAGGCCTGGTGGTTGCGCCACTGCTGCCAGCCAAAGATCGCGACCAGACCGATGACGATGCCGATGACGATGGACAGGCCATTCTGGCGCAGCCATTGCTGTACGCGTTCGCCTTGCTCGTAATCGTCGTATGCGTCGAATGCCATGCAGATGTCCGTCAAAAGCGCGCGCCGCGACGGCATGGGCCGACCCGGCGCTGGGAAAAGTAGGTTGGAATAGCCCTGACCGAACGGGAACGTCGGTCAATGGGCAAGCATAACCGATGCACCGCGGCCGCGGGCAGTCTGACGTCCTTCGAACCGCGCAATCCGGGCGTTCGCCGCAGGCGAAAGGGATCAGGCGCCGCTGGGTGCCGGCTTGCCGTCCTGCACGCGGAAGTGGGCCACGTTGGCGCGGCGGTACGCCTCCAGCGGCAGCGGCTGGCCGTCGATGCTGACCTTGGCGCCGCCGGCGTTGCCGATGCGCACGTCCAGCGGCTGCGCGCTGTTCCACGTCTTGCTGGTACCGGCCGGCAACAGGCCGTATTCCAGGCGGGAGCCGTCGGCGGCCACCACTTCGACCCAACTGGCTTCGGCCAGCGTGAGACTCACACTGTGCCCGCCCGGCACGGCAGCCGCGGGAGCTGGCATGGGGCTGATGATCTCGGGCCGGGTGGCAGTCAGGCTTCCACTGTCCAGACCGGGGAACGGCGCCATCGAAGCCATCAGCGGCTGCTCCTCGACGGGCGGCGTGATGGTCGCCTTGCGAGCGGCCGCCGCCACAGCGGCGTTGGCATGGTTGCTGGCGACATGCGCGGGGGCGTCCTGCTGGGCGACCGGCGTGGCGTCCAGTGGCGCCAGATGGCTCAGGTCGCGGTCAAGCGTGCCGCGCACGCCCAGCCACACCATCGGCACCACGATCACCGCGGTCAGCACCACGTAGGTGGCGGCAGTGGCGTAGCGTTCGAGCAGGTAGCGCGAATGCGACATGCCGCCCGTGGCCACCAGCGTCGGCTCGGCGCGCTTGAGGCTCGCCAGTTCCGCCTGAATGGATTCCTCGTCCACACCCAGGTAGCGCGCGTACTTGGCGATATAGCTTGCCAGGTAGACGGCGTAGTCGATGCCTTCGCGCTGGTTGCTCTCCAACTGGCGCAGCACGCGCGCCGGGAGCTTGAGCGTGTGCGCGCAGGCATCGATATCCAGGCCGCGCGCCTCACGTGTGGCGCGCAGGCGGCTACCGAAACTGGGGGACTGATCGTTCGACGGGCCATCCGTGATCGCCGCGACGGCGAACAGGTCAATCGCGCGATGGCCGGGATTGGACTGCTGGAAGGTCATGGGCTAGCGGGTGCGTCGAGGGCGCGGGCCTGATCCGAATCCGGGAACTGGCTTTGCAGTCGCCTGCGGTAATTTTGGGCAGCATCCGTGTTACCCAGGCGGGTTTCGATGTCGTGGCCGAGCTTGAGCGCGTCGGCACTAGGCTGGCCCAGCGCGTCGAAGCGCTGGATGAACGCACGCGCGCGGAACGCGTCGTTGTTCAGGAACAGGGCCTTGGCCAGGTGCAGCAGCGCATCGCCATTCTGCGGATTGGCATCCAGCGCCTTTCGCAGAGAGGCTTCGGCGCCGGCCAGGTCGTTCATGCGCAACTGGCAGATACCCTTGTTGGTCAGCGCCACGTCCGGCGTCTGGTAGAACGGGTCTTTCAGCGCGGTGTCGAAATACCTGAGGGCTTCGGCGCCCTTGCCGATGCGGCACAGAAAGGTGCCGAGATTGTTGTTCGGCATGCCCCTGTCCGGCTCCAGCTGGACCGCGCGCCGGTAATGCTGTTCGGCCTGCGCAGGGCGATTGATGCGCTCGTCGAGCACGGCGATCACAGTGTGCGCCGGCGCGTAGTCCTCATCGAACTGGAGCGCCTTGTTGAGCTTCTCCAGCGCGGTCTTGAGGTCGCCGTTGGCCATGTACTGCTGGCCGAGTTCGGTATGGATGCGCGCGGCGTCCTGCGCCTCCTGGCTGCGGCTGGTGTGCGGAATCCGGCCGCCGAGACTGCCTTCCTCGGTGGTCGTGGTGACGCATCCTGCCAGCGCAAGCGCCAGCGCTGCCCCCATCCAGCGTTCAAGACGCATGCACCACTCCTTGTCCCTGATCAAGGCGTTTGCGGAACTCGGCTTGCCGGCGCGTGCGGTCCAGTACCTGACCCTTCAACTGGCCACAGGCGGCATCGATGTCGTCGCCGCGCGTACGGCGCAGCATGGTCAGGACGTTCGCGTTGAGCAGCAGGGTCTGGAACGCGCGGATGGTGTCGGCGTCCGAACGCTCGAAACGCGTGCCCGGGAAGGGGTTGAACGGGATCAGGTTGACCTTGGCGCTGCCGGTGGGCAGCTTGCGCATCAGCTTGATCAGCTGCTTCGCGTGCTCGGGCTGGTCGTTCACGCCCTTCATCAGGGTGTATTCGAAGGTGATCGAGGTGCGCGGCCGGCGCTCGATCCAGCGCAGACAGGCGCCCATCAGCTCGGCGATCGGGTAACGCTTGTTGAGCGGGACCAGTTCCGTGCGCAGCTCATCGTTGGCCGCGTGCAGCGAAACCGCCAGCGACACGTCGATCGTCTCGGACAGCTTGTCGATCATCGGCACCAGGCCGGCGGTGGAGAGCGTCACGCGCTTGGACGCCAGGCCAAAACCCAGATCGTCGCGCATCAGGCTCATCGCCGTGACCACGTTGTCGAAATTCAGCAGCGGCTCGCCCATGCCCATCATCACCACGTTGGTGATGCGACGGTTCTGGTGCGTGACGTTGCCCAGGTGCTTGGCCGCCACCCACATCTGCCCGATCACTTCGGACGCGGCGAGGTTACGGTTGAAGCCCTGCGTGGCGGTCGAGCAGAACTGGCAGTTCAGGCCGCAACCGACCTGCGAGGACACGCAAAGCGTGCCGCGGGTCGGCTCGGGGATGTAGACCGCCTCGATGGCGTTGCCGCCATCCATGCCCAGCAGCCACTTGTGCGTGCCGTCGGCGGCGGCCCTGTCGAACAGCGTCTTCGGGGGACCGACGTAGCACGAGGCCTCGAGCTTGGCGCGCAGCGCCTTGCCCACGTCGGTCATCTTGCCGAAGTCGTCTTCCAAGCGGTGGTAGATCCACTTCATCACCTGCTCGGCGCGATAAGGCTTCTCGCCGAGCTGCGCGAAGAAATCACGCAACCCCTGGCGATCGAAGTCGAGCAGGTTGACCTTGTCGCTTGCGGCTTTCGGGTCGGATGGAGTGGAAGTGGCCTGGTTCATTTTGAGAGTGCGGCCATGGATGGCCGCTTTTTGACCTTCGCGCTCATGGATGAGCGCACAAGTTACCTGGGGGAGACTTCCGTCTCCGCAAAGAAGTAGGCGATCTCGACCTTGGCGGTCTCGGCGGCATCTGAGCCGTGCACCGCGTTGGCGTCGATCGAATCGGCGAAGTCGGCGCGGATCGTGCCCGGCGCGGCGTCCTTCGGATTGGTGGCACCCATCAGCTCGCGGTTCTTCGCGATGGCGTTCTCGCCCTGCAGCACCTGGATCATCACCGGGCCGGAGATCATGAACTCGACCAGCGCGTTGAAGAACGGGCGCTCCTTGTGCACCGCGTAGAAGCCTTCGGCTTCCTTGCGGGAGAGCTGCTTCATCTTCGCGGCGATGACCTTCAGGCCGGCCTGCTCGAAACGGGAGTAGATCTGGCCGACCACGTTCTTGGCGACGGCGTCGGGCTTGATGATGGAAAGGGTGCGCTCCAGCGCCATGGGTCTGCTCCGGGAATACTGGTATCTGAGTGGGCTATCGGCTGGCTTGCCGATCAATGTAGGACCAAATCCGACACGAAATGCGGATTTAGCTCACGAAAGTTTGACAGATTCTAGCCTGATCGCAAGCGGACGCAGCGTGAACCAAACGGCCGTTTGACGGGCCGGAAGCTGCCCGCGTATGCTCAAACGATCGTTTGATTCCCACCCTGCGAGCGAGCCCACGCGTGAACAGTTCCGCCTCGACCAAGGAACGCATCCTCGCCGCCGCCGAGGTGCTGTTCGCCCAGCGCGGCTTCGACGGCGCCTCGCTGCGCCAGTTGACGGCCGCGGCCGAAGTCAATCTGGCCGCCGTGAACTACCACTTCGGCTCCAAGGACAAGCTGGTCGAAGAGGTGTTCCGCCGCCGCCTGGACACGCTGAACGGGCACCGACTGGCGGCCTTGTCCGAGGTCACCGGCAAGCCCGGCACCACGCTCGAGGACGTGCTCGACGCCTTCATCCGCCCTGCCCTGGCACTCTCCGGCGACGGCACCGGCTCGTTGTTCATGCGCGTGCTGGCGCGTGCGTTCGCCGAGCACGACGACCACCTGCGCCAGTTCATGTCCGAAAACTACGGTCACGTCATGCGCCAGTTCACCGCCGAGTTCGCCCGGTTGCTGCCGCAGCTAAGCCGCGAGGAATTGTACTGGCGCATCGACCTGGTCACCGGTGCGCTGACCCATGCCATGTCCGGCTTCGGCATGATCCAGCGCAAGGGCGGCGTCAGCGAGGCCGCCCACCGCGAGCAGACGATCGCGCACCTGATCCGCTTCGCCACCGCCGGCCTGAGCCACCCCTGACCTTATCGAACTCACCGGCCGGCCACGGCCGGCTGCCTAGCCTCTTTCCGTTTTGCTGTCCGCATCCCCTGGAGAAGCCAATGCCCGCAACACTACGCATCCGCAAGGCCGCCGTGCTGGGCGCCGGCGTCATGGGCGCGCAGATCGCCGCGCACCTGACCAACGCCGGTGTCGAAACCGTGCTGTTCGACCTGCCCGCCAAGGAAGGGCCCAAGAGC
Source organism: Frateuria flava (assembly GCF_017837635.1). Taxonomy (GTDB): domain Bacteria; phylum Pseudomonadota; class Gammaproteobacteria; order Xanthomonadales; family Rhodanobacteraceae; genus Frateuria_A; species Frateuria_A flava. Next base: position 76,822 of record NZ_JAGJRS010000014.1, read on the forward strand.
GGCATTGCGCTCAAGGCCATCGAGAACCTGAAGAAGCTCTCGCCCGCACCGTTGGCGGACAAGAACCTCGCCGCCGCGATCATCCCGGCCAACTACGACGAGGACCTCGACCACCTGAAGGAAGTGGACCTTGTGATCGAGGCGATCGCCGAGCGGATGGACTGGAAGCTCGATCTCTACAGGAAGATCGCCTCGCACCTGTCGAAGACCGCGGTGATCGCTTCGAACACGTCGGGGCTTTCGATCAATACGCTGGCCGAAGCCTTGCCCGAAGAAATGCGCCACCGCTTCTGCGGCGTGCACTTCTTCAACCCGCCGCGCTACATGCACCTGGTCGAGCTGATCCCGACCCGGCTCACCGACGCCAGCGTGATCGAAGGCCTCGAAGCCTTCCTCGCCACGACGGTCGGCAAGGGCGTGGTGATTGCCAAGGACACGCCGAACTTCATCGGCAACCGCATCGGCGTGTTCTCGATGCTGGCGACCATGCACCACACCGAGCAGTTCAAGCTCGGCTTCGACACCGTCGATGCGCTGACCGGCCCGGCCATTGGCCGCCCCAAGAGCGCCACCTACCGCACCGCGGACGTGGTGGGCCTGGACACCATGGCGCACGTGATCAAGACCATGGGCGACACGCTCGCCGATGACCCGTGGCACACGTACTTCAAGACGCCGGCCGTGCTGCAGGGACTGATCGATGCGGGCGCGCTCGGCCAGAAGACCGGCGCCGGCTTCTACAAGAAAGTCGGCAAGGACATCCTGGTGCTGGACCCGGCCAAGCGCGACTACGTGCCGTCCGAACAGAAGGCCTCCGATGAGGTCGCCGCCATCCTCGCGATCAAGGACCCGGCCGAGAAGTTCGCCAGGCTGCGCGCATCGGGCGATCCGCAGGCACAGTTCCTGTGGGCGATCTTCCGCGACCTCTTCCACTACACCGCCTACCACCTGGCCGACATCGCCGACACCGCGCGCGACGTCGACTTTGCCATCCGCTGGGGCTACGGCTGGAAGCTCGGTCCGTTCGAGACCTGGCAGGCCGCGGGCTGGCAGCAGGTCGCCAACTGGATCGCCGAGGACATCAAGGCCGGCAAGGCGATGAGCGACGCGCCGCTACCCGCCTGGGTCACCGATGGGCGCAACGGCGTGCACGGCAAGGAAGGCTCCTGGTCGGCCGCCGACGGCAGCTACAAGCCGCGTTCGCAGCACCCGGTCTACGCGCGCCAGCTCTTCCCCGACGCCATCCTGGGCGAGAAGTTCGACCAGGGCACCACCGTGTGGGAGAACGACGGCGTGCGCCTGTGGACGCTGGGCGACGACGGCGTGGGCATCCTCTCGTTCAAGACCAAGATGCACACCGTCAACGATCACGTGCTCGACGGCATCCAGCACGCCATCGGCGTCGCCGAAGAGAAGCTCAAGGCGGTGGTGATCTGGCAGACGTCCGAACCGTTCTCCGCTGGCGCCGACCTGAAGGGTGCGCTGGGCCTGCTCAAGGACGGCAAGTTCGACGCCTTCGAGTCGATGGTCGCGAACTTCCAGCGCACCAGCATGCGCATCAAGCATTCGCTGGTTCCCGTGGTCGCCGCCGTGCGCGGCTTGTGCCTGGGCGGCGGCTGCGAGTTCCAGATGCATTCGGCCCGCACCGTGGCTGCGCTGGAAAGCTACATCGGCCTGGTCGAGGCGGGCGTCGGCCTGCTGCCGGCCGGCGGCGGCCTGAAGGAGCTGGCCGTGCGCGCCGCCAACGCCAACCCGGCCGATCCGTTCGAGTCGCTTAAGAAGGTGTTCGAGACCGTGGCGATGGCCAAGGTGTCGGCCAGCGCGCTGGAAGCCAAGCAGCTCGGTCTGCTGCGCGAGAGCGACGTGGTCGTGTTCAACGCCTACGAGCTGCTTCACGTAGCGAAGCAGGTCGCCGCGTCCCTGGCCGAAAGCGGCTGGCGCCCGCCCCTGCCCGCCCGCGCGATCCCGGTCGCCGGCGACACCGGCACGGCCACCTTCAAGGCCTCGCTGGTCAACCTGCAGGCGGGCTACTTCGCCTCCGAGCATGACGTGGCGATCGCCAGCCGCATCGCCGACACGCTGTGCGGCGGCGGTATCGAGCGCGGCTCGCTGGTCGACGAAGCCTGGCTGCTCAAGCTCGAGCGCAAGCATTTCGTCGAGCTGGCCAGGACCGAGAAGACCCAGGCCCGCATCGCCCACACGATGACGACGGGGAAGCCGCTCAGGAATTGAGAATCGGGAATCGCAAATAGGGAATGGTCAAAAACCATTCCCGACACGCCTACACCTTTGCCACAAAGGCCGGACTCGCAGGGCTTCGGGACCATTCCCGATTCCCCATTCCCGATTCCCGGCTTTCGGAGAAAGCCACAATGACCAAGCAAATCCAGGACGCCTACATCGTCGCCGCCACCCGCACGCCGGTCGGCAAGGCGCCGCGCGGCGTCTTCAAGAACACCCGCCCGGACGACATGCTCGCCCACGTGATCCGCGCCGTGATGGCGCAGGCACCGGGCATCGACCCGCATCGCATCGGCGACGCGGTGATCGGCTGTGCCATGCCCGAGGCCGAGCAAGGCATGAACGTGGCGCGCATCGGCGTGCTGCTGGCCGGCCTGCCGCACACCGTGCCGGGCGTGACGATCAACCGCTTCTGTTCGTCCGGTCTGCAGGCCGTGGCCTACGCGGCGGACGCGATCCGCCTGGGCGAAGCCGACCTGATGCTCGCCGGCGGCACCGAGAGCATGAGCATGGTGCCGATGATGGGCCACAAGGTCGCCATGAACCCGGCGATCTTCGACAACGAGCACATCGGCATCGCCTACGGCATGGGCATCACCGCCGAGAACGTCGCCAAGCAGTGGAAGGTCAGCCGCGAGGAGCAGGACGCCTTCGCCGCCCGCAGCCACGAACGCGCCCTGGCCGCCCAGGCCGCCGGCGAGTTCAAGGACGAGATCACCCCGTTCCAGCTCGATGACCACTATCCGGACCTGGCCAACGACACGATCAGGACCGATAGCCGCGTGATCAGCCAGGACGAGGGCCCGCGCGCTGGCAGCACCCCCGAAGTTCTCGGCAAGTTGAAGCCGGTTTTCCGCAACGGCCAGTTCGGCGGCACCGTCACCGCAGGCAACTCCAGCCAGATGTCCGATGGCGCCGGCGCCGTGCTGATCGCCAGCGAGAAGGCGATCAAGGAATACAACCTTCAGCCGCTCGCCCGCTTCGTCGGTTTCGCCGTGGCCGGCGTGCCGCCGGAAGTGATGGGCATCGGGCCGAAGGAGGCCATTCCGCTGGCGCTCAAGCGCACTGGCATCAGTCGCGACCAACTGGACTGGATCGAACTCAACGAGGCTTTCGCCGCGCAGGCGCTGGCGGTGATGAAGGATCTCGAGCTCGACCCGGCCAAGGTCAATCCGCTGGGCGGCGCCATTGCGCTGGGCCATCCGCTCGGCGCCACCGGCGCCGTCCGCGTGGCCACGCTGGTGCACGGCCTGCGCCGGCACAAGCAGAAGTACGGCATGGTGACCATGTGCATCGGCACCGGCATGGGCGCGGCGGGTATTTTCGAGGCGCTCTGAAAGCTCGGCTCCTCCATTGAAAAGGAGGAGCGCGCATCGCTTGCAGGCATGCTGTTGGTGGGACCGCCGACGGGCGATCGCCAAACACGCCGGTCGCGCCCAAGGACGCTCCAACAAAAAGCCAGCGCCTTGCGGCGCTGGCTTTTTGCTTCGCCGGGCGCGTCAGCGCCCGACTCGAGGCCTTACTGCTGGCCCGCGGCGGTCGCCTGACCGTCGAAGTCCACCTTGATGCCGCGGCCCACGACCACCGGCACGTTCAGGTGCTTGGCAACCGGCTGGCCGTTCTCCGACAGCGTCACCGTGTAGACGCCCACCGGCAGCTCACGGATGGCGTAACGACCCTTTTCGTCCACCTTCACTTCGCGCTGGGTGCCATTGGTGGTGCTCTTGGCCAGCACGCTGCTGCCAACCGGCGCGTTGCCGAACACCTTGCCGGCAGTGGCCTGCGCGTAGACCGCAGCGGAACCTGCCATGCCGAAGGCCGCGACGGCTGCCGCCATCACGAAAGCCCGCACGGACTGGCCACGACGCGTCGAACCCGTTTTGATCGAGTGGAGGTTCTTCATGGTTTTTCCTTGTTCTCGTTTTCGATGTGGGGGAACCCGTGTGCCGCCAGGGGTTTGGCGTTGCGCCCACGGATCGTGCCGATGGCCTACCGCCAACGGCTGTCGCGCACTGGACGGCCAGCCGTCGTGCGGACGCGCGCAGCGTACCCGATGACGAAGCCGTGACGAAGGGCCAAAAGTCATTTGCGCTACCGATTCGACAAAGCACCTTCCAGAAGGCCATCTCGCGCGCGAAGGCAAAGCCCAGTCGGGCGATCCGTGCGCACGACATCCCGGCAAAACGAAGCGCCCGGCACCTGCGGCACCGGGCGCTTGCTTACGGGGTTTCACGATGGCGGCCCGTACCGCTCGCCAGCTGTCGCTAGTTGGCCGCGAGCTCCGAGCACCGTCCGTAGGCACACTCCATGTCCACACGCGAACCGCGGTCCACATAAACCTGCACGCTGGGATGCTGGGCACGCGGCTGGCCTTGATCGAGCACGGTGACCGTGTAGATGCCTACCGGCAGCCAGCCGACCTGGTAGCGGCCCTTCGCGTTGACGGGAATCGTGCGGCTGATGCCGAACTCGGCACTGGCTACCTGGACGGTCGAGCCGGCCGGCGCGTGACCGAAGACCCTGCCGGTCGTCACCGCAGCCTGCGCCGCACCGGAACCTGCGGCGCAGATGCCAACGACAGCGACCCATGCCAACTTACTTGCCAGCGAGCGGCGGGATGCGTCCGGATGAATCGAGAAGGATGCGTTCATGGGGATACCTGCTCTCATCGACGTGGAGGACCCATGAGCAGCCAGGGGTTTGGCGAGCTCATGAGGGTTCGGACGGACCGCCTGCCACACGCACGGCTGATCGCCTGCAACAGGCACCGCCCACGGCCTTCCGATCGATGACGACGCCATCCACCAGACGGCGCCAGCAGCCTATTCCGACCATCGTCCCCGTCGAGGGCCAAAGGTCACGTCTGCGCAAGAAATGATGTCAAGGTTCCATCGATGCGCGCGCTATCGTTCGCCACCTCGGCCTGAAAAAAAGGCCCCGCATTGCGGGGCCTTTTCACCTTGCAGGCTTCGAGAAATCAGCCGGCGTGCTTGTCCAGCCACGCATCGATTTCGGGCAGGCGGTCTTCGCGGATCATCATGCGGTACTTGATGTTCGCCACCACCTGTTCGGCCACGCGGCGGGACGTCGGCGCGATGTACTTCTGCGCGTAATCCTGGATCTTCTGGATCATCTCCGGCTTGGTCGAGCTGGCGCCCAACACCGGGTAGTAGCGGCTGCTGGAGGTCGAATCGACCAGCTTGTTGACCTGCTCGCGATGCGCCACGGCGAAGTCGAACGCCATTTCCGGATGCTGGTAGCCGACGGCACGGATCATGCCCGCGCTGTTGGTGGCGCCCGGCTCGTCGGTAAGCGCCAGGTTGAGCGCACGCTGCGCCAGCGCATCGTTCTCCGGAATGGAGAGCATGCTGTAGAGCTGGTCCTTGATCAGCGGCGTGGTTTCGGCCTTGGCTTTCGCGTGCAGCTGGTCCCAGGTTGCCGGATCAGCCTTCTGCGCGACGATCGCGGTGATGGTCTTGCGCAACGCCACCGGCACGGCATCGGGGTTGCTCTTTTGTGCGGCGAAACGGCGGCGAGCCTCGTTGATGACCTGCTCATCGCCCAGGTCCGCCATCACGGCGATCAGCGACTGGCGCAGATTCGCGGTCGGCGCACCCTCGCCAGCCTTGGCTTCCCAACCGATCTTTGCGAAGACCGGCTGCAACTGACCCAGCGCGAACGTGCGCAGGCGCTGCTGACGGGTCTGGTCGCCACGGTAGTAGTTGTCCAGCGAGGACAGGTAACCGGCCACCTCCGACCACACCTGCGGATCGGCATCGGCCGGGGTCGCGGTGATCAGCGCCAGCACGTTGGACACCGGCTCGTTGCCGGCCATGCCCAGCGCCCAGGTGTCACCCAGCAGGCCAAGCTGGTCGATCGGCGCGAGCTTGGCGAACTGGCCCTTCAGGGCATCGAAATTGTTCTGCGCGTACAGCGTGCGGTAGTAGCCCGTCTGGCCGGCGTTGACCAGCACCGGACCACAGCCGGGCACGGTCAGCGTGGCCTTTCCGTCCACCACGGTGCGCACCGTCTCGCCGCCGACCGTCTTGGCGATCACCGGCACGTGCCAGCGCAGCGGCTGCTTGTTCGGCCGGTCGCGGGTGAACTCGCCCTGGCGCAGCGCGATGGTGGTCTTGCCGTTGGAGCACGCCGCCGCGCGCACCTCGATCATCGGAATGCCCGGCTGCAGCGTGAAGTCATGCGCGATCTGCGTGATCGGCTTGCCGGCCGCGGCCTGCACGGACTTCCACAGGTCATCGGACACCGTGTTGCCGTACGCGTGCGCCTTGATGTAATTGCGCACGCCGGTGCGCCAGGCCTCCTCGCCCACGTAGCCTTCCAGCATGTGGATCACCGCCTCACCCTTGGAGTAAGTAATCGCATCGAACGCCTGGCTGGCCTGCTCCACCGTCTCCACGTGCTGCACCACCGGATGGGTGGTGGCGACCGAGTCCTGCGACATGGCGCCTTCGCGCACGCCCACGGCATCCAGCTCCGTATGCCATTCCGGATGCAGCTTCTGCGTGGTGCGCGCGGCCATCCACGAGGCGAAGCCTTCGTTGAGCCACAGGTCGTCCCACCAGTTCATCGTGACCAGGTCGCCGAACCACTGGTGCGCCATCTCGTGCGCGGCCACGTTGAACACACGCTCCTTGTCGCGCTGGGTGGAGATGTGCGGGTTCATCAGCAACGAATATTCAAAGGTAAAGATCGCGCCCCAGTTCTCCATCGCCGAGAAGAACTGGCTCTGGCCCGGCGCGGCGATGTTGTCCAGCTTCGGCAGCGGGTACGGCACGCCGAAGTAATCGTTGTATTCCTTCAGCACCAGCTTGGACGAATCCAGCGCGAACTGCGCCTGGTCGATCATCCCCTTCTGCGTGATCACGCCGATCTCGGTGCCTTCGGTATTCAGCGTCGCGCGCTCGAAATCGCCCAGGCCGAAGAACAACAGGTAGGTCGACATCTTCGGCGACTGCCCGAAGCGCACTTCGGTCATGCCGTTGCCCAGGTCCTTCTGCGAGGCGATCGGCATGTTGCTCACCGCCATCTCGCCGCTGGGCACGTTGGCGGTCAGCGTGAAGGTCGCCTTGTAGTTCGGCTCGTCCCACGAGGGGATGAAGCGGCGCGCGTCGGAATTTTCGAACTGCGTGTACAGCGCACGCTTCTTGCCGGCCTTGGTGTCGTAATCCAGCGCGAAGATGCCGTTGGCCTGCGTGCCGATCTTGCCGGTGTAGGTCATCGCCAGGCGGTAGGTGCCGGCGGGGATCGGGTGGTCGAAGGTGAAGGTCGCGGTCTGCGCCTTCTCATCCACCGAAATCTTCGGCGCGGCGAACGCCATCTTGCCCTTCTCCGCCGTCAGCGACGCCTTGGAGAAGGTCAGGTCCGCGGCATTGAGCGTGATCGAGGGGGTCGGCTTGGTGACCGCCAGCGTGATCGTCACCTGGCCGTCGAACGACAGCTTGTCCGCATGCGGCGTCACCGCCACGTCGTAGTGCGAAGGCACCACCCCGCGCGGCAACTGCGTCGTCGCCTCCCGCACCTCGGCCGCTGAAGCGACCCCCAGCGGAGCCATGGAAAACCCGGCCAGGGCCAGGCAGATTGCGGTGGAGAGATGACGGCGCATAGGGGTCCTTGTGGGGATGAGCGGGACGAAGATCCGTGCAGGCGGCACCACGCGGGTGACGGACGGCACAGAGCCGCGCGAGTGTTGCCCGAGTGGGGCGTGGGCGGACACCGCCGGAAGTCATGGGGGCGTCGGGGCGCTCCCCACCCCGGGTTATGCTTGCCAGGCACTCAGCCGACGAAACAAGGGGATCGCGAGCGCAGAGCTTCAGGTGCTAGACGCGCCTGTGCAGGCGTTCGCCCGCGCTGCAAGTGAGCGCAGGTTCGTTCCCGAAGTCGCCGTCCGCGCTGGCGCATCGTTTCGCAATGTCAAAGGGGAAAAAATGAAGCATCTCGCTCGTGGCTTGACCATCGCCTTCGCGCTGGCCGTACTCTCCGGCTGCGCCACCTCACGCTCGCGGCTTACGCTTGACGTGCCCTCCCCGGGTTCGGCCGTGGTCAGCGGAGGCAAGCCCATCGTTATCGACGCCGTGCGCGATGCGCGTACGTTCGAAGCCGACCCGAACGATCCCAGCACCCCCTCGCTGAAGAAAGGTGCGAGCTACCGGCTGGATGCCGAACAGCGCAAGCAGGCCATCGCCCGCAAGCGCGGCGGTTTCGGCCATGCCTTTGGCGACATCCTGCTGCAGTCCGGCAACGTCGAGTTGCTGACACGGGAACTTGTGGTCAACGCCCTGGCCTCGCGTGGCTACAGCGTGGTGCCGTCGGAGAACGCGCCCTCGGATGCGCCGCACGTCAGCGTGGATATCCGCCAGTTCTGGGCCTGGTTCACCCCGGGCATGTGGAGTGCCAGCATCGAGGCGCGCGTCGAAACCCTGTTGGACATCGTCGATCCCAGGGGCAAGCGCCAGCTCGACGTGAAAGGCTACGGCTACAACGCCATCCAGGTGGCCCGCGACGCCAATTGGCAGCTGGCCTACGAGCGCGCCTTCAAGGACTATCTCAAGCAGTTCGACCAGGCCGCCGCGAACAACGGGCTCTGAATCGGCCCGCCGAAGCTGCTGCTTCAAGGCAGCTTCGGCGGCTTCCAGACAACGACCGCAAGGATGCGGCGACGGCTCTGCGCACCAGCAAGACGACCTAGCCAGCAACCCTGGAAGCGCCGGTAGAACGCAAGGACTCATACAGCTGTCCCGGCCCAAGCAGGATGTCCTTCAAGCCGTTGCGCACCCGCTCCGAGCCGAGCGCCTGACCGCTCATCAAGGAGTGCGCGTCGAGGGTATCGATGATCGCGTTGAGCAGCGCATCCTTCAGGTCGGGCGAGTTGGCGAACTGCTCCTTGCTGTTGCTGCTGGCCTGCTGCACCAGCGTCTCGTTCTCCAGCAGCTTGCCCTTGATCACGCCATTGACGTACAGCAGCTGGTCACCGTCGGTGAGGTCGCCCTCGAAGAGACCGTTGACTCGCTCGATGATCTCGGTGAGGTAGGCCTTTTCTTTCTCTTGCACTGAACCGCTTCCGAGAGCATCAATCGGCGGCAACTTGTAGCTGCCATCGGCATTGAGGCTGAGCGGTTGGCGTCCGGCGCTGCGCAGCGTGTGATGGGTCAGCACAACCTTGGACAGGTCCACCGTCTCGCGCTCGCGCCCGAACTCCAGCAGCGGGATCAGCCGCTTGTAGAAGAGGAAGCGCTTCTCGATGTCGGTGTTGCCGTAGTCGAGCATCTGCGAGAGGAAGGCATACAGGCGCACGTAGGCGCCCATGTCGCCCTTGAACAGCTGCAGCGCATCCATGATGTCCTTCTGCGATTGCGCCGCCGGCTCGTCGCCGCGGGCCAGCGCATCGGCACGGGCGAGCTGGGCGGCACGGTAACGCTTGAGGAGACGGTCGGCGACCGGCGCCATCGCGGCACTGAGCTGTGCCTGCGTGGCGTTCGGGTCGGTCTCGATCCTGGCCACTCGATCCACTTCGAAGTCGTCGTAGTGGCCACTGGCGTCGAGCTTGGCGCGCAGGTCGAACACCAGGTGCGGATCGGTGGCCGCTTCCAGCTCGGCAGTGGCGTAGTAGGTCTTGAACGCCTTGAGAATCTCTGCCGCCTCGTTGACGAAGTCGAGGATGTAGGTGGTGTCCTTGCCCGGATGCGCGCGGTTGAGGCGCGACAGCGTCTGCACCGCCTGGATGCCGCCCAGCAGCTTGTCCACATACATGCCGCACAGCAGCGGCTGGTCGAAGCCGGTCTGGAACTTGTTGGCCACCAGCAGCAGGTGGTAATCCGGCTGGGCAAAGGCGTCGCGGATGTCGCGCCCTTTCAGGCCGGGATTGAGATGCGCGCTGGTTTCGGCGACCGGCTCCGGATAACTGTCCGGGTCGTTCACCTCGCCGGAAAATGCCACCAGCACGCCCAGCGGGTAGTTCTGCCGCGCGATGTACTCGCGCACGGCCTTCTGCCAGCGCACCGCCTCCTTGCGGCTGCCGACCACCACCATCGCCTTGGCCTTGCCGTCCAGCAGCGGCTGCACGTGCTCGCGGTAGTGTTCCACCACGATCTGCACCTTGGCGGCGATGTTGTAGGGATGCAGGCGTACCCACTGCATGATCCCCTTCATCGCTGCGCTGCGCTCGACCTCGGCCTGGTCGTATTCCTTGCCTTCGTGGGCCAGTCGGAACGCCAGTTTGTACGGGGTGTAGTTGCGCAGCACGTCGAGGATGAAACCCTCCTCGATCGCCTGCCGCATCGAATACACGTGGAATGGCAGCGGCAGCCCATCCGGCCCCGGCCGCCCGAACAGCTCCAGCGTCTTGGCCTTGGGTGTGGCGGTGAACGCCACGTAGGTCAGCCCCTGCTGACCGCCGACGCGGGCGGCCATGCCTGCGGCCAGCATGGTTTCGGTGTCCACCTCGCCGCCGTCCTGCAGCTCGGCCCACTCTTGTGCGCTCAGCAACTGCTTGAGCTTGGCGGCGGATTCGCCCGTCTGCGAGCTGTGCGCCTCGTCGGCGATCACCGCGAAGCGCTTGCCTTCGGTGGTGGCCAGCTCCTGCGCGGCGCTCATCGCGGCGGGGAAGGTCTGGATGGTGCAGACGATGATCTTCTTGCCCGCCTCCAGCGCGGCCTTCAGCTGCGCACTCTTGCTGCCGCGCTCGCTGGTGATGGTTTCGACCACGCCGGCGGTGCGCTCGAAATCGAAGATCGCCTCCTGCAGCTGCGCGTCCAGCACGTTGCGGTCGGACACCACCAGCACGCTGTCGAACAGCTTGGTGCTCCCCTGGTCGTGCAGGTCGGCGAGAAAGTGCGCGCTCCAGGCAATGGAATTGGTCTTGCCCGAGCCAGCCGAATGCTGGATGAGATACCGCTGCCCCGGCCCGTTGGCGCGCACGTCGGCCACCAGCTTCCGTGTCGCATCAAGCTGGTGGTAGCGCGGAAAGATCACGCTGCTGAGACGCTTCTTGTCGTCGCGCTTGCCGATCAGGTAACGGCCCAGGATCTCCAGCCAGCTGTCGCGCGCCCACACCTGCTCCCACAGGTAGGCGGTGGCGAAGCCGTTCGGGTTCGGCGGATTGCCCGCACCGCCGTCGTGCCCCAGGTTGAACGGCAGGAAGCGCGTGGCCGGGCCGGCCAGCCGCGTAGTCATCATCGCCTCGGCCTGGCTCACCGCGAAATGCACCAGCGCGCCGCCGGGGAAGGACAGCAACGGCTCGGCCACGCCGCCCTTGGGATGTGGATGCCGGTCGTAGCGGTACTGGTCCACCGCGTCGCCCACGCTCTGGGTAAAGTCGGACTTGAGCTCCGCCGTCGCCACCGCGATGCCGTTGACGAACAGCACCAGGTCCAGCGCGTCGTTGGGGTTGTTCGGCGAGTGCTTTACCTGCCGCACCACGCGCAGGCGGTTCGCTGCGTAGCGCTGCTCCAGCTCGGGGTTCATCGCCAGTGCCGGCTTGAACTGCACCAGCGCCAGCGGCGCCTTCAGCCCGACCATCTCCACGCCGCGGCGCAGCACCTCCAGCGTGCCGCGCTCGTCCAGGCTCTTGCGCACGCGCTCGGCAATGCGGGCCGCCGTTGCCGGACCGTGCGCTTTGGTCAGGCGCTCCCAGGCCTCTGGCTGGGTCGCCTCGATCCAGGCCAGCAGGTCCGGCAGGTAGAGGCCGTGCGTGCGGTCGTGTTGCTGGGCGTCGCCCTCGGCGTAGAGCCACCCGTGCGCGGCAAGGTGCTCGCAGATTTCGCGCTCGAAGTGGTGCTCGCGATGCAGATTCATGCCCTACCTTCCCCTGTCTGTTCCTGCCCCTGCGCCATCGCCTGCAGGCGACTGGCGACCACGTCCGCGCGCTCCGGCTCGGCGATCAAGCCGGGCAGCACATCGGTGAAGCCCGGCCGCGCCAGCAAATCGGCGAACGCGGCGGCGATGGCTTGCCGCACGTCCTGCGCCGCCTCTGCCACTTCCCTTACCAGCTCCTCGCGCCCATCGACAACGTTCAGCACGTCTTCCAGGTCGTGGCTGGCCAGCACATCACCGCGCCCCCGACTCGCGAACGCCTCCAACTTGGTCGCCACAAAGGCCACCGCGGTCGCCAACCGGATCTGCAGCCCCTCGCCCAGCGCCACCCTTTGCGCGGTGCCCACCGTATAGGGATACCAGCGGTTGGCAAAGCCCAGCACATCCGGGCTTTCCGGCATCAGGTCGAACACCGCACCGGAATCGCGATGGATCCAGCGACAGATCACGCTGCTGTCCGCATCCTCCTGAAAGCCGCGACGGGCCAGCTCGCGCTGCATGCGCTGGAACTGCGCCCGCCCGGCCTGCGCCACCGCATCCACATCGCGGGTCGCGCGCACGCCTTCGGCCAGCGGGTCTGTCACCAGCAGGCCAGCCACTGCACCACCGAGAAACACCACCTGCTCCCTCAGGTCGCCCAACGCCTGCGCGATCGTGCGCAGGGTGGGCAGGTTCGGGTCATCCCTGCGCATCCGTTCGCTCCAGCTCCTTGGTCAACAGGTCGGTGGCCAGCGATCGCTCGCGCGCGCGGCCCGCGCGGATCGCGTCCTGCAAGGCCAGCAGACGGTGCAAGGCGGGATCGAGCAGCGCGGCCTGCGGTGCCGAACGGTAGATCGGCGACAGACTCGGCCCCTTGGCCTTGCCCGCCGGATGCGCCCACACCGGCACTTCGCTGGCTGCCGCGGTGATCTTTCCGGCCAGGGGTTCCACGCCAAACGATGTCGGCAACCCGCGCTTTACCGGCCCGGGCTGCGCGGGCCAGACATAGCGCACGCCATGAACAGCGAACTCGGTCAGCGCCGGACGCACGGGCGCCCAGTCGCCGCGACCGCGCACCACCCCCAGCCCCGCGGCAATGGCGCGCTGAACGCTGCGATGGGCTTGCGATGGGCTGAGCCCAAGGTCATTGCCCAAGGCTGCGTAAGTCCAGCGCTGCCCGGGATGGGCCGCCGCCTTGAACAGCACGAGAAGATCCTGGGGCTTCAGTTCCATTGGAGGCGCTCCACATTCTGGAATATGGAATATCAACCACCCGCGCAGTTGATGCAAGCAGTGGCGGACGCTGCCGGTGAACGTCATGCGGCGGTAAATTGCTCGAACTGTCAGGCGGTGCGGCCTGCATGCAGCTACCGGGTAGCAAGGTGCTCGCAGGTCCCGTGCTCGGAGTAGGTATCGCGGTGCAGGTTCATGCGTCACCCAGCAGGTCAGGATGCCGCTCGCGCAACCCCGTTCGGTATGCGCCAGCAGTTTGCTCGCTTCGTCCAGACACGAGGCCAGCGTGGCGTCGGAAAGGGGTCGCCCTCGTAATCGCTCAGGTTGCGCTGCTTGCGCAGGGCATCCAGCACGATCACCGTCGCCGGCGACACGCCCATGGTGAGGGTCAGGCACTGGATCGCGGTCTGGTGATGGCCCGGCTGCCTGGTCGCGGTGCGGTAGCCGTTGGCCCACAGGCCGAGCATCGCGCACTGCATCAGGCACTTGTAGGCCGCATCGAAGCGGTTGTCGGGACTGATCGCCGCCACCCGCGCATCGGCGAGGTTGCGCCGTGCCGCGTCCAGCAACTTGCGGATCGCCGCGCCATCAGGCGCGTGGGCCAGCAACCGCTTGATCGCCAGCAAGTTCTGCAAGGTCATCCTTGTCTCCTGTCAGGAACACCTTAGGCTGGTCCAGCACCCGGCGCACGAACGCCTCGCCCGCGTCGACACGGCGGCGGAACTCCACCGTGGTGTAGAGCACCGGGTTGATCTCGCGCTGCAACGCCTGCTGCACGGGATACATCGCCTGCACCAGCTCGGCGAAGCCGACCTCGCCGACCACCAGCAGGTCGATGTCGCTGCCCGCCGACTGCGTGCCGCGCGCCATCGAGCCGAACACCACCGCCACCCGAATCCGGCTTGCCAGCGGCGCCAGCGCCTCGCGCAGCACCGGCGCCATGCCGTGGGTCTTGCGGAACATCGAGGCCAGCTCGCCGAACAGCGGGCATTGCGCGTTGGCCTGGTAGCGCACCTGGTTGCCCTGCTCGCGCCGCTCCAGCAAACCCGCCTCGGTCAGCTTGTCCAGCTCGCGCCCCAGCGTGCCGGCGTGGGTGCCGGTGAGGCGCGCCAGCTCGCGCAGGTGGAAGCTGGCCTCCGGTTCGAGCAACAGCACCACCAGCACCCGTTGGCGGGTGGCGGAGAAAAGCAAATCCATCGCGGCGGAAGTGTTGCTCATTGGGCAACAAACGTAGCCAATTCAGCAACACCGAACAATCGCCCGCAGACCCCCCTCAACTTTCGGCGTAGCTACGTTCGATGAGGGGCATGGCCCGCTGCAGGTCTGCCTTATCGCGGATGCAGACCTCGACGTCCCCGGTGCCCCATTTGCCGATGCCGCTCACATCTCGGCTGAAGCCGTCCTCAAGTACGACCGTGGCCGGGTCCAGCTTGAGCAGAACCAGCAGCTTGTCCTTGTACGGCACCACGCAGGCGAAGTTCTTCAGGCGGCGGAACGCGATGTATTGCTTGAGCTGCTTCTCCTGAACGTCGTCACCCAGCGAAAGCAGTTGACTGGCAAGCGCCTCATATACCTCCCTGATGATCGGCTGCGCCTGGCCAAGTTGATCCTCGGCCGTCTTGTCCTTGCCGCCGGCCTTCGCCTTCTCCGCTCCGGATGCCGAAGAAGCCGCCTTCGCGACGGTGGCGTCGCCCACGCTCACGCTGTTGACCAGATCCAGCAGCAGCAAATCGTCCCCGAACAGCTTGTAGCGGATCAGCTCGATGTTGCGAGGAATCTGCTGCACGGCGTGCTGGTCGTAGCGGGTGAAGTCGGCGGCGATGCACAGCAGGCGCGTGCCGGACCAGTCGATCTGCTCGGCCACGTCCTTACCCAGCTTTTCCATCACCAGCCACTGGAACTCCGCGCGGTGGTCCAGCAGCCAGTCCAGGTAGAACAGGCCCTGGTTGATCACGTTCTCGTTGCTGTGCCGCTTGTACTCGACAATCACCGGGCAGCCGTTCTCGTCCAGCCCCAGCGAGTCGATGCGGCCCTTGTGGGTCTTGCCGGTGACGTACTCGGTGGCGAGGAAGCGCACGCCGAGGAAGGTCGGCATCTGCGCCTCGATCAGGGATTGCAGGTGCTTTTCCACGGCTGCGGCGCGGCCGGCCAGCTCATGCGCGGTCCCTGAGGCGAGCCGGAACAATTGAATGTCACTCATACGCTTCCCTTCTCCCCTGAGTTGAAACCGGACTAACCAAAACCCGTCACCTTGCTGAAGACATTGACCAGCACGCCCTGCCCCATCGTCAGCGCACCGCGCGCGATCTTGGTCAATCGACTGGGCGGGTCGGGTAACTGGGGCAGGTAGACATGGCAGCCGGTTTTGAACGTGAAGTGCTCCGCCATGAAGCCGAGTTCGCCGGCGAGCGCTTCCTCGTCGAAGCCGGTGCCGTGGAAGCGGACGTAGCGCTCCAAGGCCACGCTGGCCAGCAGGAAGCCCTGTACTTCCTGCTCCCGGGAGGAATCGCCTTGCCAGCGCACGCGAAGCCAGCCCTCTTCCTCTTCATCGCCGGATTCGTCGACAGGCAGGATTAGCGTGCCGTCGGTGAGAGAACGGGCGCACCAGTCCCCGTCGTATCGCTCCCCCTGGTAGAGCGGCATCAGGTTGGCGATGAAGCCGACGATCGCTTCGCTCTTTTCGCTCATGCAGCGTGCCTCACGTCGATCTTGCCGGTGACGGCGGCGGAGATCAGGGCACTGCGGCGTTCTTTAAGAAGTTGGACAGCTTGCTCGGACTGCCAGCACAAGCGCGTCAGGCGACCCAATTCCTCATCCAAAAACTCAATAATTTTTCGCTGCTCATCGTTCGGCGGCAACGCGATTACGAACGACGCGATCTGATCCGGACTGATATGAGGCACGCTAACCCCCGTAGTCTCCGGCGAGAAGTGCGCAACAAACATCGGTGTTGACAGCCAATGCATCAGAAAATCCGAATTCAATTCGGAAGAGGTTCTGAGCAGTGCAACACGTTGGAGTAAGAGGCATGGCACATCCTCCTCTTTGACCTTTGCAACACGCATCCCGGCGGCGATCAGTGGGCGATCCATACCTATGACCAAGTCGCCCACCTGCAACTCATATTCATCAAGGCCGTCATCTGTCGATCTCTCCCAGTAGACGACATCGTCCCAGCGAAGTGACCCAACCGAGACGTTGACTCCACGCAGAAGTTTGGTGCCGTTTCCGTTGTGATCGAACCCAGCGGACGGAAACGCATAGCCCGACAAGACAGATAAAAAACGCCCGCACTTAGTAACACGCCAATGCGCCGGCACTTCGCCCAGCCAGGGGATGCCGGAGTCCTTCATGGGGGCGTTGGGGTTGAGGCCGCGGGTGACGGCGTGGGATATGGTGGCCTGGCGCTTTTCGGCCAGCAGCGCCAGCAGCTTTTCCTGTTCGGCGATCAGGGCGTCGATCTTGGCGGTTTCGCGGTCGAGGAAGGTGGCGATGACCCGTTGCTCGACCATCGGCGGAACGGCCAACGAAATGTTTTTCATCTCGGAGAAGTTGGTGCTCCAGAGATCAGCCACGATTCCTTTTCCGTACCGATAAAACTCTTCCTGAAACGGCACGCTTCGCAAGAGATGGTGCGCAAATCTGATGTCAATCTCAGGTCCTGGAACCAGGACTATGTTGATAAGCGAACACGAACCATCGTAGTCAGAGGCTCCCGACGAGCCTTTCCGATCTGACCGACCGTTGATAACGAAGTCGCCCCGGCAGACCTTCTTTCGGTTAGCCCCATCATCTGTCTTTGCGACGTGCTCTAGCTGCGGAACGACGCCGTTGCGTGTAATCGACAGTGGAGCGAAGTCTTCATCGCTAACCTTCTCGCGCCTCTCCGCAAAGTGGTAGCCAAGCCGTTGGACTGCCCAGTGTCCGGGCACAGGTCCCAGCCAGTTCACTCCGCTTTCTTTGTATTCCGGATAACGCGGCAAGCTCACGACCGCACCCCGCACAAGCCAAGGCGCTGGATGCCAGCGTGCGCTGGCATGACGGTGGGGCTGATGGTGATGCTGCTGCTGGTGAGGAGGATGGGGGGCTGGGCGTGGGCGTGCGGGAGCGCGCGGTGGGGCTGGGGCGGGATGGGCTGCGTGGTCATTCGGTCAGCTCTCCCAGCATGGCCATGATCCGCGCCGAGACGGCCTTCAGCTCCTCGTCGATATCGTGCAGCGGGCGCGGCGGCTCGAACACGTAGAAGTGGCGATTGAAGGGTATCTCGTAGCCGACCTTGCTCTTGGCCTCGTCGATCCAGGCATCGGGGGCGTGCGGCAGCACTTCGCGCTCGAAGTAGGCCTGGATGTCCTCACCCAGCGGCACGTTCTCGGTGTCGCGCAAGCTGCTGTCCGGTTGCGGCTGGCCCTTCTGTTTGCCCTTCTGGCCCAGCACCACCTTGCCCTGCTCGTCGCGCAGCGGGCGCTCGACGGTGATGGTGGTGTAGCCGAACTCCGCGTTGCGGAAGATGCGCGCGAGCGGGGCCACCTTCACCTTGCCGCCGGGCGGCGGCTCTGGGGCAAATTCGGCGGCGGCGATGATGCTGCGCTCCACTTCCTTGCCGTCGGCGTCGAACACGGTGGCCAGTTCCGCCTCCTGGAATTCGCCGAACAGTTTGGTGATGGCGTCGATGTGCTCGTCGCTCATTTCCTTGCGCTTGGAGCCGAGGCTCTTGCGCATCTTCTGCCAGAAGCTGCCGGCGTCGATGAGCTGCACGAAGCCCTTGCGCTCGGCCGGCTTCTTGTTGGAAACCACCCACACGTAGGTGGCGATGCCGGTGTTGTAGAACATGTCGGTGGGCAGGGCGACGATGGCCTCCACCAGGTCGTTCTCCAAGAGATACCGGCGGATCTCGCTCTCGCCGCTGCCGGCGCCACCGGTGAACAGCGGCGAGCCGTTGAGCACGATGCCGAAGCGGCTGCCGCCGTCCACCGCCGGGCGCATCTTGGACACCAGGTGCAGCAGGAACAGCATGGAGCCATCGGACACGCGCGGCAGGCCGGGACCGAAGCGGCCGTCGAAGCCCTTCTCCTCGTGCTCCTTGCGGATCGCCTTCTCGACCTTCTTCCACTCCACGCCGAACGGCGGGTTGGACAGCATGTAGTCGAACTTGCGCGCGGCATGGCCGTCGTCGCTGAGCGTGTTGCCGGGCACCAGGTTGGTGACTTCCTGCCCGCGGATCAGCATGTCCGCCTTGCAGATGGCGTAGGACTCGTCGTTGAGCTCCTGGCCGAACAGCGACAGGCGCGCGTCCGGGTTGTGGTCGCGCAGGAACTCGGCCGCCACCGAGAGCATGCCGCCCGTCCCCGCCGTGGGGTCATAGATGGTGCGCACCACGTTGTTGCCGGGGGTGAGCACCTCGTCGTCCTCGATGAAGATGAGGTTGACCATCAGCCGGATGACTTCGCGCGGGGTGAAGTGCTCACCGGCGGTTTCGTTGGAGAGCTCCGCGAACTTGCGGATCAGCTCCTCGAACACCAGGCCCATCTGCACGTTGTCTACGCGGTCCGGGTGCAGGTCGACGTTGGCGAACTTCTCGGTGACCAGGTACAACAGGTCGGCCTTGGCCAGCCGGTTGACCTGGGTGGCGAAGTCAAAGCGCTCGAAGATCTCGCGCACCTCGGGCGAGAAGCCCTGCACGTAGCTGGTGAGGTTGGACTCGATGTGGTCCTGGTCGCCCATGAGCCTGGGCAGGTCCAGCTCGGAGGTGTTGTAGAACTTCACGTCCGAGACGCGGCGCAGGAAGGGATCGGGGTCCAGCCCGGCGGCCTCGCGCTTCTTCTTTTCCGCCAGCACCTTCGGCTTGCTCGCTTCCAGCACGCAGTCGAGCCGGCGCAGTACGGTGAACGGCAGGATCACGCGACCGTATTCGGATTGCTTGAAGTCGCCGCGCAGCAGGTCGGCGACGGCCCAGATCAGGGCGGAAAGGGAACTCTGGTTCATGCTTGGAAACGCTTCCTTCGTGGGGCGCCAGCCGCGTCCCGGGTCTGCGGTCGTTGAGGCACGAGGGCACGTGGGCAAGCATCAGCCGGCGCAGCAGGCTGCCTGATGGCGTCACGGAGAACCCCCTGTGGTCCAACGCGTCCCGGCATCGTACGCAAAGGAGCCGGGTCAGGCGACCGCTGATTGCGGCAACGGGCGTCTGGCCGTGAAGCAGCATCCGTGGCGATGAAGGTGAAACGGCGCCGATCGTCAGATCAACCCTCGAAGGCGCTTGAGGAAGGCAACCACCTGGCCTGGTGCCCACCCCGGTTGGTTGAGACCCATTTGGCCCCACAGTTCGATGACGCTGGCTTCCCTCGGAGTCGGAACACGCCCACCACCTCCGCGAGCGCAATCGGGAGTAGCCAGCGTGACGGCAAGGTCCCCTGTATTGATTGCCACCGTGGCGCATACCGACAAGCCGTCCTTGCGACGGCGCTCGACCTGCTGCGTCACCCAATCGGAATCGGCGTCTTGCAGGTAACGCTCTTCGCCAGCGATTGATATGCGGATCATGTCGCCCCCTTCTCTCGCTCGATAGAGGCGCAATGCTGAGATACCTGCGTCTCTCGGACTGAGACCCTACCGAAGGCTAACGAGCTTGAGGCCTCGCTACTAAGCCACGAAAGAACCCAAGCGAACGACGGCCAGCGAATCCAGTGCGCGCACCCGGGTCAAGATGACGGGCGCGGATGAAGCGGCGCGCACTTTGGACTTGGGGGGGGCGACAGCCAGGCAGGCATAACCGGGATCAACCCTGGGAAGCGAGGGCCGCGGGTGCAACCGGCCTGATCGGCAGCAGCACCCGCACGCCATGCCCGCGCACGCGCGGCACGCTCTGGACCGTTCCATTCAGGTGCGAGGCGAGCAGGTGAACCAGACGGGTGCCCAGGCCGTCCTTTTTCGACGGCGGGACGCCGATGCCGTCGTCTTCCACGCTCAGGGCCATCCCTTCGCCGACGGCTTCCAGGGTGATCTGCACGGTGCCGCCCTGCCCGTCCGGGAAGGCGTACTTGAAGGCGTTGGTGACCAGTTCGTTGGCGATCAGGCCGATGGAGACGGCAACCGGGGCATCGACCTGCATGGGCGTGGCCAGCACGCGGACGCGGATCGGGCGGACGTCGCGCAGGAGTTCGGCCAGGCCGTGGCCGAGGGCGCGCAGGTAGGCGGCGACTTCGACTTCACCATGCTTGCCGGATTTGCGCAGGCGCTCCTGGGCTTCGGCGATCACGCGCACGCGGGCGACGGCTGACTCGAGCGCTTCGCGCGCGTGCGGATCGGTCTGGCGCATGGCCTGCAGTCCCAGCACCGAGGAGATCATCATCAGGTCGTTGCGCGTGCGGTGGGCCAGTTCGTCCAGCAACAACGAAGTTTCCGCTTCCGCATCCAGCAGCTTGCATACGGCAGCGCGCAGTGCGTCGACCACCACGGCGGTCGCTACGCCCACCGCGACGAAAAGCACGAAGAACAGCAGTTCATCGGTCGCAGGCGAGCGGCCATGAAGCGCCAGGCCGATGACCCCGTCGCCGAGCGAGGCGCTGAACAAGGTGGTGAACAGGCCGATCGGCCTGCCAAAGACGATCGCCGAGAAAAACACGACCGGCAGGAACGGCAGATAGCGGTGCAGCGCCGGCGTGAAAAGTTGCTCCAGCCCCAGTACCGCCAGCACCAGCGCGAACGACACGATATAGCCCACCGCGGCCGGAGGCCGCTTTCTGGACAGCACCGCGACGATCAGTTTTTCCATGCGTCCGCATCCCGCCTGAGAGGCAAGACTTGTGACTTGGAAGTTAAGCGGACGCCAAGGAAACGTGACGCTCGGGCCGAACTCAGGCAGCTCCGCTCGCTGGCACCGTCTGCATCTGCTTCGGTTGCACGAGCTCTTCGATGGCCATGGCGATGTCTGCCTGGCGGAACGGCTTGCCAAGGCGCGCCAATCCACGGGTGCCCTCCGCGTGGCCGCTGTAACCGGTGATCAGCAGCACGGGCAGGTCGGGCCGGGACAGGCGCAAGTGGCGCGCCAGCTCGGCGCCGTCCATGCGCGGCATTTTGTAGTCAGTCACGACCAGATCCACGCTGAGACCGTCGCGCAGCTTTTCCAGCGCCTCGCCTGCGCCACTGGCTTCGACGACGCCATGGCCCAGCTCGCGCAGCATCGCGGCGGTACCGTCGCGCACCAGTTGCTCGTCGTCGACCAGCAGTACGTCGAGCGGCCGTGCCGGGGTGGGCACGCGGCCATCGTCGGCGTCGCGTCGCAGTGCCAGCGGGGCGGAGGCCGTGACCGGCAGCCACAGCTCCACGCGTGTGCCCACCCCGGGGGTGCTGTCGATCGCGAAGTGGCCGCCGAGCTGGCCGGCGAGGCCGTGCACCATCGACAGGCCCAGGCCGGTCCCACGGCCGGTTTCCTTGGTGGAAAAGAACGGTTCGACCGCCCGCGCGAGGGTTTCCCGGTCCATGCCCATGCCGGTGTCGGTCACGGCGATGCGGACGTAGCCGGTACCCGGCAGATCCGGTGTTGGCGCCGAGGCCATGCTCGACAGTTCGATCACCAGCGTGCCGCCTTTGGGCATGGCATCGCGCGCGTTGACGCAGAGATTGAGGATCGCCAGCTCCAACTGGTGCGGATCGGCCAGCACCTGCGGCAAGTCGGCGGGGAATTCCGCGCGCAGGACGATGGTCGGGCCGACCGAGCTCTTGATCAGGTCGCGCATGCCATCGAGCAGCGCGGCCAGCTCCACGGCCTGCGTTTCCAGGCTTTGTCGTCGTGCGAACCCGAGCAGGCGCTGCACCAGGATCTTGGCGCGTTCGGCCGACTGCAGCGCGTTGGTGATGAGACGAGCGGCCCGCTCATCGTCCCCGCCGAAGCGGCGCTGGAGCATGTCGAGCGCGCCGGTGATCGGCATCAACAGGTTGTTGAAGTCATGTGCCACGCCACCGGTCAGCTGTCCGATGGTTTCAAGCTTCTGCGCCTCGTGCAGCTTGGTCGTTGCGTCCTCGCGAGCGGCGGCTTCCTCGATCACGCGTTGCTCCAGCGTGGCCGTCAGGTCGCGTAGCGATTGTTCGGTGGCGCGCTGGTCGGTGACATCGGTGTGTACGCCCACCCATTCACGGATCTGGCCGCCGCGGTCGAACGCGGGAATTGCACGGACGCTGAAGGTTCGCCAGGCACCGTCGCGGGTGCGCAGGCGGTGCTCGAACTTGAAAATGCGCTGTTCGGCCCGGGCTTTCTCCCATGCCGCGAGCGTCGGTTGCACATCGTCCGGGTGCAGCGCCTTGACCCAGCCGAAGCCAGCCGAATCGGCCGTGTCCTGCCCGGTGAGGCCAGCCCAGTCGGCTTGCTCGCCTTCCATCTCGCCTTGCGCGTTGTTGGTCCACAACACCCCTTGCACGGCCTGCACCGCGGCGCGGAAGCGCTGCTCGCTGTCATACAGCGCGGCAAGCCGCGCGCGGGCCTCGTACTGACGCCGACGCCCGCGCAGCGCCGACTTCGCCAGACTCACCAGCGTGGTCGGATGGAAAGGTCGTTCCAGGAAAGTAACGTTGCCCAACACCGCGAGCAGGCGCGCCGACGCCGGGTTGCGTTCGATACCGCCGCGGCGCGTGACCAGGATGAACGGGAAATCGGACCACTCAGGCTGGGCTTCCAGCCAGTCGGAGAGCGGACGCAGGCTCGCCTCCAGCAGGCTCTCTTCGGTCACGAGCGCGAAGCCGGCGCCGGCTTCCATGCCGGCCACCAGCGTGTCCAGCGAGGGCGAGGCAAAACAACGGATGCTCGCCTCGGCCAGGATCGCGGAGGCCACCTGGGCATCGCGACCGTGGGGAGCCAGGATGAGGGCGCGCTCGGAAAGGTGTGGGATCACGGTCGGTCCGGCAGCAGGCGGCTTTCTACGTCACCCGGCGAAATGCTCGGGACGCCGCGAAGCACGCCCTGGAAGTGGATCAATGGCTCGCCCAGGTGGAACCCATCGCGACCGATGCTGTATTCGCGAATCGTGTCTTCATGGGCGCTGGCGCGCTTTTTCACCACGGAAATCGCACGTCGAACCCGACCCAGAGCCTCGAAGTAACGCAGCAGGATAACCGTATCGGCGAGGTAGGTGACGTCAACGGGCGTCTTCATGTCCCCCACCAGGCCGTGCTGGGCAACCGTGAGGTAGGTCGTCACGCCGCGTCGGTTGAGGAACTGCAGCAGCTCGTGGATGTGCAGCACCAGCGCCTGCTCTTCCGGCATCGCCGCCTGGTAGCCGTTGAGACTGTCGACCGCCACCGTGCGCACGCCCTCTTCCACCAGCTCGCGGACACGGGCGGAAAACTCGCCAGGCGTCATCTGGGCGGCATCGACCTGCTCGACCACCAGCCTGCCGCTGTCGACCATGCCCTGCACGTCCAGGCCGACGCCGCGCGCGCGCTGGAAGAACAACGCCCGCTCTTCGTCAAAAATGAAGATGGCGGCGCGCTCGCCGCGCGAAATGGCGCTGGCGACGAAAGTCAGCACCAGCAGCGACTTGCCGGTACCGGCGGGACCCAGCACCAGCACGCTGGAGCCGCGTTCGATGCCGCCGCCGAGCAGCGCGCTGAACTGGGGCGAGGGACATGGCAGCATGTCACGCTCGAATTCCTCACCGTGTTCGCCGGACACCAGCCGCGGGAACACCTTGACCCCGCCCTTGCGGATCACGAAATCGTGGTAGCCGCCGCGAAACTGCCGTCCGCGGTACTTGAGTACGCGCAGGCGCCGGCGCTCGGCGCCGTAGTCGGGCGACAGCTCCTCCAGCCGCAGCACGCCGTGGGCCACGCTGTGCACGGTCCTGTCGGTGCTGTCGCTGGTCAGGTCGTCGAGCATCAGCACCGTGGCGCGGGATTGCGCAAAGTAGTGCTTGAGGGAAAGCACCTGCCGGCGGTAGCGGAGCGAGCCCTGTGCGAGCAGGCGGATCTCGGCCAGGCTGTCGAGCACGACCCGATCCGGGTTGATCTGCTCGAAGGCCTGGAAAATGCGGTTGGTCGTCTCGCCCAACTCCAGGTCCGACGAATACAGCAGGCTCTGCTGCTGGGCCTCGTCGAGCAGGTTTTCCGGCGGCACGAGTTCGAAGATACCGACCCCATCGAGGGTCCAGCCGTGGGAGACAGCGGTATTGCGCAGCTCGCTCTCCGTTTCGGACATGGTCACGTAAAGCACGCGCTCTCCGGCGTCGCGCCCGGCCAGCAGGAACTGCAGGCCCAGCGTGGTCTTGC
Organism: Frateuria flava; assembly: GCF_017837635.1. Taxonomy (GTDB): domain Bacteria; phylum Pseudomonadota; class Gammaproteobacteria; order Xanthomonadales; family Rhodanobacteraceae; genus Frateuria_A; species Frateuria_A flava. The sequence continues at coordinate 101,356 of NZ_JAGJRS010000014.1, forward strand.
CCGTGCCCGGGCTGCCCTCCAGCAGAAACAGGCAGCCCTTGGTCAGGCCGCCGTTGAGTACATCATCCAGTCCGGCCACGCCCAGGGAGGCCTGTTCGGTCAATAGGTCGTTCAAGGGTTCTCCTGTACGTGGATTGCGTCAATTAAAGGTGTTGGTAGCACAGACCACCGTAAACTGGCGCGATGGCTGAACACACCAGAATACGCTATTGAGGTGGTTTGGCGCTCGCACCGCGGGAGGCCGTGGCGGCGGCACGAGGCGAGGATGGGGCGCCAGTCGCCCGCCGCAGCTGCGCCGGCGAACGGAGGGCGTCTCAGCCGACCTGGCGACGAAGCGCGAGGTCGGTCGGCCTGCCCGTGCCTTCGTCCAGCAGGCGGGCTAAGGTCCCCATCAGATCGCATTGGCGGAAAGGCTTGGCCAGACGCGGCAAGTCGCCTGTTTCGGCCTGGGACAATTGCGCATAGCCGGTCACCAGCAGCGTCGGTAACCCGGGGCGCAGCTTTCGCACCTCGCGGGCGACATCCGCACCGCTCATGCCGGGCATCGCGAAGTCGGTGACCAGCGCATCGAAAACCAGTCCCTCGGTCACCTTGCGCAGCGCTTCGTAACCGGAGGCAACCTGGACGACCTTGTAGCCGCCGTGCAGGAGCATTTCGGCGGTGCCTTCGCGAACGAGCTCCTCGTCGTCCACCAGCAGCACGACCGCCGATCGGATGCAACGGATGGGCGTATCAGCCACTGCCTCACCGGCGGACTCCAGCGGCACTGGCGACACGGGTAGCCACAGATGCACGGTGGTGCCGGCCCCAGGTACGCTTTCCAGCGCCAGGTCGCCGCCGGACTGCACCGCCAGCCCATGCACCGAAGACAGCCCCAGGCCGGTGCCACGCCCCAGACCCTTGGTGGTGAAGAACGGTTCGATCGCACGGCGTGCGGTGTCGCCATCCATGCCCGTGCCCGTATCGGAAACGAAAAAGCGCACGAACCGCCCCTCCTTCAACTGGGAGCGCGCGGGACCGGCTTCTTCGACCGCGCCGACGACCAGCTCGCCGCCCTCGGGCATCGCATCGCGGGCGTTGACAGCAAGGTTGAGCAGGGCCAATTCCAGCTGGTTGGGGTCCACCATGACCGCGGGCAGATCGGCCATGCACTCCATCCGCACCCTGATCTGCGGCCCCACTGTGCGCGAGACCATGTCCACAACCCCTTCGGTCAGCTTGCCCACATCGATCGGCCGTGGCGCCAGGTGTTGCCGGCGTGAGAAGGCCAGCAGCCGGTGGATGAGCACCCGGGCGCGCTCGGCAGCCTGCAACCCGCCGGCCGCCAGGTGCTGGCCGCGCCCATCCCCTTCCAACCGCATCGCCAGCAGTTCCAGAGCACCTACGATCGGCGTGAGCAAATTGTTGAAATCGTGCGCCACGCCCCCCGTCAGCTGGCCAATCGTCTCCATCTTCTGCATTTCGTGCACCTGAGCCAGCGCCATCTGGCGCTCCTGCAGGGCATCCGCCACACGGTCCTCCAGTTCGGCCGTGAGTCGCTGCAACGCCTGCTCGTTGCGCTTGCGTCCGGTCACGTCGTGCGCGGCGCCGAACCATTCGGTGATATGGCCAGCGTCGTCCACCACCGGCACCGCGCGCGAGTGCGTCCAGCCGAAGCTGCCGTCCGCCAGGCGCACGCGGTGTTCCATGTCAAACAGGCTTTTGGTCGCAATCGCCTTCCCGATCGCGGCCGCAATCTCGTCACGGTCGTCCGGGTGTAGGTAGGTATCCATCCAGGTGGTGGTCGGCGACGGTGCGTCGAGCAGGAACGAATCGCTTTCCAGATAAAGCATCTCGCGCCAGTCCGGGCTCATCCGGTAGACGGTGTAGCCACCTGCCGTGACAAGCGCGCGAAAACGGCTTTCGCTCTCGCGCAGGGCGGCCACGGCGCGGGCACGGTCGACCGCCGCCCAGGTGCGGCTGGCCACATCCTCGATCAGTGCGATCTCGCCGGGCGTCCAGTGGTGGACCTCGCGAAAGTTCACGTACAGCGAGGCCTGCAGCCGACCATCGCGCACCCGCGGTACGGAAACGTAGGCGCGCGTCTGGAGGGCACGCCAGGTGGCGTGGACCTGGGCGGGGTCGGATTCCACGTCGGAGGCAACCTCGGTAAAGCCGGCCGCCTGTCGGGCGACGGCGTCGGGTCCGTAGGAAGACAGGCGGCTCGTGCCGAGAATCGGCGCCACGCCCTCGGCAAAGCAGGCCCGGCAAGAGATCGTTTCGCCATCTTCGGACATCTCGCTGAAACCCACCCGGCTCGCACCCAGGTGGCGGCCCAGCGCCGCGCTGGTGGTGGCCATGATCGCCCGGAGGTCGGTCAACTGGGCCTGCGCGCTATCCAGTTCGATCTGGAAGCGCTGGCGTCGCTCGTCGAGGACCTGCGTGGTGGTCTCCGCCACCACGCAGAACATGCCGACGACCTGATCCTGCTCGTCCTCCACCGGGGAGTAGGAGAAAGTGAACCAAGCCGGTTCCGGGTAGCCCTCGCGGTTGAGCAGCAACGGGAGGTTCTGGCGATAGATCGTCTGCCCCGCCATCGCCGCGGCGAGGAGCGGCGCCATATCGGGCCAGAATTCCGGCCAGACCTCGCGGAACGGGCGACCCAGCATGCCCGCATGCTTGCTGCCGAGGATGTCTGCGTAGGCATCGTTGTAGATGATGGCCTGCGATGGCCCCCAGGCGACGAACATCGGAAACCGGGATTTCAGCATCAGGCTGACGACCGGCCGTATCGCCGGCGGCCAGCCCTCGGGAGGACCCAGAGGCGAGTGGGACCAGTCATGCGAGCGCATGATCGCAGCCACGCCGCCGCTGCCCCGCGCGACTTCGGCCGCGTGCTTGTGGTCGGAAACCGCCATCGGAGTCTCCCGTTTATCCCCAGGTGCCGCGCAGGGCGTTCGACCCGCTTCCATCCGCCCCCAAGCGGACGGAAGCAAAACGCCAACTGCGTCACGTTTTGCAGTTTTGACAAAGGAGGTAAAGAAATGCAACCGGCAGGAACCGACCGGCCGCCTCGCCTCGGGACGCCGCTGGCCGCGAGCCGGACACCCACGGTGCAAAGCAGAGGTCGGCCGTCTTCCCTCACGCACACATCGGGACCGCACGAGCCGTCGTAGCCTTTTCCGCCAACCAGGCAAGGCCGAGGGCGAGATGAGTGCAAGGCATCGGATCGGGTGCGCGCGTCTGCGCGACAAGCGGATGAGCGCGGACGAAGCGGCCCGCTTCATTACCCCGCACAGCACGGTCGGCATGAGCGGCTTCACCGGGTCCGGCTACCCCAAGGCGGTGCCGATGGCGCTGGCGGCGCGGATCGAGGCCGAGCACGCGGCCGGGCGGCCGTTCCGCGTGCGGGTGTGGACCGGTGCCTCGACCGGGCCGGAGCTGGACGGGGCGCTGGCACGGGCCGAGGGCATCGAATTCCGCCTGCCCTACAACTCCGACCCGCTCGTGCGCGAGCAGATCAACTCCGGCCGGATGGAGTATTTCGACCTGCACTTGAGCCAGGTCGCGCCGATGGCGTGGCAGGGTTTTTTGGGACCGCTGGACACGGCGGTGATCGAAGTCAGCGGCATCCGGGAGGATGGCGCGCTGGTGCCCTCGTCCTCGGTCGGCAACAACAAGACCTGGATCGATCAGGCGCGCCAGGTGATCGTGGAGGTCAACCGCTGGCAGAGCGCGGCGCTCGATGGCATGCACGACATCTACTACGGCACCGCGCTGCCGCCCAACCGCGTGCCGATCCCGATCGTGCGGCCCGGCGACCGCATCGGCGAGCCGTACCTGCGCTGCGATCCGGACAAGGTGGTCGCGGTGGTGGAAACCGATGCGCCGGATCGCAACCTGCCGTTCAGGGCGCCGGACGCAGCCGCCCGGGCGATCGCCGGCCACCTGCTCGAGTTCCTGCGCCACGAGGTGAAGGTCGGGCGGCTGCCGTCCGCGCTGCTGCCGATCCAGTCGGGCGTGGGCAATATTCCCAACGCGGTGCTCGGCGGCCTGCTCGACAGTCCGTTCGAGCGCATGAACGCCTACACCGAGGTGATCCAGGACGGCATGCTCGAGCTGCTCGCGGCCGACCGGCTGGGCGTCATCTCGGCCACCGGCTTCTCGCTCAGCCCGGAGGCGGCCGCCGCGTTCAATGCCGACGTGGCGCGCTATCGCGAGCGCATCCTGTTGCGGCCGCAGGAGATCAGCAACCATCCGGAGGTGATCCGCCGGCTCGGTTGCCTGGCCATGAACGGGATGATCGAGGCCGACATCTATGGCGCGGTCAATTCCACCCATGTGATGGGCTCGCGCATCCAGAACGGCATTGGCGGTTCGGGCGACTTCGCGCGCAACGCCTACATCTCGATCTTCATGACGCCCTCCACGGCCAAGGACGGGCGCATTTCCGCGATCGTCCCGCAGGCCAGCCACGTCGACCACATCCCGCAGGACGTGCAGGTGCTCGTCACCGAGCAGGGGCTGGCCGACCTGCGCGGCTTGTCGCCCAAGCAGCGGGCGCGGCTGGTCATCGACACCTGCGCGCACCCGGATTACCGGCCCGCGCTGGCCGATTATTTCGCGCGGGCGCGGGCCCACTCGTACGGGCAGCAGTCGCCCTCGCTGCTCACCGAGGCGCTGTCGTGGCACCAGCGCTTTATCGATACGGGCACGATGCGGGTCTCTTCATAGTGCGGGCGCCTTGGAGGCGGACTGAAGCCCGCCCTGCGGAAGACCAGGGGCGGCCGCCTGCTGATTCAGATCAGCGCGCGGGTCGAGCTTGCCGATTAGCCTTGCGGCATGAGCTGGATTTCCCGTATCGGCCTGCGTATCGCGGCGGGCGCGGCGACGGTTTCGCCTTCCTGGGTGGCCGCGACGCCGCCCACGTCAGAGCGCCTGCCCGAGCCTTCACTCTTGCTGGCCTACGCCACGCAGACCGGCGTGGCCGAACACTACGCGCGCGATACGGCGGCACGTCTGCGACGCGCCGGCGTAGGCGTGCTGCTGATGGAGTTCGACGCGTTGACGCCCGAGCTGCTGGCCGCCAGCCCGCAGGCGCTGCTGGTGGTCAGCACCACCTACGACGGCGATCCACCGGATATGGCGCAGGGCTTCTGCGAACGCATGGGCGACCCGGCTGCGCTGAGCGCGCTGCATTACGGCCTGTTGTCCCTGGGAGACCGCTGCTATCGGGAGTTCTGCGGTTTCGGGCGTCGCCTGCATGCGTGGCTGCAGATCAGCGGAGCCCACGCCGGGTTCCCGCCGGTGGAAGTGGATGACGAGGACGCTGCCGCGCTGGCCGAGTGGCATCGGCAGGTGGATGCATGGCTGGTCGGGGGTACGCGCCAACGGGACGTTGTTATGTAGGAGCGGTTTCTTGCCCGATTGCACGCCAGCGCCACGGCGGATGTACGAAGGTATGCGATCCCAGGCTACACACGGGTCCGCCATGACCTCCCCTGCTTCCGTCAATCGCCAGATCACCCTGGCTTCCCGTCCGGTCGGTGCGCCAACGGCCACCCACTTCGCGCTGGCCGAGCGGCCAGCGCCGGTGCCCGGCGAGGGCGAGGTGTTGTTGCGCAACCTGTACCTGTCGCTCGACCCCTACATGCGCGGGCGCATGAGCGATGCGGAGTCGTACGCCGAGCCCATGGCGGTAGGCGACGTCATGGTCGGCGGCACCGTCGCGCGGGTGGTGTCTTCGCGGCATCCGGACTGGCAGGCCGGCGACCTGGTGCTGGCGTACGGCGGCTGGCAGGACTACGCGTTGTCGGATGGCCGGGGCCTGAGCCGGCTGGACCCGGGCATGGCGCATCCCTCGCTGGCCCTCGGCGTGCTGGGCATGCCGGGATTCACCGCCTACATGGGTCTGCTGGACATCGGCCAGCCGCAGCCGGGCGAGACCGTGGTGGTGGCCGCGGCGAGCGGCGCGGTGGAGTCGGTAGTGGGCCAGATCGCCAGGCTCAAGGGCTGCCGGGTCGTGGGCATCGCCGGCGGCAACGAGAAGTGCGGCTATGTGGTGGACGAGCTGGGCTTCGACGCCTGCGCCGACCATCGCGCGGAGGATTTTCCGCAGCAACTGGAAGCCGCCTGCCGGCAGGGCATCGACGTGTACTTCGAGAGCGTCGGCGGCGCGGTGTTCGACGCGGTGCTGCCGCTGCTCAACACCAAGGCGCGCGTGCCGCTGTGTGGTTTGATTGCGCAGTACAACGACACCGGCCTGCCGCCAGGCCCCGATCGCCTGGGCCTGCTCATGCGCACCCTGCTCACCAAGCGGATCAGGATGCAGGGCTTCATCATCTTCGACGACTACGGCGCGCGCTTTGGCGAGTTCCTGGCGGCGATGGGCGAATGGGTCCGGCAGGGCAAGATCAAATATCGGGAGGATGTCGTCGAGGGACTGGAGAACGCGCCGCAGGCGTTCATCGGCATGCTGGAGGGGCGGAACTTCGGCAAGCTGGTGGTGCGCATCGCGGACGACTAGCCTTCGGGCAAACTCCGGCCCTCAGCCGGCCCTTTCCACGGAACGGGTCGGCACCCACCGCGCGGCCAGCACCACCAGCGGGAACATCAGCGCGGTCACCGCCAGGGCGGCGTAGTCGAACCGCGCACCATCGATGACGTGCTCCAGGCGCGGTACGCCCTGGCCATCGAACCCCGAAACGAGCCGGTAGCAGACATTGCCGCCCCAGTGGATGCCGATGCTCATCCACAACGTGCCGGTCCTGATCACGCTCCAGGCCAGCGAGAGGCCGAGGATGGCTGAAAACAGCAGGTTTCCTACATCGATGCCCTCGTTCCAGGAATCGTCCAGTGCGTAGACCAGCACGGTCAAGGGAACGAACCAGCGCAGCAGATCGAAGCGCCGGCAGAAAGCCAGGCCGTAGCCGCGGATCATCAGATCGTTGATCGCCGAGGCAAGGAACATGGCAAACAGGGCCTTGCCCAGCAGCGGCAGCGCGAACGCGGCATCGCGCCAGCCGGCGATCTCGAACTTTCCCATCGCAAGCAACACCACGTTCTTCAGCGCCCAGATGCCAAAGCCGATGGCGAAACCAATCCACAGGCAGCGCGCCCAGCCGCGGGGCCGGTCCACGCCCAGCGAAGCCATGCGGTCGACGCCCAAGCCAAAGCGGCAGACCACGAACAGGAGCGCGAAGAACCCAACCACGTAGGTCAACCACACGGGCACCGCCAGGCCGACCAGTCGGGGCACGCCGTTGACATACAGGTCGAGCACGGCGAAGCCGAGCAACCACGCGAGGATAGCGATGGGCCGTTTCATGGATTCCCCCCGGATGCCGCCTCCACGGCGGCGCTGCATGGTAATACGGCCAGGCCCGCACCCGCCGCGCGCTTGCGGCCGCATCACGGACGCGGTCACAAACTCGAACCACACGCTTCGCCACTAAATTGCGCGTTTGCCTGGGACCATTTCCAGCGAAAGCGGAACCCGGTTGCTGTGGCGCCAGGCCAAAACGGATTCCCGTTTTCGCGGCCATGACGCCGTCGGTGGCTTTTTCCAGCTGCTTTCCAAGGACACCTCCATGACCCATGCCCCCGCCATCCATGCCTACGACGCGCAACCGCTCCAGGATCGCGTGGTGCTGGTCACCGGCGGCGCCCAGGGGATCGGGCGCGGCATCGCGCAAGCCGTACTGGGTGCGGGCGGCCGGGTACTGGTCGGCGACCTGGACAGGGAGGCCGGCCGCGCCTGCCTGGCCGAATGGAACGTCGGTGCACGGGCGGCGTTCGCCTCACTCGACGTGTCACGCGAGGCCAGCGTCCAGCGCTGGGTGCAGACGGCGCTCACGCGTTTCGGACGCATCGACGGGCTGGTCAACAATGCCGGCATCGCCGATCCGCACCGCGCGCCGCTGGCCTCGCTCCCGCTGGCCGACTGGAACCGCTACCTGGCCACCAACCTCACCGGCACCTTCCTGTGCAGCAAGCACGCCCTGCCCGCGTTGGCCGAAGCCGGCGGGGCGATCGTCAACATCGCTTCCACCCGCGCACTGCAGTCCGAACCGGACACTGAGGCCTATGCGGCGAGCAAGGGCGGCATGCTGGCCTTCACCCACGCGCTGGCGGTCAGTGCGGGACCTGCGGTGCGGGTGAACGCGATCCTGCCCGGCTGGATCGCCACCGACGCCTGGCAGAAGCCTGCCGAACGCCATGCACCGAAACTCGGGCGCAAGGACCATGCGCAGCATCCGGCGGGGCGCGTGGGCACGCCGCGGGACATCGGTGCGATGGCGGTCTACCTGCTGTCCGCGCAGTCGGCGTTCGTCACGGGCCAGCCCTTCGTGATCGACGGCGGCATGACGGTGAAGATGCGGTACGCCTGACAGGCACGACGGCACCGAGCTGGCGGTGCCCGTGCAGCGCTGTCGCCGGCGAAAGCGTTGGCGCGCGGCTGCCCGGCGCGCCATGCCGTCACATCGAAGGATCGGCCTCGACCCGGAACGCGTCGACCTTCATCACCACGCCCTTGGTCGGTTGCTTGCGGCCATCGACCCGCACGAAAGACACACTGAGCTTGTCCAGACTGTCCGGCCAGATCCGCTGCAGCACGTCGGTGGCCGGGAACACCAGTCGCACGCCATGGCTCTGCGATGCGGGCGTAGCTGCCATGTCCGGCATGCCGTGCATGCTGTGCATGCCCTTCATGCTCGCCTTCATCTGCGCCACGCTGATCTCGAAGGCACCCACCGACCCCAGCAGATAGGCCCCGGCCGCCTTGCCGATACCGGGCTGCGCCGGCAGGTTGAGGTAGACGTTGTAGAAGTACCCGCCCTTGTGGCCCAGCCCGGTCAGGTGCACGCCATCGAGGACGACGCGCACCGGGCCATCCGGTGTCGCATCGGTGGCGGCTGGCCGCAGCATGAGCGAGCGCACGCGGGCCGCGTCGGTCGCGCTGAGCCCCACGTCGACATTCATCGACTGCTCGTCGAGCGACAGCGCGCGCGACTTGCCGAACGGCACGCTCACGCGGGTGGCGGGCCGCGGTGGCGTCCTGCTCGCGGCCAACCCGCTGGCCGCCATTGCGGTGCTGGTGGACGGGCTGGGCATGGTTTCGTTGTCGTAGCGGTAGCCGAGGTATGTCGTGGTATCGGTGGTCCACACACGCGGCATGCCGCTCACGGCCGGCCCGTAATAAAGATCGCCCGACCAGTAGGTGTTGGTCGACAGCGGCTCCTTGCGCCCGCCGCCGGCCTTGAGCCAGGCGACCCAGAGCCGGTCGATGTTCGCGTGGTGTACCCAGAACAACGGGTCCCTGGGCGAGATCCTGATCGAGGACATCGCACCGCCGATCAGGTTGTGCACCAGGTTGTGCGGGCGCGACTCGGTGATGGTTTCGAACGCGTGCGACTTGCCGCGCTGGAAGCGCACGACGGTGTCGGCGAAGGCGTCGTAGCTGAGTGCGCCGGTGACGTCGGTTCCGGTGCGATCGCCGCGGTACAGCGGCGAGGTGGAATCGAGGAATTCCGGCGGGATGGCGGGCGTGTCGTAATAGTTCCAGTACGGCAGCGCCAGCGCCGAATCGCCGGACATCTCGCGCAGTTTCGCCTCGAAGCGATGGATGAAGCCGCGGTGCCAGGCCATGAAGTAGGACACGCCGTGGGGACAATTGGCGCGATGGGTTTCCACCCAGTACGCCCAGCTGTCGGGGTTGGTCGGATCCTTGACGGCCTTCATCTTGGCTACTGCGTCGTAGAAGGACTGCAGCTGGGGAGTGAGGCAGAACACCTGCCAGCTGGGCCGTACGGTCAGCGAGGTGGACAAGGCCACCCTGGGCAACAGCGGAACCAACGCCAGCGAGATCGAAGACTGAAGAAAGCGCCTTCTGGAAATCATGATCTTCTCCGTGAGATCGGGGCCTCGCGTCCGTAGGGCGCGACATCCGGTCGGCCGAACGGTCGTGGGACGGGGCCCATGACACGCAATCAATGGTTGTGCTTCGGGCATGGGGCACGCAAAAACGGCAGCCGGGCATCTGCGCCGCACACTGCCGTTTCCTCCCGCCCGGGCTCCTGCCTTTGGGGGCCGGAGAAGTGAATAGCTGGGCGCGTCAATGGGCGGTCAAGGTCACCGCCGAACCCGCCAGGACGTGCAGCATGGCTTTTTCCCGGGGCACCACCGCCGCCAGCGGACAGCGCTGGACGGTGCCGTTTTTTCCCCTGAGCCACCGTATGCCGCTACCATGCACGGCTCGCCTACATCGGTACGTGCATGTGGCGCCCGGGCAGGCCCAGCGTGGAGGGGAACGTGATCGAAAAATTCTCGACTGGCATCGAGGGGCTTGACCAGTTGACCGATGGCGGCTTTCTCCGTGGCTCGGCCTACATCATCCAGGGGCCGCCTGGCGCAGGTAAAACGATCCTCGCCAACCAGTTCTGCTACGCGCACGTTCGCGAGGGCGGTCGTGCGCTCTACATGACGCTGCTGGCCGAATCCAGTTCGCGGATGCTCGCCTACGTCAGCCAGATGGGGTTTTTCGAGGGCAGCGCGCTGCCCGACGCGATGCAGTACATCAGCGGCTATGGCGTGCTGGAGCGCGAAGGCCTGCCGGGCCTGCTCAAGCTGGTCCAGCACGAGCTCAAGCGGCACCGCGCCAGCGCGATGGTGCTCGACGGCACGTTCGTGGCGCAGTCGGTGGCGTCGGAGCAGGAGTTCCGCGCCTTCATCCACGCGCTGCAGGGCGTGGCAGGCATGGCCGATGCCGTGCTGGTCATGCTCACTCACCAGAACCGCGACTCCAGCTGCCCCGAGCACACGATGGTGGACGGCTGGATCGAGCTGAGCGACGAAACCAACGGTTTTCGCGCCTACCGCACGATCCAGGTCCGCAAGCATCGCGGCGCGGCGATCCTGCCGGGCAAGCACCGCGTGCGCATAACCGAGGACGGCATCGCTGTGTTTCCTCGTGCAGAAACCACGCTTGAGGCGATACCTGCCGCCCAGGCCCTGGCCCATCGCGTGGCGAGCGGGCACCAAGGACTGGATACCCTCCTGCAGGGTGGCCTGCCGGCCGGATCGGCCACCTTGCTGATCGGCCCTACCGGCGCGGGCAAGACCACGCTGGGACTGCACTTCCTCTCGCTGTCCACCGAGCAGGAGCCGGGCCTGATGCTCGGCTTCTACGAAACGCCCGCGCGACTGGTCCAGAAGGCGCGCAGCATCGCCATCGACCTGGACACCCCGCTCGAGCAAGGCGCGTTGGAGATCGCCTGGCTGCCGCCGGCGGAGAACATCGTCGACGAACTGGTGCGCGACATCGTCAGACGCGCCCGTGCGCGCAAGGTCAAGCGCGTGTTCGTCGACGGCCTGGTGGCAATCCGCGACAGCCTGGTGATACGCGACCGCATGGCCTACGTGATCAATGCGCTGAGCATGCAGCTGAGCGCGATCGGCGCGACCGTGGTCTACACCTCGGAAATCCCCGAGATGCGCCTGGACGATGCGCTGATGCCCAGCGACGAGCTCTCGGCGATGGTTGACAATGTACTGCTGCTCAACACGGGCCGACGCGCGCATGCGTTCCGGCGCTACCTTTCCATCATCAAGCTGCGCGACAGCGACTTCGATCCCCGCACGCACGAGTTCCACGTCAACGGTCGCGGCATTGCCTTCGGCGCTGACCCACGGGTCAATGCGTCCGGGGAAGCGGGCTGACATGCTGCGGGTACTTCTGGTCGAAGACGAACCCGACGTGTCGCTGGTCGCCGCCACCGTACTGGAGGAGGCCGGTTACCACGTGACCGTCGCCTCGGATGGGCACGAAGGCCTGGAGATCGCGCTGCAGGAAATGCCCGAGCTGGTCGTCACCGACTTCATGATGCCGTGCCTGAGCGGCCTGGAAATGATCGAGCGCCTGCGCGCGGCCGGTTACGACCGCCCGATCATCCTCACCACCGCCATCCCCGAAGACCACCTGCCCCGCCACCCGGGCTACGACGCCTACCTGGCCAAGCCCTACGGTACGCGCGCGCTGTTGACGCTGGTCGAGGCGTTCCGCGTGCAGCTGGGTCGATAACGCGCGGCGTCTCGCCGTGACTGTGAGGTATGCCGTCAGAGGCCAGCAGCAAAAGGCTGGCCTTCGGTGCCGGGGCCCGCGTGCATGATCTTCTGGTCCCAGCCCGCGGGGGCATTGGCGCCCATCGGCGAGCCGGCGAAACGGTGCAGGTCGAGCAGCCTGACGCTGCCGCCCAGGCAGGAAGCGTAGAGGACAGTGCTTCCTCGCAACTGCTTTGAAGTGGATGCAGGGAAGCACGCCATCGCCGTACCTCGCGTGCGACGATGGTTGGCAAGTGCGGACCTCTTGATGCGAATGACGGTCGCGCACAGGTGCGCGCCTACACGGTGGCCAAGGGCGTGAGTGCCTGGGCGTGGATCCCCTGCACGGCACGTCCGGAGGGATCGGGATGGCCGGCGAACGACGGATCCCAGGCCAGTGCCGCGGGCGAGGAGCAGGCGATCGACTTGCCGCCGGGCACCGTGGCCGCGCAGGCCTCGCCGGGAAAGAACTTCTCGAACAGTGTGCGGTACAGGTAGGCCTCCTTGGTCGCCGGCGTGTTGTACGGCCAGCGTGCCGCGGCGGCGGCAAATTCGCGGTCGCTCACCGCCTGGGCGGCATGCGCCTTGAGGCCGTCGATCCAGCCGTAGCCCACGCCGTCGCTGAACTGCTCCTTCTGGCGCCAGAGGATGGCATCCGGCAGCACGCCGGCGAAGGCCTCGCGCAGCACCGCCTTTTCGATGCGACCCTGGCCGGCCATCTTGTGGCGTGCGTCGAAGTCCATCGCCGTCTCGACGAACGCCAGGTCCAGGAAGGGCACGCGCGCTTCCACGCCCCAGGCCATCATCGCCTTGTTCGCGCGCAGACAGTCGTAGCGGTGCAGCGCGTCGAGCTTGCGCACGGTTTCCTCGTGGAAGGCTTCCGCCGAAGGCGCCTTGTGGAAGTAGAGATAGCCGCCGAACAGCTCGTCGGAGCCCTCGCCCGAGAGCACCATTTTCACGCCCATCGCCTTGATCCGCCGGGCCAGCAGGAACATCGGCGTGGAGGCGCGGACGGTAGTGACGTCATAGCTTTCGATGTGACGGATGACTTCCGGCAATACGTCCAGCCCCTCCCAGAACGTGTAGACGAAGCCGTGGTGCACGGTACCGAGCGCCTCGGCGGCCAGCTGCGCCGCGGCCAGATCCGGCGAGCCTTCCAGGCCGATCGCGAAGGAATGCAGGCGCGGCCACCAGGCTTCGCTCTGGCCGCCGTCCTCGACGCGCTCGCGGGCGAAGCGCGCAGCACAGGCAGCCACCAGCGAGGAATCCAGCCCGCCGGACAGCAGCACGCCATAGGGCACGTCGGTCATCAGCTGGCGCTGGACCGCCTGTTCCAGCGCGATACGCAGGTCGCCCGGCGCCCTGCCCTGCGTTGCCGCGTACGCGCGCCACGGACGCTCGTAATAGCGACGCAGCTGCCCGGTGGCGCTGTCATAGACATGACCCGGCGGGAACACGGCCACGTCGGCGCACACGCCCGCCAGCGCCTTCATCTCGGAGGCCACGCACAAGCGACCTGCCGTGTCGTGGCCCCAGTACAACGGACAGACCCCGAAGGGATCGCGGGCGAGCAGGTAACGCTGCGCGGCGCCATCCCACAGCGCGAAGGCGAAGATGCCGTTGAGGCGGGCGATCCAGGCGGCCGGGTCGCTGCCCTGGCGGTAGAGCGCGTTGATCACCTCGCAGTCGGACCCTGAAGTGAAGTCGTAACTCCTGCCCAGGCGAAGCTCGCCGTGGTTGTAGATCTCGCCGTTGACCGCCAGCGCCAGCGCGCCGTCGCGCGAGCGCAGCGGCTGCGCGCCGCTGGCCGGGTCGACGATGGCCAGGCGCTCGTGCACCAGGATGGCGCCGGCGTCGATGAACACGCCGGACCAGTCCGGCCCGCGGTGGCGCTGGCGCTGCGACAACGCCAGCGCCTGCCGCCGCAGCGCTGCCAGATCGTCGCCGGGCGCCAGATCGAACATTCCGAAGATGCCGCACATGATGTCTCTCCTTCGCAGGTTTTCCGTGCCCCGAAAACGACGAAGGCCCGCACGGGGCGGGCCTTCGTCGCGTAGTTTTTGCTCGAACTAACAGCTACGCGCCGGCCCCCTTGTGCAGGCGACGATTATTGTTCGAGCGATTGTCCAGGGCCGGCCGCACGCGTGCCGCGCAGGGCGCGGGGGCGAGGATCGAGCGGGCGGTGGGCGTGGACATGGACGCGAGTGGAGCAGTTTTTCGACAGGCGCGCAAGCGCTCAGGCGTGGTGTTCGCGGAACGATTCGCTGATCCAGGCCTTGGCCTCGGCCAGTTGCTCGTTGCGGTACAGGCGGAACTCGCCGGGCACGGTGAAGCCCATGGTACGGGCGACGAGCCTCAGCCAGTTGACGTCGGTGACCAATGCGATGCGCTCCCAGCCACTCCAGTGGCGGAAACCCAGCTTGGTGTCATCCCACATCGCCCCCGGCTCGAAACCGGTGAACTCGTGGCCGACGTGATAGAGCAGGCGCAGCTTGCGGTTGAGCGCGAAGGCGGCCTCCACGTCCGGCACGAACACGTTCTCGTAGTCGGCCGCGGTCACCTTGCCGCGCGCGGTGAAACCCAGCGCGCCGGCGGGGAGGTCGGTCATCTGCTCGATCATGGAGTGTCTCCGCGTGGTCGGAGCCCCATCCAAGCGCGGCGGGCGCGGCTATGCAAGCTTGGGTGCGTGAAAGCCCCCGCCGTGCCCTTGTGGGAGCCCGCTTGCGGGCGATGTTTTTCTGGGACCCGTGACAAGAGCGTCGCCTGCAAGAGAGCGCCGCTTCAGGCCGGTTCGACGTGGCGGACCAGCAAGCGCGCACTTTCGCGGCCCTGCCATTCGTTGATCGTCAATTCGTACACCGCGCGCAGCCGCGGCGGGGGCGCGGACGCGCGCACGTTGAACATCACCGCTTCATGCACGGCGCCATCGCGCGGGTCGCGCAGGTAGAGGCGCCAGTGGCGCTCGCCCATCAGGCGCCATTGCGCGCACTCGAACAGGTTGTCGAACAGCGGTTCGGGGAAGCCCTGCCCCCACGGCCCGCCGTCGCGCAACTGGCGTGCGAGATCCAGCGTGAAGGTGCCCGGCGGAAGCTCGCCGTCGGTGTAAAGCACGGCCTGCAGACGTTCCTCGTCCAGCCATTCGCGCGCAATGGCGTCGAAGGCTTCGGCGAAGCGCGGATAGTCGGCGGCCTTGAGGCTCAGCCCGGCCGCCATAGCGTGGCCACCGAAGCGTTCGATCAAGCCAGGCAGGCGTGCATCGATCGCGGCGAGGGCATCGCGCACGTGGAAGCCGGCGATGGAGCGCGCCGAGCCGCGCAGTTCGTCGGGCCGATCCTCGTCGGCCGGGGCAAAAGCGATCACCGGGCGGTGCAGGCGCTCCTTGAGCTTGGATGCGACCAGACCGACCACGCCGGCGTGCCAGGTGGGCTCGTACAGGCTCACGCCGGTGCGCTCGCCCATGCCCTCCAGGCCGAGCGCGCCGATCATCGCCTCGGCCTCGGCGACCATCGCTTCCTGCAGGTCGCGCCGCTCCTGGTTGATGGCGCTCAGGCGGTCGGCCAGCGCGCGCGCCTGGACCGGGTCATCGGTCAGCAGGCATTCGACCCCGAGGCGCATGTCCTCCAGCCGCCCCGCGGCATTGAGGCGAGGTCCCACCGCATATCCAAGGTCGCTGGCGCAAAGACCCGCCAGGCTGCGCTTGCCGGCCTCCACCAGCGCGGTGATGCCCGGACAGGCGCGACCACTGCGGATGCGGTGGATGCCCGCTTCGACCAGCACGCGGTTGTTGAAATCCAGTGGCACCAGGTCGGCCACGGTACCGAGCGCGACCAGGTCGAGCAGGCTGCCGAGATCCGGCTCCCCACGCGCGGCAAACGCCCCGCGCTCGCGCAGTGCGGCGCGTACGGCGAGCAACAGGTAGAACATCACGCCGACACCGGCGAGCGCGCGGCTGGGAAAACCGCGGTTCATGCGTGCATCGCCGACGCATGTCTCGCACGCCGGCTCGCCATGCCCGCACGCGCGCACCTCCAGCACGTTGGGATTGACCAGCGCATCGGCCGCCGGCAACTGCTCACCGGGCAGGTGGTGGTCGGTGACGATCACCCGGATACCGCGCGCCTTCGCGGCCGCGACGCCCGCGAGGCTGGCGACCCCATTGTCGACGGTGACAACCAATTGGGGCGCAGGTTCGAGCGACGCGACCAGCGCGGGGGTCAGGCCGTAGCCGTGCACGAAGCGGTTGGGGATGACGTAATCCACCCGCCTCGCGCCCAGCAGGCGCAGCCCCCTCACGGCCACCGCCGTGCCGGTTGCGCCATCGCAGTCGTAGTCACCCGCGATGACGATCGACCAGTCGCCTGCGATCGCCTCGATCAGCAAGGCCACGGCGCGATCCAGCCCACCCAGCGCCTGCGGCGCCAGCAAATGACGCAGCCGATGTTCGGCCTGTCCGGGATGCAACACGCCGCGTGCCGCGTAGACCTGGCGCAACACCGGGTGGACCGCCTCGCTCCAGCCCTCCGATGCGCCCGTCGGTACGCGGCGACGCAAGGTCGGCGCGGTCATGCGCCGGTCCTGCGCCAGAAACGCCAGCGATGCCATGGCCGCAGCTCCCAGCGTTCGCCGCTGGCGAAACCCAGGCGCAACGGGCGTTGACGCGCAAGCGTCTGGATCAGGGGCCACCACGTTCCGCCAATCGTTGACACCGGCAAATCCTGCAGATCGATCAGCCAGCCGGATGTGGCGTCCGGTAGCGCGACGCTGGTCGCCGCCGTTTCCCGCGTCGTGGATGCAGGCATACGCAGACGGTGGGCGATCCCTGCCCTGGCCGCGAGCGCCCGCAGCAGCGGATCGTCGCTGAGCACGCCGCGGAGCGGGGTCGCCACGGTCGCCGGCAAGGTGCCCGCCCCCCACAGCCACAGACTGTTGACCGGGGGCTGCCCGGCGGCGCGACGCTGCGCGTTCAACGGATGCTGGTGCAGCAGCACCTGGATGTCGTTCTGCAGGATCCGCCAGCGACGACCTTCCGAACCCTGCGGCAGATGCTGCAGCAGGTTCTCGCCCAGCGCCTGTTCGGGCGCCGGGAATGCCGGAACCGCCAGGTCCTGCGACAGGCGCAGGTGCCAGCGGTCGGGCGACGTCTGCTCCAGATGCATGCCTTGTTCCTCGAATACCGGCACCAGCGGCCCGGCCAGCGTCGCGGCGTCCGCGGCGGTCAGTTGCATCTGCCCACAGGCGAGCAGGCGCGCGCCGTTCATGTCCGGCTCGACCCAGGCCGGATCGGCGCACATCCAGAGGGCGCCGGCGGCGTCGCCGGCCGCCAGTTGCCGGGTGAGCGCACCGGCGGGCAGCGGTTGCGGGGCGTCGAACCAGGCGGCCAGCCCGGCCAGGTATCCCTTCGGACCGTCATCGAGGCGATCAGCCGGGGCCAGCAGGCGGCGCAGCGGATGCGCGGGCTCGAAGCGAGCGAGCGCGGGCAGCCACAGTTCCACGCTCATGCGCTGGCGGCCTCCAGTTGTTCGTACAGCTCCAGCCATTCGGCTTCCAGGGCTTCCTTTTCGCGGCGCAGGTCGGCCTGGCGCTGGCCAAGCTTCATCAGCTCGGCGGTGGGGCCGTTGTAGGTGGCCGGATCGGCCAGCTTCGCTTCGAGGGCGGCCAGGTCCGTATCGATCGCCGCAACGCGCGCGTCGATCTTCTTTACACGCGCCTTGGCCGCCTTGTCCTGTTCGCGCTGGGCTGCGGAGGCGCGCCGGCGGTCGGCGGCGGATTCGGTGGAGGCTGGCTCGTTGGCCTTCTTTACGGCCGCGCCGCGCGAGCGCAGCCAGCGTGCGTAGTCGTCCAGGTCGCCATCGAACGATTCGACCGCGCCGTCCGCCACGCGCCAGAAACTGTCGCAGACCAGGCCAAGCAGATGGCGGTCGTGCGAGACCAGCACCAGCGCGCCGTCGAAGTCCGCCAGCGCATCGGCCAGCGCCTCGCGCATGTCCAGGTCCAGGTGGTTGGTCGGCTCGTCGAGCAGCAGCAGGTTGGGCTTGTCCCAGGCGATCAGCGCCAGCGCCAGGCGCGCGCGCTCGCCGCCGGAGAAACCGTCGACCGACTCGAAGGCGCGGTCGCCGGCGAAATTCCAGCTGCCGAGGAAGTCGCGCAGGACTTGCGCGGCGACGCCCGGCGCCTTGTCCTGCAGGTGATCGAAGGGGCTGGCCCCCTCGCGCAGGCTTTCGACCGTGTGCTGGGCGAAGTAGCCGATCTTCAGGTCCTTGTGCGCCTTGCGCTCGCCGGCCAGCGGCGGAAGCTCGCCGACCAGCGTCTTGACCAGGGTGGACTTGCCGGCGCCGTTGGGACCGAGCAGGCCGATGCGTTCGCCGGCCTCCAGGCGGAAGCGGACGTCCGAAAGGACCGCCTTCAAATGATGGCCTCCGTCCGTCAGGACGGCGTTTGCCCCCTCTCCCCCCCGGGGAGAGGGTTGGGGTGAGGGGCCAAGGCTTGTCCCTGACTCCATCGGAGCACGCTCCGATGCTTCTTCACCGCGAGCCCCGCCCCTCACCCCAGCCCTCTCCCCGGAGGGGAGAGGGAGCGGTATCGCGTAACCTGCCGAGACCTCTTCCAACTGCAGCATCGAATCAGGCAACCGATCCGGCACCGCGAACTGGAACCGGAACGGCCGCTCCGCGCGCACCGCTTCGGTGCCGGCCAGCTTCTCCAGCCGCTTCATGCGCGACTGCGCCTGCTTGGCCTTGCTCGCCTTGGCCTTGAAGCGGTCGACGAACGACTGCAGGTGCGCGCGTTCGGCCTGCTCGCGCTCGTGCGCGATCTGCTGCTGGCGCAACTGCTCGGCGCGCAGGCGCTCGAAGGCGCTGTAGTTGCCGGTGTACAGCCGCGCCCCGCCCTCGTGCAGGTGCAGCGTGTGCGAGGTCACCGCATCGAGGAACTCGCGGTCGTGCGAGATCACCAGCAGCGTGCCCTGGTAGCGGCGCAGCCATTCCTCCAACCAGAGCACCGCGTCCAGGTCGAGATGGTTGGTCGGCTCGTCGAGCAGCAGAAGATCGGACGGCGCCATCAGCGCCCGCGCCAGGTTCAGGCGCACGCGCCAGCCGCCGGAGAACGCCTTCACCGCCCGCTCGTGGGTCTCCGCCGCGAAGCCCAGACCGTGCATCAGGCGGCCGGCGCGGGCGCGGGCGTCGTAGCCGTGCAGTTCCTCGATGCGGTGATGGGCGCGCGCCATCGCCTCGGCGTCGCCGCGGGCCTGGGCATCGGCTTCCTCGCGAAGGGCCGCGGCGACCTCTTCGTCGCCGCCGAGCACGTAGTCCAGCGCAGGGTCCGGCAACGCGGGCGTTTCCTGCGCCACCGAGGCCAGGCGCAGTTTCGCCGGCAGGTCTAGTTCGCCCGCGTCGGATTCGAGCCGCCCCTGCAGGGCGGCGAACAGGCTGGACTTGCCGCAACCGTTGCGGCCGATCACGCCCAGGCGCCAACCGCTCTGGATGGTGAGGTCGATATCGGAGAGCAGCAGGCGACTGCCGCGGCGAAGGGCGAAATGGCGGAACGCGATCATCGGAGGGGAACGTGCACGGGCGACCCGCCATGATAGCCGGGCTTGGAATGCCTAGCCCATCGCAGACGCTGGCGATCGCCGTGGCGCCGCTCTCGCACATCTGCTACAACGGCGCCGCACAGGACCTTTGCGAAAGAGGGGAATCATGGTCAAGCTCACTGGCGGTCTGGCGATGCTCGCCGCGATCGCGTTCGGCGCGCCGATGGCCGCGCACGCGGGCGACAGCCTGCTGATCAACCGCGTACAGCAGGAACAGGGCATGAACCTGCCCACCCGCGGCATGACCATGGCGCAGGTCGAGAAGCGCTACGGCGCGCCCCAGCGCAAGCTGCAGCCGCGCGGCGGCGACAGCCAGAAGCACCCGGTGATCAACCGCTGGGACTACAAGACGTTCATCGTGTACTTCGAGCACAACCACGTGATCCATTCGGTGCTCAACACCCCCGCCGGAAACAACCACCATCCCGCGACGGCGCAGTAAACCGCCCGCGCTGCAGCACCGAGAACGGATCCCTGCCAAAGCGGGGGTCCGTTTTTGTTTGCGGCTCATCGCCCCGTGTCGCCCGCTCGACTACACTTCGCCGTTTCCGAAACTTCAAGCGAGCGCGCGATGACCTCCTCCCCCAACCTGCGCCTGCCGGCCGAGTGGGAACCGCAGGACGCGGTACTGATCGCCTGGCCGCATGAAGGCACCGACTGGGCCGAGCGCCTGGCCGGGGTGGAGACCACCTATACCGCGCTGGCCGCCGCGGTCACCCGTTTCCAGACGCTGGTCGTGATCGTCGCGGACGAGGGCGTGCGCACGGCCGCCGAACGTGCGCTGCGCGGCGCAGGCGTGGAACTGGAACGCATCCGGTTCGTGCAGCTTCCCTACGACGACACCTGGCTGCGCGACTCCGGCCCGATCACCCTGGTCTCCGCGCAGGGCTTCCAGCTCACCGATTTCCGCTTCACCGGCTGGGGCGGCAAGTTCGGCGCCGAGCAGGACGACGCGCTGGTCGCCGGCCTGGTCGCCGCCGGCGTCTTCGGACCGGCCGCGCACGAGCGCGTGGACTGGGCACTGGAGGGCGGCGGCATCGAAAGCGACGGCGGCAGCACCGTGCTGACTACCTGGCGCTGCCTGCACCAGCGCCACCCCGGGCAGTCGCGCGAGGCGATGGATGCCATCCTGCGCGAAAGCCTGCATGCGCCTCGCGTGCTGTGGCTGGAGCATGGCTACCTGGAGGGCGACGACACCGACGCCCACATCGACACCCTCGCCCGCTTCGCGCCGGGCGAGCGCATCGTGTTCCAGGCCTGCGACGACCCGGCCGATCCGCACCACCAGGAGCTCGAGCGCATGGCGGCCGAGCTGGCCGCGCTGCGCACGCCCGAGGGCAAGCCGTATCGGCTCTCGCCACTGCCCTGGGCGCAGCCGATCCTGGACGAAGGCCGCCGGCTGGCCGCCTCGTATGCCAATTACCTGGTGATAAACGGCGCGGTGCTCGTGCCTGCCTATGGCGACGCGTCCGATGACGAGGCCGCCCGCATCATCGGTGCCGCCTATCCCGGACGCGAAGTGGTGCAGGTGCCCTGCCGTCCGCTGATCTGGCAGAACGGCAGCCTGCACTGCATCACCATGCAGCTGCCGGCCGGCCTGCTGGGCTGAACGCGCGCCGCCCGGCAACGGATTGGCGACAACCGCATCGCCCCGCTCCGTTAAACTGCCCGTCTCGACTCGAAGGCAAGAGACAGGCATGACCGGCAAGACACTCAAGGTGGCGCTGCTGCAGGAAACCAACCGTGGCAGCCGCGACGCGAACCTCGACGCGATCGAGGCCGGGCTGCGCGAAGCCGCCGCGGCCGGTGCGCAGCTCGTGCTGTTGCAGGAGCTGCACAACGGGCCCTACTTCTGCCAGCGCGAGTGCGTCGACGAGTTCGAGCTGGCCGAGACCATTCCGGGTCCCGGGACCGAGCGCATCGGCAAACTGGCGGCGGAGCTCAAGCTCGTCGTGGTCGCCTCGATCTTCGAGAAGCGCGCCACGGGGCTCTACCACAACACCGCGGTGGTGTTCGATCGCTCGGCAGCGATCGCCGGCAGGTACCGCAAGATGCACATTCCCGATGATCCGGCGTTCTACGAGAAGTTCTACTTCACGCCGGGCGACCTGGGTTTCGAGCCGATCGACACCTCGGTCGGCCGGCTGGGCGTGCTGGTGTGCTGGGACCAGTGGTATCCGGAAGCGGCGCGGCTGATGGCGCTGGCCGGGGCGCAGTTGCTGCTCTATCCCACCGCGATCGGCTGGGACCCGACCGACGAGCAGGCGGAAAAGGACCGCCAGCGCGAGGCGTGGGTGACGGTGCAACGTGGCCACGCCGTGGCCAACGGGTTGCCGCTGCTGGCCTGCAACCGCACCGGCTACGAGGCCGATCCGTCCGGCGTCGGCGCGGGCATCCGGTTCTGGGGCACCAGCTTCGTGGCTGGCCCGCAGGGCGAGTTTCTGGCGAAGGCCGGCACCGACGGGCGCGAGTTGCTGCTCGTCGACGTCGACTTGGAACGCAGCGAGCACGTGCGGCGGATCTGGCCGTTCCTGCGTGACCGGCGCATCGATGCCTACGGTGACCTGCTCAAGCGCTATCGGGATTGAAAACGATGGGCGCAAGCCCACCCTGTGCAACACACCTGTAGGGCGGGCTTGCTGCCCACCACCCGCATCCCGGATACCGCATGACCCTCCCTGATTCCGACGTCGCCCTGCCCGACCCGTTGCTCGACCAGCCCCTGGAGCGCGTCACCCGCGACGGCGTGGAATACGTGGTGCTGGGGACGGCGCACGTCTCGCGAGCGAGCGTGGCGGCGGTCGAGGCGCTGGTGGCCAACGAGCCCTTCGACGCCGTTGCGGTGGAGCTCTGCCCCAGCCGCGCCGAAGGCATGCGCAATCCTGATGCCTTCAAGCAGATGGACCTGTTCCAGGTGATCCGCCAGGGCAAGGTCGGCATGGTGGCGGCCAGCTTGGTGCTGTCGTCCTTCCAGCAGCGGCTGGCCGCGCAGTACGGCATCCAGCCGGGCGCCGAGATGAAGGCCGCGATGGACGGTGCCGAGCGCGCCAGCCTGCCGGTCTGGCTGATCGATCGCGAGGTCGGCACCACGCTCAAGCGGGCCTGGCGCAGCGTCGGCACGTGGGCGCGCTTCGGCCTGCTTGGCGGACTGGTCGCCAGCGTGTTCGAGCGCGAGCAGGTCGACGAGAAGGAGATCGAGAAGCTCAAGGAGGGCGACCTGCTCGAAAGCGCCTTCGGCGAGTTCGCGCAGAACTCCGCGCCGCTCTACAACAGCCTGATCGGCGAGCGCGACGAATACATGGCCGCACGCCTGCGCGAGCAGGCGCAGGGCGCGCCCGCCGTGCGCCGCGTGCTGGTGGTGATCGGTGCCGGCCACCTCAAAGGCCTGTGCGGACACCTGCGTGAGCAGCAGGAGCCACCGGCCGGGCGCATCGCCGAACTGGCTAGGCTGCCGCCCAAGGCGCGCTGGCCCAAGTGGCTGGCGCTGGGCCTGGTGCTGCTGGTGTTCGCGGCGATCGCGTACGCGTTCCACCGCAACCCGTCGCTGGGCGCGCTGGCGCTGCGCAACTGGGTGCTGTTCACCGGCGGCTGCGCCGCGCTGGGCGCGCTGGCGGCGGGCGGGCATCCGCTGAGCATCCTGGCGGCCTTCGTCGCCGCGCCGATCAAGCCGTTCCGGCCCGGCATTCCCGCCGGCGGAATCAGCGCCATGGCCGAGGCCTGGATCCGGCGCCCGCGCGTGGCGGACTTCGAGACGCTGCGCGACGACATCGCCGAGTGGACCGGCTGGTGGAAGAACCGCGTGGCGCGGACGCTGCTCAACTTCATCCTGGTCAGCGCGGGCACGGTGATCGGCGAATACGCCGCCGGCATCCAGATCTTCAAGAGCCTGTTCTGAAGGCCCGCTCCGGCGCCGGCCGGTCGCCTTGCCTGCGCCTGATTTGCATCAGGGCAGTGCGTCAAGTTGTCCGTCGCGTCAAGCAGACACTATACTTCCGCGACTTTGTACCCCAAGCGTGGGAATGACTCGATGATTCGACTGCAACTGCTCGGCCTGACCGTGGCCGCAGCCCTCCTCGCCGCTGGCAACGCCCACGCCGCGGGCGACAAGGCCAACGGCCGCAAGCTGGTCTACACCTGCAACGGTTGCCACGGTATCGACGGCTACACCAATGCCTATCCGGACTATCCGGTGCCGAAGATCGCCGGGCAGAACGAGCAGTACATCATCAACGCGCTGCACGGCTACAAGACCGGCGACCGCACGCACCCGACCATGATGGCGCAGGCGCAGAGTCTGTCCGACCAGGACATCGACGACATCGCCGCCTATCTCTCCAGCCTCGCCAAGTAAGTCTTGAAGGAATTCCGCATGAAGCGTGCGCTTACCCTGCTCTTCTTCGGCGCCGTGCTGGCGTTGTCCTCCACGGCGCTGCTGGCCGAAGGCAACGTCGACAACGGCAAGACCAAGGCTGCCGCCTGCTTCGCCTGCCACGGCGCCGACGGCAACGCGATCGACCCGCAGTACCCGCGTCTCGCCGGCCAGTACAACGTGTACATCCAGGAAGCCCTGCACGAGTACAAGGACGGCCGCCGCAACAACCCGATCATGAAGGGCTTCGTTGCCACCCTGTCCGACCAGGACATCGAAGACGTCGCCGCCTATTTCTCCAGCCTGCCGACCAAGCTGCACACGCTGGACGGGCACATCCAGGGCGACAAGTAAGGCCCGCCTTCATCGGATAAAAGCAAAAGGCCCGCCTCGGCGGGCCTTTTTCGTTTGCTCCCTCTCCCCTCCGGGGAGAGGGTTGGGGTGAGGGGTTCAAGGCTGGCCAAAAACCCTGTAGATACCGTCTTGCTCTCCCTCACGCAACCGCGTGCCGTGGATCGAACCGCGTCCCGTTGTGAACCACACCCCAGACCAGATGGAGGAGCTTTCGCATAGCGGCGCAGAGCGCCACGCGGGGGCTTTGCCGTTGGCCCGCAGGCGCTCGTAGAAGGCGCGAATGACTGGGTTGTGGCGCACGGCGACCAGAGCTGGCATGTAGAGCTTGGCGCGCAGGGGCGCCGCTCCGGTCTTGGACAATCTCACCTTGCCTTTGAGGGTGCCTGATTCGCGCAGGGCCGGGTTCATGCCGACGTAGGCAACCAGTTGGCCGGGGCGCTTGAATCGGCGCACATCACCCAGCAAGGCGAGCAGGAAAAGCGGAAGTGGTTGGCCCGATGCCGTCGATGGAGTCGACCAGTTCGGCGTCCCGCCGCAGACTGGGATTGGAGTCGATGTGGTCGTTAATGCGCTTTTCCAGCGCCTTGAT
>NZ_JAGJRS010000015.1 GCF_017837635.1 Frateuria flava
ATCAAGGCGCTGGAAAAGCGCATTAACGACCACATCGACTCCAATCCCAGTCTGCGGCGGGACGCCGGACTGGTCGACTCCATCGACGGCATCGGGCCAACCACTTCCGCCTTCCTGCTCGCCTTGCTGGGTGATGTGCGCCGATTCAAGCGCCCCGGCCAACTGGTTGCCTACGTCGGCATGAACCCGGCCCTGCGCGAATCAGGCACCCTCAAAGGCAAGGTGAGATTGTCCAAGACCGGAGCGGCGCCCCTGCGCGCCAAGCTCTACATGCCAGCTCTGGTCGCCGTGCGCCACAACCCAGTCATTCGCGCCTTCTACGAGCGCCTGCGGGCCAACGGCAAAGCACCCCGCGTGGCGCTCTGCGCCGCTATGCGAAAGCTCCTCCATCTGGTCTGGGGTGTGGTTCACAACGGGACGCGGTTCGATCCACGGCACGCGGTTGCGTGAGGGAGAGCAAGACGGTATCTACAGAAGATCGCCTGGAGAGGGCGGTGGCATCTGCCTCTTGAAGGTCGAACCGTACGGCGTCATCTGATGGGCTTGTCTCTTCGCAAGGCCATCGCATGGAACTGTTCACCCCCTTCGCGCAGCGCAGCCTGACGTTGCGCAACCGCATCGTCGTCGCACCGATGTGCCAGTACTCGGCCACCGATGGCGTGCCGGACGACTGGCACCTGGTGCACCTGGGCAGCCGCGCGGTAGGTGGTGCGGCGGCCGTGGTCGCCGAAGCCACCGCGGTGTCGCCGGAGGGGCGCATCTCGCCCGGCGATACCGGTTTGTGGAACGAGGCGCAGGTGGCCGCCTGGCAACCGATCACCGCCTTCATCCGCAGCCAGGGCGCCGTCGCCGGCGTGCAGCTTGCGCACGCCGGGCGCAAGGCCAGCGCGCAGCGTCCGTGGGAGGGCGGCGGTCCGCTGCCGGCGGGGCAGGGCAACTGGACCACGGTGGCGCCTTCGGCGATTCCCTTCGACCAGGGCTGGCACACGCCGCAGGCACTGGACGAGGCGGGTCTGCGCAAGGTGGTGGATGATTTCCGCGCGGCCGCGAAGCGCGCGCTCGCCGCCGGCTTCCAGCTTGTCGAGGTGCACGCCGCCCACGGCTACCTGTTGCACCAGTTCCTCTCGCCGCTCAGCAACCATCGCACCGACGCCTATGGCGGCAGTTTCGAGAACCGCACGCGGCTGGTGCGCGAGGTGCTGGCCGCGGTGCGCGAAGTGTGGCCCGAGTTGCTGCCGGTGTGGCTGCGCATTTCCGCGACGGACTGGGTTGCCGAGAAAGACGGCGTGCACGGCTGGAACGTAGAGGAGAGTGTGCGACTGGCACGCGAGGTCAAGTCGCTGGGCGTGGACCTGATCGACGTGTCCAGTGGCGGCCTGGTGCCACACGTGAAGATCCCGGTCGGCCCCGGTTACCAGGTGCCGTTCGCCGCGCGCATCCGTCGCGAGGGCGACATCGCCACCGGTGCCGTGGGGCTGATCACCGAATCCGCGCAGGCCGCCGGCATCGTGGAGAAGGGTGAAGCGGACCTGGTGCTGATCGCCCGCGAGAGCCTGCGCGACCCGTACTTTCCGCGCCGCGCGGCGCAGGAGCTGGGCGCATCGCTGGTTGCGCCGGTACAGTACCAGCGCGCCTGGTAGCGGAGCTTGAAGCATGGACCACACGCCACGACTGATCGAAGGCCGCAAACACGACCTGGGTGATGGCTTCACCGTGCGCCGCCTGTTGCCGGCACTGCTGGCGCGGCACGTCGGCCCGTTCGTGTTCTTCGACCACATGGGCCCGGCCGACTTCGCGCCGGGCAAGGGCATGGACGTGCGGCCGCATCCGCACATCGGCCTGGCCACCATCACCTGGCTGTTCGAGGGCGCGATCCGCCACCGCGACAGCCTGGGCAGCCTGGCCGACATCCGGCCGGGCGAGGTCAACTGGATGACCGCCGGCCGCGGCATCGTGCATTCCGAGCGCACACCGCCGGACGAGCGGCGCGACGGCCAGCGCCTGCATGGCATCCAGCTGTGGGTCGCGCTGCCGCGCGAGGACGCCGAGGTGGCGCCGGAGTTCCATCACCACGGCGCGGATGAACTGCCACGCATCCGCCGCGATGGCGCGGACCTGCTGCTGATCGCGGGCACCGCCTACGGCGAGCGTTCGCCGGTAAAGGTGTTCGCGCCGATGTTCCTGATCGAGGCCAACCTGGCCGAAGGCGCCACGCTTGACTGGCCTGGCGAGCACGCCGAGCGGGGCGTGTACGTGGTCGAGGGCGAGGTCCGGTGGGGCGAGGTCGCGGTCGGCGCCGACCGCATGGCGGTGCAGGGCGGCAGCGCCGCGGCGCCGCTGCATGTCCGGGCACCGAGCCGCGTGATGCTGTTCGGCGGCGCGCCGCTGGATGGCGAACGGCATCTTTGGTGGAACTTCGTGGCCAGCTCGCGCGAGCGCATCGAACGGGCGAAGTCCGATTGGGCGGCGGGACACTTCGGCGTGGTGCCGGGTGACGACAAGGAATTCATTCCGTTGCCGGAGCATTGAAGCAGGCCGCAGCCTTGCCCGCCCGAGCCCGACCCCTCCGGTACCTGGTTGGCGTCGGTCTGGGGAAGTTTGCCTACGCCTACATCCCGCTTGCGCCTCCCACCCCACCGGACGTCATTCCCACGAAAGCGGGAATCCATTTGCTTCGGGCTGACCAGGGCGAGATGGATTTCCGCTTTCGCAGGAATGACGCCCGAAGTTTGCGGCCTACCGGTTCGTTTGCCTAAGACCTGAGAAGGGCTTTACCGGGCGCGCGCGCCGGCGCACGCTGATGCGATCGTCCGACGGCCATCTGCCATGTCCGAGTTCGCCCGCTTCCGCGACTTCTACCCGTATTACCTCAGCGAACACCGCAATCCCGCCTGCCGCCGGTTGCACTTCGCCGGCAGCACGCTGGTGCTGCTGGTGATCGCCGTGGCGATCACGACACGCGACGCGCGCTGGCTGTGGCTGGCGCCGCTGGCCGGCTACGGCTTCGCCTGGATCGGCCACTTCGTGTTCGAGAAGAACCGCCCGGCGACGTTCCGCCATCCGTTCTACAGCCTGGCTGGCGACTGGGTGATGTATTGGGACATCCTGCGCGGCCGCCAGCGGATGTGATTCCAGGTGTGCGGCGCGTTCGCAGGGGCGCCCCTGGATCAGGCGCCCAGCGCCTGGTCCTGCTCGCCGAGCCAGTCGCGGTAGTTGCGCAGCTTGCCGAGCTGGAAGCGCGAGACGTCCTCGATCAGCGCCAGGTGATACCACTGCTCGCCGCGCACCGTCACCGCCGGGTGCAGCAGCGCTTCCACATCGCCGATGCCCTCGCGGTAGTAGCCGTCGCCCTCGCCGAACCACGGCAGCCGGTCGCCCTCGCGCAGCGCGGCCAGCAGTTCGGGCGGGGCGCCCAGGTCGCTGGCGATCTCGTAGTGCGCGCGCAGGTCCTCGTCGGTCTGGATCAGCACGAACCGCCCGCGGCCGCGCTCGTCCAGCAACAGCATGCCGGTCGGGTTGACGTGCAGGTAGCACTCCACCGCCGGGAAATCGCCGACCAGCCCGCGGAACGCCTGCTGGAACGCCTTGTCGCGCAGGAAGCGCACATTGCCCAGCGCCAGCGCCTCGGCGACGAAGCCGCCCACGCGCTCGAAGTAGCGCCGCTGCAACGCGCGGATGCCCAACTGCAGCTTGTCGATCGCCTGCGGATCGCTCTTGCGGATGAAGCGGTCGATCACGCCGGCGTTGAACGCTTCGATCGCGGTGCAGTCGTCGGCGGTACCGGTGAGCAGGATCTTGCCGATGTGCGGGTTGGCCAGTTCCCGGCAGAACGCGATGCCGTCCATCTCCGGCATGGTCAGGTCGACCACCACGACCGAGACCTCGGCGAAACGCTCCGGGTCGAACATCACCCGGTGGATCGAGTCGATGTCCAGCGCGACCAGTTCGCGCGTCTGCGAGGAGCGGTCCTTCCAGTGGTACATCCAGCCGCCACCGGGCACCGCGCGGATGCCATGGCTGCCCAGTTCGGCCAGCGCCCGGCGTGGCGAGCTGTAGCTGCGCAGGCGCAGGCTCGGGTCGAGCAGCAGCGGCATGCTGTCGAGGTACTTCTCGTGGTCGTCCACCAGCAGCGTGGTGGTGGGGAAGTGGAACGGCAGGATGTCGCCGTGGAAGTCGATGCTCATGCCGAAAGTCCCTGTCCAGATGGCACGTATGGCGGAAATGTCACGAAGAATTCGGTGTATTCGCCCCAGCGCGAGCGGCAGCTGATGCGCCCGCCCATGCGTTCGACGGCGCTCTGCGAGAAGGCCAGGCCGATGCCCAGTCCGGTGCCGTCCCGCCCGTCGCTGTGGGAATAAAAGCGGTTGAAGATGCGCGGCAGCACGTCGGGCGGGATGCCCGGTCCGGTGTCGCGCACGCGGATGCAGTGGCCGGCGGCGTCGCTGTCCAGGCTCACCAGGATCTCGCCCTTGCCGGCACGACCGGTGTGGAACAGCGCGTTGCGCAGCAGGTTGAAAAGCACGTGGGTGAGCAGCGTCTCCGAGCCCACCAGCACGAAGTCGGTCGGTGCGGTCGACAACTGTACGCGCTCGCGCTCGGCCTGCGAGGCGTACGGATAGCGTGCCAGCGCCTGTACCACGCAGGCGCGCGCGTGCAGCGGCTCGAACTGCAGGGTGCCCATCGGCTTGGCCGCCATGAGCAGCATGTCGATCACGGTGTGCGCGTGGTTGACCTCGTGCTCGATCACAGCGATGCCGCGCTGCAGCGCCTGCAGGTGCGGCCCGCGCAGCGCGGCCACCGGCAGCCCGGCACGCTCGGCCACGCGGTGGCTCTCCAGCAGGTTGGGCAGGTAGCGGCCGATCGCGCGCCCGGCCATCTGCACCGAACCCAGCGGCGTGCGCAGCTCGTGCGCGATGTTGTTGGAGGCGCCGATCAGCGCCTTGACCTTGGCCTCGTCGGCGAATTTCTGCGACAGACTGGCCAGCGGGCCCAGGATCAGCGTCAGCGCCAGCACCGGCGCGTACTGCAGCAGCGCGTGCCACGGCCAGGCCTCGTGCGGCCCGAGCTGGAACGCCAGCGCGGCCAGCGCCGTGCCCACGGTGCAGATCAGCGCGAAGCTCGCCAGGTCGAACAGCATCATCGTGATGAAGATCGAGAACAGGTGCGCGCCCATCCAGACAATCGTGCCGCCGTTGCGCAGCAACAGGTAACCGAAGAAGAACGGCAGCACGAAGGTGATCACCGCGTACCAGTACGGCGGCAGCCACGGCTTGAACGCGCGCGGCCACCAGCGCTGCAGGGCCAGCGGCAACAGCGCCACGCAACCGGCCACGTGCAGCCCCAGGTTGGTGTAGGGCTGGGGCAGCACGTATGTCCACAGGAACCAGTACAGCGGCATGAACAGGCCGCCGAGCAGGCACATCACCGGCATCATCGGCTGCGAGTAGCGCGCCCGGGTGAACATCGCGTTGTCCACGCGCCGCCGTAGCTGCTGCAGCCGCGAACGGCCGCGGTGCGGTGGGTGGGTCATCCCTGGCGTCGACATGGCATCCGGCCGTGCGGGTTCGGCTTACCGGTATTGCTGGTGACAGGACTGGCAGGCGTCACCGACCGGCTTGATCGACTGGGCCAGCGCCGCGCAATCGGTCGGATGCGCCTGCACCGCATTCTGCAGTGCCGTGCGCAGGCGGCCGGAATGGTCCAGGAAGTCCTGCTCGGCGCCGGGGAAGGCGACGGGGATGTCCGATGCGGTCGACTGCAGGCGCAGCAGGTGGTCATTGACCTGCGCGGCGTCGCATTGCCTGGTCTTGACTGCCTGGCCGAGCGCGCCCATGTGATGGCCCATCACCGTCATCACCGCGTGCGGCATCGGGTTGCGATTGCCCAACGCCTTCATGGCAAACACGGTGCCGAGGACGCCGATGACCAGGCCGAGCAGGATCAGGAGTGCGGAACGTGCATTCATGGTGGACCGCCCTTGAAGAGTGTGAAGGGCCAGAATACCGAAGCATCGACGCCTTTCGTAGCCGTAAAATGGGCTTTTACGCGTAGGAAACCGCACGCGATGGCAGGCAGCATCCACCCCGTCCCCGGGCAGGCCGCATGAGCGGCCCGCATTACCCGGTCGAGCGCTTCGAGGGCGTCGAGCGCCTGTACGGCCGGGGCACTATCGAGCGTCTGATGAACGCCCATGTCTGCGTGATCGGCATCGGCGGGGTCGGCTCCTGGGCGGTCGAGGCGTTGGCGCGCAGCGGGGTGGGGCGGCTGACCCTGATCGATGCCGACGAGGTGTGCCTGTCCAACACCAACCGCCAGCTGCATGCGCTGGACGGCCAGTGGGGCAAGCCCAAGGTCGGCGTGATGGCCGAGCGCGCGCACGCGATCAACCCGCGCATCCGGCTGGAGGCGATCGAGCGCTTCCTCACCACGGCCTCGCTGGACGAGCTGCTCGATCGCGGCTACGACGTGGTGCTGGATGCCTGTGACGCCTTCCGCGTGAAGCTGGAGGCGATCGCCTGGTGCCGGCGGCGCAAGTTGCCGATGGTGACGGTCGGCTCGGCCGGCGGGCGCACCGATCCGACGCAGATCCGCGTGCGTGACCTGTCGCGCACCGAGCACGATGCGATGTTCAGCCTGATCCGCAAGAAGCTTCGGCAGGACTTCAACTTCCCGCGCAACCCGGATCGCTACTTCGGCGTGTCGGCGGTGTACTCGTTGCAGAACGTGCAATACCCGCAGCCGGATGGGAGCGTGTGCGGCTTGCGACCGCCGGGCGGGGATTCGCTCAACCTGGCTTGCGGCGGCGGCCTCGGGGCGGCGACGCACATCACCGGGGCGTTTGCGTTCGCGGCGGTGGGGAAAGTGCTGGAGAAAGTGCTGGAGAAGTAGCCTCGCGGCTCGCTTGTCTTCCTCTCCCCTCCAGGGAGAGGACCGAGGTGAGGGGCCGGGGCTCGCGGGAAAGCCCGGTGTGAAAGCAGGCCCTTTGCGACTCGCCTGCAAGATTGGCCCCTCACCCCAGACCTCTACCCGGTGGGGAGAGGGAGCCAGAGCTACCACCCGATGTAATGCCCGCCGTTGATCGCCAGATTGGACCCGGTGATCCGGCCAGCTTCGTCGCTGGTTGAAGTAGCCTTGCGGCTCGCTTGTCTTCCTCTCCCCTCCGGGGAGAGGATCGAGGTGAGGGGCCGGGGCTCGCGGGAAAGCCGGGTTTGAAAGCAGGCCCTTTTGCGACACTCCCGCAAGAGTGGCCCCTCACCCCAGCCCTCTCCCCGGTGGGGAGAGGGAGCCAGAGCTACCACCTCATGTAATCCCCGCCGTTGATCGCCAGATTGGACCCGGTGATCCGGCCAGCCTCGTCGCTGGTTGAAGTAGCCTTGCGGCTCGCTTGTCTTCCTCTCCCCTCCGGGGAGAGGATCGAGGTGAGGGGCTGGGGCTCGCGGGAAAGCCGGGTTTGAAAGCAGGCCCTTTTGCGACACTCCCGCAAGAGTGGCCCCTCACTCCAGCCCTCTCCCCGGCGGGGAGAGGGAGCCAGAGCTACCACCCCATGTAATGCCCGCCGTTGATCGCCAGGTTGGACCCGGTGATCCAGCTGGCCTCGTCGGTGGTGAAGAACGCCACCGCGTGCGCGATCTCCTCGGGCTTGCCCAGCCGCCCGATCGGGATCTGCGCCACGATCTTCTCGCGCACCTCCTCGGGCACGGCCATCACCATGTCGGTCGCGACGTAGCCGGGCGACACCGTGTTCACCGTGATGCCGAACTTCGCGTTCTCCTGCGCCAGCGAGATGGTGAAGCCGTGCATGCCGGCCTTGGCGGCGGCGTAGTTGGCCTGGCCGTACTGGCCCTTCTGGCCGTTGATCGAGCTGATCTGCACGATGCGGCCCCAGCGGCGGGCGCGCATGCCCTCGATCACCGGGCGGGTGACGTTGAAGCAGGCGTTGAGGTTGGTGTTCACCACCTCGGTCCACTGCTGGTAGTCCATCTTGTGGAAGGTGGTGTCGCGGGTGATGCCGGCGTTGTTGACCAGGATCTGCACCGGTCCGCACTGCGCCTCCACGGCGCGCACCATGGCGGCGGCCGAATCCGGATCGGCCACGTCGCCCGGCACCATGCACACCTCGATGCCTTCGGCGGCCATGCGTTCGCGCCAGGCCTGCGCCTTGGCCTCGTCGCGGTAGTTGGTCGCGACGCGGTGTCCCTGGCGGGCCAGGTAGCGGACGATCGCGCTGCCGATGCCGCCCGTGCCGCCGGTGACCAGTGCGGTGCGTGGGTTCATTGCCGAGATTCCCGATGCGAGACGCCGGTGCTGGCGTGCCGTGTATGTATACCCCAACTTCGTGACAACTGCTGCCGGTCTGCGTGCACCCGCAAATGTATTGTCGGCTTGAGCCCGGCTGGGCATCGGGGCCGGTGGGCTGAAGCCCACCCTACGAGGTGCGGGCTGCCAGGCGGGGCAGGCGGGCGGGGTCGAAACGCGCGAGCGCGTCATCCAGCAGCGCCGCGGGGCTGTCCGCATGTGTGGACGTCTGGACGTCCAGGAAGGCCAGTGCCCGGCGCAGCGCGGGCATGGGATGGGCGGGATCCACCGGATGCGCCTGCCCGGACTTGGACAGCTTGCGCCCCTGCGCGTCCAGCGCCAGGGGCAGGTGTCGGTACGCCGGCGTCGGCAGCCCGAGGCACCGCTGCAGCCAGACCTGCCGCGCGGTGGAGTCGAGCAGGTCGTTACCGCGCACCACCTCGGTGATGCCCTGGAACGCGTCGTCCACCACGCAGGCCAGCTGGTAGGCGTAGTAGCCCTCCACGCGACGAATGACGAAGTCGCCGGCTTCGTCGCGCAGGTTCTGCCGTTGCGGCCCCTGTTGCGCGTCGTCGAAGTCGATCGTCACGTCCGGCACGCGCAACCGCCAGGCGGGCGGACGGTCCGGTTCGGGTGCGGCGATGCAGCGCCCGTCGCGATGCATCCCGCCCTCGGCCGCCAGCTGTGCCCGGCTGCACCAGCAGGGAAACACCAGGTCGGCGGCGCGCAGGCGCTCGAAGGCGGCGTCGTAGGCGTCGCGGCGTTGCGACTGGAACAACGCGGGGGCGTCGGCGACCAGCCCGAACGCCGGCAGCGCGGCCAGGATCGCCCGCGCGGAGCCGGCGACCTCGCGCGGCGGATCGATATCCTCCACCCGTACCAGCCAGCGCCCGCCGGCATGGCGGGCGCACAGCCAGCTGCCCACCGCGGCCACCAGCGAGCCGAAGTGCAGCAGGCCGGTGGGAGAAGGGGCGAAGCGGCCGCAGTAGGTCATCCGCGCAGTCTACCGACGTGCCGGCTTGCGCCGGGATGGGGCGGCACGACGTCGCAGCCAGGCGGGCCGCGGAACCGTGCCCGCGTGAGCGGGTCTGACGCCCTGCGAGAGGCGGCTTTCCCCCTTGAAAGCGGCCGCCTGCGCCCCGAATCTCATCCCGCGGTGCGAGCCGCGTTTCCATGACTGCCAAACGAGACAGCCGTGCGTCGAATCGTCCTCTTCCTTGCCACCAACATCGCCGTCCTCCTGCTGCTGAGCATCGTCTGCCGCCTGTTCGGCATCGACCAGTGGGCCGCCGCCCGTGGCTACGGCGGCATGACCGGATTGCTCGTCTACGCCGCCGTTTTCGGCATGGGCGGCGCCTTCATTTCGCTGGCGATGTCCAAGACCATCGCCAAGTACTCCACCGGCGCGCGCGTGATCGAGCAGCCGCAGACCGCCACCGAGCGCTGGCTGGTCGACACCGTGCGCCAGCACGCCCAGGCCGCCGGCATCGGCATGCCGGAGGTGGCCATCTACGACGCGCCGGAGATGAACGCGTTCGCCACCGGCATGACGAAGAACAGCTCGCTCGTGGCGGTCAGCTCCGGCCTGCTGCAACAGATGGATCGCGAGCAGGTCTCGGCGGTGCTCGGCCACGAGATCGGCCACGTCGCCAACGGCGACATGGTGACGCTTACCCTGATCCAGGGCGTGCTCAACACGCTGGTGATCCTGGCCGCGCGCGTGGTCGGCAACGTGGTCGACAGCTGGCTCAACGGCGGGCGCGACAACCGCGGCGGCATCGGCATGGGCTATTTCGTCACCGTGATGGTGCTGCAGGTCGTGTTCGGCCTGTTCGCCTCGATGATCGTGGCCGCCTTCTCGCGCTGGCGCGAGTTCCGTGCCGACCGCGCGGGTGCGCAGCTGGCCGGCCGCGGGTCGATGATCTCGGCACTGCAGCGGCTCAAGGGCGACCACGGCCAGACCACGCTGCCCAAGGCGATGGCCGCCTTCGGCATCTCCGGCCACATGGCCGCGGGCCTGCAGCGACTGTTCATGAGCCATCCGCCGCTGGACGAGCGCATCGCGGCGCTGCAGGCGGCGCGCGCCTGAGTTCGAACCCCTCTCCCCTCGGGAGAGGGGGTGGGGAGAGGGTCTCGGGCAGTCCGCTTCGCCCGAACCCTCTCCCGCCCTGTCGGGCACCCTCTCCCGGAGGGAGAGGGGCTTAACCCACCACCACTGGAAGCACCACCGCAATGACCGCATCCACCGAAACCCGCAAATTCGAAGCCGAAGTCGCCCAGGTCCTGCACCTGGTCACCCATTCGCTCTACTCGCACAAGGAAATCTTCCTGCGCGAGCTGGTCTCCAACGCCTCCGACGCCTGCGACAAGCTGCGCTTCGAGTCGATCGCCCAGCCGGAACTGCTGGCCGGCGAGGGTGAGCTGCACATCGACGTGAGCTGGGACGAAAAGGCGCGTACGGTCACCGTGCGCGACAACGGCATCGGCATGAGCCGCGACGAGGTGGTGGCGAACATCGGCACCATCGCCAGCTCCGGCACGCGGCGTTTCCTGGAGGCGATGAGCGGCGAGCAGAAGGCCGACGCGCGCCTGATCGGCCAGTTCGGCGTGGGCTTCTACTCCGCCTTCGTGGTGGCCGACAAGGTCACCGTGCTGACCCGCCGCGCCGGCGCGCCCGAGGGCGAGGGGGTGAAGTGGGAGAGCGACGGCAAGGGCGAGTATTCGCTGGATCAGGTCGAGCTCGGCGAGCGCGGCACCACCGTGATCGTGCACCTGAAGGCGGACGAGGACGAGTTCCTCAAGCGCTGGCAGCTGTCCTCGCTGATCCGCAAGTACTCCGACCACGTCGCCTTCCCGATCCGCATGCCGGTCGAGAAGGACGGCCAGCCGACCGACGAGTGGGAAACCGTCAACGACGCCGGCGCCCTCTGGACGCGCCCCAAGAGCGAGATCAGCGACGAGGACTACGTCAGCTTCTACAAATCGCTCGGTCACGACTTCAACGACCCGCTGGCCTGGACGCACAACCGCGTCGAGGGCACGCAGAGCTTCACCACGCTGCTGTATCTGCCGGCGCAGCCACCGTTCGACCTGATGATGGGTGGGCGCGACGAGCGCAAGGGGCTGAAGCTCTACATCAAGCGCGTCTTCATCATGGACGCGGCCGAGGAGCTGCTGCCCAACTACCTGCGCTTCGTGCGCGGCGTGGTCGACGCCGACGACCTGCCGCTGAACGTCAGCCGCGAGATCCTGCAGCACAACCGCCAGCTCGACCGGATCAAGGCCGCCTGCGTCAAGCGCGTGCTCGACCTGATCGAGAAGCTCGCCCGCGACGAGCCGGAGAAGTTCGCAACGTTCTACAAGGCCTTCGGCAACACGCTCAAGGAAGGCATCGCGGAGGACGCCAACAATCGCGAGCGCATTGCCAAGTTGCTGCGCTTTGCCTCCACCCGGAGCGAGGGTGCCGGTCCGACGGTGAGCTTCGACGACTACATCGGTCGCATGAAGGTTGGCCAGGACGCGATCTGGTACATCACCGCCGACAGCTACGCCGCCGCCGCGGGCAGCCCGCAGCTGGAAGCGTTCAAGGCCAGGGACATCGAGGTCCTGCTGATGTCCGAGCGCATCGACGAATGGATGCTCGGCTCGCTGAGCGAGTACGACGGCAAGAAGCTCAAGAGCGTGGCCAAGGGCGACGTGCCGCTCGACGAGGCCGACCGCAAGAAGCAGGAAGAAGTGGCCAAGGCGGCCGAACCGCTGCTGGCGAAAATGAAGGAACTGCTCGGCGATCGCGTCGGCGACGTCAAGGTGTCCGCCCGCCTCACCGACAGCCCCTCGTGCCTGGCCCTTTCCGATTACGAGATGGCTCCGCACCTGGCCCGCCTGCTGCGCGAGGCCGGCCATGACATGCCCGAGAGCAAGCCCACGCTCGAGATCAACCCGCAGCACCCGCTGGTCCAGCGCGTGGAAGCGGAGGCCGACGCAGACACGGCCCGGGACCTGGCCATGCTGCTGCTGGACCAGGCCGAGATCGCGGCCGGCGCGCAACTGCCCGATCCGGCGGCGTTCGTGCAGCGCATGAATCGCGTGTTGCTCGGCTAGGGCCACGACGTACGACGACAAAAGCCCGCCCCCCGGTGGGCTTTTGCTCTGCCCGCCAGCGCGTGCGTCGCTGGCGCCCCGGGACGCCGCGCGCAGCCTGGCTCGAGCTTCCTCAGTTGGCCAGCGGTTCCGCTTCGGCCGCCGGCTGCACGGTGACGGCCGTCCCGGCGGCCGCCACGATGATCGCGGCGATCGCCGCCCATTGCATCGGGGTGAGCTGCTGGTCCAGCAACGCCGCGCCGGCCATCGCCGCGATCGCCGGCTCCAGGCTCAACAGCGTGCTGAAGGTGCGCGCCGGCAGCCGCGTCAGGGCGACCATTTCCAGCGAATAGGGCAGCGCCGAGCTGAGCAGCGCCACGCCGAGCGCGTACGGAAGCAGGGTCGGCGAGAGCAGCGCTTCGCCGGCATGCGCGACGCCGAACGGGATCACCAGCAAGGCGCCGATCGAGATGCCCAGCGTGACCGCATCCCCGCCGTGGCTCGCCCCGACCTTCTTGCCCAGCACGATGTAAAGCGCCCAGCCCACGCCGGCGGCCAGCGCATACATCACGCCGACCGGATCGAGCGCCTGGGCCTGTGCGCGCAACGGCAACAGCAGCAACAGGCCGCCGATCACCAGCGCGATCCACACGAAGTCCAGCGGCCGGCGCGAACCGAACAACGCCAGCGCCAGCGGCCCGGTGAACTCCAGCGCGACCGCGATGCCGAGCGGGATCGTGCGCAGCGACATGTAGAACACCAGGTTCATTGCGCCCATCGACAGGCCGTAGCCCCAGAGCGCACTCCAGTCGCGCCGGCTGCCCGCCCGCCGCCACGGCCGTCGCCACAGCAACAGGATCAGTGCACTGAGCCCGAGCCGATAGGCGGTCGCGCCCTGCGCCCCCACCTGGGGAAACAGATGCTTGGCGAGCGACGCACCGCATTGGTACGAGACCATGCTGACGAGCAACGCACCGACGGCGAGCGCGACCGGGGCGACGGCGGAGCGGGATGACATTCAGGCAACCGGGGGAAGGGCAGTTCGCCCATGATGCGCGCGGGCCCGGCCAAAGCCCACTGGCCGGACCGCTGCGTGTGGGTCATTGCTGACAACGCACTGGCAGCAGCGCGGACGGCGCCCGTGCGCGCCCGTCAGTGCGCCGCGGCGCCGGGCTCCTGCCGGTCGACCGGCGCGGGCCAGTCGCGCATCGCCTCCGGCGGCACGCCCACGCGTCGGCACGAGCGGCTGACCACCCCGCTCTCCTTCAGTGCGGCGCGGAACGCCGGCGCCATCGACCACAACAATCGAGCGGCCAGGCGCGCCTGCCGGCGCTGCCGGGGCGTGTGGCGCAGCAGGTCGCCCGCCCATGCGGGCAACAGCGCCATGCCGGCATGCAGGAAGACGTCGCGGGAGAGGCCGGCGAACGGCACGGGCAGGCGCACCCCGGCGAGCACCCGCAACACCTCGCGCGAGCGCCCGGTATAGGCCAGGCGCGGCTGTATCGCGGCAAAGTAGTCGTCGACCTCGCCTTCCGAGGCGGGCACGTCGCGCGCGCCGAGCGCCTCGGCAACGCGGCGCACTTCATCGTAGTAGCGGTCGGCGATCGCACGCGGCACGGCATGGTGGGCGAACCGGCGGTAACCGGCCAGGAAACTGTGCGCCTCGGTGACGTGCACCCAGGTGAGCAGCGCAGGATCGTCCGCCGCGTAGGGCGTGCCGTCCTCGGTCATGCCGTGCACGAAGCCATGGATTCGCCGTACGTGCCCGATCAGTGCTTCGGCGGCCGCGCGGGGCGCGTACGTGGTGGCGCCGACGAACGTGGTGGTGCGGCGCAGCCGCCCGACCAGGTCGTCGCGGAAATTCGAATGGTCCCACACGCCGGCCAGGGCCAGCGGGTGCAGCGTCTGCATCATCAGCGCGGCCAGCCCCCCGGCGAGCATGCCGGGAAAGTCGGCATGGATGCGCCAGGTCACGCTGTCCGGGCCGAACAGGCCCGGATCGCCGCGCGGGTGGTCGTAATCCAGCGTGCCGTCGGGATCGCGCGAGAACGCGCCCAGTACCCAGCGGCGGATCGGTTCGCCGGACACGCGATGGAGCAGCTCGGACAGCACGGCGCGAAGTTCCGTTTGGAAAAGCCCAGCATCGGCGTCCGTGCCGCCCGTCGCAACTGGCCATGCGCGTGGCACACAAGCGTCCGATTGCCAGTACATAATGCGCGGGACGCAAGGAGCCTGTATCACGCAGGCACATGCCGGGGGGCATATGGGCGGATGGGGAAAGCGGGCGGCACGTACGGTGCTGGTCATGGTGTCTGGCGGTTGCGCGTGGGCCGGCGCTTCGCCGGCCAGGGGAGGGGACGTGCCGGCGCGGCCGCCGCTCTATGCCGACGCGCCGGACGTGGTGCGCACCTTCCTCGTGGCGGCCAAGCGCGCCGAGGCGCTGCACGATCCGCTGGCACGCTGCCTCGCCTATCCCGACTACCCGGGAAACGCGTGGCCCAAAGGCCTGGCCGAGGCGTACTGCCATTACCTCTTTGATCCGTCGGTGACGCTCGCGATGGTGCGCCAGGCGCTCGACAGCCATGCGACCGACAGCCTGGAGGCGCGGTTCAGGGCGGATCTCGAACGCCACTTCGTCAAGGATGGTTTCAGCGAAATCATCCACCGGGATTTCGCCGTCTTCGACGCTTCGCAGGCGTCGGGCCAGCTCACCCAGCGCTGGCTGGAACAGGCCCCGCACAGTGCCTACGCCCTGACCGCCCGCGGCATCTACTTCGGCCATATGGGCATGAAGGCGCGCGGCGGTGCCTGGGCGAAGGACACGCCGCCGGAAAACATGCAGCGGATGTCCGAGTTCATGGCGCGCGCGATCGATCTGTTCCAGCAGGCGATCAGGATCGAGCCGCGTCTGCTGGACGCCTACGTCGGCCTGGAGGATGTCGCCAAAACGGACAGCCGAGGCGAACTGGAGGAGCAGGCTTTCGCCTCCGGCATGGCGATCGATCCGGCCTGCAAGGTGTTGACCGGCTACCACATGGTCGCGCTCACCCCGCGCTGGGGTGGCAGCTACCCGCAGATGGTGGCCTTCGCCAACCAGCTGAAGGCGTTCCTGCCCGAGCGTCCGCTGCTTGCGCTCAATACCGAGTGGCCGCTGGTCGACCTGGCCGACCAGGTCAGCAGCCAGGTCAGTTACGAAAAAGGCCTGGAAGTGCTCAAGCCCGTGGTCCTGCGCACGGCCCACGCCGGTGTGCTCGG
This sequence comes from Frateuria flava, assembly GCF_017837635.1. Classification (GTDB taxonomy): domain Bacteria; phylum Pseudomonadota; class Gammaproteobacteria; order Xanthomonadales; family Rhodanobacteraceae; genus Frateuria_A; species Frateuria_A flava. The sequence continues at coordinate 15,631 of NZ_JAGJRS010000015.1, forward strand.
GGACGTGGCGGAGTGGTCCGACCACGTCCAGCCGGTCGATCGCTGGGAGCAACTGATGCTGCTGCTGGAGGCCGGCCGCTTCGAGCAAGGCTCCGAAGAAGTCGCACGGTTGCGCGGTCGCCTGCTGTTGCTGGTGGCGCGCGAGCCAGCCTGGGCGCAGTCCAGCCTCGCTTACGCGGTGAACAAGGAGCCGGGGGATGCCTACGCGCACTACCTGTTGGCCGCCTCGTACTGGAACGCGGGCGATCCGGCCCGCTCCGAACACGACTACGTGCTGGCGATGGACGATGCCTCGAACCGCCAGGACGCGCTGTACGAGGTCACCCGGGCCATGCTGCAGGCCAAACAGCCAGCCAAGGCGCGACGCTACGTGGACCGGCTCAACAAGGAATACCCCGACGATGGCCCGGGCTGGTACCTGCGCGCGAGCGTGCTGATTGCGCAGGGCCGCAACGGTGAGGAGGTGACGGCGGCGCTGCGCAGGTTCGTCGCCACGGCCGATCGCAGCGACATCAGGCAAGCGATGCAGGTACGCGAGGCGGAACGCACGCTGGGCCAGGTCGACGCGTTCATGAAGCGCATGAAGGCGAAGCCATGAGCCGCGCCTTGCGTCTGGCTGCGACCACGCTGGCGTGGGCGATGCCGATGCTCGCAGCGCATGCGGTCGACCACGCGCGCGTGCTCGGCCCGCAGGAGAAGGTGGCCGGCCGTAGCCAGGCGGACTACGCGATCGCCTGGTGGCAATGGGTCATGCGCCCCCCCGACGGGGTTCGCGCTTACCAGGATCCGAGCGGCGCGCAGTGCGCGATCAACCAGCACGGGCCGGTCTGGTTCCTGGCCGGCACCGAGGGAACCATGGACGCCCGGCGCGAATGCCTCATTCCGGCGGACACGCATGTGTTCGTGCCGGTCATCGCGGTGCTGGCGCACGCCTCGCCCGGCAACCCGCTGGCCTGCGCTCAGGCGCAGGCCAGCGTGCGGGCGACCAATGATCACCTGGCGCAGGCGCAGGTGCTGCTGGACGGCGAAGTCATCGCCCACGTGCCGGACCACCGGCTGCGCACGCGCTGCTTCGATGCTTTCCAGGACGCGAAGTATGTCGAACGGCATGCGCCCTACGTGCCGGCGGCCAGCGATGGCTACTGGCTGATGCTCGCTCCCTTGCCGCCCGGCACGCATCGGCTCTCGATACGGGCGCGCTACGATCATCCGGGCGGGCTGCAGGGCGACCTGGAAGAGGTTTTCGAGTATCAGCTGCGAGTCGGCGGAAAGCCGGCGCCCTTGCCGCGGGTCGGCCAGCCCATCAGCACCTGATCAGCTGGCGACACCCACCGCCGCCGCCGGTACGTGGCTGGCTGCGGCCACGGCCCGCGGCGAAGGCATGACCAGCATCGCGCTCATGATGGCCAGGCACAGGAGCATGCAGGCGGCGAAGAAGCTCTGCAGCAGGACGGTTTCGAATTTCATGGCGGTTCTCCGGGGGGTGGAAGGAAGGCTCTCGCGGATGGGATGGCACAACCCGTGCCAAGGTTTAAAAGCAAGACGCCATGCGGCCTGCGGGGAATCGCCCGTAGCCGTGATCGGCGTCCGCGGACACCGCGGCCGCGCGTCCGGACAGTCGCGGACGGACAGCCGGCAACCGCAGCAACCATGACGGTGCGGTCGCGCCGGGTGCGCTAGCGTGCGGGGCGACGACGGCAAGAGAGCGACCGACACGATGTTCCGCGTGGGCCTGATTTCCGACACCCACGGCCTGCTGCGCCCGGCCGCGGTGGATTTTCTGCGCGGCTGCCAACGCATCATCCACGCGGGCGACATCGGCGGCCCCGCCATCCTCGACGCGCTGGCGGCCATCGCCCCGCTGACCGCCGTGCGCGGCAACAACGACCGCGACGCCGGGTCCGCCCATCTGCCGGAAACGGCGACGCTCGCACTGGGCGCCGTGCGCCTGTACGTGCTGCACGACCTCAAGGCGCTTGCGGTCGATCCGGGCGCCGAGGGCATCCACGTGGTGGTTTCGGGGCACTCGCACAAGCCGCTGGTCGAGGAACGCGCAGGCGTGCTCTACGTCAATCCCGGCAGTGCAGGGCGGCGTCGGTTCAAGCTGCCGATCGGCGTGGGCGAGTTGCTCATCGATGGGCGCGAGGTGATGCCGCGGATCGTGGAGCTGGACGGCTAGAAGGCCCGCGCCGGGTCGCGGCGCGGTGCGAAGGAACCTGCGGTGCAACGCAAGCGATTGCCTGCCCGCTTCACCCGCCCTTGCCAGCCCAAGCGCATGATGCCGGCAAGCTGCACGAACGCATCGATGCGATGGCTCTGCGCAGCGTGGATGCTCCCGGAAGCCTCGTCCCTTGCTCGCATCGCGGCCATCCGCACCACGCACTTTCTGGTGTCGGTGCGCAGGGCTGATCGCGTCGGAACGCCAACGCCGGCCCCGCGCCAGCCTCCCCCAGCGGACCCCATGCCCATGACCACCACGCAGACAGACGCCATGGCCACCTCACTGGGCAACCTGCAGGACCTGCTTCCCGCGCTGGAGAAGCTCTACACCGATATCCACGCGCACCCCGAACTGTCGATGCAGGAAACCCGCACCGCCGCGCTGGCCGCCGACCGTCTGCGGAGCGCCGGCTACGAAGTGACGACCGGGGTCGGCAAGACCGGGGTGGTCGGCCTGCTGCGCAACGGCGCGGGGCCGACCGTGATGCTGCGCGCCGACATGGATGCGTTGCCCGTGAAAGAGGCGACCGGTGCGCCGTACGCGAGCAAGGTCGAAGCCGTCGACCGCGAAGGCAACAGCGTGCCGGTCATGCATGCCTGCGGCCATGACATGCACGTCAGCTGGCTGGTTGGTGCCGCCACGCTGATGGCGCAGACCCGCGCGCAGTGGCGTGGCACGCTGATGGCGGTGTTCCAGCCGGGCGAGGAAACCGCCGAAGGGGCCCGCGCGATGATCGACGACGGACTCTTCCAGCGCTTCCCCAGGCCCGACGTGGTGCTCGGGCAACACGTCATGGTCGGGCCGGCAGGCGCGGTCGCAGGTCGCACCGGCGTCATCACTTCGGCCGCGGACAGCCTGGAGATCCGCCTGTTCGGGCGTGGCGCGCACGGCTCGATGCCGCAGGCGAGCATCGACCCGGTGGTGATGGCGGCGGCGACCGTGCTGCGGCTGCAGACCATCGTCTCGCGCGAACTGGCGCCCACGGAGGCAGCAGTGATCACCGTCGGCTCGCTGCAGGCCGGCACCAAGGAAAACGTCATTCCCGACGAGGCCGTCATCAAGCTCAACGTCCGCACGTTCGACGACGGCGTGCGCACGCGCGTGCTCGATGCCATCACGCGCATCGCCAACGCCGAGGCGGCCGCCTCCGGTGCACCCAGGCCGCCACAGATCACGCCGCTGGACCGCTACGCCCTGGTGAACAACGATGCCGCCGCGGCGCAGCGCGTGGTCGAGGCGTTCCGCGCATTCTTCCCGCCGGAGCGGGTGCGGCAGACCGGACCGACCTCGGCCAGCGAGGACTTCGGCTCATTCGGTGCCGAGTGGCACGTGCCCTCGGTGTTCTGGTTCGTCGGAGGGACCGACCCGGACATCTACGCGAAAGCCAAAGGGGAAAACCGCCTCAACGAGATACCGACCAACCACAACCCGGGTTTCCTGCCGGTCATCCACCCCACCCTGGAAACCGGGGTGGAGACCCTGGTGGTGGCCGCGCGCGCGTGGCTGTCGCCTGCGACCTGAGCCACGGGCAACCGGAGCTGGCATCCGATGATGCACATCCTGGTGCTCGTGCTGGACCTGGGCGGTACCTTCGTGTTCGCCATCAGCGGCGCGATGGTCGCGGTCAAATATCGGTTGGATGCATTCGGTGTGCTGGTGCTGTCGTTTGCCGCCGGCAACGCCGGCGGCATCACGCGCGACCTGTTGATCGGCGCGATACCGCCGGCAGCCATCGAGGACTGGCGCTACGTGGTGGTGTCCGCGCTGGCCGGCACGATCACGTTCCTGTGGTATCCGGTCACCCGCCGCTACAGCCGGGACGTGCTCTGGCTCGATGCGGTGGGGCTGGCCTTCTTCGCGGTCGCCGGCGCCGAGAAGGCGCTCGTCCACGGCATCCACCCGATGATGGCGGCACTGCTCGGCATGCTCACCGGCATCGGCGGCGGCATGTTGCGCGACGTCCTCGTGTCCGGCATTCCCACCGTGCTGCGCACGGACCTCTACGCACTGGCCGCGCTCGCCGGCGCGGGCGTGGTGGTCGGCGGGCACCTGCTGCAGGTTGCGCCGACGATGGCGGCGGTGGCCGGTGGATGCGTTTGCCTGGCACTGCGCTTCATGGCGATCCGCCGCGGCTGGCACCTGCCTTCGGCCCGGTCGGGGCATGGCGCGGCACCCGACAACCACGATGACGGCAACGGCCGCTGATCGAAAACGCAGGTTCAGCCGATCGCAGGGTGGGCGTCGGGCACGGACTGGCGCGCGCGGCGCCAGTCGCGCAGGCCGATGGCGGCCAGTACGACGAAGCCCGCGTACAGCACCGCGGTGATCAGCAGATCCTTGTAGACGTACTCGCCGACGTAGATCACGTCGACCACGATCCACAGCCACCAGGCGGCGATGTGGCGGCGCCCCTGCCACCACTGCGCGACCAGGCTGAAGGCGGTGAGTGCGGCGTCCAGCCAGGGCAACGCGGCGTCGGTCCAGCGGTGCATGACGTAGCCGAGCGCGAGCGCGCCGGCGAGGCCCAGTGCCAGATGGCCCGCGAACTGGCGCGGCGGTAGCCTCGCCACCTGTACGCGGCCATCGCTGCCCATGTGCTTGAGCCAGCGCAGCCAGCCGTACACGATCAGCCCCGCGAACGCGGCCTGCAGCAGGGCATCGGAGTAGAGCCTGGCGTCGATGAAGATCCCGCTGTAGACCACCACTGACGCCAAGCCCACCGGCCAGCACCACGGGCGCCGCCGCGCGGTGAGCCATACGGCCCACGCGCTCAGCACCGCGCCGATGAGCTCGATCGCACCCATCAGAACGCGTAGCTCACGGAAAGCCGGGCCAGCCGCGGCGCGCCCGGGAACAGGTAGCTGTCGCCGAAGGCGCTGCCGGTGTCGCGCCAGTAGAAGCGGTTGAACAGGTTGTCGATCGACAGCCGTGCGGTGAGCGCATGGCCGCCCAACGTGGTCACGTAGCGCACGCCGGCATCGAACACGTTGTAGGCGGAAACGCGCACGCGGCCGTCGGGGGTGGCGGCGTTCGGCGAGGCGTAGCGCCAGCCGCCGAGCAGGCTCAGCTGCGGTGCGAACGGCAGGCGGTAATCGGCGTACACGGCAGCGCGCACGCGCGGCACGTTGACGACCTGGTGGCCTTCGTACGCAGGCGTGCCGGTGTCCTGTGCACGTGCGCGGATGAAGCTCGCGCTGGCGGTGAGTTCGAGGTCGTCGCCGACGCGGCCGTGCGCGCCCAGCTCCAGCCCCGTGTGCACCTGTTCGCCCTGCTGCACGAAGGTGAAGCCGTAATCGGAATCGTCCGGCTGGGCGAACTGGTAGGGCTGGCGGATGCGGTACAGGGCGGCGCTGAGATCGAGCGCGCCGCCGACGGCGTACTTCAGGCCGGCTTCGAGCTGGCGCGACAGCCGCGGCGCGAGCATCTGGCCGTCATTGCTGGTCCAGTACGGCGCTTCCTTGCCCAGTGACAGGCCTTCGCTGTAACTGAGGTACGTGGTGAGCGCCTCCTCCGGCTGCCACAGCACGGCCGCCTGCGGCAGCGTTTTGCTCAGGCGGGTGTCGCGCTCGGGGGCGCCGTCGCCGTCGTAGGCGCGCTCGTGCAGGCGGACGAAGCGACCGCCGGCGACCAGCTGCCACTGCTCGCCAAGGTGCAGCCGGTCCAGCGCGAACAGCGAATGCTGCCAGCTGGTGAGCCGGCGCACCGCGGGACCGGGCTGGTTCGGCGAGGGCGCGAAGTAGGGTGGGTCCAGATCGGCGATGTTGGCGGTGCCGACGTAGTCGTAGACGTCGGCACGCTGATCGTTGAGGCGCCGGAACGCACTCGCGCCCAGCGTGAGCTGGTGGCTTACCACGCCGGTGTCCAGGTGGCCTTCCAGCGTCCCGCGCGCCTCGTCGTCGACGCGCGTGTCGTCGGGGCTGCGGTAGTCGTAGACGTCGTAGTCGCCGTTGGGTGCGAAATAGTTGCCCGGCGCGCCGCTGGCGCAGGCGGGCGAGTAGAAGCAGCCGTAGGCGAACGCCACGTTGTCGTCGATCACGCTGCGGCTGTGCCCGGCGGCCAGGCGCAGGCGCCAGTCGGCGTTGAACGCGTAGTTGAAGCGCGCGCTGGTGTTGGCCGCGTGGATGCTCACCGGCTGCTGCCACGGTTCGAAGCCGAGCAGACGGGTGGGGTCGGCATGCTCGGGCAGCGTGTCGCCGCCGAGCAATTGGTAGCCGGACACCGAGCGCTGCGCGCTGGCCTGGTAGTCGCTGTCCAGCTCCAGCGTGGCGTCGGGGGTGATGCGCCAGTCGGCGGCAACGGCGTAGAAATTGCGGCGCCCATCGGCGTGATGCACGTAGGAATGGGTGTCTTCCCAGGCCAGGTTGGCGCGCAGGCCGAAAGTCGGCGAGAGCCAGCCGCCGATATCCAGTGCGCCGTAGCGCGAGCCGTGCGAATCGGTACCCAGCGTCACCTCGCGTACGTTCGCCGGACGCTTGCTGACGAAGTTCACCACGCCGCCCGGTTCCATCACGCCCGCCTGCAATCCGGCCAGGCCCTTGAGCACCTCCACCCGCTGCTTGTCCTCCAGCGCGACCGGCTGTTCGCCCGCGATGGTGAGGTTGTTGACGCGCAGCCCAGTGGCCAGGTCCAGCGGATAGCCGCGGATGGCGATGTCCTGGTAGTAGCCGACGGGCGCGTAGTTGTCGCCCAGCGAGGCATCCTCACGCGCCAGTTCGCTGAGCGTGCGGATCTGGCGGTCGTCGATCTGCTTGCGCGTGACCAGCGTGACGGCCGCCGGGGTGTCGTGCAGCGAGGCGTTGCCGTAGGCGTCGATGGCGGTGCCGTGGCGGTCATCGTGGGTCTGGCCTTCCACGCGAACCGGCGCGAGGTCCTTCGCCTGGGTGGCGTCGGGCCGGTCGGTGGCATGCGCGGCCGGGGCCAGCGCGGCGAGGAGGGCAAGCAGCAGGGGAGTGCGGGGCAGGGTCATCGTCGGCTCGTCGGAAGGGGACACGAACGAAGCGACGGGCAGGCGCACGCCCGGACGGACGCGCGACTGCTTATCAAGCTCCCTACGCCGGTACAAGCCGGATCAGGTTCCAAGGGACTCTCTCAGCCCGGCCGTTCGCCGGGCACCCCCGCTTCAAGGCGACTATTGAAGCATGGAATGGACGTCCAATCCAAACCGCTTGCGCTGGGCGCTGCCGGAGCGAGTGGGTTCCCCCATGCTTGCGGACGCTTCCACTGCGCGCGTGCGAGCTGCGCGCAGCCCGCAGCATGCAGCACGAACGGCGGCGGGTTCAGGCAAGCGCCCGGATGGCGTCGAGCAGTGCACGTCCGGCGCGCGTGGCGAACCATGCCGCGTGCCCGCGCAGGAAGGTGTGGTACGCCACGTCGGCGTTGGCCGGCGAGCGGGTGATCGCCGCGAAGTACTCCACTTCCGACAGCGCGAAGTCCACGTGCACCAGCGGCAGCAGGTCGGCCAGCAGGTGGATGTCCGCGCCGGACAGCGGGCGCTGCGCGCGGTAACCGGCGATCAGCGCACGGGCGGTGTCCGGGTGGGCGGCACCCGCCTGGTCGAGCGCCAGCCAGGCGATCGCGTTGCGCTCGATCGCGGTGGCCAGGTCGAACAGCGCGAACGTGCGCGCCGCCAGCCCGAAGTCGAGCACGGCGGTGACGGAAGCGTCCGCGCTGCCGCCGCTCCAGCACAGGTTGGAAACATGCCAGTCGCCGTGCGTCCACAGCCGTGGCTGCATGGCAAGCGACGCCTGTATGGCCGGATGAAACGGCGCCAGCGTCGCGCCGATTTCGCCGCGCCAGTCGCGTTGCGCCAGGTAGGCGGCCAGTCCTGACCGGTGCGGCAACTGACCTTCGATGGCCGCGAGCGGGTCGGCCGCCTCGATGATCTCGCTGCGCGCGACCAGCAGGTGCGTGTCGCGGTGCCCGGCCGCATAGCCTTCCGCGGCGCCATGCAGGCGGGCAAGCATGGCGCCGGCCGTGTGCGCGTGGGCGAGATCGGGCAACGGCGTCCAGGAGGCGGTTTCGCGGTACAGGTCGAGGCCCGCGGCGGGTGCGTGCACCTCGTACGTCCAATCGCCCCGCGCGATCGCCGTGTCGCCATCCTCGTCGATCAGCACACAAGGAACCGGCATGCCGGCGGCTCGAAGCCAGGCCATGAAGGCGTGTTCTTCGCGCAGTGTGCCGCGCGTCCGTACGCTGCAGTGGTGGCGTTTGACGAACACCGGGCCCGCGGCGGTATCGACCAGGGCCGCGGCCGACAGCGGGCGCGGGCTATGCCATCGGATCGCGCCCGCCGGCGCGATCGACGGGTAGCGGGCCAGCAGCCCAGCCACTTCCGATGGCGCGAGCGGCGGCCAGTCGGGACGGACGTCCTCGTCGGCCAGGCCGTGGACGCGATGGTCGGTGTCGTTCATGCGGCCATTATCGCGTCCGCCGGATGCGCTTGCCGCAGTGGTGTCCAAGACGCCCTGCGGCATGGCCTCACCTTCCTTCGGGCATGCTATGCCACCCTTTCCGCGGACGACCCGATGGCTGCCCTGCTTCTGCTGTTCACCTGCCTGGTGCTGGGCGCGCTGGTGGCGCGCCTTGCCCGGCCGCCGGCAGGTCTCGCGGAGGGACTGAACTGGTGGGTGATCAACATCGCGCTGCCCGCGCTGGTGCTGGAGCTGATCCCGAAGCTTCGGTTCGATCCGCACTTGTGGTTTCCGATCGTAGCCATGTGGCTCACCTTCGGCGGCGCCTGGTTGCTGTTCGGGCTGTTGGGGCCGCGTCTGGGCTGGCCGCGCGGGCGCATCGGCGCCTTGATCCTGGTTTGTGGCCTGGGCAATACCTCGTTCATGGGCTATCCGCTCATGCAGGCGTTATACGGCCAGCCCGGCCTCACGCTGGCGGTCGTGGCCGACCAGCTCGGTGCGTTTCCCGTGCTCGCCTCCGCCGGCATCGTGGTGGCCTGCCTTTACGCCGGACGCGCGCCGGAGCCGGCGATGATCGTGCGGCGGATCGTCACGTTCCCGGCTTTCGTGGCGTTGCTGCTGGGCATTGCGGCGGGCGTGCTGGGCGGCTGGCCGGTGGTCGTCGATGGCGTGTTCGCACCGCTCGGGGCCACGCTGACGCCGCTGGCGCTGTTCTCGGTAGGGCTGCAGTTCCGATTCCACCCGGGCGAACGCCAGCTTGCCGCCGCGGGGTTCGGGCTGGGCTGGAAGCTCGTGCTGGCGCCACTGGCGTGCTGGGGGCTGGGCATCGCTGCGGGCGTGGGCGGCCTGGTCCTGACGGTAGGTGTGCTGCAGGCCGCGATGGCGCCCATGGTGTCGGCCACCATCCTGGCCGACGAATACGGGCTGGATCCGCCATTGGCCAACACCATCCTGGGCGCCGGCATCGTGCTGTCGTTGCTGAGCGTGCCGCTGGGCAGCGCGTTGCTCGGCTGATGCGCGGGCGCCACGGATGAGCGGGGATAATGAAGCCATGAACGACATGCAGGACATGCCGCCGGGGGCCGTGCGTGCCGACGTGTGGTTGTGGGCCGCGCGCTTCTTCAAGACGCGCAGCCTGGCCAAGCAGGCGATCGACGGCGGCAAGGTCGACGTCAACGGCAGCGGCTGCAAACCGGCCAAGACGCTGCACATGGGCGACCGGGTCGCGCTGACCCGCGGCGAGGAACGGCTGGAGGTGGTCATCGTCGCGCTGTCGCAGACGCGCGGCCCGGCGCCCGTGGCGCAGGGGCTATACCGCGAGACCGAAGCCAGTGCCGCCGCCCGCGAGGCGGCCCGCGCGCAGCGCCGGCTGGGCGCGGCCGGGTTGCTGCGACCGCCGACGCGCCCGGACAAGCAGGCGCGCCGGCAGATCCAGCGGTTCAAGGACGGGCAGACCTGAGGCCGTGCCCCGTAGGTACGGCAGCCGGGTCACTCGACGATCAGGGTCACCGCGGTGATGCCGCGGGTGGCGTTGGACCAGGGGCACACGATGTGCGCCCGGTCGATCAGCGCCGGCGCCTGAGCGGGTTCGAGTCCGGCTTCAGGCAGGTTCGTTGTCGCTGGCACCCAGCAGCGAGGTGGCGAGTGCGAGGTTGCGCAGCGCGTGCTCCACGCCCGCCCCGTAGGCCGGGTCGGCCTGGTTGCAATGCGCGATGTGACGCTGCTGGACCTCGAACGGCGCGCCGCCGAGCGAGCGGGCGGTGTTGTCGAACAGCGCATGGCGCTCGGCCAGGCTCATGCGCTGGAACAGCGCGCGCGGCTGGCTGAAGTAGTCGTCGTCCTCACGATGGTTCCAGTGGTCGGCGGCCCCGTCGAGCGACAGCGGCGGCTCGCGGAAGTCCGGCTGCTCCTGCCAGTGGCCGTAGCTGTTGGGCTCGTAACCGGGGGTGCGGCCGTGGTTGCCGTCGACCCGCATCGCACCGTCGCGGTGGTAGCTGTGGAACGGGCAGCGCGGCTGGTTGACCGGGATCTGGTGGTGGTTCACGCCCAGCCGGTAGCGCTGCGCGTCGCCGTAGGAGAACAGCCGCGCCTGCAGCATGCGATCAGGCGAAAAGCCGATGCCCGGCACCACCTGCGCCGGATTGAACGCGGACTGCTCGACCTCGGCGAAGAAGTTCTCCGGGTTGCGGTTGAGTTCCATCACGCCGACCTCGATCAGCGGGTAGTCCGCGTGCGGCCACACCTTGGTGAGGTCGAACGGGTTGTAGGGCACGCGCGAAGCGTCGGCTTCGGGCATCACCTGCACGAACAGCGTCCACTTCGGATGGTCGCCGCGATCGATCGCCTCGAGCAGGTCGCGCTGGTGGCTTTCGCGATCCTTGCCGATGAGCGCCTCGGCTTGCCTGTCGGTGAGATTCCTGATGCCCTGCTGGGTGCGGAAGTGGAACTTCACCCAGTAGCGCTCGTTGGCGGCGTTGATGAAGCTGAAGGTGTGCGAGCCGAAGCCATGCATGTGCCGGTAGCTGGCCGGGATGCCGCGGTCGCTCATGACGATGGTGACCTGGTGCAGCGCTTCGGGAAGCGAGGTCCAGAAGTCCCAGTTGTTGCGCGCGCTGCGCATGTTGGTGCGCGGGTCGCGCTTGACCGCGTGGTTGAGGTCGGGAAACTTCAGCGGGTCGCGCAGGAAGAACACCGGCGTGTTGTTCCCGACCAGGTCCCAGTTGCCTTCCTCGGTATAGAACTTGACCGCGAAGCCGCGGATGTCACGTTCGGCATCGGCCGCACCGCGTTCGCCGGCGACGGTGGTGAAACGGGCGAAGAGTTCGGTCTGCTTGCCGACTTCGGAGAACAGCCTGGCGCGGGTGTAGCGGGTGATGTCCCGCGTGACGGTGAAGGTGCCGTAGGCGCCCGAGCCCTTGGCGTGCATGCGCCGCTCGGGAATGACTTCTCGGTCGAAGTGGGCGAGCTTCTCCAGCAGCCACACGTCCTGCAGCAGCGCCGGACCGCGGCGGCCGGCGGTCATCGTGTTCTGGTTGTCGGGCACCGGCGCGCCGGCGGCGGTGGTGAGCTTGGGCTTGCGGTGGTCGTTCATGCGCGTGGCTTCCGGTGGTGGTGAGCCACTGTAGGAAGCACGCGACGATAGGGGAATTCGATTGTTTGGATGAGCGCGATAGCAATTGGCTATCGAGTGACGGGCCAGCCTCAGTGCACCAGCGCCTTGAGCCGGTAGAGCGTCTCAAGCGCCTCGCGCGGCGACAGCGCGTCCGGGTCGAGACGCTTGAGCGCTTCCTCGGCAGCCGAGGGCTGCGCGCTGAACAGGCCCAGTTGCGGCGAGGCCGACGGCGGCGTGCCGGCAGCCGGTCCCGAGGCCTGCATGCCTCGCTCGAGCTCCGCCAGGGTGCGGCGCGCATCGGCAATCACGCTCCTGGGCAGACCCGCCAGCGCCGCCACCTGCAGACCGAAGCTGCGGTTGGCAGGGCCTTCCTTGACGGCGTGCATGAACACCAGTTGCTCGCCATATTCCACCGCGTCCAGATGCACGTTGGCGATCGACGGGTGCTCGCCGGCCAGCTCGGTCAGCTCGAAGTAGTGCGTGGCGAACAGGGTGAACGCGCGGCTGTGCGTGGCCAGGTGTACGGCCGCGGCGCGGGCGAGGGCGAGGCCGTCGTAGGTGCTCGTGCCACGGCCGACCTCGTCCATCAGCACCAGGCTGTGCTCGGTGGCGTTGTGCAGGATGTTGGCCGTCTCGCTCATCTCCACCATGAAGGTGGACTGGCCGCGCGAGAGGTCGTCGCCGGCGCCGATGCGGGTGAAGATGCGGTCGACCGGTCCGATGCACGCGCGCGAAGCGGGCACGTAGCTGCCGATGTGGGCGAGCAGCACGATCAGCGCGTTCTGGCGCATGTAGGTGCTCTTGCCGCCCATGTTCGGGCCCGTGATCACCAGCATGCGGCGGACGTCGGTCAGGTCCAGGTCGTTCGGCTCGAACGGGTCGTCCCGTACCTTTTCCACCACCGGGTGGCGGCCGCGCTCGATGCGAATGCCGGGCGCGTCGGTGAGATCGGGGGCGCGCCAGTCCAGCGTCTCGGCGCGCTCGGCCAGGCAGGCCAGCACGTCCAGTTCGGCGATCGCGGACGCGGCGTCCTTGAGCGGGGCGAGGCGCTCGATCAGCGTGGCGAGCAGTTTCTCGTACAGGGCCCGTTCGCGCATCAGCGAGCGCTCACGGGCGGAGAGCACCTTGTCTTCGAAGGCCTTGAGCTCTTCGGTGATGTAGCGCTCGGCGTTCTTGGTGGTCTGCCGGCGGGTGTAGTGCGTCGGCGCCTTGTCGGCCTGCGCGCGGGTGATTTCGATGTAGTAGCCGTGCACGCGGTTGTAGCCGACCTTGAGCGTGCTGATGCCGCTGGCAGCCTTCTCGCGTTCCTCCAGCTCGACCAGGAACTGGTCGGCGTGGGTGGACAGGCGGCGCAGTTCGTCCAGTTCCGCGTCATAGCCTTCGGCAATGACGCCGCCGTCGCGCTGCAGCACCGGCGGCTGCGCGACGATCGCGCGCTGCAGGAGTGCGGCCGTTTGCGCGTGGTCACCGATGCGCGCGACCAGCGCGTGCAGCAGCGGGCTGTCCAGCGCGGCCAGTTGCTCGCGCAACGCCGGCGCGGCCGCGAGGCCGTCGCGCAGCGTGGAGAGGTCGCGCGGGCGCGCCGAGCACAGCGCCACGCGGGCCAGGATGCGCTCCAGGTCGCCGATGCCGCGCAGCTTCTCGCGTAGTGGCTCGTACGCGCGTGCCTCGATCAGCGTGGCGATCGCCTGATGGCGCAGACGCAGCGTATCGCGCGCGCGCAGCGGGCGGTTCAGCCAGCGACGCAACAGGCGCGCGCCCATCGGCGTGACCGTCTCGTCCAGCACGCCCAGCAGGGTGTGCTCGATGCGGCCGCTCGGGTGCGTATCCAGCTCGAGATTGCGCCGGGTGGCGGCGTCCAGCGCGATGGTTTCGCCGGCGTTCTCCACGGCCATGCCGGTGAGGTGCGGCAGGGCGCTCTTCTGGGTTTCCTCGACATAGCCGAGCAGGCAGCCGGCGGCGGCGATCGCCAGCGGCAGCCCGTCGACGCCGAAGCCGCCCAGATCGCGCGTGCCGAAGAAGCGGTTGAGCTCGCGCTGCGCCGCGTCCAGGTCGTAATGCCACGGCGGCCGCTTGCGCAGGCCGGGCAGGGCGGTGACCAGCGTTGGCCATCCGCCGTCCTCGCCGACCAGCGTCTCGGCCGGCTGCAGGCGCGCGAGCTCGGCGGCGAGCGCTTCGGCGCTGGGCACTTCGCTGAGCAGGAAGCGGCCGGAGCTCAGGTCCACCCAGGCCAGCCCGAAGGCCCCTTGTGCGCCGGCGTGGATCGACAGCAGCAGGTTGTCGCGGCGTTCCTCCAGCAGCGCCGAATCGGTGACCGTGCCGGGCGTGACGATGCGGACCACCTTGCGCTCGACCGGACCCTTGGAGGTCGCCGGATCGCCGATCTGCTCGCAGATCGCCACCGACTCGCCGAGCTTCACCAGACGCGCCAGGTAATTCTCCGCCGCGTGGTAGGGCACACCGGCCATCGGGATCGGCGCGCCCGCGGACTGGCCGCGCTGGGTCAGCGTGATGTCGAGCAGTCGCGCCGCCTTGCGGGCGTCGTCGTAGAACAGCTCGTAGAAGTCGCCCATGCGGAAGAACAGCAGCACGTCCGGGTGCTCGGCCTTGTGGGCCAGGTACTGGCGCATGAAGGGGGTATGCGAGGCGGAATCGTTGAGGTTCATGCAGGAAATCAGGCGGGCGGTCGCCGGCGGCGGTCATGGGGCCGGGAGGCCTCGGAGTGTACACGGCGTCAGCCGTCGCCCGGCCGCGCGAAAGGCAGGAAAGGGCGCGTAATGCTGCACGAGCACCGGTGCGCGACCGGGATGCATGGAGGCTCCGCCGCCGGTGGATGCCGATCGCGCGCGCTAGGGCGCCGCATTCCGCCTGGCAGCTTCCCCGCGTTCGCGCAGGAGGGCTCGCAAGCGCGGCGCCGCACCTTCGATTTTTCCTTCGTTTGATGGGGGAGGTGCCCGAAGGGCGGATGGGGAAGCGTGCCTCAACCCAACCCGGCACCGCCGACACCACAAAAGCAGACGGTGACCGCACCAGCCTTCCTTGCCGCAGCGTCCCTCAAGCGGGTAGAACGGGTCCCTTTCCCCGCCGGAATGCCCACCGTGCCCCAGTCCGCCCCCACCGACGCCGAACTCTCCGCACTGGCCGCCCACGTCGCGACCGACCTCCAGCAGCACAAGCTGATGCTGGTCACCGCCGAGTCCTGCACGGGTGGATGGATCGCCAAGACGCTCACCGACCAGCCTGGCAGTTCCGCCTGGTTCGATGCTGGCGTAGTCGTGTACAGCTACGAGGCCAAGGAAGCGCTGCTGGGCGTCAACCCGCGCACGCTCGAGCACACCGGAGCCGTCAGCGAGGAAACCGTGCTGGAGATGGTTTCCGGTGCGATGGCCCGATACGGCGCGGGCGTGGCCGTGGCGGTCACCGGCATCGCCGGTCCTTCGGGTGGTACATCGGACAAGCCGGTCGGCACCGTCTGGATTGGCTGGAAGCGCCGCGGCGGCTACGCCCATGCGCAGCTGTTCCACTTCGACGGCGATCGTGAGGCGATCCGCCGGCAAAGCGTGGCCGCCGCGCTCAACGGCGTGCGGAAAGCGCTGACGGAATGAGGTGTCCTGCGCCGGCGGCGGGGATTGACGGCTGTGGGATAATCAAGGCCTTAGCAGATCGCAGTCGGTGAGATTCCGACCGGGCAAGATCGCTTTCATTCCTCGCCACACCACCGGGATTTCCACGATGGACGACAACAAGCGCAAAGCGCTGGCCTCCGCCCTTGGCCAGATCGAAAAGCAGTTCGGCAAGGGTGCCGTGATGCGCCTGGGCGACCGCACCAACGAAGCCATCGACACGGTTTCCACCGGTTCGCTCGGGCTCGACATCGCGCTGGGCATCGGTGGCTTGCCGCGCGGCCGCGTCATCGAGATCTATGGCCCGGAATCCTCCGGCAAGACGACGCTGACCCTGCAGGCCATCGCCAACTGCCAGAAGAACGGAGGCACAGCGGCTTTCGTCGACGCCGAGCACGCACTCGACCCGACCTATGCCGAGAAGCTCGGCGTCAACGTGGCCGACCTGCTGATCAGCCAGCCGGACACCGGCGAGCAGGCGCTGGAGATCGCCGACATGCTGGTGCGCTCGGGCGCCGTGGACATGGTGGTGGTCGACTCGGTCGCGGCGCTCACGCCGAAGGCCGAAATCGAGGGCGAGATGGGCGATTCCCACGTCGGCCTGCACGCGCGCCTGATGAGCCAGGCGCTGCGCAAGCTCACCGCCAACATCAAGAAGACCAATTGCCTGGTCATCTTCATCAACCAGATCCGCATGAAGATCGGCGTGATGTTCGGTAGTCCCGAGACCACCACCGGCGGCAACGCGCTGAAGTTCTACGCTTCGGTCCGCCTGGACATCCGCCGCATCGGCGCGGTCAAGAAAGGCGACGAGGTGATCGGTTCGGAAACCCGCGTCAAGGTGGTCAAGAACAAGGTCGCGCCGCCATTCCGCCAGGCCGAGTTCGAGATCCTCTACGGCGAGGGCACCTCGCGCGAGGGCGAGATCATCGAGCTGGGCGTGAAGGAAAACCTGATCGACAAGTCCGGCGCCTGGTACAGCTACAACGGCGACCGCATCGGCCAGGGCAAGGAGAACGTGCGCCAGTTCCTGCGCGACAACCCGGCCATCGCCAACGAGATCGACCAGCAATTGCGCGCGCGCCTGCTGGTCAGCAGCAAGCCGGCCGCCGCGGCCGAAGAGGCGCTCGAAGAAGCCTGAGCGCATGCGTCCGCCGGATTCCCGCGGCTCCCTCTCCCCCGAGCAACGCCCGGGGGAGAGCGTCGGGGGAGTGGGGAGGCCTTGCGCTCCCGGCCAAGCCAATCTCCGCCAGTACGTTCAACGACAGCTGACGCCATTCCTGCCAAAGCCGGAGTCGATCGGCTTTCTGCTTTGCGCCAACCCCGCGATGAATGACCCGCATTCGCTGTCGAACAGCGCCCGCCGCTCCCGCAAGACCGCGCCCGCATGGCATGGGCTGGCAAAGGTTGCATGCGCGTGAAGCGCGGTCCGGATAACCCGAACAAGCCCAAACGTACCGCCTACGACAAGGCGCTGGGCCTGCTCGCCCGCCGCGAGCACTCGCGCCGCGAGCTCAAGACCAAGCTGCGCCAGAGCGGCTACGAAGGCGACGAGGCCACCGCCGCGATCGACCGCCTGGGCGATCAGCACTACCAGGACGACGACCGCTTCGCCGACGTCCTTGTGCGCAGCCGCGCAGGCCAGGGCTACGGCCCACAGCGCATTCGCGCCGAGCTCAAGACCCACGCCGTTCCCGACGAGCGCATCCGCGAACTGCTGGACGACGCCGGGGTGGACTGGGAGGCGTCGGCCATCGACCAATTGCGCCGCCGCTACGGTGGCAAGGCCCCGGCGGATCATGCCGAACGCGCCCGCCGGGCGCAGTTCCTCTTGCGTCGCGGCTTTGCCGCCGCCACAGTACGACGTGCTACCCACGCCGAAGTGGACGACGCTGCCGACGAAATCGATTGATTTCAACGGCGGTGGCCGCCGGCGTGGCCTTTTTTGTCTCAAGCCTGCGCCGCCCATGAAAACCGCCGATATCCGTTCCACCTTCCTCGAATTCTTCCGCGCCAAGGACCACGCCATCGTGCCGTCCAGCTCGCTGGTGCCAGCCAGCGATCCGACGCTGCTGTTCACCAATTCGGGCATGGTGCAGTTCAAGAATGTGTTTCTGGGCAGCGAGAAGTTGCCCTACGCGCGCGCCGCCGACGTGCAGCGCTGCCTGCGTGCCGGCGGCAAGCACAACGACCTGGACCAGGTCGGCTACACCGCGCGCCACCACACTTTCTTCGAAATGCTGGGCAACTGGTCGTTCGGCGACTATTTCAAGCGCGACGCTATCGCCTATGCCTGGGAGCTGCTTACGGGCGTGTTCAAGCTGCCGGCCGAGCGGCTGTGGGTCACGGTCTACCAGACCGATGACGAGGCTTACGACATCTGGAACAAACAGGTGGGCGTGCCGGCCGAGCGGATCGTGCGCATCGGCGACAACAAGGGCGCTCCGTTTGCCTCGGACAACTTCTGGCAGATGGCCGATACCGGCCCCTGCGGACCCTGCACCGAGATCTTCTACGACCACGGTCCGGGTGTGGCTGGAGGGCCGCCTGGCTCGCCCGACGAGGATGGCGACCGCTATATCGAGATCTGGAATCTCGTCTTCATGCAGTTCGACCGCGCGCCGGACGGCACGCTCTCGCCGCTGCCGGCCCCCTGCGTGGACACCGGCATGGGCCTGGAGCGCCTGGCCGCGGTGTTGCAAAACGTGCATTCGAACTACGAGATCGACCTGTTCGGACACCTCATCCGTGTGGCCGGCGAATTGACCGGCACGAGCGACCTGGCCAACAAGTCGCTGCGCGTGATCGCCGATCACATCCGCGCCTGCTCCTTCCTGATCGTCGATGGCGTGCTCCCTTCCAACGAGGGGCGCGGCTATGTCCTGCGCCGGATCATCCGCCGCGCGCTGCGCCATGGCTGGATGCTGGGCGTGCGCGGCGAGTTCTTCTGGAAGATGGTCGCGCCGCTGGTCGAGGAAATGGGCGCGGCCTATCCGGAGCTGGCCGCGAAGCAGGCCTTCGTGGAGGACGCACTGCGTACCGAGGAACAGCGCTTCGGCGAAACACTCGAACACGGCATGCGGGTGTTCGACGAGGTGGCCAAGAAGGCAGGCAGCACCATTCCGGGTGTGGACGCCTTCCGTCTCTACGACACCTACGGCTTCCCGGTCGACCTGACCGGCGACATCGCGCGCGAGCGCGGCCTTACCGTCGACATGGCCGGCTTCGAGCAGGCCATGAACGAACAGCGCGAGCGCGCCCGGGCAGCCGGCCGCTTCGAGGCCAAGGGTCAGATGCCGGCGGAGCTGGCCAGCCGCCTGGCTCCGACGGTGTTCCTGGGTTACGAGGCGCTCGCGGCGAGCGGTTGCAAGGTCATCGGCATCGTGCGCGACGGCAAGCAGGTCGATGCGCTGGACGATGGCGAGGAAGCACTGGTGATTCTCGATCGGACGCCGTTCTACGCCGAGTCCGGCGGCCAGGTGGGCGATACCGGTGTACTGAGCCACGCGGATGGCCGTTTCGAGGTCGACGACACGCTCAAGATGGGGGGCGTGTTCTTCGGCCATGCGGGCCGCTGGCACGGCGTGGCGCTGCGTACCGGCGACACGCTCGATGCACAGGTCGACACCGCGCGTCGCCAGTCCACCGTGCTCAATCACTCGGCCACCCATCTTTTGCACGCGGCGTTGCGCCAGGTGCTCGGCGAACACGTCACGCAGAAGGGCTCGCTGGTGGCGCCCGAGCGCCTGCGTTTCGACTTTTCCCACTTCAAGCCGCTCGGCCGTGAAGAGCTTGCCGCGGTCGAGGCGCTGGTCAACGCCGAGGTGCGCCGCAACGCGCCGGCCGAGGTGCACCAGATGGCCTACGACGAGGCCATCTCCTTCGGCGCCATGGCGCTGTTCGGCGAGAAATACGGCGATGAGGTGCGCGTGCTGAAGATGGGTGACTTCTCCACCGAACTTTGCGGCGGCACGCACGTCAGCCGCACCGGAGACATCGGCCTGTTCAAGATTGTCAGCGAAGCGGGCGTGGCCTCCGGCGTGCGCCGCATCGAAGCAGTCACCGGCGCCGGCGCGCTGGCCTACGTCGCGGATGAAGAGCGCCGCCTGGGCGAGCTCTCGCACCTGCTCTCGGGCAGCGGCGACGACGTCATCGAAAAGCTGCGTCAGCTGTTCGACCGCCAGAAGAAGCTCGAGCGCGAGCTCGAGTCGCTGCGCAGCAAGGCCGCCGGCAGCGCCACGGCCGATCTCGCCGGGAATGCAACCGAGGTGGCCGGCATCAAGGTGGTGGCCGCGCGCCTGGAAGGTTTCGATGCCAAGTCCTTGCGCGACAGTGTCGACCAGCTCAAGCAACAGCTTGGCGATTGCGTGATCCTGCTGGCCGGTGCGGTCGACGGTCGCGTTTCACTGGTGGCCGGCGTGCATGGCGCAGCGCTTGGTCGCATCAAGGCCGGCGACGTGGTGTCGCACATTGCGCAGCAGGTCGAAGGCAAGGGCGGCGGGCGCCCGGACATGGCCCAGGGTGGTGGCCTGGATACGGCCCAGCTACCCGGCCTGCTCGCCGCTTTGCCGGGGTGGATCGGCCAAAGGATGTAGACCCGCCAGACCTTTGTGAATCGGGGATTTATCGCCCGCGAAATGCGTTGCGCGCGGCGCTCGCGCTCGGCTAGTATCGGACGACTGTCGGCGGCATGGACCCACGATGTCGCCGCAAGGCAAGGGCATTCATGGTGAATGCCTTGGCTGTGAGCCGGGGAAGGCGGTAGGGCCTTCGACGGACTTTCGTCGAACTGACTGGCGATGGGCTCAGGGGTGAAGCTCCATCGTGCGGCAGGCCTGTGACCAACAGCATTTATGGAGTAACACAACATGTTGATTCTGACCCGCAGGGTCGGTGAAACCCTGATGATCGGTGACGAGGTGACCGTTACCGTTCTCGGCGTGAAGGGCAACCAGGTGCGTATCGGCATCAATGCCCCGAAGAACGTGGCGGTGCATCGCGAAGAGATCTATCAGCGGATCAAGGGCGAGCACGAGTCCGGTGGCGGCACGTCCGGCGAAACCGGCGAACACTGATCACGAACGCTTTACCTCGGCGGCGTCGGCCGGTATCCTTGCCGGCTCCGCGAAAGCGCGGAACATACCCGGAGAGATGCCCGAGAGGCCGAAGGGGCTCCCCTGCTAAGGGAGTATAGGGTCAAAAGCCTTATCGAGGGTTCGAATCCCTCTCTCTCCGCCAGACATGCAAAACGCCCCTTTCGGGGCGTTTTGCGTATCTGGAACGGAGCCTCGTAGGTGGGCTTCAGCCCACCGTCCCGCACGCAACGAATGGCATGGTGGCCGAGCCCGCCCTACGGTTTCGGCGTGAGGGCACGAAGCTGCTTTTGCGTCAGCTCGCCGCTGTATCCCTGGCGTGAGCCATCGGCGTGGACCACAAGCACGCGCGGTGTCTCGCCGCCCCATTCGGGATCGAGCAGATAGTTGAGCCGCTCGGGCGTGGCGTCGGCGTAGGCGCGGGCCGGCCAGGCGGTCATGCCGGCATCGGCAAGGCGCTTTTCGATGGCCGCAGCGTGCGCCATGTCGTCGGTGGCCACGGTGACCAGTTCGATGCTTTTCGGATGCGCCTGCTGGAGTCGCGCCAGCGCCTGCAGGTTCGGTTCGCAATAGGCGCAGTCCAGCGCCCACAGAGCGACCAGGCGCTCGCCGTGGGCCGGTGGGGTGAGCAGGGCAGCGACGTCGGTTGCGCTCAACGGCTTCAGGGAGCCTGCCGTGGCAAGGCCCGGCAGCAGCAACAGGGCGGCGAGCCAACGCTTCATGGCGTTTCTCCGGTGGGGAGCAGACGGAACCCGGTCGCCGTGTTCCAGGCGACGTAGGCCCGCCCATTGCGCAGCAGCAGCTGCGGTGAACCCACCGCCGCGGCGCTGGTCGCCAGCGCGCGCGGCGGACCGAACTGCAGCCCGCCATCGTCCGAGCGGCGCAGCATCAGTGCGTCGCCTTTCGCGTCGACCTGGTTCCACGCCACCCAGACCGTGTTGCCATCCACCGCGATGTCCGCGTGGCTGGCGCCGGCGCCGGCGATCGCCTGCGCGTGTGCGGCATGCTGGCCGGGCTGGAGCTGGCCATACCAGATGGTCGGTTTGCCGTTGGCTTCGTACCAGACCGCGTGGCGCGTGCCGTCCGCCGCAATCGCCAGGCCGGGGCCGTGGTGCGGGCAGCCGGCGATGTGCCAATCGCTGAAGGTGGCGCGCTCGGCATGGCTGGCCCCGCCGTCGGTGCGCAGCACGGCGAAGGCGTGGTCGCGGATGTTGTCGCCGTAGACCGCGCGGAAGAACGCGGCGATATCGCCTTGCGGCGTGTGCGAGAGCGCAATGCGGCAGCACTCGCAACTGTGCGCCGCAAGCTTGCGTTCGCGGACGAAGCTCGCACCGCGATCGTCGGACCACGCGTAGTAAACGGCAGCGCCCAGGTAGGGCTTGCCCGCGGCCTCGGCCGCGGCCTGGTCGCGCTTGTCGATCCAGGCCAGCACCACGCGTCCCTTGCCACCGACGGCAAGCGCATCGAAGCGGTGGGTGATCTCCGCGCGATCATGGTGCACGGTGAGCGGGGCGGAGAAATGGGCGCCGCCGTCCAGCGAACGGGCGAAGCGGACGAAGCCGGTCCATGGCTTGGCGCGCGGTTGCGACCAGCTCACGTAGATCTCGCCCTTCGGGCCGAACGCCAGCTTGGGCCGGTTTTCGCCTTCGGCGTAGATCGGCTCGGGTGTGGCATTGACCGGCACCGGCGCGCTGAAGGTCTTGCCAAGGTCGTCGGAGTGGCGCAGGCGCACGTGGCCGTCGGCGGCATCGGCGACCCAAAGCCGGCCTTGCGCGTCGAA
Source organism: Frateuria flava (assembly GCF_017837635.1). Lineage (GTDB taxonomy): Bacteria > Pseudomonadota > Gammaproteobacteria > Xanthomonadales > Rhodanobacteraceae > Frateuria_A > Frateuria_A flava. The sequence continues at coordinate 37,870 of NZ_JAGJRS010000015.1, forward strand.
CGCCGCGCTGGCGCCGAGCGGCGGCTCCTTCGACATGGCCATGGGCTCGTGCGCGAGTACTGGCGCGACGGCAAGGCAAAGCAGCAGGATCAGCAGGCGACGCATGGCAGTCCTTCGGTTACAGGTCCCAGCGCACGCCCCCGACCCAGGTGCGGCCGGCATACGGGTGGTAGACCCAGTAGCGCGCGTTGGTGAGGTTGTCCACGCCCAGCGACGCGGTCCAGCGCGGGGCGAAATGCCAGCGCAGTTTCGCATCGGCGACCGTGAAGGCACTGACGGCGCCGTAGGTATCGAGGAAATCGCTGTTGTCCAGCGAGCCGTACTGGCGGCCGGAGCGGCGGATGCCGAACGAGGCTTCCCAGCCATCGCCGAAGCGGTAGTCGGCGAACAGGCTGGCGCGCAGGCGCGGGATGCGCGGGAACCACTTGCCTTCGGCCAGCGGGTAGCGGCGGTCGCGCAGGGTCCTGGCGTCGTTCACGGCCACACTGGCGGTGAGGTCCAGCCCGGGCGTCCACAGGTCGGTCAGCGCCAGCTCGCCCTCGATGCCGCGGATGCGGGTGAGGTCGATGTTCTGCACGCTGGTGACGGTGGGTGAAACGGTGATGTCGGTCTGCGTGTAGAGCGCATCGGCAATGCGGTCCTGGAACAGCGAGACGCGCCAGTGGCCGTCGGTGAGCTGCCGCTTGAGCGTGAGGTCGATCGAGTTGTCGCGCTCGGGCTTGAGGTTGGGATCGTTGCCGACGATCGCGTTGGCGGAGATCGCACCCTGGAACAGCTCGGCCACGGTCGGATAGCGCACCGCCTTGCCCCAGGCCAGGCGCAGCTGCCAGTCGGGCGCAAAGTCCCACTCGAGCGCGGCCTTGGGCGACAGGTCGCTGCGCTGGCGGTCGGCGTAACGGACGCTCGCGGCGCCGCCCGCACGGCGTCCGCCGTAGGCGCGCCATTGCTCCCAGCGCGCGCCCAGCGTCAGTGCCCAGGCGTCGGCAAAGCTCCAGACGTCCTGCAGATAGGCGGCGCGCGTCTGCGTGCGGCCGGCGAAGGCGCTCGTGAGCGGGCCGTCGGCGGGGCCGCGCCAGTCGCTGGCGGCGGACACGCGCGAATCGAGCACGTAGCGGTCGCCATGCAGGCCGGCGTAGAGCATGTGCGTGTCGCCCAGCGGGCCCGAGCTGCGCAGGTCGAGCGTGTCCCAGCCGGAGCCTGCGTTGTCGGCCACGGTGCCGGGACCGCCCAGCGGGCCGACCGGCGGCGGCAGGGACGCGCTGCGCGCGAGCGCGCGGGCGAAGTCGTAGTGGCTGGCGATGGCGGTCCAGCGCCAGTCATTGGACCAGTGGCCATTGAGCTCGGCGCCATACAACAGGTGCGTATCCTCGCTGCCGGTTGGCGCCAGGCCGCTGGGCGGCAAAGTCCAGGTGCCGCCGTAGGCGCTCACCGTGCCTGCGCTGACCGGTTGCCCGCCGGCGTCGCGCAGGAAGCTGCGGGTACGGTCCTCGGCGCGGTTGTGCCACCAGCCGAGCGTGAACAGCGCCGCCACCCGGTCGGTCAGGTCCACCCCGAGCTTGAGCTTGGCCTGGGTCTGCACGGTGTGCTCGATGCTGTTGGCACCGTAGACCAGGCGCGGGCTGCCGTTCGGATTGCGGTCGAGCGTGGCGCCGTCCACCGCGACCGCGGTCGACGGAGCGCCACCGGCCCTGGCGGTGGCGTACTGCATCGGCTGGCCGTGGTTGTCCAGCCGGTCGACGGTGAGCAGCCAGCTCCAGCGGCCCTGCCGGTTGCCGAGCGAAGCGGCGGCGTGGCGGCCGCTGTAGTGGCCGCCGGCGCCATAGGCGTCGCGGAAATCCTGGCTCATGAGCTGCACGCTGGCGCTGGCGGTTAGCCGCTCGGGCAGGCGCGTGTGGATCAGTACCGTGGTGCCGATCGAGTTGCCCGGATAGAGGGCCGAGTAGGGACCGTACAGCACGTCGACCGCGCCGATCTCCTCGGGCGCGACCATGCCCCAGCGCGGGGCGCCGTCCCAGCCGTTGGTCATCAGGTTGGAGAGCAGCAGGCCGTTGGAATAGACCAGGCTGCGCGCGCTCTGCAGGGTGCCCGCGTTGCGCCCGCTGATGATCGCGTTGGGGTCGCCGATGTAGCGCGAGCGCACCTGCAGGTTGGGTGCGAAGCGCAGCGCGTCGGCACTGGTGGTGACGTTCTGGCGGGCCAGCTGGGCGCGGTCGATGCGCACGCTGACCGCCGGCGTCTCCGTGACGTGGGTGTCGCTGGCGTGCACCATCACCGGGGCGAGCGTGGTGGTTTGCGGTGGCGTATCGGCGGCGTGCAGCAGGGCAGGGGCGGCCAGGATGGCGAGCACGCAGATGCCGGGCGATCGGGGCTTCACGGTCAACTCTGGACGTGGGTCGAGGCTTCGCAGCATAGCGGCGCCAATGTGCACGGCCAGATGACGCGTTGTCGCACGGAGGTGTGGAAAGCCCGCGATGGCGGGCCATCGCAGGGTGGGCTTCAGCGCACCAGGACACGTGACGCAGGCGGCCGGTGGGCTGAAGCCCACCCTACGAGGGCATGATCACTCGCCCGCGTCTGGCCGCTCGCGCACCGGATGCTTGCTCAGCTTGCGCTGCAGCGTGCGGCGATGCATGCCCAGGCGCCGCGCGGTCTCGGAGATGTTGCCATCGCATTCGGTCAGCACGCGCTGGATGTGCTCCCATTCCAGCCGGCGCAGCGCGAGGGGTGCCTCCGGCGCTTCCGGCGGCTCGTCGTCGGCGGGTGCCGGGCCTTCGCCCTCGAGCAGCGCACGCACCACCGCGTCGGCATCGACCGGCTTGGCCAGGTAGTCATGGGCGCCGCGCTTGATCGCTTCCACCGCGGTGGCGATCGAGGCGTAGCCGGTCAGCAGCAGGATGCGCATCTCCGGCACCAGTGCATGCAACTCGGAGATCAGCTTCAGCCCGTTCTCCTCGCCCAGCTTGAGATCCAGCACGCAGTAGCGTGGCTGGTGCCGGCGGGCCAGCTGCCGCGCCTCGTCGGCGCGGGTGGCGCCGATCGCCTCGAAGCCACGCGAGCCCAGCGCGCGGGAGAGCACGCGGACGAAGGTGGCGTCGTCGTCGACGATCAGCAACTGGCGGGGAGCGTTGGCATCGGTCATGGACATGCAGGGATCGGCAGCGGGAAAGACATTCTTGCCCGAGCGCGTCGCCGTTGCACGTTCGGCTGTTTCAGCCGGCGCCGATCGCGGCCAGCGGAAGGCGCAGGCGCACCTGTGCACCTTGCCCGGTGTTGCCCGCCGTCAGTTCGCCATCGAGGCGCTCGGCGGTGGCTTCGGCCAGCGCCAGGCCCAGCCCGAGGCCGCCCTGTTTGCCGCTGCGGCCAAGCTCGCCCAGCTCGGCCTGGCTGTCGAAGCCCGGGCCGTGGTCGCGTACGGTCAGCTCCAGCCAGCCGTGCTCGCAGCGGATCTGCAGCTCGACGGCGTCCGAGCCACGTGACTCCGAAGCATCGGCCGCGTTGTTGAGCAGGTTGATCAGCGCATGGCGCAGGCCCGCCGGCACGCGCAGCACCAGCCGGGCGGTGGCGTCGGGCAGGTCGAGTGCGAGTTCGGCTTCCGGGCGCAGCAACTGGAAGCGCTCCAGGCAACCGTGCACGAACGCCTGCAGCGACATCCGCTCGGCCTCCTGCGACAGCTGCGCCTGGCCGAAGGCGACCATCTCCCGCAGGATCGTGCGACAGCGGTCCACCTGCTCCTGCAGCAGCGCCAGGTCTTCTTCCAGCAGGGTGTCCTGCGCATGTTCGCGGCGCAGTTCGGGCAGCAGCGTGCGCATGGTGGCCAGCGGCGTGTTGAGCTCGTGTGCGGCACCCGCGGCCTGGGTAGCGATCGCCAGGATGCCCTCGTCGCGCAGCGCGCGCTCCCGCACGCGCTGTACTTCAAGCTGCTGCATGCGCAACGCACGCGCCAGCCGGTTGATGAAGAACCCCAGCAGCAGCGCGGTGATCACGAAGTTCACGCCCATGCCGAGGATGTGCAGCGGAAAGCCGCCGCCGTGCATGGGCAGCGGCAGCGGTTCGTAGCGATAGAGCAGCAGCAGGTAGGCCACGCCGGCCAGCGCCGCCACCGCCAGCACAGCGGGCACCGACAGCGCGGCCGCGGTCAGCGCGATCGGTACCAGCAGCAAGGTCACAAACGGGTTGCTGGCGCCGCCGGTGAAGTAGAGCAGGTAGCCCAGCACCAGCGTGTCGACCGCCACGTGCAGGATGGTTTCCCACTCGCGCACCGGCCAGGGCTGGCCCAGCCGCCAGGCGGCGAAGACGGCGAAGACGGCCAGCGCGCCGATGCCGGTGAGCAGCGGCAGCAGCGGGATGGCCAGGTGCATCCAAAGCGCGCAGACCAGCACCGCCACGCTCTGCCCGGCGATCGCGCAAAGGCGCAACCAGGCGAGCATGCGCGTGAGCGCGAAGGGGCCGATGCGGCGGTTGGCGTGCCGGTGGGGCATGGCGCGAAAAAAGGCGCCGCGGAGGTCCGCGGCGCCGTGGGATCAGCCCGGGAGTTCCCAGCCTTCCTCGCTGCGCACCGGCGGCAGCGGATCGGCTGCGGCGGCATGTTCGGCGTGGCTGTTGGAGAGCTTCTTCATCAGCGGCAGCACCGCCACGGCGATCGCCGTGCAGCCCAGGCCGACCCAGCCGAGCTTGGTGAACAAGTTGGTATAGATCTCGAGCGACTGCAGCGGGTCGTTGAGGCCTTCGGGGATGTGCGCGAAGTTGGCCACCACGCTGCCCAGGTACTGCGCGATGCCGGAAGCGACGTAGTAGGCGCCCATCATGAAGCCGCCCATGCGCGCCGGCACGTAGCGGGCGATCATCGCCAGCCCCAGGCCCGAGACCAGCAGCTCGCCCAGCGAATACAGGCCGTAACCCCACACCATGGTCCACGAGGACACCTGGCCGGCCACCGCCCAGTGGGCGCCGATGCCGTAGATGAAGAAGCCGGCGGCGACCGCGGCGAAGCCCAGCGCGAACTTGGCGGCAACCGACGGATCCTTGCCGGCACGGCCGAGCGAGTTGTAGATGAACACCAGCACGGGGCTCAGCAGCACGATCCAGATCGCATTGAGGTTCTGGTACTGCTCCGGAATCCAGGTGAACAGGTGCATGCCGAACACGCTGAAGTCCAGGTTCACGTTCTTCTGCGCGAACAGGTTCAGCGAGGTGGACATCTGCTGGTAGAAGATGAAGAAGAAGATCGTCTGCACCGTCAGCACCAGCGCGGCGACCAGGCCGGCCCGTTCGCTGCGTTCGCTCGAACGGATCAGGTGGATGAAGATGCCCAGGATCACCACGCCGGCGGCATACACGCAAATGCGTGCCACCGTCTGGCTCTGCAGGATGAAGGCGGCGATGAACACCATCGCGGTGGCCGCCAGCATCACCGCGCCGAAGCGGGCGAGGTTGAACGGCTTCTGGTCCGGCTCCGAACCGATGTGGCGCAGCGTGCGGCTCATCAGCATGTAGTTGACCAGGCCCAGCAGCAGGCCGATCGCGCAGATGCCGAAGGCGGTGTGCCAGCCCCAGGCATCGCCGTAGCGCTCGCCCACGTAGTCACGCACCCACGGCGTCAGCGTCATGGAGATCATCGAGCCGACGTTGACCGCCATGTAGTAGATGGTGAACGCGCTATCGATCTTGGTGTCGTCGCCCTCGTAGATCTTGCGGACCAGATTGCCGGCGTTGGGCTTGAAGAAGCCGTTGCCGACGATGATCACACCCAGCGCCACGTACAGCAGGTAGGCGTTGCTGGTGGGAATCCACAGCATCGCGTAGCCCAGACCCAGCACCACGGCACCGGTCAGCATCGTGCGACGCGTACCGATCAGCTTGTCGCCGACCCAGCCACCGATCGCAGGCGTGGCGTAGATCAACGCAGCAGCTGCACCCCAGACGAGGTTCGCGTGGGTATCGATGAAGCCGAGCTTCTTCATCATGTAGGTGACCATCAGCACCTGCATGCCGTAGAAGCCGAAGCGCTCCCACATTTCGATCAGGAAGACGGTGCTGAAGGATCGCGTTTGCGATACGGGTGGATTCTGGATTGCCATGGAGTTTCCGAGCGGATGAACACAGACAGCCGCGGCGCGGCCTGCTCTGCAACCCTGAACCGGGCTGCAATCACCGGAGGGTAACCCATCCGTCAAACGCGTGACGCTGCACTGCGACATGCGGTTGCGTGACGGGCGCTGTGGCATCATGGTGCGCTTGCCGCCGGCCGATCGCGAGTAGCCGCCCATGTCGTCAGCCCCGTTGCCGCTGCCCTCCGGCTCCGCCTCCGCGCGGAAGGACGCCTGAGCGCATGGCCGCTGAAGGTTTCCGCGGACCGCGACAATTGTGGAACGCGCTGCGCTGGTCGATGAAAGGCCTGCGCGCGGGCTGGCGCCACGAGGCCTCGTTCCGCTTCGAGGTCTGCCTGGCGATCGTGGTGGTTCCGTTGGGGCTCTACCTGGGCCATGGCGCGCTGGAGAAGCTGGCGCTGGTGCTGCCGATGTTCCTGGTGCTCTCGGCGGAGCTGCTCAACTCGGCGATCGAGGCAGTGGTCGACAAGGTCAGTCCCGAGTTCCATGAGCTGGCTGGCCGCGCCAAGGACATGGGCTCGGCGGCGGTGTTCGTGCTGCTGGTGTTCATGGGCCTGAGCTGGGTGCTGATCGTCGGCCCCCGGCTGCCCGCGATCCTGGGTGCGTAGCGGGGCAGGCCCGCGTCAGGCGACGACATTTCCCACGGACGTCACGGCAGGTCCCGGGCTACCCGTACCGGGCTCGTTGACGCTGGCCGGAGCCTGACCCTACGCTGGCGCACCCACTCATCCGGAGCGCCGCCATGAAGACCCTTCGCGTGATCGTGCTGTCGCTGCTCGCCGTGCTGCTCAGCGGCTGCGGCTACAACGCCATCCAGCGCCAGGACGAAGCGGTCAAGGCCGCCTGGTCGGAGGTGCTCAACCAGTACCAGCGCCGCGCCGACCTGGTGCCGAACCTGGTCAACACGGTCAAGGGCTATGCCCAGCACGAGGAGCGCGTGCTCACCGAGGTCACCAATGCCCGCGCCCGCGTCGGCAGCGTGCAGGTCACCCCGGACACCATCAATGACGCGCAGAAGCTCCAGCAGTTCCAGCAGGCCCAGGGCGAGCTGTCCAGTGCGCTGTCGCGGCTGATGGTGGTCAGCGAGCGCTACCCGGACCTGAAGGCCAACGGCCTGTTCCAGAACCTGCAGGCGCAACTGGAAGGCACCGAGAACCGCATCACCGTGGCGCGCAACCGCTACGTGCAGTCGGTGCAGGCATACAACTCGATGATCCGCACCTTCCCGAACAACCTGACCGCCAAGATGTTCGGCTACCAGGTCAAGCCGAACTTCACCGTCGAGAACGAGAAGGCGATCTCCACCGCGCCGACGGTCGATTTCGGCACGCAGGCGCCCGCGCCGGCCGGCTCGGCCGCGCACTGACATGGCCCCTCGCGCGCCGCGGCTGGCGTGGCTGCTGCTCGGCCTGCTGCTCTTCGTGGCGGGCTGGGCGGCGCAGGCTGCCGAGGTCCCGACGCTCAAGCGGCACGTTACCGACCTGACCGGCACGCTGAGCGCGCAGCAGGTCGACCAGCTCGACGGCCAGCTGGTTGCGCTGGAGAAAAGCAAGGGCGCGCAGCTGGTGGTGCTGATGATCGACAGCACCGGCGAGCAGGACATCGAGAGCTACTCGCTGGCCGTGGCCGAGCAGAACAAGGTCGGCCGCAAGGGCACCGACGATGGCGTATTGCTGCTGGTGGCCAAGGGCGACCGGCGGGTGCGCATCGAGGTCGGCTACGGACTGGAGGGTGCGATTCCCGACGCCGCGACCGCGCGCATCATCCGCGAATACATCGCGCCGAAGTTCCGCGAGGGCGATTACTACGGCGGCATCCATGACGCGGTGGGCGCGCTTACGCAGCTGATCGACGGCGAGCCGCTGCCGCCGCCCGTGCAGGGCGCGCCGCGCGAACATCGCGGGATCGGCTTCCAGCAGGCGCTGTTCATCGGCATTTTCATCGCCTTCTTCCTGCGCAATCTGTTCGGTCGCGCCAACCTGTTCGTGCGCACGCCGCTGGGCGCGGGCATCACCGGCGGCATCCTCTGGCTGGTCGCCGCCAGCCTGGGCTCGGCGGTGCTGGGCGCGATCATCGGCGGCGTGTTCATGCTGCTGCCAGGCGGTGGTGGGCGCTCGATCGGGCGCGGGGGCTGGGGCGGCTGGGGTGGTTTCGGCGGTGGTGGTTTCGGTGGTGGCGGCTTCGGGGGCGGCGGCGGTTTCGGCGGAGGCGGCGGCTTCAGTGGCGGCGGCGGCAGCTTCGGCGGCGGCGGTTCTTCGGGGAGCTGGTGATGACACCCGTACAGCGATTGCTCGCCAACCTGTTCGGCGGCTGGTTCCAGCTGCGGCAGCGCTTTCCCGCGATGCTGCTGGACGACCTGGCCGACGCGGTCACCGTGGGCGAGCGTGGTCATCTCGGCGAAGTGCGTTTTGCGGTGGAGTCGCGGCTGGCCGTGCGGGCGGTGCTGGCCGGCGTGGATGCGCGCACGCGCGCGCAGGAAGTCTTCGCTCAGCTGCGCGTGTGGGATACCGAGGAGAACTGCGGCGTGCTGATCTACCTGCTGCTGTCGGAGCAGCGGATCGAGATCGTCGCCGATCGCGGTATCGCGCGCCGCGTGGCGCAAGCGCAATGGGACGACGTGTGTGCGCTCATGCGCGACCATTTCGCCGCCGGTCGCTGGCGCGAAGGCAGCCTGGAAGGCCTGGCCGCCATTAACGCGCTGCTGCGCGAGCACTTCCCTGCGGACGATCGCCACAACCCGGATGAGCTGCCCGATCGTCCGGTGCTGCTGTAGCAGGCCCGCACGGAAGCCGTAGGGTGGGCTTCAGCCCACCACCCGCGCACAAGGCGGTTGGGCTGAAGACGCCCTACGGGGATCCGGAGGCTCAGGCTCCCTTGCCGATGTGCTTCTCCAGGAACGCCTGCAACGCGTTGTAGAAATCAACGCGGTTCTGCTCGTCGTAGAAGCCGTGGCCTTCGCCGGGCTTGCTCATCCATTCGTAGGGCTTGTGGGCCGCATCGAGCGCCGCGCGCATGGCCTTGGCCTGGGCGAACGGGGCGCGCTTGTCGTCCTCGCCATGGATCAGCAATACGGGAACATTGATCTTGTCGGCAAGCTTGTCGGGCGAGTTGGCGTCGAGCTCGGCGTCGTTGCGGCCGATCACGGTGGTGAGGTAGCTGCGGCCGCTCTCGCTCTGTCGGATGTCGCCCTTCTTGTACATCATCTTCAGGTCGTAGATGCCGGCATAGCCGACCGCGCACTTGAACATGCCCGGCGCGCGGATGACCGTCATCATCGCCGAGTAGCCGCCGAAGCTGCCGCCGTACACGCATACGCGCGCCGGGTCGGCATAGTGCCGGGCAACCGCCCATTTGACGCCGTCGATCAGGTCCTGCTGGATGCGCGTGCCCCACTTGAGGTAACCGGCTTCCTGGAAATCCTCGCCCCGCCCGCCCGATCCGCGGTAGTTGACCTGCAGCACCAGGTAGCCGCGGCTGGCCAGGAACTGCGCGTCGCCGTCGTAGAACCAGTCGTCGCGCACGCCGATCGGGCCACCGTGCGGCAGCAGCACCATCGGCAGGTTGGTCCCGGGACGGCCCGGCGGCAGGGTGAGGATGGCTTCCAGCTCCGTGCCGTCGCTGGCCTTGAAGCGCAGCGGGCGGCGTTCGGCCATCCTGGTCGGGTCGATCCACGGCGCCACATCGAACAGCTTGAGCACCTTGTAGCTATGCGTATCGATCAGGAAATAGGAGCCTGGCGTGCGATCGCTGCTCACGCTGAACAGCAGTTGCCCGCCGTCCTCGCTGTAGTCGACGAAATGCACGTACTGGCCCGGGAATTTCATCGCCAGCGCGCGGTGCAGCTTGGCGGCCGGCAGGTTGGGATCGATGTAGCGCAACTGCGGCAGGCCCGTGTCGGGGATGGTCGCGAACGGCTGGCGCGGCAGCGGTGTCCATTCGATGCCGCCGATGTCGCCGAAGTCCGCGGCGGCCAGCACCTTGCGGTTGCCACCGTTTTCGTCCTGCTCGACCAGCGAGGCCGGGCCGCCACCGGCGTCGTACATGGCATACACGCGCTGGTGGTCGGGGGTGAAATAGATCGGAGCGAAGGTGCCGCCGATCTGCGCGGCCGTCAGCGATTGCCAGCGGTCGTTCTGGTGAAGGTAGACGACATAGTTGAAGTGTTCGTTGCGGCCGTAGGCGTAATGCGCCTGACCATCGGCGCCGACCATGAAACTCATGTCGCCCTCGCCGATGTCGCCGATCAGGTGGCGGGTATTGGCGCCGGCGTCGACGTCATAGAGATAGCTGTGGTCCGGGTTGTCCCAGGGCATGGCAGCCATGTAGAAGTGGCCGTTGGCCGAATCGGGCGTGCCGTCGACCGTGCCCCAGCCGCGGTCGGTGCCGCGCGTGGCGGCACGCGAGCTGTACTTGGTTTCCCGGCCGTACAGGTAGTCCTGGTGCTTGCCGTCCACGTCGGTGGCGATGATCTCGCCGGTGAGGAACGGTTTGTCGATCGAGCCGTATTCCTTGCCCTTCTCGACCACCAGCCGCGTCGGGCTTACCCAGGTGATGCCGGCCGGCAGCTCGTACTTGGGCATGCGCAGCATGCTGGCGGGCCGGGACATGTCGCCGACGCGGTAGACAATCAGCGCGTGCGAACTGCCGTCGTCCCAACGCACGGCCAGGTACTTGCCATCGGGCGACAGCCGCGGCATCGACAGCGACGGGTGGCGCGCGAAATCCTGCACCGGCAGCAGGTCGGCGGCCGCGACGATCGCGGACGCCCCCAACAGGGCGGCGCACAGCGCAGCCCGCGTGAATCGGTTCATCATCCCTTCCCCCTTAAGCTCCCTGTGGCGGGCGCGGCCACCGGGAGCACGGTGGTCGGCCTGGCGGCGCCCCCGCGCCGCGTGTGTTCGCCGCGATTCTAGTGAGAGTGGTTCGCGGGGGGAAAGGGCCTGCGCTGGTCGGTCGGGCCCGGCTACACTGGATCTTTAGCTCGCACTCTTTCGCCATGACCCAGCCGTTCACCGTCCACTTCGATCCGGTCGCCTTCCACATCGGGCCCGTGCAGGTGCACTGGTACGGCCTGATGTACCTGCTGGGTTTCCTTGGGGCGGGCCTGCTGGGCGAGCGCCGGCGCAAACAGGGCCGGCTGCCGGTGAGTCGCGATGCGCTGAGCGACCTGGCGTTCTACGCCATGCTGGGCATCATCGTTGGCGGGCGCGTGTGGTACATGCTGTTCTACTACGCTGGCGGCCCGCAGTGGATCTGGACCGATCCGCTGGCGCTGTTCAAGGTCTGGGACGGCGGCATGAGTTTCCACGGCGGCCTGATCGGCGTGCTGGTGGCCGCCTGGTGGTGGTCGCGGCGGCATCGGCTGCACTTCTTCGACACCATGGATTTCGTCGCGCCACTGGTGCCGCTGGGCCTGGGCCTGGGGCGGCTGGGCAACTTCATCAACGGCGAGCTGTGGGGCAAGCCCAGCGACGCGTCGTGGGCGATGATCTTCCCGAACGCAAAGATGGAAGACGTGCAGCTGGCGCACGACCAGCCGGCGCTGGCGCAGCAGTTGGCACAGTTGGGTGGTATCCCCCGACACCCCTCGCAGCTTTACGAAATGGCGCTCGAAGGCCTGGTGATGTTCGCCGTGTTGTGGCTGGTGTCGATGAAGCCGCGCCCGCGTTACCTGGTGTCGGGCCTGTTTGCGCTGATGTACGGCTGCTTCCGCTTTGCCATCGAGTTCGTGCGCGTGCCCGATCCGCAGCTTGGATACCTGGCCTGGGGCTGGCTCACGATGGGACAGGTGCAGTCGCTGCCGCTGATCGTGATCGGGGTGGTGCTGGTGGCGATGTCACGCCGGGCGCCCACGCTGGTGCCCGCGGTGCACTGAGGCAGAGACTGCGGGAGCGCACCCTGTGCGCTCCCACAGGCGCGTGGCTAGAAGTTGTTGTCGCCGCCGATCAGGTCGCCCAGGCCGCCGAGGATCGAACCTTCGCCACGACGCGTTCCGCCGCCCTGCGGCGCAGCCGCCAGCATGCGGCCGGCCATGCGCGAGAATGGCAGCGACTGCAGCCACACCTTGCCCGGACCGGTGAGCGTGGCCAGGAACACGCCCTCGCCGCCGAACAGCATGCTCTTGATGCCGCCGACCGGACGCACGTCCATGCTGACCGTGTCGTGGAAGGCGACGACGCAGCCGGTATCGACGTCCAGCCGCTCGCCCGGCTTGAGTTCCCGCTCGACCACGGTGCCGCCGGCGTGCACGAACACCCAGCCGTCGCCCTCGAGCTTCTGCATGATGAAGCCCTCGCCGCCGAACAGGCCGGTGAGGATCTTGCGCTGGAAGTAGATGCCCAACTGCACGCCGCGCGCGCCAGCCAGGAACGAATCCTTCTGGCAGATCAGCCGGCCGCCATGCTCGGAGAGCTTCATCGCCATCACGGTGCCCGGGTAGGGCGCGGCGAAGGCGACCTTGGCCTTGCCGTTGCCGGTATGGGTGAAGACGGTGGTGAACAGGCTCTCGCCGGTGATCACGCGCTTGCCCGCCGACATCAGCTTGCCCATCAGGCCGCTGCCTTGGACGGAGCTGGAGCCGTCACCGAAGACGGTGTCCATCTGTACCGCCGATTCCTTGTACATCAGCGAACCGGCCTCGGCGATGGCGCTCTCACCGGGATCGAGCTCGACCTCGACGAACTGCATGTCGCTGCCGACGATGCGGTAGTCGACCTCGTCAGAGGCGCCATAGCGGCCGGCAGGCACCGGTGGCGGGGCGACCGCCATGTCGGTCGCCGGCTGGAATACGCTGTGGATCGGCCGCCACTCGCCGAAGCCTTCCTTCCAGCAGTAGCCGTCGGGACGGCTGCGCGCCTGCGCACGGGCGCCCTCGTCGTCCAGCGGACCGATGCGTTCGTTGTTGCCGTAGCTGAAATACCACTGCGTCATGTTGGCCGTCCCTTGGGGTGCAAGGGCACGAGTCTAGGCCGGCGGAAGGCTGCTGGGGGAGTGACGGATGTCACCACGGTGGTGGCGGGCCGCGTGGGCGGCCTGCCGCTAGAATCGCGTTTGGCCAGCACACACCCCTCGACGTCAGAAGGCATCAGCATGCGGCATCCGGAGTACCAGTACCTCGATCTGCTCGAGCAGGTTCTCGACCGGGGCGACCAGCGGCTCGACCGCACCGGCGTGGGCACCCGCTCGGTGTTCGGCGCGCTGGTGCGCTTCGACCTGTCCGACGGCACGGTGCCGGTGCTGACCACCAAACGGGTGTACTGGAAGCTGGCGGTCAAGGAGATGCTGTGGTTCCTGACCGGCGGCACCAACATCCAGCCGCTGCTGCGCGAAAACGTCAGGATCTGGACCGACTGGCCGCTGGCCGCCTATCGCCGCGCCACCGGCGAGGACATCTCGCAGGAGGCGTTCGAACGGCGGATCGTCGAGGACGACGCCTTTGCCGCCCGCTGGGGCGAGCTGGGCCCGGTGTATGGCAAACAGTGGCGGCGCTGGCTTGGCGTCGATGGGGCCGAGCACGATCAGATCGCCGCGCTGGTGAAGACGCTGCGGGAGAATCCGGCCAGCCGGCGCATGCTGTTCCACGCCTGGAACGTCGGCGAGCTGGCGGGCATGGCGCTGCCGCCGTGCCACATGGTCTACCAGTACCACGTGACCTCCGATGGACGGCTGAACTGCCTGCTGTACCAGCGCTCGGCCGACCTGCTGCTGGGCGCGCCGTTCAATTTCGTCGGCGCCGCCGCGCTGCAGCTGATGCTCGCGCAACAGGCCGGGCTGCGACCCGGGGAGCTGGTCTGGGTCGGTGGCGACGTCCACCTGTACCTCAACCACGTCGAGCAGGCCCGCGAGCAACTCGCCCGCGAACCGCGCCCCTTCCCCCGCATGACCCTGGCGCGGCATGCCCGAAGCATCGACGACTACCGCATCGAGGACTTCGTGCTGGAAGACTACGCCCCGCACCCGCCGATCAAGGCGGACGTGGCGGTCTAGCCGCTCGCGGATGGCCTCGAGGCACCAGCCGACGATTCGTTGGGCCGATGCTCAGACCGTGGAGCAGGGCGACTCGCGCGCGGGCGGCGCAGGCGCCAGCAGGCCGTCGACCAGCGCGCCTGCGCGCTCGCGCAGCAGCAGGCCGAGCAGCTCCAGGTCGTTGAGCAACTGCACCGGCTCATGAGCGCGTGCCGAGCGCAGGCAGGCTTTCAGCCATTCGCTCGTGCCCGGCTGGGCCAACAGCCAATCGATGCGCTTGTCGGCTTGGGCAAGGCGTTCCTGCGGGGTCAAACGTCCAGACATGCGTTGGGCTCCTCGCACCCGTGGGTGCCTCAGGGGTTGCACAGATCGCAGCGCGCGGGGTCCGCGCTGGGCGGAGTGACCGCCCGCTCGATCCGGTAAGCGCACCCGGCGCAGGTGACCACCTCGGTCACGGTCATCGCGGTCGGCGAGCCGCATGCTGCGCAGGGCAGCCCCGGCACGCGCTCGCTCACGACAAAGCCGGGGCGTGCGCAGCGCGGGCAACATGAGCGATAGCGACGCAGCAGGTCGACGGTGGCGCGGCGAATGGCGCGCATGCGGGTGGGGTTGCGGTGCGCGCGCATGTCCGCTTCCACATGGGCGGCGCCACAGCGCGCGATGGCCTCGGCCACCGCGGCTTGCAGCTCCAGGACCGTGGCGATGTTCTTGCGCAGCAGTCGCGCAGGCGCCGGCTGGCCATCGGTGCTACCCATCACGATGAGGCCGTGGGAGGGGAAGCCGATGCGCGCGGCGAAGGCTTCCGCGGCCTCCATCGACTGGACCTGCGCGTGGGCGAAGTTGGTGCGCGGGGTGAGGTGGTAACCGGTCAGCTCCAGCCCGTCGCGTCGATCCACCAGCATCACCAGCTCGCCGTCGACCGGCAGGAACGGCACCTGCGGGTGCGGCCCGAAGCTGCCTTCGCTGGCCAGCCCGAACCGCGCCTGCGGCATGCGCTCGAACGCCGCGGCGATCTTGGCGCGAGCCGCGTACTCGGGTGTGCCGATGCGCGGGATCTCGCGGCTGAAGGTGCCGAAGCGGTCGGTGTCCAGCCCGGCGGGAACCTGCACCGCCAGGCCGAGCATGCGCTGCAGCAGCGGCGCGATCGCCCGCTCCTTACCGTGCATGGTGGCGAGTACCGCCGGGACCGGATCAGCCATCGGCGCCGGCGCCCTGGGCGCCCCGTTGGGCATCGCCGCCGACCGACGGGTAACGCGCGGAGGCGGAACCGCATGCGGCCCGGATCGTCATGGCAGCCGGTCGCCCAGGCCGGCGGCCCGCCACAGGCGGTCGCGCAGGGCGTGGCCGAGCCCCTGGTCGGGCGGGGGCGCCGCGATCAGCACGTCCAGGCGCAGCCGGTCCGCCTCGCGCAGCCGCGCGTACAGTTGCCGCGCCTGCTCATCGGGGGCGCCACCGAGCGCCAGCCAGTGCACCTGCGCCGGCCACGCCGGCTCGCGTACCGCCGACAGCACGCCGACGCGGGCCTGCCGCGCCAGCCAGCGGTGGACCTCCGCGCCGACCTGGTCCTGCGGCAGCAGCACCACGGTCGCCCGGGGCGCGTAATGGACGTTCATGCGGCCAGGCGCACGGGGCGTCGGGCCGGCGACCGGAACGAGCGCCTGGCCGGTGACCTGTCGCAGTTCCGCTTCGCCGATCAGGCCCGGCCGCAGGATGCGTACGCCGCCGGTCGAGACGTCCACGATGGTCGACTCGATGCCGACCTGGCACGGTCCGCCGTCGAGCAGCACGGCGACCGCATCGCCCAGCTCGTCCCGCACGTCGCGCGCGGTGGTCGGGCTGATCTTCTTGTGCCGGTTGGCCGAGGGTGCCGCGATGCCGCCATCGAAGGCCTCGAGCACCGCCAGCGCCAGCGGATGGGCCGGCACCCGCAGCGCGACCGTATCCAGCCCGCCGGTCACCGCATCCAGCACGCCGGGCGCGCGCGGCAGCACCAGCGTGAGCGGGCCGGGCCAGAACGCCTCGGCCAGCCGCCACGCGACGTCCGGCACGCGGGCGGCCCACTGCGGCAACTGGTCGGCGCGGTGCAGGTGCACGATCAGTGGATGGTCGGCCGGGCGATCCTTGGCGGCGAAGATCCGCGCCACCGCCGCGGGATTGCCGGCGTCGGCGCCAAGCCCGTAGACGGTCTCGGTGGGCAGGCCGATCAGCAGGCCCCGGCGCAGCGCCGCCACCGCCGCGTCGACGGTGGCCGGGGGCGCGCCGGATGCAGGGCCCGCAGCGTCGGACGACGCCGTACTCATGCCGCCGTTTCCCACTGCAGGTTGCCACGGTAGCGCTGCAGCGATCCGGGGCCCTCGTCCATGGCGAACAGGTGGATCCAGCCATGGTCGACCAGGTGGCGCACCGGCTCGTGCCGGGCAAGGATCGTGTTGATCGCATCGAGCGGCGCGTCGATCACCACCGACAGGCGCAACGGTTCGTGCTGCAGGCGCTCGCCATCGTGCAGCGACTGCCACGGCAGGCCGCCGCGCAGGTCGCCGCCGTTGCCCTCGATCACGCCGAGCCGGCCGACCACGTTGTGCAGAACCTTGTTGCCGCAGCCGAACACGCGGTTGTCGACCACCGAACCGTAGTACTGCAGGTTGATCCAGGCGCCGACCACCATCGGTGCGGTCATGATCGACTCCAGCACGGCGAAACCGTCGTCCTGGCGCCAGTCGTAGGAGTTGAGGAAGGCGCGTCCGCCCAGGTCCAGTCCGCGGGTGCGGCTGCGCGGGGCGATCACGTAGGCCGCGCAGCCGGCCAGTCCCAGTTCTGGCCGCACCTGGCTCCAGTCGGTGCTGCGGGCTGCCAGTGCGGCCGCCGCGGCAGGGGTCTGCGGCAGGCCCAGCGCGGCGGTGCGCTCCAGCCGGGTCCGCGCGCCGGCCGCGGCAAGCCATGCATCCAGTTGGCGCAGTTCGGCGGCATGGCTGGCGGGCACCTGCTCCGCGTCGAACACGGTCACCTGATCGGTGGTGGTGTCGTGCAGCGCGCCGACGAACCAGGTGTCGGACGGGATGGCGATGCCGCGCCCGGCCAGCGCCTCGCGCACTTGCGGATCGTTCAGCACTGCCGCGGCGATACGGGCGTTGGCCTGGCCCGGGTGACCGCCACAGGCCCCACAATTCAGGCCACTGGCGTGCGGGTTGTTGGTCGAGCTGGCGCCGTGGCCGACGAACAGCACCAGCCGGGTGAAGTCCTGGCGCAGCGACATCGCGCGCAACGCGCCCTCGGCCAGCCGGATCCGCGTTGGCAGGTCGATGCCGCTGGCGTGGCCGTCGATCGATTGCGGCGTGAGGTCCGGCGCCAGGCGCGCAAGCACGTCCGCTGCCAGTCCGCGGGTGCCCGGTTGTGGCTCGGGCCGGCCGAAGCCGAACGCGTGCGCGGCCAGCTTGCCGGCGTAGAGCCAGCCCATCGATTCGACGTAGCTGAAGGACGACACCGCGGCGAGCTTGAACCAGCGCCAGGCGGAGCCGATCCGCAGCCGCACGCGGCGCAACGAGGCGATCGTGCGTGCCTGCGCCGGGCTTGCGCCGCGCACGCTCTGCTGCACGGTGACCGCCGGTGCGATCAGCACGGGGCACTGGGCGCCGCCGCGGCTGCGACCCAGCGGCACGTATTCGATCGGCATGCCGAAGAAGCCGGCGACACCGAAGGTCTCCACCTCGTCCGCGACGCTTTCCAGCGCGCGGCGGAATACCTCCGAGCGCACATCGATGCAGAACGCGGCCTGCACTGCACGCCGGCTCGCCGGACGGGCCGCCGGCACGCCGGCCAGGCGCACGCCGAACTGTCGCTGCCAGCCGATCTCGTAGGCCTCCTGCAGCAGCGCATCAATCGCCAGATCCGCCGGGTCGGCGGGCGCGGCACCGTAGTGTTCGCGTGCCTGCGCCCAGGCCTCCGCCACCGCCGGCCGGGCGGCGAAGACCTCCAGGATGGCGACCTCCCAGGCCAGCCGCACGGCCAGCAGCTCGAGCAATGTGGTGTCGCCACGCTGCTGCAGAGCGCTCTGCCAGCCCAGGTAGCGCGCATAGCCGGCCCAACCGCCCACGCTCATCAGCAGCCGGTGGAAGTAGTTGGCCAGGTCTGCTCCGTCGAGCTGCAGGCGGGCAGCGCCGGCCTGGATCATCGCCTCGGCGCTCGCCGGCAGCGTGCCGACGATGCGGCGGAAGCCCGCCAACCCCATGATCCCCGGTGTGCGGTCGACCATCGCCTCCTGCCGCCATGATGCGTACGGGCCCAGGTGTCGCGAAGGCGAGGGCCACAGCGCCTGGCCCTGGTCGAAGTAGCCGGCCGCCCAGGTCGCGATGCGCTCGCAGGCGAATGCCGTCCAGTCTCGGCCGGTCACCTGGCTGGCCGCGTCGACGGCGGTTGCCCACGGTGCGAGCTCCGGCGAGGTCGCCTCGCGTAGTGCGCGATGCAGCGATGGCACGTCGCGCGGGACTGCGCTGCTGCGCGGTGCGCGCCGCAGCGCGAGCGCCAGATCCGGCTCGCTGATCCGCCCCTGGGCGATCGCCTCGCGATAGAACGCGCGCGGCATGGTCATGCGGGCACCGGCCGTCCCGGCCATCAGTGCGGCCGCCTCGGTAAAGCGCCGGTCGGTCAGGCCGAGAAACGGGTTGACCGCCACGAAGTTCGCCAGTGGCCACAGCGGCGCGATGCGCTGGCAAGCCTGCGTGGCGGCATCAAGCACGG
The DNA here is from genome assembly GCF_017837635.1 of Frateuria flava. GTDB lineage: Bacteria > Pseudomonadota > Gammaproteobacteria > Xanthomonadales > Rhodanobacteraceae > Frateuria_A > Frateuria_A flava. The sequence goes on from NZ_JAGJRS010000015.1 coordinate 56,676, forward strand.
CGCGGGGTGCGTGCCCGGAGGCCGGCGCGTCCGTGTCGTCGAGTTGCAGTGCAATGGCATTCATCGGGCGGCCTCAGGCGGCAGGGGTGGGGTGACGGGCGGGCGCGCGGCGGCGCAGCGCACCGACCAGCCGGTTGGCCCAGGCGTTGACGTACAGCCCGTTGGCCAGGTGCACGCGGGCGATGCGCCAGGCCGGTCGCTGCATCCAGCGCGGCGCCAGTGCCTGCAGCAGGCTCACCAGCGCAAACGAGGCGACCGCCAGCCCCATCACCCAGCGGCCGGTCCGATCCGGCGCGGGGATCGGCGGCAGGGTGGCTGCGGTCAGGCCCACGGCCGCGCGCTCCAGGGCGAAATAGGCAACCGTGGTGAAGCCCGCCAGCAGCAGCGTGCGCAGCACCAGCCGTGCGTCCGTGGCGCCCTGCCAGGCGGGCGCCAGCAGCAGGCTGGTGCCCATCACCAGGATCGCCCCCAGGCTCAGCACCGCCGGCTGCGGATGGGCGAACACCCCGAACAGCCATCCGGTGCCGACGTAGATCGCCAGCGCCAGCACCAGGCTGATCACCGCCGAGCGCAGCCGCGGCCGATGCGGCATCGGCACGGCGCTGGTCTCGATCACGCTGCCGGAGGACAGGAACGCGTGCGCCTTGTACAGCGAGTGGGCGAGCAGGTGCAGCAACGCGATGGCGAAGGCACCCAGCCCGCACTGCAGCGTCATGAAGCCCATCTGCGCCACGGTCGACCACGCCAGCGCGCCCTTGACCGTGGTCTGGGTCAGCATCACCACGCCGCCGAACAAGGCGGTGAAGCCACCGACCAGCGCGATGAAGTGCAGCGAGGGCATCGACAGCAGCATGACGTCGGCGAAGCGGATCATCAGGAAGCCGCCGGCGTTGATGATCCCGGCGTGCAGCAGCGCCGAGACCGGCGTGGGCGTGTCCATCACTTCAGGCAGCCAGCCGTGCGCCGGGAACTGCGCCGACTTCATCAGTGCCGCCAGGCCGAGCAGCGCCACCAGCCAGGTCGTCGCCGCCCCCGTCGCCGCCGCCGGCAGGGCGTGCGCGCGGCCCAGGATGGTGGCGATGTCCGTGCTGCCGAAAAGGTGCACCAGCAACACCGCGGCGCTGACCAGGCACACATCGCCCAGTCGGGCGGCGATGAACTTCTTGCGAGCGGCGATGCGCGCGGCGGGACGGTCGCGGTAGAACAACAGCATGCCGTGCAAGGACAGGCTGGTGGCGCTCCACGCCACCACCAGCTGGGCCAGGTTGCCGGCCAGCACCAGCAGCATCACGGCCGCCAGCGTGCGGCACAGGCCGCGGAGGAATTCGGCCTGGCGCGGGTCGCCATCGAGGTAGTTGCGGCTGTATTGCACGACGATCACGCCGACGAAGGCGACCAGCAGGAACATGGAGCAGCTGATCGCGTCCAGGCGTACCGACAGGCCGATGCCGGCGACGCCCAGCAGCGGGCTGGTCGTGGCGCCCTGCACCGCGGTGCCGACCGCCGCCAGCACTGCCCACAGCAAGCCCGACCCGCTCGCCAGCCGGCTGGCGGCCAGCGCCTGCGTGACCGGCCGGCCACCGTTACGCACGGGTAGCCGCCATGCGAGCAGCAGGCCCGCAGGAGCGAGCAGCGCCAGGGTCGCAAGGAAGGGGGGCATCGAGTTCTCCGCGGCTGTCAAAACGGCGCGAAGGCTACGCCACGCGGATCATTCTATAAAATATAATTAAACGAATTTATCGATATACAGAGTAGAACGATGGCGCCATTGAACTACAACCACCTGCGCTACTTCTGGGAAGTCGCCCGCGAGGGCAACCTCACCCGTACCGCCGAAAAGCTGCTGGTCTCGCAGTCGGCCCTGTCGATCCAGATCCGCAAGCTGGAGACGCAGCTGGGCCACGACCTGTTCGAGCGCAGCGGCAGGCAGTTGCTGCTGACCGAGGCCGGGCAGATCGCCTTCGACCATGCCGAAGCGATCTTCGCCGGCGGCGCCGAGCTGCTGGCCACGCTCAGGCATCGCCCGGACGAGCATCGATCGATCCTGCGCGTCGGCGCCCTGGCGACCCTCTCGCGCAACTTCCAGATCGGCTTCCTGCGCCCGCTGCTGGCGCGGGCGGACGTGGAGGTGATCGTGCGCTCGGGGACCACCGCGTTCCTGCTGCAGGGCCTGGAGGCGCACCGGCTGGACGTGGTCCTGGTCAACGTCGCGCCTCCGCGCGACGCGGCCACCTCGTGGGTGGCGCACGAGATCGCCGAGCAGCCGGTCAGCCTGATCGGTACGCCCGCGCGCATCGGCAAGGGCGACACGCTTGCCGGCCTGCTTGCCAGTCAGCCGCTGGTGCTGCCGACGATGGAGAGCAGCGTGCGGGTCGGCTTCGAGGCGCTGGTCGATCGGCTCGGGGTGCAGGTGCGGGTGGCCGCCGAAGTGGACGACATGGCGATGATGCGACTGCTGGCGCGCGAGGACATCGGCCTGGCGGTGGTCCCGCCGATCGTGGTCAAGGACGAGCTGGCCAGTGGCCGGCTGGTCGAGGCCCGGCAACTGCCCCAGCTGAGCGAGACCTTCTTCGCCGTGACCATGAAGCGGCGCTTTCCCAATCCGCTGCTGCGCGAGCTGATCGGCCCGCGCACTGCGTTCGAGTTGACCGAGTAGACAGGGGCTACGGGGGCAGCTCCGTGCCACCTTTGTAGGAGCGCCCTTGGGCGCGACCGGGTGGCCGGTGGCCGCGCCCAGGGGCGCTCCTACAGGAAGCATGGATCAGAGGGCGGCGGAGCAGGAACCGGGCGGGCGCCTTGCGGGGCGCTCAGGTATCAGTCCACGGGGCGAGCTGCCCGGATCGGTGCAGCTGCGCAAAGGGCACCACCGGGGCCGGTGGCACAGCCGGTGCCTGCAGGGTCTTCTGCCAGACGCCGACGTCCCACCAGCGGCCGAGCTTGTAGCCGCTCTGCCGCCACACCCCGGCGGGCTCGAAACCCATTGCCTCGTGCAGACGCACGCTCGGTTCGCCGGGCAGGGTGATCACTCCGACCGCCTGGTTGATGCCCTGCAGGCGCATCACCTCCAGCAGCACGCCGTACAGGCGCCGGGCCAGCCCCGCACGCTGGGCGTCGGCGCGCACGTAGATCGAGGTCTCGGCGATCCAGTCGTAGGCGGCGCGCTCGCGGAAGCGGCTGGCATAGGCGTAGGCGAGGATCTCGCCCTCGTGCTCCCAGACCAGCCACGGGTAGTGGTCCAGCCGCGCGGCAATGCGTTCGGCCATCGCCGGCACGCCGGGCAGGGCAGTTTCGAAAGTGGCCACGCCGTGGGTCACCGACGGTGCATAGATGGCGTGGATTGCCGCAGCGTCCTCGGCCCGGGCGACGCGGATCATCGACTTCAGAGCTCGCGCAGGTAGAAGCGGTCGCAGCCGTGGTGGCCGGTGCCGCCCATCGCCTGGCAGATCGGCGCGAAGCCGCTGCGCCGGTAGAGCGCCTGTGCCGCATCCATGCCGGTCAGGGTTTCGAGGTAGCAACGGCGGTAGCCCAGTGCGCGTGCCGCGTCGAGACAGCGCTCCATCATGGCCGTGCCGGCGCCGATGCCGCGCGCCTGCGGCAGGAAGTACATCTTGCGCAGTTCGCAAACGTCCGGCTCGCCGCCGTCCAGCGGCGCCACGCCGGCGCCGCCGATCACCACGCCCTCGCGCTCCACCACGAAGTAGGCCCGGCCTGGCTGCGCGTAGGCTTCGGCCATGTGGTCGACTTCCATATCGTGGATCGCAAAGCCGGGGCCGTCGGCGCCGAATTCGGGCATCACCTTGCGGATGATGGCGGCCACGGTGGCGTCGTCGCGCGGTTCGATGGGGCGGATCAGAAAGTTGGCGGTCATCGGACGGGGATCTTGCATGGCAGGAAAACAGGGTTCAGGCCGCCGTGCGCGCACGGGTGACGCGGCTGGCAGTGTCCTTGTGCAGTTGCGCGGCGAGCCAGGCGCCGGTGGCGATCAGCAGATCCAGGTCGATGCCGGTCTCAAGGCCCATGCCCTGGAGCATGTAGACCACGTCCTCGCTCGCCACGTTGCCGGTGGCGCCCTTGGCGTAGGGACAGCCGCCCGTGCCGGAGACGGCGCTGTCGACCACCCTCACGCCTTCCTCCAGGCAGGCCAGGATGTTTGCCAGCGCCTGCCCGTAGGTGTCGTGGAAGTGCACCGCCAGCGCCGGCATCGGTACCGACTGGGCCACCGCGCGCAGCATCGTGCGCGCCTTGGCCGGCGTGCCGACGCCAATGGTGTCGCCCAGCGAGATCTCGTAGCAGCCCAGCGCGTGCAGCCGTTCGGCCACGCGAACCACGTCGGCCACGGCCACCTCGCCCTGGTACGGGCAGCCGAGCACGGTGGAGACGTAGCCACGCACCGCCACGCCGTCGGCGCGGGCGCGCTCGATCACCGGGACGAAGCGCTCGATCGACTCGTCGATCGATGCATTGACGTTCTTGCGGTTGAACGCCTCGCTGGCCGCGGTGAACACGGCGATTTCCTGCACGCCGACGGCCCGCGCCCGCTCGTAGCCCTGCAGGTTGGGCACCAGCACCGGATAGCGCACGCCGGGCACCTTGCGGATGCCGGTGAACACCTCCGCCGCGTCGGCCAGTTGCGGCACCCATTTGGGACTGACGAAGCTGGTCGCCTCGATGGTGGTCAGGCCGGTGGACGACAGGCGATCGATCAGGGCGATCTTCACCTGCGCCGGCAACAGCGTTTTTTCGTTCTGCAGGCCATCGCGGGCGCCGACTTCGACGATGCGGACGGTATCGGGTGGGGTCGACATGACGGCTCCGGGGGAGGCGGAACCGCCACTTTAGCCGGTCCCGACCGGCGCTGGCCCCGGCGTACACAAGGTATCCGGCAGGCTGGCTTTGCTCCGGACTCCTCCGTATAATCGCCGGTTCGACCCACATGGACGGGTCGTGAACCGATGTCGGCAGGACGGAAAGCGTGGCTCATCGGGCCACCGCCGAATCAGTCAGAAACCGGGCAATCAAGCCCACCCAGGAGCATTCCCATGCCCAAGATCAAGACCAACCGGGCGGCCGCGAAGCGTTTTCGCAAGACCGCCTCGGGCAAGTTCAAGGCCGGTCACGCCTTCAAGTCGCACATCCTGACCAAGAAGTCGACCAAGCGTAAGCGCAACCTGCGCGCCACCAATCACGTCAAGGCGTGCGACACCAAGGGTGTGGCTCGCATGTTGCCGTACGTCTAAGGGAAGGAGAACACCATGGCTCGTGTAAAGCGTGGCGTTACCGCCCGTCGTCGTCACAAGAAGATCATCGGCCGCGCGAAGGGCTACTACAACGCCCGTCGCAAGGTCTTCCGCGTCGCGAACCAGGCCGTCATCAAGGCCGGCCAGTACGCCTACATCGGTCGCAAGCAGCGCAAGCGCCAGTTCCGCGCGCTGTGGATCGTGCGTATCAACGCCGCGGCCCGTCAGTTCGGCCTGTCGTACAGCCGCCTGATCAACGGCCTGAACAAGGCCGGCATCACGATCGACCGCAAGGTGCTGGCGGACATCGCCGTGCACGACATCAAGGCGTTTGGCGCCATCGCGGAAAAGGCGAAGGCCAGCCTGGCCGCTTGATCGTCGTCACCGACGGTATGCTGTAAATCAAGCGGGGAGAAGGCCAACGCCTTCTCCCCGTTTTTATTTCAATAACGTTGCTCCTCTGCGTTTGCCTCCTCTCCCCTCGGGGGAGAGGATTGAGGTGAGGGGCCAAGGCTTGCCTTGGGTTCCACCAAAGCCGCTCCGATCGCGGCAGCAACGCAAGAGCGCCCCTCACCCCGACCCTCTCCCCGGAGGGGAGAGGGAGCTGAAAAGCAAAAGCCAAAGCGGAACTCGCACCGATGGATGATCTCGAAAGCCGCGCAACCCAGGCCCTGGCCGATATAGAAGCCGCCGCCTCACTCGACGCGCTCGAAACCCTGCGTGTGGGCCTGCTCGGCAAGAGCGGCATCGTCACCGCCGCGCTGAAGTCGCTCGGCGCCCTCGCCCCGGACGAGCGCAAGGCGCGCGGCGCCGAGGTCAACCGCGTCAAGGAACGCCTGGCCGACGCGCTGTCGATGCGCAAGCAGTCGCTGGAACAGGCCGAGCTCGATCGCCGCCTGGCCTCCGAGAAGCTCGACATCACGCTGCCGGGCCGCGACGGCGAGCGGGGCGGCATCCACCCGATCACCCGTGCGCTGGAGCGCATCGCCGCGATCTTCGCGCGGCTGGGCTACCAGCGCGCAGAGGGCCCGGAGATCGAGGACGACTGGCACAACTTCGAGGCGCTGAACTTCCCGCCGCACCATCCGGCGCGCGCCATGCATGACACCTTCTACTTCGGCGACGGGCGTCTGCTGCGCACGCATACCTCGCCGGTGCAGATTCGCTCGATGGCAGGCCGGCAGCCGCCGATCCGGATCATCGCGCCGGGCAAGGTCTACCGCAGCGACTCGGACCAGACCCACTCGCCGATGTTCCACCAGATCGAAGGCCTGCTGGTCGACGAAACCTCCAGCTTCGCCGACCTGAAGGGCACGCTGGCCGAGTTCGTGCGCGCATTCTTCGAGCGCGACTTCGAGATGCGCTTCCGCCCCAGCTACTTCCCCTTCACCGAGCCTTCGGCCGAGGTGGACATCCGCTGGGAAACGGAAGACGGCCAGAGCCGCTGGCTGGAAGTGCTCGGCTGCGGCATGGTCCACCCCAACGTGCTCAAGAACTGCGGCATCGACCCGGAGCGCTACACCGGCTTCGCCTTCGGCCTTGGCGTCGAGCGCTTCGCCATGCTGCGCTACGGTGTCTCGGACCTGCGCGCGTTCTTCGAGAACGACCTGCGTTTCCTCAAGCAGTTTGCATGAACGGGATTCGGGAGACGGGATTCGGGATTCGCAAGAGCCCCGGTTCCCGCCTTCCACGAATCCCCAATCCCGAATTTCGAATCCCGGACGTCAACCCATGAAATTCTCCGAGAACTGGCTGCGCGAGCTGGTCGAGATCCAGGCCGACCGCGCCGAGCTGGCCCATGCGCTGACCATGGCCGGGCTGGAAGTGGAAGAACTGACCGTGCTGGGCGAGGGTCTGGATGGCGTGGTGGTCGGCGAGATCGTCGCTGCCCAGAAGCATCCTGAAGCTGACCGCCTGCAGGTCTGCAAGGTCGCGACCGGCCAGGGCGAGCCACTGCAGATCGTCTGCGGCGCGCCCAATGCCCGCGTCGGCCTGAAGGCTCCGCTGGCGATGATCGGCGCCGTGCTTCCGGGCGGCATCACGATCAAGGCGGCCAAACTGCGCGGCGTGGAATCGGCCGGCATGCTGTGCTCGGCCAAGGAGCTGGGCGTCGATGCCGATGCTTCGGGCCTGATGGAGCTTCCGCCGGATGCGCCGGTCGGCCAGCCGTTGGCCACGTTCCTCGCCCTGCCTGATGCCAGCATCGAGCTCAAGCTCACCCCCAACCGCCCCGACTGCCTGGGTCTGGTCGGGCTGGCACACGATGTCGCCGCGCTGTTCGGCAGTCGCGTGCTGGTGCCGGTGCAGGATCCGGCGCCAGTCACCTCCGACGCGCACCGCGGCATTCGCCTGGAAGCGGGCAAGGACGCGCCGCGCTACCTGGGCCGTGTCATCGAGGGTATCGATGCCGCAGCGCGCTCGCCGCTGTGGCTGGCCGAGCGCCTGCGCCGTGCCGGCCTGCGCCCGATCAGCGCCGTGGTCGACGTCACCAACTATGTGATGCTGGAGCTGGGCCAGCCGCTGCACGCCTTCGACAACGACACGCTGGAAGGCGACATCGTGGTCCGCCACGCGCGCGCCGGTGAAACCTTGAAGCTGCTCGACGGCTCCGAGGCGAAGCTCGACGAGGGCTTTGTGCTGATCGCGGATGACCGCAAGGCACTGGCCGTCGCCGGCGTGATGGGTGGCCACGATTCGCGCGTCACCGACGCGACCGTCAACATCTTGCTGGAGTCCGCGCACTTTGCGCCGGCGGCGATCATGGGGCGCGCGCGCAAGCTCGGCCTGCACACCGATGCGTCGCACCGCTTCGAGCGCGGCGTCGATCCGGAGCTGCCGCGCCGTGCGCTGGAACGGGCGACCGAATTGCTGCTCGCGATCGCCGGCGGCCAGGCCGGCCCGGTGCGGGTCGCCGAGAATCCGGCGGATCTGCCGCGACCGGCCACGGCAACCCTGCGCCGCGCCCGCCTGGCGCGCGTGCTGGGCTTGACCGTGCCGGACGAGGAGGTCACGCGGATCTTCACCGCGTTGGGCATGACGGTGCACGCGACCGCCGAGGGCTGGCAGGTGACCGCGCCGACCAGCCGGTTCGACATCGAGCGCGAAGAGGACCTGATCGAGGAAGTCGCGCGCGTCTTCGGCTACGACCGTATCCCCACGCACACGCCTGCCGGCGCGCTCACGCTCGCCCCCGAGCCCGAGGCGCGCATCGGCGAACTTCCGCTGCGCGAACAGCTCGCCGCGCGCGATTACTACGAGGCGGTCAACCTTTCCTTCGTCAGCGCCGAGCTGCTTGCGCGCTGGGGCTACACGGACAACCTGGTGCCGCTGGCCAACCCGCTGTCGGCAGATCTCGCTGTCATGCGGCCCTCGCTGCTGCCGGGCCTGGTCGAGGCGCTGCGGCACAACCGCGCGCGCCAGCAGGAGCGGGTGCGGCTGTTCGAAGTGGCCCGTGTTTTCGCCGCCGGCGATCCGCCGGTGGAAACCCCGAGCCTGGCGATTGCCGCGTGCGGTAGCGCGCGGGCCGAACAGTGGGCCGAGCCGGCGCGTCCGTATGACTTCTTCGACCTCAAGGGCGAGCTGGACGCACTGCTTGCCTGGGGCGGTCAGCGTGAGCGGTGGTCGCTGCACGCCGACAACCTGCCGTCCTGGCTGCACCCGGGTCGCGGCGCGCGAGTCGCGCGCGACGGTGAGACGGTGGGCTATCTGGGCGCCCTGCATCCGCAACTGGCCAAGGCGCTGGATCTCGGGCCGGACGTGCACGTCCTGGAGGTGGCCCTGCCGCCGCTGCTGGACCGCCACCTGCCGCGGGCCCGGCCGGTCCCGCGCTTCCCCTCGGTACGCCGCGACATCGCGGTCGAGCTGCCCGAAGAGGTGCGCTGGTCACAGATCGAGCAGGCGGTCCGCGGCACGCTGGGCGGCGTGCTCAAGGAGCTCAGGCTGTTCGACCGTTACAGCGGCAAGGGTGTCGACATAGGCCGAAAGAGTCTCGCTATGGGCTTGATTTTGCAGGACGCTTCACGCACGCTTACCGACGACGACGCGGACCGCTGCGTGCGTGATGCGGTGGCTGCGTTGGAGTCGACATGCAAGGCAAAGTTGCGAGGCTGAGATGGCGCTGACCAAGGCGGAGATGGCCGAGCGCCTGTTCCTCGAGGTGGGCCTCAACAAGCGTGAGGCGAAGGAATTCGTGGACGCCTACTTCGAGGTCGTCCGCGAAGCGTTGGAAAGGGGCGAGCAGGTGAAGCTGTCGGGTTTCGGCAACTTCGACCTGCGTCAGAAGAACCAGCGACCGGGCCGCAACCCCAAGACGGGCGAGGAGATTCCGATCTCCGCCCGCCGCGTGGTGACGTTCCGTCCGGGGCAGAAACTCAAGGTGCGAGTCGAGAGCTATGCTGGACCAAGGGAATAACACCGAACTGCCCGCCATCCCGGCCAAGCGCTACTTCACCATTGGTGAGGTCAGCGAGCTGTGCGGGGTCAAGCCGCACGTGCTGCGCTACTGGGAGCAGGAATTTCCCGCGCTCAACCCGGTCAAGCGCCGCGGCAACCGCCGTTACTACCAGCGGCACGACGTGCTGATGATCCGCCAGATCCGCGGCCTGCTGTACGACGAAGGCTTCACCATCACCGGCGCCCGTGCCAGGCTGGAAGGTCCGCAGGCGCGCATGGAGTCGAGCATGTCCCACCAGATCGTGCGCCAGGTGCGCATGGAACTGGAAGAAATCCTGACCCTGCTGCGTCGCTGAAACACCCGCTCATCTGTTATAGTTCGCCGTCTGTTCACTGCGAACGCGGCGAACACACGAGTCACGTCGGGGCGTAGCGCAGCCTGGTAGCGCATCTGCCTGGGGGGCAGAGGGTCGTCGGTTCGAATCCGGCCGCCCCGACCAATTTGAGTCATTGAAAACGGCGCCCTCGGCGCCGTTTTTGTTTCGCGCTTCTGGATCGGCCGCATGGACGCCGTTCGCGCCGAGCGTAGGAGCGCAGCGCCGAGGTCGAAGCGCCACCCTGGTCCTCCCGGCCAAGTCCCTCTGCCTCCCCGGAGAGGAGGCCGACAGGCGGGTCTGGGCGGCACCTGCGGTCAGGCGCTACCGAACCCTCCCGCCAACTTCTCTCCCGAGGGGAGGGGCTCACGCCGGAGCGCGGGCCCGAGCACCTCAATACAGCACGCGGGTCTTCAACGTCCCCGGGATCGCTGCCATCCGCTCCTTCAGCGCCTGCGCTTGCGCCGCGTCCGTCGCGACGTCGATGACGACGTAGCCGACTTCCGAATCGGTCTGCAGGAACTGCGCATCGATGTTGATGTTGCCGGCGGAGAACAACTCGTTGATGCGCGACAGCGTGCCCGGCACGTTGCGGTGGATGTGCAGCAGGCGGCGGCTGCGCGGATGCTCCGGCAACGACACTTCCGGGAAGTTCACCGCCGACAGCGTGGACCCGTTGTCGCTGTAGCGCACCAGCTTGCTCGCCACCTCGATGCCGATGTTGTCCTGCGCCTCGAGCGTGCTGCCGCCGATGTGCGGGGTCAGGATCACGTTGTCCATGCCCACCAGCGGCGACACGAAGGCGTCGTCGTTACCCTTGGGTTCGGACGGAAAGACGTCCACCGCCGCACCGGCCAGGTGACCCTTGAACAGGGCCGCGGCCAACGCGTCGATGTCCACCACGCTGCCGCGCGAGGCGTTGACCAGCAGCGATCCTTCGCGCATCCGCGCGAGTTGTCCGGCGCCGATCATCATCCGCGTCGCCGGCGTATCGGGCACGTGCAGCGTGACCACGTCGGCCGCCTCCAGCAGCTCGTCCAGGCTTGCCGCGGCACGCGCATTGCCCAGCGCGAGTTTGGCCTCGATGTCGTGGAACAGCACGCGCATGCCCATGCTCTCGGCCAGCACGCCTACCTGCGTGCCGATGTGGCCGTAGCCCACGATGCCGAGCACCTTGCCGCGCGCCTCGTAACTGCCGGTGGCCGATTTCGACCAGCCACCCCGATGGCACTGCATGTTCTTCTGCGGAATGCCGCGCAGCAGCATGATCGCCTCGGCGACGACCAGCTCGGCCACGCTACGGGTATTGGAGTAGGGCGCGTTGAATACCGGCACGCCGAGCTTTCGCGCTACGCCCAGGTCGACCTGGTTGGTACCGATGCAGAAGCAGCCCACTGCGATCAGGCGCCGAGCATGTTCCAGCAGTTCGGGCGTGAGCTGGGTCCGTGAGCGGATGCCCACGATATGCGCCTCGGCCAGGCGCGCCTTGAGCTCGCTCTCCGGCAACGCCTTGGGATGAACTTCGACCTGCGTGTAACCGGCATGGCGGAAGGCTTCCTCGGCGCTGCGGCTGACGCCTTCGAGCAGCAGCACGTGGATGTCCTGCCTGGGGAACGAGGTCTTCATCTGCGCAAGTCCATGCCGGGGCGGACGCCTACTATGCCAGAGCCCTGGTGGATTTGCGGCACTGCAGCACTGGACCGGGCGGGGCCAGCTCTGGCAGGCTGGCGATTCCCCCCGGAGTTGCCATGACCGACCCGCGCCTCACCGAACTGACCACCCGCGTCCCCTCGCTGCGACTGCTCACCGAGCTTGCCGACCTGATCCACTACGGTCGTGACTGGACCCGCCGCTGGGGGCCCTCGCCCCTGGCCGTGGCTTTGCCTGGCTCGATCGAGGAAGTCCAGGCCATCGTGCAGTGGGCCAGCGAGCGGCAGGTCGCGTTGGTGCCCTCCGGTGGTCGCACGGGCCTGTCCGGCGGTGCCGTTGCGGCGCGCGGTGAGCTGGTGCTGAGCCTGGAGCGGATGAATCGCGTGCTCGGCTTCGATGCCACCGACCGGCTGCTCTCGGTCGAGGCCGGCGTCACCCTGCAAGCCGTGCACGAGGCGGCGCGCTCGCACGGCCTGCTCTATCCGGTGGATTTCGCCGCGCGCGGCTCCTGCACGATCGGCGGAAACATCGCCACCAATGCAGGCGGCATCCGCGTGATCCGTTACGGCACCACGCGCGAGTGGATAGGCGGCCTCACGGTGGTCGCCGGCAATGGCCAGTTGCTGGAGCTCAACCGCGGGCTGCTGAAGAATTCCAGCGGCTACGACCTGCGCCAGCTGATGATCGGCTCGGAAGGCACGCTGGGGGTGGTGGTCGGCGCGCAGCTCAAACTCACCGATCCGGCGCCACCGGCGCAGACCATGCTGTTGGCGTTGCCGCACATGGAGGCACTGATGCAAGTGTTCGGGCTGTTCCGTGCACAGCTGAAGCTGCAGGCGTTCGAGTTCTTCACCGACATGGCACTCAAGCACGTGCTGGCGCACGGTGCCCAGCGGGCCATCGACGCCGATCTGCCGTACTACGTGGTGGCCGAGTACGACGCACTGGACGACGCCGACGAGCAGGCCGCGTTGCTGGCGTTCGAGGATGGGGTTCGCGAGGGCTGGATCGCCGATGGCGTGATCGCGCAGAGCCAATCGCAGGCAGCGACGCTATGGCGGTTGCGCGAAGGCATTACGGAAAGCCTGGCGCCGCGCAAGCCGTACAAGAACGACATCGCCCTGCGCATCGGCGCGATGCCCGCGTTCCTGCACGAGATGCAGGCGCTGCTGGCGCGCGAATACCCGCGGATGGAGGTGGTCTGGTTCGGTCACATCGGCGACGGCAATCTGCACATCAACATCCTGCCGCCCGAAGACATGCAGCTGGCAGAGTTCATCGCGCACTGCGAGCGGGTGACGCGACTGTTGGCCGATACGCTGCAACGCCACGGCGGCAGCATTTCCGCCGAGCACGGCATCGGGCTGGTCAAGCGGGACTACCTGGGCAGCACGCGCAGCGCCGCGGAGATCGCGCTGATGCGGGGGGTACGCCAGGTCTTCGATCCCAGCGGCATCCTCAACCCGGGCAAGCTGTTCGAATAACCGCCCCGCGCCTTGGAGCCCGCTTGCGGGCGATGCCATGGCAACCCTCCCGAAAGAGCATCGCCCGCAAGCGGGCTCCTACAACGGAGGCGCGGGTGCTAGCCTTGGTCGCTTCCCATCCCCCACGGAGAACCAGGCATGACCCAGGAACGCCGCGCGCTGTATCCGGAGATCGAGGCCTACGACAGTGGCATGCTGCCGGTGTCCGGGCTGCACACGATCTACTACGAGCAGAGCGGCAATCCTGACGGCAAGCCCGTGGTGTTCCTGCACGGTGGCCCGGGCGCCGGCGCCAGTCCGCGCTGCCGGCGCTTCTTCGATCCAGCGGTTTACCGGATCATCCTGTTCGACCAGCGCGGCTGCGGGCGCTCGACGCCGCACGCGGAACTGACCGACAACACCACCTGGGATCTGGTCGCCGACATCGAGCGGCTGCGCGAGCACCTGAAGATTTCGCGCTGGCAGGTGTTCGGCGGCTCCTGGGGATCGACGCTGGCACTGGCCTATGCGCAGAGCCATCCGGACAAGGTGACCGAGCTGGTGCTGCGCGGCATCTTCATGCTGCGTCGCTGGGAGCTGGAGTGGTTCTACCAGAAGGGCTGCGACGCGATCTACCCGGATGCGTGGGAGTCCTACCTCGCGGCCATTCCCGAGGCCGAGCGCGGCGATCTGATGAGCGCCTACCACCGTCGCCTCACCAGTCAGGATGCGACGACCCGGCTGGAAGCCGCGCGCGCCTGGTCGACCTGGGAAGCCGGCACCAGCTTCCTGTTCCAGGACCCTGGCTACATCGCCAGCAGCGGCGAGGACGAGTTCGCGCTCGCGTTCGCACGGATCGAATGCCACTACTTCGTGCACGGCGGCTTCTTCGAGCATGACGATCAGCTGCTGCGCAACGTGGATCGCATCCGTCGCATCCCCACCGTGATCGTGCAGGGGCGCTACGACGTGGTGTGCCCGATCCGCAGCGCGTGGGATCTGCATCGCGCGTGGCCGGAAGCCGACCTGCGGATCGTCCAGGACGCCGGGCACTCGGCCTTCGAGCCTGGCATCACGCACGAGCTGATCGAAGCGACCGACCGTTTCAGAACGTAGCGCCGAAGGCGCACTTTGCTCCCTCTCCCCGCCGGGGAGAGGGCAGGGTGAGGGGCCGGGGCTCGCATGGATGCCCAACGAAGCGCCGTAGGGTGGGCTTCAGCCCACCGGCAACCTCGCCGGGCAACCGTGGTGGTGGGCTGAAACCACCCTGCAAAGCCCTTTCAGCCCGGCAACTGCTTCGTCCCGAAGATCTTGTCGCCCGCATCGCCCAGCCCGGGAAGGATGTAGCCCCTCTCGTTGAGGCGCTGATCGATCGAGGCGGTGTAGATCTCCACGTCCGGATGCGCCTCGCCGATGCGCTTGAGGCCTTCCGGCGCGGCGACCAGGAACAACCCCTTGATGCGCTGGCAACCGGCCGCCTTGAGCATGTCCACCGCCGCCACCAGCGTGCCGGCGGTGGCCAGCATCGGGTCGACGATCAACGCGGTGCGCTCGTGCATGCTGCCGCTGAGCTTTTCGTAATAAGCGACCGGAGCAAGCGTGGTTTCGTCCCGCTGCACGCCGACGACGCTGACCTTCGCCGAGGGAATCAGGTCCAGCACGCCCGGCAGCATGCCAAGGCCCGCGCGCAGGATCGGCACGATGGTGACCTTTTTGCCCTTGATGCGCTCGACCGTCACCGGACCGGCCCAGCCCTCGATCGTCTCATCGAGCGTGTCCAGGTCCTTGGTCGCCTCGTAGGTGAGCAGGGCAGCCACTTCGGAGGCCAGTTCCCGGAACTCCTTGGTGCTGATGCCGGCACGGCGCATCAGCCCCAGCTTGTGGCGGATCAGTGGGTGGCGGACTTCGGTGACGGGCATGCTGGATTCCTCGAATGACGCGTGTGTAGGAGCGCCCCTGGGCGCGAGCGCAAGGCACCGGCCACTTCGCCCGCTTGCACCCCGGTCGCTCCTGCAAGGTTTGCGTTCGCCAGGTATGAAAAAGGGCGCGCCGGTGACGACGCGCCCTGCGATTCAAACCGGGGCCGCTCAGGCCGCCTCGGCGGTCTGCTTGCGCGGCCCCTTCAGCAGCGCCTGGCGTACGTGGTCGATGACCAGGTCGACCTCGGCGCTGGTCACGTTGAAGTGCGGGGTGAAGCGCAGCGAATTGGCGCCGCCGTGGATCACGCCCACGCCATGCTCGCGCATGTATTCCTCGGTGGAGTTGGAGCCGTAGCACTTGAACTGCGGCGCCAGCTCGCACGAGAACAGCAGGCCGGTGCCCTGCACCTTCGTGATCAGGCCGCCCAGTTCGTCCTTGAGCTTTTCCAGCTTGGCCACGAACTCCTCGCCGCGGGCCTTGATGTTGGCGCGCACTTCGTCGGTGAGCAGATCCATCGTGGCGAGCGCGACGTCCAGCGCGCGCGGGTTGGTGGTCATAGTGTTGCCGTAGATGCCCTTGCGGTACAGGCCGGCGGTGTGGTCGCTCACCGCCAGCACCGACAGCGGGTACTGGCCGGCGTTGAGCGCCTTGGAGAAGGTCTCCATGTCCGGCGCCGGCAGGTTCTCGAAACCGGGGTAGTCGATGATCGACAGCACGCCGTGCGCGCGCAGGCCGGCCTGGATCGAGTCGACCAGCAACAGGGTGCCGTGCGCCTCGGTCAGTTCGCGCGCGGCCTTGTAGAACTCCGGCGTCACGGCGCGGCCCGGGTCGCCTTCGCCCATCACCGGCTCCAGGAACATGGCCTCGATGAACCAGCCGTGCTTGTCCGCATCGGCGAACGCGGCCTTGAGCTGCTCGACGTCGTAGGGCGCGACCGTGATCAGCGTGTCCTCGTGGCGGTAGCTGGCCAGGTGCTGCTGGTAAGTCTTGCGGCTGGAGTCGGAATACAGCGCCGGCTTGTCGGTGCGGCCGTGGAAGGCGCCACGCACGGACAGGCGCTTGATCGTGCGGTTGGCGTAGCGGCCGCCCGCATCGGTCATCAGCTTGGCGTTGACGTCGGCGATGCGGCAGGCCAGGCCGACCGCTTCGGAGCCGGAATTGAGGCACAGGTAGTGCTTGTACGGATTGGCGCCGCGGCTGCGGCCGAGCTCCTGGTCCATCGCGCGCGTGAAGCGCAGCTGCGAGACGCTCGGCGACATCACGTTGGCCATCACCTGCGGCCGGGACAGCGCCTCCAGGATGGCCGGCGGGTTGTGGCCGAAGCCGAGCATGCCGTAGCCGCCGTTGTCGTGCAGCACCGCGCCCTTGAGCGTCACGATCCACGGGCCGCGCGCGGCGGCCGGCAGGTACGGGTTGATCGCGTCGTCAGGGTAGAAGTTGACGTAGCCGGCCTGGGCCTTGGCCAGCTGCTCGGATTCGTCCAGCTTGAGGAAGTCGCCAAGCTCCCCGCGCAGTTCGCGATGGCGGGCCAGGGCCTCGTCCACCGCCTGCACCAGTTCGGGGGCGCTGGCCGCCATGCGCTCGATGCTGGCGTCGTCCAGGCCAACGGTCCGCGGCTTGCCGCCGAATTCGCGCATCTCGCGCAGCTGATCGATCACACCCATGGCAGTCCTCCTCGTGGCCGGCCGGCGCCTCGATGGCGTCGCTGGCGATGATTGCGGGCACGCGCGGCGTTCGGCGCATGCGGTTGTGCGGACCCGTCTTTTCGACCGTGCAAAGCGCGCCTGACGGGCCGGGGATAAACCCAAGGATACCGTGCGCCCGGCTCCGCCGTAACCCCGCATGACGGCTGTCACCAGCGCCGGCTGACGTCGACCAGTGTCCGCAAGGCCTTGCCGTGCCTAATGTTTGCGTCCATACCAAGGAGGTCCCATGGACATGTCAGCTGTCCCGGTCGCGCGCCTGCGCGGCGCGGTCAAGCGCTACGGCGCGCTCACCGCCGTCAACGGCCTGGACCTTGCGCTGCATCGCGGCGAGCTGCTCGCGCTGCTCGGTCCCAATGGCGCCGGCAAGTCGTCTGCCATCGGTCTGCTGCTGGGGTTGCACCGGCCCGATGCAGGCGACGTGGAGCTGTTCGGGCTCGATCCGCAGCGCATCGAGGCGCGCCGGTGGATCGGCGTGATGTTGCAGAGCGCCACGCTGCCGCCGACGCTGCGCGTGCGCGAGTTGCTGCGCCTGACTGCCAGCTACTACGCCCATCCGCGCGTGCTGCAGGAATCGGCCGAACTGGCCGCGGTCGAGGACCTGCTCGACCGCCCCTACGGCAAGCTCTCCGGCGGCCAGCAGCGGCGCGTGCAGTTCGCGTTGGCGCTGTGCGGGCGTCCGCAACTGCTGTTCTTGGACGAACCGACCGTCGGCCTGGACATCGAGGCGCGCCAGGCGTTGTGGGCGGCGATCCGCCGGCTGGTCGGCGAAGGCTGCTCGGTGCTGCTGACCACGCACTACCTGGAAGAGGCCGAGGCGCTGGCCGACCGCGTCTGCGTGATGACCCACGGCCGCGCCATCCACGAAGGCACGGTCGATGAGTTGCGCGCCCGCGTGGGCGTCAAACGCATCCGCTGCATCAGCACGCTGTTGCCCGAAACAGTGGCCGCCTGGCCCGAAGTGGCCGAGGTGCGCGTGGAGGGCGGTCGCCTGCAGCTGACCACCGCCGAGGCCGAAGTCGTCGTGTTGCGCCTGCTGCAGAACGATGCCTGGCTGCGCGAGCTGGAAGTCCAGCGTGCCGGCCTGGCCGAGGCGTTTACCGAACTCACCCGCGATGCCGAGGCATCGTCCAGCGACCAGCGAGAGGCCGCCTGACATGAATACGCTTTCCCTGGATCCGACCGCCGGCAACGACGCGATGCCCGCCGGCCGCGTGCTCGGCGCCTACCTCGCCGAGGCGCGCAGCGAGTGCCTGCGCTACCTGCGCGCTCCGGGCTTCATGCTGCCGATCACCCTGTTTCCGGGCATGTTCTACCTGGTGTTCGGCGTGCTGATGGCCCGGGGCGAAGGCACCGACGCGGCGCGCTACCTGCTGGCCAGCTACGCCACCTTCGGCGTGATGAGCCCGGGCCTGTTCGGCTTCGGCGTGTCGCTGGCGCTGGAGCGCGACGGCGGCCTGCTCACGCTCAAGCGCGCGCTGCCGATGCCGCCGGGCGCCTACCTGCTCGGCAAGATGCTGATGGCAATGGGCGCGGCCGCGTTCGTGGTGCTGCTCCTGCTGGGACTGTCGCAGATCGCGCACGTATCGCTGTCGCTGGCGCAGGCCGCGGCGCTGCTGGCCACCGGCGTGCTCGGCGTATTGCCGTTCTGCGCGTTGGGCATGTTCATCGGCACGTTGGTCAAGGGGCAGGGCGGCCCGGGCGTGCTCAATCTGGTCTACCTGCCGATGGCGTTCCTGTCCGGCCTGTGGTTCCCGCTGCCGATGCTGCCCAAGGTGCTGCAGCAGCTCGCGCCGGTGTGGCCGAGCTACCACCTCGACCGCCTCGCGCTCGCCGCGGTGGGCATGGGCCACGACGCGCTGGCCGGGCACGTGCTGGTGCTGCTCGGGTTCACCGTTGCGTTCGTGTTGCTCGCGGCGCGGCGGCTGCGTCGGTACGGTTGAAGTAGCATGCCCGAACGCATGGCCAGGACAACCCGATGAGACCGCTTCGCGCATGGTTTACGCCCGCACCGGACTCGCGCATCGCGGAAATCCGGCGACAGGGCAAGTCGCCCTGGGCCGAGAGCGTGCATCTGCTGTGGTCGGCCTGGGTGTTCATCACCCCGGTGTTCGACAACCAGTACAGCTGGCGCTGGCTGGGCCTGACGGTACTGACTTATCCGGTCTTCGTGGTGCTGTTCGCCAAGGTCTTCCTGGCGTCGCGCAGTCGCGCCCCCACGTACGCGCTGGCGTTGGCGCTGTTCGGCTTGGTGCTGGTGCCGATCTATCCGAGCGGCGTCAGCTATTTCATCTACGGCTGCGTGTCGTGCAGCCTGTCGAGCCGGCGGTTCCTGCCGTTCCTGGCGCGCTTGCTCGTCCTCAACACGTTGTTCCTGTTGATGGCCTGGCAGGCCCACTATGCCTGGCAGGCGATGCTCGCCATCCCGTGCATGACGCTGATCATCGGTCTGGTGACGCACGTCGAGCGCCTGGAACACGAGAAGGACGCGGCACTCAAGCTTTCCCACGACGAGGTCCGCCGACTTGCCGCGACCGCCGAGCGCGAGCGCATCGGCCGGGACCTGCATGACCTGCTCGGTCACACGCTTTCGCTGATCACGCTCAAGCTCGAACTCTCGCGCAAGCTCTTCGACCGCGACACCGAGGCCGCGCGCCGCGAGGTGATCGAGGCCGAGAACGTCGCCCGCCACGCGCTGGCACAGGTGCGCTCGGCGGTCACCGGCATCCGCGCCACCGATCTGGCGGCCGAGCTGGCCTCCGCGCGGCTGCTGCTGGAATCCTCCGGCGTTCACCTGGACTACGACCAGCCGCCGTGCCTGCCGGCCGAGACCGAACGCGGCCTCTCTCTGGTGCTGCGCGAGGCGGCCACCAACATCGCGCGTCACGCGGCGGCCACCTGCGCCCACGTGGCCTTCGAATGCATCGACGGCGGCCTGTGCCTGACCATCGCCGACAACGGTCGCGGTGGCGTGCTGGAAGAGGGCAACGGCCTGACCGGCATGCGCGAGCGCGTGCGCGCACTCGGCGGCCGCCTGCAGATCCATTCGCAGCAGGGGCAGGGCACGCGCCTGCGTGTGGTGGTGCCGTTGCCCGCGTCGGCGATGCAGATCGCGGCGGCGCCCGCGGCGCCGGTCGACAGCCTGCCGATGACAGCGGAAGCTCGCCCGTGATGCGCTGGTTTGCGCCGCGGCCGGACTCGCTGCTGGGGCAGCTGCGTTCGCCGCTGTACATGCGCTGGCAGGCCGGTCTGTCGTTGTTCGCGCTGGTGGCCCTGTTCCAGGGACCGGCGTCGCTGCATCGCGAGCTGGGAACCTGGCTGGCGCCCACGCTGCTGGCGCTGCCCGTGTTCGTGTACCTGTACTCGCGCGTCTACGTGGGGCCACGCCGGCGCGTGGACTGGTATGTCGCCGGCATGGTCGCCACGGGGCTGGCGCTGTGGGCTTGCAACCCGTTTGGGTTCATCCTGCTGATCCTCGCCAGCGTGGTCGCTGCGTTCTCGCCCTCGTGGCGGCGCTGGCTGGCCAGCGTGGCAGTGATGGGTGCCTTGACCCTGGCCATGGCGTGGGCCTTCGGCGATCCACTGAGCACCGCCCTGTGGGTGGTGATGTCGGGCCTGTTCGGCGGCTTCAGCAACGTCGCCTACATGCACAGCGCGCGCAAGGACGCGGAGCTGCGCCTGTCGCAGACCGAGGTGCGGCGCCTGGCGACGTTGGCCGAGCGCGAGCGCATCGGTCGTGACCTGCACGACCTGCTCGGGCACACGCTGTCGCTGGTGGCGCTCAAGTCGGAGCTGGCCAAGCGCCTGGCCCTGGCCGAACCGGCACGCGCGCAGCGCGAGATGGCCGAGGTCGAACGTGTCGCGCGCCATGCCCTCGCCGAGGTGCGCGCGGCGGTGACCGGCATGCGCCGCAGCGATCTGGGCGCCGAACTCACCTCCGCCCGGCTCATGCTGGAAGCCTCCGGCGTGGCATTCGAGGGCCGCCTGCCTGACGGCCTCGCACTGCCCGAAAACATCGAGGCGTCAGTCGCGCTGGTCTTGCGCGAGGCCGTCACCAACATCCACCGCCACGCGCGTGCCACCCAGGCCAGCGCGGGCGTTTTCTTCGAAGACGGGATGCTCCAGATGCACATCAGCGACAACGGGCGGGGCGGGCTGGCCGCGCATGGCAACGGCGTGAGCGGCATGCGCGAGCGCGTGCGCGCGCTGGGCGGCACGCTGGCGATCGACTCGCCGCCGCGGCATGGCACGCGGCTGTCCATCCGGGTGCCGGTGGCGGCGCAGGCAAGCGTGTCCGCGGAAAGCGCTGCCACCGGAACGGTCGTGGTTTCCGCCACCGGGAGCGCCGCATGATCCGGGTGCTGCTGGCCGAAGACCAGGCCATGGTGCGCGGCGCGCTGTCGGCGCTGCTCAACCTGGAAAGCGATATCGAGGTGCTCGGCTCCGCCGCCGACGGCGAAAGCGCCTGGCGCGAGCTGCAGCGGCTCAAGCCCGACGTGCTGGTCACCGACATCGAAATGCCCGGCCTGACCGGCCTGGAACTGGCCCAGCGCATCCAGCGGCAAGAGCTGCCGATGAAGGTGATCATCGTGACCACCTTCGCCCGCCCCGGCTTCCTGCGCCGCGCGCTGGATGCCGGCGTGTCCGGCTACCTGCTCAAGGACGCACCCGCCGAGAACCTGGCCGAGGCACTGCGCACCGTTCACCGCGGCGGCCGCGCGATCGACCCGCAACTGGCGCTCGAAGCCTGGACCGAAGCCGATCCGCTCAATGACCGCGAGCGCCAGGTCCTGCGCCTGGCGGGCGAGGGCCTGTCGGCCGGCGACATCGCCACGCGGCTCAATCTTTCGCACGGCACCGTACGCAACTACCTGTCCGAGGCGATCGGCAAACTGGGAGCGGGAAACCGCATCGAGGCGTTCAGGCTGGCGCGGCAGAAGGGCTGGCTGTAAGGCGTGGCCGAGGCGGACTTCCAACGCGAGCTGCAAATGCAGGTCGGCGCCATCGTGCTTGTCTGCCAAGAGGCCGAGCGTTACCTGAAGGCGCTGCTGCCTTTCATGGACCCGACGCTCCCCAGCCTCGCCGAAGCGCTGGATCGGCTCGGAAAGCTCAAGAGGCGCCCGTTCGGACCTCTGATGGAGCAGTTCATGGACCGGTCCCTTCCAATCAGCGACGGCATACGGGAGCAGCTTGCTGAGCTGGTGAACAAGCGCAACAACATCGTGCACCACTTCACCGAGACGTACGGCGTAGAGCTCCGGGGCGGGAAGCACCAGCAAGTTCTCGCCGAACTTCGGACGACGTTCGCCAATCTGGCAACTCTCCGTAATGCGCTCGCCGAGGCCGTGGCGTTTCTTCTGGAGGCGATACGGGACACGGCTTTCACGAATACGCCCGAATACGAACAGATGAGCGAGCTTTGTGCATCGTTCCGGCAAGCGTTGGAAACGCGACCGGACCGATCCCTAGCGTAGGGTGGGCTTCAGCCCACCGGCTCGTTTGCGTGCAGGGGTGGTGGTGGGCTGAAGCCCACCCTACGGTGCCCAGCTGGGCGCACGCTTGTCGAGGAAGGCGCCCAGGCCTTCCTGGCCTTCGGCTGAAACCCGCAGTCGCGCGATCAGTTCGGCATTGTCCGCGTCGATGGCACCGGCGCCCGTCTCGTCGATTCCGGCCATGCGTAGCGCCAGCTGCTTGGCCTCGCGCTGCGCCTGCGGGCCGGCCTTGGCCAGCAGCTTCAGCCCGAAGTCGACCGCCTCGTCCAGCCCCTCGGCCGGTACCACGCGGTGCAGCAGGCCGATGCGGCAGGCCTCGGCCGCGTCGAGGATCTCGCCGGTGAGGAACAACCGGCGCGCCTGCCGCACGCCGATGGCGGCGACTACGTAGGGCGAGATCACCGCGGGCACCAGCCCGAGCTTCACTTCGGTAAGACCGAACTTCGCGCCGTCCGCGCCGATGGCGATGTCGCATGCGGCGATCAGCCCTACGCCGCCGCCGTAGGCCGCGCCGTTGACGCGCGCGATGGTCGGCTTGGGCAGGAATTGCAGCGTGCGCACCAGCGCGGCCAGGCGCAGCGAGTCCTCGCGGTTCTCCTGTTCGCTCGCCCCCGCCATGCCGCGCATCCAATTGAGGTCGGCGCCCGCGGAGAAGCTCGCGCCCGTGCCGGTCAGCACCACGGCCCGCACGGCCTCGTCGCGGCCGGCATCCACCAGCGCAGAGGTCAGCTCGGCGATCAGGCCGTCGTCGAAGGCGTTGTGCACCTGCGGGCGGTTGAGGGCGATCTGGCGGACGGCGGCGCGGTCGGTGACGAGGATGGCGGACATGCGCGGGGCTCCCTGCGGAAAGCGGGGAGTGTAGCGGGGTGGTGTGAGGCAAGGCTTCCCCCATCCGCCTGTCGGCACCTTCCCCCGTGAACGGGGGAAGGTTCACTGGCTGCCGCGCGCTTCGATATTTCCCGGTCGCCTGGATGCTACGTCCCGATCCTTCCCCGTCCCACGGAGGAGAGTTCACTGGCTGCCGCGCGCTTCGATGTTTTTCGGTCGCCTGGATGCTACGTCCCGAACCTTCCCCCGTCCTACGGGGGAAGGATCACTGGCTGCCGCGCGCTTTGATGTTTCCCAGTC
The DNA here is from genome assembly GCF_017837635.1 of Frateuria flava. Classification (GTDB taxonomy): domain Bacteria; phylum Pseudomonadota; class Gammaproteobacteria; order Xanthomonadales; family Rhodanobacteraceae; genus Frateuria_A; species Frateuria_A flava. The sequence goes on from NZ_JAGJRS010000015.1 coordinate 80,035, forward strand.
GCCTGGATGCCACGTCCCGATCCTTCCCCCGTCCCACGGGGGAAGGTGCCCGAAGGGCGGATGGGGGAAGCCTTGCGACAAAGCCGCCCTGCGCACCGAGTCCCTTTCGCCTATAATGCGAACCATTCTTATCTTCAATACCCCACCGTGCGCCTCTCCGACTTGCCCAAAGGTTCGCCCGCCGTGGTCGACCGCGTGGACGATGCCCATGCCGGCGACCCCATCGCGCAGCGCCTGCGCGACCTGGGCTTCGTCGACGGCGAGCCGGTACGCGTGGTCGCCTGCGGTCCGCTCGGCGCCGATCCCCTGCTGATCCAGATCGGCTCCACCCGCTTTGCCCTGCGCCGCAGCGAGGCGGCGCGCATCTATGTGAAGGCGGAGGCGGCATGAGCGCGCAGGGCCTGCGTATCGCCCTGGTGGGCAACCCCAACTGCGGCAAGACCGCGCTGTTCAACCAGCTCACCGGCGGGCGGCAGAAGGTCGCCAACTACGCTGGCGTGACCGTCGAGCGCAAGGAAGGCCGCTTCGTGGCGCCCTCCGGCCGCGTGCTGCAATTGCTCGATCTGCCGGGCACCTACAGCTTCGATGCGGCCAGCCCCGACGAGCAGATCACCCGCGACGTCTGCGAGGGCCGTTACCCGGGCGAGCCGGCGCCGGACCTGATCGTCTGCGTGGCCGATGCCACCAACCTGCGCCTGCACCTGCGCTTCGTGCTGGAGGTCAAGCGCCTGGGCCGGCCGGTGGTGCTGGCGCTCAACATGATGGACACCGCGCGCCGCCGCGGCATCGTGATCGACGTGCCGGCGCTGCAGCGGCTGCTCGGCGTGCCGGTGGTGGAGACGATCGCGGTCAGGCGCGGCGGCGCGAAGGCACTGATCAATCGCGTCGATGGCGACGTGCCCGTGGCCGCACCGGTGCAGGCGGACGATCCGGCCAGCCGCAACGACCTGCATGCGCAGGTGCGCGCGCTGATGGCCGCGACGGTCATCATGCCGCGCGCCACCGATGCCGTGGATGACGCGATCGACCGCTGGGCGCTGCATCCGGTGTTCGGCCTGGGGATCCTGGCCGTCCTGATGTTCCTGATCTTCCAGGCGGTGTTCTCCTGGGCGCAGCCGCTCATGGACGCCATCGAAGCCGGCGTGGGCACGCTCGGCACCTGGGTGACTTCGGCGCTGCCACCGCAAAGCGCGCTGCACAGTCTGCTCAACGACGGCATCTTCGCCGGCCTGGGCGCGGTGCTGGTGTTCCTGCCGCAGATCCTGATCCTGTTCCTGTTCATCCTGGTGCTGGAGGAATCCGGCTATCTGCCGCGCGCGGCGTTCCTGCTGGACAAGCTGATGTTCAAGGCGGGTCTGACCGGGCGTGCCTTCATTCCGCTGCTGTCGAGCTTCGCCTGCGCGATCCCCGGCATCATGGCCACGCGCAGCATCACCGATCCGCGCGATCGCCTGACCACCATCCTGGTCGCGCCGCTGATGACCTGCTCGGCGCGCCTGCCGGTCTACACGCTGCTGATCGCCGCGTTCATCCCGCACCGCACGGTGTGGGGCGTGTTCAACCTGCAGGGCGTGGTGTTGTTCACGCTGTACGTGGCCGGCATCGTCAGCGCGCTTGCGGTGGCGTTCGTGATCAAGCGCTTCCGCAAGGACAAGAGCGAGCACGCATTGCTGATGGAGCTGCCTTCCTACCGCCTGCCGAACGTGCGCGACGTGGCGCTGGGGCTGTGGGAGCGCGCCAAGATCTTCCTCAAGCGCGTCGGCGGCATCATCCTGGCGCTGACGGTGATCCTGTGGTTCCTCTCCAGCTTCCCGGGGCCGCCGCCGGGCGCCAGCGGGCCGGCGATCGACTACAGCCTGGCCGGCCGCCTGGGCCACGCGCTGCACTACGTGTTCGCGCCGATCGGCTTCAACTGGCAGATCTGCATCGCGCTGGTGCCGGGGCTGGCGGCGCGCGAGGTGGCGGTGTCGGCGCTGGGCACGGTGTACGCGATGTCCGGCAGCGACGACACCATCGCCAACCAGCTCGGGCCGCTGATCGCGCACCAGTGGTCGCTGGCCACTGCGCTCAGCCTGCTCGCCTGGTACGTGTTCGCGCCGCAGTGCATGTCCACGCTCGCCGTCATCCGCCGCGAGACCAACTCCTGGCGCAACGTGGCGATCACCGCCGGCTACCTGTTCGGCCTGGCCTACCTGGCCTCGCTGCTGACCTATCAGATCGCGCGGGCGCTCTCGTGAGCATGTTTGCGATCGTGCAGGCGCTGGTGCTCACGGTGGTGCTGCTGGCCAGCCTGCTGGCGGCGTTCCGCAAGCTGCTGCCGCAGACGGCCAAGCGCATGCAGGCGCGTCTTTCGGCCGCGCTGGATCGCCCCGGCCGCGCGGCGGCCCTGCGGCGCGCAGGTAGCTGGCTGCAGCCGGTCGACGCGAAGAGCGGCGGTTGCGGGAGCGGCGACGGTTGCTCCAGTTGCGGCGGCTGCGCACCAGCGCCTGCAGCGCGGGAACCGGTGCCGCTGCATTTTCGTCCGCGCGGTCGCTGACGCTCAGCGGACCCGGGCAGGGCGCCATGGGCGGTACCGCCGCCACAAGTCGAAACCCCACGCACCCAGCGCCGCCGCGGCGAACAGGCCGGTGAACCAGGCCGGTTGGAAATCCGCCCCTGCCAGGGTGCGCGCCACGGGCGAGGCCATCACGAAGCCGATCCACAACCACAACCGCAGGTTGCCCGGGAGCTGCCGGCCGGCCAGCGCGCGGGCGGCAGCAAGCCAGCCGGAGAGCAGCAGCACGGGCCAGCCCGCCAACGGCGCTTCGGCCAGCCATTCCACCGCCAGCCCGGAGCCGACCAGCAGCGGTACGAGCGCCGCGTGCAGCCTGCCGGGCCATCGCGCTGCGGGCGCGGAGCCGGCCTGCCAGCGCACCAGCTGCCACCAGGCGGCAAGGGCCAGGACGAACGCGCACAGCCCCAGCCCGAGCATGACGGTGACGTAGACGGCTCCCGGATCGATCGCGCCGTCCTCACCGGCGACCCAGCCGAAGAACAGGCCCAGGACCACGCTCCCCAGGAGCGTGGCCAGTACCCGGGCGCCTGCCAGGGCAAGCCGCGGCAGGCCGATCGCGTGGATGTCGGCGGCGGACAGCCAGAACGCCAGCTGGCGTCGGTCCAGCGACGCCGGCAGGAGGCCAAGGTGTCCGCCGCACAGGCGCTGCACCAGCGCGGCGACTTCGCGGGCGAACCCCGTATGCAGGCCACGCAGCAGCACCTGCCACCAGCGGAACGGTTGCTGCAGTTGTTTCAGCACGGCGTCCAGCGCGCGTTGTTGCGGGCGTTCGACCAGTCGCAGCGCACGCGCCAGCTGGCCGCGGCGGGCCGGTGCGAGATGCCACGCCAGATCCATGCGGCGGCGGAGCTGGTGCAAGGCCATCGCATCGTGGCCGGTCAGCGTGCGGTCCTGCCCGAAGAAGGCGAGCAGCGTTTCCAGGCAGGCTTCCGGCATGGGCGGCGCCTGGCGGTAGATGGCGGCCACCAGGGCATGGCCAGCCTGGGCCTTGGCGTCCAGTGACCATAGCGCCTCGATGCCGTGCAGCCAGCGATCGAGCGCCTCCGCGTTGCCGTCCGCGGCGTGCACGATCGCGTCCTGCACGAACACGCCCAGATCGAGTCGGCCGACCGGTGACGGTGCTTCGTGAACTTCGGCGTGGACTGGCGAGGGTGTTGGCGCGGACTGGGTCGCAACCGTCGTCGTTTCGAGCGTGGCGGGCGCCGGCGCCACCTGGCGCACCGGTCCAGCCTGGCGTTGCCGGCAGGACGCAAGCGCCGCCTGGTAGGCCGCGTGCAATGCCTGGAAGCCCTGCGGATCGTCTTCCGGCCGGGTCTGGCGCAAGCGCGCGGCATAGGCGCGCTTGATCGCGCGCTCGTCGGCATCGGCCTCGAGCCCGAGTTCGGCGAAAGGCGACATCAGGCCGTTTCCAGCGAATCGAGGGCGCGGCCCAGTTCCAGCCGGTGTTCGCGGATCAACAGCTCGTCCTGGGTTTCCAGGACGGCGCGGAACTGGGCGATCCACGCCTGCACCTGGGTGCGGGCATGCAGGTATTCCTCGTACAGGCGCTCGGCGCGCGAGAGCACCGCGAGGTTCTCCTGTTTGCTGCGCGGGTGGATCTTGATCTCTTGCAGCGCCTGCAGGCGCTGGCGGATCTGCGCCGCATCCAGCAGGCCGGGGTTCTGCTCCAGCACCAGTTCGTAGCGCCGGCCGGTCGAGTGCACCTGTGCCTCGACCTGCAGCACGCCATTGGCGTCATAGGTGAAGCGAACGGCGACCGTGTTTTCATGCACCGGGCGCGCCGGGTCGATCGGAACCTCCAGCTCGCCGAGCTTGATGTTCTTTTCCACCAGCGGGCTCTCGCCCTGGTAGACGTCCAGGCGCAGGTGCTTCTGGCCTTCGTTGATCGGCAGGAATTCCTGCTCCCGGCTGATCGGTACCACCATATTGCGGTGGATGATCGGCTCGAAGAACCCCTCCTGGATCCGCCCCTGCGGGTCACGCCGCGCCACCGCCGTACCCAGCGAGTAGGGGCAGACGTCGGTCAGCACGACCTCGTCCAGCCGCTGGTCGCGGGCCTTGAGACCCGCCGCCACACAGGCACCCAGTCCGACCGCCTGGTCCGCGTTGACGTGGCGCAAGGGCAGGCGGCCGAACATGCGCGAGACCATGCGCGCGACCAGTGGCATGCGGCTGGCGCCGCCGACCAGCACGATCTCGTTCAACTGCGAAGGTTGCAGCCGTGCGTCGCGCATGGCGCGCTCCAGCGGCGCGCGCATGCGCTGCACCAGTGGTTCGGCCAGCTGCGCGAAGCGCGCCTCGTCGATGCTCCATTCGTGCGTGGCGTCCCCCAGCGTGACACGCACGTCTGCGGCCGTCTGGCCGGTGAGGCTGCGCTTGGCGAATTCCAGCCGCTGGCGCAGCGTGCCCCGGGCGGCGCCATCGAGCCCGTCCGCACGCAGGCCGCAGTCGGCCAGGAACGCCTTCTCCAGCACATCGAGAAAATCCTCGCCGCCCAGGAAATTGTCGCCCGCGCTGGCATGCACTTCGACCACGCCATCGAACATCTCCAGCACGGACACGTCGAAGGTGCCGCCGCCGAGGTCGAACACCAGGAAGCGCGAGCCGTCCGGCCGCTCCTGCAAGCCATAGGCGAGCGCGGCGGCGGTCGGCTCGTTGATCAGGCGCTCGACCCCGATACCGGCAAGTGTGCCGGCCGCCTGGGTGGCCTTGCGCTGGGCGTCGGAAAAGTAGGCCGGCACGCTGATCACCGCCTCGGTGACCTTTTCACCGGTGGCCGCCTCGGCATCGGCCAGCAGCGAGCGCAGGACCAGCGCCGAAAGTTCTTCCGGACGGAAGCTGCGCTGGCCCAGGCGCGTCTCGCGCGACGAACCCATCCAGCGCTTGAAGCTGGCCACGCTCGCGTTGGGATGGCTGACCAGCCGATCGCGCGCGGCCTGGCCGACCAGCGCATGCCCCTCGCCGTCGAGGCTGACCACCGAAGGCGTGAGGTACTCGCCAAGGGCGTTGGTGAAAAGCCGCGGACCCGACTCGCCGTAGCAGCCGATCAGCGAATGGGTGGTGCCAAGATCAATGCCTACGATCATCACGTTCTCCCTGTGGGGGAGAGTGTACTTAGCGCCGCTGCGTGCTGCGTAGGGCGGACGTCAGCCCTCCGTTTTGCGCGCATTGCGACCGGTGGCTGAAGCGCCTCCTACGGAGGACTACATGCGGAAGACGCCGAAGCGCTGCGGCTCGATCGGCGCGTTCATCGAGGCGGAAATCGCCAGACCAAGCACGCGTCGGGTGTCGGCCGGGTCGATGATGCCGTCGTCCCAAAGCCGCGCGCTGGCGTAATAGGGGTGGCCCTGGCGCTCGTACTGCTCGCGGATCGGCGCCTTGAACGCATCCTCCTCGTCCGCACTCCACGCCTTGCCGGCAGCTTCCAGGCCATCGCGCTTGACGGTCGCCAGCACGCTGGCGGCCTGTTCGCCGCCCATCACGCTGATCCGCGCGTTGGGCCACATCCACAGGAAGCGCGCGCCGTAGGCACGGCCGCACATGGCGTAGTTGCCGGCGCCGAAGCTGCCGCCGATCACCACGGTGAACTTGGGCACGTGCGAGCAGGCCACGGCGGTGACCATCTTGGCACCGTCCTTGGCGATGCCGGCCTGCTCGTACTTCTTGCCGACCATGAAGCCGGTGATGTTCTGCAGGAACACCAGCGGCACGTTGCGCTGGTTGCACAGCTCGATGAAGTGCGCGCCCTTGAGCGCGCTCTCGGCGAACAGGATGCCGTTGTTGGCGACGATGCCCACGGGGTAGCCGTGGATGTGCGCGAAGCCGGTGACCAGGGTCTTGCCGTAGCGCGCCTTGAACTCGTGGAACTCCGAGGCGTCGACGATGCGCGCGATCACCTCGCGGATGTCGAACGGGCGACGGGTGTCCTGCGGAATCACGCCGTACAGTTCCTCGGCCGCGTACTTCGGTTCGACCGGGGGCCGGAGCGCCAGCGGCATCTCCTTGCGACGATTGAGGCTGGCCACGACATCGCGTGCGATCGAAAGCGCGTGCGTGTCGTTCTCCGCGTAATGGTCGGCGACGCCGGACACCGAGGTATGGACATCCGCGCCACCGAGCGTCTCGGCATCGACCACCTCGCCGGTGGCCGCCTTCACCAGCGGCGGACCGCCCAGGAAGATGGTGCCCTGCTCGCGCACGATGATGGTCTCGTCGCTCATCGCCGGCACATAGGCGCCGCCGGCGGTGCAGCTGCCCATCACCACGGCGATCTGCGGGATGTTGAGCGCGGACATGCGCGCCTGGTTGTAGAAGATGCGGCCGAAATGTTCCTTGTCCGGGAACACCTCATCCTGCAGCGGCAGGAACGCGCCGCCGGAGTCGACCAGGTAGATGCACGGCAGCCGGTTCTCCAGTGCCACTTCCTGTGCGCGCAGGTGCTTCTTCACCGTCATCGGGAAGTAGGTGCCGCCCTTGACCGTGGCGTCATTGGCGACCACCACCACTTCGATGCCGTTGACGCGACCGATGCCGGTGATGATGCCGGCGGCCGGCGCGGCATCGTCGTACATGCCATGCGCAGCCAGCGGCGACAGTTCCAGGAACGGCGAGCCCGGGTCGAGCAGGGCGCGGATGCGTTCGCGCGGAAGCAGCTTGCCGCGTGCGATGTGCTTCTCGCGCGCCTTGGCGCCGCCGCCTTCGGCGTTGCGCGCAAGTTGCGCCTTCAGGTCATCGACCAGCGCGCGCAGCGCGGCACTGGAAGCCTGGAAATCGGGCGAACGGATATCGATCTGCGAAGCAATGCTGGTCATCGGACTGGACTCTGGCTCATTCGTTCGGAGCCGCCCGCGGCGGCGTGTCATCCATGGGCGCGGTAGGGAATTGAAGCGAAGCGCACCGGCCAAACTCCCGATGATAACCGGCGACCGCCGAGGGTGCGGTCAACACGCGTGTCGCCGGAAAGACGCGCATAAAAAAACCGGCCGCAAGCGGCCGGTTTTTTCCGATCGGACGAAACGAAGGATCAATGACCCTTGTTCTGGTCGTCCGCAGCATCCTTGGCGTTGTCGGCGGCGTCCTTGGCAGCGTCGGCAGCCTTGTCAGCCTGGTCCGAAGCGTTGTCGGCGGCGTCCTTGGCCTGCGACATGGCGTCCTTCGACATGTCGTTGTTGGCCGGGGCGGCAGCCGAGGCGGCAGCAGCAGCCTGCTGGGCCTGATCAGCAGCCTGGCCGGCGGCGTTGGCGGCCGTGGTGGCCTGCTGGGCAGCCTGGTCGGCGGCCGGCGAACCGGTCTGCGCCGCAGCCTGCTGGGCCTGGTCAGCGGACTGCTGAGCCTGGTCGGCGGACTGCTGGGCGTCCTGCGCGGAATCCTGCGCGCCGTTGCTGCAAGCCGCCAGCAGCGCGACGAGCGCGGAGGCGAGTAGGGTACGCGTCAACTTCATGGTGGATCTCCTTTGCCGTGGAATGCCGTTTTGGCCGCGTATTAATAGCGCTTTCGCCGAACACGCGCCATATGTTTTACCGCTGGCCTTCAGTACATATTAAAAAGCCGGTTAACAGGCTTTCATTCGTTCCGTCGACAGAAGGTGACGGAAAGGCCTTAATCCAGCCGCTCCACCGCGATGGCCGTGGCTTCGCCGCCGCCGATGCATAGCGATGCCACACCGCGCTTGCCGCCGCGAGTCTTCAACGCGTTGAGCAGGGTGACCACCAGGCGCGCGCCGCTGGCGCCGATCGGGTGGCCCAGCGCGCAGGCGCCGCCGTTGACGTTGAGCTTTTCGTGCGGCACGCCCAGCTCGCGCATCGGCGCCATGGCAACCACCGCGAAGGCCTCGTTGATCTCGAACAGGTCCACGTCCTCGACTTTCCAGCCGGCCTTGTCCAGCACCTTCTGGATCGCGCCGACCGGCGCGGTGGTGAACCACTCCGGCTCCTGCGAGTTGGTGGCGTGGGCCACGATGCGCGCCAGCGGCTTGATGCCGCGCGCCTTGGCGTCGTCCGCCGAGAGCAGCACCACGGCGGCGGCACCGTCGGAAATACTCGACGAACTGGCCGCGGTGATGGTGCCGTTTTCCTTGCGGAAAGCGGGCTTGAGGGTTGGGATCTTGGTGATGTCCGAGCGGCCGGGCTGCTCGTCGGTGTCCACCACCGTGTCGCCCTTGCGGCCCTTGACCGTCACCGGGACGATCTCGTCGGCAAAGGCGCCGGAGGTCTGCGCGGCCTGCGAGCGCTTGACCGACTCGATCGCGAAGGCGTCCTGGTCTTCGCGGCTGAACTGGTACTTGTCGGCGCACTGCTCGCCGAAGATGCCCATCGCCTTGTTGTCGTACGGGTTGGTCAGGCCGTCGTAGGCCATGTGGTCGACCAGCTGGCCGTCGCCGTAGCGGATGCCGGTGCGGGCGTTGACCATGTGCGGTGCGTTGGTCATCGATTCCATGCCGCCGGCCACCACGACCGCGGCCGAGCCGGCCTTGATCAGGTCGTGCCCCAGCATGATCGACTTCATGCCCGAGCCGCAGACCTTGTTGATGGTGGTGCAGCCGACGGCCGGCGGCAGGCCGGCGCCGAGCGAGGCCTGGCGCGCCGGCGCCTGGCCGAGGTTGGCGGTCAGCACGCAGCCCATGATCACTTCGCTGACGTCGGACGGCGCCACGCCGGACTGCTCCAGCGCCGCTCGGATCGCGGTCGCGCCGAGGGTGGGGGTGGGCACGCCGGTGAACTGGCCGAGAAAGGAGCCGATGGCGGTGCGCTTGGCGCCGGCAATGACGACGTCGGACATGGGGATTCTCCGCGAGGCTTGGGCGCGCCCTGCGCGCCGTGGACGATTGCCCATTATCGCAGCGTATGCCGCAGTGCGGCAAACCGCGCTGGCCGCGCTTCCGTGCACGCTTCCAGGGCATGGCTTGTGGGAAACTGGCGCCGGTTTGCGGGCGCCGGCCGCCAGCGGGGCCGGCACGGAAAGGGATGTGGGGAGAGCAAGCATGAATACGCAGGTATTGCGCCGCCGGGACGTGGCGCTCGGCATCCTCGTCGCGTTGAGCCTGAGCGCGTGTGGCGGTGGTGGTGGCAGCAACGTCCGTCCGGCGCCACCCCCGGCCCAGCCGCCCAGCACACCCACCGACCAACCGCCGCTGGATGCGCAGCTGGCCCTGACCAGCACCTATACCGCCCACAGCCAGGGCTATACCGGCGCCGGCGTCACCATCGGCATCGTCGACAGCGGCGTGATGCGCAACCATCCCAGCCTGACCGGGCGGGTGATCGACGAACTGATCTACGTCGATCCGCAGGTCAACAACACCAGTGTCGACGACGTGGTCGGGCACGGCACCTGGGTTTCGGAGATCGCCGCGGGCGGCGCGGCGGGCAAGTTCCCGGGCGGCATCGCGCCGGGCGCCAGCCTGGTGTCGGCGCGCATCATCGCGGACGAGGAGCCGACCGACGATGGTTCGGGCCAGGGCAATGCCGTGGGCGCCTCGGATGCCGATTTCTTCGGCCAGTACCTCAACCCTGCGTTGATCGCCGATGGTGTGCGCGTCCAGAACAATTCCTGGGGCGGCATCTACTGGGATACCACTGACCCGGGCAGCAACCAGGCCTTCGCGCAGGCCTACGACGACTTCGTGATCGGCCACGACGGCCTGGTGGTGTTCGCGGCCGGCAACGAAAGCCGCACCGATCCCAGCGACATCGCCGCGCTGCCTTCGCTGGCGCCCGAGCTGGAGCGCGGCTGGTTGGTCGCGGTGGCCGCCGACAGCAACAGCGCAGCGGCGGGAAACACCCAGCTGGCCGACTATTCCAATGCCTGCGGCAAGGCCATGGATTACTGCCTGACCGCCCCGGGCGACGTGATCGTCAGCGACAAGGATTACCCCACGGGTGATTCGAGCAAGGATTACTGGATCGTCAGCGGCACCTCGTTTACCGCACCGCAGGTATCCGGCGCAGCGGCGCTGGTGTGGGAGGCATATCCGTATTTCACCAACGACATGGTGCGCCAGACCTTGCTGGGCACGGCTGACGACTTGGGTGCCGCCGGCCCGGATGCGATCTTCGGATACGGCATGCTCAACGTCGGCAAGGCCGTCAACGGACCGGCGAAGTTCGACTGGGGCGACGTTTCGGTCACGCTGGACGGCAGCCACTCATATTGGAACAACGACATTTCCGGTGCTGGTGGTCTGACGGTGCAGGGCGCCGGCACGCTCACCCTTAATGGCGCCAACAGCTACCAGGGCCTGACCCGGGTCCTCGGTGGCACGCTGGAGGCGAACGGACTGGTCCCCGGTGCGGCGTCGGTGGGAAGCGCCGGCACGCTGCTGCTCGGGGCTAATGTGCTTGGTTCCGGCGTCCAGGGAAACCTGACGAACAACGGTGTCGTGTCCGCCGTCAATGGCGTCGGCATCGGGGGGAACTTCGTGCAGACGGCCACCGGCAGGCTTTCCGTGTATCTGGGTGGCGTCGTCACGGTCAGCGGCAGCGCCACGCTTGCGGGCGACCTTTATGCGGCTGGCGCCATCAGTGGCTATGTGGGAACCAGCCACCAAACCGTCCTCCAGGCAATTGGCGGGATCACTGGCACGTTTGCGACCTTCACCAAGGCGCCCAACGTATTCCTCGATACGGACCTCAGCTACACCGGTAACGAAGTCTGGGTGGATACCACACGGATCAACGTGACGCAGGTCCAGGGTCTTTCCTATACGGCCGCCTCCGCGTCGGGCGCCCGACGGTTGGAAGGCGCCTTTGAATCCATCGATGATGCGCTCGCGCGCAACGCCGTGGCGTCGAATGTTCCGGCGTCGGTGTTCAACGGCGCGGGCCTGATCCAGCGCACCGAAAGCCTTGCCGCCGCTCAACAGTCGCTGGAGAGCCTTTCCGGCCAGCTCCATGCCGCCAGCGCGGCGATGACTTTCGAGGCGATCGACGCGGGCACGCGCGCCCTGTCCGACCGCTTCGACCGCCTGCTCGACAGCAACGGCACTGGCAGCTGGGCGCAGAACCTGGGCTACCACGGCGACCTGGCGCGCAGCGGCTACGCGAACGTCGGCGTGGACCTCTCCGGTACGCTCGTCGGGCAGGACATGCGCATCGGCAGCAACGGCGTAGCCGGCTTCGCCCTGAGCCAGTCGCAAGGCCTGGGCCGGCTGGTCGAAACCGCCGACCAGGGCCGCAGCCACGCGGTCGAAGGCATGCTCTATGGCGGCCTCGTGCGGGGCAGCGCCTACCTGATGGGCCGCGTGGGCATGGGCAACTATCGCGAATCCATGCGTCGGCATGTGTTGCTGGGCCCGGCACTGGCCGGTGTCGCCAGCGACAGCCACGGTCGCTACGACGTCGCCTATGGCGAGAGCGGCTACCGCACCACATGGGGCCGGTTGGCGCTCACGCCGTACGCCAGCCTGCAATACGCGCGGATCGACAGCAGCGGCTTCAACGAGCAGGGCGCCTGGGGTTTCGGCCTCAAGGCCAACGCGCATGCGATCGAGCGCTGGCAGGCCGGGCTGGGTCTGCGCGCCGCGCGGCAGTGGAGCTTTGCCAACGGGGGCAGCCTGGACCTTCAGGCCCACCTCGCCTGGCAACGCGCGCTTGCCACGCGCGGCGACGGGTTCGATGCGAGCTTCACCGGCATCGACCAGTGGGCGCCGCTGGGCGGCATCGGGCTGTCGCGCTACGGCGGCGTGGCGGGCATGACGCTCGACTGGGCGATGTCGCCGCGCGCGGGGCTCACCTTCGGCCTCGACCACCGGTTCGCCCAGCGCGAGCAGGGAAGCATGGCGACCCTGGCGTACCGGTTGTCGTTCTAGCCACCGAGGGTGGGCTTCAGCACCGCCCTGCTTCCGTGGGGTAGCTTCCGCCCACCCTGCCAAAAGCGGGCCCGCGTTGCGGGCCCGTTCTGTCTGCGCGTTACCGCAAAAGCTCCGGAGGCCGGTGCGGCCGTCGGGCGGGCTTCAGCCTGCCGCCACGCATCCGGATGATGGGCCGCAGCTCGCCCTACGAAAAGACCACATCACGGGCGCTCTCGTCATGCCTTGCCGTGGAACAGTTCGCGCCCGATCAGCATGCGCCGGATCTCGTTGGTGCCCGCGCCGATCTCGTAGAGCTTGGCATCGCGCAGCAGCCGCCCGGCCGGGAACTCGTTGATGTAGCCGTTGCCGCCCAGCGCCTGGATCGCCTCCAGCGCCACCTTCACCGCATTGGTCGATGCATTGAGCAGGCACGCCGCCGGGTCGATGCGCGACTTGATGCCTGCATCGAACTGCTGCGCCACCAGGTAGGCGAACCCGCGCGAGGACTGCAGCGCGGTGTACATGTCGGCCACCTTCGCCTGCATCATCCCGAACGTGCCGATCGGCGCGTTGAACTGCTTGCGCTCGCGCACGTAGGGCAGGGTGAGGTCCAGCGCCGCCTGCATCAGGCCGAGCGGGCCGCCGGAAAGCACCAGGCGCTCGGTGTCCAGGCCGCTCATCAGCACGCGCACGCCTTCGTTGACCTCGCCAACGATGTTTTCGGCGGGGATCTCGCAGTTGTCGAACACCAGCTCGCAGGTGTTCGAGCCGCGCATGCCCAGCTTGTCGAGCTTCTGTGCGGTGGAGAAACCCTTCATGCCCTTCTCGACGATGAAGGCGGTCATGCAGCGGCTGCCCGCCGCGCGCGGTGCGGTGCGCATGTAGACCAGCAGCACGTCGGCGTCCGGCCCGTTGGTGATCCACATCTTCGAACCGTTGGCGACCCACACGTCGCCCTTGAGCTCGGCCTTGCAGCTCATCGAGCCGACCACGTCGGAGCCGGCGCCCGGCTCGCTCATCGCCAGCGCGCCCACGTACTCGCCCGAACACAGCTTCGGGATGTACTTGCGGCGCTGTTCCTCGTTGCCGTTGTGGAAGATGTTCTGCACGCAGAGGTTCGAGTGCGCGCCGTAGGAGAGGCCGACCGAACCGGAGGCGCGGGAGATTTCCTCCATCGCCACCATGTGCGCAAGGAAACCCATGCCGGTGCCGCCGTATTCGGTGGGGATGGTCATGCCGAGCAGGCCCATCTCGCCGAACTTGCGCCACAAATCTTCCGGGAAGGCGTTCTCGCGGTCGATGCGGTCGGCGCGCGGGGCGATCTCCTTCTCGGCGAAGGCGTGAACGCTTTCGCGCAGCAGGTCGATGTCTTCTCCGAGCGGGAACGGGCGCATCCGTGGAACTCCTTGGGTCTGGATAGGGAAGTTTAGCGCGCCGTGTGTGGGCGCTGGTGAGGGCGACGGGCCCTTCGACTCCGGCGCTGCGCGCCTACGCTCAGGGTGAACGGTTCTTTGTTGACCGTTCGCGCTGAGCGTAGCCCGCAGGGCGAGCAGAAGCGCTCAAGAACAACCGTTCGCGCTGAGCGTAGCCCGCAGGGCGAAGTCGAAGCGCCTGCCTCAGACCTCACGGCCGAAATCCCTCTCCCGCCGGGAGAGGGTGCCCGCAGCGCGGGAGAGGGTTCGGGGGAGCGGAACGTTTTGGCGATACCGAACCCTCTCCCCAACCCCTCTCCCGAGGGGAGAGGGGCTCAGCCCGCGCCCAAAAGAAAAGGTTCATCGCGGAATGCCGGGGAACGCGGCACGGATCTTCAGGAAGAAATATTCCTGATCCCGGTAGCCGTAAGCCCTGCGCTTGATGACCTTGATGGTGTTGTTGATCCCTTCGACGACGCTAGTGTTGAGCGGGTGCCGGCATCGGGAAAGGATGCCGTGCAGATAGGCCTTGAGCCGTTGCGCGAAGAGCGCCAGGGCGGCGATACCGCTGGTTTGGGCCTGCTCCAGCCAGTGCTCCCACGCACGCTTGGCCCCGCCGGGCCGGCGGTGAAACCACAGCCGTTTCAGCTCGTCCCGCATGAGATAGGCGGTAAGCAGGGGTTGGTTGGCCTGCAGCAGCTCCTTGAGCTGTACCGCTTGAGAAGGCTCCAGGTTGTCCCGATTGCGCAGCAGTAGCCAACGGCTGGATTTGATCACCCGACGCGCCGGCCGGTCATGGCGGAGCTTGTTCGCTTGGTCGACACGGACGCGGTCGATGACTTCGCGGCCGTACTTGGCGACGACGTGAAAGAGATCGAAGACCACCTCGGCGTTGGGGCAGTGAGCCTTGATCTCCAGCTCATAGGCCGTCGTCATGTCGATCGCCACGGCGTGGATCTGCTCGGCCACACCCGCAGGCAGTTGTTCAAAGAAGGCTCGAGCGGTCTCTCGCGAGCGGCCCGGCCCCACCCAGAGCACTTGGCGGCTGATCGGATCGACCACGATGGTGGCATACCGGTGGCCCTTGTGCAGTGCGAACTCATCCATCGCCAGATAACGGATCTGGCTCCAA
>NZ_JAGJRS010000016.1 GCF_017837635.1 Frateuria flava
GCTTCGATCCGGCCCTCCACAGCACTTGACCGGCAACACAGTTGCTTCCCCCGTAAACGGGGGAAGGATCACTTGGCGATTCCCGGTAGGCGACGCGCAAGACGGCTTGGGAGCCTAGCCCAACCTCCACGCGACGATCCGTCCATGAGCCACCACGTACCGGAAGTTCGGTTTCGCCGAGGTGGGCGATCACGTGTTTGCGGTGGGAAGCGATCCCCAACGGGACCTTGTGTTGGCGAGGCCGGTGACGGCCTCGCCGTGAGGGTGGGCTGAAGCCCACCCTGCGGGCCCGGGCTCAGTGCGGCAGGTGTTCCGAATTGCCGGCCGCGTGTCCCAGCGGGCAGCCGGTCGACGCACCGCCCTGCCCGCGCGTGAATCGCCATGGCAGCAGCATGGGTACGTCGCGCTGGTAGCTGCGGTAGGTGTCGCCGTACTGGGCGATGAGGTCGCGCTCCTCCAGGAACCTGACGGCGAGCAGGATGTAGCCGGTGGTCATCAGGGCGAACAGCAGGTGCCCGGCGGTCATGTCCGGGGTCGACCAGAATGCGATCAGGAAGCCAAGCATCAGCGGGTGGCGCACGATGCGGTAGTAGGCGCGGGTGACGAAGGGCGCATCGCGCTCAGGCCCGCGCCGGCGCGCGTAGGACCACACCTGGCGCAGGCCGAACAGGTCGAAGTGGTTGATCACGAAAGTGCCCGTCAGCACCAGCAGCCAGCCGATCGCGGCCAGGGCGTAGAGCGCCCAGCGGGCCGGTGGGTTGTCGACCTGCCAGATCACCAGCGGCAGCGTGCGCCACTGCCAGAACAGCAGGATCAGCGCCACGCTGCTGGCAAGCACATAGGTGCTGCGTTCGATCGGCGCGGGAACGTAGCCCGCCCACCAGCGCTTGAACGCCGGGCGGGCCATGCCGCTGTGCTGAACAGCGAACAGGCCGAGCAGCAGCAGGTCGATCACCAGCGCGACGGCTGGCGTGTCTGTCAGGCCGTCGTCGATGGTGCGCGGCACGCCCAGGCCGCTGACGAAGCCGATGGCGTAGAGGAAAGTGAGCAGGAAGACCGCGTAGGCGACGGCACCGTATAGCAGGGCAAGCAGGCGTGACATGGCGGAAATCTCGATGTGAGGGAGCCGGTGGTGGACGGAGGAACAGGGCCGATCGCCGGGATGACGGGATGGGCTCGGGGCGCGCCCCGTCCGGCTTTCGGGCACCTTTCCCCGGCGGGATGGTTGGCGCTCAGAGGGCCGACAGGAACGCCACCAGGTCGCGCTTCTGCTGCGCGCTCATGTGGATCTGGAAGCGGGTGTCGTAAAAGTTGACGACGTCGCCCAGGGTGGCGGCCGAGCCGTTGTGGAAGTAGGGCGCGCGCGCGGCCAGGCCGCGCAGGATCGGGCCCTTGAACTTGCCGATGTCGGACCATTTGCCGGTGATCATCGCCAGGCCCGGGTCGGTGGTCTGCACGCGCTTGCCGGTGGCAAGGTTGGTGAGCGTGTACAGCGGCAGGTCGGGTGTGCGCCGGCTGGCGTCGGCGATGCCGATGTTCACCGGCAACGCGACAGAGTGGTTGCCGATGTTGGGCGCGTTGTGGCAACTGCTGCAGCTGCCGCGGATGAGCGCCTTGCCGGTGACGTCATTCAAGCCCGCGACGCCGGTGATGTTCATGCGCATGGCATTGAACAGCTTCTCGCCGCGGGCGATGGCGGCACGGGCGCGTCCGCGGCGGTCGCGGCCGGATCGACCGGGGTCGTCCCAGTTGTCGAACAGGTGCATGGCGTTCTCGTCGAACGCATCGCCGGTCGGGTCATTGCCCAGCGTGTCGTTGATGCCGATCCAGAAGCGCTGCAGGGCGAGGATGGCCGGGCCACCCAGCGCATCGGCCTCGTTGAGTCGGCCGGCGGCCTTGTCGTCCATCTGCGCGGTAACCAGGTGCAGCTCGAACTCGACGATGCTGTCGATGATCGCGTCGGAGGGGGCGCGCGCGGCCTGTTCGTGGCCGAGGATGGCGTTGCGTGCCTGCTGGGCCAGGCTGCTGCGCAGGTCCTGCAAGTCGATGCCGGCGTCCATCGGTGGGTTGAACGGGGTGAAGGTCTCCCGCGCGTCCCACATCACGGCAGTGAGCCAGATCAGGTTGGTCGAGGGCAGTGGGCGGCGGAACAGCGACAGTTCGTGCGCGCTGGCGTAGCCGTACGGGTCGTCCACCCCGTCAAGGCGGAACTGCGCGTTGGGCGGGATCGGCATGCCGATGCGGATCAGGCCGCGGTTGAGCAGCAAGGCATAGGCGCTGCGGCGGGCTTCGACGGAAGAGACGTCGGCCAGCGGCGAGACCGCACCGTCGACCGGGGCGAAAATCGGATCCATGCCGCTGGTGCGGGCGAAGCGCTGGCGCAGCTCCTGCGGCGTCACCGACCAGCCCTGCGCCTGGCGATGGCAGGAATCGCAGGTGCGGCCGTTGCTGCCGAAGCCCTGGAAGAAGGCGTTGTTGTGGTCGATGCGCCCGGTGGGCGTGGTGGTCTGCACCCAGCCGGAATCGTCGGGCGATGCCAGCGGATTGCCGCGCGCGGGATTGGCCTGCTGGGCGTGGGCCGCGCTCGCGCCGAGCAGGAGCGCGGCAAGGGTGGCGGCCAGTCGCCGGGTGGCGGCGGGTCGAGTGGCGTAGAGGGTGGACATGTGGTGGTTCCCGTGTGTCGGTGGCGCCGGGTTGCAAAGGGCGTGGCACGACGGGGAACACTGGGCGGCGGGGAAGTGCGACATGGGGCGCGAGGGAGGTGTTCGAAGTCATCGCCACTCGAGCGGATCAGCTCCCTCTCCCCGCTGGGGAGAGGGTTGGGGTGAGGGGTCGCACTGGCGAGGAACCACCCCTCGTCCAAAGCTTCTGAAAAGCCGCCGTGCCGACACGTTTCCCGCGAGCCCCGGCCCCTCACCCTGCCCTCTCCCCGGAGGGGAGAGGGTTCAAGCGGCGGTGCGCCGGGTGTGCCGACGCACTCAACATTCGAGCGCAATCGGCTCCCTCTCCCCGCCGGGGAGAGGGTTGAGGTGAGGGGTCGCACTGCAGAGGACTCACCTCGTCCAAAGCTTCTGAAAAGCCGCCGCGCCGACTCGCTTCCCGCCAGCCCCGGCCCCTCACCCTGCCCTCTCCCCGGAGGGGAGAGGGTTCAAGCGGCGGTGCGCGGGGTGTGTCGACGCACTCGCCATTGGAGCGCAATCAGATCCCTTTCCCCGCAAGGCAGAGGGTTCAAGTGGCGGTGGGCAGGATCTGTCGACGCCATCGCCATGCGCGCCGGATCAGCTCCCTCTCCCCGCCGGGGAGAGGGTTGGGGTGAGGGGTCGCACTGGCGAGGAACCACCTCGTCCAAAGTTTGTGAAAAGCCGCCGCACCGACGCCCTCCCCGGCGAGCCCCGGCCCCTCACCCTGCCCTCTCCCCGGAGGGGAGAAGGTTCAAGTGTCGGTGCGCGGGATGTGTCGAGGGCCATCGCCATTCGAGCACGATCAGCGCCCTCTCCCCGCCGGGGAGAGGGTTCAAGCGCGGGGTTACCTGGTGGCGTTCGCCTTGAGCCCGGCGCGCCACTGAGCCAGGCGGGCGCCGACCGGCCAGGCGTGGATGCGGCCGAGCGCAGTGTCGAATGCGCGGTTGTCGATCACGGCGACGCGGGGCGCTCCGGCCGCGGCGGCGGCGAGGGTGAGTTGCGCTTCCAGGCGCCAGGGATGGCTGGGCGGGGCCTGCGCGCGATCCAGCGCGGCGAGCAGTTGCCGTGCGGTGCGTCCGGCGGCGGCATCGTGGCCCAGGGCGCTGGCCAGGCGGGTGGTGTCGATCAGGTACAGCGGCCATGACAAGGGGTCGTCGGCGTGCACGGGGGCGTTGAACGCGGCCGCCCTGGCGTAGGCCGCCTCGGCGCCGCTACGGTCGCCCGCGGCAGCCAGTGCGCGGCCGTGCTCGATGCCGGCCAGCGCCACGGTGACGGTGCGGGCGCGCTGGCAGGTGGCGCCGTCGGCCAATGCACGCGTCGCGGCGGCAACGGCCTCCTGCGGCTGGCGCAGAAGAAGCCGGGCGCGCGATTGCTGCAGTTCGCTCCATGCGATCGAGCAACGCGACGACTCGCGTGCGCGCTGCGTGTCGAGCAGCGCATGCACCTGGGCCAGCGCGTCGGTGGCGTTCTCGCGCGCGAGCAATACGTCGATGCGCTGCACGCGCGGCTCCAGCGGCTTGCGGTGCAGGCTGTCGCCGAGCGAATCGACCAGCGCCTGGGCCTTGACCGCGTCGGCCTCGGCAGCATCGAGTTGGCCGCGGTAGAGCGCGATCTTCGACTCGAGCTCGACCGTGTTGGCCAGGCTCATGGGCGTGGCGTCACGCTGCTTGCGCGCCAGCGCCTCGTCGGCCAGCGCGCGCCCCTCGGCGATGCGGTCGGCATCGAGCAACACGCTGGCGAGGTCGTGGGTGGCGAAGCCGAGCTGGTCGCACCGCGTCCCGGCGGCGCAGTCGGCGCGATAGGCGGCGATCATCTGGCGGCCGTAGGCCACCGCCTGCACCATGTGGCCGCGGCCGTCCTCGACCGCCATGGCGATCTTCAGCAGCTCGGCGCGCGACACGTCCGAGGGCAGGCGCCGCGGCGCGATGGCGAGCAACGGGGCCAGGTGCCGCGCGGCTTCGTCGTACTTGCCTAGGCGGACCAGCGTGCGCACCAGGCCCATGCCGGTCTGCACGCGCACGGAGGAGGCCTCGGGCAGCGTCGCGGCGTTGGCTTCGGCAGCCCGCAGCAACGTCTCCGAGCGCTCTGGGTCGCCCATGTCCCGCAGCACGTTGCCGAGTGTGTAGAGCAGTTCGGCGTGCAGGTCGGGCTGGTCGCGCAGTTTCTGTGGCAGGCTTTCGGCGGCGTTGTAGACCAGGGTCGGCACGTCGGGGCGCTGGCTGGCGGGCACGTCCGGCGCGGTGCTGCCGAGCAGGTCGACGACGAAGTCGCGGATCGCCTCGGCGCGCTGCGCTTCGTGCCGCGCCGCGCGCGCCTGCCACAGCGCGGCCGAGAGCGAGACGAGGATGGCGAGCAGGAACGTGACGGTGATCGCCACGCCGCCGCGGTGCCTCGCGGCGAACTTGCCCGCCCGATACCAGCGCGAGGGTGGATGGGCCTGCACCGGTTGGCTGTCGAGGTGACGTTCGATGTCTTCGGCCAGCGCGCCGGCGGAGGTGTAGCGCCGCTCGGGCTCCGGGCACGCGGCCTTCAGCACGATGTTGTCCAGGTCGCCGCGCAGCTTGCGTCGCAGCGGCGCGACGGCGGCTGGCGAGGGCGTGAGGCCGTAGGCGCCGG
Organism: Frateuria flava; assembly: GCF_017837635.1. Taxonomy (GTDB): domain Bacteria; phylum Pseudomonadota; class Gammaproteobacteria; order Xanthomonadales; family Rhodanobacteraceae; genus Frateuria_A; species Frateuria_A flava. The sequence continues at coordinate 5,298 of NZ_JAGJRS010000016.1, forward strand.
CGAGGGTCGGGGTGTCGGTGCGCGACGGTGGCGTGGTGGCGGTGCTGGCGGCGCGGCGGCGACCACTGAGCAGCTCGTCCAGCAGGATGCCCAGGGCGTAGACATCGGTGGCGGTGGTGATCGGTTGCTGGGCGAATTGCTCCGGTGCGGCGTACGCCGGGGTGAGCGCGCAATGCTGCGTACGCGGAGCGGCATCGATCTCTTCGTCGAGCAGCTTGGCGATGCCGAAGTCCAGCAGCTTGACGTCGCCCTCGGGGGTGACCAGGACATTGGAGGGCTTGAGGTCGCGATGCACGATGAGCGCGCGATGGGCGGTCTCCACCGCGCGGCATACCATCAGAAACAGCACCAGCCGCTGGCGCAGGGCCAGCCGGCGCTCGCGCGCGTAGCCGGTGATCGGCTGGCCATCGACCAGTTCCAGCGCGATATAAGCCTGGCCGCCGTCGGTGATGCCGCCCTCGATCAGCCGCGCGATGCCAGGATGGCGCAGCCGCGCCAGTGCCTCGCGCTCGCGGCGGAACTGGTTTTGCGACTCGACGGTGTAGAGGCCGCGTGCGAGCAACTTGATCGCCACTTCTTGACGCACGCCTTCGCTCTCGCGGAAGGCGCGGAAGACGGTGGAGGAACCGCCCTCGCCCAGTACCTCGACCAGCTCGAACGGGCCAATCGTGCTGCCCGCCGGAAGCGCGTCGCTGACGCTGGCATCGCCGATCGCCTGCGCGGCCCGCGCCGCGTCGCCCGTGGAGAGCAACTCACCCTCGGTGGCGTCGGCGGCCAGCATGCGTTCCAGTTGCGCGCGCTGGCCGGGGTCGGGGCAGCGTTCGGCGAGAAGGCGCGCGCGCGCGCGTTCCGGCAGCGGCAGGGCCGCTTCGAACAAGTCGCGCAACGACGGTATGGATGCCACGGCGCCTCTCCTGACGGTTGGCCCTGCCCATCGATAAACCCCGGATGGGTGCGGTTTGCGACCTGTCGCCAGTCTCGCTCTTCTGCGGGCACATCGGCGGCAGAGGGTGGGGTCGCTTCGCCCCTTTGCGGCTTTCTTCGCGCTTCGCGTGGGGCCCTAATCCATGCGGGCCTTGATGAAGGCGCGGGCGAAGCGCCAGTCGCGGTCGATGGTGCGGCGGCACAGGCCCAGCGTTTCGCCGACCTGCTCCAGGCTCAGGCCGGCGAAGAAGCGAAGTTCGACGACCTGCGCGGCGCGCGCGTCGGCCTGCTCCAGCTCGTCCAGCGCGGCGTCCAGCGCGAGCGCCTGCTCGGCGGTGTCCAGCGCGAGCCTGAGCGACTGGTCGTCCAGCGTGACGCGCTGCCACTGGCCGCCGGCGCACAGCCGCAGGCGGTCGCGGGCGCGGTTGATCAGCAGGTGGCGCATGGCACGTGCGGCGTAGCTGAAGAACTGCGCCGGGTGCTCGAACTGCAGGCCCTCGCGCTGGCCCATGCGCAGGTAAAGCTCGTGCACCAGCTCGGTGGTGTCCAGGGTGGCGTTGCGGCGGCTGGCCAGTTGCTTGGCCGCCATCGCCTTCAGGCGCGCGTAGACCGTGACGAACAGCGCCTCGGCCGACTGGTCGAGCGACGTGGGCGTGGGCATCGCGAAGCACCCCGCTGTGGCAGGTCTCAACGGGGGGATGGTACGCCTTTGGGGGTGGGGAAGCCGTTGGCTCGCCAAGCAGACTCACCCATGCCGGTCAGGCTCTGCTGGTCGGAGCCCGGTCGGCGTTCCGTCCCGGCATGGGGACCTGGACTCCCCCATTCCCCGGCGTCATTGCCGCGAAAGCGGGAGACGCTTTTCAACCGCGAATGCCAGTCATTCCATCCCGCCTGGATGAACCGGAACGGACTTTCGCGTGCGCGGTAAGGACATCCGGTTGAAGCGGCCCGCGCTGCTCCGAGACCGGCGTTGATCAGGCACGTGCGGGAGGTCTGGGGTGACGCGATGCACTCCTCCGGCAAAGCGCAAAGGTCGGTTGTTCACCAGGCCGGTGGCGGCGGCGGCGCCTCCGCCGACGGGAAAGCCGATAGCTGCTGCAGCGTCCTGCCATCGAACCTGAGCGCGACGGCGCAGGGAACATAGCGTGCCGGGGGTGGCGGGAAAGCGAGCCCTGCCACGGCGCGAGCGAAACAGATGCCCAGCTCGTCGGCCGGCGCCACTTGCGTGTTGACCATGCGCCCGTCCTGCAGCACGAAACCGACAAGCAGGTATTCGGCGGCCGCTGGTTGCGGGTGCTGCCGTACGCAGGCCTTGAACATTGCTGCGAGCGTGTCTGCCGTTCGGCCCTCGCGCAGCGATTGGTCGTAGGCACCGCCAAGCGTGGTGGCATGGCCTATCTGGGCGCGCGCGTAGGTCTCCTGGAACGCGCTGTGCAGGTACCCGCTGCTGTCGGAAGCCGCGGCAGCCGTACCGAGGCCGCAGACGAGCATGGCAACGCCCAGCAATGGCCGCAGACTCCCGCGCACGTTCACTTCCGCAATCGCGGGATCCCGTGCTCGTCGCGCTCTTCCACTGCCAGCGAGCGCGTGTCCGGATGGGACAGCCGGCCGTCCCGCGGCAGGTCGAGCGTGGCATCGCCGCGGGTGAGCGCCAGCGCGTTGCGGTAACAGCGCTGGGCCAGCGGAATGTCGCCCTGGCCGATGCAGGCGTCGCCCATCGCTTCCCAGGCGCCGGGGCTGGGTGCGATGGCGAGCGAGCGTTCGAGGTAGGTGCGCGCCTTGCCCCACAGTTGCTGGCGCACGCACATGCGGCCGAGTGCGAGCAGCAGACCCGGGTCGTTCGGATGGGCGTCGAGCCAGGCTTCGGCGCGGCGCAGACGGGTGTCCAGGTCGTCGCCCTCGAGCGTGCCCCAGGTTTCGGCCAGCTGCGGCGACCACTCGCGGCGCAGGGCCGATTCGAGTTCGTCCATCGCGGGCAGCGCCAGGCCGAAGGCGGCGGCGCGGCGGGCATAAGCGTCGATCACCGCGGGCGCGCGGCGCTGGCCCTTGGGCAGTTGCGACCACAGCGCATTGAGCGCCTGGCCGTCGGGCGCGGCGAGGAGGGCAGCGACCAGTACCTGGGTTTCCAGCGCAGCGTAGCGCTGCGTGCCGAGCGCGCCGCTCTTCTGCAGCGGCTCCAGCGCGGCCAGCGCGCGTCGCGGTTCGCCGGCGGCCAGCGCCGCCAGCGCCAGTTCGTGCCAGCCACCGGGGGTGAGGCTGCCGCTGTCGGCTTCCGGGCCGAGCAGCGCCAGCGCCTCGGCGGGTTTGCCGTCACGGCGCAGCACCCGCGCGCGTACCACGCGCGCTGCCTGCGGCGCGACTTGGCCGGCCCGGTTGAGTGTTTCCAGCGCGCGCGCCGGTTCACCGCGGCGCGAGGCAGCCTCGGCGGCCGCGACCAGCGCCGGGCCGCGCAATTCATCCAGGCGGGCGGCCCGCTCCAGGTCGCGCTCGGCTTCGCCATGACGACCTTCCATCAGCGCGACCAGGCCGCCACCCAGGCGTTGGCGGCTGACCCGGCGATGCCGCCGCGACATCGCGCCGAACGGCCAGCGCGCCAGCCGCCACAGGCCGGCCAGGAGCGCCCAGGCCAGCACCACGATCGCCAGCGCGACGACCACGGTGGTTTCCACGCGCCAGCCGCGCAGGCGCACCAGCACGTAACCCGGGTCCTCGGCGACCCAGTGCCAGCCGAACGCGGCCAGCGCCGCGACCACGATCAGCAGCAACAGCCAGCGCCAGAGCTTCACGGCCGCTGCCCCGTGCTGGCCGCGCGTGCCGGCGTGGCATCGACCGCCTTGAGCGCGTGCACCGCGCGCAGGTTGCGCAGTTCGGCCAGCGCGGCGCCCAACTGCACCGGCGTGGCGGGTTTGAGCGTCGAGGCGAGATTCGCCAGCTCGGCCTGGACGTGCGCGACGGACGGCTCGGCGGTGTCGAACTGCGCGGCAATGCTTGCCTGCGCGCGAACGATGGCGGCGTGCACGGCGTCGACGTCGGCGGCCAGCAGCGCGGCCTGCGCCTGGGCCAGGTCGAGCGCGGTCAGCTCACGCGCGAAGCGCGCATCGGCCACCGCCAGCGGTGCGCCGTTGTCGCGCTGCACGTTGACCACGCTGCCCAGCGCATGGCGGATGCGCGCCCAGGCACCGGGGTTGGCCGGTACCGTGGCGGTGTCCTCGCGCTTGAGCGGGAGCGTCCCGACGGCACCACGGAGCTGTTGCAGGGTGTCGATCGCACGGGTGCGCGGCACGCTCTGCTCCAGCGCCTCGCGCTCGGCGGCGAGGCTCTGGCGCACGCCGGAGAAGGCACCGTCGTTCACCGCGGCGAGTGCCTGGTCGGCCAGTGCGTAGGCGGTCGCCGCGCCCTGTGCGTCATGGAACAACGCGTAGCGTTGCTGGCCCATGCGCAGCAGGGTTTCGGTTTCGTCCAGCAGCATCGCGTCGTGGCCCGACAGGCTCTTTTCCGACAGCTTGGCGACCGCGTCCTCCAGGTTTCGCAGGCGCTCGGACTGGCCGAGCATTTCCTCGCGCAGGCTGCGGTTGACCTGCTCCGCGTCGCCCAGGCGCTGGCGCAGCGAGGAGCGCTCGTCGCCCAGCGTGGTGAGGGTGTCTTCCAGGTGGCCCACGCGCTGGTCGAGGTGGTCGCTGGCCGCGCCCTGCATCTGCTGCCACTGGCGCCAGGCCACGTAGCCGGCCAGGACCAGCGCGAGCAGGCCGATCAGCAGCGCGAGGGCGAGCGTGCCACCGCGGCGTGGGGCGGGCGCGGGACGCGGGGCGGCGGCCGGAACCGGCGCGGCGGGACGATCGAAAGCGAGGTCGTCTTGGTTCATGCGCGCCATGCTAGCAGGCCGCTTGGCGGGGTTCGCATGACCCGTGTGAAGCCGTCGGCGGCCAGGGCTGGAGCGCACTCGGCGCGCGACCGCGACGCGCGGCAGGCCGGCTCCGGGCCCTGTGCATGGCGGTCGCGCACAGGGTTCGCTCCTGCAGGGTCAGCGGGAGGCGCTGAGGAGATCGGCGGGCATCGCCGAGGGGGCGCGACGGATGTGGCGGAAGCCCGCCTCGCGCGCGGCGGCCTGCAGGCGCTCGCTGCTGACCACGGCGACGGCGTGGCACAGACGCGCCCACGCATCCGGCGGCAGGCCCGCATGCAGGTTCGCAAGCGCCTGCGCGCTGGACAGCAGCACGCGGGCGCCCGGGCGCAGTTGCCGTACCGCCTCGACGTGCCGGCGGTCCAGCCGCGGCGCGGTGCGCCGATAGACCCACACTTCGCGCAGCCGCGCGCCGCCATCGAGCAGACGTTGCTGCAACAGGCCGCGGCCGCCGGAGGCGCCGATCAGCGCCACGCCGCGACCCTGCACATCACGCAGCGCGGGCAGGTCGAGCAGGCCTTCGCTGTCCTGCTGCCGCGTGGGCGCCTGCACGGCAAGGCCATGGCGCCGCAACGCGGCGGCGGTGCCCTGCCCGACCGCCAGCACCGAAGCGCGCGTGCGCAACGGCGCCAGCGCGGCAGCGAAGCGCACCGCGGCGGGGCTGGTGAACAGCAGCAGGTCGTCCTGGCGCAGGGCCTCGCGCAACGCCGCGCGCGCGCCGTCCTCGCCCGCGCGCAACGCCAGCCCGGGCAGCAGCAGCGGCACCCCGCCGCGTGCGCGCACCTGGCGCGCGAAGGCCGAGGCGGTGCCGGCAGGACGGGTGATCACGATCACGCGGCCGTCGAGCCCGCCGGAGGAGGAAGCGTGTGGCACCGCGTGGGCCCATGCAGCCGGAACAGGCGGGCAGTGTAAGCCGCTCGCTACACTTGCCGCTTTCCCTCCCCGTGTCGAACCGTGACTGCCGATTCCCGACTGCTTGCCGACGAACTGATTAGCTTCATCCGCGACAAGATCCCGCTTGCCCGCGCCATGGACCTGCGCCTGCACCGCTACGACGCGGAGCGCCTCGCGCTGGCCGCGCCGCTGGCGCCCAACGTGAACGACAAGGGCTGCGCCTTCGGCGGCAGCCTGGCCAGCGTGATGACACTCGCCGGCTGGGCACTGGTGGAGCTCGAACTGAAGCGGCGCGGCGAGGACTGCGACGTGTTCGTCGGCGACTCGCAGGTGCGCTACCTGGAGCCGGTGTGGGACGACTTCCGCGCCGAGGCGCGACTGGCCGAGGATGCGGACTTCGCGACGTTCTTCGCCACGCTCGCCGAGCGCGGCAAGGCGCGCATCGACGTGCGCTGCGAAGTACCCGGCAGTGGCGCTCGCCCGGCTGCCACGCTGCAGGCCCGCTTCGTCGCCAAGCGGCGCGCTGGGGCACAATGACATCCTGTTTCCGTAAGGGGATCGTCCATGCGTCGCTATCTGTTCCCGCTGCTCGCGCTCGTCGCGATGCTCTGCGCCGGCTGCGCCACCGACCAGCGCAACCAGGCGCTGGTCACCACGCTCAATGCCTACGCCAGCACGTTGCGCTGGGGCGACTTCCGGAGCGCGCAACAGTTCATCGACCCGAAGGTGCGCGAGGCCAATCCGGTCAGTTCGCTGGATCTGGCGCGTTACGAGCAGGTGCGCGTGACCGGTTACGACGAGGGCGCCGGTCCCGTGCCCGACGGCGAGAACCAGGTGCGGCAGGTGGTGCAGATCAGCCTGGTCAACGTGAACACACAGTCCGAGCGGACCGTGGTCGATCGGCAGAGCTGGCGTTACGACGCGCAGAAGAAGCGCTGGTGGCTGATGAGCGGGTTGCCGGATATCACGCGGGAATAGGTGTTCGGCGGCCTCTCCCGGTCATGACCGGGGGAGAGCTCTGGAGTGGGGGGCCTTAGCGGAGCCCCCCCAGAGCTGTCGCTCCACCGACCTTCCCCGCGAGCCCCGGCCCCTCACCCAAACCCTCTCCCCGGCGGGGAGAGGGCTTCAGAGCGCGAGGGGCGACCTTTGCGCCTGCTCGTGCAGTCCCGGATAATCGCCGGTTTGCGCATCCGGCCAGACCCGCCATGAACGACTTCCTGCACAAGCTCCCCACCTTCGTGGGCAACCACCTCGCGCTGTCGGCGTTGTTCGTGATCATCCTGCTCGCGCTGGTGGCGATGGAGTTCGGTCGCCTGCTGCGCAAGTACAAGGAGCTGACCCCGGGCGGGCTGACCCTGCTGATCAACCGCGAGACCCCCCTGCTGGTGGACCTGTCCGCCCGCGCCGATTTCGAGAAGATGCACGTGCCCGGCGCGCGCCACGTGCTGCCCAGCCAGTTCGACCCCGAACACAAGGACCTGGCCAAGGCCAGGGACCTTCCGGTGGTGGTGATGGACAAGGACGGCCGCGGCTCCGACAAGGCCGCGCAGCGGCTGGTCAAGGCCGGCTTCACCAGGGTCTACACCCTCGGTGGCGGCGTGCTGGCCTGGCAGCAGGCGCAGCTGCCGCTGGCCAAGGGCAACAAGTAACCCGGGACGGCTGGCCGTCTATCCGCCGATCCCGGCGCGGCCGGCCAGGATCTGCGCCAGCACATCGGGCGCGTATTCGAACGAATCGAAATAGAGCCGCTCGTCGGGCAGCCCGGCCTCGGCGAAGGTCTGCCGGCCGGCGTCGATCATCGCCGGCGGACCGCTCATGTAAACCTCGTGGCCGGACAGGTCCGGCTGGTCCTCCAGCACCGCCTCGTGCACCAGGCCGGCGCGCACGCCCGAGGCGGCGGCCTGCTCGGGGTCGGACAGGACCGGGTGGAAGGCAAGGTTCGGCGCCTCGCGCGCCCAGCGCTCGGCGAGTCCGCGCAGGTACAGGTCACCGGCGCTGCGCGCGCCCCAGTACAACGCCATCGGCCGGCGCGTGGGCAGCGCCAGGAAATGCTCGACGATCGCCTTGACCGGCGCGAAGCCGGTGCCGCCGGCCATGAACACCATCGGCCGCTCCGAGTCCTCGCGCGGCACGAAGGTGCCCAGTGGCCCCTCGACGTGCAGCCGCGCGCCGATCGCCAGGCCCTCGTGCACCCAGGACGTGAAGCCGCCGCCGGCGACGTGCCGCACGTGCAGCTCGATGCTGCCGTCCGGCTTCGGTCCGCTGGCGATCGAGAACGGCCGGCGCCTGCGCTCCTCCAGCAGCACGTCCAGGTACTGGCCCGGCAGCCAGTTGAGCGGTTTCTGGCCGGCCACGGGACGCAGCACCAGACCGGTGACGTCCGGCGCCAGCGATTGCTTGCCGGTCACCTCGACGGTGAGGCGGCGGCGCGCGATGTCTTCCACCGAAGTGACCTCGCGCGCGGCGATGGTCAGGTCGCTGGCCGGCACCGCCTGGCACAGCAGGATCGCGTGGCGCGCCATCGCGCTGCCGCTCAGCGCGACCGGCGGATTGCGCGGATAGCCGCACTCGCCGGCCAGCAGGGTGGCCTTGCAACTGCCGCAGACGCCGGCGCGACATGAATACGGCAGCGCGATGCCGGCGCGCTGCGCCGCTTCGAGCACGGTTTCGCCCGGCGCGGCGGGAAAGGTGCGGCCGGAGTTCTGGAGGGTGATGGTGAACACCCGCGCATTGTCGCCGCGAGGGCCGTGGACGGACAATGCATGCTTTCCCTGGCGCGGCACGTTCCCATGGCGATCTGGAAGCAGGCACCCGACCTCGAGCGCATCAACGCGTGGAGCGACAACACGCTGATGCAGGTGCTCGGCATCCGCTTCACGGCGATCGGCGAGGACTGGCTCGCCGGCACGATGCCGGTGGATGCGCGCACGCACCAGCCGTTCGGGCTGCTGCACGGTGGCGCCTCGGTGGCGCTGGCCGAGACGCTGGGCAGCACCGGGGCGCTGCTGACGCTCGACCCGGAGCGGGAGGTGGCGGTCGGGCTGGACATCAATGCCAACCACGTGCGCGGCGCGCGTTCGGGCGTGGTCACCGGGACGGCAAAGGCGCTCCACCTGGGCCGCTCGACGCAGGTGTGGGAGATTCGCATCGCGAACGAGGAAGGCGCGCTGGTGTGCATCTCGCGGTTGACCATGGCGGTGGTGCCGCGGCGGGCGGTGGTGCGGTGAGCTGCGGACCGGCCCACACGCGCTTTGCTCCCTCTCCCCTGCGGGCGCAGGGTCGGGGTGAGGGGCCGTGGCTCGCCGGGAAAGCCTCCCGACGCGTGCAAAGCAAGACCTCGCCCTTGCGGAGCCTTTCCGCCGGGACGGCCCCCGACCCTCGCACCGGCCGGAAGAGCGGGCCAGGCGCATGATCGCGGCCCCCTACGCCAACCTCACCCCCGACCTCGTGCTCGACGCCGTCGGCGCCTGCGGCCTGTGGCCGGATGGCCGGCTGCTGGCGCTCAACAGCTACGAGAACCGTGTCTGGCAGGTCGGCATCGAGGACCAGGCGCCGGTGATCGCCAAGTTCTACCGGCCCGGGCGCTGGAGCGACCAAGCCATCGCCGAGGAGCACTCCTTCGCGCTGGAACTGGCCGCCGACGAACTGCCGGTGGTCGCGCCACTCATCTTCGACGGCCGCACCCTGCTCGATCACGCCGGCTACCGCTACGCGCTCTACCCGCGCCGTGGCGGCCGCGCGCCCTCGCTGGAATCAGCCGAGCAGCTGGAGTGGCTGGGGCGCCTGATCGCGCGCCTGCATGCGGTCGGCTCACGTTCGCCATTCGACCACCGCGAGCGTATCGACCGGGCCACGCTGATCGAGCGCCCCGCGCAGGCGGTGCTGGCCTCGCCCCTGCTGCCGTCCCACCTCGCCGAGGCCTACCGCACCGCCGTGCGCCAGCTCGACGAAGCGGTGGCCGCCCGCCAGGACGCGGTCGGTCCCGTACGCGCCCTACGGCTGCATGGCGACTGCCATCCGGGCAACCTGCTGTGGACCGATGCCGGCCCGCACTTCGTCGACCTGGACGACGCCCGCACCGGTCCGGCGGTGCAGGACCTGTGGATGCTCGCGCACGACGATGCGGCGATGGATGCGCTGCTGGCGGGCTACACGGCCATGCGCGATTTCGACCCCGCCGAGCTCGCGCTGGTCCCCGCCCTGCGCGCCATGCGCCAGGTGCACCATGCCGGCTGGATCGCGCAGCGCTGGGCCGACCCGGCGTTCCCGGCCGCGTTCCCGTTCGCGGCCGAACCACGCTGGTGGGAGCAACACGTCGCCGACCTGCACGAACTGATCGACACGCTGGACTGAAGTCGCACACGCTGCGCCGCAAACACGGCACACTCCGCGCTTTCGTCCACGGTGCACGGAACCTCTTCAATGCGCAGTTTCCTCTTCCGCCTGATCGGCATCCTCGAAATCGCCGGTGGCCTGTACGGCGCCGCGGGCGCGCTGCGCCGCCTGCTGGGGATGGGCTCGACCTTCGACATGCTGCACGCGCTGCTGGCGCTGATCGCCTTCGGCTTCGTGCTGCTGGCAGGCGTGTGGCTGGTCGAGGGGAGCGATCGCGGCGTGGCGTTTTCGCGCGTGGCGCAACTGCTGCAGCTGCCGCTGATCGCCACGCCGGTGTTCAGCTATGCGTTGCACGCGGGGGCCTTCCTCAACATCCACACCACCTTCCACCTGGCGCGGCCGTGGCTGGACTGGCACTTCGGCACGCAGGGCTTCGTGCTGGCGGTGGCCGGGCCGTCGGTGTCGCGCATCGGCGTGAACCTGCTGGCGGTGGTGTCCTGGCTGATCCTCAAGCTGCGCTAGCCGGATTGCAGGAGCGCCCTTGGGCGCGACCGCCATGTCCGGCGGCAACGCAACTTGCCGCATGGCGGTCGCGCCCAAGGGCGCTCCTGCAGGTGTCGTGGGCGGTGCCGGTATCATGGCCGGATGAACACCCCCATCCCGCACGACTCCACCGCGCTGCCGCGCATCCGCCTCAAATCCGACCGCGCGCCGGGCCATCCATGGGTGTGGTCGGCGCAGGTGTACAAGCCCGAGCAGCGGCTGCCGCCGGGCAGCGTGGTCGAGGTGGTGGACAGCAAGGACCGTTTCGTCGGCCGCGGTTTCTGGAACGGCCATGCGCGCATCGCGCTGCGCCTGCTCGCCAGCGCCCAGTCCGAAGCGATCGACGCGAACTGGATCGCCGCCCGCATCGCCCGCGCCGTGCAGCTGCGTCGCGACCTGCTTCAGCTGGATCAGGCCAGCGATGCCTGGCGCGTCGTGCACAGCGAGGGCGACGGCCTGTCCGGCCTGGTGGTCGACCGCTACGCCGACATCCTGGTGATCGAGTACTTCGCCGCCGGCATGTGGAAGTTCCGCGAGGCGATCCATGCCGCGCTGCTCGAGCACTTCCCCGGCGCGCGGCTGTACTGGTTTGCCGAAAACCACGTGCAGAAGCAGGAATCCTTCGACTGCCGCAGTCCCGAACCGCCGGCGCCAGTCCAGGTACACGAGCACGGACTCGCCTTCCACGCGGCCCCGGGGCTGGGCCACAAGACCGGCTTCTTCGCCGACCAGCGCGAGAACCGCCGCCGCTTCGCCGAGTTCGCGCGCGGCCGTCGCGTGCTCGACCTGTGCTGCAACGCCGGCGGCTTCGCTGTGCATGCGATGGCCGCCGGTGCGCGCGAGGCGGTCGGCGTGGACATGGACGCGGGCATCCTCGAGATCGCGCGCGCCAATGCCGCGGCCAATCACTTGGCGATCGATTTCCAGCAGGCGGACATCTTCGAGTGGCTGCGCGAGGCGGCCGCGCGTGGCGAGCAGTACGACGCGGTGATCCTCGACCCGGCCAAGCTCACGCGCGACCGCAACAAGGTGTTCGACGCGCTGAAGAAGTACTTCGCGATGAACCGCCTGGCGCTGGACGTGATCCCGCCCGGCGGCCTGCTGCTGACCTGCTCGTGCACCGGCCTGGTGGCCGAGGCGGATTTCCTGGAGATGCTGCGCCGCGTGGCGCTCAACGCCGGCCGCGAGATCCAGGTGCTGCAGGTGGCCGGCGCCGGCGCCGACCACCCGGTGCGTGCCGACGTGCTGGAGGGCCGCTACCTCAAGGCAGTGTTCTGCCGCGTCGAGTGATGCGTAGGGTGGGCTTCAGCCCACCGCTGTATCGCCGCCGATCCGAGGGTGGGCTCGAGCCCACCCTGTGCCTGTCAGGCGATCTCCGGTTCGCGGTCCGCCGAGCGGCGCACGATCGGCCGCGCATGTTTGTCGAACACCAGCGTGCTGTGCTGCTGGTTGCGCAGGGCCTGGGCCTCGCGCGGGTCGACGTCCAGCGCCATCGCTTCCTCGACGAGCGTCACCGCGGCCGGCCCCTGCCGGCGGCGGGTCCGGTGCGCGAAGCGGGCCTGGTTGTAGTAGGCCCAGCCGGCGAATACCACGGCACTGACCAGTGCATAGCCGAGGATCGCCAGCAGGTCGCTGGTCTGGTTCGCGTAGGCCTCGGCCGACAGCTCGATCCAGGCCGTGCGCACGCCGGCCAGCCAGGCGACCAGCGTGATCACCGGCAGCCACAGGTAGAACCACAGCATCCACGCCACCAGCGTGACCAGCGAGGACAGCGCGCGTTGCGTCGGCGTGCGGCGGCGCTCGTTCTGGATCAGGAAGCCTTCGGCTTTCATCGCAGCCCCCGGTCCGGGCTGACCCATACCGCGCGCACGCCGCGGCGCTTGAGCAGCGCCTTGGGGAACGCGACGACGGTGGTCAGCGTGTTGATCATCCAGTAGGCGATCGGGTACCAGATCATCCAGTAGTAGTTGCGCCCGATGCGCGTTTCGTAGCGCCGGTCGATGACCAGGCTGAGCATGAATTGCGTAAGGCAGGTCAGGCCGAGGATGACGCCGTGCCAGCGTGGCAGCAGGCTCGGCACCGCGATCTCGGGCGGCAGCGGAACAAATTTCCCCACCGCCCACACCGCGACTACCACCAGCATCAGGTAGGCCCAGACCAGGCTGAGCAGGTATTCCAGCGCCACCGGCCACATGCGCCGGCGGCGCCAGTTGAACAGGCCACTGGCGTAGCGCAGCAGCACCTCGCTGCCGCCCTGCGCCCAGCGCAGCCGCTGGCGCCACAGGCCATGCACGGTTTCGGGGGTGAGCAGCCAGCACAGCGCGTTAGGCTCGTAGCGCACGTCCCAGTGGCGCATCTGCAGGCGCCAGCTGACGTCGATGTCCTCGGTGACCATGTCGACGTTCCAGTAGCCCACGTCCAGCAGCGCGCGCTTGCGGAACGCCGCGATCACGCCCGATACGGTGAAGATGCGCCCGTAAACACGCTGGGCGCGCTTGATCAGGCCGATGATCGAGGAGAACTCGCCGACCTGCAGTTTCCCCAGCAACGTGGAGCGATTGCGGATGCGCGGGTTGCCGGTGACCGCGCCCACGCGCGAGCTGTCCAGCAGGTGGCGCATCATCCAGTGCGCGGCGTTTTCGTCCAGCAGGGTGTCGCCGTCGATGCACACCAGGAACTCGTGGCGCGCCGCGAGCGCCGCCATGCGCAGGCCCATCGCCTTGCCCTGGTTGGCGGCGAAGTGGATCACGCGCAGCTGGGGCACTTCCTTCGCCAGCGCATCGAGTTGCTCGCCGGTGTCGTCGGTGGAACCGTCGTTGACTGCGATGATCTCGAATTCCGGCCAGCGCTGGCGCGCCAGCTGCCCGATCGTCTCGCGGATGTGCGTGCCCTCGTTGTGGCAGGGCACCAGGATGCTGATCGGCGGCTGCTCGGGCAGCGGCTGGGGCTCGGTGCGTGGCGGCTGCCGTCGCTCCCAGCGCAGGAAGTAGAGGATGCTGCCGCTCATCCACAGCATCGACATCACCAGCGGGTAGTAGAAGGCGAAGTCGAGCAGCACGGACAGGGTGTGGTTTGTCGTTTCCACGATCAGCGCCCCCTGTATGGATAGGTAGCCGAGGAGATGCCCGGGCGGATGCGTTCCAGCTGCGGGTGGTCGGCCGGGAAGTCGTCCGGGTAGTAGCCCAGGTGCAGTGCGCCGTGGACCTGCAGCAGGCGCATGCGGGCAAGCACCGTCGCGGTGGCGATCGGTTGGCGTGTGCGCCAGTCCCGGGTAGCCAGTTCGAACATGGTCTTCTCGCGCGCACCCGGCACCGCGGCAACGGCCCCGGCGAGGCGTTCGAACCATCCCTTGTCGGGTCGGGCGCGATCCAGTTGCGGCATCGCCATCAGACCCACCTCGTCATAACCGGCCACGAACGCGGGCAGCGACTGCGCGAACCACGCTTCGGTCTTGCCATCGAGCACGGGCGCGGCAAACAGGTTGCGCGCGGTGCGCAGCTGTGGCCGCCAGCGGCGCGCGCGCTCGACCAGTTCGTGGGTGTAATCGACCAGCCATGCCGTGCGCGCGGGGCCGGGTGGTGGCGCATCGTGCAGGCGGTCGGTGTCGCGCAGCAATGTGTCGTCGGAGAACAGCAGTCCGGCGAAGGCCGCATGGCCGGCAAGATCCTCGTAGAGGTCACCGACCCACGCGCGCACGGCCGGCTGCGAGGGGTCCAGCCGTGCCACGTCCTTGCCCTTGCCGGGCAACCCCCATGCCGCGACCGGGTCATCCGCGCGCGGGCGCAACGCCAGCGACGGCATCCAGGCATAGACCTGCACGCCGGCCCGGGTCCGCAGCTGCCAGGCCACGCGCCCGAACAGGTCCGCGCGCATGGGCAGGTGGCGATTGGGGAAGTACAGCGCGTCGGCCACGCCATCGCCGTCGGGATCGGCGTAGGCCTGCAACCACACCTGGTCGACGTCCATGCGCTTGATGCGGTCGAGCAGTTTCGAAAGATTGCGCTCGCGCTGCGCCGGGTCCGGATCGTAGACATAGTCGAGGTCGACCTGGACCACGCGCCGCGGTTCGACCGGATGGCTCGGCAGCAGCTGCCAGGCCAGGTCCGCCACGCCCGGATCGCCACCCATCAACAAGCGATCCAGCGTGTGGTCGCGCACCGGGTCGGGCACGGCGTTGCCCAAGGTCAGCGACATCTCCATGCCCAGCGCCGCGGCGATCTCGCGTCCCGGCCGATTGAACGCGCCGTAGGGCCAGACGATCGCCTGTGGCGCCACCCCGGTGTGCTCGCGGATCGCCGCCACGCTGCGCGTGAGGTCGCCGGTGATGCGATCGTGCCAGGCCGCTTCGCTTTCGTAGCTTCCACGGGACGGGTCATAACGGCGCGTCACCGCCGAGGGCAGCAGGTTGCCCTGCGGATTGCCCAGGATGCCCTCGTGCAGGGCGTGGGTATGCGAGGCGATCTCGACCAGGCCGGAGCGCTGCATCTGCCGCACCTGCGCCCAGGTGACGAAACACGAGGCGTCGCAGTCGCGGCCGTTGTAGTTCAGGCGGTCACCCGGCGCAGTCTCGATCCAGCCGGTGACCAGCGCCAGCAGCGCCGGATAGTGGTAGGCCTGCAGCAGCGGGTAGACGCGCGTGTAGAAGCTTTCCAGTCCGTCGTCGAAGGTCAGCAGGAAGGCCTTGTCCGGCAGTGCCGGACCGCCCTGCCCGGCGGCGCGCACCTGCGAGGCGCTGACCGCGGTCCAGCCGTTGGCGTGCAGGTACTCCAGATGCGCGACCAGGTGGTCCAGGCTGGTCGCATCCGGATCGGTGGTCGGCCCCTGCGCGGCGTCGTGGATGTCGTGGTAGCTCAGGATCACCAGCCGTCCGGCGTGCACGGGAATGGCCAGCAGGAGCAGCAGGGCGAGCATCAGGTAGCGCATGTCACTCCCCCCAGTGCAGGGTCAGTTCGAGCGTAGCGCGCGTTTCGCGCCGCCCGTCGTAGGGCTGGCTGTGCCAGCCCAGACGCCAGCCGAAGCCGAGCCCTTCGTGCGGCTGCCAGGCCTGTCCGTAGCCGACGTCCGCGACCCAGCCGGGCGACTGGCCCTGCTGTGCGTAGCTGCCGATCGCCACGTCGACCAGCTGGTGCCAGGTACGCCCGTAACGGGCCGCCAGCACGTGGTCCAGGTGGGCGCTCACGGTGGCGGCGCCATCGCGTGCGGGGTTGAAATAGGCGGCCTCATCCAGCGTGTTGTGCGAGGCATACAGGTCCGCGCCCAGGTCCAGCTGCAGCCCCGGGCGGGTCAGTACGCGCCCGCTGACGCCCAGGTCCGCCGCACGGCGGCGGTTGCCGTCGCTGAAGTTGGCCGCCTGCACGCCCAGGCGAGCGGCAAGCCGTTCGCTCGCGCGCCATTGGACCGTGCTGTCCAGCGTGCTGCCGTGGATGCCGTAGTAGCGGGCGCGCAGCGGAATATCCGCGCCGGAGCTGCTGGCGTCGGTGCTCCAGGCCCAGTGGTCGCTGATCGACCAGTCGAAACCCGCTTCCACGGCCATCGGATCGCTGCCGGTGCCGCGCGACGGCAGCGCCTGCAGGTACGCCTGCAGGCCGCGCCACTGGCCCCGCACACCCAGTCCCGCGTCCGTGCGGTGGGCGTCGCCTTCGGGCAGCGAGGCCTGTGCACGGCGGGCGACGGCGTAGACACGCCAGTGATCGGCTAGCAACGGCGAGGCCAGCGAAGCGAACGTGTTCTGGTCGCGGTCGCCGTAGTCGATGGTGTTGCCATGACCAAAGGTCTGCGCCGCATCGAACTGCCAGCCGCGCTGGCGATCCCAGGCGCGACGCGCGCGCTGCACCTGGGCGTTGCGCGGGTAGCGTGCCTCGAGCGCTTCCAGGCCCGGTTCGACACCGGCGAAATCGCCCAGGTCGCGCTGCGTTTCCAGTTGGCCCAGGCGCACGCCGATGTCCTGCGGGTCCAGCCCGTGCGCGATCGCCAGGTCCGCTTCCGCGCGGCGCGGCCAGCCACGGCTGCGCTCATTGTTGGCCAGCTCGCGGCGCCAGGCCCCGTTGGCCGGCGCCTCGCGCACGCCCGCGGCCAGGCGCGCATGGGCCTGGGCCAGCAGGCCGGCATAGCCGCGCAGCAACGCCGCGTGGAGGTCGTCCTCGCTGCGGTGCGGATTGGCCACCGGCGCGGACTGCCCCGGCTTGCGCAGCCACACCGGTTGCGCTGCGGCGGCCGCATCGATGGCCTGCTCCGCCCTGGCGTACTGGCCGGCTTCGCTGTAGGCGTACATCAATACGATGGCCGGATCGGACTCGCTGTCGGAGAGGCTGCCCGGGTTCGCCGGACCGGCGCGTTCGAGCAGGCGCGCGGCTTCCTCCGGCCGCTGACGGTCGAGCAGCGCCTCGGCGAGCGGCCGCAGCACGTAGCTCGGCAGGGCCTCGCGCTGCGCCGGGCGCATGGCGTCGTAGGCCGCCACCACCTCGACCGGGCGGCCCGCCGCCTGCAACGCCACCAGCCGGTCGAGCTGGCCGCGGCGCACGATCACCGGGTCGTCGGCGTGGCGCGCGATCAGGCTGTCGAGCTCGCGCACCGCCGCATCCGCGGCGGCATAGGGATCGGCACCCGGTGCCAGCGGATCGCGTGCCGCGCGACGCGCGCGTTGCGCGGCGACATCGGCATCGAGTCGTGCGAGCAACGCGGGATCGGCCGGCATCGCCTGCGCCAGCTCGCGTGCGCGGCCGACGGCGCCGGCGTCGACCAGGATCAGCACCTGGCGGCGCAGCAGTTGCGCATCCCCGGGGTGCCCACGCAGCGCGTCCTCGCACACCGCCAGTGCGCCGGTCCAGTTTCCGGCCTGACGCAGGCGGTCGATCGTCGCGACGGCCTCGGCCGGATCGGCTGCGCCGGCGCGGGCAGGCGCGGCCAGCAACGCCGCCCACACGGCGACGGCGAGCGCAACACGCCGTCGGCCCACCCACATGGGGCCTTGAATGGCCATGCCGTTTTCCCCCTGTCCTGTCCGTTCTGGCCGGGTCGGCTACCGGAAGACGGACGGTCGATCGGCGCGCGAGCGCGTTTTTGTGAACTCTATCACAGCGCCTTTTACGGCTTGCCAGCTGTCGACTGGCCATCCAGACGTCCTTCCCGTCGCGCCGGACGCTGGCCGGACGGCATGCCCTCAGCCGTCGTGCGGGATGCGTCCACGCAGCGAGGCGGGTTGCCAAGGGCCTGCCTGCGCGATGAGTTCACGCGCCGCGTCCACCTGGCCCCACACGTTCCACAGCAGTACGCCACGCACGCGGCCATCGTCCAGGTAATAGACCACGCCCTTGCGGTGCGGCTCGCTCCAGTCCTCCACCACCTGCAGGCGCGCATCGAGCAGGCCGACTGCTTCGTAGCCGAGGTCGAACAGGTCGGAGTAGAAGTACGGCAGGGTGGTGAAGTCGCCGCCGGCGCCGGCCATCGCGCGGCCGGCATGCGCGCCCATCTCGACGGCCGCGTTCTCGTGCTCCACGCGCAACCGGCGGCCGAGCGACGGGTTGAAGAAGTTGGCCATGTCGCCGGCGGCCCAGATGTGCGGGTCGCTGGTGCGCAGTTGCCCATCGACCACTACGCCATCGGCGATCTCAAGGCCCGCCTGCGCGGCCAATGCCGTATCGGGCGTCACGCCCAGGCCCGCGGCGACGGCATCCACACGCAGGCGCCGGTCGTCGGAGAGAACCAGTTCGACGCCGTCGTGGCTTTCCTTGCCATCGACCGCTTTGACGCCCGACAACAGTTCCACGCCGCGCTCGCGGTAGTAGTCGTCCAGGAACGCGGACAGCGCCGGCGGGTAGCGCCCGCTGCCGATCGACGCGCCCGGGAACAGCAGGGTCACCTTGCAGCCGACGCCGCGGAGCGAGGCGGCCAGCTCGCTGCCGATGAAGCCGCCGCCGACCACGGCGACGTGCGCACCCGCCACGGCATGGCGACGCAGGCGCCGGTAGTCGTCGAGCGTGCGGAAGGCGATCGCCCGGTCGCCCCCGGCAAAGGGCAACGGCCGCGGTGTGGCGCCGGTGGCCAGCAGCAGGCGACCGTAGCGGTAGCCGTCGCCGTGGTCATCGCCGACGCGGCGACTGGCCCGGTCCAGCGACTGCACGCGCCGCCCCAGGTGCAGCGTCGCGCCCGTGGCGGCGGTGCCCAGGTCGATCGCTTCGGGCGTCTTGTCGCCCTTCCACAGCGCCTTCGACAACGGCGGCCGCTCGTAGGGCGGTGAGGTCTCCACACTGACCAGGCCGATGCTGGCCGCCGCATCCGCCGCGCGGATCGCCTTGGCCGCCGCATCGCCCGCCATGCCGCCGCCGATGATCAGGTAGTCGTACGCGTGTTCCATGTCCCGCTCCCGTGGCCTGCCCTCCGGCCATGATGCGCCCGTTCCACTGGCACGGGGGACGACGCGGTGCAAAGCCGGCCTGCACACGGCCTTGATCGCCGCGCCCGCCACACTGCCGGCGATGAACACCCGCCCGAGCGATCCCGACCCGGCCCTGCGCGCGCAGGTACGCAAGGCTGGCCTGGTCTACGTCAGCGACACGCAGCCGGGCATCCGCCGGCTGCGGCGGGGCAAGGGCTTCGGCTACCGCGATGCCGACGGCCGGCCGGTCACCGACAAGGCCGAACTGGCGCGCATCCGTGCGCTGGCCATCCCGCCGGCCTACGAGGATGTGTGGATCTGCGCCAACCCGGACGGCCACCTGCAGGCCACCGGGCGCGATGCGCGCGGGCGCAAGCAGTACCGCTACCACCCGGACTGGCGTGAACTGCGCGACCACGGCAAGTTCGACCGCATCCTCGCCTTTGGCGCCGCGCTGCCGACGTTGCGCCGGCGCACCCGCAAGGACCTCGCCTTGGCCGGCCTGCCGCGCGAGAAGGTGCTGGCGCTGCTGGTCCGCCTGCTGGACGAGACGCTGATCCGCGTCGGCAACGAAAGCTACGCGCGCGCCAACAGGAGCTACGGCCTGACCACGCTGCGCTCGCGCCACGTGCGCGTGGCACGCGGCCGGCTGCGCTTCTGCTTCAAGGGCAAGAGCGGCCAGGAGCAGGACGTCGAACTGGACGACTCGCGCCTGACGCGGATCGTGCGCCGCGTGCAGCACCTGCCCGGCCAGCGGCTGTTCCAGTACCTGGACGATGCGGGCGAGCGCCAGCCGGTCGACTCGGGCATGGTCAACGACTACCTGCACGAGGCCTGCGGCGAGGCGTTCAGCGCCAAGGATTTCCGCACCTGGGGCGGCACCGCCCATGCCGCCGGCGTGCTGGCCTGCACGCCGCTGCCGGAAAAGGGTGGCGAACGCGCCCGCCGCCACGCGCTGGTCGACGCGGTCAAGCAGGTGGCCGAGGTGCTGGGCAACACGCCGGCGGTCTGCCGCAAGTCCTACATCCATCCGGAAGTGTTCGAGGGCTGGCGCGACGGCAGCCTGCAGCGGGCGATCACCCAGGCCTGCGCGGGCAAGCCGCGGGAGCTGGAAAAAGCCACGCTGCGCTTCCTGCGGCAACGCCTCAAGCCGACGCGTCGCGGCCGTTGAGACGGGTGCGCGTAAACTCCGGTCCTGTAGCTTGCCGGAACCTGCCATGCCCCTCGCCAACGTACTGCTCGCCCTCCTGCTCCTGGTCGCCCTCGCCATCCTCGTGTTGCAGCTGGTGCTGCTGCGCCGTGGCCGTGCCGACGACGGCCTGGCCATCCGTCTGGACGCCTTGAAGAGCGACGGCGAGCGCCTCGAACGCACGCTGCGCGAGGAGCAGCGCGCCGGTCGCGAGGAACTGCAGCAGGGTTTCGACCGCTTCCGCACCCACGTCGCCGAGCAGCTGGGCGGCATGTCGCGCCAGCAGGCTGAGCGCATCGACGGCTTCGGCCAGCGCCTGGATGGTCTTACCACGCGCACCGACGCCGGGCTGCAGGGCCTTGCCCAGCGCCTTGCCGACGATGCACGCAAGAGTCGCGAGGAAATGGTCCTCACCCTAACCCGCGCCAGCGATCAGCAGCGCCAGCAGCTGGCCGCGCTCACCGCCGACAACGAAAAGCGCATGGGCGAAGTGCGCGCCACCCTGGAGGCCAAACTCAAGGCGCTGCAGGACGACAATGCGGCCAAGCTCGAGCAGATGCGCGCCACCGTCGACGAGAAGCTGCAGAGCACGCTGGAAACGCGCCTGGGCCAGTCCTTCCAGCTGGTGTCCGAGCGGCTCGAAGCCGTGCAGCGCGGGCTGGGCGAGATGCAGAGCCTGGCCAACGGGGTGGGTGACCTGAAGCGCGTGCTGTCCAACGTGAAGAGCCGCGGCATCCTGGGCGAAGTGCAACTCGGTGCGCTGCTGGAGCAACTGCTCACGCCCGAGCAGTACGAATCCAACGTGGTCACCGTACCCGGCTCCAACGAGCGAGTGGAATTCGCCATCCGCATGCCCGGCCAGGGCGACGTCGCCCAGCTCTACCTGCCGATCGACGCGAAATTCCCGGTCGAGGATTACCAGCGTCTGCTCGAAGCCCAGGAACTGGCCGACGCCGAAGCGGCCGCCGTCGCCGGTCGCGCGCTGGAGGTGCGCGTGCGCGAGGAGGCCAAGCGCATCAGGACCAAGTACGTCGCGGCCCCGCACACCACCGACTTTGCCGTGCTGTTCCTGCCTACCGAGGGCCTCTACGCCGAGGTGATCCGCCGCCCCGGCCTGTTCGAGCTGCTGCAACGCGACCATCGCGTCGTGGTGGCCGGTCCGACCACGCTGAGCGCCCTGCTCAACAGCCTGCAGATGGGCTTCCGCACGCTGGCCATCGCCCAGCGCAGCTCCGAGGTGTGGAACATCCTGGGCGCGGTGAAGACCGAATTCGGCAAGTTCGGCGACGTGCTGGACAAGGTCAAGAAAAAGCTCGACGAGGCCGGCAAGCACATCGATGCGACCGGCGTGCGCACGCGGGCGATCGAGCGCAAGCTGCGCGGCGTGGAGACGCTCTCGGGCGAGGTCACCCAGCAATTGCTGGGCGTAGTGCCGGAACTCGATGACGACGTCGAGGAAAGCACGCTCGAGTGAGGGTGGTTTCCCGCAAGGCTTCCCCCATCCGCCCTTCGGGCACCTTCCCCCGCGGGCGGGGGAAGGATCCGCCGCCTCGCCCTAAACGGGGGCGCCGTAGCGCCACCCTCGCGAGCCTTCCCCCGCAAACGCGGGGGAAGGTGCCGACAGGCGGATGGGGGCGCGCCGTGCGGGGAGGGCTCACGCCTTCCACTCGAACACGTCCTCCACGCCCACGCCGAACGTGCGCGCGATGCGGAAGGCCAGCTCCAGCGACGGCGCGTACTTGCCCGCCTCCAGCGCGATCACCGTCTGCCGCGTGATGCCGCAGGCGTCGGCCAGTGCCTGCTGGGTCATCTCGCCATGCTCGAAGCGCAGCCGGCGGATGACGTTGCCGATCGGGGTGCCCGGAGCGCTCAACGCCGGTCGCGCCAGTAGGCCAGCCCGGTGACCAGGTATTCGAGCAGGCAGGAGCCGATCAGCCCGGCCATCAGCATGTTCGAAAGTGTCATCGGCCGCGCCCAGGCCAGCCTGTCGGGCGGCGTGAAGGCGAACAGCACGGCGAGCGCGACGACGAGAACCACCAGGCTGCCGCGTGCCCAGCCGGCGGCGCGCGCCTCGATCGCGCGGTCGCGCTCGTCTGCTTGCACCTTGTCGCGCCAGCGTCGGGCAAGCACCTGCATCACGACCAGCCAGGCCACCACCATCATGCCGATGTGCCTGCCGATGGCCGTGGCCTCGGGCGCGCGACCGCCATCCGTGCCGACCATCTGCGACGCGCGCAACCCGAAATAAAGCAGGATCGCCAAGGTGAACAGCAGGCCGATCCAGGCCCGTTGCTCGCCCGGCGAAACGGCGGCCACGGCCTCCCCCAGCGAGGTGCCCGACGCCGTCCAGGTAGCCCACAGCAGATACCAGACCAGCCAGGCACCCCCGATCAGGGCCAGACCGCCGGGCCAGCCCAGGTCCACATCCGGCAGGACGAACAGCACGTAGAACGCCAGTATGGACAGCGGTATCAGCACCGCGTAGCGCAACGAACGGCTCATGGCACAACCCTCCCTCAAAGTGGGATGTACGTTAAATGTTACATTTTGTCGCGTCAACCATACTTTCGCTCTATCCGGCGGCCTTTGCACACCCTTCGAACCGGTTTGCTTGACACGGTCGCTACACTGGAACGCTGCCAGCGCCGCGGTCCTGGCAAGCCACTCATTCTCAAGCCCGAGGCACCCGCATGAGCGACCCGAGCAACTCCAACGACGTCACCCAGGCGCAGGCCGAGGAAGCGGTGCGCACGCTGCTGCGCTGGGCTGGCGACGATCCCTCGCGCGAGGGCCTGCTGGACACGCCGCGCCGCGTGGTCAAGGCCTATCGCGACTGGTTCTGCGGCTACGCCGAAGACCCGTCGGAGTACCTCAAGCGCACCTTCAAGGAGGTCGAGGGCTACGACGAAATGGTGGTGCTGCGCGACATCGAGTTCGAGAGCCACTGCGAGCACCACATGGCGCCGATCATCGGCCGCGCCCATGTGGGTTACCTGCCGACCAACCGCGTGGTCGGCATCAGCAAGCTCGCCCGCGTGGTCGAAGGCTACGCGCGCCGCTTCCAGGTGCAGGAGAAGCTCACCGCGCAGATCGCCCATTGCATCCAGGAACACCTGAAGCCCGCCGGCGTGGCGGTGGTGGTCGACGCCAGCCACGAGTGCATGACCACCCGTGGCGTGCACAAGCGCGGCGTGTCGATGGTGACCAGCCAGATGCTCGGCGCCTTCCGCGAGGACGCGCGCACCCGCGCGGAGTTCCTGCAGTTCATCGGTATCCACGGCGCACGCTGAAGTTTCGCGGCGCTCGGCCGCTACAGGGCGCGATTACAACGACCCCTGCCCCGTGCATCTGGACCTTGCCACCCTGAGCCTGCTCGGCGCCCTGCAGGCGCTTCTGATCGCGCCGCTGCTGCTGCTGGCCACGCGCGCCTATACCGGCCGCGCACGCACCAGCCTGCGCATCTGGGGCACGGTACTGGTGTTGCAGTCGCTGGGCTGGCTGCTGGCGGCACTGCGCGGACAGGTCAGTGACTGGTGGTCGATCGTGCTGGCCAACGGCGTGCTGATCGTGTCCTACGCCGAGACCGCGCGGGCATTGCGCCTGCTGCTGGAGGTGCCGCAGCGGCGCGGCTGGCTGGCCGCGATCGGCCTGGCGGCATGGCTGGGCATCGTCTGGTTCGGCGTCGTCCAACCGGACTACCGCACGCGTGTGTGCATCGCCGCGGCGATGCTGGGCTGCTACCTGGGCATGCTGCTGTGGCCGCTACGCCACGCGCTGCGTCGCGGCGGCTCGACCGCGCAGCGGGTGATGCTGCTGGTGCTGGCCGGTGCCGCGGTCGCCTGGGGCCTGCGCTTGCACGAGCTGGCCACGCTGCCGCAGGTCGGGCTGCTGCGGCCTACCCCCGGCAACATCGCCAACATGGTGTACGGCACGCTGGAGCCGGTGTTCGCCACGCTCGGCTTCCTGCTGATGTACAACGAGGCCGCGCAGGCCGAGCTGCGCCGCCTGGCCCGCACCGACCCGCTGACCGGCACGTTCAACCGCCTGGCGCTCGACGAGGAAGGCGCGCGGATGTTCGGCACGGGCGCCGGGCTCGCGGTGCTGATGCTGGACGCCGACCACTTCAAGGCGATCAACGACCGCTTCGGCCACGCCGTCGGCGATCGCGTGCTCGCCACACTGGCCCATGGCATGGGCACCCTGCTCCGCCCGGGCGACATCCTGGGCCGCGTCGGCGGTGAGGAATTCCTGCTGTTGCTGCCACGCAGCGACCTGGACGACGCTCGCGCGCTGGCGGAGGCCTTGCGGGCCCATGTCGCGACCATGTCGCTGGAACTGGACGGCGAGGTCCAGCCGATCAGCGTCTCGATCGGCGTGGCCGTGCGAACGCCGGCCGACCGGGATGCCGCCGCCCTCGTGCGCCGCGCGGACCGCGCCCTGTACGAGGCCAAGCGCGCCGGCCGCAATCGCGTCGTGGCCGCGGACGAGGCACCGGCCTGAGACGCTTGCCGCTGCGGCAGGCGGCCTGCTCCAATGCGCCGATGCGCCATCTGCTTCCGCTGCTGGCCCTGCTCTGCGGGCCGGTCCACGCCAACGACTATCCGACCGCGGTTTCCGCCTACCTGGCGCTGTTCGACCGCGACGGCGACGGACGCATCGCGCCGCAGGAATACGTCGATTACCTGAGCGCCGGCTTCCACGCGATGGACGCCAACGACGACGGCGTGCTCGAGGCCGACGAGCTGCCGCCCGGGTCCCGCCGTGTGCCGCGTTCGCTGGCCGCCTTCCAGGCCGACCTGCGCGCGCAGTTCCGCCGCTCCGACCGCAACCACGACGGCTTTCTCAGCGCGCGGGAACTGGCGCAACCGCCAGGCTAGGGGACACCTGACCCTGCATCCGCCGCACGCCATCCGTGCCGCGCACGCAGCAATCCGGCCGCAACGATGCGCTATCGTGCGCGCTTCGTTCGCCGGTGACCTGCCGCATGGATTCGAGCCACACCGCACTCAGCGACACACGCCGCCGCGCGGCAGTGATCTTCATCTTCGTCACCGTACTGCTGGACATGCTGGCGTTCGGCATCGTCATCCCGGTATTGCCGCACCTGATCGAACAACTGGCTGGCGGCGGCATCGCCCGGGCTGCGTGGTGGGTCGGCGTGTTCTCCACCGTGTTCGCGGTGGTGCAGTTCGCCTTCTCGCCAGTGCAGGGCGCGTTGTCGGACCGTTTTGGCCGGCGGCCGGTGATCCTGATCTCCAACCTCGGGCTGGCGATCGACTTCGTGATCCTGGCGCTGGCGCCAACGCTGTGGCTGCTGTTCGTCAGCCGCGCGCTGCTGGGCATGACCGCGGCAAGCTTCACCACCGCCAACGCTTACATCGCCGACATCACCCCGAAGGAAAAGCGCGCGGCCGCCTACGGCATGCTTGGCGGCGCGTTCGGGCTGGGCTTCATCGTGGGACCGGGGCTGGGCGGCTTCCTCGGCGACATCTCGCTGCGGCTGCCGTTCTGGGTGGCCGGCGGCCTGGCGCTGTGCAACTTCCTGTACGGCTATTTCATCCTGCCCGAGTCGCTGCCGAAGGAACGACGCACACCGCGCTTCGAGCTGCACAGCGCGCATCCGCTCGGTTCGCTGAAACTGCTCCGTCGCCACCCGCAGGTGCTGGGACTGGGCGTGGTGATGTTCCTGGTGTACCTGGCCCATTACGTCCTGCAGACCACCTTCGTGCTGTACGCGGACTACCGCTATGACTGGGGTCCGCAGGCGGTGGGTTTCGTGCTGATGCTGGTCGGCGCCTGCGACGGCTCGGTGCAGGCTTTCCTCACCGGCCGGCTGACGCCGCGCTTCGGCGAGCGGCGGGTGCTGCTGGCCGGCCTGGTCTGCGGCATCGGTGCATTCGCGCTGATGGGCGTGGCGAAACAGGGCTGGCTGTTCCTCGCCGGCATTCCGTTGATGGCGCTGTGGAGCCTGTCCGGGCCACCTATCCAGGCGCTCATGACGCACCAGGTCGATCCGTCCGAGCAGGGCCGCCTGCAGGGCGCGATCACCAGTCTGGGCAGCTTTGCCGGCATCTTCGGGCCGTACCTGTTCGCGCAGGT
Organism: Frateuria flava; assembly: GCF_017837635.1. Taxonomy (GTDB): domain Bacteria; phylum Pseudomonadota; class Gammaproteobacteria; order Xanthomonadales; family Rhodanobacteraceae; genus Frateuria_A; species Frateuria_A flava. The sequence continues at coordinate 31,557 of NZ_JAGJRS010000016.1, forward strand.
GTTCGCCTTCTCCATCGCGCCCACCTCGCCCGTGCATCTGCCAGGCCTGGCCTTCGTGCTGGCCGCGTTGCTGCTGCTGGCCGGCACGATCATCGCGGCGCGCGTGACCGCGCATACCGCACCGTTGGCCGGCAACGATCCCACCCACCATGCGGCGGACGCCCCGGACGCGCTGCCGCACGATTCCTCCCACTGACACTGGAGTTCTCCATGACGCTTTCGATGTACCAGGCTTCCGTTCCCGTGTTCGTGCGTGCACTGACCAACCTTGCCCACGTGTTGAAGAAGGGCGAGGCGCACGCCAGGGCCAAGGGCGTGACCGACGAGGTGCTGCTGAACACCCGCCTGATCCCCGACATGCTGCCGCTGGTCAAGCAGGTGCAGATCGCCTGCGACATGGCCACGCGCGGCGCTGCCCGGCTGGCCGGCGTGGAACCGGCCTCGTTCGAGGACAACGAAACCACGCTGGAGCAGGTCCAGGCGCGCATCCAGCGCGCGATCGAGTACGTGCAGGGTTTCGGCGCGAGCCAGATCGACGGCAGCGAAGGCCGCGACATCCACCTGAAGATGCGCAACGGCGAGATGGATTTCAAAGGCCAGGATTACCTGTTCGGCTTCGTCATGCCGAACCTCTATTTCCACTGCACGACGACCTACGTGATCCTGCGCGAGGCCGGCGCGGAACTGGGCAAGACCGACTTCATCGCCGGCGCCCAGCAGTAGTTGCCCGAAGGGCGCGACGGTCAGCCGTCGCGCCTGGCTGAACGAAAGCGATGTGCCGGTTTTCCGGCATCTCCCGAAGCGTGATCGTGCTCACACTCGCCGCCGCTCCATGGCGCGAGCCCTGCTTGTCCCTGCGCGAATTTCCTCCATCGAGCAGATCATGGACAGCTTCTACGAATGCGTCATTTGTGGCGGCCCGCAGCACGGGTTGGTCTACAAGCGGCCGCTGAACTCCCGCCATCCCACGCCGCTGGCGGTCGTCACCGACGATGGCCAGCTGTGCACGCCGGCCGCGCGCAAGTTCGGCTCGCGCGTGGTGCTGTTGCACCCGCAGGCCACTGGCGAGCAGTTCCGGACCATTCTTGCGGCGTAAGTGGCGCCCTGCGTCAGTAGGGCGGGCTTCAGCCTGCCATTGCGCAGGCCGCGGCGGCTGAATCCGCCGTGCGAGTCGGCCTCCCTGCTTGTTCCGGCACCGTCGCGGCCGGGACAATAGGCGACCCGGCGTAGCGCGCTCGCCACGCCAGCCGACGTGCTCCCCGCCCATGCTGCGACTGACTGACCTCAAGCTCCCGCTCGACCACCCGCCCGAAGCCCTGGCAGGCGCGATCCTCGCGCGCCTGGCGCTTCCGGCGTCGGCGCTGCGCGGTTTCGCCGTGTTCCGCCGTGGCTACGACGCCCGCAAGCGCGGCGCGATTGCGCTGGTCTACACGCTGGACGTGGAGCTGGTCGACGAGGCGTCGGTGCTGGCCCGCTTCGCCGACGACCGCCACGTGCAGCCCACGCCCGACACCGGCTATCACCCGGTCGCGCAGGCGCCGGCGCGGCTGGAACACCGGCCGATCGTGATCGGTTTCGGTCCGTGCGGCATCTTCGCGGCACTGATCCTGGCGCAGATGGGCTTCCGACCCATCGTGCTCGACCGCGGCAAGGCCGTGCGCGAACGCACCCGCGACACCTGGGACCTGTGGCGCAAGCGCAACCTGCATCCGGAATCCAACGTGCAATTCGGCGAGGGCGGCGCCGGCACGTTTTCCGATGGAAAGCTCTACAGCCAGATCTCCGACCCGCACCACCACGGGCGCAAGGTGCTGACCGAATTCGTCAAGGCCGGCGCACCGGAGGAAATCCTCTACGTCAGCAAGCCGCACATCGGCACCTTCCGCCTGGTGACCATGGTGGAGAACATGCGCGGCACGATCCAGGCGCTCGGCGGCGAGATCCGCTTCGACCAGCGCGTGGAGGATCTGCGGGTCGAAACCGCCGCCGACGGCTTGCGCCATGTGCGCAGCGTGCGGCTGGCGGACGGCAGCGAGCTGCGCTCGGACCACGTGGTGCTGGCCGTCGGCCACAGCGCGCGCGACACCTTCGAGATGCTGCACGCGCGTGGCGTCCATCTGGAGGCCAAGCCGTTCTCGATCGGCTTCCGCATCGAGCATCCGCAGTCGGTGATCGACCGCGCGCGCTTCGGCCCGCAGGCCGGTCATCCGATTCTCGGCGCGGCCGACTACAAGCTGGTCCACCACGGCAACAAACCCGGCCAGAGCGGCCGCTCGGTGTACAGCTTCTGCATGTGTCCGGGCGGCACCGTGGTGGCGGCCGCGTCCGAACCCGGGCGGGTGGTCACCAACGGCATGAGCCAGTACTCGCGCAACGAGCGCAACGCCAACGCGGCGATCGTCTGCGGCATCACGCCGGAAGACTTCGCGCCCTACGGCGAGGGGCCGCTGGCGGGCATTGCGCTGCAGCGTCACTGGGAGTCACACGCGTTTGCGATGGGTGGCGGCGACTACAGCGCGCCCGGCCAACGCGTGGGCGACTTCCTCGCCGGCCGCGCATCGCGTGAACTCGGCGACGTGCTGCCTTCGTACAAGCCGGGCGTGCACCTGACCGATCTCTCCGCCGCCCTCCCCGGCTACGCCATCGGCGCGATCCGCGAGGCGCTGCCGCTATTCGACCGGCAGATCCGCGGCTTCGCCATGCACGACGCGATGCTGACTGGCGTGGAGACGCGCACCTCCTCGCCGGTGCGGGTCAGGCGCAACGAAGGCGACTACCAGAGCCTCAACACGCGCGGGTTGTTTCCGGCCGGCGAGGGCGCGGGCTACGCCGGCGGGATCCTGTCGGCGGCGGTCGATGGCATCCGCGTGGCCGAAGCGGTGGCGTTGGCGATCACCGGGTCGGAACCACGGGCGATCTGAAGGCCTCAGTCGGCGCGGCCCTCGCGCCCCAGCCACCTCCCGATCGGCGCCGGGTGCCCGAGCAGATAGCCTTGCCCCAATTCGCAGCCCATGCCGAGCAGCGCCTCGCGTTGGGTGGGCGTTTCGATGCCCTCGGCGATCACCTGGATATCGAGCGCGCGCGCCAGCGCCAGGATCGCCGCAACGACGGTGGTCGCGGTGGTGTGTTCGTCCGCGCCCAGCGCATGCACGAAGGCGCGGTCGATCTTGAGCATGCGCAGCGGCAGCGAGTGCAGGTAGCTCAGCGAGGAATAGCCGGTGCCGAAGTCGTCCAGCGCCGCGCCCACACCGATCGCGCGCAGGCGTTCGAGCATCGTGCGGACCTGTTCCGGATTGTCCAGCAGCGAGCCTTCGGTAACCTCCACGATCAGCCGCCAGGGCGGCAGGCCGGTGCGTTCGAGCAGGTGCACCAGGCGCGCATCGAAGTCGCGGTGGCGCAGATGCAGCGCGGATACGTTGAAGGTCAGGAAAGTGTTCTGGTCGGCCAGCTGCAGGAAGCGTTCGCAGCCGCGCTCGAACAGCCGCCAGTCGATCGATTCGATGTGCCCGCTGTCATGCGCCACCTTGAGGAAATCGGCCGGCCCGAGCACGCCCAGCTTCGGATGGTTCCAGCGCAGCAGCGCTTCGTAGCCCACCACCGCGCCATCCTCCAGCCGGCAGAACGGTTGCAGGTAAGGCTCGAATTCGTCGCGCGCCAGCGCCTGGCGCAGTTCGCCTTCCATGGTCAGCACGTCGATGACGTTCTTGGCGAGCGTCTCGTCGAACAGCTCGTAGCGCTTGCGGCCCTCCTCCTTGGCACGGTACAGCGCGATGTCGGCATCGCGCAGCACTTCGTCGGCGGTGGTGTAGGTGCTGTCGCCGATGGCGATGCCCATGCTGGCCGAGGGCGCCAGCTCGCGACCGGCGATCTGCATCGGCACACTCAGCGCATCGAGCACGCGCTGGGCCACCGCCACCGCGGCGGCGGGGATGTCGATGTCCTCCAGCAGGATCGCGAACTCGTCGCCGGACAGCCGCGCGACCACGTCCGGCTCGCGCACACAGTCGTGCAATCGACGGGCGATCTCCTTCAGGAAGGCGTCGCCGGCCAGGTGGCCGAGGCTGTCGTTGATCACCTTGAAGCGGTCCACGTCCAGGTACAGTAGCGCACAGCGGCGGCCCGGCTCACGCTGCAGGATGGCCAGCACGCGCTCGAGCCGGTCGCGCAGGAAGCCGCGGTTGGGCAGGCCGGTGAGCGCGTCGTGCATCACCTCGTGCTTGAGCTGGCTCTGCACGCGCTCGCGCTCGGCGATCTCCTGGCGCAGCTCGAACGTGCGCTCGGCCACGCGCTGTTCCAGCTCGGCATAGGCGCGCTGCAGCGACACGGCGGCACGGCGGCGGTGGATGCTGTTGGCGATCTGCAGCGCCGCGAAGGTAAGTAGCTCCTGGTCGGCCTGGTCGTAGTCGATCGAGGGCGTGTAGCTCTGCACCGCGACCAGGCCGATCGCCTGCTCGTCGACCCGCAGCGGCACGCCCAGCCAGCACACCGCCGGGCGGCCCACGCGAACCAGGTCGACCTCATGGCGGCGCGCGAGCTCCAAGGTGTCTTCCTGGAAGGCCAGCAAGGGCTGCCCCCTGCGCAGCACGTATTCGGACAGGCCGCGGCCGAGCGGGCGCTCCTGCGCCTTGCGCATGCCGGCATCGACGTAATAGGGAAACACCAGTTTCTGGCGGTCGTCCGAGAGCAGCGCGATGAAGAAGTTCTCCGCGTTGATAAGCTCGCCGACCACCGCGTGCGTGCGCTCGTAGAACTCGTTCTCGTCGATGTCGGCAGTGGCCAGCTGCGCCAGGTGGAACAACGCCGCCTGCAGCCGTTCGGCGCGCTGGCGCTCGTGCACTTCCTGCTGCAGCCCGCGGTTGGCCTCGGCCAGTTCCTGCGTGCGCAGGCGCACGCGTTCCTCCAGCTCGTCCTTGCTCTGCTTGCGCTCCAGCGCGGTGAGCACGTGGCTGCCGACGAATTCCAGCAGCGCGCGGTCGTCCTCGGAAAAGCCGATGCCGGCCTGGTAGCTCTGCACCACCAGCGCGCCGTACACCTGGCCATCGCGCAGCATCGGCACGCCCAGCCAGTCCACCGCCTCCGGTCCGGAGGGGGCGAAGGTTCCCGACACCTGTCGGCTGATCTGCTCCAGGCTTCCCATCAGCGCTTTGCCGCCGGTGAGCAGGTGCCAGGTCATGGAGTTGCGCAGGCTTTCCAGCGGCACGTCGTGGCTGGTGTCCGGCGCGTCGGTGTCTTCGATGTCGGCGTAGTAGAGGAAGCGCATCGTGCCGCGCTGCGGGTCGCTGCGCACGATGAAGAAATTCTCCGCGTACATCAGCGTGCTGATGATGCCGTGGATGCGCTTGAGCATCTCGGGCATGTCCAGGTCCGAGCCGGCCAGGTCGGCGATGGCGAACAACGCGCGCTGCAGAACTTCCGAACGCGCCAGCTGCCTGTGCGAATCTTCCAGGTCGGCCAGTTTCAGCGCGCGCTGCAGGTACGGGCCGGCCAGTTCCAGAAAGGGTTCAAGCTGACCCAGCAGGGATTCCGGGGTCTGGCCGCGCTCCATGTCGAGCATCAGGAACGCGCGCTCCTGCGGCAGCAGGCGCAACAGCAGCTCCTGCCCCTGGCGCACGCAGCCCTGGCCGTTCGATGCCAGCAAGGCCCGGGCGCGGTCGAGGCGTCCGTAGTCGGGCAGCCGGCCACAACTGCTGTAGGCGCGCGGCAACCCGCTGCCCGCCCAGGCCACGACGGCGTGGCGACAACCGGCCTGCTCCTGTACGAAGGCCGCGACTACCGCGGCGACCTCGCCCGGCGTGGTCGCCACCACCAGGCGGGCCAGCCAGGCGGCCTCACCCCCCTGCGTGGGCTCGGGCGGCATGGCGTGCGGAGCGCTCATGCAAACACCCTGCGACAGCGGAGCCTGTCACCGCAACCGCTGGCCCGCTCATGCCCCCCTGCCCTGCGACAGTGCCGATTCATGGAGTTCCTATCGCGCGCCCCGGTTTCAGCCCGTTCGTGATCCATACCACAAGATCGGCTGCCGCGAACCTATCTTGAGCCGCGTGCAAGCAGCGCAACGCCACGGCGGCGGCGACCTGCGCGGGCTAGAATCACGCAATGCTCACCGATGCCACCAAGGACGCGATCCGCGCCGCCTACGCACGCCTGAAGGAAGGCCTGCCCGGCTTCCGGCCGCGCGCTGCGCAGGGGCGGATGATCGCCGAAGTGGCCAAGGCGCTGGCCACCGAAGGCGGTGCCGCGGTGGTCGAGGCACCGACCGGCACGGGCAAGTCGATGGCCTATCTGATCGCCGGCATGGAAGTGGCCCGCGCGCAGAAGAAGAAGCTGCTGATCGCCACCGCGACCGTGGCACTTCAGGAGCAGCTGGTCGAGCGCGACATTCCGCTCTATCTGAAGCTCGACGGCAGCGAAGCGAAGGTCGCGCTGGCCAAGGGCCGCGGCCGCTACCTGTGCCCGCGCAACCTGGTGATGGCCCGCCAGAGCATGGGCGCCGATGCCGGCCAGCTGGGCCTGGGTTTCGATGCGGATCTGGCGTTGTGGTCGAAGCCGCCGGCCGAGCGCGACAAGCAGACGCTGTCCAAGCTCGCCGGTGCATTCGAGCGCGGGGAATGGAACGGCGACATGGACGCCGCGCCGGAGCCGGTGGGCGATTTCCTCAAGCCCATGCTCACCACCAGCGCCGGCGGCTGTACCGGGCGCAAGTGCATCCATTTCATGCAATGCCCGTTCTTCGCCGCCCGCCGCGCCGTGGCGGACGCCGAGCTCATCGTCGCCAACCAGGACCTGGTGCTGGCCGACCTGACCATGCCCGGCGAGGACGAAGGCTGGGGTGGCGTGATCCTGCCCAAGCCGAGCGAGACGCTGTACGTGTTCGACGAGGCGCATCACGTGCCGGCCAAGGCGATCGACCGCGGTGCGGCCGAGGTCTACCTTGGGGCCAGCGTGCGCCAGCTGAGCCGACTGGCGCGACAGGTGCACGCAGCCTACTCGCTGACCGACAAGGAGTCGCTCGGCAAGCTTGCGCTCGACGCAGGCGACGCAAAATTGCAGGAACTCTCCGACGGACTGGAGGAACTGGAAAAGGCCATCCGTCTGTCCTGGTTGCCCGATCCGGCCGAGAACGAGCCGATGTACCGCGGCTCGCTCGGCCAGTTGCCCGAGGACTGGGTACTGCAGGCGCAGGCACTGCACATACAGACGGCCGAGATCCAGCGCTGGCTCACCGCCGTGCGTCGCGCGGTGGTGGAGATGACCGACGGCGGCCCGACCCAGGAAGCATTGGCACGCGAGCTGGGCATGGCGCTCGAACGGCTGGACCGGCAGGAACGCACCTGGCGCGCCTGGGCCGGCGACGATGCCGACAACGCACCGCCGCTGGCGCGTTGGGTGACCCTCGCCGGCGACCAGCAACTGGTCTGTCACGCCTCGTCCGTCTCCGCTGGCGGCCTGCTGCGGCACGTGCTGTGGAACAACGCCAGCGGCGTGGTGCTGACCTCGGCCACGCTGAGCGCGGGCGGCAACTTCCGGGGCTTTGCCGATGCGGTCGGGCTGCCCGACGACGCGATCACGCTGAGCCTGCCTTCGCCGTTCGACCTGGCCGCGCAGGCGCGGTTGGAAGTGCCGGCGATCGACGTACTGCCCGACGCGCGCGAAGCCCATGCGCAGGCGATCTGCGACTGGCTCGCCGGCCATCTGGACTGGAACGCCGGCAACCTGGTGCTGTTCACCTCGCGCGCCAAGCTCGACCGCGTGCTGCAGCGGCTGCCGATCGACAAGGTGCGCAAGGTTCGCGCGCAAGGTTCGCTCGGCAAGGCACAGCTGATCGCCGAACACATCGCCGACGTCGAGTCGGGCAAGGGCAGCACGCTGTTCGGCCTGGCTTCCTTCGGCGAAGGCCTGGATCTGCCCGGCAAGCTGTGCGAGACGGTGGTGATCACCCAGTTGCCGTTCGCGGTGCCGACCGACCCGGTCGGCGCGACCTACGCCGAGTGGCTGGAATCGCGCGGCCGCAACCCGTTCCTCGAAGTGAGCATTCCGGAGGCGACCCGCCTGCTCACGCAGTACTGCGGTCGCCTGATCCGCAGCGAAACCGACCGCGGCCGTATCGTCCTGCTGGATCGGCGCGTGGTAACCAAGCGCTACGGCGCGGGAATGCTGCGTGCGCTGCCGCCGTTCCAGCGGGTGATCGAGCGCGTCGCGTAGCGCGGGCGAGCCACCGGCTCCGGCCCTTGCCTGCGAAGTTGTCCCAAGGCTGCGTGCAGGCACGCCTTCGCCCAGCGGCATGGCCCCGACACCATGGCGGCGTGGAATGGCCGTGCGCGGATGATGCCTTCTCTCGACCGGGAGAAGGTTGCGGTGAGCGAAGAGCCCACAAAGCAAAAGCGGCCCGAAAGGGCCGCTTTGCCATTGGCTGCCTTGGCTACGCTCAGAACAGCGCGCGCATCTTCTTCATCGCATTCGCCTCGACCTGGCGGATGCGCTCGGCCGAAACGCCGTACTCGTCAGCCAGATCCTGGAGCGTCGCCTTGTTCTCGTTGAGCCAGCGGCGCTGGATGATGTCGCGCGAGCGCTCGTCGAGCTTGGACAGCGCGCTGGACAGCGTTTCAAGCTGGTTGTCAGCCTGGTCGGCGTCGGACACGTTGTCGTACGGATCGGCGCCATCGTCCACCAGGAAGGCCTCCGGCGCCGGCTTGGCGTCGTCGTCCGCATCGGCGGGCGCCTCGAAACCGATGTCGCGGCCGGACAGGCGCGATTCCATCTCGCGCACGGTCGCCTCGGGCACGCCCAGGTCGTGGGCCACCACGCGCACCTCTTCGGCATTCATCCAGCCCAGGCGCTTCTTGCTCTTGCGCAGGTTGAAGAACAGCTTGCGCTGCGCCTTGGTGGTGGCGACCTTGACGATGCGCCAGTTGCGCAGGATGAACTCGTGCATCTCGGCGCGGATCCAATGCACCGCGAAGCTGACCAGGCGCACGCCCTGATCCGGGTCGAAGCGCTTGACCGCCTTCATCAGGCCGATGTTGCCTTCCTGGATCAGGTCGCCCAGCTGCAGGCCATAGCCCGAATAGCCGCGGGCCACGTGGACCACGAAACGCAGATGCGACATCACGAGCTTCCTGGCCGAGCCCAGGTCGTTCTCGTCGGTGAAGCGGCGCGCCAGCGCCTGCTCCTCGTCATGGCTGAGCACCGGGATGCGGTGCACGGCGGAAATGTAGGCATCCAGGCTGCCAACGACGCTGGGGATCGGCAGGTTGGCGGTCACCAAGGCTTGGGACATGTGGAACCTCCGGCAAGTAAATCGCAGCTTAGCACTCGTCTGCTGAGAGTGCTAAAGGGGCGAAAAGTTTCAGCTGCGGGATTTATTGTACCGAATCGTACAGCAATGGAAGCGGCCTGGCCAGCCCCTCGCCGCACGGTCATGCCGCCATTGTTCATAGCGGCGATCTATCGACCGTGAACGGGTAACCGGGCCCGGCAGCCGCTCAGGCGGCGCGTTCCGAACGCGGCGGCAGCGACCAGTCGATCGGCGGCTGGCCGTGGCCTTCCAGGTAGCGGTTGGCGGCCGAGAAATGGCCATTGCCGATAAAGCCCCGGTGCGCCGACAGCGGCGAGGGGTGCACCGAGCTCAGCACCAGATGCCGGCGTGGGTCCACCAGCCGTCCCTTGCGCTGCGCGTAGGCGCCCCAGAGCAGGAACACGAGGCCTTCGCGCTCGCGGTTCAAGGCCTCGATGGCGGCGTCGGTGAAGCCTTCCCAGCCCTTGTTCTGGTGCGCGCCGGCACGGCCCTGCTCGACTGTCAGAACGCTGTTGAGCAGCAGCACGCCCTGGTCGGCCCAGGAGGTGAGGCAGCCATGGCCGGGCCGCGGAATGCCGAGGTCGCGTTCGATCTCGGCGAAGATGTTGTTGAGCGAGGGCGGCACCGGCACGCCCGGGCGTACCGAGAAACAGAGCCCGTGCGCCTGGCCGGGGCCGTGGTAGGGGTCCTGGCCCAGGATCACCACGCGCACCTTGTCGAACGGCGTGTGCGCGAAGGCGTTGAAGATCTCCGGGCGGGGCGGATAGAGCACCTTGCCGGCACGCTTCTGTGCACGCAGAAATTCCGCCAGTTCGCGCATCTCCGGGCGCTCCAGGTAATCGCCCAGATGCGCCTTCCAGGACGGCTCCAGGCGGACGCGTTCGGCGTCGGCCGTTTCGCTCACGCGTCTTGCGCCCGCGCGCGCAGGTGCTTGGCCACCCGCAGCTGGAACAGGAGTTTGGTCACCAGCAGCTTTTCCTCGACCGGTTTCTCGACCAGGTCGTTGGCACCGGCCTTGAGCAGCGCGGCCTGGTTGGCCGGGTTTTCATCGCCGGTCATCACCAGTACGGGAAGCTCGCCTTTGCCATAGCCGAAATGGCTGCGGATACGCTCCAGCAGGTCGCCGCCGGTCAGCTCGCCCTTCAGGCTGACGTCCGTGAGCACCACGTCGGCGCCGATCTGGCCTTGCGCGCGATCGGTTTCCAGCATGGCGAGGGCATCCTCCACGCTGACCACGTGGCGCACGGTCAGGCCGATCTTTTCGAGCATGCGGCGGGTGGCCAGCGCCACCACGCGGCTGTCTTCCACGTACAGCACGGTGCCTTCGGCGGTCGCCTCCGGGCGCACATAGCCACGGATGAAATCGGCCAGCGCCTGGAAGCCGAGCGACTTGTCGAAGTAGTCGGTGACGTCGCCCAGTTCGCGCTTGTGCAGGCGAGCATCGACATCACCGGAAACCACCACGATCGGCACATAGGCCTGCGCCGACTCACGCACGTGGCGGGCCAGTTCCAGCCCGTCCATGTCGGGCAGGCGCAGGGCGATGGTGATGAAGTCGAACGGGCCTTGCTCGATCAGCGCGCGCGCCTCCGCGCCGCTACCGCAATCGACCAGTTCGGCTTCCGGCAACTCGGCCTTGAGCACGCGCGTGATCAGCTGGCGCACCACCTTGGAGCCGTCGACCACCAGCACCCGCGGTGCGGTGTCGGCGCGGCTGCCAACCTCTGCATTCATGCCCCACCCATCCACATCGAACCCTTGTGTGCGCCCCGCGCGCACCCGAGGCTATCTTGCATCATCGCGCCTTGCACGGGTGCGAAGGCGATCACTAAGGCGCCTGGCGCCCAAGGCTCCTACGCAGCCTTGCGCAGCTGCCGGGCGCTGACCAGCCGCGCACCGATCCAGCCCAGCGACGCCGACGCCAGCGGCACGGCCAGCAGCAGCCACCATGGCAATGCACCAAGGCTGAGGCTGCCCCCGTAAGCTCGGTCCAGTTCGGCCGCCGGGCCGGCCAGCGCCAGTTCGATCGCCAATGCCAGCAGCGAAGCCAGCACGCCGCCGAACAGGCCGTACCAGATGCCGGCATAAAGATACGGGCGGCGCACGAAGGCGCGACTCGCGCCCAGCAGCATCAGCACGCCGATTTCCTCACTGCGGCTGGCGATATCGGTACGCACGGTGTTGCCCACCACCAGCAACGCCGCCAGGGCGAGCAGTGCGGCCAACACCAGCACCACGCGATGGCCGACACCCAGCAGTGCGTCCAGCCGCAGTCGCCACTGGCTGCTGTCCTGCACCAGATCGACCGCACGCTCGCCGCGCAGCGCTTCGACCAGCGCGTTCACCGCGGGAGCATCCAGTCCGGCCTTCGGTTGCACCACCAGCACCCACGGCAACGGATTGGCGTCGTCCAGCGCGTGCACGGCGCCGGAGAAGCCCTGCAGGTTGGCCAGTTCGTCCAGGCCTTGTTGCGGCGTCTTTATGGTCACGCCGGCGACGTCGGACCGGTTGCGCAGTTCGCCGGCCAGCAGGTTGGCCTGCGGACCGGTCTGGTCGGCTTTCAGGAACACGCTGACCGCCGGATTCTGGCCCAGCGCGCCGCCCATCGATTGCAGGTTGGCCAGCAACAGGTAGAAGGCCAGCGGCAGCGCCAGCGCCAGGCCGAGCACGGCCACGGTCATCAGGGTGCCGAGCGGGCGTCCGCCGAGCCGGCGCAGGCTGGTCGCCGCGCTCCACCCGTGGTGCTCCCGCCAGCCAGCGAAGCGCCGGGACTGGCTGCGCTCGCTGCGCGGCGCGGCCTTCTCGGTGACGGCAGGCGCGTTCACAGCACCTCCTCGCCGGGAATGTCGGCCACCAGCCGGCCGTGGTCGAGCACCACCACGCGCTTGTGCATGCGCTTGATCAGCGGCAGGTCGTGGCTGGCTACCAGCACGGTGGTGCCGATGTCCTGGAACTCGGCGAACAGGCCCATGATCTCCACCGCCAGTTGCGGGTCGAGGTTGCCGGTCGGCTCGTCGGCGATCAGCACCGCCGGGCGCGCCACGATGGCGCGGGCGATGCCCACGCGCTGCTGCTCGCCGGTGGAGAGCGAGTCGGGCAACTGCCGCTCGTAGGAAAGCAGGCCGACCTTTTCCAGCGCCGCGCGCACGCGACGGCTGCGTTCGGCCGGCGCGATGCCGCCGATCAGCAATGGCAGCTCCACGTTGGCGAATACCGTGCGGTCCATCAGCAGGCGGTGATCCTGGAACACCATGCCCAGCCGGCGCCGCAGCTTGGGAATGCCGCCCCGGCCGACCTTGGCCAGGGCCTGGCCGTCGACCACGATCTGCCCGTGCGAGGGCCGCTCGATCAGCGCGATCAGCTTGAGCAGGGTGCTCTTGCCGGCACCGGAATGGCCGGTGACGAAGGCCATCTCGCCGGCCGCCACCTCGAAGGACAATTGCGAGAGCGCCTCATGGCCGCCCTCGTAGCGCTTGCTCACCTGGTCGAAGCGGATCACCGCGTGTGGTTCCTTGTCCCGCACCAGGGGCAAAGGATACGGGAATGCCTGGTGCGGTTGGTGCCTGTCGCGCGCGGAAGAAGCCCCGCTTCCTCGAGGATCACCAGGTTGCCACGGACCAAGCCGCTCTCCCCGCGGGGAGAGGGTTGGGGTGAGGGGCCACTCTTGCGGCACGGTTACGTCGAAGCCTGGCTTTGATGGAGCCCATCGCGAGCCCCGGCCCCTCATCCGCCCCTTCGGGGCACCTTCTCCCCGGAAGGGAGAAGGATCAACGCTCAGCGCCCGGTGAACAGGCGCGTCAGGCGACGGAAGAAGCCCGGCTTCTTGCCGGTCGACTCCACGCCCGACTGCACGGTCACCTGGCGCGACGGACGGGACGGGCCGGCGCTACGCTCGCGCGGCGGCTTGCGCTCGCCGTGCGGCGGACGATTCTCGGTCGTTGCCTGGGCCTGCGGCGCGGCATTCTCGCCACCCTCGCGGCGACGGCCACGTCCACCGCGGCGGCGCCGGCGCTTGCGTGCGCCCTCGCCATCCGCCGCCGGGGTGGCGTCCGGTGCGGCCGGCCCCGTCGCCACGACACCCGGCTGCGGCTCGGTCGCCACGGCAGCCTCGCCCTCTGCCCGCGGCGGACGCGGTGCGCGTGGCGGGCGACCCTCACGGGAGCCACGCTCGCCGCTGCGCCCGCCACGACGCGAGCCGTCGCGGGCTCCCTTGCGCTCGTCCCCGCGCGCCTCGACCTTGTCGCCGAACTGCGCGCTGTCGGCCGCCGCCTGCGCGGCGAACTGCGGGTCGATCTCGCGCGGCTTGGGCATCACCAGCAGGTCCGCCTCGACCGTTGCCACCGGGATCTTCTGCCCGATGTAGGTTTCGATGTCCGGCAGGCTCATCGCGTACAGGTCGCAGGCGAAGCTGACCGCATCGCCCTCGGCGCCCAGGCGCGCGGTACGGCCGATGCGGTGCACGTAGTCCTCGGCGTCCTGCGGCAGGTCGTAGTTGAAGACGTGGCTGACCGCCGGGATGTGCAGGCCGCGCGCGGCGACGTCGGTGCACACCAGCATGTCGAGCTGGCCTTCCTGGAAGCGCTGCAGCAGCTTCTGGCGCTTCAGCTGCGGCACGTCGCCGGAGAGCGCGCCGACGCGGTAGCCCTGGCGCTTGACGCGATCGGTGATGCGCTCGGCGGCGGCCTTGGTGTTGACGAAGATGATGCTGCGACTGGGCTTCTCGCGCTCCAGCAGGTTGAGCAGCAGCGGCATCTTCTCTTCCTTGGCCGGGAAGTAGACGACCTGGCGCACCTTGTCGGCGGTGACGTTGTCGGTCTCCACCACCAGCTTCTCGGCCTCGTGCATGTGCTCGTACGCGAGCTCCAGCACGCGGTGGCTCAAGGTGGCCGAGTACAGCAGCACCTGGCGCTGCTCGCGCGCCGGCAGGCGGCGGAAGATGAAGCGCACGTCCTTGATGAAGCCCAGGTCGAACATGCGGTCGGCCTCGTCGATGACCATCACCTCGACGCCGTTGAAGCCGAATACCTGCTGCTTGTAGTAGTCGAGCAGGCGGCCGGGCGTGGCGATGATGATGTCGCAGCCGTCCTTCAGCTGCTGGCGCTGCTTGTCGTAGTCGACGCCGCCGTAGATCAGCGCGGTCTTCAGGCCGGTGTGGCGGCCGATGCTGCGCGCATCCTTGTCGATCTGGATGGCCAGCTCGCGGGTCGGCGCGATGATCAGCGCGCGCGGATCGGAATCCTTGCGCTCGGCGACCGCGGGCCGGGTCAACAGGCGGTTCATCAGCGCGACCAGGAACGCGCAGGTCTTGCCGGTACCGGTCTGCGCCTGGCCGGCGACGTCGCGGCCAGTCAGCGCCAGCGGCAAGGTCAACGCCTGGATCGGCGTGCAGCGGGTGAAACCGGCCTCGGCGAGGCCCTGCTGCAGTAGCGGGTGAAGGTCGAAATTGGTGAAAAAGGTGTCAGTCAGTACGGTTTGGGACATGGGTCACTGGAATGAATGCGGGCGGCCGCACGGCGGGCCCGGCTCCGCTGCCATGCAGGCGCGGGGCGGTTGAGGTTGCGGGCAGGTCGACCGCGCGCCAGTCTGGTGCGCGCACCGTCGCTCATCCCCGCCGGTGGAGGGCGTGCGACCGACGGTTCCGCTGGCATAGGCGAACGGGCCCGCTTTCCGACCGGCTCGCCTATGACAACGGAACCCTCCGTCGCCGCCCTTGAATCGCTTGAATCGCGACCCGAGTTACGCTGGAATGGAGGCCTGCCGCAATGGCAATCCTGCAGTATTCCCGTTGGAACCCGCGCAACATGGGCGCTCCAGTGTAGCCGATGCCGGCCGCGCGGTCCCAAACCCCCTTTCCACGCAACCATGGAGACCCTGGTGAGCGACCTGATTACCCACGTCAACGACGATGCCTTCCAGAAGGACGTGCTCGAGTCCGACACCCCCGTGCTGCTCGATTTCTGGGCCGAATGGTGCGGTCCGTGCAAGGCCATTGCGCCGATGCTCGACGAGTTGGCCAAGCAGTACGAAGGCAAACTGAAAATCGTCAAGCTCAACATCGACGAGAACCAGAAGACCCCCCGCACCTACGGCGTGCGCGGCATCCCGACCCTGATGGTGTTCAAGCACGGCAAGGTCGAGGCGACGCAGATCGGCGCCGTCAGCAAGGGCCAGCTCTCCCAGATGATCGACAAGACGCTCTGATGCGCTTTTCCCGCCGCGCGCGCTTTACGGCGCCGCGCGGCGGATGCTAGATTGCCTTTCACGGCCGAAAGGGGCGGTCCGCTTCGCCCCTCCCGCGCGTTCCGCGCGACGCCCGTCCTCCCTCCTGTTCTTCCAACGGCGCCCCACGAGGTTTGCCCGTGTCCGATATCGAAACCCAAGACCCGTCCGACGCCAAGCGCGCCGAACCCAAGAGCGCGGACGCGCCGCGCACCCGCGCGCCGCGCAAATCCGCTGCCGAGAAGGCCGCGGCGGCCGCGCCGGCGCCGGCTCAAGCTGCGTCTCCCGCTCAGGCCCCCGCTCCCGCTCAGGCCCCCGCTCCGGCACCAGCCCCCGCTCCGGCACCAGCCCCCGCTCCGGCGCCCGCGCCCGCTCCGGCGCAGGCCAGCCTGCCGATGGACGCTGGCGACAATGCCCCGCGCGCCCCGCAGGAAGCCCGCGAGGGCGGCCAGAACGGCAACGGCCAGCCGCAGGCCAACGGCAGCGCCAACAACGAGCGCCGCAACGATCGCAACGAGCGTGACGGCCGCGGTCGCCGTCGCCGCCACGAGCGCGGCCAGCGCCCGCAGGGCGGACAGGGTGGCAACCAGGGCGGCAACCCGGGCCAGCCCAACCGCAACAATCCGCGCGGTCTGCCCGAGGACGACGAGAACGCCGACATCGGCAGCAACGACCGGCTGATCAACCTCACCGAGCTGAAGCGGATGAGGGCACCGGAGCTGCTCGCCTTCGCCGAATCGCTCGGTATCCAGGAAGGCGTCGCCCGCGCCCGCAAGCAGGATGTGATCTTCTCCATCCTGAAGGCCCACGCCCGCTCCGGCGGCGGCATCTGGGCCGAAGGCGTGCTGGAAATCCTGCAGGACGGCTTCGGCTTCCTGCGCTCGGCGGACGAGTCCTACCTCGCCGGCCCGGACGACATCTACGTCAGCCCGAGCCAGATCCGCCGCTTCAATCTGCGCACCGGCGACTACATGACCGGGCGCGTGCGCCACCCGAAGGAAGGCGAGCGTTACTTCGCGATGCTCAAGGTCGACGACATCAACGGCGATCCGCCGGAGGCGTCGAAGAACAAGATGCTGTTCGAGAACCTGACGCCGCTGTTCCCGCGCAAGGCGTTCCACCTCGAACGAGGCAACGGCTCGAGCGAGGACATCACCGGGCGCATCCTCGACCTGGTGGCGCCGATCGGCAAGGGCCAGCGCGGGCTGATCGTCTCGCAGCCGAAGTCCGGCAAGACGATGATGCTGCAGAACATCGCCCAGGCGATCACCTACAACCACCCCGAAGCGCACCTGATCATCCTGCTGGTCGACGAGCGCCCCGAGGAGGTCACCGAGATCGCCCGTACCGTGCGCGCCGAGGTGGTCAGCTCGACCTTCGACGAACCGGCGGTCAGGCACGTGCAGGTCGCCGAGATGGTGATCGAGCGGGCCAAGCGCCTGGTCGAGCACAAGAAGGACGTGGTGATCCTGCTCGACTCGATCACCCGTCTGGCGCGCGCCTACAACACCGTCGTGCCGAGCTCGGGCAAGGTACTCACCGGTGGCGTCGACGCCAACGCGCTGCAGCGTCCGAAGCGCTTCTTCGGCGCCGCGCGCAACGTCGAGGAAGGCGGCTCGCTGACCATCATCGCCACCGCGCTGATCGACACCGGCTCGAAGATGGACGAGGTGATCTACGAGGAGTTCAAGGGCACCGGCAACATGGAAGTGCACCTGTCCCGTCGCATCTCCGAAAAGCGCGTCTATCCGGCGATCGACATCAACCGCTCCGGCACCCGCCGCGAGGACCTGCTGATCGATCCGGACCTGCTGGCGAAAATCTGGATCCTGCGCAAGCTGCTGCATCCGATGGACGAGCTGGCGGCGATGGAGTTCATGCTCGACAAGATGAAGAACACCAAGTCCAACGACGAGTTCTTCAATTCGATGAAGCGGTAGTCCAGAGGGCTGCGAAAAAAAACAGGCCGGCGTCCGCCGGCCTGTTTCGTTTTGCAGGTTACGGACGCTGCCAGCTCAACCCATCGGCTGAACCGTCCGGGTGCGCGTACCAGCGCACGTGGTTGGTGTCATTGGGGCAACCCATGCCGGTGGCCGTGTCATCCAGCAATCCGTTCCGGGTCAGCACCGCCTTCTGGTAGCAACTGCCACGGTTGTCGGTGAAGACGTAGGTGTGCGCCGCATGCCAGTTGCTGTCCGCGTCGCTATCCGGATCGACCCGGTGGTTGCCCTCGAACTCCTCGCGCACCTGCGTGGTGTAAGGCGACAGGCCGTGCCGCGAGTGGGTCACGTCCAGCCGGCGCTGCTGGTGCACGTTGACCGAACCGCCAAACAGGTCGACGTCGAGCGTGCCCTCCTCGCTGTACCAGTCAGTCAGTCGGCCGGCGCCGATGTAGTGCAGTTCCAGCGGGTAGCTGGCCTGGAGCTGGTCCTCGCTGAGCAGCGTGCCGTTGCGCGTGCGACGGCTGGTGCTCTGGGTCGTGCTCTGCAGCCACAGGTCCTCGCGGTAGTAGGGCTGGTCGTTGTCGTCGGCCGGATCATCCTTGACGTGGAACTGGCGCACGTTCTGGAAGCTGGACTGCTGGGTCACCGACGATTCGACACGGCCGCGCGAGGTGTCGAGGTAGCCGCGGATCTCGAAGTTGCGATCCAGTCGCGTACCAACCCGTCCGTCCAGCAGGTTGCCGTCCTGCACGAGCCCGTCGGTGACCGCCGGCACCGGCAACCCGGCGGGCAACGAGTTGAAGGTCACCGCACCGGCCAGGCGGGTCTTGCCCGGATCGAGGTAGACCAGCAGGTTGGCCGTGCTCGGGGCAAGGAACCACTGCTCGTTGATGTCCGAATGCGCCGTCATGTTCAGCGCGACCTGATGGGTACCCGCCTCGTTCAGGATGGCAGCGAACGGGGTGATGTCCACGCGATAGGGAACGAAGTCCAGCGACTGGGCGCTGTCGGTCGGTGTATCCACCACATTCCAGAACGGCGATCGCCGCGGTCCGGAGTTGATGCTGAAGTGGGTCGGCAGCCACGGGAACACGGGCGCGACGCCCGCCGGCGTGCCATCGACGGTCACCAGTACGTCCGAATAGCTGTGCGGCAGGCAACCCTGCTCGGCGGGATAGATCCCGCGCTGGCTCAGGCCGAGCGCGACGGGGCTGATCAGGGTCGGGTGCGCCTGCGCCATGGCGGGCGTGATGCAGTTGTACCAGAACGTTTCGGCATTGGCGGTCACGTCCAGATAGGCGCGCTCGATGTTGTGCGGCAGCGAGGCGAGGTCCTTCACCCCGGGCGGCCCGCCGAGCTGGTTGGCGTAGGCCGGGAACACGGCGTCGGGGACCCGCGGCGCCGGGTTGCCGGCCCTCGGCGGATAGAAGCGCAGGGTCGCGCTGCCGGTCACGTGGGAACTGCTCCCGCCGGTGTCGCGGAACGCGCGCAGCGCGGTCAGCGCGCCGTTGCCCGGCTGCTTGAAAAGCACGCTGTAATCGGTCAGGTCGCGCTCCACGTGCCACTGCGCGGGTTGCGCGGTGTCCGGCGTGGGACCGACGAACAGCGTCACGTCGTCCAGCGCCAGGGCGATCCCGCGGGTCCGGGCGTCGCGTGAACCACTCAGGTCCACGCTCAGCACCACCCTGGCCCACGGGCCCGGGCAGTTGGCAGGAGGGGTGAACACGAAACCGGTGGCCGGGGTATCGAACGGCGCGTTGCTGAACAGCTGCACCTCGCACGGCTGGGTGTGCGGCGTGGGGACCGGGGGACCTGCGCGTTCGATCGCCTCCTGCCGCGAAGCCGCAGCGATACAGGGGGCAAGCAGGGCGAATGCCGCGACCGGGAACGTCGCTTGCGTCAGTCGTTGACGCGCCGTCTCGATAGACATCGTGATGGTTCCTCCTCTGATGTCCCCTGCCCGCCTATCGTGCGGGCGAGCGCATCAAGAGAACGTCCTTACGAAAAACTAACAGCTCAGTTCGCTCCCGTTTATCGACCTGTCTGCCGGGCAAACCGGACCTTTCGGTGCAACTCGCCTGCGCAAGCGCCACCGGCCTCGCCGCGAAGCGTCAGGCGCCGGACAACCCACGCCGACGCGCATGCCCGGCCCGGCGGTGGCACACGATCGCTCCTCGACCACGGCCCGCCACTGGCACGAGGCCGGCGCCACCGGCCCCGTGCCTTCGGGCGCGCCTACGGCCGCCAGGTGATCGCATCAGGCGAGCCATCCGCATGCGCGTACCAGCGCACGTGGTTGCTCCCGCCCGGGCATCCGCTGCCGAAGGTCGAACCGGTCAGCACACCGCTGTCGCTGGTGCGCACCGCCTTGTAGCAACTGCCAAAGCTGTCCTTGAAGCCATAACGGCGCAGGCTGTTCCAGTGGCTGTGCGTGCTCTCGTCCATGGCGTGGCTGGCGACGAAGCGGTCGTTCAACACGGTGGCGTACCAGGGCATGCCGGGGCGCCGGTGCCATCCCTCCACGTGCCGCTTCTGGTCGACCGCGAACTTGTAGCCGGTCAGGTTGACGATCGGACCGTCGCCGCCATCGGGGTCGTATTCGCCGAACGTGGCGTAGTGAAGCGTCAACGGATACGCGACGATCTCGTGATCGCGGCTCAGCACCTTGCTGCCGCGAGTGCGACGGCTGCGGCGATCCACGGTGCTCTGCAGCCATACGGTCTGCCGATACGACTGAAGCTCCTCGTAGACCAGGCCTTCCAGACGGAAACCCTGGAGGTTGCGGAACCCGAGCTTCTCCTTCACCGCCGAGTCGATCCGCCCGCCAGAAGTGTTGACGAAGCCACGGATCTCGAACTGGCGCTTCACCTCGGTACCGACATTGCCCTCCAGCACCGCGCCGGAGGCGGACAGCGAGTTGGTCACGACCGGCGTCGGCACGCCGCCGGTCAGCGTGTTGAGGGTGACCGCACCGGTGACGTGCGTACTGCCGTGGTCGAGATAGAGCAGCAGCTGCGCGTCCGTCCAAGCGCCACCAGAGAGCGCCACCGTGTGCGGGCCGGCGTCGCTGAGAATCGCCGCGAACGGCGTGAGGTCGACGCGGTAGGGCACCAGGTTGAGCACCTGCACGCCCGGCATCGGCGTATCCAGCGCATTGTGGAATACGCCGTTCAGGTCGCTCGGCAGCCACGGGAACACCGGCACCACGCCAGCCGGCGAGCCGTCGACGCTCACCTCCACCTCGCGGAAACTGCCGCCGGTGCACCCCTGCGGCTGCGGGAAGATGCCGGGCTGGTTGATGCCCGGGGCCAGCACGCTGAGCAGCGCCGGATAGCTCACCGCCGAAGCGTCCGGCACGCAGGTGTACCAGAGCGGCTCGGCGCGCGCTGTCACATCAAGGTAGGCGCGCACGATGTTGTGCGGCAGGTCCTGCGGACCGCCGCTGGTCTGCACCACCCGGTCCGGCACGCGGTGCGCCGGCGTGCTGGCGGTGGAGCGGTAGAACACCAGCTTCGCGCTACCGGTCACCCGGCTGCCGTCGCCGTAGGGCGTGCCCAGGTCCAGGTAGTTGAGCGTGCCGACGCGCGGCGCGTGCAGCAGCGCGGCGTAGTCGGTCAGATCGCGTTCGACGTGCCAGTTGTCCACCTCGTCGGTCTGCGACAGCGACCCGTTGAACAGGCTCACCCCGCCAAGGCTCAGGTTGACCTGCGCGGTATTGGCGGCGCGCGAGCCGCCGAGGTTGAGCTTCAGCACCACCTTCGACCACGGGCCGGGACACCCCGGCGGTGGTGCATAGCTGTAGCTGGTGAATTCGTCGAACAGTTGATGGGTGAACAGGTTCACCACGCACGGGGCGCCTGCGGCGCTCGATACGCGGGGTTCCACCGTGGGCACCGCCGGTGCCGCCAGGACGGCCACCGCGGGAAGCAGGCAAAGCGTCACAGCAGCCACGCTGCGACGCGCGAACTTGGTAAACATAGGCTTCTCCCTACGCAAGATGCCACCCCGAGGCCGCGCGATCTTGCGCCCTGTCCCGTCAAGGGTGATTTCACGCTTTCCTCACAGCCGAGGCCGGTTCACGAACGCGCTGTTTTTGCTTGCGAATCAAGCGGGCGCAGCCTTTCACGGCGGTTATCCAGAACCTCGGCGTACACTATTTCGACGTCCGCCCCTTTCAAGGCCCGGGCGCCATCCCCATAGTGGCCGCTCCTCCGAAGCAAGGCATCGCCTGTGTCCATCCCCAGTGCCGTAAAGAGCACCCCGATCGAAAGCCGCCAGCAGCTCACCGACTACCTCGCCGCCGGCGAGAAGCCGCGCGAGGACTGGCGCATCGGCACCGAGCACGAGAAGTTCGGCTTCCGCACGGACGACCTGGCGCCGCCGACGTTCGAGGGCGAGCGCGGCATCCGCGCGCTGCTTGAAGGGCTGGCCTCGCGCTACGGCTGGGAGATTGCCCGCGAGGGCGAGACGCCGGTAGCGCTCACACGCGGCAAGGCCAACATCACGCTGGAGCCGGCCGGCCAGCTCGAACTTTCCGGCGCACCGGTGGAGAACATCCACCAGACCTGTTGCGAAGTGAACGCGCACCTGGAGGAGGTCCGCTCGGTCGCCGACGGGCTCGGGCTGGGCTTCCTCGGCATGGGCTTCCAGCCCAAGTGGCGCCGCGACCAAATGCCCTGGATGCCCAAGGGCCGCTACAAGATCATGCGCGAATACATGCCCAAGGTCGGCAATCTGGGGCTGGACATGATGACCCGCACCTGCACCGTGCAGGTCAACCTGGATTTCTCCTCCGAAGCGGACATGATCAAGAAGTTCCGCGCGAGCCTGGCGCTGCAACCGGTCGCCACCGCGCTCTTCGCCGATTCGCCGTTCACCGAAGGGCGGCCCAACGGCTTCCTCTCCTACCGTTCGCACGTGTGGACCGACACCGACCCGCACCGCACCGGCATGCTCGATTTCGTGTTCGAAGACGGCTTCGGCTACGAGCGCTACGTCGATTACATCCTCAGCGTGCCGATGTACTTCAGCTACCAGGACGGCCGCTACATCGACCTGGCCGGGCAGGATTTCCGCCGCTTCCTGGACGGTCGGCTGGATGCCGCGCCGGGCACGCGCGCCACGATGAAGGACTGGGCCGATCACCTCACCACGGCCTTCCCCGAGGTGCGCCTGAAGCAGTACCTGGAAATGCGCGGTGCCGATGGTGGCCCGTGGAACCGCCTGTGTGCGTTGCCGGCGCTGTGGGTGGGCCTGCTGTACGACGATGAGGCGCTGGACGCGGCCTGGGACCTGGTGAAGGACTTCACCATGGAAGAACGCCACGCCCTGCGCGACGGCGTGCCGCGGCAGGCGCTCAAGCTGCCCTTCCGGGGTGGCAGCGTGCGCGACCTGGCCGCCCAGACGCTGAAGATCGCCACGCACGGGCTCAAGCGTCGTGCGCGACTGAACCGCAACGGCGCCGACGAGAGCATCTTCCTTGAGCCGATGATCGAGATCGTCGAGGCCAACCAGACACCGGCCGAGCGCAAGCTGGAGCTGTTTCACGGGCCGTGGGGCGGCAGCGTGGATCCGGTGTTCCGCGAATTCGCCTATTGAGTACCCTGCGCCCCTCTGCCCCCGGGGTGAGGGGCCGGGGCTCGCGGGTTTGTCGATCAGAGCCACGCTCTGATGGCGGCTTGCCGCAAGCGTGTCCCCTCACCCCAGCCCTCTCCCCGGCGGACCCACCCCATACGGCGGTGGCATAGCCCCAGTAGCCGGCGCATACGCCTGCAGAGTGGATTTCGGTTCCTCTGCCCCGCAAGGAAGACACCAAAAAGAAAGGCCGGCTTGCGCCGACCCTTCTTGCTTACTTCTCGTTGCCCTCGGGCGCATCCTTCAGCCCGCGATCGATCAGCATCGGTTCCACGCTCGGTTCCTTGCCGCGCCAGGCCTTGTACATCTGCGCCAGGTCTTCGGTGTTGCCGCGCGAGAGCACCATCTTGCGGAAGCGGTCGCCGTTGGCGCGGGTCATGCCGCCGTTCTCCTTGAACCATTCGAAGCCGTCGTCGGCCAGCATCTGCGTCCACAGGTAGGCGTAGTAGCCAGCGGCGTAGCCGTTGCCCCAGATGTGCTGGAAGTAGCTGGAGCGGTAGCGCGGCGGCACGTAGGGGAGGTTGATCTTGTCCTTGGTGAGGACCTCCTGCTCGAACTTGTCGGCGTCCTTCTTCGGCGCGTCGGCCGGCAGCGTGTGCCAGCCCATGTCGAGCAGCGCCGCGGCGACCAGCTCGGTCATGTCGTAGCCGCTATTGAAATGGCGCGCCTGCTTGATCTTGTCGACCAGCGCCTGCGGCATCGGCTCGTGGGTCTTGTAGTTGATCGCGTAGTGCGCGAACACCTTCGGGTTGGTTGCCCAGTGCTCGTTGAACTGCGAGGGGAACTCGACGAAGTCACGCGCGGTGTTGGCGCCCGACAGCGACGGGTACTTGGTGTCGGCGAACATGCCGTGCAGCGCGTGGCCGAACTCGTGGAACATCGTGATCACGTCGTCGAACGACAGCAATGCGGGCTGGCCCGGCGCCGGCTTGGTGAAGTTGGCCACGTTGTAGACCACCGGCTTGGTGCCGAGCAGGGTCGACTCTTCCACCAGGTTGCTCATCCAGGCGCCGCCGCCCTTGTTGTCGCGCTTGAAGTAGTCGCAATAGAACAGCGCCATCGAGGTGCCGTCCTTGTCGAATACCTCGAACACGCGCACGTCCGGCTGCCACACCGGGATGTCGTGGCGCTCCTTGAAGGTCAGGCCGTAGAGCTGGTTGGCGGCGTAGAACACGCCGTTCTGCAGCACGTTGTCCAGCTCGAAGTACGGCTTGATCTGGTTTTCGTCCAGGTCGTACTTGGCCTTGCGCACCTGCTCGGCGTAGTGCTGCCAGTCCCACGCGGCGAGCTTGAAGCCGCCGTGCTGGCTGTCGATCACCGCCTGGATGTCCTTCGCCTCGCGCTCGGCCCGGCCGGTGGCCGCCGGCACCAGGTTGTGCATGAAGTCCAGCGCGCGCTCGGGCGTCTTGGCCATCTGGTCCTCGAGCTTCCAGGCGGCGAAGGTCGAATAGCCCAGCAGCTTGGCCTGCTCGGCGCGGATCTGCGCGATGCGCTCGATGGTGGCGCGGGTGTCGTTGTCGCCGCCGTGTTCGGCGCGGTCCCAGGAGGCCTTGAACAGCGCTTCGCGGGTGGCACGGTCGTCGAGGTCCTTCAGCGCCGGCTGCTGGGTCGTGTTCTGCAGCGTGAGTGTCCACTTGCCATCGAGGTCGCGGCTCTTGGCGGCCTGCGCGGCGGCGGCGAGGTCGCCCTCGGACAGGCCCTTGAGCTTGGCCGCGTCATCGACCGTCAACGCACCGGCCTTGGTGGCGGCCAGCAGCTTGTTGGTGAATTGCGTGCTGAGCGTGGACTCTTCCTTGTTGAGCTCCTTCAGCTTGGCCTTGTCGGCGGCCGAGAGCTTGGCGCCGTTGTGCACGAAGTCTTTGTAGGTGACTTCAACCAGGCGCAGCGACTCCGGATCGAGATTCAGCTTGTCGCGCTGGTTGTAGATCGTCTCTACGCGCTGGAACAGCTTGTCGTTGAGATAGATCGCGTCCCGGTGCGCGGCGAGCTTGGGCGCTTCCTCTTCCTGCACCTTCTGCAGCGCGTCGGAGGTGTTGGCGCCGGTGACCGTGTCGAAGGCGGTCATCGCACGCTTGAGCAGCGCCCCGGACTTCTCCATCGGGATGAAGGTGTTGTCGAAGGTCGGCGGCTCGGGATTGTTGGCGATCTTTTCAATCTCGGCCAGGTGCTGGCGCATGCCCTCTTCGATCGCTGGCTGGTAGTCGCTCTCCTGGATCTT
The DNA here is from genome assembly GCF_017837635.1 of Frateuria flava. Classification (GTDB taxonomy): domain Bacteria; phylum Pseudomonadota; class Gammaproteobacteria; order Xanthomonadales; family Rhodanobacteraceae; genus Frateuria_A; species Frateuria_A flava. Next base: position 56,866 of record NZ_JAGJRS010000016.1, read on the forward strand.
GTCGAATGGCGGCGCCTGGAACGGCAGCGTGCTGGCGGCGAAGAACGGATTGGCCTGCGCCGTGCCGGCATCGGCCGCCGGCGCGCTCGCGGTGGGCGCGGGCGTGGCTTGGTTGTCGGTGGACGATTGCGAGCAGGCGGCCATGGCGATCGAAGTGGCGATCACGAGCAGGCGAAGACGAGGCATCGATTTTCCCCAGAAGTGGCGTCCGCGGTGCGGAACGGATGAGTCAAAGCGTTCGACTCTAACCACACTGGGGCGCGACTTCCAAGGGCCGCAAGTGCCTCGCCGTCGCTTGGACGCTCAGGCGGCTCGCATGTCGCGCAGCTGCCAGCTCGAACCGATCAGCCAGTTGAGCCGTGGCCGCACTACGCGCATGGGCAGGTCGGTGACCACGTCCAGGTCCACGTGCAGGTCGGCGACCCTGGCGCTGGCGGTGGCCTGCGGGTCGGTGGCGGCCAGGCTCATGTCGACCTCATCGGGGTCCGGCTGCAGGGTGCGCCAGCGCTCGAACAGGCCGGTGCCGCGCAGCGATTCCTGCAGCGCGGCGGCCAGGTCGTCCGGGCTGGCACCCTGCCAGGCCAGCGCCGGATCGGCGCCGCGCGCGTGGCGGATGTCGTCGACCGAAAGGTAATAGTGATTGCGGTTGCTCATGCGCACTCCTGCGTTGGGCGTGGAAGAATCGAATCATGCTAGGCGTGAAGCGGTCGCCACGCGGCGAGGGCGATGCAGGCGCACCCGGGTGCGCCCGCCATGACAGGCGGTCGCGCATTGGTGCGTCCCTACCGGGCCGCGGCCTGGTGTTCGAACAACGGCGCCAGTTCCAGCCGCCCTGCGGCCTGGGCGGGGTCCAGGCCGTAGGGCAGCACACCCAGGCAGGGTGCGGGGAGCATCTCGCGCAGGGTCTCCAGGTTGTCCTCCACCGCGGCCATCGCCGGGTCGATGCGGTTGCCGATCCAGCCGGCCAGGCGGCAGCCGTCGGCGAGGATCGCACGGGCGCTGAGCAGCGCGTGGTTGAGGCAACCCAGCCGCAGGCCGACCACCAGCACCACCGGCAGGTCCCACTGTCGAGGCATGGCCGAGGCGAGCAGGCCGGGCGCGAGCGGCACCATCCAGCCCCCCACGCCCTCGACCACCACCATCGCATGCGCGGCGCGCAATCGGTCGAAGGCAGCCCGTAGCGGCGCCATCGCCACCGTCCTGTGTTCGAAGCGCGCGGCCAGGTGCGGCGAGAGCGGCTCGCGCAGCGCGACAGGGTTGATCGCGTCGTAGTCGAGCGGGCGGCTGCCTGCGGCCTGCAGTGCCAGCGCATCCTCGTTGCGCCGCCCGTCGGGCGTTTGCAGGCAGCCGCTGGCGACCGGCTTCATGCCGCACGTTGCAAGCCCGCGCGCGCGCAGCGCATGGATCAGTGTGCAGGCGGCGTGGGTCTTGCCGATGCCGGTGTCTGTGCCGGCGACAAACATGGCGCTGCCTGCGTTCGATGTGTTCTGCATTGCGGTCCCGGAACGTCACGCGGACCGGACATGTTCCGCGCCGCGACGGTCATGGGCAAGCAAGACGGGTTTCAGGCAAGGCCGTGGCGCCGACGGAAGCGCGTGGTGAGCGGACCGATCAGGAACATCAGCACGTAGAGGAAACCGGGCAACGACCACAGCGCCGGCGGCGCGGACAGCGGCAGCAGCAGCGCCGCCAGCGCCGAAGCCAGGCCCAGCACGGCCGGAACGATCCACACCAGCTGCTCGCGCTGCGCCTCCAGCGGCGAGAAGCCCTGGCGCCGCGCGCGCCTGGCCGCGTGGCCGAACAGCAGCGTGAGCGTGCCGGCCATGCAAGTGAAGGCGATCCCGTAGACCACCAGCAGCGTGCGGATCTCGCTGGCGCCCATCAGCTTGAAGCGGCTGGGCAGCCGGCCGCCGCTGAACATGTTGAACAGGCTGGCGAACATCATGTGCAGCGGGTAGACGAAGATCAGCGCGAAGAACACCAGCAGCAGCGACAGCCACAGCCCGGCGCCGTCCGCGTGCGGGCAGCGCCGGCGCCAGCGCACGTGGCCGTGCCAGAAGAAGGCGATCATCCAGAAGCACACGGCGAAGGCGGGGATACCGCCGAGCATCGCCAGCAGCGCACCCGCGCTGTCGGGCACCACGTCGCCACCGATCACCAGCAGGGTGAGCGTGAAGGCGAATGCGCCGTCAACGAACATGTCCAGCCGCCCTGCCTCGATGCCCTCGCGCTGCTCGGTCAGGCTCATCGCACGGTTCCCCCACCGGATGTCGGGCGCATAATACGGGCTTTGCCGCCGGAAACGCGCCGATGTTCCACCTCGCCGAAACCACCTACGCCAGCAAGCGCGAGCACTACGCGGACCTGGCCAGCCAGGCGCGCGGCCTGCTCGCCGACGAACACGACCTGATCGCCAACGCGGCCAACTTCAGCGCGCTGGTGTTCAACAGCCTGCCCGACCTCAACTGGGCCGGCTTCTATTTGTTCGACGGCACCGAGCTGGTGGTCGGCCCGTTCCAGGGCAAGCCCGCCTGCGTGCGCATCGCGCTGGGCCGCGGTGTCTGCGGCGCCGCGGCGCGCACGCGGCAGATCCAGCTGGTGCACGACGTCAACGCGTTCGAAGACCACATCGCCTGCGACGCCGCTTCGCAATCGGAAATCGTGGTGCCGCTGGTCAGGCCGGACGGCTCGCTGCTCGGCGTGTGGGATGTCGACAGCCCGCGGGTGGGCCGCTTCGATGAGGACGACCGCGAAGGCATGGCGGCGCTGTGCGCGGTGTTCATGGCATCGCTGGGCTGAACTGGCTCGTCGCAGCCACCACCGTATCCCGCAGGAGCGCACCCTGTGCGCGACCGGGTGCATGGTGGTCGCGCACAGGGTGCGCTCCTGCGCAGGCCCCGTCCGGGACTGGGGAAGCTAGCCGCGCGGCGTGCGCAACAGCGCCAGCACCGCCTCGCGCGCCGCTTCCACGCCGGTGCCGTCGGCCGAGGAGAACACCTGCGCGCTGGCCTGCACGCCGTCGCCGAAGCCCTTGCGCACGGCCGCCAGCGCCTGCATCGCCTGGTTGCGCGAGAGCTTGTCCGCCTTGGTCAGCAGCAGATGGCAGGGCAGGTTCGTCTCGAAGCAGAACTGCAGCATCATCCGGTCGAACTCCTTCAGCGGATGGCGGATGTCGGCGATCAGCACCACGCCACGCAGGCTGCGCCGGCGGTGCAGGTAGGCATCGATCTCCTGCTTCCAGTGCGCGCGCAGCTCCTCCGGCACCTTGGCGTAGCCGTAGCCGGGCAGGTCGATCAGGCGCGCCTCCAACGGCGGCGCGTATTCGCCCTGCGCGAGCGGCGGCAGCGAGAAGGCGACCATCTGCTGCGTGCGCCCGGGCGTCTTGGAGGTGCGCGCCAGGCCCTTGTGCCCGGTCAGGGTATTGAGCGCGCTGGACTTGCCTGCGTTGGAGCGCCCGGCAAAGGCCACTTCGGCGCCCTGGTCGGCGGGCAACTGGCTGATACGGTGGGCGGCCAGCACGAACTGCGCGCCGTTGAGCGGATTGGGCATGGGAACGGTTTGACCGGAATGCGGTGGCGCGGGGATAATTCGGCGGTTTCTGCCTGCCGCAGGCCATGTTGGCAGCGGTCCACGGCGGATTGAGCCGTCTTTCGGGAGACAAGTGTATGAGTTTTCGGTCCGCCGGTTTCCGGCCCGCTGCCCTCGGCGGCATGATCGCCCTGGTGTTTGCGCTCTCTGCCAGCGTGGTCATGGCGCAGGACGCCAAGCCCGCGGAAGCTGCGCCGGCCAATGCCACCACCGCCGCGCAGAAGAGCTCGGCCGGTGCGCCCGGCGTCGACGCCCTGCCCTCCGCGCCGGCCGACAGCGGCAAGCAGGCGAGCGCGGAGCCGTCGGCCGCCGCCTCCGCCGCCCAGCCGGCCGCGCCGGCTGAAGTGGCGGCCGTGGCCAAGCCCGGTGATGCGGCTGCCGGCCAGGGCAAGGCGGCCGCCTGCGGCGCCTGCCATGGCATGGACGGCAACTCCACCGACGCGCAGTACCCGAAGCTCGCCGGCCAGCACGAGTCCTACATCGTCCGCCAGCTGACCCACTTCAAGGCGGGTCAGCGGCAGAACCCGATCATGATGGGTATGGCCGCACCGCTGTCCGAGCAGGACATGCACGATCTGGGCGCCTACTTCGCCAGCAAGCAGTCGCTGCCGGGCGTGGCCGATGCCGCGCTGGTGCAGCAGGGCGAGACGCTGTTCCGCCAGGGCGACGTCGAGCGCGGCATCCCCGCCTGCATGGCGTGCCACAGCATCGACGGCCGCGGCAACCCGGGCGCGGCCTATCCGCAGCTGACCAGCCAGCACGCGCAGTACGTGGAGAAGACCCTCAAGGCCTGGCGCGACGGCACCACCTGGGGCGAGGACGCGCAGGCCAAGATCATGCCGGCGATCGCCAAGAAGCTTGACGACAAGGACATCGCGGCCCTGTCCAGCTACGTCGAAGGCCTGCACGTGAACGACGCGGCGGGCCCCAACAAGCCGGCCACGCCCTGATCGATCCCACACGCCGGCCCCGCCGGCGTGTCCGTTTTCAGACCACGGGGATGCCGCCGCCTCCCCGCCCCAGCTCCGAGGTTCCCATGCTCAAGCGCCTGCCGATCCTGTGTGCCGCCCTGCTCGCCCTTGCCGGCTGCAGCCATGACAGCGACACCGGCAGCGCGCCCGCATCGCCGCCCCCGAGCAGCACCACGGCCACCGCGCCCGACGCCAACACCGCGCCAGCCGCGAGCAGCACCAGCGCTCCGGTGTCCGCCGCCAGTGCACCGGCGAGCACCGCGACCACCACCACGAGCGCGCCGACGCCGACCGCGCCGCCGGCCGCGCCGTTCGTCGACAACGGCAAGTGGGTCGAAGGCAAGAACTACTTCCGCATCGAGCCGGCCCAGTCCAAGGCCACCTCCACCGACAAGATCGAGGTGACCGAGGTGTTCTCCTACGGCTGCCCGGCCTGCAACCAGTTCCACCCGGTGGTCACCCGGCTCGCCGCAAGCCTGCCGTCCGACGCCGTGATGGCCTACCTGCCGGCCTCGTTCATCCCGCAGGAGAACTGGCCGATGCTCCAGCGCGCCTACTTCACCGCCAAGGCGCTGGGCGTGGCCGACAAGTGCAACGACGCGATGTACGACGCGGTGTGGAAGAGCGGCGAGCTGTCGGCCATGAACCAGGCGGGCAACGGCCTGAAGCCGCGTGACGCGCTGCCGACCATCGCCGACGCCGCCAAGGTCTACGCCAAGTGCGGCGCCGATCCGAAGGAATTCGTGGCGGTCGCCAACTCCTTCAGCATCAACACGCAGATGAAGCGCGCCGACGACCTGATCAAGGCCTACGGCGTCACCGGCACGCCAACGCTGATCGTCAACGGCAAGTACCGCTTCGACGTCGGCGATGCCGGCGGCTACCCGCAGACCATCGAGCTGGCCAACTGGCTGGTGTCGAAGGAAGCGGCCGGGAAGTAATCCGGTCACGGCAGGGTTGCCGCGGTCCCCGTCCGGCCGATGCCTTTTCGGCGCTGCGCCCGTCGCCCGCGGCCGTGAAACTCGCCGCGGCGATCTGCGGGTCCAAGGTCGCGTTTCCGCGAGCGGGTTCTACGCCGGATCGGTGCAGCGGTGGTTCAATGCATGCCGATCCGCGCGGTACGCGCGCGCCGCACGCTTCCATTCCACGGAGACCTCCATGATCAAGTACCTCGCCCGCCTGCGCCTGCTGACCCTGCTCGGCGGCCTGCTGCTGGCCAGCGCCTGCACCGCGTCGCCCGAGACGCCCGCGCCCTTCACCGAGGGCGACCAGTACGTGACGCTGCCGGCGCCGCATGAGCGCCTGAGCCCCGCGGGCAAGGTCGAAGTGGTGGAGGTGTTCTCCTACGGCTGCGTGCACTGCGCGCATTTCGCGCCGACCGCCGAGGAGCTGCGCAAGTCGCTGCCCAAGGGCGTCGAATTCAAGCTGCTGCCGGCGCCCTTCAACGACGCCTGGATGCCATTCGCCCGCGCCTACTACGCGGCCAGGCAACTGGGCGTCGCTGACCGCACCCACCTGGCGCTGTTCAAGGCCAAGTTCGACGACCACTATCCGATCAACACGCTCGACGAGCTGGCCGACTTCTACGCGCGCCAGGGCGTGGACCGCGCGAAGTTCCTCCAGATCGCCAACTCCGACGCCGCGACCGCGCAGATGAAAAAGGATTTCGACCTGCTGCAGAAATGGCAGATCGACGGTACCCCGACCATCGTGGTGGACGGCAAGTACCGCAGCGCCCACGTCAAGACGCTGGACGAACTGGTCAAGCTCACCCGCTGGCTGGTCGACCGGGAACTGGCCGGAAAGTAACCGGGCGCGCTTCGCGTTCACACATGGGGGGCGATGCTGCTGCCGTGACCGTTGCCCCGGGCCGCGGGCCTGCGGCGGAATCGAGCGACCTTTCGACTCCGTTGCGCCACGCCCAGGGCAAACGTTCCAGGGAATGATCGTCCACCACGCCCCTTCCTCATCCGCCTCGATGACCAGCGCCGCCAAAGCCCTCCCCGACAAGGCTCCCGCCGAACGCCGCCTGCGCCTGCTCAGCTGCAACATCCTGGCTGGCGCCAGCGTGCAGCGTTACAGCGAGTACGTCACCCGCAGCATCAATGCGGTGCTGCCCGGCCGCAGCAAACTGGAGAACCTTGACCGCCTGGCCGAGGTGCTGCCGCAATTCGACGTGATCGGCCTGCAGGAGGCCGACGCCGGCAGCCTGCGTTCGGGTTTCCTCAACCAGACCCGCTACCTGGCCGAGGCGTCCGGCCTGCCGTTCTGGAGCCACCAGCCGAACCGGCCGATGGCGCGCCTGGCGCACTCGGCCAACGGCCTGATCAGCCGGATGGAGCCGCACAGCGTCTACGACTACCCGCTGCCCAGCCGCATTCCCGGCCGCGGCGCGCTGCTGGTGCGCTACGGCGCCGAGGCCGAGGCGCTGACCGTGATGATCGCCCACCTTTCGCTGTCGGCGCAGGCGCGCGCGCGCCAGCTCGCCTTCATCGCCGAGGTGCTGCACGGCTATCGCAACGTGGTGCTGATGGGCGACCTCAACACCGAGGCGCACAGCGCCGAGATGCGCCACCTGTTCGCGCGCTGCAGCCTGCAGCCGCCCGAACAACCCACGCCGACGTTCCCCAGCTGGAAGCCGCGGCGGGCACTGGACCACATCCTGCTGTCCGAGTCGCTCACGCTCGAACGCGTGTGGGCCCTGCCGCAGGCGTTTTCCGACCACCTGCCGCTGGCGGCGGAAATCCGCCTGGCCGCGCCACTGGCGCCACGCGCCCACCGGTTGCGCCGATGAGCCGCACGCTGCGCCTGGTGCTGCCCTGGTTCACCCTCGCGCTGGTCGCGCTGGCCGCTTCCGCCTTGCGCTATGGCGTGATCGAGCCACCGGCGGTGGCCAACCTGTGTACCGTCGGCGGTGGCCCGGCCTGGTGCGCCTGGCGCGAATGGGCGGTGCTGGGATTCCTCAGCTACAGCTACGGCTACGCGGCACTTGTCGCGTCCTTCGTCGCGCTGTTCTGGCGCCATCCGCTGGCCGCGTGGCTGGCCGCCGCGCTGGGCGTGGCCGCACTGGTGCTGTACTGCTTCGAGGCCGGCGCGTTCGCGCTGCTGGTCGGCGCGCTACGCCTGCTGCGCGTCCAGGCGGACAGCCTGCCACCACGCCGCCAGCACCGGCACGGCGAGGGCGAGGTTCAGCCCCAGCCATAGCCAGGCGGTGAGGTTGAGGCCCACCTCCTGCACCACCACCAGCGTCCCCAGCGCCGGCAGCAGCACGGCCAGCAGGCGGTGTTCCAGCGGCGGACGCGCCGGCTGCGGATCGAGCCAGCCGGCCAGCGCGACGCCCACGCACGGCAGCGCGAACAGGCCGAGCGGAAAGTCGCGGTAGCGCCCGTCGAACACCAGCAGCAGGTCGTACCAGGCCAGCGCGAACAGCCAGCCCAGCGACAGCCAGGCCGGGACCGACGCGACCGCCTGCCGTCCGGCCAGGCGATCCACGATCCCGCGCGCAAGCCAGAACCCCGTCGCCAGCGCAGCCACGCAGGCGGCGATGGACGCGCCCCACTCGAACAGGTCCCGACAGGCATAGATCATCTGCCGGCCCTGCCAGGCCAGCGCGGCGCCGCTGGCGAAGCCGGCCAGCAGCATGCCGCCAGCCGCGCGTGTGCCGCGCGCCACGCCGGCCAGGCCGAACAACAGCGCCGCGGCCGCGCCGGCAATCCAGCCCCACCACCAGCGCGGCTCCTCCACCACCGGACCGGTCATCGGGAATTTCGGCCGCGCGTCCACGTCGAAGATGCCCCAGTAGCCGCCCACCGTGCCTTCCTGCACGCGCTTCCACGGCTGGTCGAAGGCCTCGATCACGTTGTAGGGCATGTCCACCTTGGCGGCGTAACTGAGGAACTCGCGCAGGTAGCGCGCCTCGTTCACCACCGTGGCGCGCGCGGCGCGGCGCGGGCGGCCGGCGCTGGGCCAGCCGGTTTCGCCGATCATCACCGGCTTGCCGGGGAATGCGCGCTGCATCTGCGCATACACCTGCGCCACGTGGCGCACGGCGTGCTCCGGCGGCACCGGCTCGTCTTCCCAGTACGGCAGGATGTGGATGGTCAGGTAGTCGACCACCTGCGCCATCTGCGGATAGCGCAGCCAGAACTCCCACACGTCGGCGTAGGTCACCGGCACCGCGGCGGGGATCGCCGCACGCACCTGGCGTACGTAGCCGGCCAGCGTCTGCGGCGCGAGTTCGCCGCGCAGCAGCACCTCGTTGCCGACGACCACCCCGCGCAGCACGTCGGCGTTGGCGCTGGCCGTGGCGATGCTCCTGGCGATTTCCTGCGCGTTCGCCGCCGGGTCGCGGCCGAGCCAGATGCCCATCAGCACCTGCATGCCGTAGCGCCGGGCGATCGAGGGCACCGCGGCCAGGCCCTGGCCCTGCGAGTAGGTACGCACGCAGTCGAAGCGCTGCGACAGCGCGCGCAGGTCCGCATCGATGCGCCCGGGGCTGATGAAGGTGCTCGGGTCGTACGGCGTTTCGCCCGGGCGCCGGTACGGCGCGTACGACACGCAGGCGATACGCGAGGAGGGCGCATCCGGCAGCGCCACGGGACGGCCCATCCACCACCAGCCGATCACGCCGGCCAAGGCCGCCAGCACGAGCGCGGTCCACGCGGGCCAGTGCGGGCGGGAACGAAGCGGCGGCGTGGCGGACATGGATTCCTGCGGCGGGCAAAGACGCCAGCTTATCAAGCCTGCGCCGGGATGCCGGCGATTAACGCTGCGCTTACCGCGGATTACTACACTTGTGACGATGACCCCGAACACCTTTCCGGCCGCCCGCGCGCGGCGCCCCTTGTCGCACCTCCTGTTCGCCCTCGCCGCCTGGTGCCTGCTGGCGCCGGCGGTACATGCCGCGCCCTCGCTGGCGGAGCAGCGCCTGGCCTTCAGGCAGGCCTGGGCGGTGGCCCAGCAGGGCGGCGACGGCTGGCGCAGCTGGGCCACGGGGCTGGCCGATTACCCGCTGTATCCCTATCTGGAAGAAGCCGCGCTCGAGCACGACGTGGACACGCTCGACCGCGCCACCGTCGCCGACTACCTCAAGCGCTACCCCGACCTGCTGCCCGCCGCCGACCTGCGCCGCGCGTGGCTGCGCAGCCAGGCGCGCAAACAGCATTGGGACGACTTCCTCGCGCTCTACCGGAGCGGACTCGGCGATGCGCTGACCTGCGACGCGCTGCACGCGAAGCTGGCGCAGGGCGGCACGCTCGACTTCGAGCGCGACCTGGCCGCGTTGTGGAACAGCCCCAGCCTGCCCGGCGCCTGCGACCCGGTGCTCGACGCCGCGCACGATGCCGGCCTGCTGACCAGCACGCGCCTGTGGGCGCGCATCGATCGAGCGCTCGACGCCGGCCAGGTCGGCACCGTCGCGGCGCTGGCGAGCTGGCTGCCGGGCGAGGAGGGCACGGCGGCCGCACGGCTGGCGCAAGCCCTGCGCGATCCCGCCGCTGCCGTCGCCGATGCAACCCACTGGCCCGACACACCGCGCCACCGGCAGGCCGCCGCGCTGGCGCTCAAGCGCCTGGCCCGCCGCGACACCGACGCGGCCGACGCCGGCTGGAAACGCCTGGCCCCGCGCTTCAGCTTCACCCCCGCGCAGCGCGACGGCGTGCTGTACGCGCTGGCGCTGTTCCACGCCACCGACTTCGACGAGCACGCGCTGGTGCGCCTGGCCAGCCTGCCGGCCGACGTGCAGACCGACACCAGCCGCGAATGGCGCGCGCGCGTCGCGCTGGCGCGGCAGGACTGGCCGGCCGTGCTGGCCGCGATCGACGCCATGCCCGCCGGCCAGCAGGACGAGGACGAGTGGCGCTACTTCCGCGCCCGCGCACTGGCCGCCACCGGCCAGGCCGACCAGGCCGACCCGCTCTACGCGAAGCTCGCGCAGGAGCCGACCTACTACGGCTTCCTCGCCGCCGACCGCGTGCAGGGCGATTACGCGATCTGCCCGCTGAACCCGCCCGACGACGCGCAGCGCGAACAGGCGCTGCTGGACAAGCCCGGGCTGCAGCGCGCCTTCGAACTGTTCGCCGTGGACCTGCCGCACCTCGCGCGCCGCGAGTGGTCGCGCGCCCTCGGTGACACCGACCGCGACACGCTGCGCATCGCCGCGCGGCTGGCCTACGAGCGCGGCTGGTACGACCGCGCGGTGTTCACCTACTCCAGCGGCGAGGCGCTGCGCTACTACGACCAGCGCTTCCCGCTGGCCAGCCAGGATGGCGTGGTGCCGCAAGCACAGCAGGCCGGCATCGACCCGTCCTGGGCCTACGCAATCGCGCGCGCCGAAAGCGCCTGGATGAGCGACGCGCACTCCGGCGCCGATGCCCGCGGCCTGATGCAGCTGGTGCCGGCCACCGCCGCGCAGGTGGCGAAGAAGAACGGGCTGGCCTGGCAGGGCGGCCAGTCGCTATACGACCCGGCGGTCAACATCATGCTCGGCACGCGCTACCTGGCGCAGATGGCCGCCCGCTTCAGCGGCGCGCCGTGGCTGGCCAGCGCCGCCTACAACGCCGGCCCGAACAAGGTCGACCAGTGGCTCGCCGAGCGCGGCAACTTGCCGCCGGACCTGTTCGTGGCGACCATTCCCTACCATGAGACCCGCGACTACGTGGCCCGCGTGATGGCCTTCGCCGTGATCTATGACTGGCGCCTTTACGGCAAGGCCTTGCCGCTGGCCTCGCGGATGCCGGCGATCGGGCAGCCGTACAGCCTTCCGGACGTCCATACGCCGCGCAAGGACGTCACCTGCCCGACGGCGCCGGCCAGCGCGGTCGCGACCGCCGGCGCCAGCCGCTGACATGCGCCGCTATCTGGTCGGTGGTGCGGTGCGCGACCGGCTGCTGGGGCGACCGGTGGTCGACCACGACCACGTGGTGGTGGGCGCCACGCCACAGGCGATGCTGGCGCAAGGGTTCAAGCCGGTCGGCAAGGACTTTCCGGTCTTCCTGCACCCGGACACCGGCGAGGAATACGCGCTGGCGCGCACCGAGCGCAAGACCGGCCACGGCTACCACGGCTTCGCCTTCCACGCCGATCCGGGCGTGACGCTGGAAGAGGACCTGGCGCGGCGCGACCTCACCATCAACGCCATCGCGCAGGACGAGTCCGGCGCGCTGGTCGATCCGTTCCATGGCCAGCGCGACATCGAAGCGCGCGTGCTGCGGCACGTGTCGCCGGCGTTCGTGGAGGACCCCGTGCGGCTCTTGCGCGTGGCCCGCTTCGCCGCGCGTTTCGCGCCGCTGGGTTTCCGCGTGGCCGAGGAAACCATGGCGCTGATGCGCACGATGGTCGCCGACGGCGAGGTCGACCACCTGGTACCCGAACGGGTGTGGGCCGAAACCCGGCGCGCACTGGCCGAACCGCAACCGTCCACCTTCGTGCGCGTGCTGCGTGAAGCGGGCGCGCTGGCCGTGCTGTTTCCCGAGGTCGACGCGCTCTACGGCGTGCCGCAGCGGCCCGAGTACCACCCCGAGGTCGATACCGGGGTGCACCTGGAACTGGTGCTGGACATGGCCGCGCGGCTGGCTCCCGGCGACGACCTGGTCGGGTTCTGCGCGTTGTGCCACGACCTGGGCAAGGCGCGCACGCCGCTCGACGTGCTGCCCAGCCACATCGGACACGAACACGCCGGCGTGGCACCGCTGCGCGCCCTGGCCGCGCGGCTGAAGGTGCCGGCCGAACACGCCGCGCTGGCCGAGCTGGTCTGCCGCGAGCATCTCAATGCGCATCGCGCCCTGGAGCTCAAGCCGGCGACCGTGCTGAGGCTGCTGGGCAAGCTCGACGCCCTGCGCCGCCCGCAGCGGCTGGAGGCGTTCCTTCTCGTGTGCGAGGCGGACAAGCGCGGTCGGATGGGGCGGGCCGAGGCGGCCTATCCGCAGGCGGGATTCCTGCGCGCGGCGCGCGACGCCGCGGCGTCGGTCACTGCGGCCGAGTTCGTCGCACGCGGTCTGACCGGTCCGGCGATCGGCGAGGCCATGGACCAGGCGCGCGTGGCGGCAATCGCGGCCCTAGCGAAACCCGCCACGGACTAAAGCGCCCTCTCCCTCCGGGGAGAAGCGGCCAGGCTGGCGGGAAGCGGCGGGCGCTCGTCCCGCTTCGTGCCCCAAAAGAGGCTCGCGCGCCAGGGGACGTCCGGGCGAGCCCCGGCCCCTCACCCCAACCCTCTCCCCGAAGGGGAGAGGGAGCTGGGACGTCCCGTTTCCCGCGATCGGCTCACCCCGGCTCAGCCGCAGACCAGACGCCCTCTCCAGAGGGGAGGGCCTTGGGATCATGGGACCCATGGACAAGATGACCGCATGACCACTCGCCTCAAACCAGGCTCCCTCTCCCCTCCGGGGAGAGGGTTGGGGTGAGGGGCCAAGGCTGGCGGGACGCGGCGATTGAAGCGCGCACGCTCTTGCTTCGCACCAGGAAGGCTGCCGCGCCACCGATCGTCCGGACGAACCCCGGCTCCTCCCCCTGCCCTCTCCCAACGGGGGAACCCGGAGCCTCCCCCGGCCAGCCTCCTAAGCGCCGGCCAAGCGCCCCCGTGTATAAAGTCGTGTTGCCATCCAAGCCCACCCCAGGGGTCCTCATGTCCTTGTCCGCCACGCCCGACCAGCCGCTGCGCCAGCGTTTCCGCCCGCTGTGGTGGCTGGGTGTCACCTACCTGCTGATCGGGGCGGTGACCCGCGTCGTGCTGCTGGCGATGACCGGCCCCGGCGTGGCGCACAATCCGCTGTACTGGCTCTACGCGTTCGGCATCGGCGCCTGCTACGACCTGGTCACGCTGCTCTACGTGGCCTGGCCGCTGGTGCTGTTCCTGTGGCTGGTGCCGCGGCGCGCCTACGTGTCGCGTGCGGGACAGTGGGCGCTCTATCTGCTGGCGCTGCTGGTGATGTACTGGCTGCTGTTCGTGGCCGCCTCGGAGTTCGTGTTCTGGGGCGAGTTCGGCGTGCGCTTCAACTTCATCGCGGTCGATTACCTGGTCTACACCACCGAGGTGATCGGCAACATCCGCGAGTCGTACCCGATCGGCCTGTGGATGAGCCTGATCGGCCTGCTGGCCCTGGCCATCGTGTGGTTCAGCCGGCGCTGGCTGCGCACGGCCGACCCGGGCAGCCGCTTCCTGGGCCGCGGCAAGGTGGTGCTGGGCTGGCTGGCGCTCACCATTGTTTCGGTGCTCGCCGTCAACGGCACGATGAAGGACCGCACCGACAACACCTACGTCAACGAGCTGGCCGGCAACGGCATCTACCAGTTCTTCAACGCCTTCCGCAGCAGCCACCTGGACTACTCGCGCTTCTACCGCACGCTGCCCGACCAGGCCGCGTTCGAGCGTGTGCGCAAGGGTCTGCAGACCCCCGACGCCACCTACGTCAGCGACGATCCCTACGACCTCACCCGCGCCATCCGCAACCCCGGCCCGGAGAAACATCTCAACGTGGTGCTGATCAGCGTGGAAAGCCTGTCGGCGGACTTCCTCAAGACCTTCGGCGCCAGCCACGGCGAGATCACTCCGCACCTGGACGCGCTGGCCGGCAACAGCCTGTTCTTCGACAACGTCTACGCCAACGGCACGCGCACGGTGCGCGGGCTGGAGGCGCTGTCGCTGTCGATCCCGCCCACGCCGGGTGACTCGGTGATCAAGATGCACCACAACGAGAACCTGTTCTCGCTGGCCGACATCTTCAACGATCGCGGCTACGTGTCGGAGTTCCTCTACGGTGGCTACGGCTACTTCGACAACATGAATTATTTCTTCGGCCACAACGGGTACATCCCGGTGGACCGCAAGGACATCCCCAAGGACGCCACCATCCACAGCGAGAACGTGTGGGGCGTCGCCGACGAGGACCTTTACACGCTGGCGCTTGGCCAGATGGACAAGATCCACGGCCAGGGCAAGCCGTTCTTCCTGCACATCATGACCACGAGCAACCACCGGCCGTTCACCTTCCCGGCCGGGCGGGTGAAGGAACGCAACGGCACGCGCGAGGGCGCGGTGGCCTATACCGACTGGTCGATCGCCGATTTCATCGAGCGGTCGCGCAGCAAGCCGTACTTCAACGACACCGTGTTCGTGATCACCGCCGACCATGATTCCTCCAGCGCCGGCAAGACCAGCCTGCCGGTGAACCGCTACCACATCCCGCTGTGGATCTACGCGCCCGCGCACATCGCGCCCAGGCGTGTGGACCGCTTCATGAGCCAGATCGACATCGCGCCGACATTGCTGGGGCTGCTGCACTTCAGTTACCGCAGCCGGTTCTTCGGCTACGACATCTTCCAGCTGCCGCCCGGGCGCGAGCGGGCGTTCCCCGCCACGTACGAGAAGCTCGGCTACCTGCACCAGGGGTTGCTGACGATCCTGGAGCCGCAGAAGAAGCTGGAACAATTGCGGCCCGATTTCGAGACCGGCGATGCCTCACCGGCGCATCCGCGCGATCCGGAGGACGTCGACGACGCGACCGCGTACTACCAGGTTGCCGCCGAGCTGTTCAAACAGGGCAAGCTGGTGCGCCGGCCCGAGGACAGGACGCCGGTACAGCCGGCACCGGCAAGCAGTTCCACCTCGCGTTGAACAGCTCCCTCTCCCCTACGGGGAGAGGGTTGGGGTGAGGGGCCGGGGCTCGCCCGGGGCCCTCACCAACGCTTGGCGCGAATGACACTCACGCTCGCCGGATCTTCCCGCAAGCCTTGACCCCTCACCCCAGCCCTCTCCCCGGAGGGGAGAGGGAGCCAGAAGCGGGGCCTCGCGCCTCAGCCCGAAATGGCCAGGCGTTCGGAACGGTAAAGCTGCATCGTCACCAGCGTGACCAGGAGCGCGGCCAATGAGGTCCCGGCCAGGCAAAGCGCCAGCGGCACGGCGGCCACGCCCTCGCCACGCACCAGGTCCAGGATGCCAAGGTGCTGGCCCAGCAGCGGTACGGCGTACATCCAGTTCTGCGGCTTCAGCGGCATCACCATCAGGGCGATGCTTGGCAGGATCGGCACCATCATCAGCACCGACAGGTAGGTCTGCGCCTCGCGGTAGCTCTTGGCAAACGCCGCCACCATCGACTGCAGCGCGCCCAGAAGCACGATCAGCGGCAACTGCAGCAGCAGTACGTACAGGGCGAAGGACGCTCCCAGGTGCACTTCCATGCCGAGCTTCTCGGTCGGGATGAAGCCGCCGACCACCGAGAAGGCGACCAGGCAGATCACCAGGCTGGCGGTGGAGAACGCGCAGATCGCCGCCAGCTTGCCGAGGAAGATTTTCCAGCGCGGCACCGGGTTGGCGAACAGCGGCTCCAGCGATTGGCGCTCGCGCTCGCCGGCGGTCAGGTCGATCGCCAGGTACATGCCGCCGATGAAGATGGTGAGCACGAACAGGTACGGCAGCATGTTGAACATCAGCACCGCGCGCGACTGCGCGGTCGCCTGGTCGCGCTTGGCCACGACCACCGGCGTCCCCAGTGCGGGCGAAAGGCCGCGCGCGATCAGCCGCATCGCGCCCTGCTGGCGGGAATAGCCCTCCACCAGCCGGGTGACCCGTTCGACCGGCGTGCTCGAATCGCGCTGGGAGGAGTCGTAGATCAACTCCACCTGCACCGGTTCGCCCTTGCGCCAGGCCTTGGGGTAGTCGGGGGCGATACGCAGCACCAGGTCGGCCTGCTGGTCGCGCACGGCGCGTTCGGGATCGGCCAGGGCCGGCTGCGGCACCACGCCGCCGGCCTCGAGCGCACCCAGCAGGTTGGGCGCGTACTGCGCGCCGATCACCGGCACTTTGAGCGGCTGCTCGGCCTTGTCCAGTTCGCGGTTGATGGTCACGGTGATGATCATCACGAACAGCAGCGGCGTCAGCAGCGGCCCCATCAGGAAGGCGCTGGTCAGCGTGCGGCGATCGCGCAGGTTCTCGCGCACTTCCTTCAGAAAGACCGTCAGGAACGCGCGGCTGCGGCGCAGCGGGTGGTTGTCCATCTTGTTCATGCGGCCAGTCCCTCTTCGCTGCCGATCAGTTTCACGAAGGCTTCCTCCAGGTTCGCCTCGCCGGTCTGCGCGCGCAGCGCGTCGGGTGTCTCGTCGGCCACCACGCGGCCGTGCGCGATCACCACGATGCGGTCACACAGCGCCGCCACCTCCTGCATGATGTGGCTGGAGAACAGCACGCAGCGCCCTTCGGCCTTGAGCTTCAGCATGAACTGGCGCAACGCGCGGGTGGCCATCACGTCCAGGCCGTTGGTCGGCTCGTCCAGGATCACGTTGCGCGGGTCGTGCACCAGCGCGCGGGCGATCGCGGTCTTCACCCGCTGGCCCTGCGAAAAGCCCTCGGTGCGACGGTCGGCGATGTCGGCCATGTCCAGCGCCTCGATCAGCGCGTCGCGCCGACTGCGCACCTCGTCGTCCGGCAGGCCTTGCAGGTGCGCGAAATAGTCGATGTTCTCGCGCGCGGTAAGGCGCTTGTACAGGCCGCGCGCATCGGGCAGCACGCCCAGTCGGCGACGCACGGTGAGCGCATCGGTCGCCGCGTCGACACCGTCGATCAGCACCTGGCCGCGGTCGGGCGTCATCAGGGTGTAGAGCATGCGCAGCGTGGTGGTCTTGCCGGCGCCGTTGGGGCCGAGCAGGCCGGTGATCTCGCCGTCGCGGGCGGTGAAGCTGACGCCGTCGACGGCCTTGACCGCGCCGAACGCCTTGTGCAGGTCCTTGACCTCGATCATGGGGTCGCTCCGTTGAAGTCGATGAACAGCGGGGTCGGTTGCAGGCGGTCCAGGCAGCTCGCGTCGAGCTTCTGCGGATCGAGCTCCTCGACGAAGTTCTTCACCAGCGTGGGCATGCAGCCGGCGGCGATCACGTTGTGGCCCTGCCCCTGGAGCACGAGATGGCGACCGTTGGAGAGGCCCTTGAGCACTTCCTCGCCGTAGCGCGGCGGCGTCACCGGGTCGTACTGGCCCGACAGCAGCAGCGTGGGGATGGCGGTCTTCAGCGGCTGGTGGAAATCGGCCGGGCGCGTGCCGTGTGGCCATACCGAACAGACCGCCTGGAGCGTATCGATCATGCGCGTGCCCAGCATGGTGTCGGCATCCTGCGGGCGCGGCTTCAGCAGGTCGGCGTCCTCGCTGCAGATCACCGAGGACTGCATGCCGCCGTTCATGCTGTCGGCCAGGTCGCCGCTGATCAGCTTGGCCTGGCCCAGCAAGGGACCGACGTCGCCGTGCGCAGCCGCGTCGATCGACAACGGCAGCAGCGCGGTGGTGATGGGCGAGTAGGCGAACAGGCGCACCACGCTGGCCAGCGCGTCGTCGCTCAACGTGCGCTCGACGCTCTGGAAGGTCTGCGGATCGCGGAAGCTGACCTTGTGCGGGTTCGCGCGCAGCGCGTCGCGCAGCTGGTAGAGGGTCTGGTACGGGTCGCCGAAGCGAATCTTGCATTCGTCGGTGCAGCGGGCGAACTGCGCCTTGAGCGCATCCTCCAGGTTGCGCGCGAAGTCCTCGCCCAGCACCAGCTGGTTGGGCACCACGCCGTCGAGCAGGATGCTGCGCACCGCATCGGGATGATGCATGGCGTACTGCTGCGCCACGCGCGTGCCGTAGGACACGCCGACCAGGTCGAAGTCGGGCGCACCCAGCGCCTGGCGGGCATCCTCCAGGTCGGCCACCGCCGCGGTGGTGGTGTAGTAGCGCGGGTCGGCCTTGGCCTGCACTTCCTTCAGGCAGGCCTCGACCTGCGCCCGCAACCGGTCGGGATCGAAGCCGGCGACGGCGCCGACCTTGTCGGCCTTCTCCGTCGCCTTGCAGTCCAGCGGATGGGAACGACCCGTGCCGCGCTGGTCGATCAGCAGCACGTTGCGGTGTGCCAGCAACGGTTCCAGCGCCGGCGCCACCATCGGCCAGGTTTCGGTCGCCGCCTGGCCGGGGCCGCCGGCGAGGTACACCAGCATGTCCCCGGCGGGGACGTCGGCGTCGGAGCGGAGCACCGCCAGGTTCAACGTGATCTTGCGGCTGGCCGGGTCGTCGCGGTTCTCCGGTACCTCGAAAGGCGCGCACCAGGCGGCCGTCGACAGGCCGCTGTCCGGCCGGCCCAGTTCACAGGCCGTCAAGACCAGCCGGCCCAGCTTCCAGGTATGCGGCTTGGCCGCGGGCTGGTCCTTCGCCGGTGCCACCGGTGCCGGCGCGGCGAGCGCGTCGGCACCGGCCGCCGCCGGCGCACGCCGGTGGAACTGGTTCCACGCCAGCAGGCCGAGCCCGCCGGCGACCACCACGATGCGCAGCACGGTGCGCGCTTTCAAAGCCATGTCCTCAACTCCCTTCCCGTCCCACGGATGATTTCCAGCCAGCGCCCGAGTGTCGGCGCCAGCTCCCATTCGATGTCCATTCCGGTCCGACCGTCGGCCGTCGCCACGTGCGAGGCAGGCACCGGCTTCGCCTCGCGCGAGGCCAAGGCCGAGGCCGACTCCGACCAGGCCGGCATGCGCGCACTGGCCAGCAGCACGAGTGCGGCGACGATGACGGCGGTGCGGTGTCCCACGCGGCTTCCTACAGCGACCAGTAGCGATAGCGCAGCCGCGCCCACAACTGCGCCACCACATAGCAGCCGAACAGCGCCATCGGCGCCGCGGCGAACGGCATCGCGACCAGCTTCAAGGCATTGAGGAAGAACAGCGCCAGCACGATGCCGGTGCCGGCGATGAACGCCAGCACCATGGCCTCCATCTCCAGCCGGCGGCGCATTTCGTCCATCAGCTGCATGTGGCGGAACTCCGCCCAGCCGGTCCACGCATAGCTCGCCAGCAGCGCGGCCGCCGCAATCAGCTTGCCGGCGGGCGACAGCTCCCGTGCATAGCGCAGGAACAGCACCACCACGACGATCATCACGGTGGATGGCAACCAGAGTCGGCGCGCGTAGCGTCGCAGCAACCTGTTCATTGGATTTCCTCCCTAGGCTTGCGCATCAGTAGGCTCGAAGATCGCTTCGATCGGCCGCCCGAACAGGCGCGCGATCTTGAAGGCCAGTGGCAGGCTCGGGTCGTACTTGCCGGTCTCGATCGCGTTGACGGTCTGGCGCGACACGTCCAGTCGCTCGGCCAGATCCGCCTGCGACCAGCCCTGCTCCCCGCGCAGGTCGCGTACCTGGTTCTTCATCGGCGGCGCAGCCTCAGCACCAATACCAGCTTGGCCAGGCCGAAGATCCAGAAGAAGCACGGCAGCACCAGCAGCGCGACCAGCGCGGCCGGCACCCCGTCCAGCACGCCGGCGCTGAGCAACAGCCCGAAACTCAGGAAGCCGCACGAGGTCAGCACGGCCGCGACGGACAGCGCCTGCAGGTCGATCTGCCGCTCCAGTTCGTCCTGTTCGCGGATGACCAGCGCCATGGCGCGCATCGCCAGCACCACCGGCAGCATTGGCAGCAAGGCAAGCAGCGTCCGCAGAGCGACGCTGTCGGTGCGCGGCACCAGCCAGCCATACAGCCCGATCAAGGCGCAGTAACCGGCCATGGCCGGTACGAACCGCCACATATATCGCTTGTGCACCGCGCGCATGGCCATCGCTCAGCCGTCCACGGACCGGCGGCGCAGGCGGCGCCACAACAGGACCACCAGCACCACCAGTACGCCCGGCACCAGCCCGACCAGCAGCCCGGCCTGGAAGTCGTCCAGCCGCCCACGCCACCAGGCCACCCCCAGCACCATCAGCACCAATACGGCCAGCAACAGCAGCTGCCCGCCCGGCGAGCTCCCCTCGCAACTGGCGCTTTCGCCGTAATGGCGCACCAGCAACCACCAGCGGGCGATGCCGTAGCCGATCATGGTCACCGGGAACACCCAGATCAGGATGCTGCCGTCCAGCGCCAGCACGCCGGCGGCGGCGAGGAAACCGCCGACCAGGCTGAGCGCCCCGAGCAACGCCGTGGAAGCACCCAGCGCCACCAGATGCACGCGCTGCTCGAACTCGTCGCTGGCGCCGATCCGTCGGGCCATCAGGCCGATCACGAACAGCATCGGCAGCACCGGCACCACGGCCAGCAGCACCTTCAACGGCACGCCGGCGACGGTCCGGCTCAGCGGCCAGACCAGCAGCATCGCGGCCATGTAGACGACCATCGCGACGGACAGCTGGCTGCGGTAACGGTTTTCGTTGAAACGCGGCATTCCCGGCTCCCCTTTGCCCGATGGAGCCGCCACCTCGGCGACCTGTCAAGCAAACTTGACAGGGAGGCTAAGCGCGTCCGCTACGCATGTCAAGCGTCCTTTACAAAAGCTGTATATCGGTCTTGCCTCGCGCGACTTTAGTGATGAAACTGTGATTGTGATCACAATGTGAGGAAAGTGACACACGGGGTCAGTTGGATACCCGACTCCATCCGGCCTCGGCCGTGGAACTTTTTGGGGGAGCGGCAGTTTTTTGGCGCAATACCTTGCGCGTCCGAGGCTTGGCTGATCTTTTCAAGTTTTGGCACAGGAATTGCGAACCGAGCTGCAGACCAGCTCTACGGACACTGGGCTTGTCATTCGCGGACGGCAGCTCGGACGCTTCTAGAAAGCCTGCACCGCTCCGATCACTTGAAGCCAGTCACACACCACTAGAGGAAAACAGCAATGTCCAAGCGTGTTCTCTCCACCGCATTGGCCGCCGTGCTCGGCGTCGTCGCCTTTGCCCCGCAGGCCGCCAGTGCGGACACCGTCACCTTCAACGGCAAGGTGCTGTCGTCTACCTGCACCGTGAGCAATGCTTCCGGTGGCAACGTCGCCGTGACCCTGCCGGCCGTGCCCGTGAGCAGCTTCACCGGCGCCGCGTCCACCGCCGGCTCCACGCCGTTCTCGCTGACCCTGACCGGCTGCCCGACCACGCCGTCGGGTGTGATGGTGGGCGCCGCGTTCTCGGGCACCAACATCGACACCACCACCGGCGCGATCAAGAACGCCACCGGCGCCGGCAACTCGAACGTCGAAGTGCAGATGACCAAGACGGACGACACCGGCATCAACCTGAACACCAACCCGAACCCGGTGAGCGCCACGATCAGCCCCACCGGCACCGCCTCGCTGGATTACAAGGCCCGCTACTACCAGGCAACGGCCACCGCCGTCACGCCGGGCCTGGTGAATGCGTCGGTCACCTACACGCTGACCTACAACTGAGGCCTGCCTGCCTCCGCTGCCGCATTCGCATGAATGCGGCAGCTTGTTGTACCCATCCTTCGGCAGAGGTTCCCATGAAGATCCTGACCCGTGCATTTGGCACGGCCATGCTCGCTTTGTGCCTCATGGTTCCGGCAGTGCACGCCAGCATCGTCGTAGGCGGTACCCGCGTCGTGTTTCCGGCGCAGCAAGGCGAGGTCACGGTGCGCCTGTCCAACCAGAGCGACAAGCCTGCCCTGGTCGAGGCGTGGATCGACACCGGCAACGCCGCGTCCACGCCGGACGCGGTCAGCACGCCGTTCCTGATCACCCCGCCGTTGTTCCGCATGGAGCCGCACAAGGACCAGAGCCTGCGCATCCTGTTCACGCATGCGGCGCAGCCCCTGCCCGGCGATCGCGAAACCGTGTTCTGGCTGAACGTGCTGGAGGTGCCGCCCAAGCCCAGTGGTGCGCAATACGCCGGGCGCAACTACCTGCAGTTCGCGATCCGCTCGCGACTGAAGCTTTTCTATCGTCCCAGCGGGCTGGAGGGCGATGCCCTGAAAGCCGCTGGCAAACTGATTTTCAAGGCGGCGCCTGGACAGGCGTCTGCCGTGGTCGTGCACAACCCCACGCCCTACTACGTCACCATCAGCAGCCTGGCGCTGGGCGCCGGCAGCAAGCCGGATGCGGGGGCGCACGGCATGGTGGCGCCGTTCGCCGACCTGGCGATCCCGCTCAAGGGCGACGCGCACGCGCCCGCCGCTGGCATCGCGGTGTCCTACGTGACCATCAATGATTTTGGCGCTGCCGAAACGCACACGGCCACCGTGACGCCGTGATCAGCTTCCGGCGCCCGCCCTGCTGCCACCGATCCCTGCGCCGCACGGCGCTGGCGATGGCCTGTGGCGTGGCGCTGGCCAGCGTCCTGGCATACCCCGCGGCGGCGGCATCGCCAGAGGGTGCGACCGCACCGCCGGAGGGCGCCGCTGCCAGCGGCGGCCTGGCCGACTTCGACCGCAGCCTGCTTGCCGGCGGTGGCAGTCACGCGACCGACCTGTCCCGTTTCGAGCGCGGCAACATCGTGTTTCCGGGCATCTACAACGTCGATGTGTATCTGAACGGCGAATGGGTGGGCCGGCTCGACGTGCGCCTGGCCGCGCCGACGGAACAGGCCAGCGCCGTGCCCTGCGTGGATGCCGCGCTGCTGCAGCGGATGGGGCTGGCCTCGGACAAACTCATCGCGAAGCTGCAGGCAGCGGGAAACAACGCCTGCGTGGGCCTGGCCCAGCTCATTCCCGACGCCACCATGGCCTTCGACCTGCCCAACCTGCGCCTGGACACCACGGTGCCGCAGGCCTACATGCGGCAGCGCCCCCGTGGCTGGGTCAGCCCCGAGTCGTGGGATGCCGGCGTGCCGGCGTTCCTGCTTAACTACAACCTCAATGCCTACCGCAGCGACAGTAACGGGCAGAGCCAGACCAGCACCTACCTGGGCTTGCGTTCCGCGCTGAACATCGGCCTGTGGCAGTTGCGCCAGGACAGCACCGTGACCTGGCAGTCGGGCGTCGCCGGCGCACCGGCGCAGCGCCACTGGCAGAACATCGATACCTACGTGCAGCGCGCGCTGCCGCGCTGGCGGGCGGTGCTCAGCGTGGGCGACAGCTACACCGATGGCGCGGTGTTCGACAGCTACGGCCTGCGCGGCGTGCAATTGGTCAGCGACGACCGCATGCTGCCGCAATCGCAGCGCGGCTACGCACCGGTGGTGCGCGGCGTGGCGCAGAGCAATGCCAAGGTCGTGGTGAACCAGAACGGGGTGCAGATCTACCAGACCACGGTGGCGCCCGGCCCGTTCGTGATCAGCGACCTGTACCCCACCGGCTACGGCGGCGACCTCGACGTGGTGGTGACCGAGGCCGACGGTCGCCAGCATGCATTCAAGGTGCCCTATGCCTCGGTTGCGCAGTCGCTGCGCGCAGGCATCACCCGTTTCGACATGGCGGCTGGCCGCCTGCGTGACAACGCCTTGCACGACCAGCCCGCCGTGGTGCAGGCCGCGGTGCAGCACGGCTTCGGCAACCGTTTCACCGGCTACGCCGGCGCGCAGGGCGCGCAGGGCTATGCGTCTGCATTGATCGGCGGCGCGTTCAACACCCGCTGGGGCGCCCTGGCGCTCGACGTGACCCAGGCGCATGCGCAGATTCCCGGCAAGGGCGACTACAACGGCCGCAGCTTCCGCGTCACCTATAGCAAGATCGTGCCGGAAACCGATACCTCGCTGAGCGTGGCTGCCTACCGCTACTCCACCAGCGGCTTCCTCAGCCTGAAGGACGCGCAGTACGCGCGTGACTTCGCGCGGCGCGGACTGGACACGCTGCAGAACGTCTCCGGCATGCCGCAGATGATCGATGGCGTGCCGCTGCAAAGCCTGCTCAGCCAGGCCCAGCTGGCGGCACTGGGTGGCAGCGCCTTCGTCAACAACAATCCCTACGCCATGCGCGGACTAGTGCAGCAGCGCAACCGGTTCACGCTGACGCTCAGCCAGCAACTGGGCCAGAGCGGCGGTTCGCTGTACGCCAATGCGTCGATCAGTGACTACTGGAACCGCTCCGGCAGCGACCGCCAGTTCCAGCTGGGCTACAACAGCCACGTCGGCCGCCTGTCCTGGGGCGTCTCGGCCAGCCGCGGCCGCACCCAGTTCGGCGGCTACGACAATCAGTTCTTCCTCAGCGCCAGCCTGCCGCTGGGCAACAGTGCCCATTCGCCGAGCCTGATGTTCAACGCCAGCCACGACGATCAGGGCGGTAACCAGCAGCAGGCCGCCGTCAACGGCACGCTGGGCCAGTGGAACCAGTTCACCTATGGCGCATCGGCCTCGCATGGCAGCGATGGCATCGGCAACGCCTACAGCGTCAACGGCGGCTACAGCGGTCCCTACGCCACGCTGGCCGCCAGCGTCGGCCACGGATCGGGCTATTCGCAGAGCTCGGCCAATGCCAGTGGCGCGATGGTGGTACACGCCGGCGGCGTGACCTTCGGTCCGCCCACCGGCGACACGGTGGCGCTGGTGCACGTGCCTGGCGCCGCCGGCGCGCACATCACCAATGCCCCGGGCCTGCGCGTGGGCCGCTCCGGCTACGCGCTGGTCCCCTACCTGGCGCCCTACCAGCTCGATACCGTCGAGATCGACCCGCAGGGCCTGCCGCTGGGCGTGCAGCTCGACGCCACCAGCGGCAACGTCGCGCCGTATGCCGGCGCCATCGTCAAGCTCGATTTCAAGACCCGTTACGGCCGCGCGCTGGTGGTGCGCATCCGCACGGACAACGGCACGGCGTTGCCGTTCGGCAGCGAGATCCGCGCTACGGACGGGTCCCTGGCCGGCACGGTGGGCCAGGGCGGCATGGCCTTGCTGCGCGTGGCCAGCGCCAGCGGCCAGCTGGCCGCGCATTGGCAGGATGCCAGTGAGGCCGAACACGCCTGTCGCTTCGCCTACACCGTGCCGGCCGATGCATCGCGGCGTCAGATCGGCATGATGATCGACGCCACCTGCAGCGCGACCGCATCCGCCACCACTCCCCATGGCGGAAGCGCGCCATGATCACGCCGAACGTTTTCCGGCCGGTATCGCGCACCGCCTCGCCGCGACGCGCCGGCCTGCGAGGTGAGCCATGCAACTGATCCTTTCGTTCGAGGCCACGGCGCCGGAGACGACGACCTCGCACCCCTTGCGCGGCCTGCTGATCGCCTGCGCGCTGCTGCTGGGACTGGTCACGATGCCGCGCAGCGCGCAGGCCACCTGCGGATACGCGAGTGGCACAGCCGCTACCGTTACCTTCAATGCAGGCACCATCACGCTGACCCCCAGCACCCAGCTGGGCTCGGTTCTGTGGACATCGGACACGGCCACCCCGCCCAACCCGCCCGTGCTCGCCTGTGACGGCGACACGGCCGGCGGCATCTTCAACATCATCGCCGCCTCCACGCCGGTCAATGGCGACAACACGCTGTTCCCCACCGGCATTCCCGGCATCTCCTACCGCCTGCTGCACCCGGACGCCAGTACGCTGCTGGCGCTGTACCCGAACTACCCCACCGGCAGCGGCACCTTTAGCGTGGCCTCCAACCTGCAGCTGGTGTACACCGGGCCCTACCTGCCGCCCGACAACAGCAATCTGACCGGCCAGCTGGCGCAGTGGCAGATCGATATCTGTGACAAGCCAAACATCAACAATTTTCTCGGCATTTATATCTACAGGGGCTGCGATCGTAAGGGCACCGTCGCCCCTCGGCCCGTCGAAACCTTCAACATCAATGCCGTCATCAAGATCCAAGTGCCTACCTGCGACGTGGACCCAGGCTCTAAGGACAAGATCGTCACCTTACCCGACATCACCGGCACCCAGCTTGGTGGCAAAGGCACCACCGCGGGCAAGACACCCTTTAGCCTTAAGCTGGTCAACTGCCCCAACAGTCAGAACATCTTCCTCACCCTGAGCACGAGCAGCCCGCAGCCCAACACCACAGGTGTGATCGCGCCCACCAGCGGCTCGGGCTTTGCCGCCGGCGTGGGCGTGCAAGTGCTGCAGTCCGATGGCAGCTCGGCGTTTCCGTTCGACACCCCCACCCAGGTCGGCACGGCCAGCGCCAGCACCTACAACATCAACCTGTTCGCCCAGTACTACCAGACCGGCAACTCGGCCGGCGCGGGCAACGTGAAGGCCATTGCCACCTACACCCTGAACTACAATTAGCAGCGACGGCACGCCGCGCTTGCCGCATGGATGTCGTGGCACAGGCTGCCCCCCCCCGCGCGTAGAAAAGGCTCGCCTGCCCAGCCGCGCAGGGTGTTACTCGTACGTTCGCGTCATCATGCGCGGTGTCGGCTGAGGCGCTGCCTGGGCCGTTGAAAACACTTCAGGAGCGGATCGCGCGCTGACTTCAAGTTCGGTCGCGGCAAGCCGTTAGTTCGAGCGGATGGCGCCGTCTCCGGAGGCAAGGTGTCAGCGATGGCGAGCTACGCGTCGACGGATAAGCAGGCAATGTCGGAGTGGCAGGCGAACCTGGCGCCTTAAAGCGACGCGGCTACTGATAGGTCCGCGTCACGATTCGGGCGCTGCCGGCATGCAAAGCGGAAAAATAGTCCGCGTAATACTGCAGCAAGGGAATGCCCGCGGTTTCGCTGGCTCCCAAGCTCCTCACCGAAAGCCCGTAGCTGGAAACACTGGACGCCGGTTGCGAACGACCGCCGCACGGAACGGCTTCGGCCGAGGAAAAATCGCCGCCTGTCTGCGCGACGGCCTCGTCCTGCACCGCGCAGGTCGGGACCACGATGGCACCGCTGAAGGTGATCCGGCCACCACCAGCATGCGCATCGGACGCAGCGAGCAGCGCCAGCGTGCCCAGGACATAGGCCAGCCAGGAATGTCGAGCCCACATAAGCGAATCCTCCGGCACACGCGAACACGCGTACCTGAAGGTGCTTTCGGCACCGCCCGCCCGGCCTTGATGGCACGCGACGGACCTCCCTCCGAAAGCGCGAACTGCGTCACATTTTTGGCGGTCGTGCTCGGGACAGGTTTTATCGGAGCGGTGGTGAACGGGGCGCCTGCGCTGGCGGGTTAGTTATCGACGCGACCCGGACAAACTTGAAGGCGTGGCCCGTTGTAGCCATCACATGCGGAAAGCTTCCAGTGGAATGGCGGTCGATGCCGCCACTGCGGGGACCGCTATGGCGCGCGCTCGGGGCGGGTCATCGCAGATGAGGAAAGCCTCGATCCGTACATTGACCTGGGTGGCGAGGGCGCAGGCCTGTGTCATCCGGGGCCCCTTGGCGCACTTCACATTGAAGCCGAGCAGATCAGCCTGGAGCCAGCGTTTGAGCAACGGGAGGTAGGTTTCCAGATCGTCCGGCCGCCGGACGAATACGCTGGCCAGTGGTACATCGCCACCCAGCTTCTTCTTCACCAAGGCCTGGTGCTGCTGAAGCGAACTGACGGACGGTTCATTGCCGCGCGCGATCTCCAGGACATCATCTACGGCGGCCATCAGGCGGATGTCGCCTTTCTCATCGGTAATGACTACCGATTGCAGATTGCCTTCCCGGTACTGCTGGCCCCAGTAAATGACCGCGCCGCCGTCCAGAGGCAATCTCTGTGGCGCCGCCTCAAACCCATCCAGGATGCGATCGGACAAAACCTCCCGTGCGTCGCTTTCATCCGCAGGCAACACCGCGTTGCCGGCAAAAGCCGCCACGGCGCTGTCGTTTGGTACCCGGTCGCTCTGGCGTGTCTGGGCAAACGTATCGGCGCCCGTGCACGCCATCGCGAGGAATACCGCGCACATGGCGGCCGCCTTTCCTTGAACTGCCATGTCTATTGCTCCTTGATCTTCGCTCTCACGGTCCCGGGATCGGGCACGACCTCATTAGCGGTAAGGTCTCAAAGAGAAGCCCAGGCGCTGCTGCCCGGTGTCCCCGGGAATAGCCGTCTTCCCACTGAGGTCCAGCTGCGGGTCATCCTGACCTGGCGGCGGGCAGTCACCAGCGAGGACGCAGGTCACGTATGCCCAGGCGTTGGTGGTGCGTTGCAGCCACTCGCGCAACCAGTCCGACTGGGCCTTCTTGTCCGTAATCTTGATGGCCGCTTCAAGACCATCCTCAAAGAACCCAACGTCGATAAAGTCCCGCAGGGCACGCTCATCCGGATGTAGCCCCTGATTCAGGCGGTCATGGGCGTCTTTCAGGGAGTTCCAGCTATCGGCCAGGTCTTCCACCGAATCGATAAAATCATGGATGCGTTCGATTTTGTTCGACCGGTCGCCCGGGGTATCAGGGCGGATGTGGTCGTACGCCTCATGCATCTGCTGTGCTTGGCGATAGTAGTCAGCCATGGCATTGGTTGGCTGCGGTCCGGACCCAGGCGTGGGTTCCGGATAGGCCGGCAGGGGTGGGAAATTGTCTATCGTGTGCCGTCCCGTCGTATCGCTGAAGGTAACGGAGGCAACGGGCCAGGTCGCAAGCGCCGCCCGGCCGTCCACGGACAATGGCGCCGTTACCGAACCGGTATAGCGAATCTCTATCCGCTGCTCGCCACTGGCCAGTGCGCTCATGCGTCCTTGCGTATCGCGTTCGACGACAACCGGCGCAAGGCGCAGCAATTCCACAGTCGTGTGTTGATAGCTATGCGGAAAAGCGCGCAGGTAATAGCCTTCGGCCTGGTAGCTCCAATGCCCAGGGTCGATGGTGCGCAGCCCCCCGGGAGCCACCGGAACCGCTACCCGCTCCAGCTCGGCGAAACTCAGCGACATGTCGGTCAACTTGCTCTGCAAGCTGCTTACTTTGCCCAGCACTTCCTGCACTTGGCCGGGCAACCACGCGCCCAAACCGAAACCGGCCCCACTGTGGGACTCCAGCATGGGCACCAAGGTCGGCGCACCGACAAGCAACGGAGC
The DNA here is from genome assembly GCF_017837635.1 of Frateuria flava. GTDB lineage: Bacteria > Pseudomonadota > Gammaproteobacteria > Xanthomonadales > Rhodanobacteraceae > Frateuria_A > Frateuria_A flava. The sequence continues at coordinate 86,002 of NZ_JAGJRS010000016.1, forward strand.
CGTGCGGGCAGCGAATGCGGGCTCGAGTCCGTCGTTCAGCGCGTGGCTTTCGATAATCCAGACAAGCCTCTGAACATCGCCCTGGTTGATCTCCGGATGGTGCGCGGCGTTCTGAAGAACGGTGCGGATGGCCGCGGCATCGCGTCCGAGCAGCGGACCAATCTCGTACCCCGCGCCACGGCTCGGGCCATAAGCGCCGGCGTGCAGGCAAAAACTCTGCAGCTCCATCGTGTAATAGCCAGGCCGCAACCGTTGCCCTGCGCGCGGCGCAAGGGCCTGCGGTTCGCGGTGTCGCAAGGCGACATCGAGCCAGTTCACCGTCGGGTAGGCATCGGCGATACTTGTGCTGACCGGCTGGGTCAGCGTCGTCGGGTTGCGCGGCAAGGCTTGGCACCCCGTCAAGGCCGCAACAAACAGCGATACCGCCGTCCACTGAGCGCACATTCCTAGCTTCATTTTTCTTCCTTGTATTGCGGGCCGACGTCTGCTCGCCCCGCCCGGGTGCGACGCTCGAAACTAACGTCTGCTGAAGTTGACGACCAGAACAGGCGGGCGGGCAGGCACAGCCGCCCCTTCTCACCGGTGGCTGGAGGCCGCAAATTATCATGGCGCAAACGCACGCTTGCTGAATTGGTCCCGCAATGGGGCGGTCCGCATGACGTATGGGTGAGTTATCGTTTTGCGCCCTGGCTCAGGGAGTGGACATGGATTTCGTGTGCGGCATAGGGATGTTCGAAAGCGGCTGTTCAAGTCCACGCCACCGATTTGCCACGGCGTCGCCGCCGGGCCGTCGTGCTCCTGCGATCACATCGCGTTTGGCGCCACCTTTCGGTCCTCGCAAATCGCATTCGACGCGCCGAGCCGCCTGCTTGGTTCGTTTGCGATGACGCGCCCGATCGCTTGGGCGCAGCGATCCCCGGCATGAGGCCACGCCCATGGGATCCGATCATCCCTTCGCAGAATGGGCACCTCAGGTGTCAACTTCGTCCATGCGCCGGATCAGACGAAGGAACCGCTCATGCGATTGACCCATGTACCTTCCACCCTGTTGCTCGCGCTGGCCACCGCCTTCGCGCCGCCTGTCACGCGCGCCGGCGACACGCCCTCGGCGGCCGACATCGCCGCGATCAACAGCTTCCAGCTCGACCAGGATTTCCTGGACCGCTACATGGCCGTTCAGGAGGATGCCGCCAAGAATCCCTGCCACCTGAGCATGCTCGCCCTCCTCGGCGATGAGCAGCCTCGCTCGCTCGACCAGGTGGCCAGCCGGTACGACGCCCAGCCCGGCGTGCACGCCATGTTTGCGCGCCACGGCCTGACTGGGCGCCAGGCGCTGATCGGCATGTCGGTGCTGACCGCCGCGGCCATGCAGGACCTGGAACAGTCGCATCCGGAGATGACGCAGTACGTGGATACCCATGGCAGCCGCGTCAGTGCTGGCAACCTGGTGTTCTACCGTGCCCACAACGCACGGATCCACCAGCACCAGCAGGCACTGGGGAAACGCCTGCTGGCTGCCAACGGGGGCAAGCTGCCCGACTGCCTTAGCCACTGACCGACCGCGCCCAGCCACGGAACTTTCATGACCAACGACCTGCACTTCGCCGATAACCACCGCGACCGCTGCATACAGTCCGGCACCGGCGCCGGCTTCCAGTTCGAGTTCTACTGCGAGTGCTGCAACGACACCTGGCGCTCGCCGTTTCAGCCTTACACCAGCGGCCGCGCTTCCGGCTGGATGCAGGAAGCCGGCAGCCTGCTGGGCAACCTGCTGGGCAGCGTGGGTTACAGCGTAGACAATGCGGTCGACGGCCTGGCCCGCGCGGGCTGGGGCACCGCACGCGACCAAGCGTTCAAGCAGGCGCTGGCCGCCGCGAAGCAACACTTCAACCGTTGCGCGCAGTGCCACAACCACGTGTGCGCCCGCTGCTGGAATGCCGACACCGGCCTGTGCCAGGTCTGTGCTCCGGACCTTGCCGCCAGCGTGCAAACGGCACGCTACCAGGGCCAGCGCGACGCGGCCATGGACCGGGCAAGAGAAGCCGGTGCCGACCTGGCCGGACGGGTAGACGTCCAGACGCGCAAGCAACTGGTCTGCCCCTCCTGTCATGCAGAAGCACGCGGCGCGAAATTCTGCCCACAGTGCGGCCACGCACTGGCCACCAGCCCGCAGTGCAGCGGCTGCCACGCCACCTTGCCGGCCGGCAGCCGTTTTTGTCCCGAGTGCGGTCAGCGTGCGGCAAGTGGTGATCCGCCCGGGATGCCGCCGGCGCCCTTGTACTGAACAGGCGGGTGTGGCGGATGAGCGTACTGCACTTGTTCCCTGCGGGACCCGATTACTGCCCCCGGGAAGAGGGGAACATCGATGCGGTGGATCGGGGTTGGCCGGGATCGCCGATCAACGCGAGCTGATGTACTTCTCGCGGCGGATCTGGGAGACGGGCAGGCCGTACTCCTTCAGGGCGGTGAAGGCGGCATCGACCATGTTCGGGTTGCCGCACAGGTAGGCGATGTCGCGGTCGGCGCGCGGGGCCAGTTCGGCCAGGACCGTCTGTACGTGGCCGCTGCGGTCGTTCGGGCGCGGTACGGCGCGGGGTTGGCGGCTGAGGCAGCCGTGGAAGGTGAAGCCGGGGTTTTCCTTCGCGAAGGCCTCGAACTCCTCGCCGTAGAGCAGTTCGGCTTCATTGCGCGCGCCGTAGAGCAGCACCACCTCGCGGTCGCCCCTGGCCAGCAGCTGGCGGATCAGCGGCAACATGGCTCGGTAGGGGGTGACGCCGGTGCCGGTAGCCAGCAGCAGGTAGCGCGGGTGGGTGTCGCCCGGCTGCAGGCAGAAGCGGCCGTAGGGGCCGCTGGCCTCGATGGTCTGGCCCGGCTGCAGGTTGGCGAGCAGTTTCGTGGCCGCGCCGCCTTCGACATAGCTGACTGCGATCTCGATGCGCATGGTCGGGGAACTGCCGTCGCCGACGGTGCCCACCGAATAGCTGCGCTTGGTCGCCGTGCCGTCGTCGTAGTGGAAATGCACCTGCAGGAACTGCCCGGGCTGGAAGGCCAGCGGCTGCCCGTCGGCGCGCTCGAACACCAGGTGGCGCACGCTGGGGGCGAGCATGTAGCTGTCGACGAGACGGAGGGTGAAGTGGTCGGCCATGGGATTCCGGAGCGGGAGGCACGCCCGGCGTGAGCGGGCGGCAGGTAAACGGCCCCGTATAATAAAGGGCTGGCCCCCACGGTGCAGCCCATGTCATCTGTTCCCGCACTCGTCGTCGACAGTCTGCGCAAGACCTACGGCAACGGCGTCGAAGCCCTCAAGGGCATCTCGCTGACCGTCCAGCAGGGCGATTTCTTCGCGTTGCTCGGCCCCAATGGCGCGGGCAAGTCCACGCTGATCGGCATTCTCTCCTCGCTGGTCAACTCCACCGGCGGCGACGCGCGCATCTTCGGCGTGTCGGTCAACCAGCAGCGCAACGAGGCGATGAAGCTGATTGGCCTGGTGCCGCAGGAGATCAACTTCAATCAGTTCGAAAAGCCGTTCGACATCTGCGTGAACGAGGCCGGCTTCTACGGCATCCCGCGCAAGCTCGCCGCGGTGCGCGCGGAGAAGTACCTGAAGGAGCTGCGCCTGTGGGACAAGGCGCAGCACCAGGCGCGGATGCTCTCCGGCGGCATGAAGCGGCGCCTGATGATCGCCCGCGCGATGATGAACGAGCCGAAGCTGCTGATCCTGGACGAGCCGACCGCCGGCGTGGATATCGAGATCCGCCGCTCGATGTGGCAGTTCGTCAGCGGCATCAACGCGGCCGGCACCACGGTGATCCTGACCACGCACTACCTGGAGGAAGCCGAGCAGCTGTGCCGCAACATCGCGATCATCGACCACGGCACGATCGTGGAGAACACCACGATGAAGCGGCTGCTCGCCACGCTGGACGTGGAGGCTTTCATCCTGGACGTGGTTGCCGCGCCGGCCACGTTGCCGACGCTGCCGGGTGTCATGCTGCGCCGCGTGGACGACTACACGCTGGAAGCGGAGATGGCGCGCGAACACGATCTCAACTCGCTGTTCGCCACGTTGTCGGCGCACGGAGTGACGGTCAGGTCGATGCGCAACAAGACCAACCGGCTGGAGGAGCTGTTCGTGCGGCTGGTCGAGAACGGGCGCGACAAGGCCGCCTGAGCCCACCGCCACCGTCCCCTGCGGGAGCTCGGCTCCTACACGAAACACCCTCACCGTTTCCCGCGCGCCGGGACACCAAAGCGAGACCAAGCATGAGCAACACCACCGCCAACCTGGTCGCCCTGCACACCATCGTGCGCCGCGAGATCGTGCGCATCATGCGCATCTGGACGCAGACGCTGATCCCGCCGGCGATCACGATGACGTTGTACTTCGTCATCTTCGGCAAGCTGATCGGCAGCCGCATCGGCACCATCCAGGGCGGCTTCAGCTACATGCAGTACATCGTGCCGGGGCTGGTGATGATGAGCATCATCACCAACAGCTACGGCAACATCTCCAGTTCCTTCTTCGGCGCCAAGTTCAGCCGCGCGGTGGAAGAGATGCTGGTCTCGCCGATGCCGAACTGGGTGATCCTGCTCGGCTACGTGACCGGCGCGGTGACCCGCGGGCTGGTGGTCGGTGCGCTGGTGCTGATGATCGCGCTGTTCTTTACCTCGCTGCACATCGCCCACCCGCTGGTCACCTTCTTCTCGGTACTGCTCGGCGCGACGATCTTCTCGCTGGCCGGCTTCGTCAACGCGGTCTACGCCAAGAAATTCGACGACATCGCCCTGGTGCCGACCTTCGTGCTGACCCCGCTCACCTACCTCGGCGGCGTGTTCTATTCGGTCAACATGCTGGGCGAGCCGTGGCAGGCGATCTCGCGCGCCAACCCGATCCTGTACATGGTCAACGCCTTCCGTTTCGGCGTGCTGGGCATCAGCGACGTGCACATCGGGGTCGCGTTCGTGGTGATGCTGGCGTTCGTCGCCGGGCTGTCGATCGTGGCGCTGCAGCTGCTCAAGCGCGGCGTGGGCCTGCGTTCCTGACCGTCCCGCCATGCGCGTCAACAAGTACATCAGCGAGGCCGGCCTGTGCTCGCGCCGCGAGGCGGACGAGTGGCTCGTTGCCGGCCGCGTCACCATCAACGGCGAGGTGGTCGGTACCGGCGCCAAGGCGCTCGAGGGCGACGAGGTGCGCGTCGATGGCGAACTGGTGCGCATGCGCGTGCTGGCCGCCACGCCGTCGGCGAAGCAGGCGGTCTACATCGCGCTGAACAAACCGGTCGGTATCACCTGCACCACCGATCAGAGCGTAGTCGGCAACATCGTCGATTTCGTCGACCACCGCGAGCGCGTGTTCCCGGTCGGCCGGCTGGACAAGGATTCCGAAGGGCTGATTCTGCTCACCAGCAACGGCGACATCGTCAACGAGATCCTGCGCGCGGAGAACCGCCACGAGAAGGAATACCTGGTCGCGGTGAACAAGCCGGTGACCGACGCGTTCCTCGCAGGCATGGCGCGCGGCGTGCGCATCCACGGGCAGATGACGCTGCCGTGCAAGGTGCGCAAGATCGCGAAGTTCGGTTTCGGCATCGTGCTCACGCAGGGGCTCAACCGGCAGATCCGCCTGATGGCCGCGGCCTTCGACTACCGCGTGACGCAGTTGCGCCGCGTGCGCATCGACAACGTCCGCCTGGGCCACCTGCGCCCGGGCCAGTGGCGCAATCTCACCGATGCGGAACTGAAGGGCCTGTTGCCCGGCCGCACACGGTGGTGAATACCTTGCAGGCGCGCACGCTGTGCGCGATCGCGGGGCACCACCGTCGCGCACAGGGTGCGCTCCTACAGAAACTCAACGCTTCACCTCGCCGATGCGGAAGCGGCAGACGTGGCCGCCGCGGATGATGCATTCCATGTGGTGGATACGCCGGCCGCTGGCCGCCTCCATGTACGCCAGGTCGAACTTGCACACCTGCGGCACGCTGCGGGCCAGCGCGTGGAACACGCAGTTGAAGGCTTCCACCTGCTGTTCCTGGCCGTGCCGCGCGACCACCGCCTCATAGCCCAGCGCATCGAGCTGGCTGGCCAGCTGCCGCACCACGTCATCGTGGCTGGCCTCCGGCGGCAGCGGCACCTCGTGGCTGCCTAGCGAACGGCCCAGGTCCTGCAGCATCTCCTCCAGCACCGCCGTGCCGTAGCGTTCGCGCAGCTTGTCCAGCAGCGCGGCGCTGAGCAGGCCGTAGTTGCGCGGAAACAGTCCGCGCCCGTTTTCGGTGAGGCGGAAGCGCGCCTGCGGCCGGCCACCGGTCGCCCGCGCCTGCCCGCGCTCGACGTAATCGCGCGCGAGCATGGCGCTCAGGTGCTGGCGCACGGCGTTGTGGCTGATGTGCAGGCGCTCACACAACTCCTCCACCGAGCAACCCTCCGACGCCATCAACAGCTGGCGAAGCAGGCGCTGCTGGGTCGAGCCGAGCCGTGCGAGCGCGCTCATGCTCAGGAGGCCTTGTCGGGGAACTGCTTGGCGATCGCGCTGGCCAGTGCGTCGGAAATCATGTCCATGTGCGCCTGCATCGCCTGCCAGGTGGACTGCTCGCCCTTCATGTCGCCGGCCATGATCTGCTGGATCTCCGTGCCATGGTGCGCCACGTGCGTAGCCATCAGGCCCTGCACGGCGCTCTCCGGCAGGTTCGGGTTGGCGGCGGCGAGAAACCGGGCGATTGCCGTGGCATTCGATTGCAGGTCGGCCATGGCTTTCTGCTCGGCGGATGTATCGTTGGCCGCGCGCGCGTCGGTCAAGGCCTTGACGCCGCCCCAGTGGCCGGCGAGCAGGTCGAGCATGCGCGCTCCGGCCGGCTTGCCGTAGAAGCCGCCGACCGCATCGGCGATCTGCTTGGCATTGGCGACCACCGCATCGGCCGCAGCCTTGGCCTTGGCGCTGTCATGCGCATGCACCGCCAGCGCGTAGTCGCGGGTGTGCACGACGTGGCCGTGCCAGAGCGAGCGCATCGCGGCGTCGAGTCTGGGCGCGGCGGGGACGGCGGACATCGGGGTGTCCGGCGGGGTGGCCAGGGCGGGGGTCGCCGCGGCGAAGGCGGCGGCGAGGACGAGGGCGGACAGGCAAGTCGAAGGTTTCATGGTCGGTCTCCAGAGGGCCGTCGCGGGTGCGACGGGAGGAGTCTGGACGGGCCTGGTTTACGCGCAATAGAGATATGTGTAAAGCGCCGACCTGTTAGGTGTCGGCGCTCCCGCTGCGACGCCGCGCGCCAGTCCCGGGTAGAAATGGGAAGGCGCGCGTGGCGGTGATGGGTTTCGGACGGAGCGGCCAACCGTGCTGCGGGAGCCATCCCTCTTGAGGAAAAAAGCCCGGTCCTGCGTGTCACCACTCCGTTTGCACTGCACGTAGACGCATGGGGACGAGGTGATCGACCACGGGTTCTTCGGCTCCTCGTCGATCTCGGCCGGGCTACGAAGGCCCGCCGGTGTTCCCTAGGCCGTGTTCTGCCAGACCTGCAGGTGCAATCGCCTGGCCGCCCGCCGATGGCGGGTGGCGTCCGTCAGCCTTGATCACCGCCCTCAACCGCGCCCGTACACGTCCTCGAACCGCACGATGTCGTCTTCGCCCAGGTAACTGCCCGACTGCACTTCGATCAGTTCGAGCGGCAGCCGCCCCGGGTTCTCCAGCCGGTGTTTCACCCCGAGCGGGATGTAGGTGCTCTGGTTCTCGGTCAGCGTGAGCACCTCGTCGCCGCGGGTGATGCGGCCGGTGCCGCTGACCACTACCCAGTGCTCGGCGCGATGGTGGTGCATCTGCAGGCTCAGGCTGGCGCCCGGCTTGACCGTGATGCGCTTGACCTGGAACCGGTCGCCCACATCGATCGAGTCGTAGCTGCCCCATGGGCGGTACACCTTGCGGTGGCTGGCCGGCTCGACGCGACCTTCGGCCTTGAGCCGGGCGACGATGCCCTTGACGTCCTGCACGCGGTCCTTGTGGGCAACCAGCACGGCATCGGCAGTGTCGACCACCACCACGTCATCCAGACCCAGCAGCGCGACCAGGCGTCCCTCGGCCCAGGCCAGCGTGTTGCGACAATCCTGCGCCACCACGTCACCGTGGTGCGCGTTGCCCTCGCCGTCCTGTTCGGCCACCTCCCACAGTGCCGACCAGCTGCCCAGGTCGTTCCAGCCCACGTCGATCGGCAGCACGGCGGCCGCATCGGTACGTTCCATCACCGCGTAGTCGATCGAGTCGGCCGGGCACGCGGCAAAGGCGGCCTTGTCCAGCCGCACGAAATCGGCATCGCGCGCGGCACCCTCGATCGCGGCGCGGCAGGCGGCCAGCATGGCCGGCTGCTGGCGCTCGAGCTCGGCCAGGTACACCGACGCGCGAAACAGGAACATGCCGCTGTTCCAGACATATTCGCCCGAGGCGACGTACTGCTGCGCCGTAGCCGCGTCCGGCTTCTCCACGAACTGCGCCACCTGGCGCACGCCTTCGCCCACATCGGCGCCGGCGCGGATATAGCCGTAACCGGTCTCCGGCCCGTCGGGCACGATGCCGAAGGTGACCAGCCGGCCCTGCGCCGCGGCCGGCTCGGCTTGGCGCACGGCGGCCTGGAAGGCGAGAGCATCCTTGATCACGTGATCGGAGGGCAGCACCAGCAGCAGCGGATCGGCGCCCTCGCGCGTCGCCTGCAACGCCGCCACGGCGATCGCCGGCGCGGTATTGCGCCCGACCGGCTCAAGCAGGATCGCCGAGGGCACGCAGCCGACCTGGCGCAGTTGCTCGGCCACCATGAAGCGGTGCGCCTCGTTGGCCACCACCATCGGCGCGGACGAAGCCAGCGGCGCGATGCGCAGCCAGGTCGCCTGCAGCATGGTGTCCTTGCCGGTCAGCGGCAGGAACTGCTTGGGATAGGACTCGCGCGACAACGGCCACAGGCGCGTACCCGAGCCCCCCGAAAGAATCACCGGAATCATCAACGTCTCCATCGAACCTGACGCGCCCGTGTGCTCCCCCCGCCGGGAGAGCATCGACGCGAAAAGCACATGATGCCCTGTAGCCGCGAAGCCTGCGCGTCCTTCTACGCGACCAGCGCACCGGCGACCTGCAGATACCACGCGCACATCTGCTCGATCCCGTCGCGCAGCGGCATGCACGGTACCCAGCCCATGCCGTTCAAGCGCAAGCCCTCGGGCATGGCCTCGACGGACCCGATCGCGCACGTGCGGTGCACCAGCCGCCCCCGGTAGCCGACGGCGTCCGCCGCCATGCGTGCCACGGCGGCGAAATCGGCCGCCTCGCCCCCATCGACGTTGACCGGGACGTCGCTGCTGTATTGGCGCATCAGGAACAGAGCCGCGTCGGCGAAGTCGTCCACCTGCAGCCACGGACGCGTCGGCACGCCATCGATCGCCAGCTGCGACAGGTCGTCCGATTGCGCCTCATGGAGGCGCCTGACCAGTCGAGGCAACACACCCGCCTGGGCGCCGGGGCTGTCGCCGGGCCCATACAACTCGGCCGGCACGACGCCGATCGCATCGAACCGGTATTGCCGCCGATAGGCTTGGCACATGCGGATGCCGGCGAGCTGTGCAAGCGCCTCGCCGTTCTCGCCCGACGGAACCACCGCCGACAGCAGCGCGCCCTCGCGCAACGGCGGCAACGCGCCGACCGGATGGAGGCTCGAGGAGGCGAGGAAGCACAGCTTGCGCACGTCCGCCCGCCACGCCGCGTGGATCACATTGGCCTGCACCGCCAGGCTTTCGCGGACCGCCTGGTCCGACTGGCCACCGTCGACGCCTTCCCGCGCGGCGGTGAGAAACACGTATTCAGGCCGATGGCGCAGAAAGAACGCCTCCACTGACGCCGATCGGGCGAGGTTCACCTCGTCCGGCCCCAGGAAACGGATGTTGTTGTAACCGGCCGCCCACAGGCGCCGCACCACCGCGCCGCCCACCCATCCGCACTGTCCGGTGACGAGGATGCGTGCATCCAGGTTCATGGCCCCACCCCATTCGATTCGCGCCCCGCTTGCCAGGCCCGAAAGCCCCCCTTGACGGCGGTCGGGCCTATTTTGCACGCACTTGCCTGACAGAACAGCAATATTGAGCTGTATGTCTCATATCGATCACAGGTGTTTGTGCCAGGCGTCCACGCCTTCCTCGATCAGCCGATAGGCGTATTCGAAGGCGTCGCGCTCCTTGCGATACGGATCGGGAATGTCGCGATCGCCCTGCCACTTGCCGAGCAGGAAGGTCCGCCCCACCGCGTGCGACGAATACCTGGCGAGGCTGGCCAGGTGCGTACGCTGCATCACCAGCACCAGGTCGGCCGTGAGGATCGCCGCCTCGTCCACCTGGCGTGCGCGATGGCCGGAGGCGTCGATGCCGCGCTCGGCAAGCAACGCCCCGGCCATGGGATCGATCGGATTGCCGGCGACCGCGGCGAGTCCGGCGGAAGCCACCGTGGTCGCCCGCCCGCGCAGTCGTTCGCGCAGCAGGTACTCCGCGGTGGGGCTACGGCAGATGTTGCCGATGCAGACAACCAGGACTTTGTCGAACACGACTTCCCATCCGGGCGGTTGAAAAAGAAGGACGTGCCGCGCGTCGCTTGTCCGAAGCGAAAGGACGCGCGGCTAATCGGCGACGTCGGCGACCAGCCGGTCCAGCTCCGCCTTCAGCGTGGCGCCATTGACGCGCAGCCAGTCGCGCTGCTCCCGCCAGTGGGGGAACAGCGTGGCCACCAACGCCCAGAAGCGCGGCGCGTGGCTGCGGACCTTGAGATGGCACAGCTCGTGCGCCAGCACGTAGCGCAGCGCGGCCGGCGGGGCCAGCGCGAGGGCAAGATCGAGGTTGATGCGGTCGCGCGTGTCCAGGCTGCCCCACAGGCTCTTCATCGGCCGGATACGCAACGAGGTGGGAGCCAGCCCGAGCTGCGGCACGTAACCTGCCATCCAGCGTGAGACGTCGCGACGCATCTGCGCCTCGAAATGCGAGGCGAGCAGGCCGCGCGCGACCGGCAGGGCGCGCGTGTGCGGGCGCGGGATCACCAGGGTCAGGCCGCCGTCGAACGATTCCACCCGCGGATACGGGCCTTCGGCCCAGTCCAGCAGGACGGTTTCGCCGCGCAGCGGAAATTCGGCCGCGTGCCCTACGCGCAGCGCCGGCAGCGGTTTGACGATGAGGTTGAGCTCGTCGAGCTTGCGCTCCAGCCAGTCGGCGTGGCTGCGCAGGAAGGCGCTGACCTGCGAGGGATGGGTCCCGTTGGGATAGGACACCCGGGCCCCCTTGGGCGTGACCGTCAGGCGCAGGCGCCGCGCGCGCGGATGGGCGGCCTTGAGCACGCGGATGGTGCTGCCGCTCGCCGTTGCCAGTTCCAGCCAATCGCCTTGAAGTTCTGCTGCCATGGTCCCGAGCCCGTCGGTAGAGCATAACCTTGCAACGGGGGGCGTGAGGAAAGGGTTGGATGGGGCTGGGCCGGGGTTTTGGGCTGGCGTTCACGTGGCGTTGACGATTTGCGCCTCGCCTGGGGCTGGGGCAAGGCTTCCCCCATCCGCCCTGCGGGCACCTTCCCCCGTAAACGGGGGAAGGACCGGCCCGGAGGCCGGGTAGTACAGGTGAGCCTTCCCCGGTGTGCAGGGGAAGAACCGCTGAGCTCAGGCGTCCTTGGGACGCGGCAGGCCGAACCATTCTTCGAGCTTGCCCAGCAGGCGCTCGATTTCCAGCGTGAACAGGGCGAAGCGGGCGTCCAGTTCGGCGGCGGCGTCGGAGCCGCTGTCGGCCAGTTCGTCGGTCACCACGTCCAGCAGCTTGAGCTTGCGTAGGATCAGATCCTCGCCCAGCACGAAACTGATGCGGTCGTCGAACACCAGCCCGAGCTGGAACACCTGCTTGCCGTTGCGCAGGTGCTCCTTGATCTCCTCGCTTTCCAGATCCTGGCGGCGGCAACGGGCGATGGCGCCGGTGTTGCTGCCCGGGTCGCGCAGTTCGACCTCGTCGCCGAGGGCAAGGCCGGCCGGGAGCGTGCCGTTGGCGAGCCAGTCGGTCATCAGCACGCGCGGGCCTTCCTCCGGCGCGAGCGGGACCGCCGGAAAGCTGCCCAGCGCCTCGCGCATCTGGGTCAGCGCGTTCTCGGCGGACTTGCGGCTGGAGGTATCCAGCACCAGCCAGCCGTGCTGGCGGTCGACGTAGGCGGACATGCGCGAGTTGCGCACGAAGGCGCGCGGCAGCAGTTCGGTGAGCAGGTCTTCCTTCATGCGCTTGCGTTCGCGCCCGCCGACCTTGCGGCCTTCTTCCTCGGCGATCTTCTGCACGCGCCGGTGCAGCTCGTCGTTGACCACGGCGGCCGGCAGCAGCTTGTCCTCGCCGCCGACGGACACCCAGGTGCAGTGCTTGACCGCGTGGGTGAGCGCGGCTTCCTCGCCGCGACCGATCGGCGGCACGAAGCCCTTGGTGAACAGCTCCAGCGGGCCGCACGGACGCAGGCGGTGCTCGCCGAGCGCCTCGTCAAGGCGGGAGAGGTCTTCGGCGACGGCGGGAGAAAAACGGAACAGGGTGAGATTGCGGAAGAACATGCGGGATCCGGTAGGAAAGCGGGAAAGCCGTTCGCCCTGAGCGTAGCGAAGCGGAGTCGAAGAGCCCTTCGACTTCGGCGCATGCGCCTACGCTCAGGGTGAACGGTTCAAATTAGGGGTGGACAACGTCGGGGACCAGCCCTCCTCCGTTCGCCCTGAGCGTAGCGCAGCGAAGTCGAAGGGTTGCCCGGCGTCCGAACTAGCGGCTCACCGCCGCCACCGCCTCGGCCACGTAGTCGAGGTTGCTGCGGTTGAGCGCGGCCACGCAGATGCGCCCGGTGCCCAGCGCGTAGATGCCGTACTCCTCGCGCAGGCGGTCGACCTGCGCGCGGGACAGGCCCGAGTAGGAGAACATGCCGGCCTGCTGCTGGATGAAGGCGAACTGCGGCGCGCCGTGCGCGGCGAGCTTCTCGACGAGCCCTGCGCGCATCGCATGGATGCGCTCGCGCATGCCGGCCAGCTCGGCCTCCCACATCGCCCGCAGTTCGGGGCTGCCGAGCACGCCGGCCACCAGCGCGCCGCCGTGGGTGGACGGGCTCGAATAGTTGGCGCGGATGGTCTGCTTGATCTTGGCGCGCAGCCGCGCAGCCTCCTCCCGGTCGGCGCCGACGATCGACAGCGCGCCCACGCGCTCGCCGTACAGCGAGAACGACTTGGAGTAGGAGCTGGCGATCAGGAAGGCTTCGATGCCGGAGGCGGCGAACAACCGGATCGCCGTCGCGTCGGCGTCGATGCCCTCGTCGAACCCCTGGTAGGCGATGTCGACAAACGGCAGCAGGTCGCGCGCCTTGATCAGCTCGACCACCTGCTGCCATTGCTGCGCATCCAGATCCACGCCGGTGGGGTTGTGGCAGCAGGCATGCAGCAGCACCACCGTGCCCGGTTCCAGCTTGCCGAGGTCTTCCAGCATGCCGGCAAAATCCAGGCCGTGCGTGGCGGCGTCGTAGTAGCGGTAGTCGACGACCTCGAAGCCGGCGTTGCCGAACACCACGCGGTGGTTTTCCCAGCTCGGGCTGCTGATCGCGATGCGCGCGTTGGGCAGCACCTTCTTGAGCAGATCGGCGCCTACGCGCAGCGCGCCGCTGCCGCCGATGGTTTGTGCGGTGGCCACGCGACCGGCCTCCAGCAGCGGCGAGTCCTCGCCGAACAGCAAGTGCTGGGTCAGGGTGTCATACGCCGGCAGGCCATCGATCGGCAGGTAGCCGCGCGGCTTGGCCTGCGCCGCCAGTGCCTGTTCCACCTCGCGCACCGCGCGCAGGAGCGGGATCTGGCCCTGTTCGTCGACGTAGATGCCCACGCCCAGGTTGACTTTCTGCAAGCGCGGGTCGGCGAGGTAGGCCTCGGTAAGGCCAAGGATCGGATCGCCGGGCGCCATTTCAACGGAAGCAAAGTGGGACACTGGAAGACTCGCGCAAGAGGTGGAAAAGAAAGTATGGACGTCTAAATATCGTTATCGGCCATATCGGCCGGTTCGCCGGCCAGCCAGCCGTGCAGGTCGCCACGCGCAACACCTTCACGCGCACCCAGCGCGGCGAAGTCGAACAGGTTGCGGTCGGCCAGCTGCGAAGGCACGACATTACCCAGCGCCCGGAAGATGGTCTCGCAGCGGCCGGGGTGCTGCGCGTCCCACTCCTGCAGCATGCGGCCGATCGCCTTGCGCTGCATGTTCTCCTGCGAACCGCAAAGGTTGCAGGGGATGATCGGGAACGCACGCTCGCGCGCATATTCGGCAATGTCGCTCTCGCGGCAGTAGGCCAGCGGCCGGATCACCACGTGGCGGCCATCGTCCGAGCGCAGCTTCGGCGGCATCGCCTTCAGGCTCGCCCCGTGGAAGAGGTTGAGGAAGAAAGTGGCCAGGATATCGTCGCGGTGGTGCCCCAGTGCGATGCGCGTGATGCCGTTTTCCGCCGCCCAGCGGTACAGCGCGCCGCGGCGCAGCCGCGAGCACAGGCTGCACATGGTCTTGCCCTCGGGAATCACGCGGGTGACCGTGCTGTAGGTGTCCTGCTCGATGACGTGGAACGGCACACCGCGCGCAGTCAGGTAGTCCGGCAGCACGTGGGCCGGAAACCCGGGCTGTTTCTGGTCCAGGTTCACCGCGATCAGGTCGAAGCGCACCGGGGCCCTCGCCTTGAGCGACAGCAGCATGTCCAGCAGCGTGTAGGAATCCTTGCCGCCGGACAGGCCGACCATCACGCGGTCGCCCTCCTCGATCATCTGGAAATCGACGATCGCCTGGCCCACCTGGCGGCGCAGCCGCTTGGCCAGCCGCGCGGCCTCGTGGGCCCGCTTGCGATCGGCGCGGGAGTCGGGAAGAACGGAGGACATGTGCGTCATTGTACCTGCCCGCCGCCATTCCCCGGCAGCGGTACACTGTGGGCCTGTGCCCCACCGTCGCGTCCGCCATGCAGGTCCAGGATCCCATCCAGATCGCCCGCCGCCTGGCGGAATTGCGCCAGGAACACCGCGACCTGGACGCAGCGATCAGCCACATGGCCACGCACCCGGCCCGCGACGAGCTGCAACTGACGCGACTGAAGAAGCGCAAGCTGCTGCTCAAGGACGCCATTGCGCGGCTGGAAAGCAAGATGATCCCCGATCTGGACGCCTGATGCCCACGCCCGCCGTGCTGGAGGACGCGCACGTCGTCCTCGAACCGCTCGCCGCCGAACACGTTCCGTCGCTGGAGGCGGCTGCCGCCGACGGCGAGTTGTGGCGCCTGTGGTTCACCTCGGTGCCGGCGCCGGGCGGGATGACCGCGTACGTCGAAAAGGCGCTGGCCGGACAGCGCGAGGGGCGCATGCTGCCGTTCGCGATCCGCGAGCGCCGTACGGGCGAATGCGTGGGAACGACGCGTTTCTACGACATCATCGAAGACCCGCCGCGCGCGGCGATCGGCTACACCTGGTACGCCCGACGCTGGCAGAAGAGCCACCTCAACACTGCCTGCAAGCGGCTGCTGCTGGAGCATGCGTTCGAGCGGATGGGGCGCGTGGCGGTAGAGTTCCACACCGACGGGCGCAACCTCGATTCGCAGCGGGCGATCGAGCGGCTCGGGGCGCAACGCGAAGGCGTGCTTCGTGCGCACAAGCGGCGGCCGGATGGGAGCCTGCGCGATACGGTGTGCTATTCGATCCTCGAGCGCGAGTGGCCGGACGTGAAGCGCTGGCTGGCGTTGCGGCTGGCGCGGCTGGCTGCTTCGAGCTGAAGCGTTCCCGCTCGTAAGGATTCTTTCGCAAGCCTTGGCCCCTCACCCCAACCCTCTCCCCGAAGGGGGAGCGGGAGCCAGCGCGATTGGCATTACGCGATTTGCTCCCTCTCCCCTTCGGGGAGAGGGCTGGGGTGAGGGGCCGGGGCTCGCCCGGAACTAGCGCACCCCGCGCGGATGCACTTCCACCGTCGCAGTCATTCCCGCCGCGAGCATCGTTCCGGGCGGCATTTTCGACGTATCGATCGCTATCCGCACCGGCACACGCTGCGCCAGCCGCACCCAGTTGAAGGTCGGATTGACGTCCGCCAGCAGGTCGCCGCCGGCCGGATTGTCGCGGTCGGTGATGCCATGCGCGATGCCGGTGATGGTGCCTTTCAGATGCACGCCGCCGGCCATCAGCCGCACGTCGACCGGATCACCCACGCGCAGCTGCGGCAGCTTCGTTTCCTCGAAATAGCCGTAAAGGTAATAGCTGTGCGCATCGATCAGCGCCAGCCGCGGCGTGCCGGTGGCGGCGTAGTCGCCCACCCGCACGGCCAGGTTGGTGACGTAGCCGTCGACCGGCGCGCGTACCTCGGTTCGTTCCAGGTCCAGTTGCGCGCGGTCCAGCGCGACCTGCGCCTGCTCCACCGCCGCGGCAGCCTGCTCGCGCGCGGCGTTGGCCTGGCTGCCGCCGGCCTGGGCCTGCTGCCAGCTCGCGCGGGCCGCGCTGGCGGTGGCGGCGGCATCGCTGCGCGCCTCGCGCGAGATCACGTCGCCCATCTGCTCGCGCCGCTGTGCCTGTTCGGCATACATGCGGTACTGCGCCTGTCGCGCCTTGGCGCTGGCCACCGCCGCGGCGATGTTGGCGCCGGCGGCGCGTGCGCCGGCTTCGGCAGCGGCCAGGTTGGCCTCGGCCTGCGCCACCGCGTTGCGGAAGCGCGCCTGGTCGATCACCAGCAGCAGGTCGCCCTTGTGCACGAACTGGTTGTCGACCACCGCCACGCGGTCGACCAGCCCGGACACGTCCGGCGCGACCCGCACCACCTCGGCACGCACGCGGCCGTCGCGCGTCCACGGCGCGTACAGGTAGTGCTTCCACAACGCGTGGCCTAGCAGCACGGCGAGCACCACCACGGTGGCGGTGACCAGGAATCGGAGCAGGGAGGCAGCCTTCATGGGTCGGGGTCAGCGGATCAGCAACAGTCCGGCGGCGCCGAACAGACAGACGAACAGGGCGAAACGGAACAGCGAGGGATGCCACAGGCGCCGGTACAGGCCGGCCCGCCCGATGGCCAGGTCCAGCACCACCATCAGCGCGAAGCTCAGCAGGAACACGGGCAGCAGGCTGGGCATCATCACGCCGAAGAGTTCGATCTCAGGCGGCATGGGCAGCCTCCGGCAGCGGCATGTAGGCGCCTAGCGGCGATTCCTCGTCGCGCAGCGCACTGCGCAACTGGTACAGGTGACTGCGCGCGGTGGCACCCCGCGGCACGGCGTGGATCGCGGCCAGCACGGCCGCATCGGCGACCTGCCAGCGCGGCGGCGTGGGAGCCCGGTAAAGATCGGCGACCGCCTCGAGCGCAGCCCGCGAGGCTTCGCGCGCGGTGGCCGGCAAGTCGGTGCCGCTCAACTCCTGGCGCAGTTCGATCACCGCCCGACCGCTCTCCTGCACCGCCAGCGACCAGGCCAGCAGATGGTGCGACTCCTCGCTGTCCGGCCGGGTGTGCGCCACCACCTGCTGCAGCAGGTCACGGCTGACGCTCTCGAAGCGCCACATCAGCCCTGGCAGCGGCGCGCTTGCCGCGAGCGTGACCTGTTCGCGCAGCAACCGCAGCTGGCGCCGGCGCTGCCACTGCGTACCGGTGACGCCGGGCATCACCATGAAGGCCGCGCCGGAAAGACCGAGGCCCGCGACCTGCGCGATCGCGTCGTTGAGGAAGTGCGTGGGGTCGTACACCATCGGATTCTTGAGCGCCAGGATGTAGACGAAACCCAGCGTGTAGCCCGCCCCGACCCCCGGCAACGCGTCACGCGTGGCGAGGTACGGCCCGATCAGCAGCAGGCCGGCGGTCGCGCAGACCAGCATGGCGAAGCCCTCGCTGCCCGGCAGCAGCACGAACACCGCCACAAAGCCCGCGGCCATGCCGCCGGCATACCCGTAGAACGTCCGCGTGGCCGCGGCGATGGGGTTCGGCGAAGCCGCCAGCAAGCCGGCGAAGATCGTCGCCAGCAACATCGCGCTGCCGCCGAAGGCCCAGCCACTGGCCAGCCAGAAAGCGGCCAGCACCAGCATGGTGAGGAAGGTACGAAGCGTCGCCACCGCGGCGCCGGCCAGGTCGTTGCCGCGACGGAAGTGCACGCGCTCGACGCTGCCGCGCAGGTTGCCGGCGCGCAGCGACGCTTCCACCGCGGTGAAGTCGGCCAGCTCGTCGGCAAAGCGCTGCACCAGCGCGGCGCCCGTGTCGAACTCCAGCCGCGCCGCCGGCTCGTCGAAACGCGCGCGAAAGGTGGCGACGTGTGCCGGCAGGCGTTCCGCGCAAACGCGCAGGTGCCGGGTCAGCAGGGCCGGATCGTGCTGCTCCGCCAGCGGCAGCGACAGCGCCTCGCCAATCGGCCGGTACGCGCCGATCAGCGCCTGCGCCACGGCATCGCGGCCACGCCGCTGCAGGCGGTTGATCAGGTGGTGCAGCGACTGGAAGCTGGTGGCAGCGGCCATATAACGCTGGTTGAGCAGGCGCATGCGTGCACTGCGCATGCGTACTTCCGGATCCTCGAAGATCACCGACGCGCGCAGGTCCTCCAGATGCACGGCCGCGCGTACGAACTCCAGGTGCGCCTGTTCCATTCGTGCCCGCGGCAGCGCGCCTCCGGTGCTCTCGCGCACGAAGTCGATGAAGCGTGCGAACTGCGTACGCGCGCTCTGCCTGAGCACTACGCGCAGCCTTTGCGGGAGCAGCAGGTCGCTGAACACGGCGGCGACCAGGATGCCCAGCAGCACCTCGCTGACGCGCATCACGGCCGAGTCGAAGCTGTTCAGCGGGTTGCCTACCGTCGGCAACGTCACGATGGCCGCGGTGTAGCCGGCCAGTACGAAGCCGTAGGCCATGAAATTGCGATAAAGCGTCGCTCCGCCGGCGCACAGCGCCAGCCACGCCGACAGAACGAGGAAGAACAATTCGCGCTGCTGCGGGAACAGCGCGATCAGCGCCAGCCCGAACAGGCTGCCGGCAAGCGTGCCCAGCGCGCGGTAGAAGCTCTTGGCCAGCACCATGCCGCTGTGCGGATGCATCACCACCGCCACGGTGATCATGGTGGTCGATGGCTGTTCGAGCTTGAGCCACATGGCCAGCCATGCCGCCACGTACATCGCCAGCAGTGACTTGGCGACGAACAGCCAGGCGCGCGATTCCTCGGCGAGGAACGCGCGCAGCCAAGGCCAGCGCGGCAGCTTGGCGGTTGTGGTGGCGGACATGGTCGGTGAAGCCTTCAGCCGCGGCGGTCGAACCCGTCGAGGAATTTCTTGAGCAGCCGTTCCAGCTCGGCCTGTTCGCGCGCCGTCAACCCTTCAGTCTGGTCTTGCAGCAGGACGCAGATCGAGGGCAGCAAGCGTTCGATCAAGACGAGCCCGGCGGGCGTAAGGCTGAGGATCAACTTGCGGCGATCGTCCTCGCTGGCGGCACGCTCGATCAGACCCTTCTCGCACAGCTCGTTGGTAAGCCGCGTGATGTTGGCGGCCTTCTCGCCCGAACTCTGGGCCAGTTCGGACGCGCTCAGTCCTCCATCCTCGGTGCCGTAGAGCATCATCAGCAGGTTGTACTGGGGATGGTTGAGGCCGAAGCACTTGAGCGCGGCGTTGGCGTCGTCGTGGATGCGCTTGTGCAGGTGCTTGATGAGGCGCACGAGCACGGCCGGCGCACGCGGGAACGCGGGGTGGCGCCGGCGGGTCACGGCGAGGCGTTGTTCGGTGGGTAGGAAGCTGGTCATCGGAAGGTGTTGCCTGCTTTGGATATATTATATTTATGTAGCAATTTGCGCAATGGCGATCTCTCGGTGCAGAGGGAGCCACGTGCATGGTCGCGCCGGCACCACCTGACCTGCCCAGTGCCTCCTGGCCTTGGCTTCCGGGCGCCCGCGGTCAAGCGGCGGCAGCGCTTCCAGGAGCATGCAGCTCACGCATCAAGGCGGGGTGGTACCCAAGCGCTCATTCCTCGCCGGGCTTGGCCTTGGGCCAGCAAAGAACGTGGCTTGAGCGCCGACAGGCGATCGAAAGCCCACGGCAGGCGAGCCAGGTCGCGGGGAGACCATGCAAGAGCGACAACCGGTGCATCCCTGGTACAGGAGGCAACCACGCGAGCCCCGGCCCCTCACCCCAGCGCTCTCCCCGGCGGGGAGAGGGGGCAAAAGCGAAAGGCTGTAGCATTGCCGCCCATGAGCGAGCAGCCCAAGACCACCCATTTCGGTTTCCGCGACGTCCCCGTCGGTGACAAGCAAAAGCTGGTCGGCCAGGTATTCACCTCGGTCGCGCGCAGTTACGACCTGATGAACGACCTGATGTCATTTGGCGTCCATCGCCTGTGGAAGCGCCACTTCGTCGCCATCAGCGGCGTGCGCCGCGGCGACCGCGTGCTGGACCTGGCCGGCGGCACCGGCGACATCGCTGCGCTGCTCAAGCCGGTGGTCGGTGCCGAAGGCGAGGTGGTGGTGGGCGACATCAACGCCGCCATGCTCGGGGTCGGCCGCGACCGCATGACCGACCGCGGTCTGGTCTCGGGCCTGCGCTGGACGCAGTTGAACGCCGAGTGCCTGCCCTTCCCCGACAACAGCTTCGACGCCGTGACCATGGCCTTTGGCCTGCGCAACGTCACCGACAAGGACAAGGCACTGGCCGACATCTGCCGCGTGCTCAAGCCCGGCGGCCGCGCACTGGTGCTGGAGTTCTCGCGCGTGCAGAGCGAGCTGTTCGGCAAGCTCTACGACTTCCATTCGTTCAAGGTGCTGCCGAAGCTCGGCCAGCTGTTTGCCGGCGACGCCGACAGCTACCAGTACCTGGCCGAATCGATCCGCAAGCATCCGGACCAGCAGACCCTCAAATCCATGATGGAAACGGCCGGCTTCGGTCGCGTCGAAGTGCGCAATCTCACCAACGGCATCGTGGCGATCCACAAGGCCTGGAAGTTCTGAGCCATGAATCACGGCGCGCAGCTCGAACGCCTGAAGGCCTTTTCCGACGCCGTCTTCGCCATCGCCATCACGCTGCTGGTGATCGAAGTGCATGTGCCCCGGTTGGACACGCTGGACGACGCCGCCTACCTCGCCGCGCTCGCGCACCTGGGGCCGAGCTTCATGGGCTTCGTGCTGAGCTTTCTCACCATCGGCGCACTATGGATGGCGCACCACCGGCTGTTCGGCGTGCTGGAAAGCTACGAGCCGCGGCTGATGTGGCCGAACATGCTGCTGCTGATGGTGATCGCGTTCATGCCGTTTGCCACCGCGCTGATGAGCTCCAATCCGATCGCGCGCGTGCCGGAGGTGTTCTACTCGGCCACCCTGCTCGCCGCCGGCTTGCTGCAGCTGTGGCTATTCCAGGTGGCACTCAAGCCCGGACGGGTGCGTGCGGACGTGCCGCCGGAAGAGATCAACGCATTGCGCTGGCGTTCGCTGACGCTGCCGACGGCTGCCACGGTCGCGCTGCTCACGGCCTGGCACATGCCGGGCAACAACAACTGCTTCCTGCTGCTGATCCCGCTGCTGGCGCGTGCCTATGCCGCGCTCGGCCGGCGCCGCGCGCTGCGGCATCCTGCTACGCCAGCGACGCCCTGAGCACCTGATCCAGGTCATGGGCAGCGGATGGGTGGCGCCGTAGGGTGGCGCTCCCATCCTGCGAGTGGCCACCATGCACGCCAGCCTCAATCCCGAAGAAAACACTCACATCTTCGATGCCCGCGGCATCGCCCGCCGCTTCCGCCATTCGGCGATCTTCGGCGCACTTTCCGCGCTGCGTTCGGGCGAAACGATGCGCTTCATCAACGATCACGACCCGCTGCCGCTGCTGGCACAACTGCGCGAGCGCTTCGGCGACTACCTGACGGTGAACTACCGCGAACGCGGCCCCCAGGGCGTGGTGGTGGACTTCGGCATCGTCGGCCTGCCCGGCGAGTGACCATGGCCTTCCCTGCGTTTTTCGATCTCGCGCCGCGGATTACCGTGCGCGATCCGCTCGCCGCCCTGCTGGGCGCGAGCGACGATGGCCTGCTGGTCTACGGCTACGCCGACGCGGTGCGGCTGGCCGGGCACTCCTGCCCGACCGTGGCCGGCGCCTGGCTGATGGCACGCGCCGCGCTGCGCAGGCTGTTCCCCGGCGAACCGGCCGAGCGTGGCGGCGTGTCGGTGCGGATGGATGCGCCGGAGCAGGAGGGCACCACGGGCGTGGTCGCCCAGGTGCTGACGCTGGTCACCGGCGCGGCGGCGGACAACGGCTTCCACGGCATCGGCGGACGTTTCGTGCGCCAGGGCCTGCTGCGTTACGCCACCGACGCGGTGCCGGGCGTGCGCTTCCAGCGGCGCGACACGGGGCAGGCGGTCACGGTGGCGCTGGACCTGTCGCGCGTGCCGCCGGTCCCCGGCCTGCGTGAACGCATGGCCGAGGCCCTGGCGCCGTCAGCCACCGCCGAGCAGCAGCGCGCCTTCGGCGAACTGTGGCAGGACCGCGTGCGGCGCCTGTTGCTGGAGCATGCCGACGACCCGGCGGTGGTCCGCATCGAAGCGCTGGCCTGACGCTCAGGCCGGTGCGCGGAGGTCCTCGCGGACCGTGCCGACACGGCGTGCGGTGTCCTCGCTGTCCATCAGCCGCACCGTTTCGGCCAGTGCCGCGGCGTACCAGCGCTGCATGCCAGGCAATGCGCGCAGGCGCTGGGCGTAGGCGAGCGACACATCGTCCAGCGGCAGGCGGTAGCTCTGCATGCGCCAGGCGACCGGGGCGAAGAATGCGTCCACTGCACTGAACGCGTGGCCGGCCAGGAACGGGCCGCCGAAGCGCGTGAGTCCTTCGTTCCACAGCTCGGCCAGGCGTGAAAGATCGCGCTGGAGCGGGGCGTCGATACCGTGCAGGTCCACCCGCACGGCACAGTTCATGGGACAGGTGGTGCGCAGCGCGGTGAAGCCCGAATGCATCTCGGCGCTGGCGCAACGGGCCCAGGCGCGCGCCGTCGCCTCGACCGGCCATACGCCCGGATGACGCTCGGCCAGGTACTCGACGATCGCCAGCGAATCCCATACCACCGTGTCGTCGTCGCGCAGGCACGGCGCCTTGCCGTTGGGCGCGAAGGGGCGGAAGGCATCCCAGCTGGAGCCGTCCTGCAGTGCGACCAGGTGCTCGTCGAAAGGGATCGCCTGTTCGGCCATCAACAGCCAGGGCCGCAATGACCACGACGAATAGTTCCTGTTGCCGACGTAGAGCTCGTACACGGTGGCTCCTTTCAGGTGTCGATGATCAACAAGGTTCCGGTGCTGCCCGCCTCCACCGCATGGGCGAGACCGGCGGGCACCAGGCAAAGCTCGCCCGCGCGCACGACACGGCTGGCGCCGCCGATGCGCAATCGCAACTCACCGTCGAGCACGAGCAGCGCTTCGGTGTAGTCGTGCGTCTCCTCGGCGGAGGGCGCCGGATTCATGCGCACGAGCTTGAGCCGGGCTTCGCCCACGCTCCCCAGCAGCCGCGATTGCCACGCCTGCGGCAACCGAGTCGCCAGTGCGCGCAGATCGAGAACCTCAGCGTCCACAGGTGCGCGGCTCCAGTGTGGTCCGCGCGGGCATCGGGCGCCGGCGCAGGTTGGCCAGGATCACGCCGCCGACGGTGACCGCGCCACCGATGAGCGTCAGCAGCACCGGCCGCTCGCCCAGCCAGAACCAGCCGATCAGCACCGCGATCGGCGGCGAGAAATAGATGAAGCTCGACACCTGCGAGGCCGAGCTGCGGTGGATGGCGACGTTCCACGCGATGTAGCCGACGAAAGTTGGCGCGAAACCCAGCCACAGCAGTGCGCCGATGCGTGGCCATGGCGCGGCGGCCAGCGCCTGCGGCAGGTGCGTGGCGAACGGCAGCGCGCCCAGTGTGCCGGCGAAGAAGGTGAACGCGGTGACGCCGAACACGCTCGAGCGCGCGAACAGTGGCTTCTGCCCGACGAAGTAGATCGCCGAGGCGATGACGCTCAGAAGCACCAGCGCGGCCATCGGTTCGAACGTCACCTGCTTGCCGCTGGCCAGCACCACCATCACCACGCCGACCAGCGCCACGCCCAGGCCGGCCAGAGTGCGCGCCGGCAGGCGCTCGCGCAGCCACAGCGCCGACAGCGCGGCGGTGGCCGCCGGCACCAGCGAGATCAGGATCGCCGCAGTGCCGCTGGCGATGCGCGTTTCGGCGTAGTTGAGCGCCAAGTGATAGACGGTCAGCCCGATCACACCCAGCGCCGCCAGTTGCGGCCAATCGCGCCGTGCGGGCAGCACCGGGCGCTTGGCCAGCAGCCACAGCGCAAAACAGAGCGAGCCGATCGAAAGGCGCGCGAATGCCACCTCGCCCGGCGTGAAGGCCGACAGGGCGAAGGCGATCGCCGCGTAGGCGGAGGACCAGGTGACCAGGGCGACGCCGATCAGGGCCAGCGTCCGCCCGTCCAGGCGGGGGGTTTCCATGGGGGAATTCCGGTGCGGGGAAGTGCGCATCCTAGTGACGGCCGGGATGCGCAGGAAGCATGCAACCAAGCCACCATGGCATGCTTCGCCGACGAACGAATCGTAGAGTCCCGCCATGGCCTTCGTATCGAAACCCGAACTGGACGCCCGCGACTGGCAGCTGCTCGAAGCGCTGCAGCAGGATGCGCGCCAGGGCTACGCCGAACTGGGCCGGCAGGTCGGCCTGTCCGCGCCAGCGGTCGCCGAACGGGTCCGACGCCTGGAGGAAGCCGGGATCATCGCCGGGTACCGTGCGGTCATCGATCCGAAGCGGCTGGGCTACAGCATCGACGCGATGATCCGCCTGCGGTGCGATGGCGGCATCTGCGCACGCATCGGCGCGCTGGTGGCGGATGTTCCCGAGGTGCTGGAGTGCCGCCGGCTGGCCGGCGAGGATTCGGCGCTGCTGCATGTGGTCGCGCTGTCGGTAGCGCATCTGGAGGCGGTGCTCGACCGCTTGCTCAAAATCCATCCGAGCGTGAGCACGACCACGCTGGTGGTGTTGCAGACGCCACACGCGAATCGGCCGCTCACGCGGGCCATGTGGCAGGCGGCGCACGCGGTGGAAGGCTGAGGCTAGGCCTCCCCCTTCCGCCCTTCGGGCACCTTCCCCCGCAGGCGGGGGAAGGACTTGGTTGTCTGGCCCGACGTGTACCGGGAGGGGCGTTCCGAGCCTTCCCCCGCCACGCGGGGGAAGGCGCCGACAGGCGGATGGGGGAAGCCCCGCCGGATGCCGGCATACTGCACGCCTGAGTACCCTGTGGAGCCCCCGATGTCCGACTTTCCCCTGCCTCCCGAGACCGACGACCAGCCGACCGATCCGCAACGTCGCCGCCTGCTCGGGGGCCTCGCCGCGGCCGGCGCCGGTCTGGCGCTCGCCGGTGCCGGCGCCGAGGCCGTAGCCAGCACGAAGGGCGCCGCCGCGATCGCGCCGACGCAACTGGACACGCTGCTGCGCAAGCACATCCAGCGCGTGGTGGTGATCTACGCCGAGAACCGCAGCTTCAACAACCTGTTCGCCGACTTCCCGGGCGTGGCCGAACCCCTCTCGGCGCTCAAGCCCGAGCAGTACCGGCAACGCGACCGCGATGGCTCGGTGCTCAAGACGCTGCCGCCGGTATGGCATGGCGTGGCCCCGCACGAACAGGTGGTCAACCACCGCAAGTACGTGGTGCGGCAGGAGGACATCAGCGGCCTGCCCAACGCGCCGTGGGCACTGCGCACCGGCAGCGGCGAGCCTTTGCCGCAGGGCGTGGTCACGCGCGACCTGTGGCACCGCTTCTACGAGAACCAGCGCCAGATCAACGGCGGCAGCAACGACGGCTTCGTCGCCTGGGGCGATTCGGGCGCGCTGGTGATGGGCTATTACGGCGACAACGCGGCGAACCTGCGGCTGTGGCAACTGGCGCGCCAGTACACGCTGTGCGACCACTTCTTCATGGGCGCCTTCGGCGGCTCGTTCCTCAACCACCAGTACCTGGTTGCCGCGCAGCCGCCGTACTACCCGCACGCGGATACGAGCCCCGCACGCTTCAACATCGCGCAGACGGTCAGTGGCGAGGCGACCGACATCCATCTGAAGCTCGCCCACGACTCGCCGGCCAGCGCGATGCAGGGCAAACCCGAAACGCTGGCGCCCAGCTCGCTGACGCCGGACTTCTGGGCGGTGAACACCATGGGGCCGCCCTACACACCGGGCTTTTCCAAGGACCCGAACGATCCCGCCCACGCCGATCCCAACAGCGCCAACACGCTGGTCGCGCAGAAGCACGCCACCATCGGCGACGTGCTCTCCGAGGCGGGCGTGGACTGGGCCTGGTACGCCGGCGGCTGGAAGCTCGCGCTCGAAGGCAAGGGCGACGGGGACCAGGCCGAATTCCCGCAGCGACCCAACTTCCAGCCGCACCACCAGCCATTCAACTACTTCGCCGCGTATGCGCCGGGCACCGCGGCGCGCGAGAAGCACCTGCGCGACGCGGGCGTGGGCGACACCGCCCAGACCAACCACTTCCTCGCCGCCGTGGCGGCCGGCACGCTGCCGACGGTCACCTTCTACAAGCCGCAGGGCGACCTCAACATGCACGCCGGCTACTCCGACGTGGATGCCGGCGACCGCCACGTGATGACCGTGATCGAGGCACTGCAGAAGTCGCCGGCGTGGCCCGGTCTGCTGGTGATCGTCACGGTCGACGAGAACGGCGGCTGGTGGGACCACGTGGCGCCGCCCAAGGGCGACCGCTGGGGGCCAGGCTCGCGCATTCCGGCGATCATCGTGTCGCCGCATGCGAAGAAGGGACACGTGGACCACACGGTTTACGACACCGGTTCGATCGCACGCTTCCTGACCCGCCGCTTCGGCCTGCGCAAGCTGCCCGGGCTGACCCTGCGCGAGGAGTCCATGCGCGCCGCCGGCGGCCCGCCGCCGGGAGACCTGACCGCCGCGCTGGAGTTCGGGGACACCTGACGCCCATCCCACGCCGGGGAGCCGCTCCGGTCCTTCCCCCGCGTTCGCGGGGGAAGGCTCACGCGCACCATCCCGCGCCCGGGAAGCCCCACTCAGGTCCTTCCCCCGCCTGCGGGGGAAGGTGCCCGTAGGGCGGATGGGGGAAGCCCTGCCTCGGTCCACCCGAGCATCCCGCCCAAGAGCGCCCCCATCCGCCTGCCGACACCTTCACCCGCGTTCGCAGGGGAAGGCTCACTCGCATCATTCCGCAACCGGGGAGCCGCTCCGGTCCTTCCCCCGTCTACGGGGGAAGCTGCCCGAAGGGCGGATGGGGGAAGGCCTGCCTCGGTCCACCCGAGCATCCCGCCCAAGAGCGCCCCCATCCGCCTGCCGGCACCTTGTAAGTTAATCCCCTCACGCCAGACCGTTACACCTTAGGTCACCAGACCGTGGGGAAGC
>NZ_JAGJRS010000017.1 GCF_017837635.1 Frateuria flava
GCTTCGATCCGGCCCTCCACAGCACTTGACCGGCAACACAGTTGCTTCCCCCGTAAACGGGGGAAGGCATCAAACCTTGGCGCGGCGCGCAGAGGCGGCAAGCGGACACGCTTGAGGCGACCGGACTGCGCACGGCGCGGCAGCGCCCCGCGATCGGATCCTTCCTCCGCGAACGCGAGGGAAGGAATCGACGTTTCAGCGCGGGGCGCAGAAGCAGTAGGCGTAGACGTTCGGGCGACCGGCCTGCGCATGGCGCAGCAGCTTGAGCTCAGGGGCCAGCTGCGGCAGTTCGGCCAGCCATGAGGGCAGGCGCAGTCCGTAGCCCTGGGCCACCTTCAGCATGGCGCTCTGGTTCATGCCCACCAGGAATTGCTCGAAGCCGCCCAGCGGCGCCTCGACGTAGTGCACGCGGTAGCCCTTGCCCAGCTTTGCCAGCGTCGCGGCGTCATCGAGTGCGGCATCCAGGCCGCCGAGCTGGTCGACCAGGCCGCGCTCGAGCGCCTGGCGGCCGGTCCACACGCGGCCCTGTGCAATCGCGTCGATCGCCTCGAAGCTCTTGCCGCGCGCCTTGGCGACCTTGCCGACGAAATCGCGGTAACCCTTGTTGATGATCGCCTGGATCACCTGGCCCGCCTGCGGGTCGAGCGGCCGGGTGATGTCGAAGGCGCCGGCCATCGGCCCGGTCCCCACGCCGTCGCTGTGGATGCCGATTTTCTCCAGCGCGCCCGGTACCGCGTAGTACATGCCGAAGATGCCGATCGAACCGGTGATGGTGTTCGGATCGGCGTAGATGCGATCGGCGTTCATCGCGATCCAGTAGCCGCCGCTGGCGGCCACGTTGCCCATCGAGACCACGACCGGGATGCCGGCCTTGCGGGTGAGCTCGACCTCGCGGCGGATCTGCTCGGCGGCATAGACCTCCCCGCCGGGCGAGTTGACCCGAAGCACCAGTGCCTTGGTGCGGCGGTCATGCCGCGCGGCGCGGATCAGCGCCGCGGTCGAGTCGCCGCCGACGCTGCCCTGCGGCTGTTTGCCACCGACGATCTCGCCCTCGGCCACCACCACCGCCACGCCCGCGGCGAACGGGCTGTCGTGCTCGATGTTGGCGACGTAGCGCGAGAGGTCGACCTGGCGGAAACCTTCCTGCGGCTTGTCGCCCGCCGGCACGCCGGCCTTGCGCATCATCGCGTCCAGCTCGGCGCGGGTGGCGGTGCCGTCGATCAGGTGTTCGTCCTGGGCCAGCTGCGCAAGGTCGCCCTGGGTACGCTCGATCGCCTGCGGCAGGTTGTCGATGTCTGCGCGGAAGGTGGCCGGCTCCAGCCCGCGCAGCTTCGCTACCTCAGCGATGTATTCGTCCCACAGCCCGCCCATCCAGAAGCGGTCGGCCGCCTTGGAGTCATCCGAGGCATGGTCGAGGATGTACGGCTCGGCGGCACTCTTGTAGCGGCCGACGCGGAACAGGTGCACGTCCACGCCGAGCTTGTCGAGCAGATCCTTGTAGAACAGCCGGTAGCTGGCCAGGCCGGTGATCATCACCCCGCCCTGCGGATCGAGCAGGATGCGGTCGGCATGCGCGGCCAGGTAGTACTGGCCCTGGTCGAAGTTCACCCCCCACACGATCACCGGCTTGCCGCTGGCGCGGAAGCGGTCCAGCGCCGCGCCGACCTCGCGCAGCGAAGCGAAGCCGCCGCCCTTGAGCTCGTCCGGCAGAAGCAGGATGCGGCTGATGCGCTTGTCCTTGGCCGCCGCGTCGATGGCGCCGACCAGGTCGCGCATCTGCACCTGTTTCGGTGGCTCGCCGGAGAGACTTTCCAGCGCACGCTGCAGCGGCTCGATGCTGTACTGCTCGACCAACTCGCCCTTGGGCTGGAGCACCAGCACGCTGGCGTCCTTGATGGTGTGCGCCAGGCGGCTGCCCGTCGTCACGCCGACCAGTAGCAACAACACGAAGAACAGCAGCACGAAGAACACCAGGTTGAGGATCACCAGCCGCACCACGTTGAAGCCGCGGCCGATCACGCAAAGGAAGGCCCAGAATCCGTTCGGGCGGCGCAGGGGCGGCGGGGTGCTCATGGGTGGTTGTCGCTGATGCTAGAGATGGTCGTTGAGCGTAACCGCTTGGGCGCGCACCGTCATGGTGTCTTCCGGGGGAGCCGCCTGCCAGCGATGCCGCCAGGCGCTACGCCAGAAGCGCGCGAACAGCAGCACCGCGGCCACGCTCAGGCCCGCGATCAGCCCCATCCACATGCCGCGCGCACCGTAGCCCTGGCGGAAGGCGAGCCACCAGCCCACCGGCATGCCCACGCCCCAGTAGGCGAACAGGGTGATCGCCATCGGCACGCGGGTGTCCTTCAGGCCCCTGAGCGCGCCGTTGGAGGCGACCTGGATGCCGTCGGAGAACTGGAACAATCCGGCCAGCACCAGCAGTTGCGCGGCCAGCGCGATGACCGTGGCGTTGCCGGTGTAGAGCGAGGCGATCGCGTGCGGCAGCCCCAGCATCACCCCGGCCGACACCAGCTGGGTGACCAGCGCCAGGCCGATGCCGCAGAAACCGGCGTAGCGCACGCCGCGCGCATCGTCGCGGCCCACCGCGTTGCCCACGCGCACGGTGATCGCCATCGCCACGCCCAGCGGGATCATGAAGAACACCGAGGCGACGTTGATCGCCACCTGGTGGCTGGCCACCACGTCCTCGCCCATCGTGCCGATCAACAGCGCGGTGGCCACGAACAGCCCGGCCTCGGCCAGCAGCGTCACCGCCATCGGCAGGCCGATGTGCAGCAGCGCGCCGATGCGCCGCCAGTTGGGCCACTCGAACCGCTCGAAAAGGTTGAGGCCGCGGTAGTTGCGGTGGCACGACACGTAGATGAGGAAACCCAGCATCTCCAGCCACAGCACCAGCGCCGTGGCGATGCCGCAGCCGCGCGCGCCCTGCGGCGGCAGGCCCAGCTTGCCGAACATGAACACGTAGCCCAGCGGCGCCAGGATGGCCAGGCCGCCGAGGCTGAACAGCATCGACGGCCGCGTCAGCGACAGCCCCTCCGACAGCCCGCGCAGGGTGAAGTAGCAGGCCAGCGCCGGCGCGCCCCAGCTGATCGCGTGCAGGAACGCGTTGACGTCCTGGCGCAGGCTGGGCGTCACGCCGATCAGGTTGACCAATGGTTCGGCGTGGCGCACGCCGAACCACAGCAACAGGCCGAGCATGGCCGCCAGCCACAGCGCCTGGCGGAACACCGCGCCCACCTCGTGGCGCCGGTTGGCGCCATCGAGCTGCGCCACCGACGGTGGCACCGCCATCATCACGCCGATGCCGCTGACGATCGCCAGCGACCACACGCTGGTGCCGACCGCCACCGCGCCCAGCACGTGCGCGCTGAAATGGCCGGAGAGCAGCGCGTCGACCACGTTGGTGCCGACCGCTGCCAGTTGCGCGAGCACCAGCGGCAGGGCCAGGCGCACGGTGGCGCCGACCTCGTGCACGACACGCGCGCGGTCGATCGTCTTCATGGCTCTTGGGTCCGGAGAGGGCGAGGCATTCTAGTCCAGTCGCCAGGGCTGCCCGGGGCGACGCGCTGTGCCAAGATCGCACGCTTTCCCAGGGGCGGCCTACCGATGAACGAGCTGATCGAAGCCGGCAAACTGCACTGCGCCAATTGCGCCACGCCGCTGGAGGGCGAGTTCTGCCACCACTGCGGCCAGTCCGTGCACAGCGTGCTCAAGCCCGTGCACCACATGCTCGAGGACAGCATGGACATGTTCCTGCACGTGGACGGGCGCATCTTCCATACGGTACCGCCGCTGCTGGGCAAGCCGGGCTTCCTCACCCTGGAGTACTTCTCGGGCCGCCGGCAGCGCTACGTGGCGCCCTTCCGGCTCATGTTCGTCCTGTGCCTGCTGGCCTTCTTTGCCATGCACCTGGCCGTGAACCGGGTGATCGAAGGCCACGGCGTGAACCTGGTCGATGCGCCGCACGTGAACGAGGACGCCTTCGCCGGCGCCGACACCCCGCAAGAGGTGCGCGCGCAACTGGCCGAACAGCTGCACGGCCTGGCTATTTCCCGCAAGGTGACCCCGGCGGTGGCATACCCCGCGCTGGATGCGAGCGAGCGGCAGCTTCGGGCGTTGGCGGACAAGCGGCTGGTCGCGCTGGGCGCCGTCCCGCTTGCCCCGGGCGCCGTGCCGGCCACGGGTGCCAGCGTCGCGGCGCCCGCGAAGCCCTCCGCGGGCGGGGATGGCCCGATCCAGGTCAACAGCAAACTGGACGGCGAGAAGATCGAGTTTGCCTGGCTGCCGGCTTTCGCGAACGAGCGGATGAACACCTACATCCAGCGCACGGTGGCCAACCTCAAGGAGCTGGGCAACCGCGACGCAACGGTTCGGCAAACGGCACGCGACCGCCTGATCACGGGCGTCTTCTCGGTGCTGCCGCAGGCGATGGTCGTGATGATCCCGCTCTTCG
Organism: Frateuria flava; assembly: GCF_017837635.1. GTDB lineage: Bacteria > Pseudomonadota > Gammaproteobacteria > Xanthomonadales > Rhodanobacteraceae > Frateuria_A > Frateuria_A flava. Next base: position 4,460 of record NZ_JAGJRS010000017.1, read on the forward strand.
CCCTGCTGCTGAAGCTGTTCTACGTATTCCGGCGCCGGCTCTACATGGAGCACCTGATCGTGGCCCTGCACAGCCACGCCTTCCTGTTCCTGGCCCTGCTGCTGGCCACCCTGCTGGGCATGCTCTCGGGTTGGCTGCTACCGCACGCGGCCTGGGCCAGCCGTGGCGTGAACTACCTGCAGACGGCCGTTTTCCTGTGGATGCCCGCCTACCTGCTGGTGATGCAGAAGCGCGTCTACCGCCAGGGATGGGCCATGACGCTGCTCAAATACTGGTGCGTGGGCTGGTGCTATTTCTGGCTGCTTTGCGTGGTGCTGCTGGTGGCGGGGGTCATGGGCGCCAGCCACTGAAGCGACCGCGGTCCGGAATGCCTGTCATAGCGGTTGTGCACAGCGTCATGAACCTGTCAAGGCCGGTTCCTGCCGCATGAGCGGCACGTGAACAGCGTCACACGACGTCTTCCAAGTTATTGATTCTTCGTTGCTAAATTTGCTGGTTATTTTTTGCCCAGGGCGTGCCCGAAGCCACCGTGACGGGGCTTTGACAGCGCTCTCCCCGGCCCGTCCACAGACTTATCCACAGGCTTTGTGGATAAGGGAATTTTCTCCCGGGGCAGAGCCACTTAGGAAAGATTCCTAGATGACCGGGCAGCACTCCCCTGCGCGCCCGCAGAGCACCGTGGGCGAGCCGCTACACTGGCCCGCCCACGAGGTGTCCATGCCCGCCGTCGTCCGCGTCGCCCTGCCGGTTCCGCTCGCCCGCCTGTTCGACTACCTGCCGCCCGCCGGCGGGGTGGCGGTCGGGAGCCGGGTGCTGGTGCCGTTCGGACGCAAGAAGCTGGTTGGCGTGGTCGTGGCGAGCGGGGTCGAGGCGGCGGTGGCCGGCGGGCGGCTCAAGGCGGTGCTGTCCGTGCTGGACGACGGGCCGCTGCTCGACGCCGAGCTGATGCAGACCCTGGCCTGGGCCGCGGACTACTGGCTGGCGGCGCCGGGCGAGGCCTACGCCAATGCGCTGCCGCTGGCGCTGCGCGAACCGCGGCCGCTGCCGGAAACCACCGAGCCCTGCTACGCGCTCACCGTCGCCGGGCAGAGTGCGCGCGACGCGGGCAGCCGGCGCGGGTCCAGCCGCAGACTGCTCGACCTGCTCCTCGCCGCGCCGCTCGGGGCGGCCGAACTGGACCTCGCCCTGCCCGGCTGGCGCCCGGCCGCAAAGCGGCTGCGGGACGCGGGGCTGATCGAACAACGCGTGCCCGACCCTTTGCCACCAACCCCTTCGGCGGCTCCGCCGCTGAATGCCGAGCAGGACGCCGCCGTGGCGGCGGTCGCCGGCGCTTTCGATCGTTTCCAGCCGTTCCTGCTCGATGGCGTCACCGGCAGCGGCAAGACCGAGGTCTACCTGGCGCTGATCGCGCAGGCGCTGGCCGCGGGAAAACAGGCGTTGATGCTGGTGCCGGAGATCGGCCTGGCGCCGCAGACCGTGCGCCGCCTGCGCGAGCGGCTGGGCGTGCCGGTGGAAGTGATCCATTCGAACCTGGCCGAGGGCGAACGCGCGCGCGCCTGGCTGCGCGCGCGCAACGGCGAGGCGCGGGTGGTGCTGGGCACCCGCTCGGCGGTGTTCACGCCCCTGCCGCAGGCCGGCCTGATTGTGGTCGACGAGGAGCATGACGGCGCCTACAAGCAGCAGGAAGGCTTCCGCTACCACGCGCGCGACCTGGCGCTGGTGCGCGCCCGCGCACTGGGCGTACCGGTGCTGCTGGGTTCGGCCACGCCGTCGCTGGAAACGTTGGCCAACGTGGAGGCGGGCCGCTACCGCGCGCTGCACCTGCGCGCGCGACCCGGCGCGGCGCGCCCGCCGCAGGTGCAGATCGTGGACATGCGCGCGCAGCGGCTGGACCACGGCCTGTCGCCGGCGCTGCTGGCGGCGGTGGCCGAGGCCGCCGGTCGTGGCGAACAGGCGCTGGTGTTCCGCAACCGTCGCGGCTATGCGCCGGTGCTGCTGTGCCATGCCTGTGGCTGGCACGCCGAGTGCCCGCGCTGCGAACACCCGATGACCCTGCACGCGCAGCGCCGCACGCTGGCGTGCCACCACTGCGACCGGCACGCGGCCGTGCCATCGGCCTGCCCCGCCTGCGGCAGCGTCGAACTCAAGCCCCAGGGCCAGGGCACCGAGCGGCTGGAGGAAGCCCTCACCGCGCGCTTCGACGACGTACCGGTACTGCGCATCGACCGCGAAACCACGCGTCGCCGCGACGCCTTCGAACAGTTGCTCGATGGCCTGCGGGACGATGCGCCGGCCATCCTGGTCGGCACGCAGATGCTGGCCAAGGGCCATGACCTGCCCAACCTCACGCTGGTCGCGATCGTGGGCGTGGACGAGGGCCTGCACAGCGTCGATTTCCGCGCCGGCGAGCGGCTCGCCCAGCTGGTGGTGCAGGTGGCCGGACGCGCCGGGCGCGCGCGCAAGCCCGGCCGCGTGTTGCTGCAGACTCACCACCCGGACCACCCGCTGCTGCGCGGCCTGCTCGCCCAGGGTTATGCCGCGGCCGCGCGCGAACTGCTGGCCGAGCGGCGCGAGGCGCTGCTGCCGCCTTTCAGCCACCAGGCCCTGCTGCGCGTGGAAGCGCACCAGCGCGCGGACGTGGACGCCTTTCTCGGCGAGGCACATGCCGCGCTGCCGGACGATCCGGCGCTGCGCATCGCCGGACCCATGCCCGCGCCGATGCCGCTGCGCGCCGGCCGCCATCGCGGGCAGTTGCTGGTGGAAGCCGACACCCGTGGGCCGTTGCACGCCGCGCTGCGGCCCTGGCAGCACGCGCTGGCGGCGCTGCCGTCAGTGCGCAAGGTGCGCTGGTCGCTCGACGTCGACCCGATCGACCTTTACTAGATGGTCATCCGCGTTTGGCAGGAGCGCCCTTGGGCGCGACTGCACTTCTTGCCGCCCGAGCAGACCCGGGCATGGCGGTCGCGCCCAAGGGCGCGCCTACAAGGGCCTGCGGGGCGTGAGACAATGGCGTGCGCCCTTTCCTGCGCAAGGTAAGCCCATGGACGATGCCCCGACGCTTCCCCACGTCGTGATCCTCGGCGGCGGTTTTGGCGGACTGACCGCCGCTCGCGGCCTCGCCGGCGCCTCGGTACGTATCACCCTGGTCGACCGGCGCAACCATCACCTGTTCCAGCCGCTGCTCTATCAGGTCGCCACCGCCGGCCTCTCCGCGCCCTCGATCGCCGCGCCGCTGCGGCAGATCCTGCGCCGGCAGGACAACCTCACCGTGCTGCTGGACGAGGCGCTGGACGTGGATCTCCAGGAGCGTCGCGTGCGCTTCGCCCACGAGACGCTCGACTACGACTTCCTGGTCGTCGCCACCGGCGCCACCCACGCCTACTTCGGCCACGACGCATGGGCACGCTGGGCGCCCGGGCTGAAGACGCTGGACGACGCCTTCGCGATCCGCCGCCGCGTGCTGCTCGCCTTCGAGCGTGCCGAGCGCGAGAACGACCCGGCCGAGCGCCGCGCCTGGCTCAACTTCGTGGTGGTCGGCGGCGGCCCGACCGGCGTGGAACTGGCCGGCACGCTGGCCGAGATCGCCCGGCACACGCTGCCGCGCGAGTTCCGCCGCAGCAACCCGCACAGCGCGCGGGTGGTGCTGGTCGAGGCCGGGCCGCGGCTGCTGGCGGCGTTCGATCCGGTACTGTCGGCCAAGGCACAGCGCCAGCTCGAACGCCTGGGCGTGGAGGTGCGCACCGGTACCGCCGTCACCGCGATCGACGGCGCCGGCGTGTGCCTGGGCGAGGCACCCCTGCCCGCCTATACCGTGTTGTGGGCCGCGGGCGTGGCCGCCTCGCCGCTTGGACGACAGCTCGACACCCCGCTGGACCGCGCCGGCCGCGTGCGCGTGGCGGCGGACCTGAGCCTGCCGGCGCATCCGGAGGTGTTCGTGATCGGCGACCTGGCCTGCGTCGAGCGCGCCGACGGCTCGCTGGTGCCAGGCGTGGCGCCGGCGGCCAAGCAGATGGGCAAGCATGTGGCCGGTCGCATTCGCGCGCGCGTCGACGCCGATTCGACGCCCGCTCCGTTCCACTACCGTGACCAAGGTGCGCTCGCCACCATCGGGCGCATGGCCGCGGTGGCACAATTCGGACGGCTGCGGCTGTCCGGCCCGCCGGCGTGGTGGGTCTGGCTCGTCGCCCACATCTACTTCCTGATCGGCTTCCGCAACCGGCTGGTGGTGCTGCTGGACTGGGCCTGGGCCTACTGGACCTACGAGCGTTCCGCCCGCATCGTCACCGGTGCCGACGCGGACGACATACCCACCGCGGACGAACGCCCTGCCGACTCTCCCTAAGCTTTCGGAACCCATCGTGCCTTCCCAACTCGAACAACTGCGCCAGTACACCACCGTGGTCGCCGACACCGGCGACATTGACGCGATCGCCCGCTGGCGGCCGGTCGACGCCACCACCAATCCCTCGCTGCTGCTCAAGGTGGTCACGCAGAGCAGCTTCGCACCGCTGCTGGAGGAATCGCTCGCCTGGGCGCGCGGCAAGAGCCACTCGCGCGAACAGCAGCTGGTCGACGCCGGCGACCACCTGGCGGTGGCGGTCGGGCGCAAGATCCTGGAGCTGGTCCCCGGACGCGTCTCCACCGAGGTGGACGCGCGGTTGTCGTTCGACACCGACGCCAGCATCGCCAAGGCGGAGCGGCTGATCGGCTTGTACGAAGATGCCGGCATCAAGCGCGACCGCGTGCTGATCAAGCTGGCCTCCACCTGGGAAGGCGTGCGTGCGGCGCGCGAACTGGAGCGCCGCGGCATCCAGTGCAACATGACGCTGCTGTTCGCCTTCGAACAGGCCGTGGCCAGCGCCGAGATGGGCGTGTTCCTGATCTCGCCGTTCGTCGGCCGCATCATGGACTGGTACGTGGCCAACACCGGGGTCAAGCAGTACGCGCCGGACGAGGATCCGGGCGTGCAGTCGGTGCGGCGCATCTACCGCTACTACAAGACCCACGGCTACGACACCGTGGTGATGGGCGCCAGCTTCCGTAACGTGGGCCAGATCCAGGCCCTGGCGGGCTGCGATCGACTGACCATCAGCCCCGAGCTGATGGAACAGCTGGATGCGTCGGACGAACCGTTGCCGCGCCGCCTGTCCGACGACGGCATCCGCACCGAACGTCCGCCGGCGATCGACGAGGCGCGCTTCCGCTGGGGCATGAACGAGGATGCGATGGCGAGCGACAAACTGGCCGAGGGCATCCGCAAGTTCGCGGCGGACCAGCGGCAACTGGAAAAGCTGCTGGCCGAGCGGCTGTAGCTTTCCATCCGCTGACGGGCGTGCGGCTGACGGGGCAATCCCTCTTTCACGACCGTTCGTGCTGAGCGTGGGCGCGCGGCGTCGCGCCGACACTCACCCTACAATGCAGCCATGCCCCTCCTGCGCCTGCACGACTGCCCCGCCCGCCCCTGGAAGAATGGCCTGGGCCGCACCCGCGAACTGGCCGTCGCACCGCCGGGCGCCGGCATGGACGACTTCCTCTGGCGCGTGAGCGTGGCCGAGGTCGACAGCGCCGCGCCCTTCTCCGCCTTTCCCGGGATCGACCGCACCATCGTGCTGCTGGAGGGCGAAGGCTTCGCCATGACGCTCGACGACGGCCGCGTGCATGCCCTGACCGAACCGTTCGTACCGTTCGCGTTTGCAGGCGAGACACAGGTGACCATCACGCTGGCCGGCGGCGCCACCCGGGACTTCAACCTGATGGTCCGCCGCGATCGCGCGTGCGGCCGCGTTGCGGTCTGGCGCGGGCCCGATCAGGCCCGACCCCGGGCGGAGACGGTGTTGCTGTTCTGCGCACGCGGCCGGCTGGAACTGGATGACGACATGCTGGGACCGGGCGATGCGTGGCTGCAGGCGGCGACGCCCCCGGCACACCTGCGGCTGGCACCCGGCAGCGTCGTGCTCGCGGTGGACGTGCTGCCGGTCGGCTGAGCCAGCCGCCGTGCCGTGATGCCATCGTCACGAAGGCTCGCCGCGGCGTGCCTATGATCGATGTCGAACCCGGGGAGAAGCGCGATGCAGCTGATGATCTACGGCCTGTTCGTTTTCCTCGGCATCCACGTGGTGCCGCTGGTGTTTCCGCGCTGGCGCCGCCGGCAGATCGACCGGTTCGGCGAGCGCGCCTGGAAGGGCGTGTTTGCCCTGGTGGCGCTGGCCGGCCTGGTGCTGATCTGCATCGGGTTCGGCCAGGCGCGGCGGTTGCCGCTGGTGCTCTACGCGCCGCCGCCGTCGATGGATCACCTCAACGCGCTGTTCACCCTGGTGGCCTTCGTGCTGGTGGTCGCCGCCTACGTGCCGCGCAACCACATCAAGTCGGCGCTGGGCCAGCCCATGCTGCTGGGCGTCGTGGTGTGGGCGTCGGGCCACCTGCTCGCCACCGGCCTGCTGCACGACGTGGTGCTGTTCGGCGCGTTCCTGTCCTGGGCGTTGCCGATGGCGATCTGGTTGCGCCAGCGCGACCGGCTGGAAGGCATCGTCTACCCCGCCGGCACGCTGCGCGGCGATGCGGTCGCGGTGGTGATCGGCATCGTCGCCTGGTGCCTGTTCGCGTTCTGGCTGCACGGCTGGCTGATCGGGGTCGACCCGATGGCTGGCATGCACTGACGGGTGCCGCCAGTCATCTACGCGCCGGCAACCGGCCGCGCTAGAGTCTTTTCCTTCCCACCACCCGAGGTACGGCCATGGTCGGTTTCCTGCTCTGGTTGCTGCTGCTCGTGTTCTGCTGGCCGCTGGCGCTGCTGGCGCTGGTGCTGTGGCCGATCGTCTGGTTGATCTCGCTGCCGTTCCGGCTGGTGGGGATCACCCTGCACGCGTTGTTTGCCTTCCTCGGCGCGCTGCTGATGCTGCCTGCCCGCGTGCTGCGCGGCCGCCCGGCCTGAGATGGACAAGCCGTTCGCGCCGGCCTGCGAACGCAACCGCGAGCCGATCCTGGACGTACTGCGCGAGGCCTTCGCCGGATGCACGCGCGTGCTGGAAATCGGCAGCGGCACCGGCCAGCACGCGGTGCATTTCGCCGCGGCGATGCCGTGGCTGAACTGGCAGTGTTCCGACCGCGCCGAGTATCTGCCCGGCATTCGCGCCTGGCTTGATGAGGCCGCACTGCCGAACACGCCGGCACCGGTCCAACTGGACGTCGCAGGCGCCTGGCCCCGCGCACGCTACGACGCGGTGTTCAGCGCCAACACGTTGCACATCATGGGCTGGGCGGAGGTCGGTCAGCTGTTCGCGCACCTGCCCGCCGTCACTACCGATGGCGCGGTGCTGGTGATCTATGGCCCGTTCAACTACGAGGGCCGCTACACCAGCGAAAGCAACGCGGCGTTCGACCGCTCGCTGAAGCTGCGCGACCCGGACATGGGCCTGCGCGATGCGGAGGCAGTGGACGCGCTGGCGCGCGCCGCCGGTTTCGCGTTGCTCGAGGACCGTGCGATGCCAGCCAACAACCGCTGCCGCGTATGGCGCCGGCAAGGTGGTGCGTAACACCAGCCGACCTTCGGCGGATCGCGCACGCTTGACGCCGGGTTGATCGCCCGGCGTGCTTCATGAAGGGGCTTTCGTCATTCGGGGAGCCCATGCAACAGCACACAGGCAGGCGATCGTCGCAACGGCCGGCGCGCAGCAACGGCGGCGCCACGCGTGGCGTGGAGGCCGTGCCATGGCTGGACCTCGAACGCTACATCGGGCGATGGCACGGCCTGGCCTGGCTGCCACTGCCGTTCCAGCGCCGCTGTTCGGGCGAACTCACGCTGGAATACGTGCCACGCGACGATGGCCTGGTCGCGGTGGTCAGCGCCTGCCGCGACGAGGCGGGCCGGCTGAGCGAAGCGCATGGCGTGCTGCGCCAATCCGAACCGTTGCGCGAACCGGCACGGCTGCAGCTGCGTTTCGCACCGGCCTGGTTGCACCGCCTGCGCTTCGTGTGGAACGAGCATTGGGTGATCGCCCTGGATGCGGACTACCGCTGGGCCGTGGTCGGCGAACCGCGGCGGCGCTACCTGTGGATCCTTGGCCGCGAACCGCGCATGGATTACCACCTGTTCGAGGAGCTCAAGGCGATCCCGCGCCGCATGGGCTATGACCTGGCGCCGCTGCTGGTTTCGCGCCAGCGGACCGACTGATCGCTCGGCGCGTTGCATTTTCCGTCCCAGCCGTCAGGATGACCGGAAGCCACTTCCGGGATCCTGCACAACGTGCGCGCCGTCGACATCCTTACGCCCTGCCCTTGCGGCAATCCCGCCGGCTACGCGCACTGCTGCGGGCCGCTGCATGAGGGGCGCGCCGCGCCGGACGCCGAAGCGCTGATGCGTTCGCGCTACAGCGCGTACGTGTTGAAACGCGAGGACTACCTGCTGGCCACCTGGCATCCGAGTACGCGCCCGGCGCACCTGAAGCTCGCCGCACAGCAGCCGGCACCAAGCTGGCTCGGGCTGTCGGTAAAGCGCCACGAGGATGGCGCTGTCAAGGCGGTGGTCGAGTTCGTCGCGCGGCTGCGCTACGGCGGCGGGCGGGCACAACGCCTGCACGAGGTGAGCCGGTTCCTGCGCGAGGACGGCCGCTGGTATTACGTGGACGGCGAGATCCTGGCCTAGCGCCGGCTCGCCTGTTCGCTGGGGTGAACGCTGCCGGAGCGACCTGTGCGTGACCGCGATAGGCGGTCACGCAATGGAGGCGCGCGGTCGCGCACAGATTCGCTCCTGCAGCTTCCACGTCGATCAAAACCCGGCAATGCCCGCCGCATGCAGCCGCGCGGCGAGGCGGCCCACCTCCGGGTGGCGAAAGAACGCCTGCAGCCGCGCGGCACCCGCGGGACCGACACCCGGCTGCTTCTCCCATGCCGACGCGTCCCGCGCCACCAGCACCCCCCAGGCAGGTAGAGCAGCATCCCCCGCTGGCGGCATGCCCAACGCACGCAGCCAGGAGCCGAACCCGGCCGCGCGCGCATGTGCGAAGGCCTGGGACAGCTTCGCGCCACGGGCCGCACCGATGCCCGGCACGGCCGCCAGCTGCGCGGGCGTGAGCGACAACCAGTCCAGCACGCCGTGCAGCAACCCGGCATCGACCAGGGCGCGCCAGGTGGTCTCGCCGATCCCGTCGATGCGCACCCCCTGCCGGCCGCCGAGCCACACCAGCCGCGCCAGGAACTGGCGTTCACAGCCGGCATCGGGATGCCAGCAGTCCAGGCCGTCTCGCGTCGCTTCCGTCGGGACGGTCACCGCTGCGCGCTCGCGGGTGCGCCACACCACGCCGTCCAGACGCGGGATGGTCAGTCCCGCCAGCGAGAGCGCGACCTGATCACCCGGTCGCGCATCGAGCTTGCGCCAGCGCTCCAGCGAGCCGACGCTCACGCGTCGCACCGTGCGGTCGTCCAGCACCACCGGCTCCAACGTGAGCACCACGCTGATGCGGCCGCGCCGCCCACGACGGAAGTCGACCGCGCGCACCGTGGCCAGCGCCCTGGCGGGCGGGTATTTCCAGGCGACCGCCCAGTCCGGTGGCGCGGGCTGCCACGCCGTGCCGCGCGGGCGCCGGCCCTGGCGCAGCACGGTGCCATCGGTGGCGAAGGGAAGCGCCTGGCGGTACCAGCGTTCGCGCCAGCGGCGAACCTGCGCGAGGCTGGTCACCGGCTGGGTCAGCGCCGCGCTGGCGCCGAAGCCCATGGCCTGGAGGCCCGCCAGGCGCGCGCGCATGTCGGCCGGCCCGCTCGGCCAGTCCCACACGAACAGGCCGATGTGTGCGGCGGCCCCGGCATCGAATGGATCGCGCGCCAGTGCACCGGCGACATCGGCACGCGCGCGCACGCCGCCCTCGGTGGCCTGCCGGTGCCCGGGAAGGCGCCAGACCAGCTCGCCCTGCAGCACCACGCGCGGTGGTGCGTGCGCCAGGTGTTTGGCAACCGCCGCGATTTTCGCCACCTGCGCGGTCCAGTCGGAACCGTGCAGGCCATCGCCACGACTCACCGCCTGGCGCAGTTCGCCGTCGACGTACAGCAGCGTCACCGCGACGCCGTCGGCCTTGGGCTGCGCCCACAGGTCGCGGTCGCCGCGCGCGTGCATCCACGCCTGCACGGCTGCCGCGTCGGGAAGCTTGGCCAGGCCGGTCTGGGCGATCGGCGCGCGCACGGGGCCGGTCGCGTCGGCCAGGTGCGCCAGCGCCGGCGGCGCCTGTCCGGGAAAGCAGGCGCGCCAGCTTTCATAGCGGGCGAGGGCCTGGTCGTAGATCGCGTCGTCGACGGGCGAGCGGCCGTCGGTGCGGTAGGCGTGGTTCCAGCGGTCGAGCTGGTCGTGCAGGGCCTGCAGCTCGTGCGTGGCGCGCGGTGCATCCCACGCGGGACAAGTGGCCAGACAGGGTCTGATCAGCAGGCAGGCGGCCAGCAGCCACCAGCGCCATCCATGTCGCATCGAACATTCCCTCGTGGGTAGCCGGTCCGACACGGTAGCGGTGCGCCGGGCATCGGCGCAGTGGCGGCGGGGCGACGGATTGCGTAGGGCGCGCCCGATCGGGCGGTGGGGCGATTGCGGAGGGAACGGTGGGGTTTCAGGCGAGCCCGGCCCTCACCCAACCCTCTCCCCGGCGCAGAGAGGGCCCGGATCGTGCACGATACGGATGTGCCCGGCCGGCGGCGCGATCGTCGCGGGTCGTTCACCAGACCATGTCGCTCTGGCCGTCCGGGCGTCCTTCCGGCCCGAACCGGCGCTCGATGATCCGCCCGCCACCGGTGCGATCGATCAGCACCAGCGTGCTCGCGCGCGTGCCGTATTCGCGCCCGCGGATGAACGCGGGCGAGAGCCAGCGTTCCCGCTCGCGGCCGACGCCGGTATCGGGAAGTTCGTGGTCGAGGGCGGGCTGCTCGTCGGCCAGGGCCGCGAACAGCGGCGCGACGTCTTCTGCGCCTTCGTCCAGCCATGCCTGCAGGCGCGCCATCAACTGGCGCGTCTTGGGCCAGGGCGTGTTGAAGTCGGCGTTGGACAGCCCGTGCACACCGGGCGTCACCGCCTGCAGGCGCGGCTCCGGCCGGTTGCCGAGGTAGAAGGCCGCCTGCGCATCGAAGGTGAGCAGGTTGAACGGGCGATAGCGGGCTGCATCCCGGCACAGCGCGCGCGCGTGCGCGGGAGCGTCCGCCTTGCCCGCCAGCCAGTCGGTGACCAGCAGGCCGCGCGAGCGCCCGGTCTGCGGCAGGCGCGGGTCGCGCACGTTGGTGACCACGCCGCATCGTCCGAGTGGACTGACCCCGAGCCAGGTGCCGCCGGCCTCCAGGTCGCGCCCGGCGATCACCGGCATGTCGTTCCAGCGGTCCAGCGGCGCGCTGGGACGGGCGTGGTACTCGTCGCGGTTGCCCGCCAGCACCAGCCGCCAGCGCGGGTGGATGTTCCAGGCGAAAGCGATCAGGCACATGGTCGGCTCGGGCCCATGGGGAGGGACTATTGTCGCCGACAAAAGAGGCGCGCCGATGGCGGCGCGCCCCGAAGACCCGCATGCGCGGGTTTACATCTTGTACTTCACGCCCACCGTGTAGAACCGCCCGACCATGCCCATCTGCGACCAGGTCGGGTTGTAGTTGACGCCGGCGTAGTTCGCCGGATCGAACGGCGCGCGGCGATCGAACGCGTTGAGGACCGACGCATAGACCGAGAAGTGGTCGTTGAAGTCGTAGTTGCCGGTGAGGTCGAACTGCGTCCAGGCGCCCACGTGGCAGCTCGGCGGGAACGGATCGCCGTTGTCGTCGGTGGAGATGCAACCCTCGCCCGCGTCCGGCGACTCCATGCTGATGCCGCTGGTGTAGTACAGCGTGCCGGTGATCGTCGCCGGGCCGAACACGAAGCTGTTCGACCAGGTCGCGCGGTCACGTGGCGTACCGGCGCCGGAGGACACGGCGTACACGCCGTGCGTGCCGACGAAGCGCTGCACCGTGCCGTCCTGCAGGGTGAGGTTCCACTCGAAGATGCGCGTGGCACTGAACTCGCTGCGCAGCTTCACGCCGCCGAAGTCGAAGTTGCCGATCAGGTCCAGGTCCACGCCCTTGGTCTGCAACGCGTTCTGGTTGACGTAGGGGGCCTGTACCACCACCGGCTTGGGCAACAGCGTCGGGTGCTCCGGGTCGGGCACGTCGGGAATGATTGCCGAGCCCGGCGGCAGCGGCTGGCCGGCGAAGTAGGCATCGAGCACCGCCTGCGGATCGAACTGGCCGATCACCCCGGTCTTCTTGATGTCGTAGTAGTCCACCGACGCGCTGAACTGCCCGGTCGGCTGCCACAGCACGCCGAAGGTCCAGCTCTTGGATTTTTCCGGCTGGATATCGGGGTTGCCGATGGTGTCGTAGGCCAGGCCGTAGGGACGGGTGTAGGCATCGCTGCGATGCGCCGCCACGTAGTCGTCCGGCAGGTTGTAGGTAGCGAAACCCTCCGACTCGCTCGATCCGTTCTCGGCGAAGCTCGGTGCACGGAAGCCCTTCGACCAGGTGCCGCGGATCGCCAGCGATTCGATCGGCTTCCACTTGAGGCCGGCCTTCGGCGAGAAATTGCCGCCGAAGTCGGAATAGCGGTCGTAGCGGCCGGACACGTCCACCTCCAGCGATTCCAGGAGCGGCGCGTCCAGCTCGGCATAGACGCCCTTGACCGTGCGCTTGCCGAAGGTGTGCGCCACGCCCAGACCCTGGGCCGACAGGCCGGGATTGAGGTCCGGATCGGACTGCTTCTCCCGGCGCAGATCGATGCCGGTGGCCAGGCCCAGCGAACCGCCCGGCAGATCCATCAACAGGCGGGTGAGGTGGAAGCCCAGCGACTGCAGGTCGGTGGTCGACTTCTTGTGCAGCACCGGCGCGAGCTGGGCGAGCAGCTCGGACGAGTTCTGCGACGGGTCGATGAAGTTGTACGTGCCGTTGTTCACGGCACTGATCAGCGCGGCGTAGTTGAGGAAGCCGTAGTTGTCCACGTCCAGCAAGCTGTGGTTGAGCACCAGCGCGCTGTCGTAGTTCCACTCGCCCCACAGGCCGTGGATGCCGCCGACCATGCGCAGGTTGTCGTTGACGGTCCTGGCACCGCCCTGGATGTCGCCGAAGGCGTAGGTGATCAGCGCCGGCTGGCCGGGGAACGGGTTGTTCGGATTGTCCGAACCGTCCGGCAGGGTCGCCGGCAGCACGATCGAGCGGGTGTCCACCGGCGTGCCGGCACGGATCTGCGGCGGCGTGGCCGCGGCTTCCACCTTGTTGTGGTAGTAGCTGCCGCTGACGTAGGCCTCGCTGTTGTCGCCGACCTTCACGGTCAGCCGGCCGTAGACGCCCGCGCGTTCCTGCTTGGGTGCCAGGTCGATGTAGTCGGCGATCTGGTTCTGCTCGCACCCGCTGCCCAGTTCGTTGGTCACCAGGGTGGAGCCCGGTCCGCACGGGCGCAGCGGTTGCCACAGCGAACCGTCGACCGCGGTGCCGGTCTGCTGGCCGCCCGGTCCCGGCACGCCCGGCACGGCGGGCTGCACCATGCCCCAGATGGAGCCGTTGTTGAATCCCGGCTGGCCCCAGTTGAGATCGCTCCCGCCGCCCGGACTGAGGTCGGTGGTGTTGTACGGATAATCGCGGTCGCGGGCCCAGATGCGGTCGTCCTTCTGCGCCTCGATGCTGCCGTAGGCGTTCCAGCCGTTCTTCTGCAGGTCGCCGCCGCCGAACAGCAGGGTGACGCGGCGCGTGGTGCCGCCACCACGCTGGGAAGTACCGATCTCGGCGGTTCCCTCCAGGCCCTTGTAGTCGAGCTTGAGGATGATGTTGACCACGCCGGCAATCGCGTCGGCGCCGTAAAGCGACGAGGCGCCATCCTTGAGCACGTCGATGCGTTCGATCGCGTTGACCGGGATCGTGTTGAGGTCGACGAAGGTGCGCTGGCCGTCGTCCGCCAGCGGGTAATTGGTCGAGCGGCGGCCGTCGACCAGCACAAGCGTCGAGTTGACCGTCAGGCCGCGCAGGGCGACGCCGGCGGAGCCCGCCGCGAAACCGGCAGTGAAGGCGGTCGGGATCGAACCGCTGTTGTCGGCGGAGATCGCGCGCACGACGTCGCTGACCGTCTTCAGGCCGCTGCGCTCGATCTGCGCGGCGGTGATCACCGTGACTGGCGAAGGCGTCTCCACGTCGATGCGCGGGATCGCCGAGCCGGTGACGGTGATCGTCTGCAGTTGCTGCGCCTGTTGGGGGTTGGCCTGCTGGTCCTGCGGTGGCGGCGCAGGCACGGGGGTGTCCGCAGGCGGGGTGGTCTGGGCGTAAACAGAACCTAGAGGCGTCAACAGCAAAGCAACGCCGTAGCGAGCTTGTTCGGCTTCATGACTCAATCCTCGGTTGTGGGGTGCGCAATGCGCCCGAGGACTGGTGGTGTGTTGTGCGCACCGCCAGCACTGCAGGCGAGGGGAATTGCGCGAGCGCAGTCTTCCACTTTCCGAAGGTGCTTACAAGCAATTAACCACGCGTGGCGAAACCGGCACGGAGCAGCTGTTGGCACGTTGTATGCCTTGTGCCACGGTCGTTTCGGGGCCGCCAGGCGCTTGCCGTCGTAGACGCCTATACCGCCATACCCTCACAGCTCCAGACGCATGCCGAGCGTTACGCTCCGGCCCGGTGCCGGTTCGTAGTAGCGGCCGTTGCCATCGTTGACGATCACCGAACCGGTGATGCGGCGGTCGAACAGGTTGTCCACTCGCGCGGAGACGTGCAGCCGGGTGCCGCCAAGCGCCAGGCCGTAGCCCAGGTCCAGGCCCGTGCGCAGGTAGCCGGGCGCGGTGGCGCTGTTGCGGTCGTCCACCGGCACCGCGCCCACGCCTTCGAGTTCAAGGCCGCCGCGCCATCCCAGGTCGCTGCCGCGCTCCAGCCGCAACGCGCCGTAGCGCCGAGGCACGCCGGGGATGCGCGTGCCCGCCGGTACCCGCAGGTCCGGTGCGAGGCAGGGCGTGTCGGCACAGGCCAGGAACCCGCTGCGGAAACGCGCATCCAGCCAGGTCAGCCCCAGGCGCAGCCTCCAGCCGGCGCCGAGCTCGCCGTCGACCGACAGTTCCGCGCCCTGCCGACGGCTGCGCCCCACGTTGCGATACGTCGAGCGTCCGTCGTGGCTGCTCGCCACCGCCAGTTCGTCGCGGCTGTCCGCGCGGAACAGCGCCAGTTCGACGCCGAGCTCGTCGTGCGGCCGCCACTTCAGGCCCACTTCGCCGTTGCGGCTGCGCACCGGCGCAAGGTCGAGCGCCAGGCCCGCGCCGCCATCGTTGCGGTAACCGAGCTCGTTGAAGGTGGGCGTCTCGAAGCCCTCGCCGTAGCTGGCGTACAGGCGCAGGTGTGCGCCGGGCCGGTAATCGAGTCCGGCCACCGGCGTCGTCGCGCGGTAACGCACGCGACCGCTGTCGTCGGGGTTGCCGGGGGTGACGTAGCGGTCGCGCGTGCGGAAGGCGACCTCGCTGTGGCGCGCGCCGAGCAGCAGGGCCCAGCGCTCGGCGACGTGCCAGTACAGCTGCGCGTACTGATCGAACGCCTGCACGCGGTCGCGCTCGTCGCGACGCAGCGCGCCCGCCACGCCGAGGACGTCGCCGACGAAATTCTCGTAGCCGCGGCGATGCTGGTCCTGCGCGTCCCAGCTCGCGCCCAGCACCGCTTCCAGCGGGCGCCCCAGCGCCTGTCCGCGATGGGTCCAGCGCGCGTCGGCGCCACCGTAGACGCCCGCCAGGTCGATCACTCCGCCAGCGCTGAGCGGGCTCTGCTGCGCCACCGGCGGGATCGACAGCACCTGGTCCACCGCGCGCTGGCCGGCGTAGCCCATCAGGCGCACGCCATCGTGCTCGCCCTCGGCGCGCCAGGTCGCACCCAGCTGCTGTTGCTGCACGCGCTTGCGGGTGTCGAAGGCGGTGGCGGCGTCGACCGACTGGCGTGGATCGGCCCGCCACTGCGCGCGGGTGAGGCCCAACGGGTCCTGCGTCCACGGCTGCGCCAGCGTGTTGAGTACGACGGTGAGCGTCCGTCCGTTGCCCAGGTCGAATCCCAGCCGTGCGTTGCCGGAGGTGCGTTGCGCACGACTGTGCGCACGGTAGCCGTTGGTGCGGAACTGGCCCAACGCCACGTTGTAGTCGAGTGGGCCGGCCATGCCCCGCGCTGCGGCATCCAGGTGCCAGCTGGCATCGGCGCCGGCGAACGCTTCCAGCGTGCGCACCGGCACCGGCCCGCCGGCGGCCGTCCACACCTGCACCACGCCGCCGGACGAGTTGCCGTACAGCGCCGAAAACGGCCCGCGCAACACTTCCACGCGATCGGCCGCGGCCAGCGCGATGTGCGAGAGCTGCCCCTGCCCGTCCGGCATCGTGGCGGGGATGCCGTCGACGTACAGCCGCACGCCGCGCACGCCGAAGCTGGCCCGCGCGCCGAAGCCGCGGATCGAGAGCTGCTCGTCCTGCGCGTAGTTCTGCCGGTCGCGTGCCAGCACGCCGGGTACGCCGACCAGCGCCTCGGAAAGGTTCACGCCCGGCTTGCCGCTGGCGCGGGTGGCCACGGGAACGACGGACAGCGCGGCCGGCAGGTCGAACGGCGGAATGTCCAGCCGCACCGCCTGCACCGGCACCGGAGGCAGGTCGGTGACGGCCTGCGCCGCGAGCGCCAGTGGCCAGCCGGCCACCGCGATCGCGATCCACGTTCGACGCTTGCCCATCGACGCACCTGTCCGCTGACGAACGGCCATGGTAGCGGCCGCCCGTGCAGGCGCCGTCGCCGCTGGCGCGGGCGGGCGCAGGGTCGGTTTCAGCCACCGACCCTTCCGGCCAGCGCCGGTGGGCTCAAGCCCCACCCCACGCCCTACGACGCGTCCGCTTCGGGGATAATCGGTCCCCATGCGTCGACCCACCCTTCGTGCCCTCGCCCGCCTGCTGACCTTCATCGCACTGGCCGCCGCCGTGCCGGCCATCGCGCAGGACGCCTCCGTGCACAAGCAGACCCAGGCCAGGCAGCAACTGGCCGAACTGCGCAGCAAGATGGAGGCGCTGGCCCGTGAGCAGGCACAGACCGCCGCCCGACGCGACAGCGCCAACGCCCTGCTGGCGCGCCAGGCCAACGCACTGGCCGAGGCCGCCCGCGCGCTGCGCGAGGCCGACGCCGCGCTGGCGGCCAAGCAGCAGGAACTGGAACGGTTGCAACAGCAGCGCAGCGAACTGGATCAACGCCTGGCCGGCCAGCGCGCGGCCATCGCCGACCTGCTGCGCGCCACCTACACCCTCGGCAGGGGCACCGACCTGCGCCTGCTCCTGGGCGACCAGGACCTCGCGCAGATCGCCCGCGCGCTGGCCTACTCGAAGTATTTCCAGCAGGACCGGGCCGCACGCGTGGCCGCACTGATGAACGAACTCGGCCGCCTGCAACAGCTGGAGGCCGACATCACCGCCGAACAGCAGGCCCTGGCCGCCACCCGTGCCGAGCGCGCCGACAAGGCCCAGGCGCTCGCCGCCCAGCGTGCCGCGCAACAGAAGCTGGTCGCCCAGGCCAACGCCAAGTACAAGGACGAGGGCCAGCGCCTGGCCGCGATGAAGCAGAACGCGCAGTCGCTGGACCATCTGGTCGACCAGCTGCAGCGAGCGATCGACGAAGCCGCCCGCGAAGCGGCGCGCAACGAGCGCGCCAGCCCCGCCGCGCCCAACCGGGCCGGGGGCAAGGCCGACATCCGCGGCAACCTGCCCTGGCCCGCATCCGGCGCCGTGGTGAACTACGGCAATGGCGTGCTGATCAAGGCCGAAGGTGGCAGCGACGTGCACGCGGTGGCGCGCGGCCGGGTGGTCTACGCCGCCTTCCTGCGCGGCTACGGCCTGCTGGTGATCCTCAACCACGGCGATGGCTGGCTGAGCATGTACGGCAACAACGAAAGCGTGCTGCACACCGTGGGCGACCAGGTCGACGCGGGCGAAGCGATCGCCACCGCCAGTCCCACCACCGGCGTCAACACCGGCGTGTATTTCGAACTGCGTCACAAGAACAAGCCGGTCGACCCGCGCGGCTGGCTCGCCAGGCGCCGTTGACGCCCCCTGCCGCGCACCGCACGCTAACTTTGGAACGACCACGCTGCCGCGCGGTCGAAATACGCCGGATACCCAGGAGTCTTTGCATGCATCCGATCCCCCGTGCCCTGGCCTGCGCCGTGACCGCCGCGCTGGCGTTCGCGCCGCTGCATGCACAGCAGGCTCCGGCCAGCGCCGCAAGCTCGGCGACACCGGCCAAGGCCGCCAGCGCCCCCGATCCGGTCGACCTGGACGACGTGCGCAACTTCAGTCGCGTGTATGAAGTGATCCGCCAGGCCTACGTCGAGCCGGTGGACAACAAAACGCTGATGAAGGCGGCGATCAGCGGCATGCTGAGCGGCCTGGACCCGCACAGCGAATACCTGGACAAACAGGGCCTGCAGCAGCTTTCCGAAGACACCACCGGCCAGTACAGCGGCCTGGGCATCGAGGTGCTGGAAGTGGACGGCACGCTGCGCATCATCGCCCCGATCGACGACACCCCGGCCGCGCGCGCCGGCATCAAGCCCGGCGATACCATCGCCAAGATCAACGGCAAGCCGGTCGATCCGGAAAACGTGGACGACATGTTCAAGCTGCTGCGCGGCGAACCGGGCAGCAAGGTCACGCTTTCGATCCTGCACGAGAACAGCGACCAGCCGATCGACATGCACCTGGTGCGCGAGCAGATCTCGGTGACCAGCGTGAAGCTGCGCGAGCTGCAGCCCGGCTACACCTACATCCGCGTCAGCCAATTCCAGGAAGACACCGCCGACGACCTGGAGCGCAAGTTCGCCGCCTATGTGACCAAGCACGGCCAGCCCAAGGGTGCCGTGCTCGACCTGCGCTCCAATCCCGGCGGCCTGCTCACCTCGGCGGTGGCGGTCAGCGACGATTTCCTCGACGCAGGCGGCATCGTCAGCACGCGCGGACGGCTGGCTGACGCCAATATGAAGTTCGACGCGCACCCGGGCGATCTGCTGCAGGGCGCGCCGATGGTGCTGCTGGCTGACAACGGCACCGCCTCGGCGGCAGAGATCGTCGCCGGCGCGCTCAAGGACAACCATCGTGCACTGATCGTGGGCCGGCGCACCTTCGGCAAGGGCGTGGTGCAGACCGTGCTGCCGCTGGATGCCGACCACGCGGTCAAGCTCACCACCGCCCGCTACTACACCCCCAACGGCACCTCGATCCAGGCCGAAGGCATCAAGCCGGACATCGCGCTGGCCGAACTCACCGTCAACCAGGCGGACAGCCAGCCGGAGCTGATCAACTCGGAGGCCGACCTCAAGCACCACCTGGCCAACGAAAACACGGCCGCCATGCAGGACATCGACAACGACGGCAGTGCGGAGAACGCCAAGCTGGCCACCCAGGACTACACGCTGGCGCAGGCGCTGAACATCCTCAAGGGGCTGGCGCTGGGGCATCGCGCGGACGCCGTGAAGTAGCGCTTCCACCTTGCGGCTTGCTCCCCACCTCTCGGGGAGAGGGCGGGACTGAACGGGGAAAGTTTGGGTGGAATGCGGCGAGCCGCGCCTTTGCGGCGAAGAGCAACCGCTCCATGCAACCGCCGGGCGAGCCCCGGCCCCTCACCCCAACCCTCTCCCCGGAGGGGAGAGGGAGCCAGAAGCTGGTCTGCTCGCAGAGACCCGCACACCCTGCGCTCAACATCATCGGCAGCCCTCTCTGCATGCCGACTGCCACCACGGCACGCGAGCGCCTTGCTCCCTCTCCCCTGCGGGGAGACGGAGCTGAGCGCGAGTTACTCCGAAGCCACGTCGCGCGGCTTGACCAGCCAACGCACGGCCAGCACGCCCAGCTCGTAGAGCAGGCACATGGGCACGGCCAGCATGATCATCGAGGTGATATCAGGCGGCGTGATCACCGCAGCGATGGCGAACGCACCCACGATGGCGTACCGGCGCACGGCGCGCAGCTTGGCGACATCGACCACGCCCACGGCGGCCAGGATCACCACCGCCACCGGCACCTCGAAGCACAGGCCGAAGGCGAAGAACATCAGCATCACGAAATCCAGGTAATGCGTGATGTCGGTCATCATCTCCACGCCCGCGGGCGTCACCGCGGTGAGGAAGCGGAACGCCGCCGGCAGCACCAGGAAATAGGCGAACGCGCAGCCGATGTAGAACAGCGCCAGCGCCGCCAGCAGCAGCGGCCGCGCCAGCCGCTTCTCGTGCCTGTACAGGCCGGGGCTGACGAAGGCCCACAGCTGATAGAGGATCACCGGCATGCTGATGAACAGCGCGGTGTAGAAGGCGAGCTTGAGCGGCGTGATGAACGGACTGGCCACCTCGGTCGCGATCAGGTGCGCGCCCTGCGGCAGGTGCGCCACCAGTGGCGCGGCCAGCAGGGTGTAGAGCCGGTTGGCGAAGGGAATCAGCGCCAGCAGTACGAGCAGCACCATCGCGCATGCCTTGAGCAGGCGCGAGCGCAGTTCGATCAGGTGGGAAAACAGACCCTGCTGCAGGTCGACCTGCGGCTCGGGCTCAGGCGATGCCATGCGGAGGTTCCTTCACCGGCGCGTGCTTGGGATCGTCGGCGAACAGGTCGCCGGTGAGCGTGTCGCGTTCGGGCGCGGTCTCGTCGCCCTCGTTGGTCCCATCCGCCACGTCGCTGGCCAACCGCGCCTCCGGTCCGGATCCGGACGACATCGCTGGGGCGGGCGCCGCCGCCACCGAGCCGACCACCTCGCGCACTTCGCGGGCGGTGGCGTTCATCTGCGCCTGCGCCGCCTCGGCGCGCGCGGCGGCCTCGCGGGCAGTCCGCTTGATCTCCTCGATCTCCAGCTCGCGCTCGACCTCGGCGCGCACGCTGTCCCAGGTGTTGCGCACGCGGCGTACCAACGCACCGGCGGTGCGTGCCGCACCGGGAAGCTTTTCAGGCCCGAGCACCAGCAGCGCAATAAGCGCCAGCAGCAGCATCTTGCCGAAGCTGATCTCGATCATCGTCGCGCCACCGCGCGCTTACTTGGTTTCGCTGGTGTCGCGCGCCTTGCTGGCGGTGGCGTCCGAGGCCGGCGGGTCGGCGCGCAGCTGTTCCTGCGCCTTGCGCTTGGCCTCTTCGTCGTCCTCGTCGCCCTGCATGGCTTTCTTGAAGCCACGCACGGCGTTGCCCAGGTCCGGGCCCATCTTCGCCAGCTTGCCGGTGCCGAAGATCACCAGCACCACGATCAGCAGGATGATCCAATGCCAAAAACTGTCCAGACCCATGACTTCAAACCTCTGACGGACTGTGCCGAAAACCGTTGTGTTGCCAAGCGCTATGCCAGCAACGGGATCAACGCGCAGTGTACTCCTCAAGCTGGTCGCGGAAGTCCACGACCGGGCCGGGCACGTTGCTGACGCCGCCTTCGAAGATGCGGCGCGGCGTAATGCCGGGGCCGTAGATCGCCTCGTTGGCGTCGTAGTCGATGCGCAGCACCGAGCCGTCCAGCGCCACGCCGGCGAACAGCCCGCGCGAGCGCGAGTAGGAGTAGATCTCCGCCTTCATCTGCGCGTCCGTGGCGGCGCTGGCGGTGCGGCCTACCGGGCCGGCGGCGGCGGCGGCATCGGCGCCGACGGTGAACTTGCCGTTGACGATCGAATCGACCCCGCGCCGGGTGCGGAACACCAGCACCACGTCGGTGGAGGACACCCCCGCCTGGAAGCCCACGCTGCCGCCGGTCAGGGTGATGAAGCTCGGGTTGGACCAGGTGCCATCCGGGCTGCGCACCGAGATCAGCCCTTCGCCGCGACGGCCGCCGAAGATGAAGCCGGCCTTGACCATGTCGGGGATCACCGCGATCGCCTTGGCGTTTTCAAGCAGTTCCTTCGGAATCGCCTTGTCCGGCGCCTGCATGACCTCGTGCAGCACGCGCACCGCGTTCTGCGCGCGCACCAGCGGCGGATCCTCGGCATGGGCCGCCATCGACGGCAGCAACAGGGCCAGCGCGATCAGCGAGCAACGACGCAATGCCTTGAACATGGGTGAACTCCTTGCAAGGGAATGGGGGTGCGGCACCGCGCCCGGAGGCCGGTCGGGCGGCTTGTGGCAGACTCCACCGCCTGCCTGCCGCCGATGCCTTCGATGCCACAGCGCGACCACTATACCGGCCCTTCAGACCACGCCCCTGACCGGAACGTTCAGGCAGGCGCGCGTGCGACCGGCGTGCTGCTGGTCAACCTGGGCACGCCCGAAGCGCCGACCGCGCGCGCGCTCCGGCCCTACCTGGCCGAGTTTCTCTCCGACCGTCGCGTGATCGACTACCCGCGCTGGAAGTGGTGGCCGATCCTGCAGGTCATCCTGGCGATCCGCCCGCGTCGATCGGCGCACGCCTATGCGCGGATCTGGACCGACGCCGGCTCGCCGCTGCGCGTGCTGAGCGAGGCGTTGGCCACGGCACTGCAGGCCGAACTCGGTGACCAGGCGCACGTCGCGCTGGCGATGCGCTACGGGGCGCCATCAGTGGCTGCAAAAATCGCCGAGCTGCAGGCCGCCGGCGTGCAGCGGCTGCTGGTGCTGCCGCTGTATCCGCAGTATTCGGCGACCTCCACCGGTTCGGTGATCGATGCGGTGGCCGATACGCTCAAGCGCCTGCGCTGGCCGCCGGAGCTGCGGCTGGTCAACACCTACCACGACGATCCGACCCACATCGAGGCACTGGCCAGCCGCATCGAACGCTGGTGGGAGGCCAACGGCCGCGGCGAGAAGCTGCTGCTGTCCTTCCACGGTATCCCGGAGCGCTACGTGCGCCTGGGCGATCCGTACCTGGCGCAGTGCCAGGCCACCACCGCGCGGCTGCGCGCGCGGCTGGGCCTGGACGAGAGCCAGTTGCTGCTGAGTTTCCAGTCGCGCGTGGGCCGCGAGACGTGGCTGCAGCCCTATACCGACGCCACCGTGCGCCGACTTGCCAGCGAAGGCGTCAAGCGGCTGGACGTGGCCTGTCCCGGCTTTGCCGTGGATTGCCTGGAGACGCTGGAGGAAATCGCCATGCAAAACCGCGATTTCTTCCTCGAAGCCGGTGGCGACGCGCTGCGCTACATTCCCGCGCTCAATGACTCGCCCGAACAGGTGGCAAGCCTGGCGGCGATCATCCGCCGGCACACACAGGGGTGGCCGGGCTTCGACTCGTAGCGGCGTTTGTATCGAGCCTTCCCCGCGAACGTGGGGGAAGCTGACAACAGGCGGAGGGGCGCTCCTGGGCGAAAGCACGGTCAGCCCTTCGCAAGGCCTCCGGGCACCTTCCGCCGTGAACCGGGAAGGATCTGCGTCAGCGGCGTTCCGGTTGCAGGCCAAGCACGCGCTCGATGCACGCGAGCACACCGGCCAATGGCGTGCGCAGCAACAGCGCGCCCAGGCCCAGGCCGAGTGCATCGGCCGCCAGATCCCACACGCTCGCATCCCTGGGGTTGTGCGGCCATTGCGCCAGCTCGATCAGCAGGCCGAACAGCAGGCAGGCGGCGGCCACGCCCAGGCGGGGGCGCGGCCGGTGGTAGAGATTGCCCCACCAGCCCATCAACGCGGCAAAGGCGAGCATGTGCAGCAGCTTGTCGCCCGCCGGCAGGGCCAATGCCATCGCGGTGAGGCGACGGGTCGCCGGCAGCAGCGCAATGGCAGCCGTGGCGGCCATCAGCAGCACGCCCAGCACGGCCCAGCCGCGCCGCCAGCGCAACGGCGCGGCCTCCTGCGCCAGCGCGTTCACAGCCGCCCGCCCTGGTCGGCGGCAAGCAGCTCGGCGGCCAGCGGCAGCGCTGGCAGTCCGCGCGCGAACAGCATCGCCTGGAAGCGTTCACCCATCTGCTCGGGCAGGGTCAGCCGACGTACCTGCTGTGCCAGGCGCTGGCGGGCGAGGTCGTCGCCGGCCTGCGCGTAGGCCTGTTCGAAGGCCGCCTGCAGCCCGCTGGCGAGCAGGAACTGCGCCTGCGGCAGGTAGGCCGCGACGCCGAAGCCGGCGCTGTTGCCGGCCTCGGCCAGCGCGGTGAAATCCACCGAGGCGGTGAGGTCGTTCAGGCCCGGCAGATGCAACGGATCGGCGTGCGCGTGATGGCGGTAGTGCGCCATCAGCGTGCCGTCGCTGCGCTCGGGCAGGTAGAACTCGCGGCGCACGTAGCCGTAGTCGATGAACAGCATCAGTCCCGCCTCGAGCGTGCCGGCGACCGCCTGCACCCAGTACGGCAGCTGCGGCAGCACTTCGGAGCGGTAGCCGTCCTCGAAGGGCCGGCCCAGGTCGCGTTCCAGGTGGCGCACCGCGCCGGCGACCAGCGCGTCGGCCGGGCGGTCGGTGCGCATCAGCCGGCCTTCGCCGTCGAGCGTGACGTGTTCCTCGTAGACCTCGCCCGCACGCAGTGTGAAGCGCGTGGTCGGCAGCGCGTCGACCACCTCGTTGGCGAACAGCACGCCGCGCCAGTTCTCTTCCGGCGGGCGGTCCAGCCAGGCCAAGCGTGCGTTGAGGTCGGCCGGCAGCGCGGCGGCAAGCCGATCGCGCTGGCGCTCGCGCAGGTCGGCGCTCGGTTCCAGGATCAGGTAGCGACGCGGCAAGGTGCCTGCGTCGGCGGAAGCCTTCAGCACGGCCTCGGCGAAGGCGCCGCTGCCGCCGCCCAGTTCGAGGAAGTCGGCCCGGTCACCCAGCATCGCCAGCACCGGCTGCACCGCGTTGGCCACGCACTGCGCGAACAGGCCGCCCAGCTCCGGCGCGGTGATGAAATCGCCGGCCTCGCCGAACTTGGTTTTGCCGGCGCTGTAGTAGCCCAGGCCAGGCGCGTACAGGCAGCGCTCCATGTACTGGGCGAACGGCATCGGTCCGTGCGAGGCGATCTGCTCGCGCAGGAGCTGCAGCAGGCGATCGGAGTGGGCGCGCTCGTCGGGGCCGGGATCGGGGAGTCGTGAGGCCATGGCGTGATGATGTGCAAAAGGTGAAGGTTAGCCGATGGGATGTTGCGAGCCCGTCGGGGTGTCGAAATGGCCTCCCCTGTCCGCAGCCCTCTCTCCCGGCGGGGCCCGGGAGAGGGCGCGCATCACGGAAGCCTGCCCTCTTTCGCGAGAACGCCAAGCGCCCTCACTCAGAAGTCCTTCTGCAGGCTCAGGTAGACCCCGCGTCGGGGTCCGAACTGCGGCGCGCCCACGCCGATGCCGCTGCCGTCGCGCAGCTGGTAGCTGCGGTCCAGCGCGTTGATCATCGCCAGTTGGGTATGCAAATCGCCGAAGCGGCCCACGCTGAAGTCGTGCGCGACACTCAGGTTCAGCTGGAAGTACGCCGGCAGGTGATCGCCATTGGGCACCGCACCGTCGCGCCGCAGGCCGCTGCCGAAGAGATAGTCCGCGCCAACCCGCGTGCGCTCGCCGAGCACGTAGCTGATGCCGCCGGAGGAGGCCAGCGTCTGGTCGTGGTCGAGGTGGATGTAGTGCTGGGCGACGTAGGCCAGGTCGTCCGGATCGAAGTTGTACTGGCTGGTGATGATGCCTTTGCCGATCGCCTGGCTAGCCGCGACATTGACGTACGCCGACAGCGGACCGGCGCGGTAGTCGGCCGTGAACTCCACGCCCTTGACCCTGCCCTGGGCGAGGTTGAAGGTCGAATAGACCAGCGCGGCGCCGAACTGGCCCTCGTCCTGCAACCGGTGGACCTTTCGGTAGTAGGCGTCCACGCCCAGCGTCCACGCTCCCAGCGTCTGTTGCACGCCGGCGTCGAAGTAGTCCGAGCGCTCGGCCAGCGGCGTGTTGTTGCCCAGGTCTGGCACCGCATTGGTGGTGCCCTCGAAACGGGCGATGTTCTCGCTGGTGATCATCTCGGTCGCCGGCGGCGTGAAGTAGCGTGCGTAACCGGCGTGCACCACCGTGTTGCCGCCGGCCTGCCAGACCAGGCCGACGCGCGGGCTGAGCTGGCTTTCTGTGCGCTGCAGTTGGTAGCGGTCGCCGCGCAGGCCCAGGTTGAGGGTCCAGGCCTCGCCAAGGCTCCATTCGTCCTGCACGTAGGCGGACCAGGTCCTGGCGGTAAGGCGGCCGGCGGCGCGGATCTCCAGCGGCGCGGTGCTGGCCTGTGCACCCTCGGCATCGGCCGGGAACACCCAGGCATCGTTGCCGCTGCCGGCGCGCTCGAAGCTGCCGTAGAGGCCGTAGCGCAAGGTGTGGACGTCGCCCAGCGGCGTGGCGAAATCCGCCTGCAACGTGCTGGCGCGGTTGCTGCGGGTGACCGCCGAGGCGACCCCGTTGAACATCAGCTCGCCGATCCGGTCGGGGCTGTAGTCCACGTCGGTGTAGCGCTGGCCGAGCGAGACCTGGTAATCGGTGTGGCCCAGCTTGCCTTGCAGCGCGAGCACGCCGAAGCGGGTGTCCTCCCGCTGGCGGGCATCGAGCCGTGACGAGTCGAAGCTCGTGCGGTCGAGGTAGCCGAACCGCGGCTGCTGGCCCGGCACGTTGGGAATCTCGAAGCGGTTGTCGGCCGTGCCGAACAGGAAGCTCAACCGCGTGTCGGCGCCGAGCAGGTAGCTGACGTCACCGAAGCTCTTGAGCTGGTTCGTGTGGTCGTGGACCGGCTTGCGGCTGGCGGTGGGGTTCTCGATGCCCACATCGCTTTGCTGATAGCTGGCGGTGAAGAAGCTGCTCCAGCGGTCGCTGCTGCCCCACAACGCAAGGTTCGGATTGAGTGTCCCGAACGAGCCGCCGGTGACGCCCACGCTGCCGCCGTTGCCCAGTTGGTGGCCGCCCCGGGTGGTGATGTCGACCACCGCGGCGGTACGCAAGCCGTACTGTGCCGGGAGCGCGCCGTCGAGCAGCTTCATGCTCTGGATCGTGCGCGCGTCCAGCGTCTGGCCGAAGCCGGAGATGGACTCCGGAACGATCACGCCGTTGATGCGGTATTGCAGGTTGCCGTGGTCGCCGCGCACGTGCAGCCCGCCGTAGGCGTCCTGCACCACGCCCGGCGCCTGCAGCAGCACCTGGTTGACCGGCGTGGAAGCGCCCAGCGGCAGTTGCGCGATGGCCTGCCGGTCGATCACATACTGGCTGGAGCCGGTGTCGGGCGAGAGCGCGTTGCGCGACAGGTCCAGCGCGGCGCTGACGTCGACCGTGTCGAGCTGGCGCACCTGCGGCGGGGGGGGTGGTGCCGTGGCGTCGCCGACCGTGGTATCCGTCGCCGGCACGGCGAAGGCCGGGCCGAGGGCGCAGGCAAGGCTGAAGGCAAGCAGGGTGCGGGGCATCGTCGGGCGGTTTCCTGGGTCGCTGGGCTTAATGTTATAACGTAACAATCCCACCCGGCACCCGCCACGGGTCGAAAGTCACGCCCGGGTCGCATGCGCCATTCACGGCCAGTCACCGACACTGGCCTGCCCATTCGCAGGAGTCGCCATGGCTGATTCACCGACCCAGGTCCCCGCCGTGCCCGCCCCGGTCGAGCACGGACGCATTGCCGCGGCGATCCTCGACTTCGCCAGCCAGATTCCCGACAGCCGGGTGCACCGGGGGCTGCATCCGGAGGCGAAGGCGCGTGAGCTGGCCTCCCAGGCCGCGCGCAAGGCAGCGCTAACCGCCGGCTCGCTGGCGCTGCCGCCCGGGCCGCTGGGCTGGCTTACGGTGCTGCCCGAGCTGGTGGCGATCTGGCGGATCCAGGGGCAGATGGTCAGCGACATCGCGGCCGCCTTCGGCCAGCACGCCAGCCTGGGTCGCGAACAGATGCTGTGGTGCCTGTTCCGCCACACCGCGGCGCAGGCGTTCCGTGACCTGGTGGTGCGCATGGGCGACCGGCTGCTGTTCCGCCAGCTGTCGGCCACGCTGGCCGAGCGCGTGGCCCGGCGGATCGGGATCAGCCTGACCCAGCGCACGGTGGGCGCCGGGATCTCGCGCTGGCTGCCGGTGATCGGCGCCGCGGGGGTGGGAGCCTACGCCTGGTACGACACCCGCAGCGTGGCGCGCACCGCGATCGAGCTGTTCGGCAGCGGCAGCCTGGTGCGCACCGAGCCGCTGGCGGTGCCCGACGAGGCCGTCGTGCCGGAAGATCCGCCCCCGCCGTGACGGCCCGCGCGCTTTGCGGCAAGCTCGACGGATGAGCCACCCGCATCCCCGTCCTGTCGCACTGGTCACCGGCGGCGCCCGCCGCGTCGGCGCCAGCATCGCCCGCACGTTGCACGCCGCCGGCTACGACCTGGCCCTGCACTACCGCCACTCCGCCGGGGAGGCCGCCGCGCTGCTGGCGGAACTGGAGCGCGCACGCGCCGGCAGCACGCTGGCGCTACAGGCCGACCTGGCCGCGGTCGACCGCCTGCCCGCGCTGGTGGACCAGGTGCTGACCCGTTTCGGGCAGCTGGACGCACTGGTCAACAACGCATCGGCGTTCTTTCCCACCCCGGTCGGCAGCGCCACGCCGGCACAGTGGGACGAGCTCTTCGCATCCAACGCACGAGCCCCGTTCTTCCTCGCCCAGGCGGCGTGGCCGGCACTGCGCGAGGCGCGCGGGGCAATCGTCAACCTGGTCGACATCTACGCCGAGCGCGCGCTGGCCGAACACCCGATCTACGTGATGGCCAAGGCCGCGCTCGCTGCGATGACACGCACGCTCGCGCAGGACCTGGCGCCCGAAGTGCGCGTCAACGGCGTGGCCCCCGGCGCGGTGCTGTGGCCCTCCGACGGCAAGAACTACGACGATCGCGCGACACTGCTGGCGCGCACGCCGCTCCAGCGCGCGGGCACGCCGGAGGACGCCGCCTCCGCGGTGCTCTGGCTGCTGCGCGATGCACCGTTCGTCACCGGACAGATCATCCGCGTGGATGGCGGCCGCACGTTGCCCGTATAGCCGTTGCCTCTCGTAGGAGCCCACTTGTGGGCGATGCTTTTCTTGGGCGCCAGACCGGGCCAGGAGCATCGCCCACAAGTGGGCTCCTACAAGGGACCCGCGCTATTTCTTCGGGCGGAAAGCCCCCTGCAGCAGCGCCGGTTCGAAGCCCGCGCCGCCCTCGCCGGCTTCGGCATAGCGGTAGAGCGCGGCCGCGTAGATACCCTGCAGCGAGGCCTGCACCAGGCTCAGCAACACCAGCGCAACGACCACCACGATGACGGCGGCCACCACGGCCGGCATCGAATGCAGCGCGAACGCGCCGCCGATCAACAACGCCCCCAGCAGCACGGCCAGGAAGGTCATCAGCCCGAACGCGGCGCCCAGCCCCACGGTACCGATCAGGTTCTCGCCCCAGGTCCGCTTGAGCAGCTCCACGCTGCGCTTGACCGCATCGACCGGCCCCACCGCCTGGCTCGCCAGCACCGGCACCACCAGGAACGTCGCCACCGTCCAGGCCAGGCCGAGCAGGCCGGCCACCAGCCGGCCGACCAGGCCCAGCCGCTCCTGCAGCGCGCGCAGGAACAGGCCCACCGTGGCGGCGATCAGCGCGTAGCCCAGGATGCTGGCCCAACGCGAACCGGCCAGCGCGAGGCCGTCGGACAGGCGGGTCGGCTCGCCACGCAGGTGGCGCAGCGCGCACCCGGCCAGCGCGGTGTTGAAGAACACGATGACGAAGTACTGCACCAGGTAGAAGGCGAACATCAGCAGCCACGTGGCCGCGGACCAGTGCCCGCGATCGAGCGTGCGCCCGTCGCTGGCGATGGCCGCCAGCGCCACCGGCACGAGGAAGCTCGCCGCCACCACCAGCGAACACAACCCGGACAGCAGCGGAAAGGCCAGCAACGCCTTGTCCGACCGCAGCACCGCGGCGCTCGCCTTCATCAATCCCCAACTGCGCGCAAACTTGCCGGCCATGCGACTCCCCCGTCGATCCGTGAATGCCGGCGCCTTTCTAGCACTCGCTCCGCGGTAACGACAGTGACCGACCGCATTTCAAGGGGTTCCGACGCTCCCTTGTAGGAGCGCACCCTGTGCGCGACCGCGATGCAATCGCGGAACCGGCTGCGCGGTCGCGCACAGGGTGCGCTCCTACAGGCGTCTGGCCGATCCGGGCATTGCCTACAGCGACAGTAGCTCCAGCGGCTCGCTGTCGTGCGGGAAGGCCGCCCACAGCTCGGCCATGCTGCGCCCATCCAGCGGGTGGCGCAGGTCGGGCGCGATGTCGACCAGGGGTTTCAGGACGAAGGCGTGGCGCAGCTCCTTGCGCGGGATCTGCAGATGCCCGGGGCCGTCGAGCACGTACTGGTCATAGAGCACAATGTCCACGTCCAGCGTGCGGTCCGAATAGCGCGGCACGTCGCGGCGGCGGCCGTGGCGGTCTTCCAGCGCGTGCAGCCAGTCGTTCAGCGGTTCGGGTTCGAGTTCGGTCTCGAGCGCCACCGCGAGGTTGACGAAATCGCTGCCCTCGAAGCCGACCGCGCGGCTGCGGTAGGCCGGCGATACGTCGATCGCGCCGAAGCGTGCGCGCAGTTCGTCCAGTGCCGCGCGCAGGTGGCGCTGCGGCTCCAGGTTGGAACCCAGGCTCAGGTAGGCGCGGCCCATGGCCTCAGGCCCCGGCCCGCGCCACGGCGCGTGAGGGCGCCTCGCCAGCGAGGCCGAGTGCCGCGCGCACGTCCTGCCCGGACGGCTGCTGGTACAGCGCCAGGCCGAACTCGGGCAACAGCGCGAACAGGTGGTCGAAGATGTCCGCCTGGATGCCCTCGTACTCGGCCCATGCCACCGTATTGGTGAAGCAGTACAACTCCAGCGGAATGCCCTGCGGCCCGCTGGCAAGCTGGCGCACCAGGCAGAACAGGCCGTGGTGGATGTGCGGATGGCCGTCCAGATAGGCCTGCACGTAGGCGCGGAACGTGCCCAGGTTGGTCAGCCGGCGCCGATTGCCCGGCACCGCGGCGTCCTCGCCCAGCGCATGGTTCCACTGCGCCACGTCGCGGGTCTTCGGCGGCAGGTAGTCGGCCAGCAGGCGCAACCGCGCCAGCCGCGCCAGCTGCGCCTCGTCCAGGAAATGCACGCTGGCGGCGTCGATGGTCAGCGCGCGCTTGATCCGCCGGCCGCCGGTTTCCTGCATCCCGCGCCAGTTCTTGTACGGCTCGGACATCAACCGCCAGCTCGGGATACTGGTGACGGTCTTGTCCCAGTTGCGCACCTTGATCGTGTGCAGGGCGATGTCGATCACGTCGCCGTCGGCATGCAGCTGCGGCATCTCGATCCAGTCGCCCACCCGCAGCAGGTCGTTGGACGACAGCTGCACGCCGGCGACGAAGCCCAGGATGGTGTCCTTGAAGATCAGCATCAGCACCGCCGACATCGCGCCCAGGCCCGACAGCAGCAGGCCCACCTGCTTGCCGGTCACCGCCGCGATCACCACCAGCGCGCCGACCAGGCACAGGCCCAGCTTGGTCAGCTGCACTGCGCCCTTGATCGAGCGCTGCTGCCCGGCGGGCGTCTGCCGGTACACGTCTTCGGCGGCCGACAAGGCCGCGTTGAGCGCCATCACCACGCACAGCACCACCAGTGCCAGCATGGCCTTGGCGACCGCGGCCTCGGCCGCGTCGGGCACACCGGGTACCAGCGCGATGCCGTAGGAAAGCGCCAGCGGCGGCACCAGCCGCGCCAGCCAGCGGAAGACACCGTGCTGCAGCAGCGCATCGTCCCAGTGCCAGGCCGTGCGCCTGGCCAGGCCAAGGACCAGACGCAGCAGCAGCCGCCGGCACAGCTCGCCGGCCAGCCACGCCAGCACCAGCACGGCCAGCACGCCCAGCAGGGTGTGCATCCAGGGAAGGTCGATCAGTTCGGACAGGGAAGGCATGCGGTCTCCTTTCGGGGCCGGTCGCGCGCGACATGCCACGGCCGCGGCGGACGGCGCCTGCGCGGCGCCGCCGATGGGTTTACTGCGGGCGGGTGCCGCGCTCGATGCGCACGCCGACCGATTTCGCACCGCGCACGGCGCCGGGCTTGGACAGCTTCAGGCGCACCCAGGCCACGCCGAATTCCTCGCGGATGATCGCCGCGCAACGCTCGGCCAGCGTCTCGACCAGGCCGAAGCGGGAGCTGCCGACGTAGTCGATCAGCCGCTTGGAGACGTCCTTGTAGTTGAGCGTGTGCGCGATGTCGTCGCTGGCGGCCGGCACGGTGTTGTCAAAGGCCATCTCGATGTCGAACGCGAGCGTCTGGCGCACGCGCCGCTCCCAGTCGTAGATGCCGATCACCGCGTCGATGCGCAGGTCTTCGATGAAAACGGTGTCCATGGAGGGCAAATAGGGAATCGTGAATGGGGAATCGTCGTGAGCGTCACGCGCTGCCGTTTCCCGAGGATAACGGGTTTGTCCATGTCCCACTCGCCCGACGAAGGCAGGAGTCGTGCGGGCTCCTGCCGCCCTCACCCCTCAGCGGAAACGGCTTGCCCATTCCCTATCAACCATTCCCGATTCCCGGCAAGGACTCCAGGTCCCAGCGTGGCGACACGCGCACCGCCTCGTCCTGGCCCTGGCCGGCGGCCAGCCGGATCGCGCCGGCCAGGGCGATCATGGCGCCGTTGTCGGTGCAGAACTGCAGCCGCGGGAAGTAGGTGCGGAAGCCGTCTTTCTCGCCGGCGGCCGCCAGCGTCTCGCGCAGGCGCTTGTTGGCGCCGACGCCGCCGGCGATCACGAGCCGGTGCGTGCCGGTGGCTTCCAGCGCGCGGCGGCACTTGATCACCAGCGTATCGACGATGGCTTCCTCGAAGCCGCGCGCGACGTCGGCGCGGGTCTGTTCGGACTGGTCGGACTGTTTCCAGGCCAGCAGCACCTGGGTCTTCAGGCCCGAGAAGCTGAAGTCCAGCCCGGGCCGGTCGGTCATCGGACGGGAGAAGCGGAACGCGCCGGGCCGGCCCTGCTCGGCCAGCTTGGCCAGCGCCGGGCCGCCCGGGTAGGGCAGGCCCATCAGCTTGGCGGTCTTGTCGAACGCCTCCCCCGCCGCGTCGTCCAGGGTGTCGCCGAGCAGACGGTACTGGCCGATCGCACGCACCTCCACCAGCATCGAATGGCCGCCGGAGACCAGCAGCGCCAAGAACGGCGGCTCGGGCGGATCCGGTTCCAGCAGCGGCGCCAGCAGGTGGCCTTCCATGTGGTGCACGCCGATCGCCGGCACATCCAGTGCCCAGGCCATCGCCCGCGCCGCCGCCGCGCCAACCAGCAGTGCGCCGACCAGGCCGGGCCCGGCGGTGTAGGCCACGCCGCCGAGGTCGGCCGGGGTCATGCCTGCCTGCGCCAGCGCCTCGCGCACCAGCGGGAGCAGCTTGCGCACGTGGTCGCGGCTGGCCAGTTCGGGGACCACGCCGCCGTAGTCGGCATGCAGCTTGATCTGGCTGTACAGCGTATGCGCCAGCAGGCCCCGGCCAGGTGCCTCGGGCTCCCAGCGCAGCAGCGCCACGCCGGTCTCGTCGCAGGAGGTTTCCACGCCGAGGACGGGCTTGACAGGCGGGTTTGAAATTTCTTTTTTGTCCACGCTATAATTCGCGGCTCGCCCTATTCCACAGGCGCGCCAGGTTGGCGGGCCAGTTTACCACTCGGAGTTTTCATGCCCAGCGTCAAAGTCCGCGAGAACGAGCCGTTCGAGCTTGCCCTGCGCCGCTTCAAGCGTACCTGCGAAAAGGCCGGCGTCCTGGCCGAGACCCGCAAGCGCGAGTTCTACGAGAAGCCGACCCAGGAGCGCAAGCGCAAGCGTGCCGCCGCGGTGAAGCGCCACCTGCGCCGCCTCTCGCGCGACGTATCGCGCAAGACCCGGATGTATTGATCCCCGCTGCCGCTGCGTAGCGCGCGGCACGGTGTTCTGACATCCCGAGGCCGGTGTTGCCCCAAGGCGACACCGGCCTTTCGCGTTTCCGGAGACAAGCCCATGAGCCTCAAGCAGCGCATCACCGACGACATGAAGGCCGCCATGCGCGGCGGCGAGAAGGATCGGCTGGCGGTGATCCGCCTGATCCTGGCCGCGATCAAGCAGCGCGAGGTGGACGAGCGTATCGAGCTGGACGAGACGCAGGTGCTCGGCGTGCTGGAGAAGATGCTCAAGCAGCGGCGCGACTCGATCGTGCAGTACGACGCGGCCGGTCGCGTGGACCTGGCCGACGTCGAGCGCGCCGAGATGGTGGTGATCGAGGCCTACCTGCCGGCCAAGCTCAGCGAGACCGAGGTCGACACACTCATCGACGCGGCCATCACGCAGACCGGCGCCAGCTCGCCGCGCGACATGGGCAAGGTGGTCGGCGTGGTCAAGCAGCAGGCTGCCGGACGCGCCGACATGGCGCAGGTGTCCGCCCGCATCAAGGCACGCCTGGGCGGCTGAGCCCCGCTGGTACGGCTTTTTTGCCTTGGCCTCCTCCCCCCTCCGGGCAACGGACCGAGGTGAGCGGCCGGGGCTCGCAGGAAACCCGATCAAAGCCGCGCTCCGACCTGCTCCGTCGCGAGAGCAGCCCTCTCCCCGGCGGTGAGAGGGCGCAAAGATCGCCTCCCCTGAGAAGAGCAAAGCCAGTCCGCATCACGCCCCGCACAGCGAGCTGATGCGCACCCTTCACGCCCCATCGCCTACAACAGCGCGGCGTCGCCTGATCGGAGGCCCCCGCCTCCGGCCGCGCGGCGAGGGAGAAGCCGCATGCTCAAGTGGGCCATCATCTTCGCCATTATCTCGCTGGTCGCCGGCTGGCTCGGTTTCGGCGGGATTTCCGGCATCGCTGCGACGATCGCCAAGGTGCTGTTCGTGATCTTCGTGATCCTGTTCATCATCGCCCTGCTGGCGGTGATCGGGGTGTTCCACATCCTGTAGGCGCACGCAGAGTGGGCTCCGGCCCATCGTCCGCGCCGCAACGCGGATGATGGACCAAGTCCACCCTGCCGCCGCCGCCCTACATGGCGTCGCAGGCGTCCCGCAGCGCGCGCGCAAGCCCTAGACTAGGCCGTCTATGCGCGGCCGTATTCCTGACAGCTTCATCGACGAACTGCTTGCCCGCGTCGACATCGTCGACGTGATCGAGCGGCGCGTGCCGTTGAAGAAGGCCGGGCGCGAGTGGACCGCCTGCTGCCCGTTCCACAACGAGCGCACGCCCTCGTTCTACGTCAGTCCCGCCAAGCAGTTCTTTCACTGTTTCGGTTGCGGCGCGCACGGCAGCGCCGTGAAATTCCTGATGGACTACGAGCGGCTGGAGTTCCCGGACGCCGTGGAGGAGCTGGCCCAGGCGGTCGGCCTCACCGTGCCGCGCGAGGGCGGGCGCGAGGCGGCGCCGCGCGAGGACAAGACCGACCTCTACGCGCTGCTCGACAGCGCCGCGCGTTGGTATGAGGGCGAGCTGCCGAAGAACGCCGAAGTGCAATCGTATTGCCGCAAGCGTGGACTGGACGCCGATACCATCGCGCGCTTCCGGCTGGGCTGGGCTCCGGCCGGTTACGACGGCCTGATCAAGGCACTCGGCGGCAGCGACCGGCGCATGCAGTTGCTGACCGAGGCAGGCATGGTTGCCAGCGGCGAGCGCGGCCACCGCTACGACCGCTTCCGCGAGCGATTGATGTTCCCCATCCTCGATCGCCGCGGCCGGGTGATCGCCTTCGGCGGCCGGGTGCTCAGTCCGGACCAGGGCCCGAAGTACCTCAACTCCCCGGAGACCCCGCTCTTCCACAAGGGCCGCGAGCTGTTCGCGCTGTGGCAGGTCAAGCAGGCGAACAGCAACCTGCAGCGCATCGTGGTGGTCGAGGGCTACATGGACGTGATCGCGCTGCACCAGGCCGGCCTGCCGATCGCCGTGGCCACGCTCGGTACCGCGACCACGCCCGAGCACACCGAGGTGCTGTTCCGCGCCGCACCGGATGTGGTGTTCTGTTTCGACGGCGACCGCGCAGGCCGCGCCGCCGCCTGGAAGGCGCTCGACGCCGCGCTGCCGCGGCTGCGCGACGGCCGCCAGGCGTACTTCCTGTTCCTGCCCGAGGGCGAGGACCCGGATTCACTGGTACGCAAGGAGGGCAAGGACGGCTTCGAGAAGCGCCTGAAGGAGGCCACGCCGCTGTCGGACTATTTCTTTGGCGAACTCTCGCACGATGTCGACACCGCCAGCCTCGACGGCCGCGCGCGGCTGGCCGAGCGCGCGCGTCCGCTGATCGCCAAGCTTCCCGACGGCGCCTTTCGCGACCTGATGGCGCAGGAGCTGGAGAAGCGCACCGGCGCCCGCGCCAACGTCCCGGCCGAACCGGCCGCGCGCCGCGCGGTGCAGCGGCCGGTGGCGGTGCAGCGCTCGCTGGTGCGCAGCGCCATCGCGCTGCTGCTGGCGCAGCCAGGGCTGGCCGATCTGGTCGAGGCGCCCTACCGCTTCCTGCGCCTGGACAAGCCGGGCGTGGGGCTGCTCGCCGAGCTGATCGACCTGTGCCGCGCGCGGCCGGGCATCAATCCGGCGATGCTGGTCGAGCACTTCGCCGAGCGACCCGAATATCCGTCGCTGCAGAAACTGATGGCCGCGATGGTGGTCGGCGAGCCGGAGACCCAGCGCGAGGAATTCCTGGGCGCGCTGGCGCGGATGGACGAACAGGCCACCGCGCTTCGCCGCGAAGCGCTTACCGCCCGGCATCGCGAAGGCACGCTGACCAGCGCCGAAAAGGCCGAGCTGCGCGAACTGCTGGCGGCCCGCCGCCCGACCCAGGCGCAGGGCTGATCCATGCAGTGTGTTTGCTGGCGCGTGCGCCATTCCCGATCGACGCGCGCCCCGGGGCGGAAGCACCCATGACGCTGCTTGAACGCCTGATCCTGCTGTTTGCCGAAAGCGGCTACCTGGCGGTGTTCGCCGCGCTGCTGCTGTGCGGTGCGGGCGCGCCCTTGCCGGAGGACATCACACTGGTGGCCGGTGGAGTGATCGCCGGGCTGGGCTTCGCCAACGTGCACGTGATGGCCGCGGTCGCGCTGGTCGGCGTGCTCGCCGGCGACGCGGCCATGTTCCTGCTCGGGCACCGGCACGGCGCACGCATCATGCAGTGGCCGCTGGTGGCGCGCCTGCTCACGCCCGAACGCTATGGCCGGGTGCAGGAGAAGTTCGCCCGCTATGGCAACCGTCTGCTGTTCCTGGCGCGTTTCCTGCCCGGCATGCGCACGGCGGTGTACGTGACGGCGGGCGCCACGCACCGGGTGTCGTTCCTGCGCTTCTTCCTGCTCGACGGGCTGGCCGCGCTGATCAGCGTGCCGGTGTGGGTCTACCTCGGTTACTTCGGCGCGAACAACCGCGAGTGGCTGGCGATGTGGATCGGCCGCGGGAAGCACGGCATCTGGATCCTCGCCGGGCTGCTGGCGGTGGCGGGACTGGTGCTGTGCTGGCGCCGACGCCGGCACGCGCGCTGCGGCATGGACGACTGAGCCTGCCCGTTACAATTGGCGCTGCACGCGTCTTTCGCCCGAGTCCCATGCGCCTTGCCCCGTTGCGTCGTCTGCTTCCCGACGGCTTCACCCTCGCCCTGCTCGCCGCGGTCGCCCTGGCGACGGTGTTGCCGTGCCGCGGCAGCGCCGCGGTCGGGCTGGACCGCATCACCGACGCGGCGATCATGCTGCTGTTCTTTCTGCACGGGGCGAAGCTCTCGCGCGCGGCGATCGTTGGCGGCCTGACGCACTGGCGACTGCACCTGGCGGTGTTCGCCAGCACGTTCGTGCTGTTTCCGCTGCTGGGCCTGCTGCTGGCACCGTTCTCGCACGCGCTGCTGACGCCGTCGCTGGCCATGGGCATGCTGTTCGTCTGCACGCTGCCGTCGACGGTGCAATCGTCGATCGCGTTCACTTCGATCGCCGGCGGCAACGTGCCGGCTGCGGTGGTGAGCGCGTCGCTGTCGAGCCTGATCGGAATCGTGCTGACGCCGCTGCTGGTCGAGCTGCTGCTGGCCACGCATGGCGGGCATGCGCCCGGCGCCGAGGGCGTGTGGCAGATCGTCAGGCTGTTGCTGCTGCCATTCGCGGTCGGGCACCTGCTGCGCCCATGGATTGGCCACTGGGTCGATCGCCATCGGCCGCTGCTGGGGTTCACCGACCGCGGCACGATCCTGCTGGTGGTCTACGCCGCGTTCGGCGAGGCGGTGGTCGGGGGCCTGTGGCGCGCCACCGCGCCGCTGGCCCTGCTGGCCACGCTCGGCGTGGGCGCGTTGTTGCTGGCACTGGCGCTGCTGTGCACCAGCATGGCCGGGCGACTGTTCGGTTTCGCCCGCGCCGACCGCATCACGCTGGTGTTCTGCGGATCGAAGAAGAGTCTCGCGAGCGGCGTGCCGATGGCCAAGATCCTGTTCGCCTCCCAGGCCGGTGGACTGGGCGCGCTGCTGCTGCCGCTGATGATCTTCCATCAGCTGCAGCTGATGGTGTGCGCGGTACTGGCGCGCCGGTATGCCAAGGCGCGGCCGCCCCTGTAGGAGCCCACTTGGGGCGATGCCTCGCTACGGTCCGGCTGGAAGGGCGTCGCCCGCAAGCGGGCTCCTACAGGCCTTGCGCTTACTGGGTCTTGACCGCCACGTCGTCCACCACGAACGAGGTCTGCAGGCTACCGTCCTCCACCCCGTAGAAGTTCACCTGCACCGTCTGGCCCTTGTAACCATTCAGGCTGAGGGTGTGGTGCTGGTAGCCGCCGGCGGCGTCCTTGTTGGAGTAGGTGGCCAGCGTGATGTACTTGCCGGTGGAGGTGATCACCTGCACCTGCAGCGTGTCGTAGGCCGTGCCGGTACCCTCGGCGCTGTCGACGTGCAGGTAGAAGTCCAGCGTCGCGCTTGTCACCATCGAGGGAATGCTCACCTTCTGCCGCACGTAGTCGGTGTGGCTGCTGCCGTAGCCGTCCAGCCAGGCCTTCCAGCTGCCGGCGTGGGCTGCCTCGCTGCTGTCGCTGGTCATCACCCCGCTGGTCTGCGTCCAGGCGGTGGCGCCGCTCTCGAAGCCGCCGTTGCTCAGCAACTGGCTGCTGCCGCCACCGCTGCCGTTGGCGACGCTGAAGCCCACGCCGGTGCTGCTGCCGACATTGCCGGCCGCGTCATAGGCCTTGGCAACCAGCGTGTGCGAACCATCGATGAGCGTGGTCGAGTCGAGGCTGGCCTGGTAGGGCGAGCTGCTGTCGGTGGCCTTGAGCGCGCCATCGACATGGAACTCCACGCGGCTGACGCCGACGTTGTCGCTCGCCGTGGCGGCCAGCGTGATGGTGCCCGCGCTGCCGCTTTCGGAGGCACTGACCGTCGGCGGCGTGGTATCGCCGCCGCCACCGCCGCTGCCCTGGCTCACCCAGACTGGCGCCGACCACAGCCGGTTGCCGTCGGCCTGGGTGATTTTGGCGTAGTAGAAGTGCTCGCCTGCGGCTGGCGTGATGGTGGTGGTGGCGGTGTCGGACAGCTGCGTGACCGTGCCATTGCTGCCGGGCACGCCCTGGAACACCTGCACGCGCTGCGCACTGTCGCCGGATGTGCTGGCGTAGTTCACGGTCAGCGTGAGCGACCCCGAGTTGCTGAAGCGCTCGCCCATGACATGGCCGTTGGCGGTGAGCACGATCTGGTCGGTCTTGTCCTCGGTGGCGAACACGCGGCGCGCGCGCAGCGCATCGAGGAAGCTGCTCAGGCTGAGGGCAGTGCCGGCGGGGATGAGCACGCCGGTGCGATTGGTGTAGCTCGCTCCCCAATTGGCGCAGTGGTTGTCCTGGTCCGAACTGGGCGCCACGTGGTAGCCGCGCTCCAGGATGGTATTGAAGGCGGTCTCGTAGTTCGGCCGCGAGGTCTCGGTCTCGCTGGTGTTGGCCGAGAACGCGGAGCTGTTGAGTACCTCGGCCAGCACCATCACCGCGTCGCCGTCGGCCGTGTAGCCGAAGTTGGTGCCGTTGACCACGAACTGGCCGCTGGACGCGGGATGGTTGAACTGGCCGATCCAGCCGTGCTGGCGCATCAGCGTGTACAGCGAGGCGTAGTCGCCCTTGGCGATGTAGTAGTCGCCGATCACCTGGCCGGCACTGTTCTTCTCCCACTCGATCAGGCCGTCGGCGTTGATGATGTTCATGTGGCCGCCATTGCTGATCACGCCCCACTCCTGGCCGTACACGGCGAGGAAGTTGGGGTGCGCGGCACGGAACGCGCTGGCCGCCTGCAGGCCGGAGGCGAACAGGCTTTTCGCGGTGGCCGGATCGGCCGAGGTGTTGGTGCCGGTGGAACCGTCGAACATGTGGTTGTGTTCGGAGGTCATGAGCATGTCCAGCCCGCGGTTCATCGCGTACTGGTAGGCGTCGGCCGGACCGTAGGCGCTGCTCTGCGGCGCCTGTTCGCTGTCGCAGGTGGCCAGGTCGCCGCCGCCGTCGCTGTGGTTGGTCTGGCTGTGCAGGTTGCCGTAGTAGATCGTGTAGGGCAGCGAGCCGGCACTCACCGACTGCGCCTGCAGCGTCTGGCCGTGGCGCGGCAGCGCGCGGAACGCCGGCACGCGCGCGGGCGCCACGTGACCGACCTGGATGTCGTAGCGCTGCTCCTCGATGCGCCCGGGCGCGCGATCGACGGCCAGGGCCAGCGCGTGCCCGGGCAGGCCGGTTCCCAGCTGGCGGATGCTGGCTTCGTCCAGCGCGATCGCGCGCAGGCGCACCGTGTAGTAACCGGCCGGCAGGGCTTCGCCGTGGCCGCCCTTGCCGTCCCAGCGCAGGCGGGCCGTGGCAGTGCGCGCGTGCAGCGTGCTGTGTCCCTCCCACGCGCGCAGCACGCGGCCGTCGCGGTCGAGCAGCGCGACCTCCCAGGCGACCGGCGTGCCGACCGCGGCGCCCGGATAGGCGAAGTGCAGCGCCACCGGCCGGCCGGCGGTCGCCTGGAACGGCACCTGCAGCGACGCCTCGAATTCCTGGTGGTCAGGCAGCGCCGCGGCGGCCGACACGGCCGGAAGACCGCAGCATCCCAGGCCCGCGAACATCAGCGCGCGAGCCAGCGAGAACCTTGCATGCATATGAACCCCTACACGTTGGCAAGGATTCCCCCGACAGGTTTTATAGCCCTCGACCGATGGCGGCGGTATCGCCAAAATTCGTAGGAAAAATTCCCGGCATGTTCATAGCCAGCGGCCGTAGCGCCGGATGTACACGCGCTTGACCAGCTGCGTCAGTGCGGCGTAGCAAAGCAGCGTCAACGCCAGCCAGCCGAAGTAGGCCATCGGCAAGCCGGTCATCCCGAGCTTGGCGCCCAGACCGCTGTAGGGGACGAGCAGGCCGATCACGCCGATCGCGAGCGTCAGCGCCAGCACGGGCGCCGCGGCAATGCTCTGCACGAACGGAATCCGCCGCGTACGGATCATGTGCACGATCAAGGTCTGCGACAGCAGGCCCTCGACGAACCAGCCGGACTGGAACAACCCCTGGTGTGCCACGTCGTTTGCGCCGAACACGTGCCACAGCAGCCAGAACGTGGTGAGGTCGAAGATCGAGCTGACCGGCCCCACCCAGGCCATGAAGCGGCCGATGTCGCTGGCATCCCACTGCCGCGGCGACTTCAGGTACTCCTCGTCCATGCGATCGAACGGGATCGCCAGCTGCGAGATGTCGTAGAGCAGGTTCTGCACCAGCAGCTGCAGCGGCAGCATCGGCAGGAACGGCAGGAAGGCGCTGGCCACCAGCACGCTGAACACGTTGCCGAAGTTCGAGCTGGCGGTCATCTTGATGTACTTCATGACGTTGCCGAAGGTGACGCGTCCCTCGATCACGCCCTCCTCCAGCACCATCAGGTTCTTTTCCAGCAGGATGATGTCGGCCGATTCCTTGGCGATGTCGGTGGCGCTGTCCACCGAGATGCCCACGTCGGCCTCGCGCAGCGCGGGCGCGTCGTTGATGCCATCGCCGAGGAAGCCGACGGTGTGGCCCTGGCGCTGCAGCGAGCTGACCACGCGCGCCTTCTGCAGCGGCGACATCTTGGCGAACACGGTGGTGCGCGCGACCAGCGCGTCGAGCGCCGGTTCATCCAGCGGCTCGATGTCGCGGCCTTGCGCGGAATGGGTGACTTCCAGCCCGACCTCGCGGCAGATCTTGCGGGTCACCGCTTCGTTGTCGCCGGTGATCACCTTCACCGCCACGCCGTGTTCGCGCAGCGCGGCGATGGCGGTGGCGGCCGAGTCCTTCGGTGGATCGAGGAAGGCCAGGCAGCCGATCGCCGTCAGACCCGCCTCGTCGGCCAGGCCATAGGCGCGCCCGCTCGGGTCCTGTCGTTTGACCGCCACCACCAGCACGCGCAGGCCGTCCTCGTTGAGCCGGCGGGTCATTGCGCGGATCTCCGCGCGTTGTGCGTCGTCCAGCGTGGTGTCGACGCCATCCAGCCGCGCAGCGGTGCAGATGGCGAGCATTTCCTCGACCGCGCCCTTACACACCAGCAGGTGCTGACCGTCGTCGCCGGCGAGCACCACGGACATGCGCCGGCGCTGGAAGTCGAACGGGATCTCGTCGACCAGCCGGAAGCGCGCGGCCATCGGCTCGAGGTTGCGGTGCGCGAGCACCGCCTTGTCCATCAGGTTCTTCAGTCCGGTCTGGAAGCGGCTGTTGAGGTAGCCGAATTCCAGCGCCTCGTCCGAAGCCTCGCCGTGCAGGTCCAGGTGGCGCTCGAGCACGATCCGGTCGAGCGTCAGCGTGCCGGTCTTGTCGGTGCACAGCACGTCCATCGCACCGAAGTTCTGGATCGCGTTGAGGCGCTTGACCACCACCTTGCGGCGCGACATCGCCATCGCGCCCTTGCCCAGGTTCGCGGTGACGATCAGCGGCAGCATCTCCGGCGTCAGGCCCACCGCCACGGAGAGCGCGAACAGGAAGGCCTGCAGCCAGTCGTGCTTGTCCAGCCCGTTGATGGCGAACACCACCGGCACCATCACCGCCATGAAGCGGATCAGCAGCCAACTGACCGAGCGCACGCCGCGGTCGAAGCTGGTCTGCACGCGCTGGCCGGAGAGCGTGTGCGCCAGCGAACCCAGATAGCTGCGGGAACCGGTCGCCACCACCACGGCGGTCGCGGTGCCGCTGACCACGTTGGTACCCATGTAGCAGATGCCGGGCAAGTCGAGCGGATTGGCGTTGCCCTCGGCCAGGTCGCGCGTCATCGGCGCTGCCTTCTCCACCGGCAGCGATTCGCCGGTCAGGATGGCCTGGCTGATGAACAGGTCCTTGGCCGAGAGCAGCCGCAGGTCCGCGGGCACCATGTCGCCCGCGGCCAGGTGAACGATGTCGCCGGCGACCAATTCGCCGACCGGCACCTCGATGCGCTCGCTGTGGCCGTCGGCCGCGCGGCGGGTCACGCTAGCGGTGTTGCGCACCATCGCCTTGAGTTGCTCGGCGGCGCGCGAGGAGCGGTATTCCTGGGTGAAGCTGAGCAGCACGCTGATGCCGACCATCACGGCGATGATCAGCGGCCCGGTGAGATCCTCGCGATCGGTCGCAAGCTGGACGATGGCCAGCAGCACCAGTACCGCGATGAACGGGTTGCGGCAGGCGCGCAGCAGCTGGCGCGACCAGTGCGGCGGCTTCTCGTGCGAGACCTCGTTGGTGCCGTCGCGGTGCAGGCGCGCGGCGATGCGTTCGGCATCCAGGCCGCTCGTGCCGGTATCCATGCGGGCCAGCAGGTCGTCGTTGCGCAGCCGCGCGTAGTCGGCCGCCGTCACGCGTGCGGGGGACGCGCTCCTGCCGGTCGCCCGGGCCGCCGCGCTGTGGAGGGTGTGCCTGATCATCGGGTCCGCTTCCGTCTGTCGCCTGATCGACCGGCGCGCGCTTCGATCAGGCGCGCGCGGCTACCGAAGATCCGGACGTCTGGACGGCCGGACCGGGTGCCGACCTGGCGGAGGCCAGCTGTTGTGCACCCGATGCAGACTCACCCTTTCACCACGTGCGGCAATGGCACCGCCTGGGTCACCACCACGGGATGGTGCCCTCCGGTCACGCCCGCAGCGGCCAGCGGCGCGGGAACGGTAACGGTGTAGACCGGCCGCGTTACACGGCGGCGGTCGATGGCAAGGCGGCGCCACAGGCGCAGCCACGAAACATCGCGAAGCAGGTTCATGACCCGACTCCTCGTAACGGTGCCGGCGGCACCGCGGGAGTGGGCCGGGCGTTTCCTAGTCGAGGAAAGCGCCGGCCGACCGCAGGCGGTCGCCCCAGGCGTTCAGTTTGTAATGCGACGCCGGCACCCGATGCGAGCGGATGTCGACGTTGCGACTAGGGTAGACGTCCATAAGCCTTGGAAGGTCTCGGGGAATGCCGCGGCGCAGCGCGCCGGACGGCGCGCGCATTCTGTTTTGCGAACCCTTGCCTGTCAAGCAGGCAACAGGTCAGGCGGCTCGCTGCAGTACGACGCCGGCGTCCTGCACCGGCCCGATCAGCCAGTGGTCGGCAAGCAGGAACGCAAACAACGCCATCAGGTACACGATCGAGTACTTGAACACGCGCATGGCGAAGAACTCGTCCGGCGGGTTCATCAGGCGGATGGCGTAGTAGAGGAAGCCCGCACCCAGCACCACCGCGCCACCTAAGTACACGCCGCCGCTGAAGCCGGTCAGCGCCGGCAGCAGGGTCACCAGCACCAGCAGCACGGTGTAGAACAACACGTGCCAGCGCGTGTAGGTGACGCCGTGGGTGACCGGGAGCATCGGGATCTCCGCGCGCGCGTAGTCCTCGCGGCGGAAGATCGCCAGCGCCCAGAAATGCGGCGGCGTCCACACGAAGATGATCAGGCACAGCTGCAGCGCAAAGGCGTGCAGCTGTCCGGTGACGGCGGTCCAGCCCAGCACCGGCGGGATCGCGCCCGCCAGGCCGCCGATCACGATGTTCTGCGGCGTGGCGCGCTTGAGGTAGGCGGTGTAGACCAGCGCGTAACCGATCAGGCCGCCAAAGGTCAGCCACGCGGTCAGCGGGTTGACCAGCAGCGCCAGCACCAGCATCGAGGCGATG
This sequence comes from Frateuria flava, assembly GCF_017837635.1. Lineage (GTDB taxonomy): Bacteria > Pseudomonadota > Gammaproteobacteria > Xanthomonadales > Rhodanobacteraceae > Frateuria_A > Frateuria_A flava. The sequence continues at coordinate 49,287 of NZ_JAGJRS010000017.1, forward strand.
CCGAGCGCGATGGCGAACAACAGCACCTGACGCGGCTTGAGCGCGCCGGTGGCCAACGGCCGCCGCTGCGTGCGTGCCATCAGCTTGTCGATGCGCTCGTCGATCAGATGATTGAAGGCCGCGGCCGAGCCGGAGGCCATCCAGATTCCCAGCGTGCCGAATACCAGCGCGCGCCACGGCGGGATACCCGGCACCGCCAGGAACATCCCGATCACGGCGCAGAACACCAGCAGCGCGACCACGCGCGGCTTGGTCAGTTGCAGGTATTCGCGCAGGTGCGCGCTCATCGTCCGGACTCCGGGGACCGCATCGGTGCATCATCCGTTTGCGGCTGCGTGCGCGCCAGTGTCGCCAGCAGGGTGAACAACAGCAGTGCCGCCACGCCGTTGTGCGCGGTGGCCACCGGCAGCGGCAGGCCGAAGTGCACATTGCTGATGCCCAGCAGCACCTGGGCCACGAGCACCGTTCCGATCGCCGCACCCGCCAGGCGCAGGCCGCGCCGGGCCACCCGATGGCCCAGCCACATCAGGTAGATGAACACCACCAGCGCGCCGAAGCGGTGTGCGATCTGGATCGCGCTGCGCGCGGCCATGTCCAGGACGCCGCCCTCGTAGTTCACACCGATGCCGCGCCATAGCACGAACCCTTCCTTGAAGTCGGTCGGCGGCATCCATTGGCCTAGGCACTTGGGGAACGCGTCCGGCCCGGTGCCGCAGGCGAGCGCGGCGTAGTTGGAAGAGGTCCAGCCGCCCAGCGCGATCTGCCCCACCAGCAGCACGATGCCGAGCACGATCCAGCGGCGCAGCGGCGCGTGGCGTGCGTCGGGGGCGCCGATCCCGGCGAAGCGCAAGGCCGCATAGGCCAGCAACGCGAACGTCGTGATGCCGCCGAGCAGATGGCCCATCACGACGATCGGCTTGAGCAGCAGAGTGACGGTCCACATGCCCAGCATCGCCTGGAAGATGATCACCGCCAGCGCCAGCACGGCGATCCGCCACGCGCCGGGGCTGCGCAATCGGATCGCGGCAGCCAGCGGCAGCGCGATCGCCACCACGGCCAGCAACGACGACCAGGCATGTTCCCCTCGCATGTACAGCGAGACGCCGCCGGCAGCAAAGACGGCGCCCAGGATCACCGCCACGCGCGCCCAGCGCGGGCGCCCGGCGGCGATCATCGCCAACGCCAGCACCAGCACGCCCAGCGTGCCGGCGAGGAAGCGGTGGACCTGTTCGCGCCAGGCCTTGGTCGCCTCGTAAGGGCGATCCGGGAAGGCCGCATCGGCACGCGCCACCGCCTGCTCGTGGTGGGGCCAGGTCACCTGGCCGTAGCAAGTGGGCCAGTCCGGGCAGGACAGCCCCGCATTGGACAGGCGCACGAACGCGCCGAACATCACCACGCCGAAGGCGAACACCGCTGCGCACACCGCGAGCCAGCGCATGACACGTCGCGCCCGGACCGATGCCGTTACGTTCGAGGCCTGCATGCGGCCGCCACCCTCGCCGTTCATTTGATCACCTTGTGCATGTCGCGCAGCAGCCCCGTGCCATCGAAGCCCGCCGGGTAGTACGCCAGCGCCGTGCCGTTGGACTCCACCAGCAGCGCACTCACGCTGTCGGACGCCTGCGGACGGAAGGCGCCCAGCTTGCCGCCCGCGTCACGACCCAGCGTCCAGAACGACTTCATCGCCTCCAGCCGACCCGCATCGGCCGGCGGCTCGCCTACGTACAGCAGGCGCAGGCGCTTCTGGTTGCGGTTGAGCGTGACCCAGGCCTTGGCCATGCCGGTAAGCGTCTCGAAGCAACGCGCGGCGCAGCCCGGGCCGGCCAGCGCGACCAGCGTCATGCGCGGCTCTTCGGGATCGCGCCAGGCGTAGTCGCCACCGTCGGCGAGGGTCACGCGCAGGTGCTCATCGACAAAGTTGCGCTGCGGCTGGATCGGCTGACCGTAGCCCTTGCCGCTGGGCTGCCAGCCGGTGAAGGTCAGCACGCCGGCGGCGATGATCGGCAGCGCGAAGACCGCCATGATCGCCAGCAACTTGGCACGGCTGGCCTTGAGGGAGGGAGGCGCGGGAGTATTCATCGGATGTCCGTGCGTCGGGGGCGGCGCTTGCGGTGCAGGACCAGGAAGATCACCACCACCGCGACCGCAAAGCTGAACCACTGGAAGGCATAGGCCCGGTGCCGCGACGGCGGCATCGAGGAAAAATCGAACGGGTGCTCGCGCTGGTAGCGGGCGGCCGGGTTGGCGTCGAGCGCGAGCACCCGCGGGTACAACGGGCGGCCGAGGTCTTTTGCCACCTGTCCGAGATCAAGATAGATGGTCGTCTTGGGCCAGTGCGCCTGGCCAGCCAGCGCATCGCCGCCCAGCTCCAGGCCCACGCCCGGCGGCGGCAGGTAGAGTCCATGCAGGTCGACCTCGCCAGCCGGCAGCGACGGCAGCGCCGGCGCCTGTTCGCGCGCCGTTGGCAGGAAGCCAAGGTCCACCAGCAACAGGCGCGAATCGCCGGGCAGCGCCAGCGGTACGTAGACCTCCACCCCGCCACGTGCGTCGTGATGCGGGTTGTCGAGCAGGTAGACCCGGTCGGTCAGCCAGCTTCCGCGCACGGCCACCCGTGGAAAGGCATCGGCCGGCGGGGTCGCCGCCACCTTCCCGAAGGGTATCGGCGATGCGACGGCCGCAGCGGCGTAACGCCGCACCAGGCTGTCCTTGTAGGCCGCCCGGTCCAGCTGCCATAGACCGAGGCGCACGAACAGCGCCGCGGCAGCCACGGTCAGCAGCACGCTCCACCAGGCAGGCCTGCGCCAACGTGTCACGCGGAGGCACCGTCAGCGGTGGCTATACTGCCGGCTCGCAAGTTGATCGGACCGCTCACGTGGAAACCATCTACAAAGTCGCGCTGGTGATCATGTTCCTGGTCGTGGTGTTCAACCTCGGCCAGGCGCTGTACTACATGATGACCGACAAGGACGGCAGCAAACGCACCGCCTGGGCGCTGACCCGGCGCATCGGCCTGTCGATCGTGCTGATCGCCATGATCATGCTGGGCATCTGGATGGGCTGGCTGCAGCCCCACGGCGTCGGCCGCTAATTGTAGCGGTCCGGCGCGGGCGAAGCCTGCCAGCGCGACATTTAGCGCACGCCTTCGGATATCTGCAGGTGCCCGCTTGCGGGCGATGCTCTCCCATCGAGGCCATTCGAAGCATCACCCGCAAGCGGGTTCGAGCAAAAGAAAAGCCCGCCGTTCGGCGGGCTTTTTCGTGCGGCGCGGGCTGGTCTCAGAGGATGTAGACGAACATGAACAGGCCCAGCCACACCACGTCGACGAAGTGCCAGTACCAGGCCACCGCCTCGAAGCCGAAATGGTGATCCGGGCTGAAATGGCCCTTGAGCACGCGCAGCCAGATGATCGCCAGCATGATCGTGCCCAGCGTCACGTGCAGGCCGTGGAAACCGGTCAGCATGAAGAAAGTCGAGCCGTACACGCCGGTGTGCAGCGTGAGGTTGAGTTCCTTGTAGGCCTCGATGTACTCGTGCGCCTGGGCATACACGAACGTTGCGCCCAGCAGCACGGTCAGGCCCAGGAACACCAGGATCTTGCCGCGGTGGCCCGCCTTCAGCGCATGGTGCGCGATGGTCACGGTGACGCTGGAAGTAAGCAGGATCAGGGTGTTGAGCAGCGGCAGACCCCACGGCGCCACCGTCTGGAAATCACCGCCGATGTTGGCCGGGCCATTGCCGCCGCCAGCACCCCAGGCTGCCGCGTACTCGCTCCACAGGAACTGGTGGGTCAGCACGCCATGGCCCTCGCCACCGAGCCACGGTACGGAGAACATGCGGGTGTAGAACAGCGCGCCGAAGAACGCGGCGAAGAACATCACCTCGGAAAAGATGAACCACATCATGCCCATGCGGAAGGAGCGGTCGACCTGGGCGTCGTACTTGCCGGCCAGCGACTCGTGGATCACCGAGCGGAACCAGCCGAAGAACATCAGCAGGATGCCGATGAAGCCGATCGTGATGATCGTCTTGCCGAAGCCCGCCTCGCCCGGCGCGGCATTCAACCAATGCGCGGCACCGAACACGGTGAGAAACATGACCACCGCGGCCACGATCGGCCAATGGCTCTTGGCCGGTACGAAATACGCTTGCTGCTGACCCATGAGTGATCCCCGTGGATATCTCTTTGTTTGCTTCCATCCCCGCCATGTTGCGCGGGGAACTGCTTGCCGGGCCGCCGCGACGGACCCGGGGAATATCTGACGCTAGCCGATCTTCACCATACTGAGGATCGAGAGCAGGAACAGCACCACCGCGATCGTCCCGGTGATCCAGAGGGTGCGCCGTACGCCCTTCCGGCGTGCCAGCTCCCCATCGTTGCCCTGCCCGTTCATCACCCTGCGCCCATCCGGTGCACCGGCCAGGGCCGGCGCACCCGTTGCATCAATCATCCACGTGACCGTGGGCCAGCTCGTCGTCGTGGATCACCGGCGGCAGTGCGAAGGTGTGGTGCGGGGCCGGCGAGGGCACCGTCCACTCCAGACCACGCGCGCCTTCCCACACCCGGTCGGCCGCCTTCTTCCTGGAGAAGAACGCGCAATGCACGATCACGCCCAGGAAGATCAGCTGCGAGGCGCCGAACAGGAAGCCGCCGATCGAGCTGATCATGTTGAAGTCGGCGAAGGCCACGTTGTAGTCGGGAATACGGCGTGGCATGCCGGCCAGGCCCAGGAAGTGCTGCGGGAAGAACAGCACGTTCACGAACACCACCGAGCACCAGAAGTGCACCTTGCCCCAGAACTCGCTGTACATGTGACCGGTCCACTTGGGCAGCCAGTAGTACGTGGCGGCCATGATGGCGAAGGCAGCGCCGGTCACCAGCACGTAGTGGAAGTGCGCCACCACGAAGTAGGTGTCGTGGTACTGGAAGTCCGCCGGCACCAGCGCCAGCATCAGGCCGGAGAAGCCGCCGATGGTGAACAGGATGATGAAGGCGATGGCGAACAGCATCGGCGTCTCGAACGTCAGCGAGCCGCCCCACATCGTGCTCACCCAGTTGAACACCTTGATGCCGGTGGGCACCGAGATGAGCATGGTGGCGTACATGAAGAAGATCTCGGCGCCCAGCGGCAGGCCCACCGCGAACATGTGGTGCGCCCACACGATGAACGACAGGAAGGCGATCGCCGCGATCGCGAACACCATCGCCTTGTAGCCGAAGATCGGCTTGCGCGAGAAGGTCGGCACGATCTCCGAGATGATCCCGAACGCCGGCAGGATCATGATGTAGACCTCGGGGTGACCGAAGAACCAGAACACGTGCTGGTACAGCACCGGGTCGCCGCCGCCGGCGGCGTTGAAGAAGCTGGTGCCGAAGTACTTGTCGGTCAGCAGCATGGTCACCGCGCCGGCCAGTACCGGCATCACGGCGATCAGCAGGAACGCGGTGATCAGCCAGCTCCACACGAACACAGGCATCTTCAGAAGGTCCATCCCCGGCGCGCGCATGTTGAGGATGGTCGCGATGATGTTGATCGCGCCCATGATCGAGCTGATGCCCATCAGGTGGATCGCGAACACCACATAGGCGACCGAATCGCTCTGCAGCGACAGCGGCGGGTACATGGTCCAGCCGCCGGCCGGGCCGCCACCCTGCATGAACAGGGTCGACAGCATCAGCGCGAAGGCGAACGGCAGGATCCAGAACGAGAGATTGTTCATGCGGGGCAGCGCCATGTCCGGCGCGCCGACCATCAACGGGATCATCCAGTTACCCAGGCCCACGAAGGCCGGCATGATCGCGCCGAAGATCATCACCAGCGCGTGCATGGTGGTCATCTCGTTGAAGAAGTACGGCTGCACCAGCTGCATGCCCGGCTTGAACAGCTCCGCGCGGATCACCATCGCGAAGCTGCCGCCGATGAAGAACATCAGCAGCGAGAAGACCAGGTACAGCGTGCCGATGTCCTTGTGGTTCGTGGACATGAACCAGCGCGTGAAGAAGTTCGACGGCGCGCCGTGATGCTCGTCGTGGTGATCGTGGGTGGCTGCGTGGGCCATGGCCTTGCACCTCTACCTAATGCGAATACTTGAAAAGCGGATGGGCTGGATGGGCCTCAGCCCTGCTTGCCCGGCGTCTTGGCTGCCGGGGCGGCCGTGGTCGAAGCGGATGCCGGGGCAGCGGCGGTCGACGCCGGTGCCGGAACGGCCGGTGTCGCGGGGGTAGCCGGCGGCGCCTTGCCGGCGGCCTCCTGCTGCGCCAGCCACTGGGCGAACTCGGCCTTGGAGACCGCCTTCACCACGATCGGCATGAAGCCGTGGTCCTGGCCGCACAGCTCGGCACACTGGCCGCGGTAGGTGCCCGGCACCTTGATGTTGGTCCAGGCCGCGTTGACGATGCCCGGGATGGCGTCGATCTTCCAGCCCAGCGCCGGCACCCACCAGGAATGGATGACGTCGCCGGCGGTGATCACGAAGCGCACCTTGGTGTCGACCGGCAGCACCAGCGGCTTGTCGACGTTGAGCAGGTAGGTGTTCTCGTCACCGACCTTGACCGACTTCGGATCAAGGCCCGAATCGAGCTGGCGGGTCTCGTTGCTCTGGTCGTCGAGCTTGGACATGAAGCCGACGCCGTCGATCGCCTTACCCTGGTAGTCGACGTAGTCATAGCGCCACTTCCACTGGTAGCCGGTGACCTTGACGGTCATCTGCGAGCCGGTGGTGTCGGCGAAGGAGACCAGGCCGCCGGTGGACATCCAGGCCAGCACGATCAGGATGATCACCGGAATGGTGGTCCAGACCACTTCGAGCATGGTGTTGTGCGACCACTTCTCGGCCACCGCGCCGCGCGATTTGCGGAAGCGGAACATGGCGACGAACATCGCGCCGAACACGAGCACGCCGATGACGGTGCACACGCCGAGCGCGACGTTGTTGAGGAAGTAGGCCTCGGGCGACCACTCGCTGACGCCGCGCGTCATGTTGAGCTGGCCCGGCTGGGGGTTGGCCCATGCCGCGCCGCTGAACAGCGCAAAGGCCGCTGCCGCTGCCCATGCCTTGATCCTGATGCCGCCAGATGTCATGTCCTGCACCTTTGTTGTAGCTACCTGCGCTGCTGGCCTCGCACGTCCGCCAGCAGCACCTTGAGTTTTCTCGACAACTCCAGGCGTTCCTCTTCGGCGAGGAACGCCCCGATCTCCAGCTCGCGTCCGTGCGACCCCAGCAGCAGACGCCCGTGCCCGTTGCCGGGCGCCAGCCGCACGCGCACCCAGTAGGACTGGAAGCACGCGCGCCGTCGCCCAGGCAGCGAGCGCACCTCCAGCGACGATTCGTCGAGGCGGATGCGTTCGCTGCGGTCGCCCGCGCGCCAGGCCCGCCACAGGGCGAGGGCCATCGCGCAGGACTCGATCAGGGCAAACAGCGGAGCAAACACATTCCCCTGCCACGCGCCCAACCCGGCCGTCGTCAGCGCCAGAGCCGCCAGCACCATGATCAGACGACGCAGTCCGCGTCGGCTGAGTGCGCGATTGGGCCGGAGCCACATCGTCACGCACGGCAGGCCGGCGCCAGCTGGTCGAAGCACGATCATGGGAATCCGGCGTGCCTGGAACCGGGGAATGATAGGCCGCTGAATCGCTGCGAGGCAAGAATGTCGCACCCCCATGACCTGGATCATGCCGCGGCAGAGCTGGCACGGCGAACCGGAAACCCGCGGTTGGGCGCGCGCCTGCGCGGACCGCGCAACCCCTCTGGCTGCGCGCCGGGCCCGTGGCGCATGGCGTGGAACCAGCACGCCCGTGCCGCGCGTTCAGCCGTGGCCGTCGATGCGCCCGCGCACGGATGCGCCTGCCTGCGCACGGGGCGTACAATCGCGGGCTTCGCCGCCGCCCCGGGCGGTTCTCAGCCAGCAGATCCCCCACGTGACGCAATCTATCCTGAGCCCCGAAATCCCCGCGGTCGACGAGCCCGCTCGCGCCCGCATCACCGCCGCCTGGCTGCGCGACGAGACCGAGGCGGTGCTCGACCTGCTCGACCAGGCCGACCTGCCGCCGGAAGAGCGCGTGGCGGTGGTCGACCGGGCGGCCGGCCTGGTCACCCGCGTGCGTGCGCGCGCCAAGGACCAGAGCATGGTCGAGGCATTCATGCGCCAGTACGACCTGTCCAGCGAGGAAGGCGTGCTGCTGATGTGCGTGGCCGAGGCGCTGCTGCGCATCCCCGACCAGCGCACCGCCGACAAGCTGATCCGCGACAAGCTCGGCGACGCCGACTGGCGCAAGCACCTGGGCCAGAGCGAATCGGCGCTGGTCAACGCCTCGACCTGGGGCCTGCTGCTGACCGGCCGGCTGGTCAACCTGGCCGACACCACCCGCGACGACTTCACCGGCTCGCTGCGCCGACTGGTGGCGCGCCTGGGTGAGCCGGCGATCCGCGCCGCGGTGCGCCAGGCGATGCGCCTGATGGGCCACCAGTTCGTGATGGGCCGCACCATCGACGAGGCGCTGGACCGGGCGAAGAAGAAAGAGAACGCGGCCTACCGCTATTCGTTCGACATGCTGGGCGAGGCCGCGCTGACCGCCGCCGATGCCGAGCGTTACCAGCAGGCCTACCGCGACGCGATCGGTGCGATCGGCCAGCGCGGCCCGTTTGCCAACCACACCGACGCACCGTCGATCTCGGTCAAGCTCTCGGCGCTCTATCCGCGCTACGAGCCCGGCCAGCGCGAGCGCGCCCGCAAGGTGCTGGTTGCGCGGCTGCTGGAGCTTTCGCAGCTGTCGATGAAGGCCGGCATCGCCCTGTCGGTCGACGCCGAGGAAGCCGACCGCCTGGAGCTCTCGCTCGACATCATCGGCGAGGTGTTCGCGCACCCGTCGCTGGCCGGCTGGAACGGCCTGGGCATCGTGGTGCAGGCCTACTCCAAACGCACCCCGTTCGTGATCGACTGGCTGGTGGAGATGGCGCTGGCGCACGGCCGGCGCTGGTACGTGCGCCTGGTCAAGGGCGCCTACTGGGACGCCGAGGTCAAGCGCGCGCAGGAAGGCGGCCTGGCCGGCTATCCGGTGTACACGCGCAAGCCGAGCACCGACGTTTCCTACATCGCCTGCGCTCGTCGACTGTTCAATGCCGGCCCGACGCTGATCTACCCCCAGTTCGCCACGCACAACGCGCACACGATCGCCGCGGTACACCATCTGTCGCAGGGTCGACCGTTCGAATACCAGCGTCTGCACGGCATGGGCGCGGACCTGTATGCCGAAGTGATCGGCGCGAACGGTCTCGGCGCGCCGTGCCGCGTCTACGCGCCGGTGGGCACGCACGAGGACCTGCTGCCCTACCTGGTGCGCCGCCTGCTGGAGAACGGCGCCAACACCAGCTTCGTCAATCGCGTGGTGGACGAGGACGTGCCGGCGCGCGAACTGGTCGCCGACCCCTGCCAGACGGTGCGTGCGTTCGAGTCGATCCCGCACCCGCGCATCCCGCTGCCGGCCAACCTCTACGGTGAACTACGGAAGAATTCCATGGGCGTGAACTTTGCCAACGACAACGAACTGAAGGCGCTGGCCGACGAAGCCAACGCCCACCAGGGTCCGTGGACCGCAGGTCCCCTCGTGCCCGGCGCCACCAGCCAGGGCCCGACCGTCGAGGTCACCGACCCGTCCGACCGCCGCCGCAGGCTGGGCACCTACGTCGCTGCCGACGAGGCCACCGTGCAGCAGGCGCTGGCCAACGCGCACGCCGCGCAGGACCGCTGGAGCAATTTCCCGGTCGCCAACCGCGCCGCCATGCTCGAGTACGCCGCCGAGCAGCTCGAAGCCCGCCGCGGCGAGTTCATCGCCCTGTGCGTGCGCGAAGCCGGCAAGAGCCTGCCCGACGCGATCGCCGAAATCCGCGAGGCAGCCGACTTCCTGCGCTACTACGCCACCATGGCCAAGCGCCTGTTCGGCGAGCCGATCGCGCTGCCGGGCCCGACCGGCGAAACCAACCAGTTGTTCCTGGAAGGCCGCGGCGTGTTCGTCGGCATCAGCCCGTGGAACTTCCCGCTGGCGATCTTCATCGGCCAGGTCAGCGCCGCGCTGGCCGCCGGCAACACGGTGATCGCCAAGCCGGCCGAGCAGACCAGCCTGATCGGCTACGTCGCCACCCAGCTGTTGCACGACGCAGGCATCCCGAAGGACGTGCTGCAGTTCGTGCCCGGCGACGGCCCGACCGTCGGCGCCGCGCTGACCCGCGATCCGCGCGTGGCCGGCGTGGTGTTCACCGGCTCGACCGAGACCGCCTGGGCGATCAACCGCGCGCTGGCCGCGCGCAAGGCGCAGATCGCCATCCTGATCGCCGAGACCGGCGGCCAGAACGCGATGATCGCCGACTCCTCCGCACTGCCGGAGCAGATCGTCAAGGACGTGATGGCCTCGGCCTTCCAGTCCGCCGGCCAGCGTTGCTCGGCCGCGCGCGTGCTGTACGTGCAGGAAGACATCGCCGACAAGGTGATCACCATGCTCGCCGGCGCGATGGCCGAGCTGAAGGTCGGCGACCCGGCCCTGCTCTCCACCGACGTGGGCCCGGTCATCGACGAGGACGCCAAGGCGATCCTGGTCGCCCACGCCGAGCGCATGGACAAGGAGGCGAAGAAGATCGCCGAAGCGCCGATGGACCCGGCCGCGACGGCGCACGGCACCTTCTTCGCGCCACGGGCCTACGAGATCCCGACGCTGTCGATCCTCGACCGCGAAATCTTCGGTCCGGTGCTGCACGTGCTGCGCTGGAAGGCCAGCGAGCTGCCGCAGGTGATCGAGAAGATCAACGAGACCGGTTATGGCCTGACGTTGGGCGTGCACAGCCGCATCGACGCGACCATCGACTACATCGCCCGCCACACCCGCGTGGGCAACTGCTACGTCAACCGCAACCAGATCGGCGCGGTGGTCGGCGTGCAGCCGTTCGGCGGCGAAGGCCTCTCCGGCACCGGCCCCAAGGCCGGCGGTCCGCACTACCTGCTGCGCTTCGCCAGCGAGCGCACGCTGACCATCAACACCACCGCCGCCGGCGGCAACGCTTCGTTGCTGACCATCGGCGAGTAAGCGGAAAGCGGCAGGTATATTGCTCCCTCTCCCCTCCGGGGAGAGGGTTGGGGTGAGGGGTCATGCTGGCCTTGAACCAACGAGGGGGAAGCATGCCTACGCGCAAGAAAGGCCAAACCGAATTCGTGCAGTGGATGGGGCCATTGCTGGATTGCCTTCGCGCATTGGGGGGCTCCGCGAAGCCAAAAGAAGTATCCAGTTGGATTGCCCGCAAGCTTGGTTTGCCGCCGGAGATAACCGAAGCAACCATTAAGTCGGGCGCCAACCGCTTTCACAATCAGGTGCAGTGGGCTCGCCAATACCTTGTGTGGGAAGGTTTGCTGGACGACAGCAAACGCGGCGTTTGGACGCTTAGCCCTTTAGGTTGGAAAACTCAGATCAATGATGGATTGGCGCGCACGATTTTCCTCGAACGAGTCAAAGTCGGCAGATCCATGCGGGACCAGTCGCTACCAAAAGCTTCCACCCAAGAAGTAGCGGACACCGTGCCTCCAGACGAAGTCCAAGAGCTCAGCCTTCTTGGTGTGCTTCGCGAACTGCCGCCCTACGGCTTCGAGCTGATCTGTGGCAGGTTGCTTCGTGAACATGGTTTTGAAGACGTGGAAGTCACACAACGTTCCCGCGACGGAGGCATCGATGGGTACGGATTGCTGCGCCTGAGCCCTTTCGTCAGCTTGCGCGTGGCCTTCCAGGCCAAGCGCTACAAAGACGTAGTTTCCCGTAGTGCGGTGGGAGAGTTTCGCAACGCACTCTTGGGGCGTGCCGAAAAAGGGGTTTTCATTACGACAGGCCGTTTCACTGCGGATGCGGCCGCTGAGGCGACGAGGGGCGGCGTGGTTCCCATCGAGCTCATCGACGGCGAAGAGCTGGTCGAGTTGTTCCAGAGCGCAGGCATCGGTGTCAAGCCAAAAACTGTCTACGAAATCGATCACGCATTCTTTGACGAATTTCGTCGCCAAGTCGCTTAAGGGGGCGGTGGAGGGGTGTCGCGCGGTGCTCCCCTCTCCCCAGCCTTGAGGGAGAGGGCGCAGAGCAGCCACGCAACAGTATTCGCTGTAGTGCCGTGCAACCATGTGTCTAATCTCCATCAGGCGCACGCTATGGCGGACACCCTCGAACTGAAGGCCACCCTGCATCGCATGCGCGCCGCGCAGGCGTGCGATCCGCTGCCGGCCTGGTCGGTGCGTGCCGACCGGTTGCAGCGTCTTGAGCGCATGTTGCGCGAACAGCGCGCCGCCTTTGCCGCGGCGATCGACGCCGACTTCGGCCAGCGCCCGGCCGAGGAAACCGAGCTGCTGGAGCTGTTTCCCTCGCTCTCGGCCGTCCGCCACGCGCTACGCCACGGCAAGCGCTGGATGCGTCCGCGACGCGCGCCGACGGCGCTGGCTTTCCTGCCCGGGCACAATCGCCTGCTGCCGCAACCGCGCGGCGTGGTCGGCATCGTCGTGCCATGGAATTACCCGCTGTTCCTGGCGGTCGGCCCGCTGGTGGACGCGCTGGTCGCGGGTAACCGGGCCATGGTCAAGATGAGCGAGTTCACGCCACGCTTCTCGGCGCTTTTCGCCGGGCAGGTGGCGGCGTACTTCGCCGACGACGAGGTCGTCGTGGTCACCGGCGACGCGGCAGTGGCACAGACCTTCTCCGGCCTGGCTTTCGACCATCTGCTGTTCACCGGCTCCACCGCCGTCGGACACCACGTGATGCGTGCCGCGTCGGCCCATCTTACGCCGGTGACGCTGGAGCTTGGCGGCAAGTCGCCAGCGATCATCGGGCCGGGCGCGGACATGAGACGGGCGGTCGAACGCATCCTGGTAGGCAAGCTGGTCAATGCCGGCCAGACCTGCATCGCACCGGATTACGTACTGTTGCCGGGCGCGCGAGTGGAAGAGTTCGTAACCGTGGCGCGCGCCACGATGACGCGGCTGTACCCCGACCTGGCGCGCAACCGGCAGTACACCAGCCTCATCTCCGACCGCCACTTCGAACGCATGGCGGCGCTGCGCAACGAGGCGGCGGATGCCGGCGCGCGGGTCGAGCCGCTGGACGACGCCCCCGCCGATCCCGCACGCCGCCTGTTCCCACCGCAGTTGCTGCTCGACGTGCCGGACGATGCGAGGGTGATGCACGAGGAGATTTTCGGCCCGCTGCTGCCGCTGGTCGCCTGCGACTCGGTCGCGCAGGCGGTCGACTACGTCAACGCCCGGCCACACCCGCTCGCGCTGTACCTGTTCGAGCGTGACCGCTCGACCATCGATGCGGTGCTCGCCCACACGCAGGCCGGCGGCGTCACCGTCAACGACACGCTCTACCACATCGCCCAGCACGGCCTGCCGTTCGGCGGCGTCGGCGCTTCGGGCATGGGCGGCTACCACGGCAAGGCCGGTTTCGAGACGTTCTCGCATCTGAAGCCGGTGTTCGCGCAGTCGCGCTGGAACGGCGCGGGCCTGCTGCGCCCGCCCTACGGCCCGCGCTTCCGGCGCCTGCTGGAACTGCTGCTGCGCCACGGCTGAGGCTCTCACATGCAGGTGCTGCTTGCGGTGCCGGCGCGCGCCTGCCGCGCCCGCCCTGCGACAGTGCTTCCGGCGCCCGCTGGAACTGCGGCGGCGCCACGGCAGGGACTCTTCACAGGAGCCCGCTCGCGGCGATGCTCTCCCGTTTGGTCGGGGAGCATCACTCGCAGGCGGGCTGCTACATGCACGTGCTGCTTACGGCCAGGCCATGACACTGCGCAGAAGGCATCGCATCGGAGGAGTCGCCATGGCCAACCCGAACCTTCCCAACGACGAGCACACCCCCGCGCCTGCCGGCGTCAACGCCGGACCGCAGAGCGGCGCGGTCGGAGCGGGCGGCGAGCCCAAAGGCGCGCGGCTGAACGCCCAGGCGCGCGAGGGCTCCCCGGGCGGTCTATCGGTTGGCAAACACGGCCATCGCCCCGAACACAGCTCGGACAAGGCACAACCGGGCTACCGCGCCCGCCCCGCCGGGCAAAGCGGCATGGGCGAGCAGGACGACCTCGCCTCGACCTTCCGCGAGCCACAGGGCGAGGGCAACTATCTCGCCACCGACCGCGGCGACAAGCCCCTGCGCAACGGTTGAGCGACCCCGCGCCGGCCACCGGGCACAAAAAAACCTCCCCGCTCGCGCGGGGAGGTTTTCGTCGGTCGGGCGATCAGAACTTGTACTGCGCCGACAGGCTCAGCAGGTTGCCGTAGTCGTCGAAGTTGCCGGTCAGACGGTCACCCGTGCTGCTGGTGGCGTTGACGTGCGCCTGGTTGACGAAGATATGCGCATACGAGGCGTTGATCTCGAAATGCTCGCTGGCCTTGTAGCCCAGGCCGACCGCGGCGAACTTGCGGGTCGAATCGGGCACGCGCGGCGTGCGGGTGGCGTTGTAGGTCGGCGTGGTGTCGACCGAAATGCCGGCACGCAGGGTCAGCTTGTCGTTGACGTAATAGTCGCCGCCGATCGCTGCATAGAACGTGTTGCGCCAGTTGTAGGTTTCCACGCTGTCCGGCTGGGTGTTGCCGTACTGCACGCGCAGCTCCTTGAATACGTCCCACTTGGTCCAGGCCAGGTCGATACCCAGACCGAACTTCTCGCCCTGGTGCCAGTAGCTGGCGGTGGCGGTGGCCGGGGTGGTGAAGTCGGCACGGCCGGTGGTGTGTTCGAAGGGCGGCAACGAGGCAGCCAGCTGCGGATTGGCCAGCAGCATGTCGTAGCCCGGCGTGCGGGTGAAGTTGCCGGTACCTTCCAGGGTGTGCGAGATCTTCGAGCGATAGTTCAGCGACAGCTTGTCGTTCGGGGTGAGCTTCCAGTGCGCGCCCACCTGCCAACCGTAGGCGGTGTCGTCGCCCTTGATGCGGGCGTAGCCATCCACGCCCATCGGCGTGGCGGCGGCGACGCCGGCCGCGGCGGCCTGGCCCTGCTGCACGGCCGCCTGGATCATGGCCTGGGCCTGCGCGGGCGAGATCTGGCCAGCCGCGGCGGCAGCCTGGATCTGCGCGACGCCGGCGGCGGTCTGCGCCTGGATGCCCTGCTGGACGCTCAGGCCGATGGCGTTGTAGTTGACCGCCGAGGTCAGTTCGGCGGAGGTCTTCTGCGCGATGACGCTGGCGCCGAGGGCGAAGTTGTCGGTGACGTCGAACGAGCCGGACAGGGTGGCGTCCAGCGACTGGAACTTCGACTTCACGCCGTGATAGCGACCTTTCCAGTTGTTGCCGTATTCGGTCTGGAAGCCGAACGGCACGGAGAAGCCGAAGCCCAGGTGCACGCGGTCGGAAACCTTGGTCGCGAAGAACAGCGCCGGCACCGGCAAGGTGGTGCCGGCATCGCCGCCGTCACCGCCGCTGATCGGACGGCCTAGCGCGTCGGTGGCGGTGCCCTTGAAGCGGGCGCTGAAATTGATGGCCGTGACGTCGGCCTGGAAGTAGGTGCCGTCCAGGTCGGTCATCGCCGCGGGGTTGTTCACCACCACCGAGGCGTCGCCGCCGGCGGTGCCCGAGCCGGCATAGGCGCGGCCCATGGCCTTGGCACTGTTTTCCTTCAGCTGGAAGGCACTCGCATCGGCGGCCTGCGGGAGCGCCAGCGCGCCAGCGACGGCAAGGCTCAGCGCAGCCAGCGCCAGGGGCCGGGCAGTGCCCGGAAGGGAACGAAAAGACATAGGCATCGCTAAGCTCCTGCTTATCTTAAGACGCGGCTCGGGGTGGCAACGGAGACCGTCGCGGCAATTTTCATACGCGCGTTTGAGGCCCCCGCGCGACACTCTGCCCAGCCATCCGGGGCCTTGCAAGTGCGACCGCAGCATTTGGGCGACGCACTGTTACCCTGCGCGTCCATTGCCCCACGCCACTGCCGTCGGAGTCGTCCCATGCACTGTTTCGTCTATGCCAGCCAGCGCAAATCCGATACCTACGTGTGGCTCGCCGCGCGCGACGAATTCGGCGTGATCCCCGAATCGCTGTCGATGCTGCTCGGCGACCTTCGCTTCGTGCTCGAAGTGCAGCTGGACGAGCAGCGCCGCCTGCCGCACGAGGACACCGAACTGGTGCTCGAACACCTGCGCAGTCAGGGCTGGCACCTGCAACTGCCGCCGCAGGAGACGCTCGCGGTCGCCAACCAGATGCAGCGCAGTACCCCGGACGATCGCGACGAATGATCTGTGGTGCGGGGGTTAACGTACCGTTACCGTCTGTGGCGCCCACGCTTCCTATACTCCCGCCATGAACGAGCCCCGATCGCGCCGCCGCCCACCGCCCCTGCTCAAGGGGGCGGCCTGGTTCCTGCCTGGATGGATTGCCGTGGCGATCGCCGCGCTCGGCGCGCACCCACTGGCGCTGATCCCTCTGCTCGCGGCCAACGCATTGACGATGGCGGCGGTGTGCCATGCGATCGGCTTCGATCCGGAGCCGCGTTTTGGCCGCACCGTATTGCGCCGCGGCGCCGCGCACCTGGTGATGTTCACCGGCTACGTGGCGCTGGTATTCCTGCTGATCGCCTGGCCGATGCTCGAACTGCGCCAGCAGCCGACGCTGGGCGGGGTGCTGATGCTGGCGGCCGCGCTGGTGGTGGCGCTGGTATCGCTATGGCGGGTGTGGCCCGCGTTCGGCCTGGTGTTCGTCTGGGATGATGCCTATCCGGCGCAGAGCGACGGCTCATGGATCTTCACCGCGACCGCGCGCAGCCTCGCCTTTGGGCGCCACCTGGCACGCGAGGAGCGGTTTTTCAGCCATTTCCTGCCAGCGGCGTTTGCATTGCTGGTCCTGGCCTACGGCGCCATCGCACTGACCGGTCTGTACGGCGTGCTTCCGTCCGAATTGCGCACGGCCGCGCTCGTGATTTACGGGCTGGCCGTGCTGCCGCTGGGTTGTCTGGTGATCGCCAATCGCACCCTGCGTGCACTGCTCTGCGAGCGCACGCGCCCACGCCGCCGCGCCGATGACATGGCGCTGCCGTCCGGCTTCCCCGCACCGCCCGCACCACGCCCGGCTCCGCTAAGCGAGCAGGAACGCACCGCCGGCGCGCCCGAGCAGGGTCCCGCGCTGCTCGCCGCGGCCCGCGATGGCGACATCGAGCGCGCACTCGCCCTGCTCGAGGCCGGCGCCGCACCCGATGCGGTCCCCGCACCGGGCGAGCGCGACCAGCGCCCGGTGCTGACCCTGGCCGCGCTGCTGCCGGACACACGCCTGCTGCGCGCCCTGATCGCCAAGGGCGCTGACGTCAACCGCGCCAGCGGTGGCCTCACCGCCCTGCTCGCGGCCACCCGCGACAGCTGGCACGGTCGCGCCGACGCGGTAATGACCCTGCTTGCCAACGGCGCCAGTCCGCTGGCCACCGACGGCGAGGGCAACACCGCGCTGCACGGCGCTGCGTTGAGCGAGGAGCCGATCGTCGCGGCCATGTTGCTGGATGCGGCGGCGCCCGTGAATGCGCTCAACAAGGCCGGCGTCAGTCCGCTTGCCGCCGCCTGCCGCGCAGCCAACTGGCCACTCGCCAAGTACCTGCTCGAAAACGGCGCCAAGCCCGCGCCCGCCGAGGGCGAACCGGCGCTGGTCGCCGCCGCCGGCATTGCCGATGACGACCCGGCCGGCGTCAAGCTGCTGCTCAAGCATCGCGCGAACGTCAACGCCACCGACGCGCACCACCGCAGCGCCTTGATGGCCGCCGCCGCCGAGGGCCACCTGCAGATCGCCCGCGCCCTGCTCGCCGCCGGCGCCGATCCGAACCTGGCCGACCGCCACGGCAGCACCGCGCTGATGGAGGCCGCGCGCTGCGGCGCCAGCGAGCTGGTGCAGGTGCTGGCCGACGCACACGCGGACGCCCGCGCCCATGACAGCCACGAACGCGACGCGCTCACCCTGGCCTGCCAGTCGCCCCACGCACAGGCCGATACCGTGCGCGCCCTGCTCGCGCTCGGCGCCGAGCCCAAGCGCCACGGCAGCGACGGTCGCAGCGCGCTGGACCATGCCGCGGCTGCCGGTCGCTGGGACCTGGTCGCGCTGCTCGATCCGGAGTCGCCGCTGCCCGCAAGCCTGGGCGGCGAGGCGCCGGAAGACGACGACACCCCGGCCCGATTGCTCGAAGCGCTTCGCCAGGGCCAGTGGGCGGTGATCGCCGCGTTTGCCGAACGCGCGCGCCAGTGGCCGCAGGCGCAGCTTGCACAGCTCTTCCTGGACCTGTCCGCGCCGGGCCTCGGCGCGGCGCGGCGCTGGCTGCTGGAACACGGGCTAGCCGCCGAAGCGCGTCTGCCTGTGGCGTCGATCGACGCGGATGGGGCGACGCCCGCAACCGGCCGACGCCTGTTCGATGCGCTGCTGGCGCAGCTGCCGGCCTCCACCGAAGCGATCGACGACCTCCTCAAAGCCGGCGCCACGCCTGCTGGCGCCGGCCTGCTCGCGCAGGCGCTGGTTGCTGCCGGTGAAAGCGCCCAAGGCGTGGCCTTGCCACTCAAGCTGCTCGACGCCGGCGCCGACGCGTTCGGTCGCGACGCGCGCGGGCGCACGCCACTGCATCTGGCCGCAGTACACCACCAGGATGCGCTGCTCGATGCGCTGCTGGCACGCGGCTGCGACCCGAACGCGCGCGACGCCGCCGGGCGCACGCCGCTGTTCGCCGCGATCGAACACGGCGAACGCGGGCTGGGCCTGGTGCGCGCACTGATCGCCCAAGGTGCCGACGCCGAGGCCACCGATGCCAACGGCGAGACGCCACTGGGCCTGGCGCTGGAACACGGCGCCATCCAGCACTGGCTGGACTGGGGCGACTGGACGCGCCCGCGCCGCACGTTGACCGCCGCGGACCTGCCGGCCGCCACCCGTACCGGCGCGCTGACCGCGGTCGAACGCCTGCTGGAACTCGGCTTCGACGTGAACACCCGCGACGCGCAGGGTGCGACCGCGCTGCTGCACGCCTGCGGTGCAGGCCATCGCGAGATCGCCGAGCGCCTGCTCGACGCAGGCGCGGACGCTGCGCTGGCCGCCGGCACCGGCGTCACGCCGCTAGCGGCGGCTGTGGGTGCGCGCCGTGATGCGCTGGTCGGCGTGCTGCTCGGCCACGGGGTGGCAGTGGACCAACGGCTGCCGGGCGAGACCACCGCGTTGATGGTGGCCGCGGCGCTGGGTTATCCGGACATCGTCGAACACCTGCTGGCCGGCGGCGCGGACATCCACTCGGTGGACATGCGCGGACGTACCGCGCTGCACGCCGCTGCGCAGTTCGGTTTCGAGCACAACGACAGCCTGCGCGCACGGCGCTTGTTCGACGTGCTGTTCAAGCACGGTGCCGACGTCAACCGCGCCGACAACGAGGGCAAGACCCCGCTGCTGCTGCTGCTGGGCGCACAGTTCAAACCAGGCACAGCCTGCGACGCCACCCACCTGGCTGCGCTGCTGCCGGTGCTGCTCGACGCCGGCGCGCAGCTCGAACACGCCGACCAGCGCGGCGTCACCGCGCTGCACGCCTGCGCCATGCACGCGTTGCTGCCGGCCGCCCGCGTGCTGCTCGCCCGAGGCGCCGACCGCCAGGCCGCCGACGCCTTCGGCCGCACGCCGGCCGACGTGGCCCGCCACCTTGGCCTGATCGACATCGCCCACGAGCTGGCCGCGCGCAGCAACGCCGTGCCCAGCGTGCGGCAGATGCTGCGCCAGCCGGCACAACCGGCGGAGTAGCCCAGGCGCGTACGGAATCCGGGGCAGAGCCGGACGTCGCAGGGCGGGCTTCGGCCCACCACCGCGTTCCCCGCAGGCATGCGGTGGGCTCAAGCCCGCCCTGCCCGGTCCGCGCCTGCGCGCCGCAGCGAGGGCAGCTGCGCACTGGTGAACGTGCACTCCATTGGAGAGCCTTTCGGGAACGAAACGGCCCTTTGCCCGCCGCCTGATTTGCGCCGACGAGTGATCGGATCGTTCCCTCGAAAGGGAGGCGCGCCGTTCAACAGGTGAATGATCATCCTTTTGGTTTGGCTCACCAGCGCGAGATGGGTTCCCGCTTTCGCGGCAATGACGCCAGCAGAATCGAGGCGCCCACATTGCGGCGTTCTCCTTGCCAACCAGTTCCACGCCGGTACGCGGACTGGGCAGGAAGGCCGCGGACCGTGCTCATGCTTGACGCTCCAAACCGCCTCACCCGAGGACGGCACGGACCCGGAAGCGCAATACCTGGACGCCCTACGATCCGTCTTGCCCGACCTTGCGCCGAGGCAGGGGAGCAGGAACCTCAAGCCGATGGCGGGGACGACTCCGGCCGCTCCCGCTGGGCATCGGCCTCGAACAGTTGCTCCAGGTCCGCCAGCGCCTCGCGTGTGGTCTGCACGATGCGCGCGTCGTCGTCGTAGACCAGGTACTGGCGCTTGAGTAGTTCGGCATCCTGCTGGCGGAAGCGCTCCACCCGGGCGTGGGCGACGTCGGCGGTCATGCCCAGCGCCTCCAGCGTCATCTGCGTCATCTGCAGGCTGGAGCAGAGCGTCTCGCGCACCGGATCGTCGATGCCCAGGTCCATCAGCCGCCACACGTGCTGGCGGTTGCGCGCACGCGCCACGATCTTCAGGTGCGGATACTGCCGACGCACCAGCCGTGCCACGCGCAGGCTGGATTCCGGGTCGTCGCTGGCCAGCACGAACACCTCAGCCTTGTCCGCCTGGGCCGCGCGCAGCAGCTCCGGCCGCGCCGGGTCGCCGTAGAAGATGTCGTTCCAGCCGCCGAAGCGTTGCACCAGGTCGATCTGTTCGACCGAATGGTCCAGCGCCACGAAGCGAATCCCCTGCGCGCGCAATACGCGGGCCACGATCTGCCCCATGCGCCCGTAGCCGGCGATGATCACCTTGGGCGTCTGCGTCTGGATGGTGTCGTATTCGCGCACCGCCTTCTTCGGTCGTGCGCCGAGCAACCGCCCGGTCAGCGCGACCAGCAGCGGCGTCAGCGCCATCGACAAGGTGATCGCCAGCACCAGCCGGCTGTGCAGGTTGCCGTCGAGGATGCGCTGCCCTGCCGCGAGGTTGAGCACCACGAACGCGAACTCGCCGCCGCTGGCCAGCAGCACGGCCAGGCGCAGCGACTCGCCACGGTCGAGGCCGCCCATCAACCGACCCAACGGCCACAGCAGCACGCCCTTGACCAGCAGCAGCCCGATCACCAGCGCCAGCACCCGCAACGGCTCGTGCAGCAGCAGCGAGAGGTCCATCGACATGCCCACGCTGATGAAGAACAGTCCAAGCAGCAGGCCCTTGAATGGCTCCAGGTGCGATTCGAGCTCGTGCCGGTATTCCGAATCCGCCAGCAGCACGCCCGCAAGGAAGGCGCCCAGTGTAGAGGACACGCCCACCTGCTCCATCAGCCATGCCGTGCCCATCACCACCAGCAACGCGGTGGCGGTGGACACCTCGATCGCATCGGCCTTGGCGACGAAGCGGAACACCGGCCGCAACAGATAGCGGCCGCCGACCACCACCGCCACGATGGCGCCCACCGTACGCAGCGCGCTCGCCAGATCCACGCCGTGTCCACTCGAACTGGCCAGCAACGGCACCATCGCGATCAACGGGATCGCCGCCAGGTCCTGAAACAGCAGGATCGCGAACGCCTGGCGGCCGTAAGCCCAGCCGGCCTCCTTGCGCTCGGCCAGGATCTGCAGGCCGAACGCGGTGGACGACAGCGCCAGGCTGCCGCCGACGATGACCGCCGCCGGACCCTTGAGCCCGAACCAGGTGAAAGCGATCGCCCCGATCGCGATGCCGCAGGCCAGTACCTGCATCAGGCCGGTGCCGAACACCGCGCGGCGCATCACCCACAGCCGCTGCGGCGACAGTTCCAGGCCGATCACGAACAGCATCAGCACCACGCCGAACTCGGAAATCGTGGCCACGCCGGCGGTATCGCTGACCAGGCCCAGTTCCTGCGGGCCGATCACCACGCCGGCCAGCAGATAGCCCAGCACCGAACCGAGCCGGAAACGCTTGGTCAGCGGCACGGCGATCACCGTCGCCAGCAGGAACACCAGCGCGGTCTCGAGGTAGTGATGGCTTTCCACGCGCGCGACGCCTTGATGGGGATGCCCGATTATTCCACGCCCACCCTGACCTCATCGCCGGCCCGCGCGTGCATGGGATCATGCGCGCATGAAAGCCGTCACGCTTGCCGTCGCCAGCCTGCTGTTGCCGTGCCTGGCCTTCGCCACCTCCATCCCGGTGCAGGGCTACGCGGTGGTGCACGCCTTTGCGCATGATCCCTCGGCCTACACCGAAGGCCTGTTCTACCTGGACGGCTATCTCTACGAGGCCACCGGCACCATCGGAGCCTCATCGGTGCGCAAGGTGGAGCTCGCCAGCGGCAAGGTGGTGCAGCAGGCACCCACGCCATGGCCGGACTACGGCGAGGGCATCGTGGCGTGGAAGGATCGGTTGATCCAGCTGACCTGGCAGAACCACGAGGGCTTCCTGTACGACCTGGCCACACTGACCCCACGTGCCAGATTCGCCTACCCGGGCGAAGGCTGGAGCCTGACCACCGACGGCACCCGCCTGCTGATGAGCGACGGCACGCCGACCATCCGCATCCTCGATCCGGACAGCCTGCAGCAGGTCGGGCGTATCGACGTCACCGCCGGGGGCGAGCCGCTGGCCAACCTCAATGAGCTGGAGTGGGTCAAGGGCCAGCTCTATGCCAACATCTGGCTGACCGACCGCATCGCGCGGATCGATCCGGCGAGCGGCAAGGTGGTCGGCTGGATCGACCTGTCCGGCCTGGGCCCCGCGCAAGACGCACGCGCCGACCCCGTGAACGACGTGCTCAACGGCATCGCCTACGACGCCGCACATGACCGCCTGTTTGTCACCGGCAAGCGCTGGCCGCATGTGTACGAGATCCGGCTGCTGCCGGCGCACCACGATGGTCAGGCGCACCATGCCATGGAGAAGGCTCGATTACGGCCGGCCAGCCCCTGAAAGCACGGCGTCCACGCACAACGAAGAAACGTCTCCTGCCGACCGCGTGGTGGCGGTCGAGGGCTGGCCGGAGACTCCCGGCTGCTCAGGCGGGAACGTGCCGCACAAAGGCGCGCATGGTCAGGCCGGGCACGGTGCGGAAGGTCGTCGGCCGCGGCGCGCCGGCATCGGCGGCGATGAACACGAAGGCATCGCCCTCCAGGCGGTAGCTGGCCGGCAGCGGCACACCCGCATCGGGGCCGATCGCGTCGATCCAGGTGATCGCCCTGGGCGTGACCGAGGCATCCAGCGTGAAGCGGCCTTCCAGCAGGAGTGCGCCCTGCAGCGTGCGCACGGCGAAATGGTCGCCGTCGATGATCGTCAGCGCGTCCGGTGCGCCGGTGCTGTCGATGGCAGCCGAATCGCCGTTCTCCTCGAAGGCGACCTGCCGCCAGACGCCTTGCAGGGCGGCCAGGTCGCGGGCATTCGGGTCGGATGCATCCATGCTCGTGTTCCTGCTATCCGGCGCGCCTTTGCGCCAGGCATCACGTTACCGGCGGTCGCGCACCTGGTGCGCGCCTGCCGGTGCCTCATTCGCCGCGCAGCCAGCGCGCGGCATCAATGGCGTAGTAGGTCAGGATGGCATCGGCGCCGGCGCGCTTGAACGCGGTCAGCGACTCGAGCACGACCGCCCTCTCGTCCAGCCAGCCGTTCTGCGCGGCAGCCTTGAGCATCGCGTACTCGCCGGACACCTGGTAGACGAACGTCGGCGCGCCGAAGGCGTCCTTCACGCGGCGCAGCACGTCCAGATACGGCATGCCGGGCTTGACCATCACCGCGTCGGCGCCCTCGGCCAGGTCCAGTTCCACCTCGCGAAGCGCCTCGTCCGAATTGCCCACGTCCATCTGGTAGGTGTGCTTGTTGCCCTTGCCCAGGTTGGCCGCCGAACCGACCGCATCGCGGAACGGGCCATAGAAGCTGGAGGCGTACTTGGCCGAGTAGGCGAGGATGCGGGTGTGGATGTGGCCGGCCGCTTCCAGCGCATCGCGGATGGTTCCGATACGGCCGTCCATCATGTCCGAGGGCGCCACGAAATCCATGCCGGCGTCGGCCTGCGCCAGCGACATCTTCACCAGCGCCTCGACGGTGGGCTCGTTCATGACGTAGCCATGCGCGTCGATCAGGCCGTCCTGGCCATGCGTGGTGTAAGGATCGAGCGCGACGTCGCCGATCAGGCCCAGCTGCGGGTACGTCGCCTTCAGCGCGCGGGTGGCGCGGTGCATCAGGTTGTCCGGGTTCCACGCCTCGGCGGCATCCTCGCTCTTGACCGACGGGTCCGGCGAAGGGAACAGCGCCAGCGCGGGGATGCCCAGGCGCACGCACTCGCCGGCCAGCTTCACAAGCTCGTCGATGGAAAGCCGCGCCACGCCGGGCATCGACGGCACGCTCTCGCGCTGGCCTTCGCCCTCGATCACGAACGCCACCATGATGAGGTCGCTCGGCAGCAGCGTGTGCTCGCGCATCAGCGCGCGGGAGAAGGCGTCGCGGCGCATGCGGCGCATGCGGATGGCGGGGAAGCTCATGGGGAATCCTGCGGTGGTGCGGAAGGCGGCCATTGTACGCCTGGGCTCCAGGGGCCCTCCGATTCCATTGCACCGATCTTCGCAGGAGCCCACGTGTGGGCGATCGTCCGTCGGCGACAGGCATCGCCCACACGTGGGCTCCTACCGAAGGGCCCCACGTCGACCGGAGTCCAGGGCCGTGCGCCTAGGCGTCGCGGATCGCCGCGATCGGGTCCAGCGCCGCGGCCTGGCGTGCCGGATAGAAACTGAACACCAGGCCGATCGCCAGGCAGGCCACCACCGAGGCAAGGATCCCGATCGGTTCCCACGCCACCTGCCAGCCGGCGAACAGCGCGATCGCGTACGCCAGCGCCGCGCCGAACAGCAGCCCGATCAACGCGCCGGCCGTGCAGATCACCACCGCCTCGCGCAGGAAGCGCACCACGATGTCCTGCCGCCGTGCGCCGATCGCGCGCAGCAGGCCGATCTCGCGGCGCCGCTCCAGCACGTTGGCCAGCATGATGTTCATGATGCCGATGCCGCCGACCAGCAGGCTGACCCCGGCGATCGAGCCCATCACGATGGAGAAGATGCGCTGGGTCTGCTGGTTCTGCCGATAGAGCTGCTGCGGCACCACCAGCTGGTAGTCGTCGACGCCGGCGTGGCGCTGGTCGAGCACCTGGCCGAGCACGCGTGCGCCGTCACCCAGCCGGTCCGGGTCGGCCACGCGCAGCAGGAAGCGGTCGATCTCGTCTTCCATCGGCTGGAAGCGGAACCGCGCGCGGGCGCTGGCCAGCGGAACGAAGATGCGGTTGCTGTCGGCGCCCAGCGCCACGCCTTCGAAATGGTCCTTGTCCAGGTCGCGATCGGCCAGCACGCCCACCACGCGCAGCCACACCTGGTTGACCTTGACCAGCCGGCCGAGCGGCTTGCCGCCGGGGAACAGCTCGTGCGCCGCCTGCGCGCCGAGCACCGCCACCGCGGCCAGGCGGGCGTCGTCCTCCAAGCTGAGCGGGCGGCCTTGCGCCACGCGCAGCGAGGCGAGAGCGAAGTAGCCGGGGCTGATGCCGCTGACCTGCGCCTGGCTCGTTCCCGCATCGCTGAAGACGCCCCAGGTCTTGATCCGCTTCTGCGCCGCGTAGCGCTCGGCGGTCGGCACCACGGCCAATGCCGCGCGCGCGTCGGCCTCGGTCAGACCCAGGCTGCGCGCGCGGGCTTCCTTCAGGGCATCGCCATCGGCGCTGTGCGCCTCGACGATCAGGTTGTGCAGGCCCAGGCTCTCGACCAGCCTGAGGGCCTCGCGCCGGCTGCCGGCGCCCACGCCCTGCATCGCGACGATCGCGCCCACGCCGAAGATCATGCCCAGTAGCGTGAGCAGGGTGCGCAGCTTGCGCCGCGAGAGCTCCTCGATCGCCTCGCGCCAGGGACCGGCGTTCATGCGCCGGCTCCGTGGCTGCCGGCATCGAGCAGGATGCGGTCGCCCTCGTGCAGGCCATCGAGCACCTGCGTGCGCGTGGCACCACGCACACCAAGCCTGAGCTTGCGTACGACTTCGTTCCCCTCGCTCAGCACGCGCACCGCCGCGCCATCGTCGCCACCCAGCGCGAGGTTCGGCACGCTCATGCCGTGCGGCGTTTGCAGCAGCAGTATCTTGCCGACGAAGCGCTGGCCCGGCGTCCAGCCGTAGCGTCGCGCGGCATCGGCCGGCACGCGTGCCTTCATCAGCAGGTACTTGACCGGGCTGTCGCGATCGCGCGGCTGCGCGGCGGCGGCGATCCAGCTGAGCCTGGCCGTGACCTGTTGCTGCGGGCGCCCCCATGGATGCAGTTCCACCGCCTCGCCCACGGCGACGCCCTGCGCTTCGATCTGTGGCACGGCCAGCTGCACTTCGAGGGCGTCCAGGTCCGGCAGGCTGGCGAAGCTGAAACCGGCCCACATGCTGCTGCCCACGTGCGGCAGCTCGTCGGACCAGTTGCGTTCGAGCACCAGCACGCCATCGTGCGGTGCGCGCAGTTCCAGCGCGTCCAGGTCGTCCTTCTTCTGCTTCGCCACCGTGGCGTAGGTGTCGTGCTGCGCGTCGAGCACGGCCAGCTCGGCCTTGCCGCGGGCACTGGACTGCTGCTCGCGCCACCGCAGGATCTGTCGCCGCACGCCCAGGTACGCCGCGTCCTGCACGGCGTCCAGGATGTCGTTGCGCGCGATCGCCGCCGTCGTGGCATGCGCGTAGCGCTGGGCGATGGCCAGTTGCCCGTCGACCTGGATCAGGTCCACGCCCAGCTGCCCCCGCTTGCCGGCCAGGTCGTCCTGCTTGCCGGCGCGGGCGAGGAGGTTGCGTTCGAGGTCGATGCGCGCCTGCGCCAGGTCCTGCACGCTCTGCGTGGCGGAGAAGCGCGCCACCACTTCGCCCCGGGTGACATGACTGCCGTCGGGCAGCATCCAGGCCAGCTGGCGCGGCGTCCATTGCTGGCCCGGCACCAGCAGCGGGGTGGCGGTGACTGCGCGCAGCTCGCCCTCGGCCAGCACGCTGAACTGGAGCGGGCCGGCATGGGCCTGTTCGAGCACGATGTAATCCGCCTTCGGCGCGTTGCCGCAGGCGGCCAGCACCAGCAGCGCCGGCAGGAGTGCATGCACGCGACGCATCAGGCGCCCTCCCCGGCCGGCGCAATCGCCACCTGCACCGATTGCCCCGGCTTGAGCCCCGCATGCTGGCCGCCCTGCAGCTGGATCAGCACGTCGACGACCGGGATGGCCTCGACCCGCGACTTGCTGTGCACGTTGTTGCCGATCGACGTCACCGTGCCGTCGAGGCGCTGCCGGCCGCCGCCGGCGACGCGCACCTGCACGCCCTGGCCGACCCGCACGCGCGGGAGCTCGCGCTCGGGCAGCGCCGCGCGCACGGCCAGCGTCGACAGGTCCGGCATCTGTCCCACCGACTGGCCGCGCCAGACCTGGGAGCCGTTGTCGATCTTCTCGCCGTTCCACTTCGCTTCGTGCAGCAGGATGCCGTCACGCGGCGCCTTGACCGTCAGCGCGCCAAGCGAGGAATTGAGTTCGGCC
Organism: Frateuria flava; assembly: GCF_017837635.1. Classification (GTDB taxonomy): domain Bacteria; phylum Pseudomonadota; class Gammaproteobacteria; order Xanthomonadales; family Rhodanobacteraceae; genus Frateuria_A; species Frateuria_A flava. The sequence goes on from NZ_JAGJRS010000017.1 coordinate 76,886, forward strand.
ACCTCGTCGCTGAGCTGATCGACTTCCGCGTCAGCCAGGCGTTGCTCGGCGGCGCGCGCCAGTTTCGCGATCCGCTCGCGCTCGACGGTCAGGCGAAGTTTCTGCTCGGCCCTGGCGCGAGCGACGACCAGCTTGCGGTATTCGATGCCGGCCACGTAGTCCTTCGGCACACTGGCCTTGCGACGCGCCTTCTCCGCATCGGCGCGGGCCTGCGCGGTGGCCAGTTCTGCCTCGCGCGCGCGGTCGGCCAGGTCGAGCTTGAGCTGCTCCTGCCTGCGCTGCTTCTCGGCCAGCTCGCTGCGCTTGGCGGTGAGGTTCTTGGTGACCTCGCTGCCGTCGAACACCACCAACGGCTCGCCTTTCCTTACCTTCGCGCCATCATCGGCCATCCGCGTCACGGTGAGCTGCCACAGACCGTCGACCGCGGGCGGTGAGATGGCCAGGCTGCTTTGCGCGAAGAGCTCGCCGGTGATCGCCAGCGGCGCGTCCGGCGGCGCGACGGGTGCTGTTTCTGCGGGCTCCGCTTCGGTATCGACGCGCACGCTCATGCCCGGGCGCAGTGCCAGCCAGGGGCCCTTGTCCAAGGCGACGGCGATCTCGAAATAGCGGCCATCGCCCCACTCCTTGCGGTCGATGGAGGCGCCGGCGATGGCCTTGATATGTCCCGCCGCGCGGCTGCCCGGCAAGGCATCGATCGCCAGGTGGACGGCCTGGCCGACCTTGAGCCCGTCGCGGTCGGGCTCCAGCACCCAGGCGGTCACCGTGTAGTCGTCGCCCTTCCCGACGACCTCGCCGACCTTGTTGCCCGGGTAGGACGAGGAGCCTTCCTCGAATCGCCCGCCGTTGCCGAAGACGTTGTCGAAGCCATGGATGACCGTGCCTGTCCGCGTGGCGCGGACTTCCGCCTGGGTGACCTGGTCCTGGTAGAAGCCCAGCGAGAGACGCTGTTTCGCGAGTTCCAGTTCGCTGTCGCGACGCCGGCGCGCGACCGCCTCGGCAGCCTGCCTCGCCGCTTCGCGCTTGACCGCGAGCGCGCGCCCGGTGCGCTCCATCTCGCTCTGGTAGCGGTCGTAGTTGAGCGCGGAAATCAGGCTTCTGGGAACCGCCGCATCCAGCGCCGCGGTATCGCGCTCGGCCTGCGCATCGGCCAGCGCGAGCTGGGCGTCGGAATGCTTGAGTTCGAGCTCGGCGATTTCCTTGGCGTTCTTCGCTTCGGTCTGCACCAGCTGCGCCTTGAGTTTGCGCAGCTGCGCCTCGGCCGGACCGGCATCGATGCGCAGCAGCACGTCGCCCTTGCCCACATGCGCCCCGTCGGGCACGTAGTAGCGCAGCACCACCGGCGAACTCATCGACGGCGGGGTGTAGATGCCCTGTGCGTCGGCCATCTGCACCTCGCCGCTGAACACGGTGGCAGTCGCGAGCACCGGCCAGGCCAGCAGCGCGAGCCACAGGCACTCACGCGGCCGAATCAAACTCGACCCTCCCGTCGCGGATGCCGACCTGGCGCTGGGCGCGCGCGGCGACGTCGGCGTCGTGGGTGACCATCACCACGGTCTGGCCCTGCGCATGCACCTCATCCAGCAGCGACAGCACGTCGGCGGCACTCTTCGAATCGAGGTTGCCGGTGGGTTCGTCGGCGAGCAGCAGCGCGGGGTTCATCAACAGTGCGCGGGCGATCGCCACGCGCTGCATCTGGCCGCCGGAGAGCTGGCCCGGCCGATGCTCCAGATGACGGCTCAGCCCCATGCGTTCGAGCAACGCGCGCGCACGCGCGGCCAGGCCCTCGCCGGACCCGCGCAGGAAGCGCGCCGGCAGCATCGCGTTCTCCAGCACCGAGAGCCGCGGCAGCAGGTGGAAGGACTGGAACACGAAACCGATGCGCCGGTTGCGGAACTCGCTGGCGCGCTCGTCGTCGAAGGTGGAGACGTCCACGTCCTCGAGCAGGTAGCGCCCGCTGTCGGGCCGGTCCAGGCAACCGAGCATGTTGAGCAGGGTCGACTTGCCCGAGCCCGACGGCCCGACGATCGCCGTGAACTGCCCACGCGGCACCGTGAAACTCACCCCGTCCAATGCCGCGATCGTCTGGTCGCCGACCCGGTAGTGCCGGGTCACTGCCTCCATGCAGACCATGCATGCTCCCCTTGCATCACACTTCCCTCGAGTGTGGCAACCACGGCAGGCCCTCGCAAGTAGCCAGTCCGGCCGGTTTCCGATACCTTCGCCCGATTGCCGCCGCGCCCGCGACGCTGCGCCCACAGAACGACCCGATGAGCTTCGACACCCGACCCCCGACCCTGCTTGCCGACCTCGGCGGTACCAACGTGCGCTTCGCGCTCGCCGACGTCGACGCCGCCCAGCCACTGGTGGCCGACAGCGTGCGCCGCTACCGCGTTCGCGACTTCGCCACGCTGGCCGACACCATCCGCCAATACTTCGCCGACACCGGGCTGACCGCGCCGCGCGCAATCATCGCCGCCGCCGGGCGCATCGCCGACGGCGAAACGGTGAAGATCACCAACAACCCCTGGGCGGTCGCGGCGCATGCGCTGCAGACGGACCTGGGAATGGCGTCGGTGCGGCTGGTCAACGACTTTGCTGCGCAGAGCATGGCCGTGCCGCTGCTGCAGCCGGAGCACCTGAAGGCCGTCGGCGACCTGCCGCTGCCGCGACTGGACCGTTGCGACCACCAGACTTTCGTGGTGATGGGCCCGGGCACCGGCCTGGGCGTGGGCGGGCTGCTGCGCCGCGACGGCCACTGCAGCGTGCTGGAAAGCGAAGGCGGCCACGCCGGCTTCGCCGCGCACAGCCGCGAGGACATCGAGATCCTGCACCGGCTCAACGAACGCTTCGGCCGCGTCTCCAACGAACGGCTGATCTGCGGCAACGGCCTGGTGAACCTCTACGGCGCGCTGGCCGACATCGCCGGCGAGCGCGCGCAGGAGTACACCCCCGAGGACATCACCGCGCACGCCGGCGCGGGCACCGATCCGTTGTGCGTGCGCACGGTGGAAACGCTGGCCGGCATCTTCGGCTCGGTCGCCGGCGACCTGGTGCTGACCCTGGGCGGCTGGGACGGCGTCTACCTCACCGGCGGCCTGCTGCCGATCCTGCTGCCGTGGCTGCAGCGGGGCGGCTTCCGCCAGCGCTTCGAGGCCAAGGGCCGCTTCAGCGACACCATGCGCCAGGTTCCCACCATCGCCGTGCTGCATCCGGAACCGGGCCTGCTCGGCGCCGCCGCACTGGCGGTGATGGAAGCCGGCCGGCCATTGCTGCCCAGGCCGTAGACGCCGCCTAACGGACCGGCCGGTACCCTCCCTGCAAGCTGAGGAGGACACCGATGACCCGCCCACGTACCGCGTTCCTGTTCGACCTCGACGGCACGCTGGTCGACAGCGTCTACCAGCACGTGCTGGCGTGGAAGGAGGCGCTCGACCGCGAAGGCATCGAGCTGGCGGTGTGGCGCATCCATCGCAAGATCGGCATGAGCGGCGGACTGTTCACGCGCATGCTGCTGCGCGAGACCGGCATCGAGATCACCGAGGAGCGGGTGGCACGGCTGCGGCGCTGGCATGCGGAGGCATTCTCGCGCCGTGCCGAGGCCGGCGGCGTACGACCGTTGCCGGGCGCGCACGAACTGCTGGCCTGGCTGACCGAGGCTGGCCTGCCGTGGGCGATCGCCACCAGTGGACGCATGCAGACCGCCGCGCACAACCTCCAGGCGCTGGGTGTCGACCCGGCGAAGGTTCCGGTGATCACGCGCGACGACGTGCGCCACGCCAAGCCCGACCCCGACCTGTTCCTGGCCGCCGCCGACCGCCTGGGCGTGGACATCCAGCATGCACTGGTGCTGGGCGACAGCATCTGGGACATGCTGGCCGCGCAACGCTGCCGCGCCCTCGGCGTCGGCCTGCTCTCCGGCGGCTACGGCCAGGAGGAGCTGGAACAGGCCGGCGCCTTCCGCGTGTATGACGACCCCGCCGACCTGCTCCATCACATCGACGAGGTGGCCGCGCGCGACTGATGCAGGTGACCCGGTCCCGCGCGCTTGTTAAGGTGCCACTCCCGCTGCCTCATGGGGCCATTGTGAAGCTCGTTCCCGCCCAACGCCTGCGTGCGCAGTGGCACCGGCTGCTTCTGAAGTCCGCTGCGCGCTACTGGTTTCCACACGCGCCGCTGGCGCTGCTGCTGGCGCTGGGCGGCCTGCAGCTTTTGCAGATGGATTTCGGTACACACTGGCCAAGCCGCGCCGTGGCGTTGTTTTCCCTCGATGCACAGCTGAAGACACGCCTGCTGCCACCGTTGCTGATCGGCGGCGGCATGCTGGTGATGGCGCTGGGCCTGCTGTGGCGCTCGCGCCTGGCGTGGACGATGGCGCTGCTGCTGGAGCTGGTGGGTGCCACCAGCCTGCTGGCCAGCGGCACTGCCGGACACGGTTGGGCGTTGCTGGCCTATTTCGGCGTGGTGACGGTCGCGCTGCTGGCGGCCTGGCGTCATTTCGACCGCAGCAGCATGGCCGCCGGCACGCTGTTCGCGTTTACCTCGGTGGCGATGTTGCTGGCCTACGCAACATTCGGCGCGCTCTATCTGGGCGGCGACTTCCGGCCAGCCATTGGCGATCTGGTGACCGCGCTGTACTTCGCCATGGTGACCATGAGCACCGTCGGTTACGGCGACATCACACCGCAGACGTCCGAGGCCAAGCTGTTCACCGTCTCGGTGATCGTGCTGGGCGTGGCGGTGTTCGCCACCTCGTTGACCGCGGTCATCGCGCCGATGGTCAGCCGCAGCCTGAAACGCATTGTCGATCGCGGAGGATCGCGCATGAAACGGGAGAACCACTTCGTGGTGATCGGCAACACGCCCCTGGCGATCAACACATGGCGCGAGATGGCGCGTCGGGGCCGCCCGGTGACGCGCCTGTTGCGCGAGTCACCCGAGGCCGCGGACCTGCATGGTGCCGACCTGGTGGTGGGCGATCCGAGCGACCTCAACGTGCTGCGCGAGGCCGGGGCGCACCGTGCCGAAGCGGTGCTGGCAATGCACGCGGATGACTCGGAGAACGCCTTCGTCGTGCTTGCGGTAAAGGAACTGGCCGGCACCGCGCGAACGGTCGCGGCCGTCAACGATGCCCGCCACCTCAGCCGCGTGAAGCTGGTGCAGCCGGACGTGGTCATCGCACCACAGGTGCTTGGAGGCGAGCTGCTGGCGATGCTGCTCTCCGGCGAGCCGGTGACGCCGGAGTTCGTCATGCAACGGGTATTCCAGCAAGGGGCCGATGCCCCCTCGGGTGCGCACGCGAAGGGCTGATACCCCTTGCCGGCGCGACCGGCTCAGCCCGGCGCCAGCAGCGCGTCCAGGTCGTCCTGGTCGAAGCTGAGCTTCTCGCGCGTGCCGCCGCCTTCCAGTACGGCTTCGGCCAGTTCGGCCTTGCGCGCCTTCAGTTCCTCGATGCGTTCCTCGACCGTGTCGGCGGTGATCAGGCGGAACACGAAGACCGGCTTGTCCTGGCCGATGCGGTGCGCGCGGTCGGAGGCCTGCGCCTCGGCGGCCGGGTTCCACCACGGGTCGTAGTGGATCACGGTGTCGGCCGCGGTGAGGTTCAGGCCCACGCCGCCGGCCTTGAGCGAGAGCAGGAACAGCGGCACGTCGCCGTCCTGGAAGCGTTGCACCGGCGCGGCGCGGTCGCGCGTCTCGCCGGTCAGCATGACGTAGCGGATGCGCTTGCGATCCAGTTCCGCGGCGATCAGCTTGAGCATCTCGGTGAATTGGGAGAACAGCAGCACCTTGCGGCCCTCGGCGAGCAGCGCCGGGAGCATGTCCATCAGCAACTCGAACTTGGCCGACTCGCGCACGCCGCGCGCGGCCTCCAGCTTGACCAGCCGCGGATCGCAGCAGACCTGGCGCAGCTTGAGCAGCGCGTCGAGCACGACGATGCCCGAGTGCGCGATGCCGCGCTGCGCGATCACCTCGCGCAGCTCCTCGGCCAGGGTCAGGCGCAGGCTTTCGTACAGCTCGCGCTGGCGACCGTCGAGCACCACGCGGCGCGTGATCTCGGTCTTGGGCGGCAACTCGGCGGCGACCTGCGCCTTGGTGCGACGCAGGATGAAGGGCGCCAGGCGCCGGTTGAGGCGCTCCTGGCAATCCTCGTCGCGCTGCTTCTCGATCGGCACGCGGTAGTGGCGCCGGAAGGCACCCTCGTCGCCGAGCAGGCCCGGCACCGCCAGGTCGATCTGCGACCACAGCTCGCCCAGGTGATTCTCCAGCGGCGTGCCGGTGAGGCAGATGCAGCGCGGCGCGCGCAGGCTGAGCACGGCACGGCGGGCCTGCGTGCGCGGGTTTTTCACCTGCTGCGCCTCGTCCAGCACGATCAACGCGAACGGTTGCTTGCGCAGCGTCACCACGTCGCGTGGCAACAGCGCGTAGCTGGTCAGCACGATGTCCTGCGCGCCCAGCTGCGAGAAGTCGCCGCTGCGTTGCGGACCGTGCAGCGCGAGCACCGTGAGGTCCGGCGCGAAGCGGGCGATCTCCGATTGCCAGTTCGGGATCAGGCTGGTCGGCACCACCACCAGGGCCGGTTGCGCCAGCGCGCCACGCTGCTTGAGCGCGAGCAGGTGGGTGATCAGCTGCAGCGTCTTGCCCAGGCCCATGTCGTCGGCGAGCACGCCGCCGACACCAGCCTCGGCCAGCGCATTGAGCCAGCGCAGGCCTTCGCGCTGGTACGGCCGAAGTTCCACCGTGAGCCCTTCGGGCACCACATCGCTGGCGCGCTCGGCGGCATCGCGCAGGCGTGCGGTGAAGCCGCGCAGCGCCTCGGGCGCGCGCAGCTCGCCACCGCTGGGGAGCGCCTCGACCAGCTCCTCCAGGCGACCGGCCTGCACGCGCGGCAGGTGCAGTTTTTTCTTCGGACGTTCGAGGTATTCGGCCAGCGGCGCGAGCAGGCCGCGCAGTTCCTTCAGGCGCACCGGTACGCGGCGGCGCTCGTCTACCGGCGCATACCAGACCGCATCTTCCGGTTCGTTCGGCGCAGGGCTCAGGTTCAACTGGTGCTCGGCCAGCGCCTGTGCCACCGCGGGCAGCAGGTTGTGCCGCTTGCCCTCGACCTCGATGCCGATCTCCAGGTCGAAGGCGTGGTCGTCGGCATCCTCGGTGGCGTTGCCGTACCAGCGCACCGGGCCCTCGAGCACCTCGAACGGGAAGCTCGGCGCGTAGTCGAGCTGGAAACCTTCGGCCTCGAGCTTGCCGCGCAGCGCCAGCCAGCGCGCGGGCGTGTTCACTTCCAGTGCGCCGGCGTAGCCCTTGCCCGGGAACAGCCAGGCGTCCTCGGGCAGCGTGTCGGCCAGGTCCCAGGGCAGGCCTTCGGTATCCACGCCCGGCGTGAGGCCGGCGCGTTCGAGCTGCTCCATCGCCGAGAGTTCTTCGGCACGCCGGCGCGTGATCTCGACCAGATGGCCATTGCGCACGCGGCGCACCAGCGGCTCGCCGCCGCGGCCGGGCAGGCGCTCGCCGGCGTAATCGAACGCCAGCCGCGCGTAGGCCAGCGGCGGGGTGCCGGCGGCGAGGCGCGCATGGCGGGTCAGCGCGTGCAGGGTCAGCACCGGTTTGGGCGCCAGCTCCGCGCGGCGCAGTTCGTCGAACACCTGGGGCGCAGGCAGGCGGTGGCCGAGCGGGCTGTTCTTCAGGGCTCTGAGCAGCGGCCGGCCGGCTTCGTGCTTGAGCGGCGGCAGGTCCAGCCAGTGGCTTTCGCGCTTGTCCGCCTCGAGCAGGCCCAGCGTGGCGCGTTCGGCGTCCAGGTACCACAGGCAATCGAGCCGCAGCAGGCGCTGGTTGTGCCCGAGCGTAGGCAGCAGGCGCTGGCTGCCGTCCTGTTCCAGCTGCCAGTGCCAGTTGAGCGGATGCGCCTTGCCACGCGAGAGGCGCAAGCCGGCCAGGCCGCCGAGGAAGCACGGCGCGGTATCGAGCATCTGGGCCAGCAGGGCGTCGCCGATGTGGCCAGCCAGGCGCACGTAGGTACGGCCCTTGCGTACGCTCTGCGGCAGGCCGAGCAGGGCGGCGGCCAGATGCTGTTCGTGCGGTTGCAGCGGCGCCTGGGCGAGGTGGCGGCTGTCCAGCGGGACCGGGCGCACGTAGCGGCCGGCCTCGGCCACGGCCAGCGCCACCGGCGCGACGTCCAGATGGGCCCAGGCGGCGCCGTCCTCGGGCATGACTTCCAGGAAGAAGCCCAGCACCTGGGTTTCGGTGACGGGCGGGGCGACCGGCTTGAACAGGCGGCGCCAGGCCGGCGGCAAGCCGCCTCCGGCCATGTCCTCCGCAGGGGAGGCACGATCGGCAGGCTGCTTTTCGTCCGGTTGCTGCATGCGCGTGCGGTCCGCCTCGCCGGCCAAAACAACGAGCTTAGCAAGGGGATGGGTGGTGTGCGCGTCGAGGGCGCAAGTTCATGACGGGGTGGCTGGCGCGGCGCGCGACGCAGGCGATTCACCCGGCCTGAATGCGGGAAGGGGGCTTCGGGCGAATCCCGCTCCTTCCCCCGCTCGCCTCCCCCGGAGGGAGAGGAGCAGATAACGGTCAGGCGTTGCCGAACAGGCCCTGCGGGTATTCGGGCTTCTGCTCGCGTGCCATGAGCATGCGCACGCCCTCGACCGGGGTGACTTCGCCGTGCAGCACGGCGCGTACGCCACTGGCGATGGGCAGGTCCAGGCCGTGCTGCTCGGCCAGGCGCGACACCTCGTCGGCGGTGACCACGCTTTCGACCACCTGGCCGATCTGGCGTACCGCCTCGTCCAGCGCGATGCCCTGGCCCAGCGCCAGGCCCAGCCGGCGGTTGCGCGAGAGGTCGCCGGTACAGGTGAGCACCAAGTCGCCCAGCCCGGACAGGCCCATCAGGGTTTCCGGCCGGGCGCCGAGCGCCAGGCCCAGGCGCAGCATCTCGTTCATGCCGCGGGTGATCAGCCCGGCGCGCGCATTGAGGCCCAACTGCATGCCGTCAGCCACGCCGGTGGCCACCGCCAGCACGTTCTTCATGGCACCGCCGAGCTCCGCACCCAGCACGTCGTTGCCCGAATAGGCGCGGAAGTTGGGCGCGTGCAGCAGCGCGGCCAGCATCTTGGCGAACGCCTCGTCGTCCGAGTGCACGGTCACCGCGCTGGGCAGCCCCGCGGCGACCTCGCGCGCGAACGACGGACCGGTCACCACCGCGGCCGCGCGGCCCGGCAGCTTCTGCGCCACCAGTTCGTGCAGGAAGCGGCCGGTGCCCGGCTCGAAACCCTTGGTTGCCCAGGCGATTGCGGTGTCGGGGCCGAGCAGCGGCGCGAGCTCGTCCAGCATCGCGGCGAAGGCGTGACTGGGCACGACGATGAGCACGATGTCGGCATCGCGCACGGCCGCCGGCAGCTCGGGCTCATAGGCGAGCGCGGCCGGCAGCTCGAGGTCGGGCAGGTAACGCTGGTTTCGGCGGCTTTGCGCCATCGCGGCCAGCGCCGCGCGGTCGCGGCCCCACAGGCGCGTGGTGACACCGTTGCGCGCGGCCAGCGCAGCCAGCGCGGTGCCCCAGGAGCCGGCGCCGAGCACCGCGAGGATCGGTTGGTCCCGCATGGATGGTCGGCGTCAGCTGTTGAGCGTCGGCGCCTCGCCGCCACCGGCCATGCGGCGCTGCTGCTCGGCGAACAGCGCGTCGAAGTTGATCGGCTGCAGCAGGAACGGCGGGAAGCCACCCTCCAGCACCAGCGAGGAGATCACCTGGCGGGCGTACGGGAACAGCAGGTTCGGGCAGTAGCTGCCGATGATGCCGGCGTGGTCCTGCTCATTGAAGCCCGCAATGCCGAACACGCCGGCCTGGTGCACTTCGGCCAGATAGGCGGTGCGCTCGCCGATGGTGCAGGTCAGGGTCAGGCTCAGCACCACTTCATACAGGCTGTTGCCCAGGTCGGTGGCGCGCTGGCCCAGGTTCAGCTGGACCTGTGGCTGGGCCTGGTCGTTCTCGCCGATGTCCTGGAAGATCTGCGGCGCGTTGGGCGCCTCGAAGGACACGTCCTTGACGTAGATCTTCTGCAGCATCAGCTGCGGCATGGCCTGGCCGGCGGCCTGGTCGTTGGCGGGCGTGACTTCAGCCATCTTGGAATCCCTCGAATTCGTGAGTGCGGGCGGGCAAAGAGGGCGATTGTTCCATACATCCGGCCGCCCCGCCATCGCCCGGCAGCCCCGGTGACTTGCGCAGGATGCTGTTTTTCCGGGAGAATACGCGGCTCGATCCAGGGTCGTCCCGGCCTTCCGGGCTTTCCGCGACGCGATGCGGAAACGCAAGCCGGCCCCTCTCGAAGCGCAACACCCTCCAGCATCGCGTGGCGCCGCAAGCGCCGCTGGGCCGATGCCGTCCTGGCCAACGGGCGGTCAAATACCGATTACGGAGGTCCTCATGGCCCGTGTATGTCAAGTCACCGGAAAGGGTGTGCAGACCGGCAACAACGTCTCGCACGCCAACAACAAGACCCGTCGCCGCTGGTTGCCGAACCTGCACGAGCGCCGCTTCTGGGTCGCCAGCGAGAACCGCTGGGTGAAGCTGCGCGTCTCCAACGCCGCGCTGCGCACCATCGACAAGAATGGCATCGAGGCCGTGATCGCCCAGCTGCGTGCCCGCGGCGAGAAGGTCTGAGGATTGAACCATGGCTAACAAGACCCAAGACAAGATCCGCCTGATCTCCTCGGCCGGCACCGGCCACTTCTACACCACGCAGAAGAACAAGAAGAACACGCCGGAAAAGTTCGAGTTCAAGAAGTACGATCCGGTCGTGCGCAAGCACGTGATCTACAAGGAAGGCAAGATCAAGTGATCTTCGAGGAGAACCCGCCCCACGGCGGGTTTTCTTTTGCCCGCACGAAAGCCGCCGCCCGCTTATGATGCGCGCCATGGCTGACGCCCTGTTCCCTGCGCTGCTCGGCGAGCAATGGCACGCGCTGGCGGCGCCGGTGCGGCGGATGCATGGCGACGGCTTGCGCGTGCGGGCGATCGGCCAGGCCGACGTGACCGGCGCGATGCACCTGCCGGCCCGGCTCCTGCGCCGGCTGCTTCGCCTGCCCGAGCCGGGTCTGGCGCAGCCGCTTGAGGTGTCGATCGAACGGCATCCGGGCCATGAGGCCTGGACGCGGCGCTTCGCCCACGGCCGGATGCACTCGCGGCTGTACCAGCACCCGCGCGGTGGCCAGCTGCACGAACGACTCGGCCCGGTGACGCTGCACTTCGAACTGCGCCGCACGGACGACGCGATCGACTGGCAACTGCGCGGTGGCCGCCTGCTGGGCCTGCCGCTGCCGCGCGGCTGCTTCGGCGCGGTGCGCTCGTGCAGCAGCGCACAGGCGGGGCGCTACGTCTTCGACATCGACACGCACCTGCCGCTGCTGGGACGGCTGGTCGCCTACCGCGGCTGGCTGGAGCCGGTCGATGGCTGAGCCGGCCGGGGTCATCGTTTTCGACGGTGTCTGCGTGCTGTGCAGCCGCTGGGTCGACTTCGTGCTGCGGCATGACCGCGCGGGCCGCTTCCGCCTGGCCGCGATGCAGGGCGCCCACGGGCGTGCGCTGCTCCAGGCGCATGGCCTGTCGGTGGATGACCCGGTGTCGTTCCTGCTGGTGCAGGACGGATGCGGGCATACCGACACCGATGCCATCGCGCGCGTCCTGCGAGGCTTCGGCGGGCGCTGGCGCCTGGCCGCGGCGCTGCTGCGGGCGATCCCGCGCGCCTGTCGCGATCCGGCCTATCGCTGGGTGGCCCGCCACCGGTACCGGCTGTTCAGTCAGCGCGCGAGCTGCCGGCTGCCGGAGCCGGCGCAGGCCTGGCGCTTCCTCGACTAGCTCATCGGTGCGGCGAGCCGGTGCACCGGGTGCGCGCCCGGGCGTTTCCACGCTGGCGGGAAAACCCGCCGCGCTTGCGTCCTCGCCCCAGTCCGGCGTCCCATCGCCATCGGAGATACGCCATGTCCAAGCTTCCATTCCGCCCCGCTCTGGGCCTGGCCCTCGCGCTTGCGGGGTCCACTGCCGCAGCGGCCGCCAGCAGCGTCAGCGTCCGCTATGACCATCCCGAGAACTTCACCGAAACGAAGGAGGTGCGTGCGTTCGCGCCCTCGCGTGCCGATTCGGGTTATCTGAAAACGCTGAAGACCTACATCGAGAAGCGGGCCTCCACCGAGCTCGAGCAAGGCCAGACGCTCGACATCGTCGTGACCGACATCGACCGTGCCGGGTCCTATGCGCCCACAGTGGGATCGTTGCAGCCGGTGCGCATCGTCAGGGGCGTCTATCCCCCGCGCATCACGCTGCACTTCCGCCTGCTCGACAGCCGGGGGCAGGTGATCCGCGAAGGTGATCGCAAGCTCACCGATCTGGGCTTCATGCACGACAGTCCGGGTGGACTCTCCAATACCGACCCGTTGCGCTACGAGAAGCGCACGATCGATCGCTGGTTGGCGCGTGGGCCGGCGAAGCTGTAACGCCGGTGTCGCGTAGGGCGGGCTTCAGCCCGCCGGCCGGTGGCAGGACCAGAGCGGTGGACTGAAGCCCGCCCTGCGCAAGGCAAAAAAAGCCCGCCATGGAGGCGGGCCTTTGGTCGTACGTCAGGTCGGTCAGGCGTTGGCGACGCGGTAGCCCTTCAGCCGCGCCGCGAACTCCTGCAGCGAGCGGATGCCGCTCTGCTCGGCCTCGGCGATCCACTGCTGCAGGCCCTTGAGGGTCTGCTCGGCGCCACGCTGCTCCATCAGCGCCGCCAGGCGGGTGCGGAAATCGCACACGGTGCGCAGCGTCGGACGCTTGGCCAGCACGGCCTGCAGGCGCGCGCTGCCTTCGCTGTCCAGCCAGCGGCCACCGTCGGCCAGCGCGCGGCGCATCCGGCGCGGCATGGCCTTGAGGTTGTCGCCGGCGTGGGTGGCTTCCTCGCGCAAGGTCGGCATGATCACGCCGCGGTAGTAGTCGGTCATCGCCTGGAAGCGGTGCGTCAGCACGGCCTTGAGCGTCTCGGCGTCGGGCAGGTTCACGTTCGGGCGCACGTCCAGCGCCGGCGCCACGCGCAGCACCTTGGCCAGGCCCACCGCACGCAGCCCGCAGATCGCCGCCCAGCCGATGTCGAACTCCCACTTGCGCAGGGCGAACTTGGCCGAGCTCGGGAACGCGTGGTGGTTGTTGTGCAGCTCTTCGCCGCCGATCCAGAAACCCCACGGCAGCAGGTTGCGCGCGGTGTCGGCGCTTTCGAAGTTGCGGTAGCCGGCCCAGTGGCCGATGCCGTTGACGAAGCCGGCGGCCCAGAACGGAATCCAGATCATCTGCACGGCCCACAGCGCCGCGCCGATCACGCCGAACAGCGCCAGGCTGATCAGCAGCATCAGGGTCGGGCCCCAGTACGGGTGCGCGCCATAGAGCTTGTGCTCGACCCAGTCATCGGGCGTGCCGCGTCCGTACTGCTCCATGTCCTGCCTCGACTCGCAGGCGTCGCGGTACAGCGACACGCCGTCCCAGAACACCTTCTTGATGCCGTAGATCATCGGGCTGTGCGGGTCTTCCTCGGTTTCCACCTTGGCGTGGTGCTTGCGGTGGACCGCCACCCACTCCTTGGTGACCATGCCGGTGGTCAACCAGCCCCAGAAACGGAAGAAATGCGCCAGCACCGGATGGAAATCCACCCCGCGATGGGTCTGGCTGCGATGCAGGTACAGCGTCACCGTGAAGATGGTGAGCTGGGTCATCACCAGCATGTAGACCAGCATGGCAAGCCAACTGGCGTGGGTCACGCCGTTGGAGAGGAAGTTCAGCACCGCGTCGAGCATCAGGAAAGCACCGGGGAAGTGGAAAGGCAGTCTATCGGAGGGGTTTCCGTACCCGCCAGCATGGCGCTTTGCACTTCGCGCATGCGTGAAGCGCCCCGCAGGTTGTGCAAACGTGGGGGCGCCATGACAATCATGCAATGACTCTGCCACAACCGCTGTTAACGCTGGAGAAAGCCAGCCGCCGCCGCGCCGGACGGGCCGCGGTGAGCGACCTCGACCTCGCGCTCGATCGCGGCCAGGTGCTGGGCCTGCTGGGCGTCAACGGCGCGGGCAAGTCGACCACGCTGTCGATGATCGCCGGCGCACTGGCGCCCGACAGCGGGCGCATCCTGCTCGACGGCGAGGACCTGGCCGAGCAGCCGGCACTCGCGCGCCGCCTGGTGGGCTGGCTGCCCGAACGTGCCCCGCTGTGGCAGGAACTGACGGTGGGGGAACATCTGGACGCGCACGGTCGCCTGCGTGGGCTCAAGGGCGCGGCGCTCAGGCAGGCATGCGCGCGCATGGTCGACCGACTGGAACTGGCACCGCTCGAACGCCGCCTCGCCGGCGTGCTCTCGCAGGGCCAGCGCCAACGCCTGGGGCTGGCCTGCGCGCTGCTGCACCAGCCGGCGCTGCTGGTGCTGGACGAACCGGGCAACGCGCTCGATCCGGTGCAGGTCGCCGCGCTGCGCGCGCTGATCCGCGAACAGGCGGCCGCCGGTACCGCGGTGATCCTGTCCACCCACGTGCTGGCCGAAGTCACCGCGGTGTGCGATCGCGTGGCGATCCTGCATGAGGGCACGTTGCGCCACGCGGGCACGCTGGATGCCGGCGACCATGCCGCGCTGGAGCAGCGCTTCTTCGCCATCGCCACCGCGAAGGTGGCCGCATGAGCGCGCTGGCCGTGACGCGACTGGAGCTGCGCCGGCTGTTCGTGCGTCCGCTCGCCTGGGTGCTCGGCGCGCTGACGCTTGCCTGGCTGGCGTGGAACTTCACCTTGCTGCTGGGCAGCTTCCTCGCCGCGCAGATCCGCCTCGCCGCGCTGCCCGACGGCCCCGGCTACACCGACCTGGTGGCCGTGCCGCTGCTGGCCAAGCTGGCCGAGCTCGCGTTCCTGGTGGTGCCGTTGTTGTCGATGTCGGCCCTGGCCGGCGAACGCCGCGAAGGACGCCTGGCGCTGCTGCTCGGCATGGGTTTGTCGCCCTCGCGCATCGTGCTGGGCAAGTACGCGGCGCTGCTGGTGTGGTTGCTGGCCTGGCTGGCGCTGGTGCTGGCGATGCCCTCGGCGCTGGCGCACGCGACCGCGATCGACTGGGGCAAGCTCGCCGCCGCCACGCTGGGCATGGCGTTGCTGCTGGCCTCGCTCGCCGCGCTGGGGCTGGCCTGTTCGGCGTTTGCCTCGCATCCGGCCCTCGCCGCGGCGGCCGCGCTGGTGCTCACGCTGGGCCTGTGGGCGGTGAACATGGGCGCGCAGCTGGCCGGCATGGAAGGCGGCGCGATCAACTGGCTGGCCATGAGCTCGCACCTGCAGCCGCTGCTGCGCGGGCTGGTGACCAGCGCCGACGTGGCGTGGTTCGCGCTGCTGACGATCGTCTGCCTGGCGCTGGCGATCCGCCGCGTCGCCGCTGAACGGGAGCGCGGCTGATGCGCACGCTATTCGGACGCCTGGACGGCTGGCTGTTCGCGCTGGCGCTGCTCGTCGGCGCGGGCGCCATCGGTTACCTCACGACCCGGCACGTCTTCGTCGCCGACTGGACCGCGGGCGGTCGCGCCAGCCTGTCGCCGGAGAGCCGCGCCGTGCTCGGCCAGCTCGACGGGCCGGTCGAGATCGTCAGCTATGCGAATCCCCAGGGCGACCTGCGTCCGACGATCGCCGGCTTTCTCGAACGCTACCGCCGGGCCAAGCCCGACCTGACGCTGCGCTTCGTCGATCCGCAACAGGATCCGGCGAAGATGCGCGAACTGGGCATCACCGTCGACGGCGCGATCATCGTGCACTACCGCGGCCGTGAGCAGCGGCTGGACGAGTTGTCCGAGCGCAGCCTGACCAACGCGCTGGAGCGGCTGGCACGCGGCGGCGAGCGCATCGTCGCCTTCGTCACCGGCGATGGCGAACGCCGCGCCGACGGCCAGGCCAACGCCGACCTGGGCACCTTCATGGCGCAGCTGGAAAGCCGCGGCATGCGCGCGGTGCCGCTCAACTTCGCCCAGGTCACCGCGGTTCCACAGCACACCGACCTGGTGGTGTTGGCCAGCCCCTCGCTGGCGCTCGAGCCGGGCGCCGTGCGCGCGCTGGTCGACTACCTGGCCAACGGCGGCAACCTGCTGTGGCTGACCGAGCCGGCCAACAGCGACCTCGACCTGGCGCCGCTCGCCGACACGCTGGGCGTGCGCGTGCTGCCCGGCGTGCTGGTCGACGGCGGCGGCGCCGCATTGGGCCTGAAGGATCCGCGCCTGATCGCACTGGGCGCCTATCCGCCGCATGCGATCACGCGCGGTTTCCTGCTCACCACGCTGTTCCCGCAGGTCGCCGCGCTGGCCCAAGTCAACCGCAACGACTGGGCGGTACAGGACTTCCTCGAATCGGGGCCGCAGAGCTGGACCGAATTCCAGCCGATCGAGAACGCCTCGGACTCGACCATTCGTTTCGACGCTGCGGCGGGCGAATTGAAGGGGCCGCTGGCCTTCGGCCTGGCCTTGTCGCGCCTGTCGCCGAGTCCGGACAAGAGCCAGCAGCGCGTGGTGGTGATCGGCGACGGTGATTTCCTTTCCAACACGTTCCTGGGGAACGGCGGCAACCGCGCACTGGGCGAACGCGTGTTCGACTGGCTGCTCGGCGACGACGCGCTGGTTAGCCTGCCGCCGCGCGGCGCACCCGACCGCGTGCTGGAGCTCTCGCAGACCGAACTCAACGTGGTGAGCCTGGGCTTCCTGATCGCGCTGCCGTTGCTGCTCCTGCTCATCGGCGGCGTGCTGACCTGGCGCCGTCGCCGGCGTTGATGCGGCGCAAGGCACGCCAGCGCTGGATCGTCGTCGGGATCGCACTGGCGCTGCTGGCGCTTGCCGCCGCGCAGTACCTGCACGACCAGCGCCAGGCGCCCGGCACGCTGCTGGCAATGGACCCTGAGGCCGTGACGTCGGTGGAGCTTGCGTTGCCCGGCCAGCCGCCGGAGCGCTATCGCCGCCACGATGGCCACTGGTGGCAGGCCGACGGCAAGCGCGCGGACGACGGCCGGCTGGAGGAACTGGCCGGGATCGCGCAGGCGCCGGTCGCGAGCTGGCGGCCGGCGTCGGACTTCGACGCGGCGAAGATCGGCCTGGCGCCACCCGTGGTGCAGCTCAGGCTGGACGGCGAAGTGCTCGATTTCGGCACGACTGCCGTGACCGGTCCATTGCGTTACGTGCGCGTGGGCAAGCGCATCGCGCTGGTGCCACTGCGCTACACGCCTCGCCCGGCCACGCGGAACGCCGAGCGCATTCACTGATCCCGGCAAGGCATCGCCCACAAGTGGGCTCCTACGGGGTCGATGGCACGGGCTGTCGCCGGGGGCACCGCTTGTGGCGCGCGTCGCCGGGCCCATATTGGACTGGATCAAGTCCGGAGTAGCAGCAATGAGCCAGCAGGTGATGGGTGTGTTCGGCATGGGCGTGATGGGACGCAGCCTGGCGCTGAACATCGAAAGCCGCGGCCACGCGGTATCGGTCTACGACCACGACGGCGCCTTCACCGACCAGGTCATGGCCGCCCACCCGGACCGCCGCCTGGTGCCGTTCCACGAGCTGCCCGCCTTTGTCGCCTCGCTCGAACGCCCGCGCCGCATCCTGCTGATGATCAAGGCCGGACCGCCGGTCGACGCCATGCTGGAGGCGCTCAAGCCACTGCTGGAGCCAGGCGACATCGTGATCGATGGGGGCAACAGCTACTACCGCGACACCATCCGTCGCGAGCAGGCGATGCAGGCGGCCGGTTTCAACTTCATCGGCTGTGGCGTGTCCGGTGGCGAGGAAGGCGCGCTGCTCGGGCCGTCGATCATGCCCGGCGGACCGCGCGAGGCGTATGCGCAAGTCGAACCAATCCTCACCGAGATTGCCGCGCGCGCGCCCGACGGCACGCCGTGCGTGGCCTGGATGGGCCCCAACGGCGCCGGGCACTACGTGAAGATGGTGCACAACGGCATCGAGTACGGCGACATGCAACTGATCGCCGAAAGCTACGCGATGCTGCGCCAGGTGCTGGGCCTGTCCAACGCCGAGCTGGCGCGCGTCTACGCCGACTGGAACCGTGGCGAGCTCGACAGCTACCTGATCGACATCACCTCGCACATCTTCACCCGCAAGGACCCCGACAGCGGCAACGACCTGGTCGACAGGATCCTGGACCGCGCGCTGCAGAAGGGCACCGGCCAATGGACCTGCCAGGACGCGCTGGAAATGCGCGTGCCGCTCCCACTGATCACCGAAGCGGTGTTCGCCCGCGGCCTGTCGGCGCAGAAGGACGAGCGCCTCGCCGCCAGCCGCGTGCTGCACGGCCCCACGACCAGCTTCGCCGGCGATCGCACCGCTTTCGTCGAGTCGGTGCGCCGCGCGCTGTACCTGGGCAAGCTGATCTCCTACGCGCAGGGCTTCGCCCAGTTGCGGACAGCCTCCGTGGCGCATGGCTGGGACCTGGACTACGCCACCATCGCCAGCATCTTCCGCGCCGGCTGCATCATCCGCGCCGGCTTCCTGGAACGGATCATGGAGGCCTACACGCGCGATCCAGACCTTTCCAACCTGATGCTCGACCCCTATTTCGCCGACACGGCCACGCGCTACCAGCAGGCCCTGCGCGAGGTCGTCGCCACTGCCGTGGCCTGCGGCGTCGCCACGCCCTGCCTGGCCTCCGCGATCGCCTGGTTCGACGGCTACCGCAGCGAGCACCTGCCGGCGAACCTGCTGCAGGCGCAGCGCGACTATTTCGGCGCGCACACGTTTGAACGTGTCGACCGGCCCGGCAGTTTCCACGTGGATTGGGAGGCCTGAAGCAAGGCTTCCCCATCCGCCTTGCGGGCACCTTGCCGCACGCTCGGAGGAAGGACCGGGCGAGCCGCGATGGGCAGACTTGAGACCGATCTCCCGCGCGCCCCCGGCAGATATTGACGAGCCTTCCGCCGTGAACCCGGGGAAGGTGCCCGCAGGGCGGATGGGGACAACCTTGCCCCGGCCCTCACCCGGACATCCATCGCCATGCCCGAACTTCCCGAAGTCGAAACCACCCGCCGCGGCATCGCACCCCACGTCGAGGGCCGCCGCGTCGCCGGCGTGGTGCTGCGTCGCCCGGACCTGCGCTGGCCGATTCCGCGCGAGGTGAGCGAGCTGCTGCCGGGCCAGCGCATCGAGGCGGTGGAGCGCCGCGCCAAATATCTGCTGCTGCACACCCAGGCCGGCAGCGCGCTGATGCACCTGGGCATGAGCGGCATGCTGCGCGTGCTGCCGCCGGATGCACCGCTGGGCGTACACGACCACGTCGACATCGCGCTCGCCCCCGAAGCCGGCCGTCCCGCGCGCGTGCTGCGATTCACCGATCCACGCCGCTTCGGCTGCCTGCTCTGGCAACCGCCGGGTCAGACCCACGCCCTGCTCGCATCATTGGGCCCCGAACCACTGACCGACGCCTTCGACGGCGATGTGCTGTGGCACTTGTCGCGGGGCCGCAGCGCCGCGGTCAAGCTGTTCCTGATGGACAACGCCGTGGTGGTCGGCGTGGGCAACATCTACGCCAGCGAGGCGCTGTTTGCCGCCGGTATCGATCCGCGCCGCGCGGCCGGCAAGATCTCGCGCGAGCGCTACGCGCGGCTCGCGGCGGAGGTGAAGCGGATCCTGGGCTGGGCGATCGAGCGGGGCGGCACCACGCTGCGCGACTTTCTCAATCCCGACGGTGCGCCCGGTTATTTCTTCCGCGAGCTCAACGTCTACGGCCGCGCCGGCGAAGCATGCAAGGTGTGCGGTACGCCGATCCGCCAGGCCGTGCTCGGGCAGCGCTCCACATTCTGGTGCCCACGCTGCCAGCGTTGAGCCGCATGCGGCGCAGGGGCTTCAGCACACATCGTTGACCGGGGTGGCGGGTTGAAGCCCGCCCTGGATAAATTTCATACCGGCCAGTCGAAGGCGACGTGCGTGTTGTTGAACTGCGGATCGTCCCGGCCGCCGCCCGGATGCGCCACCAACTCACCGGGCAGCCCTTCGACCTCCATCGGCTGCCCCTCGACGAAGCGTGCGCCGAGCGCCTGCAGTTCCGCCAGCCGTTCGCACAGCATGCCGGCCTGGCCGGCATGCGCGTCGGGCACGTGACGCAGGCTCAGGTCGGGACGGCCGAACTTGCGCAGGCCGCGGGTACGCACATGCGAGCGCCCTTCGCCCTCGTCCGGATGGCGCAGGATCAGCACGTGGTTGCGCGGCGGCGCGCCACCGGGCACCAGGTAGTGGCGGCGCCAGGCATCGGGGTCGAACAAGGTGAGGATCTGCGGGTCGAGGATCGCGCGCCCGCCCACGTCCAGCAGGCCGGCGAGCACGCCGAGGGTGTCGCGCAGGTAGTCCAGGCTGTCGCGGTCGGCCAGTTCGCCGCGCACCACCAGTACGTCCGGCGCGGCGTGGGCCAGGTCGAAGGCGGCGGGCGCATCCTCCTTCAGCAACTCGCCCAGCGCGCCCTTCAGGGGATAACCCTCCCAATCCCGCAGCGCGGCATGGGCGAAGCGCTGCAACTGGACGCCCTCGGGCAGGCCGGCACTGGCGTAGCGCGCGGCGGGAATCGCCAGCTCGTCGGCAAAGCGGCCGAACACGTAGAAGTGCAGCACGATGGTTTCATCGCTTGGCTGCCAGTACGGGCGGGGCCAGGCTTCCGGAGTGGCGCTCATGGGCTTCCTTGGGTTCGGCGGGTCGGGAGCTTCAAAGGCCTCCCCGACCCCTCTCCCCCGGGCGGGGCCGGGAAGTAGGAGCAGGAGTGGCCTTCAGCGGGTGTCGTCGAGCGGCAGCACGCTCTGCTGCAGTTCGATGCGGCCGCGGCCCTCGGTGATGTGCTTGAACTCGGCGCGGCTGACCGAGACATAGCGGTCATTGCCGCCGATCTCAACCTGCGGGCCTTCGGTCACCGCGCGGCCTTGCTCGTCCACACGCACCACCATGGTGGCCTTGCGGCCGGTATGGCAGATGGTCTTGATCTCTTCCAGGTTGTCCGCCCAGGCGAGCAGGTAGCGGCTGCCTTCGAACAGCTCGCCACGAAAGTCGGTGCGCAGGCCGTAGGCCAGCACCGGGATGTTGAGCCGGTCGACCACGTCGGAGAGTTGCCACACCTGCGCCTTGGAGAGGAACTGCGCCTCGTCCACGAACACGCAATGCAGCGCGCCGCGCTCGGCGATGTCCTGTTCCACCAGCGCGAGCAGGTCCTCGCCGGCCCCGAAGCGGCGCGCGTTGGCCTTCAGGCCGATGCGGGAGGCCACCACACCCACGCCGAAACGGTTGTCCAGCGCGGGCGTGAGGATCAGCGTGCGCATGCCGCGCTCGTGATAGTTGTACGCGCTCTGCAGCAGCGTGGTGGTCTTGCCGGCATTCATTGCCGAGTAATAGAAGTAGAACTTGGCCATGAGGCGGCGAAGCCGGTCAGCGGAAACGGCGCATTGTAGGCGACTATTCGGCGCGCGCCTGGGCGATGCGGTAGCGGTGGCCAGCCCACCACTGGCGCAGGTTTCTCAACACGCTCACGCCATAGACGAACTTGAACACGCGCAGCCGCAGCAGCACCGGCAGCGGATCGAACAAGTCGCCGGCCAGCATCGAGATCACGCCCTGCTCCAGCTGCCAGGTGTTGCGCGGCGAGGCGAACATGCGCCGCATCACCGGCTCGTTGAAGCGGTAGATGAAGAAGGCGAAGCGCGCCATGCCCTTGCGCAGGCGCCTCTCCAGCGCGCGCTGCAGCGCCGCCTCGCGCTTCGGTTCGCGCAATGCGCCATCGACCACCTCGACCGCGCGTTCGGCCGCATCCATTGCCAGGAACACGCCGGAGGAGAACACCGGATCGAGGAAGGCGAACGCATCGCCGACCAGCACCCAGCCGGGACCGGCCATCGCCCGAGAATCGTACGAATAGTTGCCCGCTGCGCGCACCTCGTCGATCAGTTCGGCACCCTCCAGCCGTTGCCACAGTTGCGCGTTCTGCCTGAGCGTGTCGAGCAGGAACTCGCGCGTGTCGCCGCGGCGGCGCTTGAGGTACTCCGGCCAGCACACGGCGCCGACGCTCATGCTGCCGTCCGGCAGCGGGATCATCCACATCCAGCCGTGCTCGAAACGGTAGATGCTGACGTTGCCTGCGTCCTCGCCGGGACGGCGCGCGGCATGGCTGAAGCGGGTGAACAGCGCCGCGCTCTGGTGTTGACGGTTCTTGCGCTTGAGCTTCTTCTTCGTCGACACGAACGCGTCGCGGCCGCTGGCGTCGACCAGATAGCGTGCCTCGATGGTGTAGCGCTCGCCTTCGTCGGTCTTTACCTCCAGACGTGTCTGCCGCGGGCCGACCAGATCGACGGCCACCACCTGTTGACCTTCGCGCGCATCGGCGCCGCACTCGCGCGCGTGGTCGTAGAGCATCTTGTCGAAATCCTGCCGCCATACCTGGTAGCTGTGCGGCGGGCTTTTGCACAGCGCGCGGCCGAACGAAAAGACGTTGTAGCCGCGCTCGTTGTCGGTCTCGAAATCGGCGCCGGCCTTGAACACGCCCATGGCGTGGACCTTGTCCAGCACGCCCAGGCGCTCGAACACCGGCAGGTTCATCGGCAGCAGCGATTCGCCGATGTGGAATCGCGGGTGACGCTCCTTCTCCAGCGCGATGACCTTGTAGCCGCGCCGCGCCAGCAGTGCGGCGGCGGTACTGCCCGCCGGACCGCCGCCGATGATCGCCACGTCGCACGATTCGATTGCCTTTTCCCGCTCCATCCGCTCCCCCGGCGTTTGACCTGCGTTCCGATTATGGCCGATGCGGCAGAAGGCGGCAGGTTCGCCGAACCGAGGCGGGTCACCCACCGGCGACATGCTCCAACCAGGCGCCGTCCCGGGACCGGCAGAGGCCTCTGCTACCATCGGCCTTTCGCCCGTACCGCCGCCCGCTCCATGCTCAATCCGCAACAACTGGCCGCCGTCGAACATTGCGACAGCCCACTGCTCGTGCTGGCCGGCGCCGGTTCCGGCAAGACCTCCGTCATCACCCAGAAGATCGCGCACCTGATCCAGCGGCGGAAGCTCGCGGCGAACCGCATCGCGGCGATCACCTTTACCAACAAGGCCGCGCGCGAGATGCGCGAGCGCGTGGGCAAGCTGGTCAGCAGCGAGGACGCCGCGGCACTCACTGTCTGCACCTTCCATGCGCTGGGACTGAAGTTCCTGCAGATCGAGCACGCGCGCGCGGGCCTGCGCCGCGGCTTCTCGGTGCTGGACGCCGACGACAGCGAGGGCATCGTCAAGGAGCTGGCGCCCAAGGGGGCCAAGCCGGACGTGCTGTTCGGCATCCGCAATCTGCTCAGCCGCGCCAAGAATGCGGGTCTGTCGCCGGAGGAAGCGCTGGCCGCCGCGCGCGCGCCGCGCGAGCTGGACGCGGCGACGATCTACCAGATGTACCAGCAGCGCCTGGCTGCCTTCAACGCGGTCGACTTCGATGACCTGATCCGGCTGCCGCTGCGCATCCTGGAGTCGGATACCGAGTGCCGCGACGCGTGGCGCGAGCGCCTGCGCTACCTGCTGGTGGACGAATACCAGGACACCAACGACGCGCAGTACCGGCTGCTCAAGGCGCTGACCGGCGAGCGCGGCGGGATCACCTGCGTGGGCGACGACGACCAGTCGATCTATGCCTGGCGCGGCGCCAATCCGGAGAATATCGACCAGCTCGGTCGCGACTGGCCGAACCTGCGCGTGATCAAGCTGGAACAGAACTACCGCTGCGGCAAGCGCATCCTGCGCGCGGCCAACCAGTTGATCGCCAACAACCCGCACCTGCACGAGAAGAAGCTGTGGAGCGAGCACCCCGAGGGCGCGCCGATCCGTGTGCTCGAGTGCAAGGACGCCGAGCACGAGGCCGAGAAGGTCGCCGCCATCGCCACCACGCTGGCGGAGAAGCACAAGGCGCGCTGGCACGACATCGCCATCCTGTATCGCGGCAACTTCCAGGCCCGTCCGCTGGAGAAGGCGCTGCGCCTGGCGCGCATTCCCTACCACCTCACCGGCGCGCTCTCCTTCCTCGACCGCGCCGAAGTGAAGGACCTGCTCTGCTACCTGCGCTTGCTGACCAACCCCAGCGACGACGCGGCGCTCCTGCGCGTGGTCAACGTGCCCAGGCGGGAAGTGGGCGCCACCACGCTGGAGAAGCTCGGCCAGCTCGCGCAATCGAAACACTGCTCGCTGCTGGAAGCGACCCGCAGCGATGCCGTGCTGCGCCAGCTCACGCCGCGACCGGCCGCCGCGCTGGCGGGTTTTTCAGAGCTGCTCGACGAGCTGCGCAGCGCGTCGCTGCACGAAAGCGCCGCGGATCTGGTCGAGCGCATCTTGAAGCGCACCGGCTACGCCGCACACATCGCCGCCAGCACACCCGACGCGAGCTTGCGCGACCGCCGCCTGGCCAACCTGCAGGAACTGGCCGACTGGTTCCGCGCCATGCAGAAGGGCAACAGCGCCGGCGACCTGGCCGCCCAGCTGGCGCTGCTCAGCCATGCCGACCGCGACGAACCCGGCAATGCCGTGCGCATGATGACGCTACACGCGGCCAAAGGCCTGGAGTTCCGCTTCGTCTTCATCGTCGGCTGCGAGGACGGCACGCTGCCGCACGAGGGTGCCATCGACGAGGGCCGCATCGACGAGGAGCGGCGCCTGATGTACGTCGGCATCACCCGCGCCAAGGAGCTGCTCACGCTGTCGTGGTCCGCGCGCACCAAACGCTACGGCGAGATCCACACCAACCAGCCCAGCCGCTTCCTGCATGAACTGCCGCAGGCCGACCTGCACTGGCAGGGCAAGGATCCGGAGGCGGACAAGGAGATCGTGCGCGAGACGGCCGAATCGCACATGGCGAAGATCGCGGCCATGTTGGCCGGCAAATAGGCGGACCGACGTTGTAGGAGCCCGCCTGCGGGCGGTGCTCCTGGCCGACTGCCGCGAGCGCATCGCCCGCAAGCGGGCTCCTACAAGAGATTCTCGCCTTCCAGCTCGCTCTTCAGATAGGCGTAGTAGATCGGCGCGGCGACCAGGCCGGCCAGGCCGAACGCCGCTTCCATCGCCAGCATGGCGATCAGCAGCTCCCACGCGCGCGAGCGGATCTGGGTGCCGACGATGCGCGCGTTGAGGAAGTACTCCAGCTTGTGGATCAGGATCAGGAACACCAGCGCGGCGATGCCCACGCCCAGGGATACCGACAGGCCGGCGATGGTCACCGCGGTGTTGGAGATCAGGTTGCCGATCACCGGCAGCAAACCGACCACGAAAGTCACCACCACCAGCGTCTTGGCCAACGGCACGTGGATGCCCATCAGCGGCAGCACGCCGATCAGGAAGATCGCGGTGAACAGGGTGTTGATCAGCGAGACCTTGATCTGCGCGAACACAATGTTGTGGAACGCATCGGCGAGGCGGTTGCAGCGCTGGCCCAGGGTAGCGGCCAGCGGACCGGGCTGCTGGCTCGGCCCGGCGCTGTGGCTGAGCGCGACGATCGCGCCAAGCACCAGGCCGATGATGATGTGGGCGAAGCCGCGCGCGGTGTCCTTGCCGGCCAGCTGCAAACTGGCCGCGTGCTTGCGGGTCAGCTCGCCGGCCATCACGCGCAGCTCGTCCACGCTGTCCGGCAGCGAGCCGACCAGCGCCGCCGGGAGCTGCTCGCGCGCCTTCTCCACCAGCGGCATCAACTGCTTGTCCCACAGCTCCTGCGGGTTGCCGATCTCGCTGTGGAAGAAGCTGATCGCGCCCAGCGCCAGCAGGATCAGCAACCCCACCACCACCGCGCCGATCAGCGCCACCACCACCACGCGCGCGCGCCGGCCGGACAGGCGCCGCTCCAGCAACGGGCTGATCGTTTGCACCAGCTCGTACACCAGCAGCCCGGCCAGCAGCGCCGAGAGCAGGTGCAGCTCCATCACCAGCACCAGCGCGATGCCGGCCAGCACATAGCTGGCGATCCGGGTGGTGCGCGAGGGTTCGCGCAACAGGGACGGGTTGGGGGCCATGGGCCACGGCTTCGGGGAGGGGACCCCAGTCTCGCAGCAGGCCGGCCCGCCTGCCAGCCTGGCGTACACTGGCGGGCCGTTCGTGCGCAAAAGGACCCCAGCGATGACCTCGCGCCTGCCCGCCCTGGCCGCCCTGTTCCTGCTCGCCGGCTGCACGGCCGCGCCGCCGCCCCGGCCGCT
This sequence comes from Frateuria flava, assembly GCF_017837635.1. Taxonomy (GTDB): domain Bacteria; phylum Pseudomonadota; class Gammaproteobacteria; order Xanthomonadales; family Rhodanobacteraceae; genus Frateuria_A; species Frateuria_A flava. The sequence goes on from NZ_JAGJRS010000017.1 coordinate 103,075, forward strand.
GGCCGCGATGGTGCCCGCCGACGACAACCTCAATGCCACCGCCTGGGTGCAGAACGCGGTCGAGCACGACCTGATCTACCTGCAGACCTACCGCGATGCCCAACAGCATTTGGCCGCCGCGCTGGACGACGCCCAATGGGATGCGCTGACCGCGGCCGACCGCACCTGGCCGGCCCGCGGCCTGCCGCCCGCGGTGGTGCTGGACGTGGACGAGACGGTGCTGGACAACTCCCCCTACCAGGCGCGCCTGGTCCGCGCCCATGCCGCGTTCGACCAGGCCAGCTGGAACGCATGGTGCCTCCAGGCGCGTGCCCGCGCCGTACCCGGCGTGGTGGCCTTCACCCGTGACGCGGCCGCGCACGGCGTCAAGGTGATCTTCATTTCCAATCGCGACAAGGCGCTGGATGAGGCGACCCTGGCCAACCTGCGCCAGGTCGGCGTGCCGGTGGCCGGGCCGGACGTCCTGCTCGGCCTGGGCACGAGCGTGCCCGGATGCACCGCGCACGGTTCGGACAAGGGCTGCCGGCGGCAGTGGGTCAGCCGGCACTACCGCGTGCTGATGCAGTTCGGCGACCAGCTGGGCGATTTCCTGGATATCGCGCAGAACACGCCCGCGGGCCGCGAGGCGGCGATCAAGCCGTATCTGGAATGGATCGGCCAGCGCTGGTTCGTGCTGCCCAACCCCAGCTACGGCAGCTGGGAGCCGGCGCTGTTCGGCAACGACTGGCAGCTCTCGCCGCAGGAGCGGCGCGAGCGCAAGATCGAGAGCCTGCGTGTGGACTGAGATAAAAATCAAGGACTTGAGAGACAAAACAAAACCATTGCCTTAGAAGCTGGGCCCGCGTAAGCTCTGTCCCGCCGAAACCTGCTGACCTCCTTAATCGCGGGCAAGGCCATTTCCCTTCCGGCCCGGCCGGATTTCCCCCGCGCGGCTCCAGGCCCGCGGGGTTTTTCTTTTGCGACTCTGGCCAACAGACATCCGCTTGCCGCCAGTTCGACAGGTCGAGTACGCCTGCGGGGCCATGCTTGTGCCTCCCGCCCCACGCCCTCCGCCAGCTGAGGTCCATGCGCCCGTCCCTGTTCCGTTTCCTCCTGCCCTGTGTTGCCCTGTTCGCGCTGACCGCCTGCCGGTCGGGTGAGCCCACGCCTGCCGCCGCGGCCAACCCGTCACCCGAGGCGGCCGTGCAGCAATCGATCGCGCTGGTGCGGGCCGGCGACTTTGCCGGCTTCTGGCAGCACGCCTTGCCTCCCCACGATTACGCGATGCTGCGCGAGGACTGGGGCCGGGCGCACGCCGGCGAGACGCCGCTGACCGACGCCGAACGGGCGCGCATCGACGGCGCCTTGCAGCAATTGGCCGCGCCGGACGCCGCGGCCGCCCTCGATGCCCAGCTGCAACCCTGGCTGGCCGACGCCCAGGCCCGCTACGGCGATCAGCTGCCGCTTCTGGTCGGCATCGGCCGCGCGCTGGCCGGCAAGGCGATCGAGGAGGATGCGCGCCTCACCGACACCCAGAAACGCCATGCCACGGCGCTGGTCGATGCGCTCGGCCCATGGGCGCAGCAGGCGCCGTGGTTCGACCCCGCCAGGGCGCGCCAGGCGGTCGGCGTGGTGGTGGCCACCGCGCGCGAACTGGACCTGCAGGACGCACAAAGTCTGCGCACGATGGATTTCGACCAGGCCATGCGCAGCTATGCCATTGCCTTCCACGGCCTCGAGCGCATGCTCGGGCTCTACGGGTTGCCGCTGGACGAGGCGCTGGCCTCCGCGCGGGTAGTGCCGCTGGAATACCACCCGCCGTATGCGCGCGTGCGCGTGGAATACCTGTTGCTGGGCAAGCCGCTGGCGATGGAATCGACAATGGTGCAGCAGAACGGCCACTGGTACGACCAGGACCTGCTCGAAAGTGTGCGCCAGGCACATCGCCGCCTGTCGGCGCCGGCCGCCGCCGGGACGGTCGCCGCGGCGCCCTGAGCGGTCCCGTCGGCCCACCGGCTACAATCCGCCGATGCAGAACATGACCGCGGATTCCCCCGCCCGCAGCCGCGCGCCCTGGTGGTTCAGCCTCGCCGGCCAGTTGCTCGAACCCTGGGTGCGCATCCGGCGCGACCCGGCCGAACCGGCCAGCCTGCTGAAGGCCGGCGCACCGGTGTGCTACGTGATCGAGCGCGACGGCTTTTCCGACGCGCTGATCCTGGAACGCGCCTGCCGCGAGGCCGGCCTGCCCTCGCCCATGCAGCCCCTTTCCGGCACCCGGCGCCGTCGCTCGGTGTTCGCGCTGGCCAGGCGCGACGGCTGGCTGTTCGGCCGCAGCCGCCAGCGCGCACCGTACGAGACGCTCGACCAGCTGGTCCGCTCGCTGGAAGAGCAGCCCGAGCGCGACATCCAGATCGTGCCGGTGTCGATCTACGTGGGCCGCGCACCGAGCCGCGACACCGGCTGGTTCCGCGTGCTGTTTTCCGAAAACTGGGTCATGGTCGGCCGCTTCCGCCGGCTGCTCGCGCTGCTGCTCAACGGCCGTGACACGGTGGTGCACTTCTCCGCGCCGGTGTCGCTGCGGCAGGTGCTCGACGACGCCGGCGAGGCGCGTCCGGAACGCTTCGCGCGCAAGATCGCGCGGGTGCTGCGCACGCACTTCCACCGCATCCGCGCCGCGGTGATCGGGCCGGACCTGTCGCACAAGCGCACGGTGGCCGATGCCGTGCTCAACGCCGAGCCGGTGCGCGCCGCGATCACCGCCACCGCGACCAAGGAGCACATCTCCTACGCCAAGGCCTGGCGCCGCGCGCACAAGCTGGTGATGGAGATCGCCGCGGATTACTCGCACCCGGTGGTGCGCTCGGCCTCGTTCCTGCTGTCGAACTTCTGGAACAAGCTGTACGACGGCATCGCGATGCATCACTTCGACAAGGCGCGCGCCGCCGCGCCAGGCTTCGAAGTGGTCTACGTACCCAGCCATCGCAGCCACGCCGACTACCTGCTGATGAGCTACCAGCTGCACGTCTCCGGCGTGGTGGTGCCGCACATCGCCGCGGGCGTGAACCTCAACCTGCCGGTGATCGGGCCGATCCTGCGCCGCGGCGGCGCGTTCTTCCTGCGCCGCAGCTTCAAGGGCAACGCGCTGTACTCGGTGGTGTTCAACGAGTACATGGCGCAGCTGATCGATCGCGGCGTGCCGATGGAATACTTCATCGAAGGCGGCCGCTCGCGCACCGGACGCCTGCTGGCGCCGCGCGCGGGCCTGCTGGCGATGACCGTGCGCGCGTTCCTGCGCGCGCCGCGCCGGCCGGTGCTATTCCAGCCGGTCTACATTGGCTACGAGAAGCTGATGGAAGGCAAGAGCTACATCGGCGAGCTGTCCGGCAAGCCGAAGGAGAAGGAATCCCTGCTCGGCCTGCTCAAAGGTTTGAAGGTGCTGCGCCAGCGCTACGGCCACGTGGCGCTCAACTTCGGCGAACCGATCGAGCTCACCCCGCTGCTGGACGCGGCCAGTGTCGACTGGCGCGCCGCCGCCGGCGATCCGGACGCCAAGCCGGAGTGGCTGGGCCGCGCGGTCGACGACCTGGCCGAACGCATCCAGGTGAACATCAACCGCGCCGCGGACGTCAACCCGATCAACCTGCTCGCGCTGGCGCTGCTGGCAACCCCAAAGCACGCCATGGCCGAGAGCGACCTGCTCGCCCAGCTGGAGCTGACCCGCGCGCTGCTGGTCGAGCTGCCCTACTCCGACCGCATCACCGTCACCCCCATGGATCCGCCGGCGATCATCGCCTACGGCGAACAGATGGGCTGGATCCGCCGCGTTCGCCACTCGCTCGGCGACGTGCTCAAGGCCGACGACGAGCCAGCGGTGCTGCTTTCGTATTTCCGCAACAACGTGCTGCACCTGACCGCCACCGCGGCGTGGGTGTCGTGCTGTTTCCTCAACAACCGGCGCATGACGCGCGCCTCGATCCTGCGCCTGGGCCGGATCATCTACCCGTTCATCCAGGGCGAGCTGTTCCTGCCGTGGGATACCGACGGCTTCGTGGCGCAGATGCAGGGCACGATCGACTTCTTCGTGAGGCGCGGCCTGCTGGAGGCCTCCGGTGACGGGCGCGTGCTCGAGCGTGGGCCCGGCCAGGACGATGCCGCCTTCCAGCTCAAGACCATCGCACGCAGCCTGATCCAGGCCTTCGAGCGCTACTACATCACCATCGCCGCGCTGGCCAAGAACGGGCCGCACACCACCAGCGCCGCGGAGCTGGAGAACGCCTGCGCGCTCACCGCGCAGCGGCTGTCGCTGCTCAACGAGCAGTCGGCGCCGGAGTTCTTCGACAAGGCGCTGTTCCGCGGCTTCATCCAGAAGCTGCGCGAACAGAAGATCGTGTGGACGGACGAGGGCGGCAAGCTCGACTACGACCGCGCACTGGAGGACATGGTGCGCGATGCGCGGGTGATCCTGGCGCGCGAGGTGCGCCATTCGATCCTCAAGATCACCGGCGTGGACGGCGACATGGATGCCGCGCCGCCCAAAGCGGTCAACCACGTGCCCGAGGACAGCAGCAGCGAAGACCTGCACCGGCGCCACGTCGAGGCCGAGCACCATGAGCATGAGCACGACGCGAACAAGGACGCCTGAGCGCTCTTCCCTTCCGGGGAGACGGTTATGAGTGACGGAGCTTGAGGAGATGGTTTCGTTGGGCTGACCGCGACTGGACTCGCCTGCGGCGGGCTTCCGATCGCCTGACGACGCTCGGGTCACTTTCCGTGTGGCCTGGCTAAGCCCGGCAAGGCATAAGAGCCAGGCGCCTTCTCGGCATGCTTGTTGGGTCGCTTGCTCTAAGGATGAGCTGCCGCCGCTTTACCGCGGGCGCTCGGGAGCTGGGGCAGGAAGCGCGCGCGATTGTCTACGTCGGCCCCACTCTGCTGCCTCGCCTCCGCGGAGAGGGCTGGGGCCGGGGCTTGCCACGATCCCGATTCGGCGCTCGCGCCCGCCGCCTTTCTTGCGAACATCGCCCCTCACTCACGCTCTCTCCGCTCGGAGGACGCGCCTCCCTGCCCTTCCGTCACGGGCGCCGCTGCCCGAGCGGATGGCATACTCGCCGCTTCCATCCCCGCAGAGATGTCCGCATGCGTGCAATCCCCGCCCTCGCCCTCGGCGCCCTCGTCCTGCCACTGTCCGCGCTCGCCGCGGACCCGCACTCGTACGCGCAGCCGGAGCAGGTCCGCGTGACCCATCTGGATCTCGACCTGGCGATCGACTTCCCGCACAAGGCGCTGGACGGTACCGCCACGCTGAGCCTGGACTGGAAGAATCCGAAGGCGCCCGCACTGGTGCTGGACACCCGCGACCTCAAGATCGCCAAGGTCGAGGGCCTGGATGCCGCCGGCCGCGCCACCGCACTGAAGTTCGCGCTCGCGCCGCGCGACAAGGAACTGGGCAGCAAGCTCACCATCCAGGCGCCGAAGCATCCGGGCAAGGTGCGCATCGTCTACGCCACCTCGCCACAGGCCTCGGGCCTGCAGTGGCTCACACCCGCGCAGACGGCGGACAAGAAGCTGCCCTTCATGTTCTCGCAGTCCGAGTCGATCCACGCCCGCTCGTGGGTGCCGCTGCAGGACTCCCCGGCGATCCGCTTCACCTACAAGGCGCACGTGACCGCGCCGAAGGACGTGCGCGTGGTGATGAGCGCGCTCAACGAGGCAACGCATCCGCTCGATGGCGACTTCCGCTTCGACCAGCCGCACCCGATCCCGTCCTACCTGCTCGCGATCGCCGCCGGCGACATCGCGGTGAAGGAGACCGGCCCGCGTTCGGCGGTGTATGCCGAACCGTCCGTGGTCGGCAAGGCGGCGCACGAATTCGAGGATACCGAGAAGCTGATCGAAGCGACCGAGAAGCTCTACGGCCCCTACGCCTGGGGCCGCTACGACATTCTGGTGCTGCCGCCCTCGTTCCCCTATGGCGGCATGGAAAACCCCGACATGACCTTCGCCACGCCGACCGTGCTGGTCGGCGACAAGAGCCTGGTCTCGCTGGTCTCGCATGAGCTCGCGCACTCCTGGTCGGGCAACCTGGTGACCGCCGCGAGCTGGCGCGACATCTGGCTCAACGAGGGCTTCACCACCTACGTCCAGGGCCGCATCACCGAGGCCGTCTACGGCAAGACGCTGGCCGACGAGGAAGCGCTGCTTTCGGCGCGCGCGCTGCAGAAGTCGATCGGGAAGATGCCGGAGAACTCGCAGAAGCTTGCACCCGATCCGCGCGGCGTCGGTGCGGACGATTCGCTCTCGGACGTCGCCTACGACAAGGGCTCCTGGTTCCTGCGCACGCTGGAGCAGCGCTTCGGCCGCGCCACCTTCGATCAGTGGCTGAAGGCCTACTTCCATCGCCACGCCTTCACCTCGATCACCACCGAGCAGATGCTCGCCGACATGAAGGCCCATTTGTTCGATCCGCACCCGGGCAAGATGAGCTGGGACGAGGCCAAGGCGTGGGTTTACGAGCCGGGCATTCCCAAGGACGCGCCGCTGCCGACGTCGGCGCGCTTCCAGAAGATCGACGAGGAGCGCGCGTCCTTCCTGGAGGGCACGCTGGATGCCGCGCAGCTCGACGCCAAGGGCTGGAACACGCAGGAGTGGATGTATTTCCTCGACCGCCTGCCCGACGCGCCACCGCTGTCGAAGATGAAGCAGCTCGACGCCGCCTGGCACCTCACTGGCACGCCCAACGCCGAGATCGGCATGCGCTGGTACAGCCACGCCATCGCCGCGGGTGACAGGAACGTCTGGGAGGACGCGCGCGAGCACATGACCCGGATCGGCCGCATGTACCTGACCCTCCCGGTGTACAAGGCCTTCGCCGCCACCCCCGAGGGCCTGGCCTACGCCGAGGCGGCCTACGCCAAAGCCAAGGATGGCTATCACCCGATGACCCAGGGCGCGATCGAGTCGATCCTGCGCAAGGCCAGGCAGGGCAAGAAGTAGCCTGCGACCCTCCCCTGCCGCGCGGGGGATCGGGAGGGGTGCGCTCTGTCCTGAACAGGCGCCGCCCTCCCCCCCCCCTCCACGCAGGTAGAGCCGGCTTCGGAAACGCCAGGAATCCACGCATGAACCCACCCGCCACCCGCCCCCTTTGGCAGCGCATGCTGTTTCGTCGCCTGAAGTTCTTCGGCGTATTGCTGGCCCTGGTGGTCATCGTGCTCGGCGGCAGCTACCTGTTCGCGCCGCAATGGCTGCTGCGGGCACACGTGATGCGCCAGGCCATGACCGCGCACGTGGAATCGCACACGCTGCGCGCGGGCGACACCACGTGGAGCTACTACGAAGGCGGCCAGGGGCCGACGCTGGTGCTGCTGCATGGTTTCGCCGCGGACAAGACGATCTGGTTGCCGCTGGCCGAGCAACTGACGCCGCACTTCCACGTGGTGATCCCGGACCTGCCGGGCTGGGGCGAGTCCTCGCGCAACCCGGACGCCAGCTACGGCGTCCAGGCGCAGGTTGAGCGCCTGCAGGCCTTCCTCGCCGCACTGGACCTGCAGCGGTTCGTGCTGGTCGGCCACTCCATGGGCGGCGCGATCGCGGGCGTCTATGCGGCCGAACACCCACAGGGCGTGGCGGCACTGGCGCTGGTCGACGCGTACGGCCTCAAGGCCCAGCCGAACGATTTCGACCGCGCCGTCGCGGCGGGCAAGGATCCGTTCGTCTACGAGGACCGCACGGGTTTCGAACGCGCGCTCGCGCTCGCCTTCGTGCACCCGCCTGAAGTGCCCGGCCGGATCGAGGACGTCTTTGTCGCGCGCAACCGCCGCGACCGCGCCTTCATCGAGCGCACGCTCGCCCAATTGCGCCAACCGGAAAACTACCTTTCGCTGCAGCAGCGGCTGGCCCAGCTGACCATGCCGGTGCTGGGGCTCTGGTGCAGCGGTGACCGGATAGCCGATCCCTCCGCGCTGGACAGCCTGCGCAACGGCCTGGTCCAGGCGCCGGCGATCAGCTCCAGCCTGCTCAACGGCTGCAACCACATGCCGATGATGGAAAAGCCCGAGGCCACCGCACAGGTGCTGACCGGGTTCGTGCTGGGGCGCTGACCGCTGCTCGCCTTGGTCCCTCCCTCCGGGGGGGGGGGCGCTCAGCGGTGAGGAGCGTTTCGACCGCCTCAACCGGACGAGGAGTTCTCCTTGCCAACCGGCCCGGCCAACCCGACCCACCCGCCATGCTGCCGCATGCTCCAGCACCCGGAGGGGAGAGGGTGCCAAGCCGCGACCGGTTCAGCCGGACAAGCGCACCCCCAGCAGGCCGAACCGCCGCAGCCCTTCCACGCTGGGCAGCAGCGCACGTCCGTGCGGCGCATGACGCAGCCAGCCCGCGTCGAGCATGGCGCCGGTGAGCGCCACGCCCAGCGGCCCGCCCACGTGCAGGCGCCGCTCGGTCCAATCCAGGCAACCGCGGCCGCGCAGCGTCGGCAAGCGCGCCGTGGCCTGCGGGTCGAGCCCCGCCTGGATCAACGCCGCGGCCCCCGCCGGGCGCAGTGCGAGACCTTCGCTGGTGGTCTCCAAGTGACCGCGATGAAGCAGCTGGGCGCATAACGCGACGCCCAGCTCGCCGGCAAGGTGGCGATAGCAGCTGCGCGCGCGCCGCAGCGCGGTGTCCCCGGTCGGCGGCGCGATCGGCCGGCGCGGCAGCGCGAGCGCTTCGAGCCAGCCGGCCACTTCGTCGCTGGCCAGGCGGTAGTAGCGATGGCGTCCCTGCACCTGCACGGCGAGCAGGCCGCCTTCGAGCAGGCGCTTGAGGTGCGCACTGGCGGTCGGTGCGCCGACGCCGGCCATCCGGCCAAGTTCGCCGGCGGGGCGCGCGGTGCCGTCCACCAGGGCGAGCAGCATCGCCGCGCGTGCGGGCTCGGCAAGCAGGGCGCCGATTTCAGCGAGCTGGTACGGGGTGAGCGAGGTGGGGGGCATGCGCGAAGTCTAGTACCGGCGCTGATGGGGATCTTTCGATGGCGGGCGAAGGAAGGGGGCTTGCCGCACGATTGCCCCCATCCGCCCCTCGGGCACCTTCCCCCGTGGAACGGGGGAAGGATCCATGCGCGTCAGGGCGCTTTTTTTGTCGGCCTAATCCGGCCTACGTTCCGCGCGGTTTGGCCCGGTGGGTCGGCGTGGCCGACCACGGATCGTCCGGCCACGGGTGGCGCGGATAGCGGCCTTTCAGTTCCTTCTTCACTTCCGGGTAGGTGCGCTCCCAGAAGCCCTTCAGGTCCTGCGTCACCTGGATCGGTCGCCCGGCAGGCGAGAGCAGATGCAGGGTGGCGGGCACGCGGCCGGCCGCTACGCGCGGGGTGTCGGCCAGCCCGAACAGCTCCTGCAGTTTCACCGCCAGCACCGGCGCCTCGCCGGGCGCGTATTCGAGTTTGCGCACCTGGCCGCTAGGCACGGTCAGGCTTTCCGGCGCGTACTGGTCGAGCTGGCGGCGCTGCTCGTAGTCGAACAGCGTGGCGAGCGCCTGGGACAGTTCGTCGGCGCCCAGCGCGTCGAGCTTGCGCTTTCCCTGCAGGTACGGCCCCAGCCAGTCCTCGAGCGAGGCCAGCAGCGCCGCATCGGACACGTCGGGCAGGCCCAGCTCGGGCATCCAGCCGGCCAACGCCTGCATGCGCGCACGCAGGCGGCGCGCGGTGTCGCTCCAGGGCAGCGCATCGATGCCGCGGTTACGGACGGCGGCGAGCAGCGCGGGCAGCGCATCCTCCGGCTGGACCGGCACGCTGCGCCTTTCCAGCACGATGGCGCCGAAGCGCTGCTCCTCGAACGCCTCCACCGCGCCGCGTGCGTCGTTCCAGCGCAGCGCGCGCTCGCGCCGGAAGTGCTGCGGGAAGTCCTGTTCAAGGCGCCGCGGGTCGAAGGGCGCCGCGGCGAGCACCAGGCTGTCGCGTGCTTCCAGCCGCAGATCGAGCACCACCAGCCACGGCTCGCCGAACAATGCACTGGCTTCGTGCAGGCTGGCACCCCGGCCGTTGGCGAGGGTGTAGCGGCGCGGATTGGCCTCGTCCTGGCGGGCGATGCGGTCGGGCCAGGCGTGCAGCAGCAAGTCACCGGTGGCGTGGCTGTCGGGCACGCCACTGGCGGCCGTACGGACGTCCAGACGTCTGCGCCAGCCCCTGGACGCCTGCTCGATCGCGGCCATGGCGCCACTGTCGAAGCCGCCGCGCGCGCCGGCGGACCGGCGATCACGCCAGGCATGCAGCACCTCCACGCGCACGCGGAAGTCGTCGCTGCGCGCCTGGTCGCCCCGCAGCGGCGAGCGCGCCTCGACCAGGGCGAGCAGGTCGGCGGCCAGGGGACGCAGTTCCGCCGGTGCTCGCAGCGCCATCGCGGCCCATCGGGGTGTGGCGCCCAGCTCAAGCATCCGTCGGCCCAGCGGCGTGATGCGACCGTCCGTGCCGAGCGCGCCCAGGGCGGCCAGCAGCTCGCGTGCCTGGGCCAGTGCGCCCGCTGGTGGCGGATCGAGCCAGCGCAGCGTGTCGTCGCTGCCGGCGTTGACGCCCCACGCGGCCAGTTCGAGCGCGAGGCCGGACAGCTCCGCCTGCGCGATTTCCGGCGTGCGCGCAGCTTCCAACCGGCGGCTCTGCGGCCACAGGCGGTAGGCGGTGCCCTCGGCGACGCGCCCGGCGCGACCGGCGCGCTGGTCGGCCGAAGCCTGCGAGATCGGGACCGTTTCCAGCCGCGAAAAGCCGGAGTTGGGATCGAAGCGCGGCTCGCGCGCCAGACCGGCATCGATCACCCCGCGGATACCCGGCAGCGTCACGCTGGACTCGGCCACGTTGGTGGCGAGGATCACCCGCCGCGTGCCCGGCTCGGCTGGCGCCAGCGCCGCCTGCTGCTCGGTGAGCGAAAGTTCGCCGTGCAGGACGACGATGTCCAGCTCTTGCCCTCTCCCCACGGGAGAGGATGCCCCCAGGCGCGCCTCGCCCGATCGCTCACCACCCGCCCCTCCCCCGAACGGAGAGGGGAGTGCGTTCTCGAGCAGTGCGTGGGCGCGAGCGATCTCGCGCCGGCCGGGGAGGAACACCAGCACGTCGCCGGGGTTTTCTTCCAACGCCTGGCGGGTGACGCGGGCAAGGTGGTGTTCCGGGGTTTCCTGCGCGCGCGCCGGCGGGTGCTCGATGCGCACGGGAAAGCTGCGCCCCGGGCTGGACAGCCGCGGCGCATCCAGCCAGCGCGCGATGCGTTCGCCGTCCAGCGTGGCGGACATCACCAGCAGGCGAAGATCCGGGCGCAAGGTAGCCTGCACGTCGAGCGCCAGGGCCAGGCCGAGATCGCCGGCCAGGTGGCGCTCGTGGAATTCGTCGAACACGATGGCGCCGATGCCCGACAGTTCCGGATCGTCCTGGATCAACCGCGTGAGGATGCCCTCGGTAACGACTTCGATGCGGGTGGCCGCGCTCACCCGTGATTCGAAGCGGATGCGGTACCCGACGGTCTGGCCCACGTCCTCACCGCGCTGCGCCGCCATGAACTGGGCGGCCGCGCGCGCGGCGATCCGGCGTGGTTCGAGCATCACGATACGGCGGCCTTCCAGCCACGGGGCGTCGAGCAACGCGGGCGGGACCTGGGTGGTTTTGCCGGCGCCCGGCGGAGCTTCAAGGACCAGTCGCGGGTGGGCGTCGAGCGCAGCTCGCAGCTCCGGCAGAAGCGGCGTGATCGGGAAGTGGGCTTGCGTCATTCCATCGGATGATAAGGGCTGAGGCAAGGCGACCCCCATCCGCCCTTCGGGCACCTTCCCCCGTGAACGGGGGAAGGAACACGTGAAGTGGCCTAATGACCTTGGACACCCGATAGGATGAATTTCCTACCGAGGTGACACGTGGCACGA
>NZ_JAGJRS010000018.1 GCF_017837635.1 Frateuria flava
GGCTGGGTGGGTCGCACCTCCAGAATCCCGGGATCGCCCCGGGTGAACAACCTACTGAGAGATCACAACTAGCCGGCTGCGGGAGGCGTCGGCCTCGCGGCTCCTACGCCGGCTCCGGATCGGCATCGCTTTGCGGTGGCGTGCGTTCGGCCACTTTGCTGGCGTACATGGCGCGATCGGCGGCGGCATACAGGCGCGTCTCGTCCTGGCCATCGTCCGGGTACAGCGCCAGGCCGATGCTGGCGCCGATGGACAGCTGCAGGCCCTGGAACTCCGTACTGGCGTCGAACGCGCGCGCCAGCCGCTCGGCACGTGCCAGCGCGCCGGCCCGGTCGGCCACCTCGGGCAGGATCGCGGCAAACTCGTCCCCGCCCAGCCGCGCCAGCGTGTCGCCCGCGCGGATGCCCTGCTGGAGCCGTTGCGCCACGAAGTGCAGCAAGGCGTCGCCGGCCGCGTGGCCCAGCGTGTCGTTGATGCGCTTGAAGTCGTTGAGGTCGATGACCAGCATCGCCATGCGCCCGCCGCTTTCGCGCGCACGCCTGAGCGCCTGTGCCAGCCGATTGGCGAACACGCGCCGGTTCGGCAGGCCAGTCAGCGCATCGTGCTGGGAGGCATGTTCGGCGTGGCCGATCTGTTCCTCCAGCAAGGTGAAGATCATGCCGGTGGCGACCAGGAACTTGGGCAGGTTCCACGCCTCGTCCTGGATACCCCAGCCGGCCAGCCACGGCTCGAGCGCCGACGCCACGGGGAACACCGCCGCCCACGCGACGAAGCTCAGCGTGGTGAAGGCCACGCCCACCGACGGGCGCGCCGCACCGCGGTAGAAGCAGAACGCCACCGCCAGGTAGTGCCAGAACAGCATCCAGTTGAGCGCCTGGTCGATCGCGCCCTGCCAGGCGAACGTGGCCTGCACCGCATAGATCCCGACCACGATCGGCACGCACCAGGACGGCTTGCGCCGGTCGCGGCGGAACACCCAGGCGGTCGAGGCCATCCCCAGCGCGGTGCACAGCAGATACGCCAGGCGTGCGTCGGCGCCGTAGGCCGCCAGCACGAAGAACGCCACGTCGGGAACCGCCGCCGCCAGCGTGATGGCCAGATCCCGCCACCAGGCCAGGCGCGCATCGGAGCCGGCCCAGATGAAGGCCACGCTGGTCAGCAGCAGCATCGACAGCGATACGGCCAGCGCGGCGTCGGCTGCCGGGCCGGCCGCGAGGTTGCGCTCGACGAACTGCGCCACGATGTGCACCAGGATCATCGCCCACCCGACCAGCCAGTAACGCGGGCGGGTCTGGCCGGTTTTCCTGAGCAACGCGGCGAACACCAGCACCAGGCCGCCGATGGCAAGGAAATCGGGAACGACGGACAGGTTCAAGCGCGTGTCTCCGCACCGTCGACCGGCGCGATCAGCCAAAAAAATCCAGATCGCTTATCGGCCATGCGCGCGCAAGCTTGAATCGGGCCGGCCAAGGGCGCAACTGCAGGTGCGCGCGACCTCAAGTGTCTGTCCCGCCCGGCCGATAAGGAAGCATGAAAGCCTTTTTCCTGTCCGGGTTGTTCCTGTTGCTGCCGGCCCTAGCCATCGCCGGTGAGCGCGTGGACGACGTGCTGCGCGACCAGCGCCTGCACGGGTACCGCTCGGCGGCGGCGGCCATCGAGCGTCTGGGCAAGGCAGATGACGTGCCAGGGGCGGACGCGCCGCTGGAGCAACGCTGGCGCTACCACAGCGCCTTGCTTGACCTGGCCATGGCAGGTGGTGGGGCCGCCTCCCTGGAAGCGAGCATGAAGGCGCTCGAAGCCATGGCGACCCATGAGGCCTGCATGCGCTGCCGCTTCGACCTGCTGCTGGCCAAAGCCAACCTCACTGTACGGGCCTCCACGCCCGCCGCGGGGCGGGTCTACCTCGACCAGGCCGCCGCTCTGCTGCCACAACTGGATGGCGACCCCAGCGCGCCAGCGGCGCTGTTGTCCGCCCAAGCCTGGAATGCAGGCGTGGACGGACGCTTCAACCTGGCCATCGAAACGCGCCTGAAGGCCTACGACCTGGCCGCCGAGCGTCATGATGAAGCCGAGCAGATCCGCCAACTCGCCGCCATGACCCCTCTGAACGCCGACATGGGCGACCCGCGCCGTGCCGTCGAGGTCGGGGAGGAGGCCTATGGCCGCGCCAATGCCGTGAACTACCACGCCATCATGGGCACCATTGCGCTGGACCTGGGTCACGCCTATTCGCTGCTGGACGACCGGCCGCACCAGCGGGTGGCACTGGAACGCGCGCTGGCCCTCTCCGAGCACGATCCCGCTCAGATGGCCATCCGCATCCTGGCGCTCAACAACCTTTCCGACTACTACCTCAGCCAGTCCGGCCAGAATCAGCGCGTGCTCGACTATGCGCGCCGCGCCGATGCGCTGGCCCGCGATGCCGGCAGCGAGATCGACCGTGCCGCGCCGTTGGCCAATATCGGCATCGCGCTCAGCCGACAGGGCAGGTTCGACGCGAGCGTGGCCACGTTGCACCAGGCCATCGACATCTCCGAACGCCACGGCAATACCACCTACGTCATCGGCATCACGCAGGAACTGGTCAAGGTGCTCGAAAGCGCTGGACGCTACCGCGAAGCGCTGGCGCAACTGCAGAAGGCCGACGCCCTGGAGGCCGACCTCACTCGCCAGCAGCGTGAGAAAGTGGTGCTCGACCTGCAGGAAAAGTACGCGGCCGAGCGCAAGAGCCAGCAGATCGCCCAATTGTCGGCGCAGAACCAGCTCAAGCAGGCCCAGCTGGCCGCCGAGAGCTGGCGCAACCGGCTCTGGGTCGCCCTAGCGGCCATGCTCGCGCTGGGCTCGGTGCTGCTGATGCATTCGATCCGGCGCGCCCGGCAGGCCAACCGGCGGCTGGCGCGGCAGTCCTCGGTCGATCCGCTCACCGGCGCGTTCAACCGCCGCCACGCGCAGGGCTTGCTCGACCACCTGCAGCAACCGGCACGCCGGCGCGCGACCGACCCGGAACCGGGAGCCGGCACCGGCTTGCTGATCCTGGACCTGGATTTCTTCAAGCACATCAACGACAGCTGGGGCCACGCCGCTGGCGATGCCGTGCTGGTGGCCGTCGCGCAGCGCCTGCGCGGCCTGCTGCGCCATGGCGATGCGATCGTGCGCTGGGGCGGCGAGGAGTTCGTGCTGATCCTGCGCGACACACCGGCCAGCGCCCTGCCCGCGTTGGCGCGCCACGTACTGCATGCGATCGGCGACGCACCGGTGGAGTTCGCCGACCAGCGCGTGCCGGTGACGGCCTCGATCGGTGCGGTGAATTTCCCGGCCCGGCCCGGCCAGGGGTGGGAGGATGCGCTGGCGCTGGCGGACCTGGCGCTGTACCAGGCCAAGGCGGGCGGCCGCAATCAGGCCTTCTGCCTGACCCGCGTATCGACCGGCGCCGACTCCGCGCGGCTGTCCCGCGACCTGGCGCAGGCGCGCGCTGCGGGCGAGGTGGATCTGGAAGTCGTGCCCGGCCCCGTCAGGACGCTTGCCGCCTTGAGCGAGGCGCGCGTGGCGCTGTCGGCCTAAAGTCCCAGGCATCGCTCATGCGCGGCGCACCGGGCGGTTCCGGCCGTTCGCGCCGATCATGTTCTGCACCTTGGCCAGCAGGTCTTCGTCGCGGAATGGCTTGCTTACGATGCGCTCGTCTCCGATGTCCTTGAACGCACCGAAGTCGGCATAGCCGGTGAGAAACAGGATGGGTAGCGAGGGCCGCTTGGCGTGTGCCTCGCGCGCCACCTCCGAGCCGTTCATGCCGGGCATCGCGTAGTCCATCAGCATCAGGTCGATCTCGCCGCCCTCGCGGTCGAGCACGTCCAGCGCCGAACCGCCGCTGCCAGCCTCGATCACCTCGTAGCCGCGCTCGGCGAGAATCGCGGCGGTGACCTCGCGCACGTCGGTATCGTCATCGACCAGCAGGATGCGATGCCGTGCCACGCCGTCGGCCCGGTGTACCGGTGTCGATGGCGCCTCTTCCGCGTGCGCCGTGGCGCCGGCCGCGCGCGGCAGGTACACCTTGACCGATGTGCCTTCATGCGGCCGCGTGTCGATCCGCACGCCGCCGCCGGACTGCTTGGCGAAGCCATATACCTGCGCCAGGCCGAGCCCGGAACCCTTGCCCACCTCCTTGGTGGTGAAGAACGGTTCGAACGCGCGCGCGAGCACCTCCGGCGTCATGCCGCTGCCGTGGTCGGTCACCGCGACCATCACGTAATCGCCGGGCGCGGGTTCCTCCGGCCGGGACGCCGGATCGCGCAATGCCACATTCGCGGTTTCCACGATCAGCTCGCTGCCCACGGGTGAGGCATCGCGCGCATTGATCGCCAGGTTGAGGATCACCAGCTCGATCTGGGTCGGATCGACCAGTGCGGTCCACAGACCCGGCTGCAGCCTCATGGTGAGCTGGACCGAGCCGCCCATGGAACTCTGCAGAAGATCGCGCATGCCGGCAACGATGCCGTTGAGGTCCACCGCCTTGGCTTCCAGCCGCTGGCGGCGCGAGAAGGCGAGCAGTTGCGCGGTCAGTTTGGCGCCGCGCGAGGCGGCGTCCTTCATGAAGGTCAGGCGCTGGCGGATGCGCGGATCGCTCTCGAGCTTTTCCGCGCACACGCGCTCGAGCATGCTGATGTTGCCGGTGATCACGGTGAGCAGGTTGTTGAAATCGTGCGCCACGCCGGAGGTGAGCTGGCCGACGGCTTCGAGCCGCTGCATCTGGCGCAACGTGGCCTCCACCCGCTCGCGCTCCTCGATTTGCGCCAGCAGTTGACGGTTGGTCGCGGCCAGCTCGGTGGTGCGCTCGGCGACGCCGCGTTCGAGCGCTTCCTGCGCGTGATGTTCGAGCGTGCGATCGCGCAATACTTTGAGGTAGCCGAGCAGCCGGCCGCCGCCGTTGCGCAGCGGCATCATCAGGCCGCTGGAAAAGAAGCGCGAACCGTCCTTGCGCACGCGCTGCCGGTCGTACTGGGCGCGCCCGGTCTCGGCGGCGCATCGCATTTCCTCTTCCAGCACACCCTGGTTGCGGTCCTCGGGCGTGAAGATGATGTCCACCCGCTGGCCCAGTACTTCGTCTTCGCGCCAGCCCAGGAGGCGCTGCGCGCCGGAGTTCCACAGCGTGATGCGCCCCTCCAGGTCGAGCGTCAGGATTCCGTAGCCGGTGGTGCTTTCCAGGATCAGCTTGAGCCGGTTGCTGGTCGCGCGCAGCGCGGCTTCGGCGCGCGCGCGCTCGACGTTGGCCCAGGTGCGCTCGGCCACCTCGCGCACGACCGCTTCGTCCTCGTCGGTCCAGTGCCGCGGCTCGCGCTGCTGCACCGACAGAAAGGCCGCCAGCCGGCCGCCCTTGACCAGCGGCACGGTCAGGCTGGCACGCAGACCGCCGAGCGCGTGGTGGGCCTTGGCCACCTCCGGTTCGACCCGCGGATCATCGAAGGGATCGTCCACGCGGATGGCCACGCCGGTCAGCGCTTCGGCGATCAGCCGGGGACCGAGCTCGGACAGGCGGTGCCGCCCCACCGCGCTGGGCATGTCGCCGCGCAGCCAGTCGCGCTCGACGGTGAAGTATTCGCCGGTGTCGTCCACTTCGCAGTACCCCACGCGATCGGCACGCAGGTGCCAGCCCAGCCGGCGCGCGGCGACGGCCATTACGTCGCGCGGGTCGGTCAGGTCGCGCAGGGCGTCGCCCAGCCGCGTGCGGAAGCGAAGGCGTCGCTCGGCGAGCACACGCTGGGTGGTCTGGATCGCTTCGTTGACCAGCCCCGCCACCCGCCCGTTTTCGTCGCGTACCGGTCCGATCCAGTAGTCGTAGTACGCCACCTCGCGGAACGTCTGGCGTTCGATCAGGAACCGCGCGTCGCGAAAGCAGCTGGGTGTGCCCTCCAGCGCGCGCTGGATCACCGGTTCGGTGATGTCGGGCGCTTCCGGCCAGACGTCGCGGAACGGCCGTCCCAGCGCCTCCGGCCGGCTGCCCAGCAGTGGCCGGTACGCATCGTTGTAGATGCACGTCAGCTCCGGCCCCCAACCGAGCGCGATCGGCAATTCGCTCTCAAGCATCATGGACACGAGCGTGCACAGCGAGCCGGACCAACGATCGTACGGTCCCAGCGGCGAGTCGGCCCAGTCGAAGTCGCGGATGCGCTGCGCCATCTCGCCGCTGCCGGCGATGAAACCGCCCCCTGCTGACGCTGGCATGGAGGATCCTGGCAAGCGCACTCCTCGCGAGCCTCCCTGCGCGACATGCTGGTTGGATGGGATGGCCGGTTCAGGCGTGGCGGCCATCCGTGCCGGTCCCGCACCGTGCGCCTTCCGCTCGTCAGGCCGGCGGCCGGTCGCGGGTCGCCATCTGTGACGCCGTTCACACTATCGACCGGCCCTTGTCGCCGGGCCGGCAAGGGGCCGTGAGGGTGCTGTCTCGTCGGGTCCGCTGCGCCGCCCGGGCTTCACGCGACGGCCACCCGGGCTGTCGCCCCATGGCGCATCCACATGCCCGAAGAAATACTCGATTGCCTGATCGTGGGGGCCGGTCCCGCCGGTCTCACGGCGGCCACCTACCTGGCCCGCTTCCGCCGGCACATCCTGCTGGCCGATGCGGGGGCCAGCCGCGCGCGCTGGATCCCGGCCAGCCACAACTGCCCGGGCTTTCCGTTCGGCGTGGCGGGCAACGAGTTGCTCGCGCGTTTCCGGCTGCAGGCACAGGCGTACGGCGTGCCTGGCGTGCGCACCCGCATTACCCAGCTGGACCGCCACGCCGAAGGCTTTACCGCCAGCGACGGCGAGCGCCGGTGGCATGCGCGCACGGTGATGCTGGCCACCGGGGTGGTCGACCGCCTGCCCACGCTCGAAGGCGTGGAGGACGCGATCGCCTCGGGCACCGTGCGCCTGTGCGCGGTCTGCGACGCCTACGAGGCGCGCGATGACGTGATCGGCGTGCTCGGCCCGGCCGATTCGGCGGTCGGGCATGCCGCGTTCCTGCGCACGTTCTCCCGGCACGTCTGCGTGCTGCCCACCGACGACACGGCGCTGGACGAGGGCCTGCAGCGACGCGCGACCGACGGCGGGGTGCAGCTGTGGCCCGCCCCGCGGCGGCTCGAGCTGGTCGACGGTGTCTGCCAGGCCCACTTTGCCGACGGTCGGCGGCTGCGTCTGGAGACGCTCTATCCGGTGCTGGGCGCCGATGCGCAGTCGGGACTCGCCGCGGCTCTGGGCGCGCGGATGGACGACGAAGGCGCGCTGGTGGTGGACGACCACCTGCAGACCAGCGTCCCCGGAATCTACGCCATCGGCGACGTGGTCAGCGCGCTCAACCAGATAAGCGTTGCGGTGGGCCATGCGGCGATCGCCGCGACCGCCGTGCACCGGCGGCTGCCCCCCAATCATTGCTAGATGCTCGACCCAGGGCGGGCTTCATCGCGCCGAAGCGGCCCCGGCCGGCAGCGTGGCGCCAGTAAGCAGGGCACGGATCTGCCGCAGCTTTGCCTTGACCTGGGCCTCGTCGTCTGCACCCAGGCGCATCAGCAGCTTCTGCCCCGCCGAACGTGCCTCCAGGCCAGCATCCGCGTAGCGATAGAACACCTTCGGCTGCACCAGGGCCACCGGCCCATCCGGCACCGGCGCGGCCAGCATGTCGTCGATGGCGATCACCAGGCGGTCGTTGAAGTAGCCCTTCGGATAGCCAAGGTCGCGATAAGCCTGCTGGAACAGCGGGTAGTGCGCGACGTACCACGCCACCAGCGCCTTGGGATCGACGCCCTCGAGCACCTGCATGTACGGCGCATAGCGCTCGGCATTGCGCGGGCTCAGGGTGATGGCGCCATCGGCCTGCTCGACCACGAACGCGCCCTGGGGCGTCTTCAGCGGCAGGATGTTGGTGCCCACGCTCTGGCGCGGCAGCGCGTCCACCGTGGCGACAACGCGGCGGATGATCTGGTCACGCCGCAGCAGCCCGTCCAGCGGGCTGCCGCCCAGCGCCAGCAGCGCGCTGGCGACATCGGTATCGCTGGCATCCAGCGCCGGCAGCGGCGCAGTCGAGGCAAGTGCCGGCGTGGCCTGGGCGATGGGATGCTGGATCGCGGTGGAAGCGGCTGCCGGCCCGGTGCCGGCGCTGGCGGCTGTCGTCGACGCCGGCACCGGCGTCGGCTCGCCGCCCGCCTGCGTGGCCTTGCGCCAGATGAACACGCCCACGGCGATGGCCAGGATCACCACCACGCCCGAGACCAGCCACTGCCCGATGGAAGACTGCTTCTTTTTCAATGCGCTTACCGCCCGTGTGAATTGCCTGCCCCCTGCATAACCCCCGTGGCGGCGATGTGCAACCCAAGCGACGGCGCCGTACTCAGGGAACCGCGCCAAACAGCATGCCCGTGCCGGTGGTGAGCCCCATCGCCAGGGCGCCCCAGAACGCGATGCGCAGCGCACCGACACCAGCGGCGGCCCCGCCCATCCGCGCGGCGAGTGCGCCGAGCAGCGCCAGGCAGGCGAGCGAGACGGCGAAGACCAGCCATAGCTGCATCGCTCCGGACGCCATCGCCGCCACCAGCAGCGGCACCACGGCGCCCACCGCGAAGCTTGCCGCGGAGGCGGCCGCCGCCTGCAGCGGTCGCGCCCGGAACACCTCGGTGATGCCCAGTTCGTCGCGCGCGTGGGCGTCGAGCGCGTCGTGCGCCATCAGCTGTTGGGCGACCTGCCGTGCCAGTGCCGGCTCCAGTCCACGCCCGACGTAGATGTTGGCCAGCTCGCGGTGTTCGGCATCGGTGTCGGTGGCCAGCTCCTCGCGCTCGCGGGCGAGCTCGGCCTGCTCGCTGTCGGCTTGCGAATGGACCGACACGTACTCCCCCGCCGCCATCGACATCGCGCCGGCAACCAGTGCAGCGATGCCGGCGAGAAGCACGGCATGGCGGTCCGCGTGCGCGGCCGCGACACCCATCAGCAGGCTCGCGGTGGAGACGATCCCGTCGTTGGCGCCGAGCACGGCGGCGCGCAGCCAGCCCATGTGCCCGGTCCGGTGGCGTTCGTGGTGGTGACGGCGCATGGGCGCTCCTCGGCTATGGATGGGGCGAGCATACCGTCGCAGCCCGACTGCTGGCCGCAGCCAGGCATACCGGGCTGGCGTGTGCCTGGCAGGCTTTACGGGGCGGTCACCGCACGGCCGTCAGCATGAGCCCGTTGCGAGGAGGAGCCGCCATGTCCCGATCGACCACCCCGACCGGCCCCGGGCCGGGCAAGACCACCAGCAATCCGGCCATCAGCGGCGTCGGCACCGGCATGGGCGCGGGCAACGCCGCCGGCCCCGGCGTCGTCGGTGGCGTGCAGGCCGGCACCGTCAACGATGCCGCCCAGGGCGCCAGCACCGGCGACGCGGCCGATCCGAGCCTGGGCAGCGGCATGGCCGTGCCCGAGCAGGGCAACCGCATGGGCGACGCGGCCACCGCGGGGGCGCCTGGCATGGGCGAAAGGCCGCTGGGTGTCGGCGGCGCGCCGATCGAACCAGACGCGCTGCCCTACAACGTGATCTCACCCCCGAACGCGGGGCGTTGAGGCGGCTGCCCCCAAGCCTCACCAGAGGAGCTGTCGCCGCTTCACCGCGGGCGCATTGGAGCTGAGGCAAGAGGACTTGCCGGTCTGTCTGCGCGAGCGGCGCACCTGGCTCCCTCTCCCCTCCGGGGAGAGGGTTGGGGTGAAGGGCCGGGGCTCGCGGGAATGCTTCCCCCATGGGGCTTTGTTGGTCGTTCCAGCGTTGGCTTTCCGCGACCTCGGCCCCTGCCCGCCCGGACCGGACTCGACGCCATCAACCCCCTGGAGGGATTTCCGGCAAGCAGGCAAAAGAAAACGGGCGCCCGAGGGCGCCCGTTCGTCTACCGCGATGATGGATCGGCTTACTTCTCGCCGACCACGATCACCTTGACCTGCGTCTGCACATCGGCGTGCAGGCTGATCACCACGTCGTACTCGCCGGTGTTGCGGATCGGGCCTTCGCCCTGGATCACTTCACCCTTGCTGACCTTGTGGCCGGCCGCTTCCAGCGCATCGGCGATCTCGCGCGGGCCGACCGAGCCGTACAGCTTGCCTTCGGGGCTGGCGTGCGCGGCGATGGTCACCTCAGCGCCTTCCAGCTTGGTCTTGCGCGACTCGGCGTCGGACAGCAGGCTGTTGGCCTTGGCTTCGTACTCGGCGCGGCGCTTCTCGAAGGCTTCGAGGTTGGCGGCGGTGACCGGCACGGCCTTGCCCTGCGGCAGCAGGTAGTTGCGGCCGTAACCCGGCTTGACCTTGACCTTGTCGCCCAGGTTGCCGAGGTTGCGGACTTTCTCGAGAAGAATCAGTTCCATGGGTCTTTCCTTTCGTTAGCGCCGGGGAGGCCGGCGCAGCCGTGGACGGTTGTCCGAAGAGCAGGGAATGGGGAATGGTCAATCGGGAATGGAAAAATCGAGGAGCGCGCTGCTCCGGACGATTCCCTATCCGCGATTACCGATTCCCTATCCGGATGTCGTCAAACATCGAGGGAATGGTCAATCGGGAACGGAAAAGTCGGGGAGCGCGCTGCTCCTGACGATTGCCCATTCCCGATTCCCTATTCCCGGACGTCGTCAGACGTCGTGATTATCGGTATACGGCAGCAGCGCCAGGAAGCGCGCACGCTTGATGGCGGTGGCCAGCTGGCGCTGGTAGCGCGCCTTGGTGCCGGTGATGCGGCTGGGGACGATCTTGCCGTTCTCGGTGACGTACTGGCGCAGCGTGTTGAGATCCTTGTAGTCGATCTCCTTCACGTCTTCGGCAGTGAAGCGGCAGAACTTGCGGCGGCGGAAGAACTTGGACATGGCTATGTGCTCCTGGATCAGTCGCTGTCGCGATCGTTGTCGCGCTCTTCGCGCTCACGGCGGGCCGGGCGCTCGTCGCCGTCGCTGTCGTCGTCGCGACGACGCGTGGACTTGGCGTCATCCTTTTCCTTGGACTTCAGGATGAAGGACGGCTCGGTGTCGGCTTCGTCGCGGCGAACCACCAGGTGGCGCAGCACGGCATCGTTGAAGCGGAAACCGGACTCCAGCTCGTTCAGAGCGTTCTGGCTCACTTCGATGTTGAACATCACGTAGTGTGCCTTGGCCAGGTTCTCGATCGGGTAGGCCAGCTGGCGGCGACCCCAGTCCTCGAGACGGTGGACCTTGCCGCCGTCGGCCTCGATCAGCGCTTTGTAGCGGTCGATCATCGCCGGGACCTGCTCGCTCTGGTCAGGGTGGACCAGGAACACGATTTCGTAATGACGCATGGTCATTGTGGTGTTGGCTCCTTGTGGATGCGGCCCCGAAGGACCTCGCAGCCTCCCGCCGGATGCGGTGAGGCAAGTGCCTGCCCACACCGATGCGGCGCGGACAGAAGCGGAAGTGTATCGCGCCGCGCATTGCCACGTAAAGCGCGCGTGATTTCTGCAGGAGCCCGCTTGCGGGCGATGCACGGGCAAGAGCAGCGCCCGCAAGCGGCCTGCTGCCTCGGCAGGACGCGTTCAGCCGACGGTGAAGCTCTCGCCGCAGCCGCACTCGCCGGTGGCGTTGGGATTGTGGAACACGAACGCGGCATTGAGACCCTGGCGGCGGAAATCGATCACCGTGCCCTCGACCATGGGCAGGCTCCTGGCGTCGACAATCAGGCGGATGCCGTCGACTTCCAGCGTCTGGTCGTCCGGGCGCGCGTCCTCGGCCAGGTCCACCACGTAGGCGAAACCCGAGCAGCCGGTGCGCTTGACGCCGAAGCGCACGCCTACCGCATCGGGCGTCTGGGCGAGGAACTGGCGGATGCGCTCGCGGGCGGGGGGAGTGATCGAAATGCTCATGGCGCCTGAAGGTGAAGAAGGCCGCGGGCCTACATTATCATGCGGGTTTGCCCCGACGCGCCGTGCTCCGGCGCGGCGAATCGAACACGACAGCGTCCAGATGCGGCGCGCGCGCAGGAGTTTCAATCCCATGGCGGTAGTTAGCCCGACCTTGTCCAGCGTCAAGCAGGCCCTTTCCGGCGCCATCGAGGCCGGCAGCACCGTGACCGTGCGCGGCTGGGTGCGCACGCGGCGCGATTCGAAGGCGGGCCTGTCCTTCGTCAACGTCAGCGACGGCTCCTGTTTCGATCCGATCCAGGCGGTGGCGCCGGCCACGCTCGCCAACTACGAGAGCGAGATCCGCCACCTGACCGCCGGCGCCGGCGTGATCGTCACCGGCACCCTGGTGCCCTCGCAGGGCAAGGGCCAGGCGTTCGAGATCCAGGCGACCGAGGTGGAAGTGACCGGTCTGGTGGACGACCCGGAGACCTACCCGATCCAGCCCAAGCAGCACTCGATGGAGTTCCTGCGCGAGGTGGCCCACCTGCGCCCGCGCACCAACCTGTTTGGCGCGGTCACGCGCGTGCGCCACACCATGATGACGGCGATCCATCGCCACCTGACGGCCGAAGGCTTCTTCTGGATCAACACGCCGATCATCACCACCTCCGACGCCGAGGGCGCCGGCGACATGTTCCGGCTGTCCACGCTGGACCTGGCCAACCTGCCGCGCACGCCCGAGGGGAAGGTCGACTTCCGCAAGGATTTCTTCGGCCGCGAGGCGTTCCTGACCGTCTCGGGCCAGCTCAACGTCGAGGCCTACTGCCTGGCGATGAGCAAGGTCTACACCTTCGGCCCGACCTTCCGTGCGGAGAATTCCAACACCCCGCGCCACCTGGCCGAGTTCTGGATGATCGAGCCGGAGATCGCCTTCGCCGACCTCGCCGCCGACGCCGACTGCGCCGAGCGCTTCCTCAAGGCGATCTTCAAGGCGGTGCTGGACGAGCGCGCCGACGACATGGCGTTCTTCGCCGAACGCGTCGCGCCGGACGCCATCACGCGTCTGGAGAACTTCATCGCCCAGCCGTTCGAGCGCATCGACTACACCGACGCGATCGAGATCCTGAAGAACTCGGGCCAGAAGTTCGAGTACCCGGTGGCCTGGGGCGTCGACCTGCAGACCGAACATGAGCGCTACCTGGCCGAAAAGCACGTCGGCCGCCCGGTGGTGGTGATGAACTACCCCGAGGCGATCAAGGCGTTCTACATGCGCCTGAACGACGATGAGAAGACGGTCGCTGCGATGGACGTGCTCGCGCCGGGCATCGGCGAGATCATCGGCGGCAGCCAGCGCGAGGAGCGTCTGGACTACCTCGATCGCCGCATGACCAAGTTCGGCCTGGACCTCACCACCTACGGCTGGTACCGCGACCTGCGCCGCTACGGCACCGTCCCGCACGCCGGCTTCGGGCTGGGCTTCGAGCGCCTGCTGTGCTATGTGTGCGGGCTGTCCAACATCCGCGACGCGATCCCCTACCCGCGCGCCGCCGGATCCGCCGATTTCTGACCGCCATGCTCCGTCGCCTTCCGCTGACATTCCTGCTGGTCGCCCTCACCCTGCTGCTTGGCGCATGCCACAGCGTCAAGGTGCTGGTGCCGCCGAACCTGCGCCCGCCGACCGACACCGGCAATGCGCTGGAGCAGGCCAAGCTCCAGTTGCAGAAGGCCACGCCCTGCTGCGGCAGCTTCGCGGATTTCTCCTACCTGACACCGCTGCCGTGGCGGCCGAAAAAGTTCGAGCTGGGTCCCGGCAGCATGGTGGCCAGCCTGAACGGTGTGCGCAGCTACTTCCTCGCCTTCCGCCTGCCGGCCGACGCCAAGCTGCCCTACCGGGTGGCGTTGAAGTCGGAATTGAACGGCCGCTGGCTGCATTCGAGCTACCTGTTCGCGCCGACCACGGTGTTGCTCGATGCCGCCTTCCAGCCGATCGACTCGCAAGACATCCAGCTGTGCGAGTACATGGGCTGGAGCAGCGCCACTACCGGCGCCTTCGGACAGCTCAAGGTGACCAGCGACAAGGCGCGCTACCTGGTGGTTTACAGCTCGGCCGACCAGCAGGCCGGGGACACCTACTGGGAGCAGTCGCCGGCCACGTTCTCGGCCGAGGCGCCGGTGCGGATGACCTCCAATGGCAGTTTCCGCATCCCGCACGGGCCTGACGGCGCGGTCTGGATCGGCATGATGAACGAGAGCTACGCCAAGGCCGTGGAAAACGGCATCTGCGACAAGGCGCCGGAAGGCAAGGGCCTGCTCAACACGCTGCGCACCGCGCTGCCCACGCACTGGAGCAAGAGCGGCACGTGAACTCCTTCGTCGCGCTCTACCTGCTGCTCCTGACCGGCGGCATCGCCTGCTTCGTGCTGTATTACCTGGCGCAGTACCGCATCGCGCAGCTGCTACGCCAGCGTCACCCGCAGCAGTGGAAGATCATCGCCGAGCCGGATCAGGGACGACCCAGCGCGGTGCGCACCTGGATGCGCATGCAGCACGTGTTGCGCTCCTCGCAGCCGCGCCTGCCGGAACTGCTGCGGGACGACGCGATCACCCGCTGGTTCGGCCTGTGGCGGGTGTCGCCGTGGCTGGCCTGGGGCTGCTGGTTCGCCGCGATGTTCCTGCAGTGGAAAGCACGCTGAAGGCAGCACCGCAACCCCAGCAGGGCTACGTCCAACACGGAGGCATTCGATGCAACTGGACCTTTCAGGCCGCCATGCACTGGTCTGCGGCGCTTCGCAGGGCATTGGCCGCGCCACCGCCATCGAACTGGCCGAACTGGGCGCCACCGTCACCCTGCTCTCGCGCTCGCCCGGTCCGTTGGAGGAACTGGCAGGCCAGTTGCCGCGCCCGCGCGAACAGGAACACCGCTGGCAGGCGGTCGACATGCTCGACACCGCGCGCCTGCAGGGCGTGGTCACCGACGTGGCCGCATCCGGCGCCGTCCACATTCTGGTCAACAACAGCGGCGGCCCGCCCGGCGGCCCCGCGCACACTGCCGACCCGGCCGCCTTCGAAGCGGCGTTCCGCCAGCACCTGCTCGCCGGCCAGGCGATGGTGCAGGCCCTGCTCCCTGGCATGCGCGAGGCTGGCTATGGGCGCGTCGTCAATGTGATTTCCACCTCGGTAAAGGAACCGATCCCGAACCTGGGCGTGTCCAATACCGTACGCGCGGCGGTGGCTGCGTGGGCCAAGACGCTTTCGGGCGAACTGGCCGCCGACGGCATCACGGTCAACAACGTGCTGCCTGGCTACACCCGCACCGGCCGTTTGGACAGCCTGCTTGGCACGCAGGCGAGGAACAGCGGCCGCAGCGAGAACGACATCGCACGCGACCTGATGAGCACCATCCCCGCGCGGCGCTTCGGTGAGCCAGCCGAGGTCGCGGCCATGATCGCCTTCCTTTGCACACCTGCCGCCGCCTACGTCAACGGCGTGAGCATCGCCGTCGACGGCGGCCGTACCCGCGCGCTGAGCTGAGCCTCCCGCAAACGCTGGACACCCCGTTGCAGATGCCCGCTCGCGGGCGATGGGCGTGATACCGGCGGCGCGCGACATACGCCGCCGTCCGGTGCATTCCCGCCCGGCAGGTCGTAAGCTTGTCCGGATGCCTACCCTGCGCCTCGCCAACCTGATCGACGGCCGCCTGGTGGCCCCCCGTGCGGACCGCTGGCTCGACGTCCACGAACCGGCCACCGGCGAAGTATTCGCAACCTGTCCGGATTCCGATGCAGACGACGTGGCCGATGCGGTCGCCGCCGCCCGCCGCGCCGCGCCAGCCTGGGCCCACACCCCGGTCGAACAGCGCGCACGACTGCTCAACCGCCTGGCCGAGCTGATCGAACGTGACCTTGAGGCCTTCGCCGCGCTCGAGTCGCGCGACAGTGGCAAGCCGCTTGCGCTGGCGCGCCACCTCGACATCCCGCGCGCGGTCAGCAACCTGCGCTACTTCGCCGCCGCGGTGCAGGGTTGGGAAAGCCAGTCGCACGCCATGGTGCTGGGCCAGCCGGACACCGGCGCGGTCAACTACACCCTGCGCCAGCCGCTGGGCGTGGTCGGCTGCATCAGCCCGTGGAACCTGCCGCTGTACCTGTTCACCTGGAAGATCGCGCCGGCGCTCGCCGCTGGCAATGCGGTCGTGGCCAAGCCTTCGGAAGTCACGCCTTGCACCGCGGCGCGGCTGGCCGAGCTCAGCATCGAGGCGGGCTTCCCGCCCGGCGTGATCAACATCGTGCAGGGCCGCGGTCCGAGCGTGGGCCAGCCGCTGGTCGAACATCCCGACGTCAAGGCGATCTCGTTCACCGGCAGCACCGCGACCGGCGCGTCGATCGCCGCCGCCGCGGCGCCGCGGTTCAAGAAGGTGTCACTGGAGATGGGCGGCAAGAACCCGGCCATCGTGTTCGCCGACGCGGACCTCTCCGACGCCAACCTCGACACCATCGTGCGCTCGGGCTTCGCCAACCAGGGCGAGATCTGCCTGTGCGGCTCGCGCCTGCTGGTGCAGCGGTCGATCTACGAGCGCTTTCGCGAGCGCTATGTCGACCGCGTGCGGCAACTGGTCGTGGGTGATCCGCAGGAACCGTCGACGAATCTCGGCGCGCTCGTCTCCGGACCCCACTTCGACAAGGTGATTGGCTGCATTGCCCAGGCCCGTGCCGAGGGCGCCGCCGTGCTATGCGGCGGCGAAGCGGTGCACCTGTCCGGACGCTGCGCCAACGGCTGGTTTGTCGCACCCACCGTGATCGAAGGGCTGCCCAATGCCAGCGCCACCAACCAGACCGAGATCTTCGGACCGGTGGTCAGCCTGATCCCGTTCGAGGACGAGGCCGAAGCGATCGCATGGGCCAACGACAGCCGCTATGGCCTGGCCGCCTCGGTGTGGACGCAGGACCTCTCCCGCGCCCACCGCGTCGCCGCCGCGCTCGACTTCGGCATCGTCTGGACCAACTGCTGGCTGCTGCGCGACCTGCGCACGCCGTTCGGCGGGGTGAAGCAGTCGGGCCTGGGCCGCGAAGGCGGCACCGAGGCGCTGGCCTTCTTCACCGAGCCGAAAAACATCTGTATCCGCTATTGATCTGGGAAAAACCATGCCGCATACCCTGAAGGATCTGCTCGCCAACAACCGCCGCTGGGCCGCCAGCGTCACCGCCGCAGACCCGCACTTCTTCGAGCAGCTCTCGCAGCAGCAGGCGCCTAAGTACCTGTGGATCGGTTGTTCGGATTCGCGCGTGCCCGCCACGCAAATCGTCGACCTGCCGCCGGGCGAGATCTTCGTCCACCGCAACGTGGCCAACGTGGTGGTGCACACCGACCTCAATGCGCTGAGCACCATCCAGTTCGCGGTCGACGTGCTCAAGGTCGAACACATCCTGGTGGTCGGCCACTACGGCTGCGGCGGCGTCGGCGCGGTACTGCGCAAGGACAAGCTGGGCCTGATCGACAACTGGCTGCGCCACGTCAAGGACGTCGCCTTCAAGCACGAAGCCTCGCTGCAGCCGCAGGTGCCCTTCACCGAGCGGCACGAGCGCCTGTGCGAACTCAATGCCATCGAGCAGGCGCTCAACGTGTGCGGCACCAGCATCGTGCAGGATGCCTGGGAGCGCGGCCAGAAGCTCACCGTGCATGCCTGGATCTACGGCCTGACCGACGGCCACATGCATGACCTGGGGCTGATCGTCACCGATAGGGAAAGCATGGCCGGGGCCTACCGCAAGGCGCTGGACGGCCTGGCCGAGCGCTGGCAGTCCCCGTCGTGAGCGAAGGCATCCGCACACAGGCCGCGCCGGCACCGGTCGGCGCCTACCCGCACGCGCGCCGGGTTGGCAACTTGCTGTTCCTTTCCGGCGTCGGTCCGCGCGAGCCGGGCACCAATCGCGTGCCAGGCAACGTCCACGAGCACGACGGCAGCCTCGCCGCCTATGACATCGAGGCGCAGTGCCGGCAGGTGTTCGCCAACGTGCGCGCCGTGCTTGAAGCCAGCGGCGCGCGCTGGGAGGACCTGGTCGACGTGACCGTCTTCCTCACCGACATGGCACGCGATTTCCCGGCCTACAACACGCTCTACGCCGAGTATTTCGCCGGCGTCGACGCCTGCCGTACCACCGTGGGCATCGATGCCCTGCCGACGCCGATCGCGATCGAACTCAAGTGCGTCGCCGCGCTGCCCGCGGGCCGCTGAAACAAAAAGACCCCGCCGGCAAAGCCGGCGGGGTCATTGAAGGCATCGGGCCGGATTACTTGCCGGCGGCCGGCTTTTCCGCCGCCTTCTTCATCGCCTTGTGGGCGTGATGGTGGTGAGTCGTGGCCTTCTTCGGAGCCGCGGCCGCCTGCTCGGTCTTGGTCGCTGCCTTCGGAGCTGCGTCCTGGGCCAGCACAACACCGGAAAGGGCCACGCCCGCCACGAGCAGGGAAGCGATCACGAGCTTACGCATAAGAACCTCGGAACGTTGTTGAGGAGCCGCGGACCCGGCCGGAACCCGGCATCGCGGGCGGCGCGGCGAGGGCACGATGCGGCGCGCGCTGGATACGGCAACTGAACACTGCAAGCGGCCACACGCACGCCGATCGCGCCCGGCCCTTGACTTGCGACGGCCGGCCTTGCGCGCGAAGGAACTTGCGTCAGCCGAGGCAGGCGCGCAGCAGCCGCTCGATCGCGGCGCGCAGCACCGCGGCCTTGTCTTCGTCCCACGCGAAGCTCTCTTCATCCATGTAATTGTGCTGGGTCATTTCCAGCTGCACGGCGTCGACGCCTTCGTTTGGACGTCCATACTGCCGCGTGATGTAACCGCCCTTGAAGCGGCCGTTTACCGCGAAATCGAAGCGGTCCTGTGCCCGCAATACCTCCTCCAGCCGCTGCTGCAGCGACGGCAAGCAGCTCGCGCCATCGGCGGTGCCCAGGTTCAGATCCGGCAGCCGCCCCTCGAACAGCATCGGCACGCGGCTGCGGATCGAATGCCCTTCCCAAAGCACTACGCGGCCATGCATCTGGCGCAACCTCGCAAGTTCCTGCTGGAGCGCGGCATGGTAGGGACGCCAGTAATCGTTCACGCGCCGTTGAACTTCGGACTCGTCCGGCTCGCCTTCGCGGTACAGCGGCTCGCCATCGAAGCCGATGGTGGACACCAGCCCGGTCTCGCGCCGGCCCGGGTACAGCGCGTGGCCGTCGGCCGGGCGGTTGAGGTCCACCACGTAGCGCGAGGCCAGCGGACGCAGCAGGCTGGCGCCCATCGCCTGCGCCAGCGGCGCATACAGGCGGGTGACGTGCCAGTCGGTATCCGGCGAGCGCCGCGCCGCCGGATGCATGCGTGCGGCGATGTCCTCGGGAATCTGGCTGCCGTCGTGCGGCAGGCTGATCAGCAGGGGCGCGGTGCCCTGATCCAGGCGGAAGATGTCCATCGGTCCAGTGTAGCGCCGGCGACACGCCGGCTCAGTGCATCAGGAGCAGCTCTTCCGACGAGGTCGGATGGATCGCCACCGCGCTGCGCAGCTCCCGCCGCGTAAGCCCGCGCCGCATCGCCACCGCGAAACCCTGCAGCATCTCGTCCACGCCGGGCCCGAGCGCATGCAGGCCGAGCACGCGTTCGTCGTCGCCGGTGCAGACCAGCTTCATGACGGTTGGCTCGCGCCGTTCCGCCACCGCGAACTGCAGCGGCACGAAGCGCTTGCTGTAGACCGCCACGGCGTCGCCGTAGCTCGCCCGCGCCTGCTCCTCGGTGAGGCCGATCTTGCCCAGCGGCGGATCGGCGAAGACCACGGTGGGAATGGCCTGGTAGTCGAAGCTCGCCTCCGGCTGGCCACCGAACAGCCGCTCGACCAGCGCATACCCGGCCGAGACCGCCACTGGCGTGAGCGCGGGGCCATCGGTGACGTCGCCGATGGCGCTGATCCCGGGGACGGTGGTGTTCTGGTGCGCATCGACCTGGACGAAACCCTTGCCGTCACGCGCCACGCCGATCTCCTCCAGCCCGAGCGCGTCGCTGTTAGGCACGCGACCGACCGCCCACAACACCGCCTCGTACGGCCCGTGCGCGGCGCCGCGTACATCGTCCAGCAACAACGCGCCTGCTTCGCCGCGGGCGCCGCTGACGTTGCTCTGCGGCGTGATGCGGATGCCCTGCGCGCGCATCTGCGCGGACAGCGCCTGCACCAGTTCGGCATCGAAGCCATCGAGCAGTTGCTTGCGGATCAGCAGCTCCACCTCGCAACCGAGCGCGCGCAGCAGGCAGGCAAATTCGGTCGCGACATAACCGCCGCCGACGATGCCGATCGAGCGCGGCAGCGCGCGCATGGAAAAGACATCGTCCGACACCATGCCCAGCTCGAACCCCGGCAACCGAAGCCGCCGTGGCCGCGCGCCGGTGGCGATGACGATCTGCGGCGCGCGGTAGTGGGTGCCGCCGGCCTGCACCGTGTCGCGCGCCAGCAGGCGGCCCGCCGCGCCGACCCAGGTCACGCCCGCTTCCCGCAATCGCTCGGTGTAGCGTGCGCGGATGCCCTCGATGTAGCGGTCGCGCAGCAGGCGGAAATGGTTCCAGTCGAACCGGCCGGGCGTGAGGTCGAAGCCGTACTCGACAGCCAGCGCCTGCGCGTGGGCCAACTGCGCGGCGAACCACAGCGCCTTCTTCGGCACGCAGCCCAGGTTCGCACAGGTGCCGCCCGGCGGTCCGGGCTCGACCAGCGCCACCCTGGCGCCGTAACGCGCGGCGCGCTGCGCCACGGTCAGTCCGCCGGATCCGGCGCCCAGCACGATCAGGTCGAAGTCGCGTGTCATGCAGCCTCCACAGTGTGCGTCCGGAAGCATGCCCGCCCCAAGGTGACGGACACGAGCAGGCCGGCGCATGGGCCTTGCCCGGGAGCCGTGTGAAATCTAGTCTGGCCCCAAGCCATTCCAGGGGAAGCCGCCGCATGACGTTCCGCCTGCACGCCATCCTCGCCCTCGTAGGGATTGCCGCCATGCAGCCGATGCCGGCGCACGCCGGCAGCATCTCCACGCGACAGTTGCTGGCCGCCATGCGCGAAGGCAACGAACTGGGACGCTACGGCTATCTGCTGCAGGCGATTCCGCAGATGGACGGGGCAAACCGCGCGATGGCGCAGCAATATTTCGCCTTCAGCGAAGGCGAACTGGGTCTCTACGGCGAAGCGGTACGCGACTTCCCGTTGAAGGCGCATCTGCCCGCGGATACCGTGCTGCCCGCGCCAGGCCAGTGGCAGGCCGCCGACGCGGTGGACACCATCGTCGACCTGGCCGCGCATCGGCGCGTGGTGATGGTCAACGAAGCACATCACGACGCCCATACCCGGCTGCTGACCCTCGCATTGTTGCCGCGGCTGCGCGCGTTGGGCTTCACCCACCTGGCGATCGAGGCGCTGGTCGAGGATGGCGACGCGCTGCGCCAGCGCGGCTACCCGACCGACCGCAGCGGCACCGAATACATGCGCGAACCGGTGTACGGAGAGATCGTGCGCGAGGCGTTGCGCCTGGGTTACGTACTGGTGCCCTACGAGTCGACCACGCCCGGCGGGCAGGAACGCGAAACGCAACAGGCGCAAGCGCTCTACCGGAAGGTGCTGGCAGGCGATCCGAAGGCCAGATTGCTGGTCCACGCCGGTTACGCGCACATCGACAAGGCCAGGGGGCGGCTGGGCGACGTGCTGCCAATGGCCATGCGCCTGGAGGCGTTGAGCGGACTGGAGGTGCTCAGCATCGACCAGACCGAAGTGCGCGAGGAGGAACCGTTCAACGAGCTGGAAGCCTACCGGGTGGTCAACAACGCCGTGCGCACCGGCGATTCGCTGCGCGGCGTGCCACAGAGCGGGCTGACACCTCACCTGGACACGCGTACCGCCCTGCGCGAGCCCTACCACCAGCTCGTCGCGGCGTTCCATCCACAGCATGCGATCGTGTTGCGTCACGTGGGGGACGGCCGCCTGTGGAGCGCGCGTCCGCGGGCCTATGACATGAACGTGATCCTGCCACCGGCCAACGAGCGGGTCAGTTCCTACGTGCGCGATCGCGTCATTTCGTTGAAGATCGACGGCAAGGCCACCATCGCCCTGCCCCCGGCCGCCGACGGCCATCGTCCGGACTGGCTGTCGCTGCATGGCGAGCGCCGGGCGGTGCCGGTCAGCTCTCGCCTTTGCGGCAACGTCTTCCCTTGCCTGGTGGAGGCTCACTACGCCGACGAGCCAGACGACGCCGTGGCCGCCGACCGTTACGTGTTCCTGGAGAACGGCAGCGACAACACGCTCTGGCTGCGGCCGGGACGCTATCGCCTGCGCGGCACGAATGCCGCTGGCGAGGTGATGGCCGAGCGTCCGTTGCAGGTTGACGCGGCGCTGTGAGACCTCCAGCCGGGTTTCACGAACTTGACGCAAGCCATTGATTGGCTAAGCTTCGTCAAAATACTGCCAGGGTTGCCATGACTGCGTCCGGACGCCTTCCTGCCGCCACACGCCTGCGCGTCGCTCTGCTGGGGACGGTGCTGCTGGCCGGTTGCGCAGGCAGCCCGCATCGGCGCGAACCGACCTTCAGGGGCTCGCATTCGTCCCTGGCCGACCTGCCCGCGAAGGCGCCCTCGGCGGCCAGTGCGGGCACCGCCAACGATGTGCTGTTCCGGGCCATCGCCCTGGTCGGCACGCCCTACCACTGGGGCGGCAATACGCCCGACGGTGGTTTCGACTGCAGCGGACTGGTCGATTACATCTATCGCCAGGCGGCGGACATCCTGCTACCGCACAGCTCGCGCGCCATGTCCGAAGTGGACGGGCGCAAGGTCCGGCGCATGACCGAACTGGCCAGCGGCGACCTCGTGTTCTTCGACATCGGCGGCGACATCAGCCACGTGGGCGTGTATGTCGGCAAGGGGCGGTTCGTGCACGCGCCCAACAGCGGCGGCACGGTGCGGCTGGACGACATCGACGGGCCGTATTGGCGCGACCACTTCGCGTTCGGGAAACGGTTGCTCGATTGAGCGGCTGAGGCAAGGCCTCCCCCATCCGCCCTACGGGCACCTTCCCCCGCAAGCGGAGGAAGGATCAACCCGCACGCTCCTGTCCACCCAGCCTTCCCCCATAGGCGACCAACCTGCCGGATGCACCTACCGAGCCTTCCCCCGCCCGCGGGGGAAGGTGCCGGAGGCGGATGGGGGAAGCCTTGCCACGACCTCACAAGGCAAAAAAAACGGCGCCGCAGCGCCGTTTTCTTGCCAGCTCAGTGCGCCTCCTGCCCCGGCGGATGGGGCGTGGCCGCGCTTGACCTCTTCCTCAGTGGCGTCCCGCAGGCTGCCCGCTCGCGCGATGCCGACTACCGAGCCTTCCCCCGCTCGCGGGGGAAGGTGCCGAAGGCGGATGGGGGAAGCCTTGCCACGACCTCACAAGGCAAAAAAAAACGGCGCCGCAGCGCCGTTTTCTTGCCAGCTCAGTGCGCCTCCTGCCCCGGCGGATGGGCGTGGCCGTGCTTGACCTCGTCCTCGGTCGCGTCGCGAACTTCCTCGATCGCCACGTCGAAGTGCAGGCTCTTGCCCGCCATCGGGTGGTTCAGATCCACGTCGATCGTGCTCATGCCGACCTTGTGCACGGTCACCGCGCGGTGGCCGCCTTCCTTCAGCGCCAGCACGGTGGCCATGCCCGGCTTGAGCTTGTTCGCCTGCTGGAAATACTTCTTCGGCACGCGCTGGATGCGGCCGTCCTCGCGCTCGCCGTAGCCCTCGGCCGGCGCGACGTCCACCGCGAGCGTCTCGCCCGCCTCGTGGCCCTCGAGCGCCTTCTCCAGGCCGGGGATGAGCTGGCCGTGGCCGAGCAGGATCCACAACGGCTCGCCGTTGTCGCGCGAACTTTCCACCTTGTCGCCGTCCACCGTGAGCGTGTAGTGGAACGCGATCACCTTGTCCTTGCCTGCCTTCATTGCCTGTCTCGTTGAGGGTGCAAAGCCCGGGATTCTATCAGTCCGGCGCGTGGCCGAAGCCCACCCCGCGCGCTTCGGGCCCCAGCCAGGCGAGCAGGGCCAGCACCAGCGCCACGACGGCGATCCATACCGACATGGCGAACGCGTAATCGCCGCCGTGCGCCTTGGCAATCCACGCCTGCGCGGTGGCCGTGACCGCCGCCAGCAGGTTGCCGGTCTGGTAGGCGAAGCCCGGCAACGTGCCGCGCACGTGCCCGGGCGACAGTTCGTTCAGGTGCGTGGGCACCACGCCCCAGGCACCCTGCACCATCACCTGGATCAGGAACGCGCCCACGCCATAGAGCACCAGCGTGCCGCCATACATCCACAGCGGGATCACCGGGATGGCGAGCAGCGCGGCGATGACGATCGCGCGACGCCGCCCGATCCGCTCCGACAGCGCGCCGAAGAACAGCCCGCCGACCAGCGCACCGAGGTTCAACAGCGCCACCAGCACGAACGCGGCGGTCGAGCCGGTGGGCAGATGCAGGTTGACCTCCTCGAACGTGTGGTAGAGGTCCTGCGAGCCGTGGCTGAACATGTTGAACGCGGTCATCAGCAGCATCAGGTACAGCGCCAGCTTCCAATGCCCGCGCATCGCCTCGCGCAGGCCGCGTCGCGGCGCCTGGCGCTGCTGGCGCCACACCGGCGACTCGGGCACCTTGCGGCGAATGTAGAGCACCAGCAGCGCCGGTGCCGCACCCACCACGAACAACCCGCGCCACCCGATGTGGTCGATCAGCAGCCAGTTGGCCAGCGCGCCGAGGAAGAAGCCGCAGGGATAGCCGCTCTGCAGCAGGCCCGAGACGATCCCGCGCGCTTTCGGCGGAATCGCCTCCATCGCCAGCGAGGCGCCAATGCCCCACTCGCCGCCCATGGCGATGCCGAACAGGAAGCGCAGCACCAGCAGCATGGTCAGCGACGTGGAGAACGCGGTGGCCAGCTCGAATACCGAGAACAGCACCACGTCCAGCATCAGGATCGGCCGCCGCCCGTAGCGGTCGGCCAGTCGTCCGAAGATCAGTGCCCCGAACGGCCTGGCGGCGAGCGTGAGCAGCAAGGCCAGCGTCACGTCGGCCTTGTCGACACCGAACTCGTTGGCGACGCCGACGATGACGAAGGTCAGCAGGAAATAATCGAAGGCATCCAGCGTCCAGCCCAGGAAGCTGGCCAGGACCGTATGGCGCTGGTCATGGTCCAGCTCACGCAACGTGGACACGACGCTCATCCGGACGCTCCCAGCATCAGGCCGGTCATCAGGCTAGCACGCGGTCCCGTGAGGACCGTCGCCCGGATGCGGCGCGGCACGATGACACGCTCCCCGGACCGGCGTAGGTTGCCCTGCCGGCACATCGCTCCCTGGGGAGGATCGGCGAGTGCCGATGCGACGGCGGGACGTGGCAGGAGGCTACCGCCCGCCCATCCATTTCCTTGGGAGGGAAACACCCATGATGCAAAAACCGCTTGCCGGCGCCCTGCTGGGCGCCCTTGGCCTGGTCGTGGCCGCCGCTGCCCAGGCCGCCACGCCGAGCCACATCCACGCCCCCGCGCTGGGCCACTTGAGCGCCACCGCGCTGAGCCAGCAACTGGGCATGGACCCGCAGGCCTCGCTGGCCCCGGGCCTCCAGTTGCGCACCGCCCACGGCACCATCAAGACCCGTGAGCACCAGATGTTCCGCGGCGTGCCGGTCTACGGCCGCAGCGTCGTGGTCGAGCGCGATGGCGCCGGCAACGTGCGCAGCGTCGACGGCCATCTGTCCAATGGCCTGGGCTTCGACCTGGCTTCGGTGACGCCGCGCCTCAGTGGCGCCCAGGCGTTGTCCGCGCTGCGCCAGCATGCCGGCTTCCTGCCGTATGGCATCGGTACCAACGCGGTCTCCGACGCCAGCCTGCAGAACGTCAAGCACGAGCTGTACGTCTATGCCGAGGGCAAGAAGGCACGACTGGTCTACCTGACTTCGTTCTTCGACGACCACAACGGCCGCCCGACCCGTCCCACCGCGATCATCGACGCCAACACTGGCGCGGTGGTCAAGAGCTGGGAAGGCCTGACCACCAAACGGCCGGGTGGCGGCGGTGGCGGCAGCGGCACGCCGGCCTCGGCCAACGGTCCCGGTGGCAACCAGAAGACCGGCCAGTATTTCTACGGCACCGACTATCCGGCGCTCGCGGTCACCCAGTCGGGCAGCACCTGTTCGATGGTCAACACCAACGTGAAGACCAACGACATGAACCAGAGCCGCAACCGCGCCACGTTGTGGACGTTCACCTGTCCGACCAGCAGCGGTGACGGCATCAACGGTGCCTATTCGCCGATCAACGACGCGCATCACTTCGGCGCCGTCGTGCACGACATGTACACCGCCTGGTTCGGCGCGCCGCCGCTGAACATGCAGCTGGTGATGAACGTGCATTACAGCCGCAACTACGAGAATGCGTTCTGGAACGGCTCGTCGATGAACTTCGGCGACGGCGCGGGCTACTTCTACCCGCTCACCGCGCTGGACGTGACCAGCCACGAGATCAGCCACGGCTTCACCGAGCAGCACTCCAACCTGCAGTACTCGGGCCAGTCGGGCGGCATGAACGAGGCCTTCTCGGACATGGCCGGCGAAGCGGCCGAGTACTACGACCGTGGTGCCAACGACTGGCTGGTCGGCGCCGACATCACCAAGACCGATCCGGCGCTGCGCTGGATGTGCACGCCGAGCAAGGACGGCGGCTCGATCGACAATGCGTCGCAGTACTACAGCGGTCTGGACGTTCACTACTCCAGCGGCGTCTACAACAAGGCGTTCTGCACGCTGGCCAAGACCTCGACCTGGAACACGCGCAAGGCGTTCGAGGTGTTCGAGCGTGCCAACGCGATGTACTGGACGGCTACGTCCACGTTCAACGCCGGCGCCTGCGGCGTGGAGAATGCGGCGGACGACTACGGCTACTCGCGCAGTGACGTGGTGGCCGCATTCAACGCGGTGGGCGTGACCTGCCAGTAACGCCATCGGCAAGGCGCGACGACGAGCCCGGCCCCGCGCCGGGCTCGTCCATTTCGGGAGGGCTCCTACGGCCAAACGGCCGCCCCTGCACATCCGGCACCACGGAGCCTGCCTATACTGGCCTCCCGCCCCCGGAGCACGACCATGCAACGATCGTCCCGACACGAGGTTCGCCACGCGCCGGAGCGCCAGCCTTGACGGTGCGCCCGCGGTACCACCTCGACCGATCGATGCGCGCCACGCTCTCGGCCCGTTTCACCGGCTTCAACCAGCGCCAGTACGTACGTGGAAAACTGGCCGGAGATCCCGTCTACGGCGCCGTCGCGCGACTTCTGCAGGAAGCCCCGGCGCTCCCGTTGCTCGACGTCGGTTGCGGCATCGGTCTGCTCGGCCACTACCTGCACGGTTGCGGCGTGCTGCAGGGCTACGTCGGCATCGATCACGACGAGCGCAAGATCGCCACCGGCCGGGCCGCGGCGGCGGCGATCGGCGATGCGCTGGACCTTCGCCGCGCGGACGTCGCCGACCTGCCCGACTTTCGTGGGCACGTCTGTCTGCTCGATGTCCTGCATTACCTGCCGGCCGCACGCCAGGCGCCCCTGCTCGACCAGCTGGCCGGCCACGTGGCCCCCGGGGCACAGCTGATGATCCGCAACGTGCTGCGGGCGAAGCACTGGCGCTTCCACGCGACAGTGATCGAGGAGCATGTCCTGCACGCGACCGGCTGGATGCGCGTCGGGGCCGACCATTACCCGACCGCGCAGGAAGTGACCGGACCGCTCGAACGCGCCGGCCTGGTCACCACCCTCACGCCGTTGTGGGGCCGCACGCCGTTCAACAGCTACCTGATCGTGGCGCGGCGGCCGCCGCTGTAGCGACCGGCACACCAGGACGGTCTGCACGAGCGCACCTGTGCGCGACCGCCATGCCGCAGGGCCGCGCACAGTGCGCTCCTGCAAGGGACTGCGACAAGCCGTGCTCCCCTGAATGCCGCCGCGAAAGCGGCAGTGCCGCAAGACCCGGCGCTCTGACGCCGGTTGCGCTATACTTCACGGACGGCCTTTCGCCGTTGCGGCTCCCAACCGCCCCCTTCCCCATATCGCAACGCGGTTCTGAAAGAACGCTCCGGGTTGCACAGGAGTGTTTTCCATGTCTTTCGAATCGCTGGGCCTTGCGCCCGCGTTGCTGCGCGCGCTTGCCGACCAGGGCTACACGCAGCCCACCCCGATCCAGGCCGGTGCCATCCCGCTGGTGCTCGAGGGCCACGACCTGCTGGCTGCCGCGCAGACCGGCACCGGCAAGACCGCCGCGTTCGCGCTGCCGCTGTTGCAGTACCTGTCTACCGCCGGCGCCACCCAGACCCGCCGCCCGCGCGCGCTGGTGCTGACCCCCACGCGTGAACTGGCTGCCCAGGTGCACGACAACCTGCGCGACTACGGCAAGCACCTGCGCGTCTCCAGCACCACCATCTTCGGCGGTGTCGGCATGGGCCCGCAGATGCAGGCGCTGCGCCGTGGCGTGGACGTGGTGATCGCCACGCCGGGCCGCCTGATAGACCACATGCAGCAGCGCTCCGTCGACCTCTCCGGCGTCGAAGTGCTGGTGCTGGACGAGGCCGACCGCATGCTCGACATGGGCTTCCTGCCCGCGATCAAGCGCATCCTCCAGGCGCTGCCGAAGCAGCGCCAGACGCTGCTGTTCTCGGCCACCTTCGCCGAGCCGATCAAGGCACTGGCGATGCAGTTCATGCGCTCGCCGCGCGAAGTGTCGGTGACCCCGCCCAACACCGTGGCGCCGCTGGTCACCCACCACGTGCACCCGGTCGATGCCTCGCGCAAGCGCGACCTGCTGCTGCACGTGCTCTCGCAGGACAGCCGCCGCCAGAGCCTGGTGTTCAGCCGCACCAAGCACGGCGCGGACAAGCTGGTGAAATTCCTGGAGGCCTCGGGCGTCCGCTCCGCGGCGATCCACGGCAACAAGAGCCAGAACGCCCGCACCCGCGCGCTGGGCGATTTCAAGAGCGGCCGCGTTACCGTGCTGGTTGCCACCGACATCGCCGCCCGCGGCATCGACATCGACCAGTTGCCGATGGTGATCAACCACGACCTGCCGATGGTCGCCGAGGACTACGTGCACCGCATCGGCCGCACTGGCCGCGCCGGCGCCGAGGGCATGGCCGTGTCGCTGGTCAGCCACGACGAATCGGGCCTGCTGCGCGACATCCGCAAGCTGCTCAAGCAGGAGATCGCGATCACTGACGTGCCCGGCTTCGAGCCCTCCACGCCGCTGCGCCTGGATGCCGGCGCTCCGCGCCCGGTGCAGGGCCAGCGCCAACCGCGTCCGCAGCGCAACGGGCATGGTGGTAACCATGCGCAGAATCGCAATCCGGCCAACGCCGGGCGCGCCAATCGCCGCCCGCGCCGCTCCGGCGGCAATGCAACGCGGCCCGAAACGCGCGGCTGACCGGTCCCGCCGGTCGCGATCGCTCGCTGGGAAGGCACACCAGCGACTTGCCGGACGCCACCTGCCGAGCCTTCCCCCGCGCGCGGGGGAAGGTGCCGACAGGCGGATGGGGGGACCCTTGCGGGAAGCTACAGACCCAGCGCCTTTGCGTGATGCCGCAGGTGGTCGTCGATGAAGCTGCTGATGAACCAGTAACTGTGGTCGTAGCCCGGATGCCGGCGCAGTACTAGCGGCTGGCCCGCCTCGGCGCACGCCTGCTCGAACAGCTCCGGTCGCAACTGCTCGGC
The DNA here is from genome assembly GCF_017837635.1 of Frateuria flava. Taxonomy (GTDB): domain Bacteria; phylum Pseudomonadota; class Gammaproteobacteria; order Xanthomonadales; family Rhodanobacteraceae; genus Frateuria_A; species Frateuria_A flava. The sequence continues at coordinate 29,563 of NZ_JAGJRS010000018.1, forward strand.
CAGGAACCGATCGGCCTCGCCCTGATCGATCAGGATCGTGCCGGGAAAGGTCTGCTGTCGCACCAGGGCGCAGGCGTCGTAGCCGGACCAGGCTGTCGCATCGTCGCCAAGGTACCGGGAGAACGCCTTCTGTCCCCAGGGCACGCGCGATGGCGCCACGATGGGCGCAAACGCGGATACGGAGCGGTAACGCTGCGGATAGGCCAGCGCCAGGGTAAGCGCGCCATGGCCACCCATGGAGTGACCGCAAATGCCGGCGCGCGTGATGTCGACCGGGAACTTCCCGGAAAGCAACGCAGGCAGCTCTTCGGCCACGTAGCTGCGCATGTTGAACCGCGCGGCCCATGGCTTTTGCGTGGCGTCCAGGTAGAACCCCGCGCCCTCGCCGAATTCCCAGTCGCCGGTGGCGCCGTCCAAGCCTGTGTCGCGCGGGCTGGTGTCGGGCATCACCAGTGCCAGTCCCAATGCTGCGGCCAGCCGCTGGGCACCGGCCTTGATGGTGGCGGTCTCCTCGGTGCAGGTCAGCCCGGCGAGGAACCACAGCACCGGGCACGGCTGCCGCGTCGACTGCGGCGGCAGGTACAGCGCAAACCGCATCGGTCCGCCACACACGCGCGAATCGTGGCGGTAAAAACCTTGCACTCCGCCGTGGCAGTGCTGTTCGGAAAGCGTTTCGATCGTTGTCACGCCACGGAGCTCCACATCCACACAAGCGCCCGATCATAACCACGACCCGCCGACACCACGTGTACTCCACGCCGACGCCACACCGGCGAGGCTGCTAGAATGCCGCGCCTGCGCGGCGCCGCCCTTGCTCGCCGCTGCCCACATCCTGAGGTTCCCATGTCATCCCCCGTTCCAGGTCCCACGCCGGCCGATCACGACCCGGCGCCGGCCGGTTTTGCCGCGCTCGCGTTGCGCCCCGAAATCCAGCAGGCGCTCGCCGACGTCGGCTACGAGTCGCCCTCCCCCATCCAGGCCGCCACCATCCCGCCGCTGCTCGAAGGGCGTGACGTGCTCGGTCAGGCGCAGACCGGCACCGGCAAGACCGCCGCGTTCGCCTTGCCGATCCTCTCGCGCATCGAGGCGAAGCCCGGCAAGCCGCAGGCGCTGGTGCTGGCGCCGACGCGCGAATTGGCCATCCAGGTGGCCGAGGCGTTCCAGCGCTACGCCGCGCACATTCCCGGCTTCCAGGTGCTGCCGATCTACGGTGGGCAGAGCTATGGACCGCAGTTGCACGCGCTGCGCCGCGGCGTGCATGTCGTGGTCGGCACGCCCGGCCGCGTGATCGATCATCTGGACAAGGGCACGCTGGACCTGTCCGACCTCAGGTACCTGGTGCTGGACGAGGCGGACGAAATGCTGCGCATGGGCTTCATCGACGACGTCGAGAAGGTGCTGCAGGCCACGCCGCCGACCCGCCAGGTCGCGCTGTTCTCGGCCACCATGCCGGTGCCGATCCGCAAGATCGCGCAGGCGCACCTGAAGGACCCGGTCGAGGTCACCATCAAGGCCAAGACCACCACCGCGGCGAACATCCGCCAGCGCTACTGGTTTGTCAGCGGCATGCACAAGCTCGATGCGCTGACCCGCATCCTGGAAGCCGAGCCGTTCGACGCGATGATCATCTTCGCGCGCACCAAGCAGGCGACTGAGGAACTGGCGGAAAAGCTCACCGCGCGCGGCCTGGCCGCCGCGGCGATCAACGGCGACATCGCCCAGCCGCAGCGCGAGCGCGTGATCCAGCAACTCAAGGACGGCAAGCTGGACATCCTGGTCGCCACCGACGTCGCCGCGCGCGGCCTGGACGTCGAGCGCATCAGCCACGTCTTCAACTACGACATCCCCTACGACACCGAGAGCTACGTCCACCGCATCGGCCGCACCGGCCGCGCGGGACGCAGCGGCGAGGCGATCCTGTTCGTCACCCCGCGTGAAAAGGGCATGCTGCGCGCGATCGAGCGGGCCACGCGCCAGCCGATCGAGGAGATGAAGCTGCCCACCGTCGAGGCGGTCAACGACGTGCGCATCGCGCGCTTCAAGCAGCGCATCACCGACACGATGGCGCAGGGTGACCTCGGCCAGTTCCAGCAATTGATCGAGCAGTACGAGCAGGAACACAACGTACCGGCACTGGAGATCGCCGCCGCGCTGGCGCGCATCGCGCAGGGCGACCGCCCGCTGCTGCTGACGCCTCCGCCAAAGCGCGAATACGAACGGCGCGACAACGAACGCCGCGAGCACGCGCCGCGCGAACGCGACACCGAACGCCACGAGCGCAAGCCGCGGGAAGCGCGCGAGCCGCGCAGCTTCGACGCCCGTCCGCCCCGCCCGCACAACGCGCCGGAGCCGGGCAAGCGGACCTATCGCATCGAGGTCGGCCACGAGCACGGCGTCAAACCCGGCAACATCGTCGGCGCGATCGCCAATGAAGCCGGGCTCGAAAGCCAGTTCATCGGCCGCGTCAGCATCCGTGGCGACTACAGCCTGATCGACCTGCCCGAAGGTATGCCCACGGAAGTGTTCGACCACCTCAAAAAGGTCTGGGTAAGCCAGCAGCAGTTGCGCATCAGCGAGTGGGACGGCACGGAAGAATCGACCGGCGCCACGCCACCGCGCCGGCCGCGGCCCGGTGGATTCAAGCCGCGCCAGGGTGGCAAGCCGCCACGCCGCAAGTAATCCCCGCAGGGGCCCGCTTGCGGGCGATGCTTTGCCGGATAACGGCACAGCAGCATCGCTCGCAAGCGGGCCCCTACGCGGTCAGCCCAGGCGCTCCTGCAGGTAGGCCAGCACCTGTTCGGCCAGTTGTTCGGCGCGCTGTCCCGCAGCATGCAGGTGCAGCTCCGGCGCGGCCGGCCGCTCGTAGGGCGAGTCGATGCCGGTGAAGTTGCTGATCTTCCCCGCGCGCGCCTTGGCGTAGAGTCCCTTTGGATCGCGCTGTTCGCAATCGGCCAGCGGCGCATCGACGAACACCTCGACGAACTCGCCTTCGCCCAGTCGCTTTCGGGCGAACTCGCGCTCGCTCGCGAACGGCGAGATCACGCACACCAGCACCACCAGCCCGGCGTCGACCATCAGGTGCGCCACCTCGGCCACGCGGCGCACGTTCTCCACACGCGCCTCGGCCGTGAAGCCCAGGTCCACGTTGAGCCCGTGGCGCAGGTTGTCGCCGTCCAGCAGGTAGGTGTGGAAGCCCTGCGCGGCCAGCTTGCGCTCGACCAGGTTGGCGATCGTCGACTTGCCCGCGCCGGACAGGCCAGTGAACCACAGGCACAGCGGCTGCTGGCCCTTGGCCAGCGCACGCGTGGCCTTGTCCACGTCGGTGTGCTGCCAATGGATGTTGGAGGCCCGCTGCAGCGCGAAGTCGAGCATGCCGCAGGCCACCGTGGCATTGCTCTGGCGGTCGATCAGGACGAAGCCGCCGAGCGTGCGGTTGTCGGCGTAGCGCTCGAACGCGACCGGTCGATCGAGATCGATGTTGCCGTAGCCGACCTCGTTGAGCTCCAGCCGCCGCGCGGCCAGGGGTGCCTGTGTGTTGACGTCGATCTTGTGCTTAATCGCCGTCACGCGCGCATTGACCACCGCGGTGCCCAGCCGCAGCAGGTAGCTGCGGTTGGGCAGCAGCGGCGCATCGCCAAACCAGACCAGGTGGCAACCGAACTGGTCGGCGACCGGCGCCGGATCCGATGCGGTCGCGATTACGTCGCCGCGGCTGATGTCGAGCTCGCGGTCCAGGCACAGCGTGACGGCCTGTCCGGCGCTCGCCTCGGAAAGATCCTCCGACGGCCCGGCGATGCGCTCGACCCGCGCGACCTGGCCACTGGGTTGCACCACCACCGGGTCGCCCACCGCCACCCGCCCGCCGCATACCGTGCCGGCATAACCGCGGAAATGCTGGTCAGGCCGGTTGACCCATTGCACCGGCAACCGGAACCGGGCCGGCGGCGCCACTTCGGCATCCAGCGTTTCGAGCAGTTCCAGCAGGCTGGGGCCCCGGTACCAGGGCATGCGCATCGAGCGCAGCCCCACGTTGTCCCCGTCCGGCGCCACCACCGGCAGCGCATTGACCGACGCGATGCCCATCGACGCGGCCAGCGCATGGTAGGGCTCGACGATGGACGCATAGACGTCCGCGTCCAGGCCGACCAGGTCCATCTTGTTCACCGCCAGGATGACGCGTCGGATACCCAGCAGGGCGCAGATGTAGGTGTGCCGGCGCGTCTGCGGCAACAGCCCCTTGCGCGCGTCGACCAGCACCACCGCCAGATCCACCTGCGAGGCGCCGGTGGCCATGTTGCGCGTGTACTGCTCGTGGCCGGGGCAGTCGCCCACGACGAAGTTGCGCCGCGCCGTGTGGAAGTAGCGCCAGGCCACGTCGATGGTGATGCCCTGTTCGCGCTCGGCGTCCAGTCCGTCGGTGACCAGCGCGAAATCCAGCGCTGCGCCGCCGCGTTTGCCGCTGTCGCGACGCAGGGCATCGAGCTGGTCGTCGGCCAGCATGCCGGCGTCGTAGAGCAGGCGGCCCAGCAGCGTGCTCTTGCCGTCGTCCACGCTGCCGCAGGTGATGAAGCGAAGCATGCCGGGGGCCATCAGAAATAGCCCTCCTGCTTCTTTTTCTCCATTGAGCTTGCGCCGTCGTGGTCGATGATCCGCCCCTGGCGCTCGGAGCTGCGCGAAGCGCGCATTTCCTCGATGATCGCGTCCAGCGAATCGGCGTCCGATTCGATCGCACCGGTGAGCGGGTAACAGCCCAGCGTGCGGAAGCGCACGCGGCGCTGCTCGATGTGCTCGCCTTCGCGCAGCACGAAACGCTCGTCGTCGACCATGATCAGCGCGCCGTCGCGCTCGACCACCGGGCGCTCCCTGGCGAAATACAGCGGCACCACGTCGATGTTCTCGCGGCGGATGTATTCCCACACATCCAGCTCGGTCCAGTTGGACAGCGGGAACACGCGTACGCTTTCGCCCTGCCGGATCTGCGTATTCCAGGTGTGCCAGAGTTCGGGGCGCTGCTGCTTCGGATCCCAGCGGTGCTGCGCGCTGCGAAAGGAGAAGATGCGCTCCTTCGCGCGTGACTTTTCCTCGTCGCGCCGCGCGCCGCCGATCGCCGCATCGAACTGGTGCTGGTCCAGCGCCTGCCGCAGCGCCTGGGTCTTCATCACGTCGGTGTGCACGGCCGCGCCATGGGTCAGCGGCGAGATGCCCTGGCGCACGCCGTCCTGGTTGATGTGCACCAGCATCCGCACGTCGCCCTGCGCGGCCACGCGGTCGCGGAAGGCGATCATCTCGCGGAACTTCCAGGTGGTATCGACGTGCAGCAGCGGCATCGGCGGGGGCGCTGGCCGACTGGCCTTGCGCAGCAGGTGCAGCAGTACGGTGGAGTCTTTTCCGATGGAATAGAGCATCACCGGACGACGGAAACAGGCGAACACTTCACGAAGGATCTGGATGCTTTCCGCTTCCAGATCATCCAGGTGGGACAGGCGTTGCATGGACAGGCGTGTTCCTTGCCCGCGCAGGGGCGAAGCGCACACGCTAGCAGACTTGCCCCGGCCTGCGTGACCTGCCTTTGCCGCCAGCCCTGCCGGGAAGACGTACCATCCCTTTTCCGCCCGCGAGACGTTCCGATGCCTGCACCCTGGCCCTGCCCTGAGGACTTCACCGACATGGCCTCGCGCGTCGGCGGCCTGTCACTGGATGAGCGCCAGTCGCTGGAGGCGGCGGCGCGGGCGATCCGCGACGGCGCGCTGGCGCCTGCGCAACAGAGGCTGGCTGCCGCGCTGTCCGCCGCACCGCAACACCCGGAGGTCCTGCGCCTGCTCGGCATCCTGCATACGCGCGCCCGGCAATACGGTGCTGCGCGCGAAGTGCTCGGCGAGGCCTTGCGACAGTGGCCGGAAGACCCCCTGGCGCTCACCGACCTGGCCAACGCGGAACAGGCGGACGGGGATGCCGAGGCGGCGCTGACCCATTGGCGTCAGGCGTGCGAGCGCGCACCCGACTATCCGATAGGCTGGTTCAACCTGGGACGCAACCTGCAGGTGCTGGGCCATACCGAGCCGGCGGTGGAGGCACTGGAACGCGCCTGCGCACTGCAACCGACCCTGCTTCCCGCCCATGTACTGCTTGGCGACGCCCTGGTGCATCTGGGCCGTTTCGACGAAGCCGACCGGCGCTACCGGGCGGCGCTTGCGCTGCATCCGGCCTGCGGAGATGCCTGGCGCGGCCTGGCCAACATGAAGACACGGCCCCTTTCGGATGAGGACAGGAGCCGGATCGTCGGCATGCTCGGGCGCGCCGACGTGGCCGAGGCTGACCGCATCGCGATGGGTTTTGCGCTCGGCAAGGCCTGCGAGGACCAGGGCCGCTACGACGAGGCTTTCGCCGCCCTCAGCGAGGCCAACGCGCGTCAGCGCCGGCTGGCTCCCTGGCAGGCCGGCGGCTTCCACACGTTCGTGGCGTCGGTCGTCCAGAGCAGCGCCAGGTTGCCCGTACCGCTCGAGCCCGCGCTGGGCGAAGAAGCGATCTTCATCGTCGGCCTGCCCCGCTCCGGTTCCACGCTGTTCGAGCAGATCCTGGCCGCGCATCCGCGGGTGGAAGGCGCCAGCGAGTTGCCGGACCTGGGCGACGTGCTGGTGGAGGAATCGACACGTCGTGGCCAGCCGTTCCCGCGCTGGGTGCCCACCGCCACCGCACAGGACTGGCACCGCATGGGCCGGCGCTACCTCGAGCGCACCGCGCGCTGGCGTCGCCAGCGCCCGCACTTCACGGACAAGCTGCCGGAGAACTGGCTCTACGCCGGCGTGCTGGGCGCGATGCTGCCGGGCGCGCGCGTCGTCGACGTGCGGCGCGATGCGCTGGAAGCCGGCTGGTCGTGCTTCAAGCAGCAGTTCTACCGGTTGCCGCACTTTGCCTGCACGCTGACCGACATCGCCGCCTACGTACGCGACTACGAAGCGGCGCTGGACGCCTGGCGCGCTGCCGCACCCGAACGCATACGTACCCAGCATTACGAGGCGCTGCTGGCCGATCCGGAAGGCGAGATCCGCGCCCTGCTGGCCTTCTGCCGGCTGCCCTTCGACGCGGCGTGCCTGGATTTCCACCAGGCCAGGCGTGCGATCCGCACACCCAGCGCCGCGCAGGTCCGCCAACCGCTCAACCGCGACACCGCGCGGGCGGGACGCTACGGCCGCCTGCTCGACCCGCTGCGACTGGGTCTGGGCCGACCGTTGTCATAGCGCCCGGGCGGCAAAACCGTTCCGGGCCGCAACAGCGGCCGCACGCCGCCCCATTCCACGCTTCCCCGGCCCTGGAACAGCCTCCGGGCCGGCGGGCTTGCAGAGCATGTCTCCGCCCCGATCTATCGAAGGTACGCCACCCAAGCGTGGACTGCGAAGGCCCCAAGATGACCACCCTGCCCAGCCTCTACACTTCCCACGGCTCGCCGATGACCGCGCTGCAGCCCGGTTCCGTCCGCGAGCGCCTGGCCGAACTGGCCGCCGACCTGCCGCGCCCGCAGGCCATCGTGATGGCCACCGCACACTGGCTGAGTCCCGCGCCGCAGGTGGGCGGGGCGGCGCAGCCGGACACCGTGCACGACTTCTTCGGTTTTCCGGCCGAGCTTTATCAAATCCGCTATCCCGCGCCAGGTGCCCCGGCGCTGGCCGAGCGCGTCCTGGGGCTGCTCGGCCAGGCGGGCCTGGATGCGACCCTCGATCCGCAACACGGCCTGGACCATGGCGCCTGGGTGCCGCTGCGCCTGCTCTATCCGGACGCCGACATCCCGGTCGTGCCGATCTCGATCCAGCCGGAGCGCGACCCGGCGCACCACCTCGCGGTGGGCCGCGCGCTGGCGTCGTTGCGTGGAGAAGGCGTGCTGGTGATCGGCTCGGGCAGCATCACGCACAACCTGGGCGACCTGCGCATGGGCTACGGTGCCGAGCGCGAGGCGCCCTACGTGCGCCCGTTCATCACCTGGGTTGAAGAGCGCCTGGCCGCCGGCGATGTCGACGCCCTGCTCGACTACCGCCGCCAAGCGCCGTTCGCCCAGCGCGCCCATCCGACCGACGAACACCTGCTGCCGCTGTTCGTCGCGCTGGGCGCGGCCGGCACGGACCCGCGCGCAAGACGCATCGATGCCGGCATCGACCACGGCATTCTGGCGATGGATATCTATCGCTTCGGCTGACCCTACCGGTTGATTGCCCCGGTAGAAAATGACAGGCTCCGCGTCGGTCGCAGAACCGCGCCGGGGGAACGGATGCTCAAGCGAACGCTGGTAGGGTTGGTCGTGTTCGGCGGTTTCATGCTCTGGCGCTACGGCGGCAATGCCACCATGCCGGCACTGGCCGACGAGGCACGCGTGGCGCCACCGGCGGGTGCCACCCGCGTGACCTTCAAGTCCGGCACCTGGGCCTGCACCTTCGAGGAATTCAGGCACCAGGTCCTTGGGCAGAAAAGCTACTACGCCAAGCCTGTGGTGATCCGCATTGTCGGCGGCCCGCCGGAGTTCTGCCGCGAGATAACCACGAGCCACGACTACGCCCTGCTGGCCCAGGCACCGGACGGCGTCACCCCCCAGACCCCATGCCCGGATCAAAGCTGCGTGGGCTTCCACGCCCGCGTGATGCTCGACGGCCGCGAGGAAGACTGGGTCCTCTACGCGCCGAACAGCTTCATCGCCTCGTCGCGCTGAAGCCTCAGGCGCTCTGCGGCAACGGCGGCGCGCTGTCGCCCGATGGATCGAGCCAGTCTTCGGGCGTGAGCGGCCGCAGGCCGTAGGCGATGCGTCCCTTGTCGCACTGCGGGCTATGGCGACCGAACTCCCACGACGGCTCCACTTCGCGGCAGACCGAAGGCTTGATCGTGTGGATGCCGCAATAAGCCGCCTCGCCGATGGTTCCCTTCAACGCCACGCAGCGCGGCTGCCTGGCCTGCGTGCCGCGCATCACCACACGATGGGGGTCGAGCCTTTCGGTAAGCTCCGCCGGCACCGTGCCACCCAGAAAGGGATCGGTTTCGGACCAGTGGAAGGCGATGCGGAAAAAAGCGCAGCAGGCGCCGCAACTCAGGCAGGGATGGGCCATGGGACCGACGCAAGGCGCACCCCCTGGCGCGCAGCGCGCGGATTCTAGGGCGTGGCGGGGGTGCGGCGGAAGATGGAAATCCACTCTTGAAAACGCTTTGCCAGCAGCCGTTTAGGTTCGATTGGGCCTTTATCGGCCCGGCGCCCTCCCGTATCCCTGCGCGACTCTCCTGGCAACCGGGCATGAGTCCGCTGCGAGCGCGGATCCCGACCGCCTGAAAAGCGCTCCGGCCCTCGGCGCAGGGGCAAGGCCGATGGACTGCCGTCGTCCTCAGATGTCGCCGGCGAACGTGTTGCAGCTGGACACCTGCCCGCTTTGCAGCCCCGTCTTGAACCATTTCACCCGCTGCGCCGACGTGCCATGGGTGAACGAGTCGGGCACCACCGTGCCTCGGGTCTCTCGCTGCAACGTGTCGTCGCCGATCTTGCTGGCGGCATTCAACGCCTCCTCCACGTCGCCTGCCTCCAGCCAATGCAACCGCTGTTCACTGCGGTTGGCCCAGACCCCGGCAAAGCAGTCGGCCTGCAGCTCCTGACGCACCGAGAGGCCGTTGGCACCCTCCATCGGCGCGCCCTGTTCGCGCGCCTGCTGCACCTGGTCGAACACGCCCAGCAGCTTCTGCACGTGATGGCCCACCTCGTGCGCGATCACGTACGCACGGGCGAAGTCGCCGGCCGCGCCAAACCGGTCCTGCAGTTCCTGGAAGAACGACAGGTCGAGATACACCTTCTGGTCGCCGGGGCAGTAGAACGGCCCGACGGCGGTCGAGGCGAGGCCACAGGCGGTGCGCACGCCGCCGCTGAACAGGTCGAGCGTCGGGTCGACATACTGGCGCCCGTTGGCGGCGAAGATATCGCCCCAGGTCTTCTCGGTGGAACCCAGGATTGCGCTGACGAAGTCGCGCTGCTGCGGGTCGACCTGGGCCGGTTCGCCGACCTGCGCCGAGGTCGGCCCCGCCTGGCCGCCCTGGTCGAGCAAGGCCGTCGGATCCTTGAAGAACACCCAACCCAGGATGGCCAGCACGATCAGGCCGCCGATGCCCATGCCGCGGCCGCCACCGAAGCCGAGCCCGCCGCCGCCCCCGCGGCCGCTGTCGATTTCCACGTTGCGGCTGCGCTCGCCTTTCTGCCAGTCCATGCCGTCCGCCCTCGCCGTGCGCCCAGCGCGCTCCGGGCAGCTTAACCAGCTTCGCGTCTCCCCTGCGTCGAGGTTGCCGCTACAGTAGGCCACCGTTCAACTGCCTATTCTCATGAAAGAACACCTGCCCGCCCTGGTCACGCTGCTCGCCGTCCTGCTGATGTTCGGCACCGCCTTCGCGGTCGGCCGCGCACGCGGCCGTTACCAGGTCCACGCACCGGCAACCAGCGGTCATCCGGCGTTCGAACGAGCCTTCCGCGTGCAGATGAATACGCTCGAGGCGGCGTTGCTGTTCCTGCCCACGCTGTGGCTTGCGGCCCACTACGGCTTCGCGCTCTGGGCGGGTGTTGCCGGTCTGGTGTGGCTGGCCGCGCGCACCTGGTACGCACTGGCCTACCTGCAGGAGGCCGCCCGGCGCGGCGGTGGTTTCGTGGTCGGCATGCTCGCCTGGGCAGCCACCTTGCTCATGGCCCTGACCGGCCTGGGTCGCGCGATGCTGGCTGGCTGACGACCCGGGAATGGGCCCTTGGCCACGCGGCGCGCGTGGCGATCGGGCCGCGCACGTCCTCCCTATCCTCGCAGGTTGTCCTCGGCCGATGCCCTCCCGCCCGCTCCATCCCTCGCTGCACGACGCGCGACTGCCGCACCTTGGCAGCGCGATCGGCATGATCGTCGTCTACTTCGCGCTGCAGTTCGTCGCCAGTGGTTTGGTCGGTGTCGGTCTGGGTTTCGCCCTGGGCGTATCCGGCGCTCCGGCATCGGGCATGGCCGCCCGCATCAAGGCCGTGCTGGCCCAGCCGGACACCAATGCGCTGATGGTGATCCTGACGCTGCTGCTGGCCGCCAGCGTGACCATCGTGCTGGTGCGCCGGCTGTGGCCCGCGGCCTGGTCGCACGGTGCGCCGCCCGGACTGGGCCTGACCCGCCCCGGTCGTCCGTGGTTCTACCTCGCCGCCGTGCTGCTTGGCCTGGCCCTGCCGATCGCCGGTGGCTGGCTGACCCGCTGGATGGCGCACGGCCACCAGGTCACCCAGGACGTCAAGCAGATCGGCGGCGCCGCCTCGCTGGCGCTGCGCCTGCCGCTGGCGCTGGTGGTCGTCAGCCTGGGGCCGCTGGTCGAGGAACTGCTCTTCCGCGGCGCCCTGCTCTCGGCGCTGCTGCGGCGCATGCACGCCGGCTGGGCGATCGTCATCAGCTCGCTGCTGTTCGCCTGCGTGCACCTGCCGGACCTGGGATTCCTCTGGTACGCCGTGCCCAATCTCGCGTTGCTCGCCGCCGCGCTGGCCTGGCTGCGCCTGCGCTCCGGCTCGCTGTGGCCTGCCGTGGTCGCCCATGGTGTGAACAATCTGCTGGCGGTCGTCGCCTGGTTCGTGGCGTCTTCGGGACTGCACTGATGCATCGGCGACCCCTGTCCGCGTTGTAGGGGATTGTCCATTGCGACCTCTCCGCGGCATGGCCTAGATTCCGGGCTCCCTCTTCCGCATCGAGCAGGACGCCCGATCATGCGACACACCCGCCTTGCCTCCTGCGCGTTGTTTCTTTTCGCACTGACAGGTTGCCTGACCGCCATGGCATTTCCATCCGAGACCTCGACCAAGCATGTGGCGCCCAATCATTTCCCGCTGAAGTTCAAGCGGCACGATTTTCGCGCGTACTGCTACAACACGATCGGTTGCGAGGTGATCTACGCGGACAACAACTTCACCCGACTTCGCTCGGGTGATGTGGTCAGCCCACCGCCGCCGTCTGCGGACTATCGCGAAAAGTGGGGGTTTGCATCGTACGGGGGTATCCCGAATTTTCCGCGTCCAGCTCACGTGCGGTGGAAATCTATGGACGGAGTTCCCCACGAAGCCGACGTGGACATTGGCGCCATTTTCAAGGACGAGCTGGTCAGGTACAGCGTCGCGAACGAAGAAATCCGCGAAGGAGCCTTCCCTGGCCCGGGCCCTGCCACGGATCCGAGCATTTTTCTCGAGGTGAATGATCGCACCATCAACGTATTCACGAAGGCCTTCATCCCTACGAAAAAAGAGCAAATTCCTGGAAATAAATACAGCGATTCCCGGGAAGATTTGATCCTGGCTTGGACACGCACCTACTGACAACGGCAACCGGAGCCAGGGATGGCCAACAAAAGCATGAACGATTTGCCGGAGGACGGCGTCTCCACGTATACAGCCAGCTCAAGCGACATGCAGCTGTATCAAAACGCCAGTGCGGAACTGTCGAACTTCAAGGCGCCGGTTCTTATGCACGCCGACAATCCGCACGAGCGCCTCTACCTCGCGGCGTTCGACGGCACTGGCAACGATAAATACAACGACCCCCTACACGCCACCAACGTAGCGAAGATCGATGAACAGGTTGAAGAACTCGCAGCCAAAGGCAACGCGCGAATTGCAGAGGGCTATCTCCCCGGCCCCGGCACTCAGGAGAATCGGTTCGTTCGGCTCCTCGACGGCGCGATCGGTTACACGCACGAGGTCCGCGTCGAAAAGATGTACGACATGTTCATCAGGAAAGCCCGCGATTGGATGCGTGAAGACCCCGAGGCACAAATCAGAGTGGTAGGCATTGGTTTCAGCCGCGGCGGGGAAGAAGACGCCAGTTTTGCCCGAGTCGTGCAGGAACGCGGCATCCAGAACCCAGCAGGCGCCATTTACACCCGCGACTCCCATGGCAACATCAAGCACGTCGAGTACACCAGGCCGCCGCTCGTCCCGCCCGGCAAAGTGGCGCAGGTCGTGGGCTTGTTCGATCCGGTCGGCACGGGCGCGCCGGTCAACGATTACGACCGCCGGTTGCCGCCCTCGGTAATCTCGGGCGTCCAGATATTCTCCAGGGACGAGCATCGCGGGCTGTTCAAGTCAGACCACATCATCGATCCGGGCCTGACGCCGGACGGGCGCTTCCTCGGTGTGCTGGTTCCGGGTGCGCACTCGGATGTCGGAGGCGGCTACCTGCTCGATGGGCTGAGCATCCGCAGCGGTAACCTGATGGTCGACTACCTCAACGCGCTGAGCGACCGGCCTTTCCTCGCAAAGTCGCCCGAGCCGACCGACTCCCGGCTCAACGTGGTGCACCGATCGACCGAGGGCAATCCTCTCTTCCGGGCGTGGAACGAGGTGGACCGCCTCAAGCCGGAGGGCTACCACACGCTGGAAGCTCCCAAACACCACCACCACGGCTATCGCGTCACGGGCGATCCCTACAATGCCGAGCCACGCGATGAGGTACTCAGCCGCGGGTTCAACTTCCGTTCGGTCGCGATCAGCCCGGTGCCTGGCGCCATCCCGGAGACGGCGCAGGAGCCGGCCAAAGCTGCCACCGCCGATCCGGTCGACGCCATGGTCGAGCGCCTCTACCAGGCCGCACTCAGGCAGGATGATCGTGCGATGGACGCCGTGGCCGGCGATTACCTGCAATCGCCGCAGGGGAGCGCCTGGTGGCGCGAGATCCAGCAATACAGCCAGGCGGTGCCGCTCCCGGAGCTTGCGCTCAGCTATCAAGGACAGGCTGCGGAGCCGGTGACGGCGGCTGCCATGGAACGCTGATTCAACCGGAGGAAATGCCATGGATGGCAGCAACATCGACGACGTAAAGCAACTGCTGGTCAAGCTCGCGGTGATCGCCGAACAACTCGACACGCGCAGCCGTGGCGCGCTGCAGCGCATCGACGCCAGCGCGACGACGCTCGATCGCAGTGCGCAACGCTGGGCCGAAGGCGGGGACGACTTTTCCCGCAGGATGCTGGAGACCCTCGGTACGCAGGCCCGCGACAGCATCGCAGGCGCCACCCGCCAGGCACTCACCCCGCTGGACGCACAGTTGCGCCAGAGTGCGGAAGCGGCGAAGTGGGCCGCCGATGCCCTGGCCGAACAGCGTAAGCTGCTCACCCTGGCCCAGCAGTCGCTGGTTCGCCGGGGGCTGCTTGCGTTGCTCGTGGGAGCGGTACTGGCGGCAGGCGGCAGTGGCTATATGGCGTGGCGGAACCTGCGCGCCGCCACCCTGGGAGACGATGTCCTCCAGGCGGTGCATTCGGGTACGCTGGTGCGCTGCCCCGACAGCCGGGCGCTATGCGTCAGGATCGGCCCCCGCCCGCGACGCAGCGGCACCCAGGGCCAATACCTCGTCGTCCAGCCCTAGACGCCTCCTGGCAGGTGCATCTCTCGGGGAGCCTGACCAGCGTCAAACTAAGAGAGAGCATCGACCGGCTCAACCAGACGTCATTTGCGCGAAAGCGCGAGGCGCGTTTCACAGCGAATGCTGGCCATCCATCCTGGCTTCGACCAGCTAAAGCGGGATGGAATCCCCGCTTTCGCGGCAACAACGTCCGGAGAAGGGAGAGGGACGGGGCGGGGAGGGCTCCCCAAGGCGCCCGCAGTGCGCCCGGCCACGGCCACACAAGGCTTGCCAGGCGGCCCACCCTCGAAGCGAAGGTAGCCAAAGCGCCCTGCGTAGAACACGCTGGATCTGTGCTGCTGAGCTACTGCGGGCAGACTCGCCCCGGCAGGACGCCGAAGCCACGCAGCAATCGCGCCGTCTCGAACAACGGCAGCCCCATCACTCCCGAGTAGCTTCCCTCCAGGTGTTCCACCAGCGCAGCACCGCGCCCCTGGATCGCGTAGCCGCCTGCCTTGCCGAACGGTTCGCCGGTCGCGACATAGGCGTCGATGGTGGCGGCGTCCAGCCGGGCAAAGCGCACGTTGGAGACGCACACCTCGCATCCCTGCTGCTGCGCCCCCACGACCCATACCGCCGAGATCACCGCATGGGCACGACCGGACAGACGCCGCAACATGGCGCCCGCCTGTCCCGCGTCCGCCGGCTTGCCGAACACCTCACCGTCCAGCACGACCTCGGTGTCCGAGCCGATCACCAGCACATCCGCCGCATCGGCGACCAGAGCGAAGCCGGCCTGCGCCTTGTCCCGGGCGACCCGGCTGACGTACTCCTGCGGCGACTCGCCCTGGGCGCGTACCTCGGCCACCTCCACGTCCAGTGTCGTGTAGGCGATGCCGAGCTGCTGCAGCAGCTCGCGGCGGCGGGGGGATTGCGAAGCGAGATAGAGCATGGCTTTTGGGTGCGGGGCAGAAGAACCAGCATAAGCGCATCCGCGTTCCTGGCGGCCGCAACCTCGCCCGTGCCATGGGCTCGCCCGTTTGTGTGGTGGGTGTTGCCGGCTCCGACCGTGCCGTGCACTGAGCTGGCGGTCAAAGCCTGAGCGTGTATTCGCAGAACTGGCGATCGCGTTCCCAGCCCTGGGATTCGTACAGCGCCTGCGCCGGTGCGTTGTCCAGCGCGGTCGACAACGACAGGCTCGCCGCACCCAAGGCACGCGCATGCGCCGCCGCTTCGCGCAGCAGCGCTGCCGCCACGCCCTGGCGGCGCGCCAGTGGCGACACGAACAGGTCGTTGAGCAGATAGGTGCGCGCCATCCGCACCGAGGAGAACAACGGGTAGAGCTGGGTGAAACCGAGCCCCACACCGCGGACATCCAAGGCCAGCAGGATCACCGACTGGTGGTGCGCGAAACGCGCCCGCAGGAATGCACGTGTCCCTTCCGGATCGGACCGCTGGGCGTAGAACTGCCGGTAGCCGTCGAACAATGGCACCAGCGTGTCGAGGTCATGGACGGTGGCCTGACGAACCTGGACGGACATGGCAGCTCCAAGGGAAGGCGCAAGACCCGACCGTATCGGCCTGGCCGCGGCGGCACAAGACGCTGCCGTTACCCACGCATTCACGGCCCCTAGAGCGGGCGTTGCCGACCGATTGGCTAGCGTCGGATACCCGCCTGAAGCCGGACCCGCCCATGAAGCTGCCTTCCCTACCGCCCTTCCTCGCCCGCGGCCTGCTCTCGCTCGCCTTGACCGCGCTGGTGCTGCCCGCGCTTGCCACCGATACGCCCACACTGGACAAGCAGGAACAGGCTTTCGTGGCCAAGGCCACGGCCGACAACTCGATGCAGATCGAACTGGCGAAAGTCGCGCGCGACCGCTCCTCGTCGGCGCAGGTGCGCGAACTGGCCAACCACATCATCGACGACCACGAGTCGCTGAACCGCAAGTTCACCGATTTCTCGGTGGCGAAGAAGGCGCACGGCCAGGCCCACGGTACGCCCGCGAAGGACGTGACCTAGGACAAGCTGCGCCTGCAGCAGTTGAAGGGCGAGGCGCTGGACCAGGCGTTCGCCGGGATGATGGTCGCGGAGCACCAGAAGATCATTCCCCTCTACGAGCGCGCCACGAACGACGGTCACAACCCGAAGCTACGGCAGATCGCCGAGGAAGGCCTGCCGATGCTGCGCGACCACCTGCAGCGCGCGCGTGCCATCACCGCAAAATGACGAGCACCTTGTAGGAGCGCCCTCGGGCACGACCGATGGCCCGGCAACGCCGAGTTGCCGCGACCGGCTTGGGCTGTTTCTCGCGCATGTCTTCCGGTCGCGCCCAAGGGCGCTCCTGCAGGCCATGCACCCGGCCCCGCGTCAGGCGTTGTCCGCCAGCAGGAACTTCGCCGCCATCTCGCCGATCATCGCCGACGGCGCCTCGGTATTGCCGCTGATCAGCGTGGGCATGACGGACGCGTCGGCCACGCGCAGGCCCTGCACGCCGCGCACGCGCAGTTGCGGATCGACCACCGCGCGCGGGTCGGCGCCCATGCGGCAGGTGCCGACCGGGTGGTAGATGGTGTCGGCGTGCGCACGGATCAGCGCGCGCAATCCCTCGTCGTCCTCGCTGCCGGTGCCGTAGAGCGGCCGCGCACCGTAGGCCGCGAGTGCCGGCGCGGCAAGGATGCGCCGGACGATGCGTGCGCCCTCGACCAGCAGCTCCCTGTCTTCCGGCGCGGACAGGAAGTTCGGATCGATCAGCGGGGCCTTGCCAACGTCCGCACGCGCCAGCCGCACGCGTCCGCGGCTGGCCGGTCGCAACACGCACACGTGCAAGGCCATGCCGGTGGACAGGTGCATGCGGCGGTTGTGGTCGTCCACCATGCCGATGCAGAAGTGCAGTTGGAGATCAGGCCGGCCGACGTCCGGGCGGCTGCGCAGGAAGCCGCCCGCCTCCGCCGCGTTGCTGGTCAGCATGCCCTCGCCGCGATGGCGATAGGCGCCGGCACTGGCGGCCATGCGCGCAAGGGTCGCCGGGTTCATGCCGAACAGGCCTTCGGCGCGTAGCCGCAGGTTGGCGGTGTAGTCGATGTGGTCCTGCAGGTTCTCGCCCACGTCCGGCGCGTCACGAAGCACCCCGATGCCGAGCTCGCGCAGGTGCGCGCCCGGGCCGATGCCGGAGAGCATCAGCAGTTGCGGCGAGCCGATTGCGCCGGCACAGACGACCACCTCGCGCCGCGCCTGCATGCGCTGGCCGCCGACCAGCACGCCGCCCGCGCGATGGCCATCGAACAGGATGCGCTGCACCGGCCGCCCGGCCAGCACGCGCAGGTTCGGCCGCGCCTTGCCGTCGCCCAGGTACGCGCGCCCCGCGTCGACCCGGCGCCCGTCGCGCTGGTACACCTGATAGAGGCCCACGCCCTCCTGGCGCGGCCCGTTGAAGTCGTCGTTGCGCGGATAGCCGCACTGCACCGCTGCCTCCACGAACGCGCGGCTCATGGGGCTGGGCGAGCGCAGGTCGCTGACCGGCAGCGGCCCGCCGATGCCGTGCCAGTCATCGGCGCCGCGCTGGTTGTCCTCGATGCCACGGAACACGGGTAGCACGTCGCGCCAGCTCCAGCTGGTGCAGCCGAGCGTGGCCCATCCGTCGTAGTCCTCCGGCTGGCCGCGGGTGCAGATCATCGCGTTGATCAGGCTGCTGCCGCCGACGCCACGCCCGCGCGGCACGTAGCCGCGGCGTCCGCCCAGGTGCACCTGCGGCACCGTCTGGTAGGCGTAGTTGTGCCGGCTGCGGAACGGCACCAGCGCGGCGATGCCCATCGGTACGCGGCTGAGCCACGAGGGCGTGGACGGCCCGGTCTCGACCAGGCACACGGTCGGCCGTCCCGGCGCGTCGGCCAACCGCGCGGCCACTGCGCAGCCAGCCGGGCCGGCGCCGACCACGATGAAATCGGCGCCTGCTCCATCGCTCACGTTCAATGCCCCGAGGTCGGCTGCTTGGGCTTGAGCGCGTTCTGCAGCAGGTTGTTGAGCATGTCCTTGCCGCTGTCGGCTGGTGGCTTCGACGCCGGCTGGGTGCTGTCGCTGCGCGTGCCCGCTTCGAGCAGGCCGACCGCCGCCTTCGGGTCGAGCTTGAAGCTGGGCGCGCTAGCGGTGCCGCCGACGCGCACGCCCACGCCGTTGGTGCTCATGCCCTTGATCAGGCCGCCGAGCGCGCCGCCAGCCTTCGATCCGCCCAGCAGGCCGGCAAGGCCCTGGCCGGCCTGGCCCGCGCCGGTGACGCCCTCGTCAAGTTTGACCAGCATGCGGAAATCGAGCGCGCCGTCGGCGGCCATGCGGCCCTTGCCCGTGAAGCTGCCGAGCTGCGCGATCTGCGCCTTGGCCGGATTGGCATCGATGCCCTTGGGCGAGATGGTCAGCATCGCCTCGGCATGCTGGATCACGGTGTCCCTGGGCGCGTTAATGCCGGCCAGTGCCAGCGCGCCGCCGAGCTTGTCGCCCAGGCTGTAGCCGGCCAGCCGCGTGCCGTCGAGCGAGACCGGCCCGTGGATCACCAGCGCATCGAGCGGCCCGCGCACGGTCAGATCCATGCTGGCGGTGCCACCGGCCAGCCGCGAATCCTTGGGCAGGATCACGCCGAACACCGGCAGCAGCGGCTGCAGGTCGTCGATCGGCTGGCGCGCGCCCTTCACCTTCAGATCCATGCGCATCACCGCGGGCCGGTTGTCGAAGCTCCCCCCGATGGACAACTGCGCCGCGCCGGCATGCAGCACCGTGTCGGCGATGCGCCCGGTGCCGTTATCCAGCCGGTAGTCCGCCTGGTAGTCGATACGCAACGGCTGCGGCGAGGGCGACCCGGAGGCCACCAGTTGCAGCTTGCGCGCATCGATGCGGCCCTTCGAGCGCAGCACGCCCTTGGCCGAGGCGATCTGCGTGTCCAGGTCGAGCACGCCGCCGACGCCGCTGTCGCGTGCCATCAACCCGGCGCCGACCAGGTCCAGGTCGTGCATCGCCAGGTGCGCATCGACCGGCGTCAGCACGGCGTTGCCCGACTGCCAGGGACCGAGCCTGCCGTCCAGCGCCAGCGTGCCGCCGCCGGCGATGTCGGCCTTGAGCTCGAACGGAAAGGCCGCCTGCGTGCCGACGTGGTCGGCGCTCAGCTGCACGTGGTCGTAGACCTTGCGGTCGCCGGCCATGCGGGTCAGTTCGATGCGGCCGTCGTTGATGCGCAGCCGGTCGACGGTGAGCCCGCCCGGCGCCCCGGCCGCGCCGTTTTCCGCTGGCGCCGGCGTACCGCCGAGCCCAGCAAAATTCCAGTCGCCCTTGCGGTTCTGCAGCAGGCGCACCACCGGCTGGTCGAGCGTGAGCGAGGTGATGTGCAACTGGCGGTGGACCAGCAACGGCCACAGCTCCACGCCCAGATCCAGCGAGCGGGCGCTGACGAACGGTTGCTTGCCAAACCGGGGATCGTCGCCAATGCGGATCTCGTCCGCCTCCAGCGAACCGGTCCACACGGACATGTGCAACGTGCCGATGCTCACCTCGCGACCCAGCGCCTTGCCCAGCGAGGCCTGGATCTGCGGACGGAAGTGGTTGGCATCCACCAGCAGCAGCGCGGCACCGGCCAGCACGACCAGGGCCAGCACGAGGACGATCAATCCGACCATCAGCCGCTTCATGGCGCATCTCCCCAGCAAGGTGCCCCGATACTAACCAAACCCGCGCGCGCTCCCACCATCCGCCGATGCCGGCGTGATGCAGGCCACTTCCGCCGTGCGGTTGAACCCGGCCCAAGCCGCGCCCACATCCTCACTCCATGGGCTGCCTTCCGGTTCCACTGTGCTTCCTGCTCGGCTTCGGCATCGGCTACGCCGCGGGCGGCACGCGGGGCGCGCTGTGGGGTGCGGGCGCCGGGCTGGCCGCCGGGCTCGTCGGCATGGGCTGGTTCATCCATCTCATGCGCGGCCGTCGCTGAACGGGCGGCCGCGCGTGTGCTGGCCTTTACCTTCCGCGCGTAGTCGAATGACGGGCAGTCTCCAGCGGAGTTCGGGGTGATCAAGGACATCGACCGTCTCAACCGTCACCTCGATCGCTTCGAACGGCGGTTGCCGCGCTGGATCGCCTCGCCCCTGCGCTGGCTGCGCGCGCCCTCGTCGCGCTGGCTGCGCATTCCGGTGGGCGTGCTTCTCATCGTGGGCGGTTTCTTCAGTTTCCTGCCGCTGCTGGGGTTGTGGATGCTGCCGCTAGGCGTGCTGCTGCTGGCGCAGGACCTGCCGTTCCTGCGCCGCCCCACGCGCTGGTCGCTGATCGTGCTGGAGCGCCGCTGGCTGCGCTGGAAACGGCGTCGGCGCCAGGCCGGGCGGTCGTAGGTGGGCTTCGGCCCTCCGCCCTCCGCGGCCAGCGCTGGCGGGCTGAAGCCCACCCCGCGACCGCCTTCAGTCGCCATTGGCGAGCGCTACGGCACCCTAGGCCGGATGCGTATCCGAACGCCCGCCCGCGCCGTCGTCCTGCTTGCGCTGCTGGCCCTGATCGCCGGCTGCGCGCGTCCGCGTGTGGAAGCGCCGCAGCGCCGCCCCGACGAGGTACGCGCACAGATCGTGCGCCTGCTGCCCGGCGACACCGCCGACCGCGCCGGCTGGGCGACAGACATCTACGCGGCCTTCTCCGCGCTCGACATCGAACCGACCGCCAGCAACCTCTGCGCCACCCTCGCCGTCGCGGCGCAGGAATCGAATTACCACGCCGAACCGGTGGTCCCTGGCCTGGGCGCCATCGCACGCAAGGAAATCGACCGCCGCGCCGCCGCCCACCATGTGCCGCAGTTGCTGGTTCGCGCCGCGCTGGCGCTCAAGTCCCCCGACGGCAAAAGCTACGGCGACCGCCTGGCCGCCGTGCGCACCGAGCGCGAACTGAGCCGCCTGTACGAGGACTTCATCGGCATGGTGCCGTTGGGCCGCCGCCTGCTGGGCGTCGACAACCCGGTGCACACCGGCGGCCCGATGCAGGTGAGCGTGGCCTTCGCCGAGGATTTCGCCGACGACCACACCTATCCGTACCCGGTGGACGGGACCATCCGCCACGAGGTGTTCAGCCGCCGCGGCGGCCTGTATTTCGGCATCGCCCACCTGCTCGCCTACCCGGCCGATTATCCGCAGATGGTCTACCGGTTCGCCGACTACAACGCCGGCTGGTACGCCAGCCGCAATGCGGCATTCCAGAACGCACTGAGCGTCGCCACCGGCATCCCGCTCGATTTCGACGGCGACCTGATCCGGTACGACGGCGGCATCGGCGCCACCGAGCGGGCCGCGCGCACGCTGGCCGCGCGGCTGGACCTGGAGCCGGGCGACATTCACGACGCGCTGGCCGAAGGCGAAAGCCCCGACTTCGTGCGCACCGCCCTGTACACCCGCGTGTTCGAACTGGCCGATGCCAGCGCACGCAAGCCACTGCCGCGCGCGATGCTGCCGCGCATCCGGCTGGAGAGCCCCAAGATCACGCGCAAGCTCACTACCGCGTGGTTTGCCAAACGCGTCGACGGCCGCTACCAGCGCTGCCTGGCGCGGGCCTCACAAGGTTGAGTCAGCCCCTGCACGGGTGACCGACGCGCGAGGCGGTACAACGGTTTCCTGCAATCGCAGGAGACCGACGATGGCCGACGACAAGAAGGCGACACGGGACAACGACGCACGCCGCGCACTGGACCGCGATTACACCGGCCAGGCGAAAAACGCGCGCGGCGACGCGGTGGAAAACGAACTGGACCGGCAAACCCATCGCCTTCAGCGCGACCACGACAGCGATTCGCCGAAGCACCGTGAGTGATCCGATGACCCCGTAGGGTGGGCTTCAGCCCACCGGGCGCTCACCAGAAAAGCGGTGGGCCTCAACCCCACCCGACAGCGTCACGAGGCCTTCTTGTGCCCGACCGGCGCGGCGGCGGGCGGCTCCCAGCCGAACACGCTGCGCCCGCCGTACTCGTGCGAGCGCAGCCGCTCCTCGGCGATGTACTGCTCCACCGAGGGCCCCCGGGCGTGCCGCTCCAGCCGGCGTGCCTGCTCATCGAGCCGCTTGATCGCCGAAAGTTGTTCGTCGCGGCCCAGCCTGGCGTTCTCCACCGCGGACTTCAGCACACCGATGGTGTGGTCGTAGACGCGCGTGGGCACGGGGAACGGATGGCGGTCCTTGCCGCCGTGCGCCAGCGAGAAGCGCGCCGGGTCGCTGAAGCGGCACGGCGTGCCATGCACCACTTCAGCGACCATCGCCAGCGCGCGCACCGTGCGTGCGCCCACGCCCGGCACCTGCAGCAGCCCGGTGAAGTCGCGCGGGCCGTTTTCCGCGGCGGCGGCGAGTGCGCCATGCAGGCGGCGCGTGACGACGTCGCTGCCGCGCACGTCGTGGTGGTCAGGCATCACCAGGTGGGGCAACAGGCCCAGTTGCAGCGGTGCGTCGACCGGCGGCTCGGGCGCCGCCCTGCCTTCGATCCGGCTGAACTCCCGCGCCACGCCATCGGGCCCGAGCGTGCCGAGCAGTTCCAGCTGCGCCAGCCGCGAGGCCTGCGCGCGATGGTCGGCCAGGTTGACGATGCGTCCCTGCCCCGGCCCATCGACCGCGGCGTGCGGATCGTCGACGAAGCTCTTCAGGTTTTCCGACAGCCAGTGATAGCGCCGCGCCTGCCGGCGCTCGCCATTCATGCCCTGCTGCACCACCACCCACTGGCCGTCGTCGGTCACCACGAAGCCGTGCAGGTAGAGATCGAAGCCGTCCTGCACCGCGGCGCTGTCGACCTTGGCCACCAGCCGGCTCGCGCCCGCCAGCGCCGCGCCGTCGAAGCCGACCCTTTCGCCGATCGCCACCAGTTCGCCGGGCGTGGCGCGCGAGTGCTTGCCGCGCCCGCCGCAGACATGGATGCCCAGTTCGTTCGACAGCGGCGCCAGGCCGCGCTTGAGCGCGCCGATCACGCTGGTGGTGATGCCCGAGGAATGCCAGTCCATGCCCATCACCGCGCCGAAGGACTGGAACCAGAAGGGATGCGCCAGGCGGCGCAGGAACTCGTCGCGGCCGTATTCGCGCACGATCGCCTCGGCCATCAGTGCGCCGAGCCGGGTCATCCGGTCCGCCAGCCAGCGCGGCACGCGCCCGCCATGCAGCGGCAGGTCGGCGCTTCCGGATCGTCGGGTCATGCGAACGGGGCTCCAGCGGAAGAACAACATCTGAGGTGATGGCGAGTATCGCAAAGCGCCGTCTCACCGGATGAACCTGCGCCAGCCAGCCGCGGCACCCACCGATGGACCGCGCGCGCGCCGGCTCGCTAAGCTGACGCGATGCCCGCGACCGACCTGCCCATGACCGCCTCCGACCGCGCCGCCGCCCGCCTGGACTGGGCCCGCGCCACACTGCACGACGACACGCTGACCCTGGCGCCGGCCTCGTCCGATGCCAGCTTCCGCAGCTACTGGCGGCCGCTGCAGGAGGATGGCTGGATCGTCATGGATTCCCCACCCGCGCTGGAAGATCCCGCGCCGTGGGTCGCCATCGGGGCACGCCTGCGCGAGGCCGGATTGCGCGCTCCGGTCGTGCTGGCGCAGGACCCGGCCCAGGGCTTCCTGCTCATCGAGGACCTGGGCCGGCAGGACTACCTCTCCGGCCTGGACGAGCACACCGCCGATGCGCTCTACGGCAAGGCCATGGATGCCCTCTTGCGCATCCAGACGCACGTCGACGGCTCGGACCTGCCGCCCTACAACCACGCCTTCCTGCAGCGCGAACTCGAACTGATGCCCGAGTGGTTCCTGCAGCGCCACCTCGGCTACACGCCCGAGTGCGAGGAGTGGGACGTGATCGAGCAGGCCTTCACCGTGCTGCTGCACAGCGCCGCCGAGCAGCCGCGCGTGTTCGTGCATCGCGATTTCCACAGCCGCAACCTCATGCGGACCGACGACCGACCGGCAGGCCCGCTGGGGAAGGTTTGCCTCACGCCCTTCCTCGAAGCCGACCCGCGCGCGGAGCGCCGGGATGCGGCCAAGCCGCCGATGCTGTGGAGCCCCGGCATCATCGACTTCCAGGGCGCCTTGCACGGCCCGCTCGCCTACGACCTGGCCTCGCTGCTGCGCGACTGCTACATCGCCTGGGACGAGGCGCGCGTGACGCAATGGGTCGAACAGTACCGCCAGCGCGCGCAGCAGGCGGGCCTGCTCGATGCGTCGGTCGACCCGGCGCGCTTCCAGCGCTGGTTCGACCTGATCGGCCTGCAGCGCCACATCAAGGTTCTCGGGATCTTCTGCCGGCTCTGGTACCGCGACGGCAAGCGCGGCTACCTCGCCGACCTGCCGCGCGTACTCGGCTACGTGCTCGGCGTCGCGCGCCGCTATCCGGAGCTTACCGACCTGGCCGCGCTGGTCGAGCGCTGCGTGGGCGTGCGCGACATCACCGTGCCGGCCACCGCATGAGGCACGCGCTGATCTTCGCCGCGGGCCTGGGCGAGCGCATGCGCCCGCTCACCGACCACACGCCCAAGCCGCTGCTCGAAGCCGGCGGCAAGCCGCTGGTCGCCTGGCATCTGGAGAAGCTCGCCGCCGCCGGCGTGCACTACGTGGTGATCAATACCTCGCATCTGGCCGAGCAGTTCCCCGAGGCACTCGGCGACGGCAGCCGCTGGGGCCTGCGCATCCGCTATGCGTACGAAGGCCCGACGCCGCTGGAAACCGGCGGCGGCATGCTCAACGCGCTGTCGCTGCTGGGCGAGGCGCCCTTCATCGCGGTCAACGGCGACATCCACAGTGACGTCGACTACGTATCGCTGCCGGTCGAGCCGCAGGGTTTGGCGCACCTGGTGATGGTCGACAATCCGGCCCATCACCCGGGCGGCGACTTCGGCCTGGACGTGCACGGGATCCTGCATGGCGACGCACACACCCGGCTGACCTTCAGCGGCATCGGCGTCTACCGCCCGACGCTGCTGCAGGACTGGCGTCAGGCGATCGGCGAGGCGCCCGGCGCGGAAGCCACGCCGCCACGCTTCAAGCTCGCGCCGCTGCTGCGCCGCGCGATGGCCGGCGGCCGGGTGCATGGCACGCACCACCGCGGCGCCTGGACCGACGTCGGGACGCCCGCGCGCCTTGCCGAACTCGACGGGCGCCTGCGCAGCTAGCAGGCAGTCAGGTCCCGGTGCGACGGCAAGACCGCCGGGGCGCGGGCAGTGAACCGCCAGCCGCCCGTACTGCCGGCAGGCGTACGCCTGGCCGGCCGCCGCAGCGATGACGCGGCCTGCATTGGGGCCACTCTATAGTTCAAGCAACGCGCCACTTCCATGGAAGAGAACGAACGCATGCGCCCTGATTCGCCAATGGCCCGACGGGTACGCGAATACGACTGGGGCGCCACCGCGCTGGGCCCGCTCGAACGCTGGCCCCAGCCGCTGCGCACGGTGGTCGACCTGATGCTCTCGTCGAACCTGCCCATGGTGATGGCGTGGGGGCCGGATGCGCAGCTGATCTACAACGATGCGTACGCCGACTTCGCTGGCGGACGGGATCCCTACCTGCTCGGCACCAACGTGCTTGAAGCGTGGCCGGAGGTAGCCGACTTCAACCGGCACGTGCTGGAGGTGACGCTGGCCGGGAAGCCACTGTCCTACAAGGACCAGCGGCTCGTGCTGTTCCGCAACGGCCACGCCGAGGACGTCTGGCTCGACCTCGACTACATCCCGCTGCGCGATGCCGAGGGCGTCCCGCGCGGCTTCCTCGCCACCGTGGTGGAAACCACCGCGCGGATGAACGCCGAGCGCGCCTACCACCGCGCCCGCGAACAGGTCGAGCGGGCACTGGATGCCGGCGCGGTCATCGGCACCTGGCTGTGGGACGTGCGCGCCAACCGCGCCACCGCCGACCACCGCTTCGCGCGCACCTTCTCGATCGACCCGGAGCAGGCCGCCGCCGGCGTGCCGATCGAATTCTTCATGGAGCGCATCCATCCACAGGATGTACCGGAAGTGGAGGTGCGCTTTGGCGAGAGCATCCGCCACGGAACGCCCTACCGCTGCCAGTACCGGGTCCGGCAGCCGGACGGCGACTACCTCTGGGTCGAGGCCTCCGGCCGCTGCGAACACGACGAGGACGGCAAGCCCACGTTCTTTCCCGGGCTGATGGTCGACGTGCACGAGAGCAAGCTTGCCGAGCAGCAACAACGCATCATGATCAACGAGCTCAACCACCGGGTGAAGAACACGCTGGCGATCGTGCAGTCGCTCGCGGTGCAGTCCTTCACTGGCGCCACCTCGGTGGAGAGCGCCGCCGAGGTGTTCAACGCGCGACTGATCTCGCTGTCGCAAGCGCATGACGTGTTGACCCGCGAACACTGGCACAGCGCGCTGCTGGGCGACCTGGTCGAGCAGATGATCCGCTCGCACGGGTTCCTCGCAAGCGAGCGCTTCGACGTCGCGGGGCCGCGCGTGCGGCTGTCACCGCAGAACGCGCTGTCGTTCGCCATCGCGCTGCACGAGCTGGCCACCAATGCGATCAAATATGGCGCGCTGGGCGATCGCGGTGGTGGCGTGCGCATCCACTGG
This sequence comes from Frateuria flava, assembly GCF_017837635.1. GTDB lineage: Bacteria > Pseudomonadota > Gammaproteobacteria > Xanthomonadales > Rhodanobacteraceae > Frateuria_A > Frateuria_A flava. The sequence continues at coordinate 56,468 of NZ_JAGJRS010000018.1, forward strand.
CGCCTGGCCGAGGCCAACGGCCGGCGCATGCTGCACCTGGACTGGATCGAGCATGGCGGTCCGCCGGTGCGCCCGCCGGCCCGCAAGGGATTCGGCACCCGCCTGATCGAGGGCAGCCTCAACCCGGCGCGCAACGGTGCGGTGAGCCTTGACTACCGCGAAAGCGGCCTGGTCTGCCATATCGCGGTGCCGTTGCCGGATGTGGACGAGTAGGCACGGGCCTCCGTCCGCGCGGTGAGGCAGGCGCGGCTCCGCCTGCAGCCGCGCCCGTCCGTCGTCCGTCCTACAGGGCCGGCGTGAATCCGCCGCGGCGCGGTGCCAGCGAGCGCCCGACCGCGGCCAGCGCAAACAGGCGTGCGATGCGCATCCAGCCCACGGCAAGCACCGCCAGTTCGGCGAACAGCAATGCCAGCAGGAAGCCACCCAGCCCCACCGCCGGCGTATGCACGCGACCCACGCCGCAGGCCAGCGCGATCGCCGAGCCGATGGCGCCGATCAGCAGGTAACTGAGCAGCGTACCCAGCGGGCGGCGCAGCAGCTGCATGAAGCCGCGGCCCAGCGCACGGGTCGCCGAGCGCAGGCCGGGATCGACGATGAACGCGGCGCGGGCCGATTCCACCGTCGCATGGGCCAGCACGAACAGTACCGCGAGCACCCACAGCGCGGTGTTCGTGTAACGGTCGGCGGCGCTCTGCAACACCGCGTGCTCGCCCGACTTGTGCGCGGCACCGATCGCCATCGCACCCAGGCCGATGGCGATGGCGTAGGGCAGCAGCGACCACAGCATCAGGCGGAACATGCGGCCGTACTCGATCACGCCGGACTGCAGCAGCTGGCCGAAGCCCAGCGCACGGCCGGCACGTCCGGTCGCCACCGTCATGCCGGTCAGGAACGGGCCGAGCAACAGCGCGAACACGGTCGCCAGCAGCAGCGAGCCGTGCAGTGCGGCGCCGCTGTCGCCCAGTTTGTCCACCACGTCGCCGAAAGCCAGCCCGTCGAAGCGCTGGGCCCAGTCGGCCGCATGCACGGAGCGGTCGAGCAGGTCGGCCAGCGTGCGCCACACCGGCAGCGCGGCCAGCGCCGTGGGCAGCAGCAACAGCACCAGCCACAACAACAGGAGGCGCCACTGCAGGGCCGCCACGGGCGCGAGCATCACGGCGCCCACATCGGTACGTCGGGTCGAGGTCATCATCACAGCGACACCAGCAGGGAGTAGAAGGCCTGCACGAGGGCAGCGAAATCGGCGCTCCAGCGGCGCGAGGCGGCGCCGTTGGATTCGACCGTGCGACTGTCGTTCAACTTGTTCGCATCCAGGTAGATCCTGCGCTGCGGGTCGAGCTCGGCCGACACCACCTTGCTCGGGCCGGTGAACTCGAAGCGCGCCCAGCGCCGGTCGTCGTTCCAGCGCAGCTCCTGGTGGCTGCCGTCGGCAAAGGTGACACGCAGGGTCTGCGGTACCGGCGCGCCCTCGCGCACCACGCTCACCGTGCTGTGCCACGGGAACGGCCCGGTGCCCGGCCTGGCGTTCGGGTGCGCCTTTTTCCAGTCCTCGCGCTGCTTGTCGATCCGCTTGTCCTGCGCCGTGCTGTCGCCATCGGTGTGCTTGCCGTTGGCCACCGTGCTGCCGGCCGGCGGCAGCACTTCCTCGCTATCGATGTTGGCCACGCGGTCATCGATGTGCGCGGTGCCGTAGACATACTGGTCGAACACCTCGTTGACGTTCTTCGCGTCGCCGGAGACGTCGATCAGCGTCGCGCGCAGGTCGGCGGCGGACGGGTGGCGGAAGTGCCAGCGCTTGTAATACTCGCGGAAGGCGCGCTCGGTGACGTCCTTGCCCAGCCGCTCTTCCAGGTCATGCATCGCCGTGGCCGTGCGCGAGTAGACCGTGCCGTAGCTGCCGCTGGAGAGCCGGTCCCAGGCGTTCTCGCCGAGCGGGTCGTAGGGCTGTTTCAGGTCCGCGCTCATCCGCTCCAGCGCGAAACCGCTGATCGACGGGGCGAAACCTGTGCGCCGGAGCAGACTGTTGGTGAGATCCAGGCCTTGCCCGCGCTCGCGCAGCATGCGCTGGTCCCAGTATTCGTTGAGGCCCTCGTCGAGCATCGGTTCCTCGAACTCGTTCGAGGCGAGCAGGCCGTAGAAGTAGCCGTGGCCGAACTCGTGGATGGTGACGAAGTCGATCGCGTACTGGGTGACCGTCCCCGGCGTGACGTCCTTGTAGCCTTCGGCGGTGAAGAAGGTCGGGTACTCCATGCCGCCCGCTTCGCTTGCGTTGTACGGCGGCACCACCGCGGTGAGCGTGCGGTAGGGATAGGCCCCGAGGGTGTCGGAGAAGTAGGTCAGCGAATCGGTGCTGGCCTTGAGCACCGGCTGCGCGCTGGCGGCGTACTCGGGCGGATAGAGCACGCGGAGCGCCACCTTCGGGCTGCCCGGGCCCTGCCAGCTGCCGTCGAGCACCTTGTAGCCTTTCGCGGCCACCCAGGCGAAGTCGTGCACGTCGCCCTGCAGGTAGTGGTAGGTGGTCTTGCCGTTGGCGGTGACCGGTGCGCCCTGCTGCTCGCCGACCGCACCCACGGTGTAGTCGCTGGGTACGGTCAGGGTGACGTCGAAGCGGCCGAAGTCCGCGTAGAACTCGCTGTTGAAGTGGAACTCGTGCACGTTCCAGCGCACCTGCGTGGCGCCGCGCTCGCCCGGCAGCTCGAGCACGCCGATCTTCGGGAACCATTGCGCCACGAGGTTGAAGTCGCCCCACCAGCCAGTGCGCTCGACCACGCGCGGCAGCTGGCTGAGGAAGTCGATGTCCAGCGTCAGCGAGCCGCCGGCGGGCACCGGCTGGGCCAGGTCGATGCGCGCGACAGTCTGGTCGGTCTTCGGACCGCCATCGGGGTGCACGAACGTCCACTTGAGCGCGGCGCCGTTCTGGGTGACCTGCTTGAGGTCGATCCAGCCCCACTGGCCTTTCTCCAGTTTCGCCGCACCGCGCGAGCCGCTGTGCGCGGTAAGGATCTCGCGCTCGGTGAAAAACGTGCTGCCCTCGTTCTGGAAGGCGTTGAGGTACAGGTGCACGTAGATGCTGCGGACTTCGCGGTCACTGCGGTTGCGCCAGGTCAGCTGTTCCTTGCCGCTCACCGCGTGCTTGCCCGCGTCCAGCGCGGCGTCGATGCGATAGTCCACCACGCGGTCGGACAGCGTCGGCTCGTTGCCGGTGCGCGGGCCGCCCCAGGCGTCCGGCGCGCTGGGCACCTGCGGCGCGGAGGCATTGGCCGGTGCAAAAGGAATTGGAGTAAATACGGGCGCCGGCGTGGCGACGCTGGTCGCGGGCGCGGGCATCGCGGCCTGGGCCTGGGCATGCACAAGCGCCGGCATGGCGGTGGCGCCGCACAACGCGAGCGCGCCCAGCCATCCGGTTACGGTCGGTTTCATCTGACGATCCCCCTGTCTGGCAGGCCGCCGGCCCGCCGCGATCCAAGACGCTGGCGGCCATCCCCAAAAGCGCCACCGCAGGCGCGCAGCGTGCGGCATCCGCTGACAGGGGCACATAGGCCAAAGGTCATGGGCCTGGCTCCCCACGTCGACCTGGGAAGGGTTGGATAAAGAGAGTAATCGGACGAAGGCACACCCTGCTCCTCTCCAGCCCGGATGACGGAAAATCCGAGCCCCCTTGTGAGAGGGTTGGGGTAAGGGGCGCGCTTGCGGGGATGCCGACTACCTGCCGCGATGCGGTTCCTGCGATCCGCACGACCGCCTCTTCAGGCGAGCCCCGGCCCCTCACCCTGCCCTCTCCCCGAGGGGGAGAGGGTTCAAGAATGCGGCGGCACCGGACATCACCGAAAACCCCGCTCCCTCTCCCTCCGGGGAGAGGGTTGGGGTGAGGGGCGCGCTTGCGGGGAAGCCCACTGCTTTCGCTAGGCGGTTCCTGTGTTCCGCACGACCGACCCTTCAGGCGGGCCCCAACCCCTCACCCTGCCCTCTCCCCGGAGGGGGGATGTTCCAGAACGCAGCGGCCACCATGGCCACAGCGCGCGCTCAGCGGTCGTCGCGGGTCCAGACCGCACCTTCGTCCTCGCGCACGGGGAAGCTGGCGATCGGTTCGTACGCGGGCGGGCGGGTGACGGCGCCAGTGCGCACGTCGAAGCGGGCGCCGTGTCGGGGACACTCGACCTCGAAGCCGAACACCTCGCCGCCGGCGAGGTCGCCACCGTCGTGGGTACAGATATCTTCGATCGCGTACAGCTGCCCGTCGATGTTGTAGACGGCGATCGGCGTATCGCCATCGAACACCACGGTGAACTCGCCCGGCAGCAATTCGCCCTGCCCGCCCACGCGCACCCAGCCCTGCGCCGCCAGACTCATGCCGCGACCTCCGCCAGTTCCTTCACCAGCACCTCGAAGCGCAGGTCGTCCCGTCGCGGGATGCCGAAACGCTCCTGGCCGTAGGGAAACGGCTTGTAGTCGCCGGTGCGGCGATAGCCGCGGCGTTCGTACCACGCGATCAACTCCTCACGCTGCACGATCACCGTCATTTCCATCAAACGGCAACCCCACGCGTGCCGCGCAATGCGTTCGGCCTCGCCCAGCAGTTGCTTGCCTAGGCCGCCGGCCTGCAACGACGGATCGACCGCGAACATGCCGAAGTACGCCGCCTCGCCCTTGCGCTCGAGGTGGCAGCTGGCGAGCAGCCGGCCGTCGCGCTCCAGCAGCAGGATGCGGCTGTCGGGGCGGGCCATGGCATCGGCGACATCGGCCGCGTCGGTGCGCTGGCCGTCGAGCAGGTCCGATTCGGTGGTCCAGCCGCGCCGGCCCGAGTCGCCGCGGTAAGCCGACTCGACCAGCGCGACGATGGCGGGGATATCGGCCGCGTTGGCCGTGCGGAAGGCGGGCGTGGGGAGCGTAGTCATGCGTCCATGATAGCGACGGGCACGCCGCCGGCGATGACCTGGGACAGGCCGGCGGTTCACGCCAGCTTGCTGGCGCAACCGCTCCACTGGCCCCTCCCCCAACGAGGCGTTTCCGGTGCCGCTCTTCCGCCGCCCGCTATGGCTGCTTCCCTGCCTGCTGGCGCTGGCCGCCTGCGGTGTGCGTGCGCGCTTGCCGGTGGCGGCCGGCATCGGCCCCGAACCCACGCTGCCGCCACCCAACCCCTCGCTTGTTCCCACGGTGAACATCGCACCGGCAAGGGGCTGGCCGGTGGGTGGCCAACCCGTCGCCGCGCCCGGACTGAAGGTGCAGGCTTTCGCTCGCGACCTCGATCACCCGCGCCGGCTCTACGTGCTACCCGATGGCGACGTGCTGGTGGCCGAGACCAACGCACCGCGGCGACCGCAGGACGCCACGGGCCTCAAGGGCTGGATCATGCGGCGGGTGCAGCAGCGCGCCGGCGCCGGCGTACCCAGTGCCGACCGCATCACCCTGCTGCGCGACAGCGATGGCGACGGCATCGCCGATACGCGCAGCGTGCTGCTCGATCACCTGCACTCGCCCTTCGGCATGGCGCTGGTGGGCGACACGCTGTACGTGGCCGATACCGATGCGCTGCTGCGCTTTGCCTACCGTGATGGGGAGACGCGCATCGACGCGACGGGCAGCAAGGTGGCCGACCTGCCCGCCGGTCCGATCAACCACCACTGGACCAAGAACGTGGTCGCCAGCCCCGATGGCAAGCGGCTGTACGTCAGCGTCGGCTCCAACAGCAACGTCGGCGAGAACGGCCTGGCGGTGGAGCGGGACCGCGCGCGCATCCTGCAGATCGATCCGGCCAGCGGCGCGACGCAGGTGTACGCCACCGGCCTGCGCAACCCGGTCGGCATGGCCTGGCAGCCACAGAGCGGCGGGCTGTGGGTCGCAGTCAACGAACGCGATGAACTGGGCGGCGACCTGGTGCCGGACTACATGACCGCGGTGCGCGAGGGCGCCTTCTACGGCTGGCCGTACAGCTATTACGGCGCACACGTGGACACGCGCGTGCAGCCGCAGGATCCGGCGCGGGTCGCGCGCGCCGTGGTGCCCGACTACGCACTCGGCGCGCATACCGCCTCGCTTGGCCTGGCGTTCTACGACGCCGGTCTCATGCCGCAATTCCGCAACGGCGCGTTCGTGGGCCAGCATGGCTCGTGGAACCGCAAGCCGCTGAGCGGTTACCGGGTGATCTTCGTGCCGTTCGCCGACGGCCGGCCCGCCGGTCCGCCGCGGGACGTGCTGACCGGCTTCGTGGACGAGCACGGCCAGGCGAAGGGGCGCCCGGTCGGCGTGGCGGTGGCGAAGGACGGCGCGCTGCTGGTTGCAGACGACGTGGGTAACACCGTATGGCGCGTCGCTCCGGCCCATCCGTAGGGTGGGCTTGAGCCCACCGCTGCGATCGGCATCGGCGCTGGTGGGCTGAAGCCCACCCTACACGGGCAAGCCGTTACATCAGCAGCTTGCGTACCTTCTGCAACGCAGCGACGAACACGTCGATTTCTTCCATCGTGTTGTAGAACGCCATCGACGCGCGCAGCGTGGCGGGCACGCCGTAGTGCTGCATCAGCGGGTGCGCGCAGTGGTGCCCCGAGCGCACGGCCACGCCTTCCAGGTCCAGCAGCGTGGCAAGGTCGGTGGACTGCGTGCCTTCGATGAGAAAGGAGATCACCGGCTCCTTCTCCGCCGCCTCGCCGAACAGCCTGAGCCCCGGCACTTCGCGAAGGCGTTCGGTGGCGTAGGACAGCAGTTGCTGCTCCCACGCGTGGATCGCCTCCAGATCCAGGGAGTGGTAGTAATCCACCGCCGCGCCGAGGCCGACGAAGCCGGCGATGTTGGGCGTGCCCGCCTCGAACTTGTGCGGCGGCTCGGCGAAGGTGGTGCCGTCCACGCGCACCTGCCGGATCATGTCGCCGCCACCGAAGAACGGCGGCATCGCGTCCAGGTGTGCGCGCTTCGCCCACAGCGCGCCGGTGCCGGTCGGGCCAAGCATCTTGTGTCCGGTGAAGGCGTAGAAATCGCAGCCCAGCGCCTGCACGTCGACCGGCCGGTGCGGCACGGCCTGCGAGCCGTCGACCAGCAGCGGAATGCCGCGGCGCGCGCATTCGCGGGCGATCTCGCGCACCGGGTTCACGGTGCCCAGCACGTTGGACACCTGCGCCACGCAGGCGAGCTTCACCTCGGGCGTGAGCATGGCGACGTAGCGTTCCACGTCCAGCTCGCCGCGTTCGTCGATCGGCGCGAACTTCACCGTGGCGCCGCTGCGCTGGGCCACCAGCTGCCAGGGCACGATATTGGCGTGGTGTTCCATCAACGTGGTCAGGATGGCGTCGCCCGGCTTGAGCTGCGGCAGCGCGTAGCTGTAGGCGACCAGGTTGATCGCCTGCGTGGTACCGGAAGTCAGCACCAGCTCGTTGCGCGAGGGCGCGTTGATGAAGCGCGCCAGCTTGTCGCGCGCGCCCTCGTAGGCCAGCGTCGCTTCCTCGCCGAGTTGGTGCACGGCGCGCGAGACGTTGGCGTTGTGCAGGCGGTAGTGCGTGTCCACCGCCTCGATCACCACCGCGGGCTTCTGGCTGGTATTGGCGTTGTCCAGGTAGACCAGCGGCTTGCCGTGCACGCTGCGGGAGAGCAGCGGAAAGTCGGCGCGGATGCGCGTGATATCGAGGGCAGGTGCCGAGTGCGCGTGGGCGGCGGTGGCGGACATCGGTGTCTCGCTTTGTGAAGAAGGGATCACGACGTTTTAGCCTGCCGGATGTGAAGGAAAGTTGGGCTTGCTTCGGCCCCTCTGGTCCGGTCCCAATCAGGCCGGGAGCCGACTCAGCAGCAACTGGTCGATGTGCTGGCGCAATGCATCGTCCGGCAGCGACTCGAAAGGCGCGCGGGCGAAGGCCGTGGTGAGCAGCGTGCGCGCCTGCTCACCCGGGATGCCACGCGAGCGCAGATAGAACAGCGCACGCTCGTCGAGCTGTCCGACGGTGGCGCCGTGCGCCGCCTTCACCTCGTCGGCGTAGATCTCCAGCTCCGGCTTGGTGTCGATCTCGGCCTGGGTCGACAGCAGCAGGTTCTTGTTGTTGAGCGAGGCATCGGTGCCGTCGGCGCCGGTGTTCACCACGATCGCGCCGCGGAACACGCCGCGCCCGCGGCCGCTGGCCACGCCGCGCCAGGTCGAGGCGGACACGGTGTTGCGCGCCTGGTGGTGGATCGCCAGCTGGGTATCGATGTGCTGGCGGCCGTCCGGCAGGAATGCGCCATGGGTATGGAAAACGGCCGCGTCACCTACCAGCTCCGCACGCACGTCGTGGCGGGCAAGCGTGGCGCCCAGCTCCAGCACGTGCAGATGCGCCTGCGCGCGGGCGTCCAGGCGGTAGTGGCTGCGCCGCACCAGGCTGCTGCCGGCACCCGCCTGCTGCAGCACCACGTGGTGCAGGGCCGCGTCCGCGTGCAGCGTGAAGTCGGCCAGCCGGGTACCCAGGTGCGCCTGCTCGCCGGCGCCCAGGTGCTGCTCGATCAAGGCCAGCTCGGCGCCCTCGCCGAGCTCCACCAGGTCGCGCACGTGCCAGGCCACGTCACGCTCGGCCGCCGCGCCGATGAACAGCAGGCGGACCGGCGCGGCGACCTTGGCGCCCGCGGCCACGCGCAACACGGCACCGTCGGTGGCGAACGCGCCGTTGAGCCGTGCGAACGCGTCGCTCGGCTCGCGATAGCGGCGGGACAGGGCGAAGCGCAGCGGATCCGGCGCATGGGTCAGTGCACCCGACAGCGGCTGCAGGCTCACACCGGGCGGCACGTCGTCGAGCAGAGAGAGATCGGCGCGGAACACGCCGTTGACGAATACCAGCGCGGGGCCCTCGATGCCCGGCAGCGCCAGCGCCACCGGATCGACCGCCCGTCGGGCCGCCTGCGCATCGCCGGCGGCGAAGCTGCGCTGCGAAAGCGCGCGCAGCGCGGTGTATTTCCACGCCTCCACGCGCGTATCCGGCAAGCCGGCCTCGGCGAAGGCAACGAGGTTCTCGCGTCGAGCCTGGTCCAGCCAGGCGACACCGCTGGCCGGCAGCGGCGCGTCGGCCAGCGCGGCGACGAACGGCGTACGGGCCGGCTGATTCATGCCGAGACCCCGGCCGGTTCGCCGTGCTCGGCGACCCACGCGTAGCCGTGCTCCTCCAGCTTGAGCGCCAGGCTGCGGTCGCCGCTCTCGACAATGCGCCCGCCGGCCAGCACGTGCACGAAGTCCGGCACGATGTAGTCGAGCAGGCGCTGGTAGTGGGTCACCACGATGAACGAGCGCTCCGGCGAGCGCAGCGCATTGACGCCCTCGGATACCTGCTTGAGCGCGTCGATGTCCAGGCCCGAGTCGGTCTCGTCCAGGATCGCAAGCTTCGGTTCCAGCAACGCCATCTGGAAGATCTCGTTGCGCTTCTTCTCGCCGCCGGAGAAGCCTTCGTTGACCGCGCGATTGAGCAGGTCCGGCGACAGCTGCATGATCTTGAGCTTCTCGCGCACCAGCTTGAGGAACTGCATGGAGTCCAGCTCCGCCTCGCCGCGCGCCTTGCGCTGGGCGTTGAAGGCCGCGCGCAGGAAGTAGGTGTTGTTCACGCCCGGAATTTCGACCGGGTACTGGAAGGCCAGGAACACGCCGGCGGCGGCACGCTCCTCAGGCTCGAGCTCCAGCAGGTTGCGGCCTTCGAACAGTACCGAGCCTTCGGTGACCTCGTAGCCCGCGCGCCCGGACAGCACGTTGCCCAGGGTGGACTTGCCGGCGCCGTTGGGGCCCATGATGGCGTGCACCTCGCCCGGCTTCACCGTCAGCGAAAGTCCCTTGAGGATGTCCTTGCCCTCGACGCGGGCGTGCAGGTTGTCGATCTTGAGCATGGTCGTGTCCATCAGGCAGAGAGGTGCGCGAGCGCGTCGAGCGCGTCCTCGCGGCGGTCCCAGGGCACGAACACGTGGTCGTGCAGGAACGCGGAAACCGGGTTGCGGGAGATGCCGCGCGTGGCGAGCGCGGCGGAGACGGCGGCCATCATGCCGACCGCGTCGAGGCTGGATTCCACGCCGAGCGTGATCTGCGCCCACAGCAGCCGGTCGGCCACCACTTCCGGGCCGTCCAGGTCGTGGTCGACGATCAGCGTGACGCCCTCGTCCTCGCGGAACATCATCAGCGCTTCCTGCATACGCACGGCGGCCTTCTCGTGCGAGACGAACAGGAACCGGCGCGGCATCGGATGCAGGCGCGGATTCAGGCCCGCGAGCAGGGCATGCAGATCGGTGCCGCCCGGATGCGTGCTGGTGGCGGTCGCCGTCATCCCACCGCTCCTTCGAGCGAGACTTCGAGCAGCTTCTTGGCCTCGACCGCGAACTCCATCGGCAGCTCGCGGAACACCTGCTTGCAGAAGCCATCGACGATCATCGACACGGCGTCTTCCTCGCCAATGCCGCGCGAACGGCAGTAGAACATCTGGTCGTCGGAAATCTTCGAGGTGGTCGCCTCGTGCTCGACGATCGCGGTGGGGTTCTTCACTTCCATGTACGGGAAGGTATGCGCGCCGCATTTCTTGCCGATCAGCAGCGAGTCGCACTGGGTGTAGTTGCGCGCGTGCTCGGCGCCCTTCTCCACCTTGACCAGGCCGCGGTAGCTGTTGGAACTGCGCCCGGCCGAGATGCCCTTGGAGACGATCTTGGACTTGGTGTCGCGCCCGATATGGATCATCTTGGTGCCGGTGTCGGCCTGCTGGAAATGGTGCGTCAGCGCCACCGAGTAGAACTCACCGACCGAGCGGTCGCCGCGCAGTACCACGGACGGGTACTTCCAGGTCACCGCCGAGCCGGTCTCGACCTGGGTCCAGCTGATCTTGCTGTCCGCGCCGCGGCAGTCGCCGCGCTTGGTCACGAAGTTGTAGATGCCGCCGACGCCGTTCTCGTCGCCGGGGTACCAGTTCTGCACGGTCGAGTACTTGATCGTCGCGCCTTCGAGCGCGACCAGTTCCACCACGGCGGCATGCAGCTGGTTCTCGTCGCGCCGCGGCGCGGTGCAGCCTTCCAGGTAGGACACGTGCGCACGGTCCTCGCAGACGATCAGCGTGCGCTCGAACTGGCCGGTATTCTGCGCGTTGATGCGGAAATAGGTGGACAGCTCCATCGGGCAGCGCACGCCCTCGGGCACGAACACGAAGCTGCCGTCGGAGAACACCGCGGAGTTCAGCGCGGCGAAGAAGTTGTCGCCCTGCGGCACCACGCTGCCCAGGTACTTCTGCACCAGCTCCGGATGCTCGCGGATCGCATCGCTCATCGAGCAGAAGATCACGCCGGCGTCGGCCAGCTTCTTGCGGAAGGTGGTACCGACCGAGACCGAGTCGAACACGGCGTCGACCGCCACACCGGCCAGCGCCGCGCGCTCGTGCAGCGGCACGCCGAGCTTTTCGTAGGTTTCCAAGAGCGCCGGATCGACCTCGTCCAGCGACTTGGGCGCCTTCTTCGGCGCCGAGTAGTAGCTGATCGCCTGGTAGTCGATCGGGTCGATCTTGAGCTTGGCCCAGTCCGGCTTGGGCATGGCCTGCCAGTGGCGGAAGGCGGCCAGGCGCCACTGCGTCATCCATTCGGGCTCGCGCTTGATCGCCGAGAGCTGGCGGATGGTGTCCTCGTCCAGGCCCGGCGGCAGGCTGACGCTCTCGATGGCGGTGACGAAGCCGGCCTCGTAGTTGCGGCCCAGGGCTTCGGCCACCTGGGCGTTGTCGCGCAAGGCGTTTTCGATGGTTTCGGTCATGCGTGGGTCCTGCCCTTCAGTTCGCTCAGCGCCACGGTGGCTACCGCCGGGCGCGGCGGTTGCAGCATGTCGGCCAGGCTGACCGCGCGCAGCGCGTTGTCCAGCACGCTGCTGATGCGCCGCCAGCTGCCGCGCACGCCGCATTGCGACTCGCGGTCGCACTGCCCTTCGACACTGCATTCGGTCATGCCGATCGGCCCTTCCATCGCCTCGACGATCTGCGCCAGGCTGATCTCGCGCGCCGGGCGCGCCAGCCGGTAGCCGCCGTTGACGCCGCGGAACGACTCGACCAGGCCGGCGTGGCCCAGCGACTTCAGCAGCTTGCTCACGGTCGGCAGCTCCAGCCGCGTCTCGTCGGCGATCTGCGCGGTGCTGAGCACGTCGTGCGGGTGGGCGGCGATGCAGGTCATCACCACCGCGGCGTAGTCGGTCAGGCGGCTGACGCGAAGCATGGGGAGAGCCTCGTCAAATCCAGACCAAAATGGTACGGATTAGACGGCGCGCGGTCAACCGAAGGGCGGCCGGATGCGTGCAGGAGCGTTCTCGGGCGCGACCGCACTTCCCCTTGCGCGGGGCATGACGGTCGCGCCCGGATGCGCCGCTACAGGCGCCCGTCGACCGCTTCCTGCGGCAGCACCGATTTGACGTCGTAGATGACAGCCCCCGGCTTGCCCAGCGCGCGGATGCGCCCCGCGCCCATCGCTTCGAACTGCCGGTGCGCCACGGCCACGATGATCGCGTCGTAGCCCTCGCCGGGCTCATCCACCAGCCGCACGCGGTAGGCCCGCTCGGCCTCGGCCGCATCCACCCAGGGATCGTACACGTCCACCTGCGCCGCGGAGGACTCCAGCTCGCGCACGATGTCGATCACCCGCGTGTTGCGCAGGTCCGGGCAGTTCTCCTTGAACGCAAAGCCCAGCACCAGCACGCGCGCATCGACGATGTGCAGGCGCCGCTCGCTCATCAGGCGGATCACCCGGTCGGCCACGACGCTGCCCATGCGGCTGTTGATCCGGCGAGCGGCGAGGATCAGCTCCGGGTGATAGCCGGTGACCTCGGCCTTGTGGGTGAGGTAGTACGGGTCCACGCCGATGCAGTGGCCGCCGACCAGGCCGGGCCGGAACGGCAGGAAGTTCCACTTGGTGCCGGCCGCGGCGAGCACCTCCTCGGTGTCGATGCCCAGCCGATGGAAGATCAGCGCCAGCTCGTTGACCAGCGCGATGTTGACGTCGCGCTGCACGTTCTCGATGACCTTGGCCGACTCGGCCACGCGGATCGAGGAGGTCTTGTGCGTGCCGGCGCGGATGATTGTGCGGTAGAGCGCATCGACGCGCTCGGCCGCTTCCACGGTGGAGCCGGACGTGAGCTTGACGATGTCGGTCACGCGTCGCGCGTGGTCGCCCGGGTTGATCCGCTCCGGGCTGTAGCCACAGAAGAAGTCCACGTTGAACAGCAGCCCCGACCCCTCGGCCAGCAGCGGCACGCAGACTTCCTCGGTGGTGCCCGGGTACACGGTCGACTCGAACACCACCAGGTCGCCGCGCTTGAGCTGCGGCCCGAGCATGCGGCAGGCCGATTCCAGCGGCTTGAGATCCGGCCGCTGCGCTTCGTCGATCGGCGTGGGCACGGTGACGATGTAGACATTGCACGAGGCGAGGTCGGCCACACGGTCGGTGAACGACAGCCGGGTGGCGGCACGCAGCTGCTCGGCGGTGGTTTCCAGCGTGTGGTCGCGGCCGCTGCGCAGTGCTTCCACACGCGCAGCGTCGATGTCGTAGCCGAGCGTGTCGAAGTGGCGCCCGAATTCCACCGCCAGCGGCAGGCCGACGTAACCCAGTCCGATGATGCCGATGCGCGCGGGGGTATTCGGGTCCATGGTTCCTGGCAGGCGGATGAAATGCGCTGAGCGTACAGGATGCCGGTAGCCTGAGTCCCTGCCTCGTTCGCCGTTCCTGGACGCCTACCCCGTGAGCATGCGCCGCATGGAAGAATCCCGCCTGTCTGCCCTCCCCTGGCCCGGTGTCTGGCCGGGTCGCGCATTGGTCCTGCCGCTGCCGGCCGAGGGCATGGCTGCGCCCTTCGGCGATGCATGCGGGATCGATGGCGTGCGGCTGAAACGCAAGTCCGAGTTCCACGTCACCGTGCTGGACCAGGCGATGTGCCGTTACGCGGCCGAAGGCATCGGCGAGGCCCGGCTGCGCGCGCTGTACGAGTCGCTGTCGTGGTCGCCACGGCGCACCGGCCGCTATGCCTTGCTGCACAAGACCAAGCCGGCCGACAGCGGCACGCTCGACTGCTGGTCGATCATCGAATACCTGGACCTGCCCGCGATGCACGCCTTCCGTGGCGAGCTGGCCCGCCTGCTCGGCCCTGCCTTCGCCGACCCGGTGCCACACGTAACCCACTACGTGCGTGGCGACCCCAACGGCATCGGCGTGCCCGACACGCGTGCGCTGGGGGCCGTGTGGGTACGCGACGTGGCGACCTGACCATCACCCCGCCCGCACGGCCCGGACGCCACACTCGGGCGGTCTCCCCAGCGAGGTCAGCCTCATGCAAGAACCGATCGAACCGGGCTTCATGGTGTTCGTCGCCGACGGCGAACTGGGTGTGGGCGCCGTGCGCGAGGTGCATGCGGACAGCCGCGAGCTGGTCGTCAACATCGAGAACGGCGGCGACTTCACCCTGCCGGCCGATGCGATCCGCGACGTGCACGAGGGCAAGGTGATCCTGGACGTCGCCCACCTGCCACCGGACGTGCGCCAGGCCTTGAAGCGACCGCACGCGGCCGAGTATCCGGACTCGGTCTACGCCGCGAGCGACCCGACGGAAGGTGCGCTCAAGGATTGATCCGCCCATGCGCAGCGAGAAGGAGAAGATGCTCGCTGGCGATCTCTACGACGCCAGCGCACCGGAGCTGCAGGCCGAACTCGGCGCCAACCATCGCTGGCTGTCCCGCTATAACGGCGCGCTCGCCGAGGGCCCCGAGCGCTGGCACGCGCTGCTGAAGGAGCGGCTCGCGACGGTCGGCGACGGCGCCGTGATTCGCCCACCCTTCCATTGCGATTACGGCTTCAACATCCATCTGGGCGCCGGGGTCTTCCTCAACTTCAACTGCGTGATCCTGGATGTGGTCCAGGTGCACATCGGCGAGCGCACGCAGGTCGGACCGGGCGTGCAGATCCTCGCTGCCGATCACCCGCGCGATCCCGCGCAACGCGCCACCGGCCTGGAGTTCGGGCGACCCGTGCGGATCGGCCGCAACGTCTGGATCGGCGCAGGCGCGCTCATCCTGCCCGGCGTCAACGTGGGCGACGATGCGCTGATCGGCGCCGGCAGCGTGGTCACCCGCGACGTGCCGGCGGGCGCTACCGTCGTCGGCAATCCGGCGCGCGTGCGCGGCTGAGCGCATCGCGCGCGCGGGTCGCGGCGCACCGATGCAGGCCGCCGCGCTCACACGTTTCTTCCGCGCCACGACGCGCTGACCGCCGCCGGTTCCGGACTGGGCAAATCGATCGGGTGCGTTATTTCGTTTTCGGCGGCACCTAGTCGCGTGCTTAACGCACGCGCGCGCACATTGCGCGCCCTTCGGGAGGGACTCATTGGGGAGGCGTGGGGAACGCCGCTTGCGCCACGGTCGGTCCGCGGCCGCACAACGTGCGCCAACCGCACGCCTCGTTCGGATTCATCCAAGGCTTTCGTCGCTCGTCTGTGCACATCCCGCCATGCACGCGGGGTGTCGGCGCGGTCGCGTCCGTGCGTTGCCTTCGGGTGGCAAACGGGGGGATTTTCCAAACGGAGCATGACCATGAAAAAGCGCCCACTCGCGCCATCGCTTTTCGCTTTCCTGCTCGCCGTCCTGGCAGCGCCACCTGCGCTGGCGGCCACGGCCTCGGTGCTGTTTTCGCGGGCGACATACTGGCCGGACGACACCCTGCGCACCGCCACGATCTACCGCGTCCGGCCGACCACCGGCGTGGTCGTGCCGCTGACGCCGCAAGTGGACAACATCTACTACCTCGGCGGCAGCTGGTCGCCCAACGGCACCACCATCGTCTTCGAGAAACTCAAGCGCGCCACGTCGGACCGCTCGCAGTTGTTCACCGTCGATCGCAGTGGCGGTTCGGTCAACCGCATCACCTCCGGCGTCGGCCTCAAGCAGTACGCCACCTGGGGGCCCGGAGCGCGCATCGCATACGTCGCCATGATCGGTGACCAGTCCTGCCTCTCGACCGTGCGCGGCGACGGCACCGCCAACCGTACCCTCTGGTGCACCTCGCACGATATGGATCCGCCGCAATGGTCCGCCGACGGCAAGAGCCTCTTCGTCCAGGTCGATTGGTTCGGGTCCGGGCTCGAACCGCCGTTCTATTCGCGCGCCTACCGCGTCAACGCCAACACCGGTACCCGCACACTGCTGACCGCACAGACCCTGGACGAGGCGCGCTACTTCACGTTCTCGCCCGACGGCACCGAGGGCATCTACTACGATCTCACCGATAGCATCACCCCCATGATGCGGGTCGACTTCGCCACCGACACGATGACGTCGCTCGGCGATGGGTACCGTCCACGCTATTCGAAAGACGGCACCCGCATAGCCTTCTCGCGCGAGGACCTTGGAAGCGCGCCGGACTACCCGCTCTACAGCTCGCTCTACGTCATGAATGCCGACGGCACCGGCCTCACCGAAGTCACCCACGAGCACGTCGATGGCGTGGAATACCAGGCGGCCGACTGGTCCGATAGCGGCACGCGCGTCCTCGCCAACCGCAACGGCTCCCTGCGCATCATCGATGTGGCGACCGGCACGCAGACCATTCTGCCCAATGGAGCGGCCGGCCAAGGTTCCTGGTACCAACCCTGAGCGACCGCGCGCCGTCCGCGGCCATGCGGACGGCGCAAGCGGCTGCGGTACTCACGCTGGCCAAGGATGCCCGGGGTAGTGACGCTGCATCATGCGGGCGACGTACGCGGTCAGGTTGCCGTGCGCTTGCGCGGCGCGCCGCAACGGCGTGTCGAAGAACGGCGTGAGTACGCAGGCGAGCATGCCGAAGGCAGTGGCGTCCACGCCGCTCGGGGTTCCGCCCATCAGCCAGGGCTTGTCGCCGAGCTGCACGGAAAGCGCGTCGATCGAGCGGGTACCAAGCACCGCGATGTCTTCGGGCGTGTGCCGGCCCAGTCCCTGCGCGTGCAGCTCGGCCCGCTTGCGCGACTGCAGCTCATGACGCAGCTGCTCACGCTGGTCCTCCGGGGCCGTATCGGCGAAGTGCGCAGGCCCCTTGGCGAAGTTGGCCGGCTCCAGCCAGCGGAACCAGACCATGGCGAAATACAGGTGGTCTTCGAGCATGCGTTCGATCGCCCAGGCCTGGGCGCGCTGCAGCGCGTCCAGCCCCGCATCCAGGTCCAACCCGCAAGTGCGCTCGACGTGCGCGCGGATGAAGGTCGAGTCGGTCACCACCACGCCATCGTCGTCGATGTAGGGCAGCTTGCCCTTGGGCGCCTGGGGCGGAATCGCGGACACACGCTCGTAGGCCAGCCCCGCCATCTGCAACTGCACTTCGGTCTTGAGCACGAACGGGCTGGTGTCGGGCAGGTCGAAGCCGGCGCGGGTGGTGTAGAGAGTCAGGCTGGAAGCGGACATGGGCGTCTCCGGGGAAGGTGCCACGGAGCGTGTTGCCGCCCTGCTGACAGCATCCTGTCAGCAGGCCAAGGCCTCAGCCCGGCGCCGCGACGTCGAACGCGTAGAGGGTGCGTCGCGCGGCGGAACGTTCGCGCCAGCTTGCCGCGAACGCGGCCAGGTGGTGGTAGGGCGCAAGCGGCAGCGTGTCGCGGAAGTGCAGGTGTTCGAGCAGGCAGAACAACGAGGCCTCGAGCAGGCTCAGGTCCCGGGGCGGCAAGCCGTGCAGCACCGACTCCAGATTGGCATCCAGCCAGGCCAGTGCGTTGCGGAAGCCATCGGCCGCCTTGGCGAAGTACACGTTTTCCGCGGGCAGCTGCGCCACCTGCATGCCGAAGACCAGTTGCACCTGCGCTCCCATGCCGTGCCAAATGAGCTCCTGCGCATTGCGTGCGCGTGGGTCCGGCAGCTGTTCGGTCCACAGGATGCGCAGCGGGTTGCCCGCCTGCGCAGCCAACGTGCGGCATATGTTCTCGGCGCCGAACACCGGCCCTTCGGCCAGCACCAGCACCGGCAGCTTGAGCGCCGGGTTGCCGGCGTAATCGGCCGGATCGCGCGAAGCCAGGTCATGCACGGGCTCGAACGTGTAGGCGATGTTCAACTCCTCGGCGAACAGCCGTGCGAGCCGGGTGTAGTGGGAGCTGCTCCGGCCAACGAGGCGGGGTGTCGTGGGCCGGGGTGTCGTGGGCATGGAAGCATCCGTCAGGGGCGGGCCGCCAATGTAGGGCAACCGCCCGTCCCGCGAACGTCAACCGGCGGCGCCGGACGCCATCGCCTTCGAGGCCCCGCAGTGCTCGCTGTCCGGACCTTCGATCTGGCGCACCTCGCACTCGAGGTCCCAGGCGTCGCCATGCACGGCCAGGAAGCGTTTGGTCAGCGCGATGGCGTGGTCCATGGAATCGGCCTCCAGGACCGCATAGCCGCCGATCATTTCCTTGCTCTCGGCAAACGGGCCGTCGGTGGTGGAGATATGACCGGCGCGCAGCCGCACCCGCACGCCCTCCGCGCTCGGGCGCAGGCCGGCGGTATCGACCAGTGTGCCTTCGCGGGTCATCTGTTCGATCAGCCGCCCCATCTCGGCCATCAGTTGTTCGCTGGGCATCCGGCCGGTCTCCTGCAACCGGATCATCGACAAAAACCGCATGGCTGTTCTCCTTCGCGTGCTACCCGGCGCCGCGTGATTGCCGCGCCCGGAGTACGACGCGCGAACGCGCGTGAAATCGACATGCCATGCGCCACTGCCGTTAACGCGACAACCCCGGGACAGACACGCGCGACGACGCGGCGTCGCATCGCAGGCGCGGATACGCAAGGGCGGCTGAGAGGGGGGCGCGCGGAAATCGGCCGCGAGCCACAAAAAAATCCCGGCCCGTTGCGGGGCCGGGATTTACAGACCAATGACGGGCTCAGCGCTGGTTGCGCGGCTGGCCCGCAGGCCGTGCGTGGGTTGCGCTGGAGGCGGCTGCGCCCTGCGTCGACGAAGCGGGATTCGTCGAAACGTCCCAGCGGTGGATGTTTTGCTGCGGGAGGGAACGATGCTGCAGCCGCGGCGACACGTCCTGGCTCTTCAAGGCGAGCCGGCGGTTGTCTGTGTGCACCCAGTGCCAGGAGCCCGTCGGTACCGGCGAGGTCGACACGTAGACGAAACGAGCCTCGTAGTTACCGTCCGACCGGGGCACCGCCTGCATGCCAAGGTTGATCACGAACTGGCTCGCCACCGGTTGTCCGTGGTCGTTTGCGGGACGGGTGATCATCTGGTCCAGGGTTTTGCGCAGCAGCTTGTCGTAGCTCGGCCTCAACTCGACCGAAGGCGACACCTGCGTGACCTTGCCCTGACTATCCACCTGCACCAGTACGGGCAGGACATCGGGTGTGTTCATCGTGATCGAAGCTGCCAAGGCACCCTGGCCGGCAGCCATCGAGCCGAGCAAGACGAACGCGCACATCCGTTTCATATGAACCTCCAGTTTCGTTGATCCCCCTCCCCGAAGCCCGAGGCTACTCCTGCCAGTGGCTGCCTGCCACTTCCCCGGCGTCCCGCAGCGCTGCGCCGTTCCGGTCGCAGGGCGGCGACAGGATGACCGTCTTGTCGAACACTACGTCGCCCGAGGCTCGAAATCCCGATCCGCGTGGAACGGGTTTCTCAGCGATGGCCTGGCGGACGTGACGGCGGTCGGCTCGGCGGCGTGCTGGTGGTGTTCTGCACCGGCGGGTAATAGCGCGGCGGCGGCACGGGCCAGTGATAGTTCGGCGGGTGACGGAAGAAGCGCTGACGCACATCGGCGTTGCGACTTTGCAGCGCCAGCCGGTGGCCATCGACGTGCACCCAGTACCAGGAGCCCGACGGTACGGGCGAGGTCGACACGTACACGAACTTCGCGTCGAAATTGCCGTCCGGCCTCGGCGTGGTCTGCAGCCCGAGGTTGATCACGAACTGGCTGGCGACCGGACGCCCGTGGTCGTTTGCCGGTCGGGTGATCATCTCGTCCAGGCTCTGGCGCAGCAGCCGGTCATAGCGCGGGGACAGCTCGATCGAAGGCGACACCTGGGTGACCTTGCCGTGGCTGTCCACCTGCACCAGCACCGGCAGGACCCTGGGCGTGAACCGGTTGAGCGACATCGAGGTCGCCAGCGCACTCTGGCCGGCGGCCAGCGTGCCCAGCAGCAGGAACGCGCAGAACGGTTTCATGAGGACCTCCGTCGATTCGTTGCCCTCCGCCGGCCATGGTAGTCCCGCGGCGAGCCGCCTGCCAGCAGGCTCCCGTGTCGATTTTTCCGGTGGCGGCTCGTCGTGGAACGAACCCACTGGAGCGACTCATGCCCTCGACCCTGCCCCGCCTCTACGCCCATCCGTTTTCCTCCTATTCGCAGAAGGTACTTGTCGCCCTCTACGAGAACGGCACCGCCTTCGAATACCGCTCGCTGGAAGAACCCGGCGCCAACGAGGAACTGGCGTCGCTCTGGCCGATGCGCCGTTTCCCGGTGCTGATCGACCAGGGCCGCACGATTCTGGAGGCGAGCTGCATCGTCGAATACCTGGATCTGCACCATCCCGGTCCGATGCGGCTGGTTCCAGCGGACCCGAAGGCAGCGATGGAAGTGCGCATGCTCGACCGCGTGTTCGACAACTACGTTTCCACGCCGCAGCAGAAAGTCGTGCTCGACAAGCTCCGCCCGGAAGGCCGCCAGGATGACCATGGCGTGCAGAAGGCCAGATCCATGCTGGAAACCACGTATGCCTGGCTGGACCGGCGCATGGCGGGCCGCGAATGGGTCGCCGGCAGCTTCAGCCTCGCCGACTGCGCCGCTGCACCATTCCTCTTCTACGCCGACTGGACCCACCCGATCGATCCGGGGTTCGCCAACCTGCACGCCTACCGTGCCCGCCTGCTTGCACGGCCATCGTTCGCACGCGCGGTCGACGAAGCGCGTCCCTATCGCGGTTATTTTCCGCTCGGCGCGCCCGATCGGGACTGAGCACCCGGTTCTCCGCTTTTCGCAGGGTGGGCTTCGGCCTGCCGCCTTTCGGCCATTCGAGCGGTGGGCTGACGCCCACCCTGCGGGCGCTTATCCGCGACGGGTGTCGCGGTCGCCGTCGTGCCGGCGCACGATCCCCTGTCCGCTGGCTTCCTCGTGGAAACCCTGTTTGGAGGCGGCCTGGGGCTGGCGCCGGTTCTCGATGTCCTTGGCGTCGTTCTTCAGGCCTTCCTTGTGTTGTGCATGGAGTTTTTGCTGATCGGGACGCATGGGCCCTCCTGTCGCGAACCGGATCTCGTGGCCATGGCGGAGCAGGAATCCGGTGGCTCCCGTATCCGCCAGGGCAGGCTAGGAGAACGTGCGTTAGCACGGGCGCATCGAGGCGTGATCCGCCCGCCACGACCCCATCGCACTCGCCGCGAACGCCGCCGCGCGACGGGATGACCAGTTTCTAACACCCACGGGCGCATGGTTGGAGCGACGCTTCGAGCGTCCCACCGGAGGACTGCGGCCGACCACCGCGTACGGCCTCCCGTCATACCGCTGCAAGGAGCGCTCCATGCCGCACAAGCAACAACCCGTTTCCGTCGCCGAGTTGCACGACATCTACGGCGGCGATCGCCCCAAACCCAAAGTCGAGGACACGGCGCGCTACCGCAAGTCGTCGTTCTCGGTCAGGGAGGCCGGCCATCCCGGCCAACCGCCGAGGCCATTGAACGAGAAAAAGAAGGGGCGCTGAGGCGATCTCGGGCAACGCATTGGCGGGATCACACGTCCCACCGCGCGGGGGCCGCGATGCGGCCCCGCGCCACCGCCGTCGATGCAAGCGTCTTCAGTGGCCCTGCATGAACCCGTTCACGGCCTTAAGGAAGGCGTCCGGTTCTTCCTGGTAGGTGAAATGCGCACTGCCGGGAAGCACCACCAGCGTCGCGTGCGGCAGGCGCGCGGCCAGCGCGCGTTGCGGCGCGACGCCCACGGCCCCGTCATGCGCCCCGACGAGCACCAGCGTGGGCATGTCCAGGCGCTCGGGGTGGCGCACCGAATAGCAGATGAAATTCGATTCCGGCGCCATCAGTGCGGCGCCGATCTCGCCGGTGTTGCGCAGGCCGCTTTGCGCATCCAGGCGCTCCTGCTCCTGCTTGGCGGCCATCACGTGGAACTGCTGGCGATCGTGGAACGCGTGCCCGTCCGGCAACGTGGCCATGCCGGCGCCGACGAAAGCCAACCGCGCGTGGGCCAGCGCGCAGGTATCGCCGGGGGCGACGGCGCGCAGCGCCTTGCCGGCGTCGGATCGCTCGGCCGCCGCGTACGCCGCGGGGAACTGGCTGGCCAGCGTATGCATCCAGCTCTCCAGCGCACCCGGCAGGTCCACCGCCGCGTCGATCAGGATCAGCCGCGCCACGCGCTGCGGGTGAGTCTGCGCGTACTCCACCGCAAGCGTGCCGCCGAAGCTGTGCCCGGCCAGCACCATCCGCTTCACGCCCAGTTGCCGGCGCAGTCCTTCGATGTCTTCCACCTGGGTCGCCAGCGCATAGTCCCCGCGCCAGGGCCGCTCGCTCTCGCCGCTGCCGCGCTCGTCCAGGTAAACCATCGGATAGCGTGCCTCCAGCGCCTTGCCGGCCGTCATGCGGAAACTGTAGGAGTTGTAGCCCGGCCCGCCGTGCAGAAACACCACCGGCACGTCGGTCGGCGCGATCGGGCGCGAGGTCCAGTAAGTAAGACGGACGCCGTTGATGATGGCGTCATGGCGGGTCTGGGCAGCCTGCGCGCGCGATACCGGAGCGACAAGCCCGGTAAGGAGCACGGCGGCGACAAGCAATAAGCGCATGGCAGATCCAGTCGATGGAAGGGTGTACGCCACTTTGCCGTCCTGCGCCGTGGCCACTAAGTGCCGTTGGTCCTGCAACGCGGCCGGGCGGCCGCTTTGGCATGGGACTGTCGTTGCTCTACCGCGGATTCACGACGCGGGTGCCACAACGACCTGGGCATTGTCGCGGAGCCATCGCTTGAGCCTCAGGGAATACGACCGCAAGCGGCGTTTCGATACGACGCCGGAGCCGCGCTCCGAGGGTTCGGCGGCGCAGGGCGGGCGGCCGATCTTTGTCGTGCAGCTGCATCACGCCAGCCGGCGGCATTACGACTTCCGGCTGCAGGTCGGCGACACGCTCAAATCCTGGGCCTGCCCAAAGGGCCCAAGCTACGACCCGAACGTCAAGCGCCTGGCCGTGGAAGTCGAGGACCACCCGATCTCCTATGCCAAGTTCCAGGGCGACATCCCCGCGGGCGCCTACGGCGGCGGCCACGTCGACACGTTCGACAGCGGCGTGTGGTCGACGCCGTACGATCCGGAGGCGCAGCTGGAGAAAGGCCACCTGCGCTTCGAGTTGTTCGGCACCCGGCTCAAGGGCAGCTGGCACCTGGTGCGCAGCGGCAAGCCGGCGAAACAGCCGCAGTGGTTCCTCATGCACGACAAGGACGCCTACGCCAGCGACGTCGAGGCCGACGACCTGCTCGATGCGCGCATGATCGCCAGCACCCGGGCTGCCGCCGGCCGCTCCGGCGGCGCGAAGGAAGTGGCCGCAACGCTGGACACCCGCAAGCGCAAGAAGGTGCCGGCCGCCGGCCACCACGCCAGCAAGGCAGGCAAGCTCGCCGCCGCCGCGGAAGGCGCAAAGAAGGCAAAGGCAAGCGCCGGGTTCTTCGCTCCCGAGCTGGCCATCCTGCGCGAGAACCCGCCAAGCGGCGAGCAGTGGCTGCACGAGGTGAAATGGGATGGTTACCGCATCCTCGCGACCGTGGCCAAGGGCCAGGTCGAGCTGTGGTCGCGCAACGGTCTGTCATGGTCGGACAAGATCCCCGACATCCGCCAGGCGATCGAATCGCTGGGCCTGGATTCGGCCCGGTTCGACGGCGAACTGATCGCGCTGAGCGCGGATGGTCAGGCCGATTTCAACGCGCTGCAGAAGACGCTCTCCGGCGAGGCCAACGCGCCGCTCGCGTACATGCTGTTCGACCTGCCCTTCCTGGAGGGCTACGACCTCTCCCGCACGCCGCTGCACGCGCGCAAGGGGATCCTGGAGGCGTTGCTGCAGGATCCACCCGCGCACCTCTCCTACAGCACCCATGTGGTGGGCAACGGCGACCAGGTGTTCGCCATGGCCTGTGCGCAGAAGCTCGAGGGCATCCTCAGCAAGCGCGTCGATTCCGGCTATCGCGCCGGTCGCGGCGATGACTGGCTGAAGATCAAGCGCGTGGAGTCGGACGAATTCGCGGTGGTCGGCTACACCGCGCCCAAGGGCGGGCGCCAGGGCTTCGGTGCGCTGCTGCTGGCAAAGCCGGCTGCGGAAGGCGGCTGGCATTTCATGGGACAGGTTGGCAGCGGCTTCAGCCACCGGCAGCTGCTGGACCTCAGCCGCACGCTCGCGACCGGCGGCGGCAGCAAGCCCACCGTACGCAATCCCGAAGACGCGCCGCGCGGGGTCAAGTGGATCGAGCCCACGGCCGTGGCCGAGGTGAATCACCGCGGCATCGGCAATCAGGGCCTGCTGCGCCAGCCGAGCCTGAAGACGATGCGCGCGGACAAGACGCCCGCCGACCTGCGCGACAGCGACCGGGCGACGCCCACGCCTGCCGCCCCGCGGCCCAGGGCGTCCGCGCGCAAGAGATCCGCTGGCAAGGCCGCGGCACCCGCGGGCATCGCCATCACCCACCCCGAACGCGTGGTGTATCCGACCGACGGCTATACCAAGCAGGACGTGGTCAATTACTACCGCACGGTGATGGACTGGTTCCTGCCCGGCGTGATCGACCGGCCCACCTCGATCATCCGGTATCCCGACGGCATCGATAAACCGTCGTTCTTCCAGAAGCACATCCCTTCCGGCGGCCTGAAATACGTCGGCAGCGTGAAGCTCAAGGAGGAAACCGGCGCCGCCGCCATCTATCTCTATCCGCAGTCCGCCGAGTCGGTGATGGAGCTGGTGCAGTACGGCACGCTGGAATTCCATCCCTGGGGCGCCAGGGTCGCTACGCCGGACCTCGCCGACCGCGTGGTGTTCGACCTGGACCCCGGTCCGGACGTGAGCTGGGAGCGCGTGGTCGCTGCCGCCCGGCTGGTGCGCAAGCTGCTGGCCGACCTGGAGCTTGAATCCTTCCTGCGCACCACCGGCGGCAAGGGACTGCACGTCGTGGTGCCGCTCAACCCGCCGTCGGACTGGGCCACGGTCAAGCAGTTCGCGCAGGGGTTCGCCGGCGCGCTGGCGGGGATCCATCCGATGGAGTTCGTCGCGGTCAGCACCAAGTCGATCCGCCACCAGAAGATATTCGTCGACTACCTGCGCAACGGTCGCGGCGCCACCGCGGTGGCCTCCTACTCGCTGCGCGGGCGCCCAGGCGCACCGGTCGCGGTGCCGCTGCGCTGGGAAGAGCTGGGCAAGATCAAGAGCGGCGCACAGTTCGACATCCACTCCCTGCCCGCCCGGCTCAAGCGGCTGCGCAAGGATCCATGGGCCGGTATCGACGAGCTGGAGCAGAGCCTGGACAAGGTGATCGGGAAGCTGGGCGGGGCTTGAGACGCTGTCTCGTTCGCGAGAGGCGCGGCCTCCTGGTCCAGGACAGGGAGATGCGCCGAGGCCTTGGCTCCCTCTCCCCCGCGGGGAGAGGGCTGGGATGAGGGGCCGAGCTTGCGCCAAGCCACACGCCCGCCGAATGCAAGGTCCTCTTCCATCCAGCTGCAACCACCCGCCCAGGCGGATCGGGGCATGGCCGACACCCCACCGATTCGCTATGGTCGCGCTCCACTTCGCGACTGCCGCGCGCCAGGAGCCGCCCTTCATGCCCCACTACCACGGCCCCCTGCTCACCCGTCCTGTCGCCGAGGCGCTGGTCGCCGCACGCGACGCCGGCGCCGATACGTGGACGGGATCACTGGACCTCGACCGCTCGCGCTCGAACGCACATCTACAGGCGGACGCCTGGCAATGGCAGGACGCACGCTACCCATATCCGGCGAAACTTAAGGACCGCACGATCTACTACTGGGATAGCGAGGCCTTCGCACCCGTTTCGCGCTTCTCCGGTTCGCTGATCAAGCTGGTGCCCACCGAGTGGGGCGCACCCACCTTCGAGATCGACGGCATCAAGATGCTGCCGACCTCGAAGGCGTCGCCGGTCGAGGACGCACGGCGCAAGGTGGCGCTGGTCGAACCACGCGGCAAGGTGGTACTCGACACCTGCGGGGGACTGGGCTACTTCGCGGCCGGTTGCCTCGAAGCCGGCGCGGCACGCATCCATTCGTTCGAAAAAAACATCGACGTACTGTGGCTGCGCACCTTCAACCCGTGGTCGCCGGACCCCGACGCGCCCGCCAGCGGTGGCCGGCTGCAGCTCGCCCACGCCGACGTGTCGGTCGCCATCGCGCAACTGGCCGACGCCTCAGTGGACGCACTGCTGCATGACCCACCGCGCTTCGGCATCGCCGGCGAGCTCTATTCACAGGCGTTCTACGACCAGCTCGCCCGCGTGCTGCGCCGTGGCGGGCGCCTGTTCCACTACACCGGCAGCCCGAACAAGCTCACCAGCGGCCGCGACGTGCCGCGCGAAGTGGCAAAGCGTCTGGAAAAGGCCGGCTTCAAGGCGCAACTGGCGCTGGATGGCGTGCTGGCGACGCGGCGCTAGGCGATGCTCAGATCGCTGGCGATCGACGGCCCTTGAGGCGTACCCACAGACGCGCAAGCCACGGGCGCACGACCAGGTGCAGGATGGCCGAGGCGAGCGCGATCACCGAAGCGACCAGCGTCGGCAACAACGCGCCAAAGGCATGCATCATGCCCAGCACGAACCCCAGCAGGCACTCGGCCCGGTAGCCCGGCAACAGCAAGGCCAGCACGATCATTCCCTGGAACCACCAGGACAGGAATGTCTCGTACCCGCCCGTGAACGACACCGCGATACCGATACCGAACAGCAGGCCCACGACGAAGCCCACCACGATCGTCCGATAGACGGACAGCCTTGCGCTCTCCGGATGTCCCTCGATCCGACGCTGGATTCGCCCGGTGAGGAACCAGGCCAGCGCAGGCACCAGCAGGGCACTCCATGCGTTCGATATGCCGGGAAGGTCTACGCGTGCGAACAGGTGGTGCGTGGCAATGCCGCCGTGGGCATGCTCCCAGCCGAGGTTGGCCAGCTCCACCAGCGTCGCCAGGATGGCGAATCCCAGGCGCCAGCGCAGGATTGCGTGTTTCCTCATGGTTCCCTCCACGCGAGGCCGGCGTCGTCCCGTGCACCGTACCGACTGAGACCGGCGCGGCAATCTGCCACAAGTCAGGCCATGTCAAAGGTATCGGTCATTGGCGCCCGCGCTGTCGGACCGGTCAGGCCTGGACCAGGGCGTTGGCGACTTCCAGATCGCCCATGACGCAGTTGCGGCCCGCACGCTTGGCGCGATAGAGCGCCGCGTCGGCTTCCCTGCAAAGCCGCTGTACGCCGTAGCCGGACGTGGCGGTAGACGCCAGCCCGACGCTGGCCGATATCGTAATCTCGAACCCATCCTTGCTGACGGGCGACTCGAGAATCGCCGCACGGATGCGATTGGCGATGTCCATGCCCTGCTCGCGCGAACACTCGTACAGCAGGATGCCGAACTCCTCGCCACCCAACCGGCCGAACAGGTCAACGGGACGCAACTGCTGCTGGCAGGCGGCGACGGCGCGCTTGAGCACCGTGTCCCCCGTGGCATGGCCATGGGTGTCGTTGACGAGCTTGAAGTGATCCAGATCCAGCACGATCAGGCAGGCATGGCCAACTTTCTTGTTCAGTAGCTGCAGAGCGCGCTCCGTCCTGCAGATGAAGTGCTGGTGGTTGAGGATGCCGGTGAGGCCATCCAGTCGAGAGAGCCGCATGAAGCGCAGCTGTGAGCGCTTGAGCCGGAACAGCCAGAAGACGATCGACGCCAGCACCAGAAGGAGCAGGACATTGTAGAGGCGGCTGGTCTCGACGGCTTTGGTGTCCAGAGCCTGCTGCAAGCGGAGAATCTTGTTCTGCTTACTTAGTCGCTCTGTCTCCAGTTTCTGCGCCAACATGTGTTGCCGGGCTACTTCGTAGGCCAGCGTCCGCGCACTGATGTCATCGAGATAGCCCCTGTCCTGGACGACGTAGTGTTCGTAAAAGGACAACGCCGCCGCGGCGTTGCCCAGCCTCTTCTCGGTTCGATAGAGCACCTTGTAGGCTTCGGCCAGCGCCTGGTCGATGCTTCCGGGCTTCGCCATGGCGACCGCGACGAGGGCTGCGGCTCTAGCGTCTTTGTCACGGCCGAGGGCGGCCAGTGCTTGCGCGCGTTGCACCTTGGCGGACAGTATGTGCGGATAGTATGCGCTGGTACGAATACTGGCAGAGAGCCGATCAAGCAGCGCGAGGGCCATGGATGGCTTTCCCTCTTCGATATAGAGGTTGACCAAGACCAGTTGCATGCTGTTGCTAAAGGCCGGCTGGTCAGTGGCGTCGCACTTTTCGATGGCACGCTGAAGTTCCTGACTGGTCGAGGTCAGCCGCTTCCCGTTGTATAGCGCAGCGACCTCCCTCGAGAGCGGTCGGCACAGGTTTTCACCCGGAGGAACGGCCTGTTCGGCCATGTGCGCGTACTGGATTGCCAGGTCGATCTGGCCTGCCAGACTGAGCATCTGCGACAGATCCGACTGTAGCAAGAATCGGGCCTGTGGATCTTTGACCTGGTCCAAGCCCGCGGCCAGGCGGTTGGCCAAGGTGAATGCGTCTTCGTAGCGCCGGTTGAGCGCCAGATTGTTGAGAAGCAGCCCCGATGCCTTCGCGGCCAGCACGTCGTTGCCGGAACGGTCGATGATCTCGCGCAACTGCGTTTCGGAGGCAGTGTAGTCGCCTTCGAACATGGCCTCCCAGGCATCGAGATACCGCAGATGCCATTGTTGAGCCGGAGTGAGGTTCGGTGCCTCGCGATGAATCCGGTCCAGCATCACGACAAATCGCGGATGGTCCCGGGTACGCAGAGCCTCGGCCTGTTCGAGAAACACGCCGGGATTCATGGCTGGCGAGTCGGCCTGGCTGACCTGCGCAAGCAGGCACCAGGCCAGGATTGCCCCCGCGAGCCAGACACGGCCACGGCTTGATGGCCGGGACATAACCTACACCCTGGATGACTTACGACTTACTGCCAAGAGGCGGGACGTCGAGCGGCTCCTCCTCCATCGGTTCGTCATCTTCGCGGGCAGGCATCTGATTGACCTGCGGCACCTGGTTGGGCAGTTGCCCGAATTCCACCGACAGTACCGAGCTGTCGCCCGATGCGGCCGCCGCAACCAGCGCCGCGGATGCCTGTGCCCCGTCGAGCCGCTGCGCCAGCTCTTCTCCCGGCGCGTGCCGCAGAGAGGCGTCGCGGCCAATCGCTTCCAATAGCTCGATAGTGTCGGTCATTTGTGATTCCCCCTGCGTTTGACGGTAACTAAAGCCTTCGTCGTGCGTATCGCTCAGCGAACCGCCCCCTGCTGCATTCGCACCCGACCATTATGCGATTTTTTCGACTCGCTCCAATGCATCCAGTTTTTCCAGATACGCCTGCATGGCCACGTTGGGCTTGAGCGGCATGGCAGGGGGAAGCACCACCGTTTCCTCGGCAGTCAGCGGCGACAGGGCCAGGTCGCGTAAGGCCACACGCCTGGCACGGGGCCTCTCGATCGGAAGCGTGGCCGCCCGGTAGATAATTACTTCATGTTCGGGCGGATAATCCTTAACCAGCAGATCGACCAGCAACTGGCGATAGGCCGGCCCGGTCGCGAAGCGACCGAGCGATCGATCACCGACCAACGCGACCTGCCAAAGGACGAGGTAACCGGTCGGATCGATCCGCCGCTCGTAGAACAGCAACTGGCTTGCCTCAAAATGCTGGCAGCCGAAACGGCCCGGATCGATGCCCAGGTCCGCATAAAGGCAGTCTTCGGCAGAGACGCCCGGCTCCATGTGAGCTTCGAATCCCTCCGCACGCGCCACCTCGATGACTTTGTGCGGCGACCAGGCAAAAATACCCGGGTGTCCGTAGAACACTCCGCACACGCGCTTGCCTGCGCGCACTTCGACCATCATCAACTCGACCCACTCGCGATAGGTCTTAAGGCGCGACTTGCCCTCGCGGTAATACGGCTGGAGGCTGCGCACATCAGGGTGCATGCGCTCCAGCCACTTCTCGACGATGCCGTCGGAAAGTCCGGCGAACACCACGTCAGCCTGCTCGATGTGGCTACGCGCCAGCGGCGTCAGGTGGGAACCGAGGGTCATGCCCATGCCGACGCAGGCGAGGCTGCCGCGTGTCCTGTGCGCTATCGCAGGGGAAGTGTCCATCGCGTGATGGTAAGACAAAAACGGGACGGAGCGCGTCGGCTCCTGACATGTACAAGCCCCCGGCCCCTGGGCCGAGGGCTTGAGTCGACCGCGGACGGTCCTCAGTCGAGCGGCACCTTGTAGTTGCCGTGATTATCGATCGGGCAGGCGCATTCGTTGCCGACCTGTTTCGGAGCGAAGTGATACCCCGGAATGCGGCTGGTGAGATACGCAGCCGTGGCCTTGTAGGCGTTCAAGTTGTAAGGCGGCTTCGCCGAACCGAAGGTATTGCCGCCGGGGGTGGTCAGCACCTGCCACAGCGTCGGCTGCGCGGCAGATGGCGTGATGTAGAAGCTCGGCACGACGGTGTCATTGAAGTCGGCGTACTTGTCCACGCCGACCAGGTTCCAGGCATCCTGCGAGGCGTTCTTCCAGAAGCCCGGCGAGCACCATGCGCCCGGCGTCTTCATCGGCTGGCAGCCATGGCTGACGACCAGTTGGACGTTTCCGTTCCTGACATCACCCTCGTAGGTGGCCGTGACCGGCAGGCCAACGAGTTTGTTGTAGCGGTAGTACTTGCTGGCGTACTTGAAGGTGCCGCCCACTTTGATCATCTGCACGGTGCGATCGGGCAGGGTCAACGTCGCGGACACCGCGCCATTGGCGGTGAGCACCCAGACCAGGTAACCCTGCCCCGACTGGTAGGGCTGACCCGTTCCGTTCCAGTTGGCGAACAGGCCGGTGCCGCCGTCGTCGGCATCGTTCTGACCGGTCAGGCCACATCGCTCGTCCTGCAGGTTGTGCGTGTTGCCGTCGAAGCTGAAGCCCTGGCCGGTGTAGGTCACGGCCGTCGCAGCCCATGCGGGCGCGGCCCCAACCAGGGTCAGCAGGAGAGCCAGCAGCAGCATGGCGAACAGGCGCCTGGACTTCATGAGCAGGGTCTTCATGAGCGTGTACTCCCGGGGAACCGCCGCAGCGGGGGAGCGCAGCATGCGGCGCGCGCCAGAACGGATGAATACTCCGATCGGAGTAGACGGACCGGCCGACCCATGGCATGCCGCGACGATCGATCGGGCTCGTACCCGGGGCTGCCGCGGTGGTGGGCTGCAGCCCGGGGCGGAGTGAACACGCCCCGCTCACGGCGGCGCTTCAATCCTCCGCAGGAAAACGCGGGATCGCGGGAGGGCCGCGTGATCAGCATCGTGCTCGGCGGGCCGGACCCCGCCATCCGTCAGGCCCTGGCCGCCGGTTTCGGGCGCGTCGAAGGGTTGCAGGTCGTTGGTGAAAGTGGTTCGCCGGAGCACCTGTCGCTGCTGGTCGCCTCCCATCGGCCAGCCATTGCGGTGGTCGAAGCGTGCTGGGCTGATGCCTGTCCCGGCTTGCTCGGTCGCCTGCTGGCCCGGCCAAGCGCGCCAAGGATGGTGATGTACGCGGACACGCTGGCCCGGCCGGAGATTCTCGCCGCGGTGAAGCTGGGCGCCCATGGCTGCCTGTCGCGGCATGCGCCTGTCACGACGTGGCGTGAGGCGATTCTCGCCGTCCATGGTGGCGATTCCTGGATCCCGCGCGCGTTGATGGCCGCCGCGCTGGCTGACCTGCGGCACCTGCTGTGCATGGACCAGTGGCCCGCGCCGGGCATGGCTCCGTTGACCGACCGCCAGCGCGAGATCGTGCGCTGGGTCGCGCAGGGCCTGAGCAACAAGGAGATTGGCCGGCGCATGGGCATCAGCCCGACCACGGTGAAAACGCACCTGCACAATATCTTCGAGCGCGCCGGCATCAACGGCCGGCAGCAGCTGGCTGTCCACGCGCTCAGGCAGGCCACCCCGGCGCACCCGGCGCCGGGGACCGGGGTGAACTGAACTGCCCCCCGGCCCTCGTCCGCTTCACCTAATACTGCGGCGCGTACCAGGCCAGCACGTCCCGCGCTTGCCGGATATCCAGCGGTGGGCACTGGCCCAGCTCGCCACCGGAGAGCGCCGACTGGGCCCGCATGCGGATGCGCGTCTCCTCCGGATCCACCGGCGCGGACAGCCGGCCCCATTTCGCTTCGCAATGTGCGGCGACTTCCTGGAATGCGTTCATGCGTGATCCCTCCTTGCGACAGGTGGTTTGCCAGCAGCAGAACGAATACCGAAGTCCCCATGCCCGACCGTCGTGCCGAGCGTCGAGCCCGCTTCGGTTCGCGACCAGTATCGACGGCCTACGTGAACCCCCTGCCAAGTTCGCGTGGTCCGGGTGTGTGGTCGCCAACGAAAACGAAACGGGCGCGGTGGAGCTTCCACCGCGCCCGTCATCGGCGACCCTGGCTCAGAGCTGGAGCCGGGAAATGCGCGTCGACCAGTTGCTGAGCGCACCACGCGTGCCGCCGCACTGGAACAACGGCGGTGTCAGGTACTGCGCCAGCGTGCAGGCGTGCGCGATGTACTCCGAGGCGGTCCAGATGGTGTTGCCCTCGGCCGCCGCCGCACCGTAGTCGCCCCAGCGCGGACGGTTGTCGCCCAGGTAGGGAATGCCGGTGAAGCCGTCCCACGGCGCCGCGCCGGCGGCGGCGATGTGCACGTCGCCCGCCCCATGCTTGGCATCGAAGCTGGCGTAGCCGGCACTGGGCCAGTCGTTCGGCCCCACCACGGTGAAGGCGATCACGCCGCGACCGCTCTGGGTCACCGCCGAGGTGCCGTAGGTGAGGTTGGCGTCAGGCAGCGCGAGCGTGCCGTTGGCGAACACGCCGCCGGACTTCGGATCGATCACGAACCAGGCGACGCCCGATCCATGGCTGCCATCTCCCAGCAGCACGTCGGTGTCCAGCGTGCCCCACAGCTTGCCGTTGGCAAAACTGACCTGCTGCATGCGCGAGTCGTTGACCGCGAGCGCGCGCGGCGTGGAGTACACGATGTTCGGATAACCGAGGTACGTGGGCGCACAACCGGTCAGTGCGAAGCAATCGCGCAGCGGCGCGTCGCCGGGCTTCTGTTGCGCCAGGCTGGTGGGTACCGCGTAGGTCTGCACGCCCACTGCCGACACGTCCAGCGTCAGCGACATGGGCGCACTGTCGATCGCGCTGGTGTGGGATACGGACCACAGCCAGATCGTGTTCGACGTGCCTTCGTCGTAGAACACCGCGTCGGAGCTCAGCAGGTATTCGGTGCCGCCATGGGCGCCGGCGTACTGTCCGCCGCTGGAAATGGCCGGCCAGACGGTGAATGCCGGCGCCCGCACGCTCGGGTCGCCGGCGTTGAACAGCACCACGTTGGGCGAGGCATCACCCGCCACCAGCGCGCGCTTGGAGATCGCATAGATCTGCGCGCCGTAGAAACCCGGACCGAACAGCGCGAACTCATTGGTGGTCAGGAAGATCGCGTTGGCGTCGGCGCCGATGTGCGGGTAGTCGCCCAGGCAGAAGCCGGCGGTGCATCCGTGGTCCGGCGTGCCGTCGCTGCCGTTGTTCTGCACCGGCAACTGGTAGATCGTCCAGGCTCCGGTCGGATCGGCCGTCTGGCTGACCGCGATGTCCAGGTGGTTGGTGCCCGAGAGCGCCGAACTGGTGCCGGCCCGATCAAGCGTCAGCACGATGTGGAACCAGCGGCGGGTATCGGCGTCGTAGTAACACGAGGGATCGGTGATGCTCGGGCCGTAGGCCCCGGTGGTGCGATTGATCGCCGCCGGGTAGCCGTAGAACGTGTTCAGATCGACCGGACCGACCAGCTCGTTGCCCGCGCGGTCGTAGATCGCCAGCACGTCGTTCACGCTTTCCACGATGAAGCCGTTGCCGACGCACAGCCCCTGGTCCGGCGGCTCCACGGAAAACTGGTTGCCACCGTTGGCATAACGCTGGTCGTGGAAGTTCAGCCCCTCGAAACCATCCTTCAGTTCAGGGTGAGACTTCGCGCGCGTGGCGTGCCCCATGCTGTTGAGGCCACCGTGGTGGCCGTGGTGGAGCGTGCGGTTGACCACCGGCTCGCCGCCCAGGTCGTCCTCGCCATCGCCCGAATCGGCATCGCCCGCCGCCATCGCCGGATCCTGCTCCAGGCTCGTGAGCGGCGCGCCGCCCACGGGGGTGGTGTGGGGTACGGTGGTGGTGCCCTTTTGCAACTTCAGCGTGACAGGGGTCGCCCCCATCGCGCAGGTGGCAAACGTCATCGCCGCGAGGGCGATGAGCAGTCGAGTCTTCATAAACGGTCTCCTTCCATCCGTGAATCGGTTGGGTGACCGCGTCCCCCTGTGAGCGCCGCCGTCGATCAGGCCGACGAGCGTCCACGCAAGTACGCATACGGGGGTATGCGCGCGCGCCACGATACGCCCGAGTCTGGCGCCATGCCACAGCAATAATGGAAGAGCTCGGCAGCGCGATAAAAACCCTCGCAGGGTGAGCTTCAGCCCACCGCTCGCGAATCCGCACCGGAGGGCTGAAGCCCCCTATGAAAGGTGCCCGGCGTCGGCCTCGTCATGCCCCGCGTGATCGCCCAGCGCAAGCCCGCCGCCACCAGCGGCCATGCCGCCCAGCCCCCCGCCGCCACCTTTGCCGGGGGCGTCCCTGCCGCCACCGTCGCCGCGCCCCTTGGCCGGCGAGGGGCGGGTCGGCCCCTGTTTTGGCAGCACCAGCCCGGCCGGGATGGGCGGCAGGTCCAGTGCGTGACGGACGAAATCACGCAACGAGACCACCAGCTCCGCCGTATGCACCGGCCGCCCGGCAGCCAGTTCGTTGGCGGCACGGGCAGCCAGCCGGACCTGCTCGTCGGTGCCCAGCAGCAGGATGTCCGAGAGCGCCGCCTCGACCGCGTCGCGGATGCGCCGCGAGCGATCCGAGCTGGCGCCCTCGCCCTCCGTCGATCCGGCGCGCTGGCACAGGTGACGAAGGTGCGTGGGATCGACCGCCAGATCACCGGTGAAGGACCCACCCAGCGTCTTGTACGCGGCCATCAACGTACGCAGCCGCTCGTTGATCTGCCGGTTTTCGCGCTGCGGGCGACGCTGCACGGCCTGCATCGCGAGCAGGCGCATGCCCACGCCCAGCAGCGTGACCAGCACCAGGCCGAACAAGGTCGGCCACAGCGCGTGCCAGGAACTGAAATCGAGATTGCGCACGCCGTCGCTCCCGCGGAGTTGGCGCCAGCATGGCAACGCGCATGCAGGCAGAGCGTGCTCGCCGCATGCCGCAGGGACACCTCCATGCCACGCCCGCAGTGGCGGACAGTGGGCGCCTGTCGCACCGCCATCGCCGATTTTCACGAGGGCCCCACAAGCGTGTGCCTAGTGTCCATGCCCGTTGTCCGCGGGGAGGCCGCGGCAGGGTTTGGCTGGAGGCAGGGGTTCTCCGGCTCCGAGGTTGCCTGTGACAGGACAGCGCCATCCGGCGCTGTCGTCGCTCGATGCGCCGCACGTCTGGCGCCCACCACCGGAGGACCACCGCATGACACACCGTTACGCGATCAAGGCGCTGCTGGGCGCCTCCATCGCCCTTGCCCTGTCCCTCTCCGCCCACGCCGCCGCGCCATCGGGACCGGGCGGCACGCGCTACGACGTCAGTAGCCTGGCGCCCAATGGCCACTACGACCGCTTCATCGTCACCTACCGCGACGGCAGCACCGAACGCACCGACCATGCGGCGCTGCTGCAAAACGTCGGTGCGGCGATCAGCCGGGCGGGCCTGAACCGCGCGACCGCCGCCGGCGGCCGCAGCTCGGGCGTGCAGGCTGCCTACCAGCGCAAGCTGGCCACTGGCGCGGATCTGGTGCGCACCTCACGCAAGCTCGACAGCAGCGAAGCGGCGACGCTGGTCCGGCAGATCGCCGCCGACCCGGCGGTGGCCTTCGTGGCACCGGACGTGATGCTGCACCGCGTGCGCGACATCCAGGCGCCCGCCAACCTCGCACCGGCGACCTTCAGCCCCAGCGATACCTACTACCCGTTCTACCAGTGGGACCTGAAGGCGCCCGACGGCACCGTCACCGTCTTCGGCGACGCAAACCACGGCGGCACGCGTGTCAACGACGCCTGGGACCTGGCCGACGGCAAGGGCGTGGTCATCGCCGTGCTGGACACCGGCATCACCCGCCACGTGGACGTCGACACCAGCCTCGCCGACAAGGGCTACGACTTCATCACCGATGCCCTGGTCTCCGGCCGCGCGACGGACGACCGCGTGCCCGGCGGCTGGGATCTGGGTGACTGGACCACCACCGAGCCGTGGCTGTCGGCCTGCACCAACGAGAACAATCCGCCCGAGCTCAGCTCCTGGCACGGCACACACGTGGCCAGCACCGCAGGTGCGGAAATCACCGACAACGCGCTGGGCATGGCCGGCATCGCCTTCCACGCCCGGGTGCTGCCGGTACGCGTGCTCGGTCACTGCGGCGGTTACACCAGCGACATCGCCGACGCGATCGTCTGGGCCGCCGGCGGCAAGGTGGACGGCGTGCCGCGCAACCGCCATCCGGCGCAGGTGATCAACCTGAGCCTGGGCGGCGAGGGCCGCTGCAATCCGCACGACGTCACCGCCAAGGCCGTGGCCAAGGCGAACGCACTGGGTGCGGTGGTTGTGGTTTCTGCCGGCAACAGCGGCGACGATGCGGCCAAGTACACGCCGGCCGGCTGCCCGGGCGTGATCACCGTGGCGTCCACCGGCATCACCAGCCAGCGCGCGTACTACTCCAACTACGGCCACGCGGTGGAAATCGCCGCGCCCGGCGGCGGCGTGTACCAGGACGACGATCCCAACACCGGAACGATCTCCTACGACGGCTTCATCTGGCAGGCGCTCAACAACGGCGACACCACGCCGGTCCCCGAAGGCACCACCTACAGCGGCTACGCGGGCACCTCCCAGGCCGCCCCGCACGTCACCGGTACGGTCGCGCTGATGCAGAGCGCACGCAAGGAACTGTGCCTGCCGCCGCTCAAGCCCAAGCAGGTCCTCAAGCTGCTGCAGGCGACCGCCTATCGGCCGATGATCCGACCCAAGGGCAAGTACTCCATCGGCGCCGGCATCCTGGACTCCGCCGCCGCCGTGGAAGCGGCCGTGCAATTCGTTCCGCACAAGTAAGCCTGCTCGCCGGAGAGAGGGAACTGCGCCGCAACGGCTCCCTCTCTCCATGTGAGAGTCTGGGCTGGGACGCAAGGCCCAACGCCTGCTGCAACAAGCGCCCTCTCCCCGCCGGGGAGAGGGCTGGAGTGAGGGTCAGGCTTGCGGGAAACAGCGGCGGTCCTCGCAAGATCTGCACCCCTGCCCGCCAGCCACGGGAAAGCCGGCACCGCCGTCTCCCCTCGCGCCCCAGCACATGGCCTCAGGAGTGCACGTCCGCCTGCGCAGGCTTTACCCCGGCCCGGGCGAGCATGCCCCGCGCCAGGAACAGCTCCACCCGCTCCAGCGGAATGCGATCGCCCGCATCACCGCCGTAATAAGCCTCGACGATGTTGCCGTCCTCGTCGATAAGGAAATCGGCCGGCATCAGGTTGGTGGTGTTCAGACCCGCCAGGCCGACGATGCGCAGACCTTTGATCAGGGTCGGCACCCGCGTGACGATGCCCTTGAGCTTGCGCCACAGCGACCGCTCGATCCCGTAGGTTTCATGCGCGTTCGAACTGGGGTCCGCGATCACGCTGAAAGGCCTCGGCTTGCGTGCGACGAACCGTTGCACCGCCTCGGGCGTGGAGGTGAACACCGCGACGATATCCAGCCCCAGCGCCGACAGTGCCGGGTGATGGTTGGTCAACTCGTAGATGCGGAAATTGCAGAACGGGCACGCCGCGTCGCGGAAGAAGCAAAGCAGCGTGCGACGCCCCGAGCCGCCGATGTCCACGCGGCGGCCGTAGATATCGACGAAGTGCAGCAGCGGCGCCCTGGAAGGTGCTTTCAGTCTCATTCGGAAATCCCCCTGTTCCTGCCGAAGTCTTGCGTACCGCGGCTCGCGCGCGAGCCGATGCCGTTAGTGCCACAAACAAGGAAGAAGGTCGGGTCGTCCCCCGACAGCGAAAAACCCGTTCACCCGGCCGACATCCGCGGGCGTATTTGTAGCGTATAAACGGTCTGTCCATGCCGCCCAGGAGTCCTGCCATGAAGTCTCCCCTCAAGCTCGCCGCGCTCGCCCTCGTCGGTACCGCCGTGCTGGCCTCGCCGGCCTTCGCCGCCCTCAAGGAAGGCACACAGGCGCCGGACTTCACTGCGCCGGCCTATCTCGCGGGCAAGGCATTCACCTTCAATCTCGCCGATGCCCTGAAGAAAGGTCCGGTGGTGGTGTACTTCTTCCCGGCCGCGCACACCGCCGGCTGCAACCTCGAAGCCCACCTGTTCTCGCAGGCCATCGACCAGTTCAAGGCCATGCACGCCACGGTGATCGGCGTGACCGCCGGCAACACCGACCAGCTGGCCGACTTCTCGAAGGAAACCGAGCATTGCAGCGGCAAGTTCCCGGTCGCCGCCGATGCCAATGCAAAAATCGCCCGGGAGTACGACGCCTTGCTGCCAATGCGGCCCGGTTGGTCGGACCGCACGTCCTACGTGATCGCCCCTTCGGGCAAGATCACCCACGTCTATTCGGACCTCAAGCCGAACAAGCACGTGCAGGAGACGCTCGACGCGGTGAAGGCGCTGGAGAAGTAGCCCGCCGGCCAGACACCGAGGCGTGAGGGCGGCCCGCGCCGGGCCGCCCGTGATGGGTCCACAGGGAGGGAAGACCATGCTGCGCGTTGCAAGGCACCTGGCTGGATGGGGAATCGCGCTGCTGCTCGCCGCGTGCGCCGGCGCCCCCGGCAGAACGGCTGCCGCCGGCTCCGGCACTACGCCGCCGGACGGCGACGCCGACGTGCAGTCAGTGATCAAGGGCGTGCAGATGGTTCGCGACGGCCAGGTCATGGCGGCGCTCGACGGTCCGCTGGACAGCGTGATCGCCAGGTACGAAGCCGCCTATGCGCACACCGATGCGATCGTCTACAGCGCACGCGGAGCCGAGGACGCCCTGATCTACGCGTCGCTCCCCGGCACCGCGAACCCGCAGCGACCGAAGAAGGTGCTGGTGCTCGGGCCCGCCTGGGCCATGGCTTACTGGGCCCGCGGTTTTGCATACAACGAGTTGGCGCGCTACGACGATGCGATCGCGCAATTGCGGAAGGCGCTCGAGCGCGCGCCGATGGACAGCCAGTACCACCTGGAGATCGGCTTCGCCTACCAGGGCAAGCACCAGTGGGACGAGTCCCTGGCGCACTACAAGGAGGCCCAGACCGATGCCCCCTTTACCGCCGCGAACGTACCGGACACCACCTGCAAGGCCCTGCGCGGTCAAGGCTTCGCCTTGACCGAGATGCACCGGTACGACGAGGCCCGCGCCGCTTACCACGCGTGCCTGAAGCTGATCCCGGGCGAACCGCGCTCGCTGGCCGAGCTCCAGTACATCGAGCAGCAGGCCGCAAGCAAGGCGACGGAGAAGGCGTCCGGGCCCGGCGCGCCAGGGCCATGAACCGGCACGCCGCCCGCACGCCGGCTGCCCGGCACGGCGGACCGTACGGGGCGCGCCATGCTGACATTTGCCGTTCCGCTACTCCTGTCAAAACGGTGGGCGTCATCGGCCTCGTCGGGGATCACGTCGGGCGCGCGTGTTCAAGGCCCGCTATCGGCGCTGCATGCCCGGGCCCGGCCCGGTAACCTGACGTGGTCATCTGGGGCTGGGCTCGTGGGCGAAGCTCGCCACCCAAGGACGTGCCCAGCTCTCTTCCTCGTTGCCATCGCGAACCTGATCGTGGGCGAGCGTACTGCGGAAACAGTGGCTGGCGCGGTCGTCGCGGCCGCGCCAGCGGGTACGGCTAGGGCGAGTGACGCCAGGCGTCGAAGTCGAAGCGCAGCACCTGCCCCATGCCCGGCGGGAAGCCGAAGCCCATGTTGGACACGTACAACGCCCCGTCCGGACCGAATGTCATGGCGGACGGCAGGGCCAGGCCGGTGATCACCGCGCGGCGCGCGCCGGAGGGATCGATCCGCACCACCTTGCCGGTCCCTGGCGTCGGTGCGAGGTTGTCCTTGCCGGTGGTGTTCTCCAGCACGTACATGTGCCCGTGGTGGAAGGCGATGCCCAATACGGTCGTCAACCGGTCCGCCACCGGCCACAGCTGCCCGTTGCGGGTCAGCCGGAGAACCTTCTCGGAACCTGCCGAGATCGGGAACGTGCCAAGGTTGCCGATGAAGAACCGGCCGTGATACGCCAATGCCGTCGGCACGATGTGGCCCTGGCTCGCCGAGACATCGACCACGCGCCGGATCTTTCCGTCAAGGCTCACTTTCACCAGCTCGCCATGGTTGGGCTCGAGCGCGTACAGGTGGCCGTGCAGCGCAACCATGCTGTACCAGGTGCCGTCCGGCTCGAAGTCTTCCTCTTCCGCGTTCTGCACCGGGTGGTGCTTCTGGTAGCGGCTCAGGTTGGCGATCCAGTGGATCGAGCCGTCGGAGTCGACGCGGGCGATGCCGTTGTAGGTGCCCTTGAGCCCGTGCGAACAGCCGGCGCCGGCCGTGATCGCATACAGGGTGTGGCCGATGAAGGCGACGTCCGCGACACCGCTGATCAGCGAACCGGTCTCGGCGCTGGTCTGGCTGGAGGGGAACTTGTTGGTGATCGTGACCCGGTGGCCGTGATGGTCGATCCGCGAAATGCGTCCGCCGGTGTAGCTGCCGCTGTACGGGCCGACGCCCGGCACCTGCATGCAGTCCATGGCGGAGGTGGTGTGGCTGCCGCCGCGGCCGCCTTCGGCCACGTAGAGCTGGCCGTCGGGGCCGAACGTCAGGCCGCGCGGGTTGTTGAGCCCCGTCGCGTACACCGACACTTTGACTGGATAGCCGGTGTGCGTCTGCACCAGGCTGACGATGCCCCGCGTGCTGGGCGTCGCAGGGGACTCAGCGGCCGTCGGCAGGGCGGCAACGAGGGAGAGGCCAAGCGCCAGCGCGCCGACCAGAAGACGCTTACGAGGAGTCATGGGAGGACCCTCCAGGGAGAATGCGGCAGGTTCCGGCGGTGCCGCGTGCGCCTCGCAGGTCGCAGGCCACGGGGCGTGGCCCGCGATGGCCTGCCGCCGGCCCGGCGGACCGGCGTTGCACGAAGCCGCAGACGGATGGTGCCTCCCGGCCCCGTGGATGGGAACACCGGATGCGGTGCTCGGGTGGCACGCCTCGCGCCTGCGCTCCGTCAGCTCGGCCGCTGCCTCGTCGCTCCCGCATCAGGGCGGCGATCCTACTCGCGCAGGGTAAGCCGGGCGTGACTTCCGCGTGGCAGTGGGTGAAGGCGTCCTCGACATGATCCGGCAGGTACCCGGGTCACGCGGCTGCGCCAGGCCGCGCGCCCCTGCACGCGCAGCAGATTGCCCGCCGGCTCGCGCACGGTGCGGTCGCGCACGCCATAGGGTTGCCGGTCGCTCCCCGACGATTCCCCGCTGCTCGCCCGATACTTCGAACGCGGCAGGGAGGTCGGCGGTGCCAGCAGCAGGACGGCGTAGGCGACCTTGGACACCATCGCGGTGA
Organism: Frateuria flava; assembly: GCF_017837635.1. Lineage (GTDB taxonomy): Bacteria > Pseudomonadota > Gammaproteobacteria > Xanthomonadales > Rhodanobacteraceae > Frateuria_A > Frateuria_A flava. The sequence goes on from NZ_JAGJRS010000018.1 coordinate 98,174, forward strand.
TGGTCCGCTTTTCCTCATCGACAACGCAGCGCCTGGGGACCGACGCAAGCCTTGCCTGCTTCGCCGCGTGCGCGACCGCATCGACCGCGAGTACGCGCAGCCGCTCGACCTTGTCACCGCATTCGATGTTGTGTAGCGGGCCCATGGCAGGACGCCGCGGTGACTGAACGCTCTCGCGCCGCTGCTCGCCGGTGGTCAGTCCGCTCACTTCGATGACACGCCGACTTTACCGCCCGCTCCCTAGCGTGACCCTTCCGGCCAAAGTCCATGGCCGGGCCCACAGTGCGGGCCGTCCCCGCATGGCGACCAACGAGGAGGAACGCATGAAACACGCATTGCCCAGGCCGCTGGCCGTGGGAGTGTTCGCAGCGCTCGCGGCAAGTACCGGCGCTTTCGCGCAGCAGGCCACGCCCATGCAGTCGTCACCTGCGTCCAGCCAATCGGCAGCCGGCGTGACCGGCGCGGATGCCGACAACACGCGGCTGAACCGGCGGGATCGCAACGATGCTTCAGTCACTCCCATGGACCAGTCCAACAGCTCTTCCGCGGTCGATCTGGTGGCCAAGGTCCGCCAGGCGATCGTCGACGACAGCAACCTTTCGGTCAAAGCCCGCAACGTCAAGGTGGTGGCCAACAACGGCGTGGTGACCTTGCGCGGCCCGGTGGCCAGCGCACAGGAAAAGGCCCGCCTGGAGCACGATGCCGCCGGCGTGCGCGGCGTGACCCGTGTCGACAACCAGCTCGACATCGAAACCGATTCCGATTGAGGAGACCTCCATGTACGCATCCGTCTATTGCACCGTCCCCAACGAGGACAAGGCCGAGGCCGTCGTCGACGACCTGAAGGACGCCGGCTTCTCCAACAACGACATTTCCGTACTGATGCAGAACCGCCGCGGCACGCGCGATTTCGCCACCGAGCACAACACCAAGGCGCCCGAGGGCGCGACCACCGGCGGCGTCATCGGCATGGGCGCCGGTGCGGGGCTCGGCTGGCTGGTGGGCATCGGCACGCTGGCCATTCCGGGCCTGGGTCCATTCATTGCCGCCGGGCCCATCATGGCCGCGCTCGGTGGCGCGGCGGTCGGCGGCGCGACCGGTGGCATCGTCGGCGCGCTGATCGGCATGGGCATCCCCGAGGTCGAAGCCAAGCATTACGACGAGCGCATTCGCGAGGGCAACGCACTGATCACCGTGCACACCGAGGACATGGTCGAACGCGACCGCGCCCGGGCGATCTTCGAGCGTCACGGCGCCGCCGACATCGCGACCGGCACCGGCACCGGCCTGGGAACCACGCCGCGAGGCACTGGCGCAAACCTGCACAACGGTCCGCGCTTCTGATCCACCAGCGATCGCTTCTCCGGCCGGGCATCAAGCCCGGCCTCTTCTTTTTGCGTGCGTGCGCCGGGCGACCCGCGCTCTTTCAGCGGATACGGTTCAGCGGCCCAGCTCGCAGGTGTCCGGCCAGCGGAATTTCGCGCCGAGCGCCGCATCCCAGTGCGGTGGTGACAGCGCATACATGCCGGCGCCCGGCGTAACCGTCAGCTCGCCCACATACACCCGGCCTGCGTAGTAGTAGCAGTCGACGCGCAGAAAACCGAACGGTGCGGCAAGTTTCCTGGCGATATCCATCATCTCGTCCAGCCCGTCGACCACCGGCAAGGGCTTGCCGCTGGGCTTGAGTCCCCGGAAGCGAAACGGCGCGGGCGTCAGGTCGGACAGGTAGAAGTCCTGCGTCATGACGTCCTTGAAGCGGTCGTGGACGTACTGGACGAACACAAAGCTTTCCTCCCCGCCACCCGGGTTGAGCACGTTGAACTTGTAGTCGTCCGGTGGCTCGCCTGCGGGGCCCAGCAGCGCCTGCTCGAAAATGATCCGGGGGGCGATGCTCCGGTAGTGCTTTTCCCGCTGCCGGATGGAGAAGTCCGACTTCATCCAGCCGTTGGCCAGGTCGGCCAGCGCGTCGAGGTCTTCGCTGCGCTTGTCATGCACGATCCTCGTCTGTCCGGCACTGTGGTTGGCCTTCATGACAAATGTGTCAGGCAGGGCGTCGAAGGTTTCGCGGTTTACCCTGTCGCAGGTGAGGAAGACCGGTACCAGATACTGTTCGCCCACCACCTCGGCAATGTAACGGCGCACCGCGACCTTGTCCGCCAGCTGCGAGAAGACCGGCAACGGATGGCGCATGCGGTAGAAAATCTTTTCCGAATAGCGCTCCGGCTGCGCAAGACTTCCCACCCGGCGGTAGATCTGGAAATACCGGTAGGGGTAGTACACCGGATCGGGCATGCGCTTGACGATGGCTCTTCTTATTTTTTTTATGCGAGCGACGAGGCTGGCCATTCAGGCTTTCCTGTAAGTATCGGCGCGTGACCCAAAGGGGCTTAAGCAGAACGCCGGAAAAAACCAGTGTATTGCCGTCCAGAAAGTCGACGGCCCAAGGCCGTGAAGCGTGTTTCACCTTGCGTGAAGAGTCTGGCAAGCAGGGGATCTATCAGATTTCTCCTACATCGACACTGTGCGCTGGCGCGCAGAACCAGCACGCAGCTATTCCCGGCACAACAAAAGTCGGCTACCGCCGCATTCGTCTTTCGATATCGCCGCCCAGGCGATCGCTCGCGCGGATATCACCGGGTAGAAAACCATGTCCATGCCGGCCAGGCCTTTGCGTCGCGGCTATCGGGTACGCGGCGCGATGATCTCGCTCAGGTAGTCGGGCGTGCCCTTGACGCGCACCAGGTGCGGATACTGCAGACCGCCGTGGTAGTCCACCGGGACCGTGCGGTAGCCACCCTGGAACTTCAGCAAGAGCTGGATCGGCGCCTTGCCGCCCCTGGCCGCGGCGATCGCGCCTTTGAGCACGTCGGTCGAGTAGTCCTTGGCGTTCACGGCCACGAGCGTGGCGCCGGTGCTGACGCCTGCCTTGAAGGCCGGGCCCTCCCACCGTACGTCGTTGATCTGCCCGTGATCGTCCAGCGTCAGTCCGATCGACCAGGTGAAGTTGTACAGATGGCGTGGCGACTGCGGGCGGTTGTTGTACTGCTGCTCGTAGTCGCTGGGCTGGTCGGTGTAGACCAGCTTCCAGCCGGTGCGTGCCAGGCCGTCGAGCAGCGGCGGATCGAGCGCGTCGACGTGCGCGTGCAGGAAGCCCGCCCAGTCGTACGGGGCCACGCCATTCAAGGCCGCGACCACGTCGTCGAAGGCGTAGGTCCTGGTCACGAAGCTGCCGTTGTCCACGCCGAAGAACGCGCGCGCGAAGTCGTCCAGCGACTTCCTGTCGTGCGTCAGCGCGCGCAGCCTGGCATCGACCGCCAGCCAGATCATCTGGCCGGCGCTGTAGTACTCCTCGCTCATCTGCCAGCTGCGGTACGGCAGGCCGGTGCGATGCGCGGCGGTCGGATCGTTGGTGGTGTCCTCCAGCGTGCGCCAGTGGAAGCCTTCGCGATTGCGCTCGTAGTTGGCGGCGGTCATGGCCAGCGCGTCGCGGAACTGCTCAGGCGTCCACAGGCCGGCGCGTGCGGTGAGCACGAAGCCCCAGTATTGGGTCTGCCCCTCGTACACCCACAGCAGCGAATCGCCCATCGGCACGTTGAAGTTGGGCGTCCACAGATCCGCCGGCCGGCGGAACTTGCCGTTCCAGGAATGGGTGTACTCGTGCGCAAGCAGGTCGCGTCCCGGCGCGGCGTCCTTCCACGCGGTGAAATAGTCGGCCTCCAGGCCGTTCTCGCTGGACTGGTGATGCTCCAGTCCATTGCCGCCGAGCTGGTCGGAGAGCGAGAACAGGAAGTCGTAATGGTCGTAGTGGTGCGAGCCGAACAACGCCGTCGCCTCCGCCACCAGCGCGCGATGCGCCTGCAACTGCTCTGGCGTCATCTCCAGGTACTTGGGCGCGTCCGCGAAGACGTCCAGGTGGACCGGCGCGCCTTCCTTGGGCGTCAGATCGACGCGCTTGAAGTACTTGCCCGCGTAGATCGGCGAGTCGACCAGCGTGTTGAACGTCACCGGCTTGAACGTCGTGGTATCACCTGAGGAAGCGACCTTCGCCTGCCGCGACGGCTCCAGCGCGCTACCGAACTGCCAGCCGTGCGGCAGGGTCACGCTGGGCACGAAGGTGATCCGGCGCGAGAAGTACCCCGCCGGGTACAGCGCCATCTTGTTCCATTCCAGGTCCAGCATGCGGTCGGTCATCTCGTAACCGCCGTCGCGGCTGGAGAGGTACTGGAAGTCTGCATCGATCTTCGAGACACCCACCGGCACATTCACGTGGAATGCGTACACGTCGTATTCGTCCCGGGTCCACTTGAGCGGCTTGCCGCCGGCGCTGATCTTCAGCCCGGCCAGCATGGCGACCGGGCCGCTCGGCGAATGGTCGCCCGGGATCCACTTCGGATAGAGCAGCGTCAGCGCACCAGCCTGCACCGGCAAGGTTTCGTGGACCCGGAAGATGCCCTGCCGCGTGTCGCTCGCATCCACGTGGATCGCCACGGTACCCGGATAAGGCGTGTCCTGCGGCGGCGGCACATGGGCGCCCCGCGATGCCTGGGCGCTGGCCACGCCGGCCGCGAGGGCCATCGATACGGCCAGGGCCAGGCGCGCATACCCACGGGCGGTGGCGACCAATGAGCCAGCAAGGACGGCACGGGACATGGAAACCTCCGGCAGGCGTGTGGACAGCCTGGGAACTTAGCAGCAATCGGCGCCGCAAGTTCCTGCCGGCAGACATCGCAACGTCTTGCGAGTCCAGGGGTTGTCACGCCGGGGTACCGATCAACGCTCTCCAGAGAAGATAGGGATGCACGCATCGAAACCTGGTGCACGCTCCCCCTTCCCCCCCGTCGCCCGGATCGGCGGCACTCCACTAGCGATGCGCGTCCTGCAGCGCAGCCGGAGCGAGTGTCTGCTGAGGCAACGCCGCCAGCGACGCTTCCGCGCGGGGCTGGGGCGCTGCCAGGAACGCCGCGCTGCTTTGCGCCAGCGGCGTTGCCACCGCCTGCAGGATGTCTACGGCCGCGAACCGTCTGAACGGCGAATCGAGCGCCCCCTGCACGGCAAAGGCGCGCGTGGCGTTCTCGCCCAGCACCACGTGGTCGATGCGGGTAAGCCCCTGCGCTTGCGCCGCCGTGGCCAGTGAACCGGCCACGTTGTTCGACAGCTCGTCAGGCGTACGCCCGCACTTGGCGTCGATCAGATGAACCTTCTCCAGCGCCTGGCAGAACAGCGGATAGCCGGGGTGACTCCGATCGGCCAGGCTCGCGGCTTGTTGCTTAAGGGCGGCGCCCAGCGTATCGAGCGTCTTTGGCCCTACGCGACCATCGGCTTCCAGACCGTGGGTCCGCTGGAACGCAACGACCGCTCGGCGGGTCGCCGGGCCGAAATCGCCATCCGGTTTCAATGCATGACCGTGCGCGTCGGTAACACCCAGCTTGGCGAGGCGGGCCTGGAGAGAGGCGACCTCGTCGCCACGGGAGCCTTGGCGCAGGACGTGGACCGGTTTCGCCTGACCAATGGCTCTCAACCCTTCCTGCAAGTCCCGATCATTGGCAAAGTCTGCAGGATTGAAGTCTGCGCTTGCCACCTTGGCCTGGGCGCGAGCAAGCGCAGCGGCTTTCTCCGGATCACCGTAAGCCTTCAGGTAACGGCCTGCGGATACGACCGCCGCGACACCCGCATACCCGCGATGGTGGCTCGCAATTTCGCCGGCTTTACTCACGAGATCCTGGTAATCGCCACCATCCGAAAGAACCTTGCGGAACTCGACCAGTTCCGACGGCCTTTGGTTCGCCGTCTTCGTGAGAAGTGCCAGGGTTTCGAACCGGTGGCTCTCGGGGATGTTCTTACCGGCGGAGTCCAGCACATCGAGCGCCTGCTGAGCTGCATTGCGAATCTGCGGGTAGTCGATATTCGTGTGGATCCACTGCTCCCCTTCTTCGGAGCCTAACCATGTGTTGAAGCTGTCACGGGTTTCGGGCGCAATGAATTGCAGTGCGCTGTGCTGCCCCTTCCCATTGCCATGGGTCAGCAGTTGCTTGCGGAGTTGCGCTCTGTCCGACGGGAACTGCAGGTGATGGACTTCGGCGTACTTCGCTGCCTGCCCAATGATGGCGTCCACATAAGTGGACTGGCCAGACTCAAGCGATGCATCTGTCGTCGCTCCCAGCGGCCACGTCCCACGCTGGCCGAGGTCGACCTGGATCGTCCCCAGGGAGTAGCCGCTGTTGGCGACAATCTTTTCAACCTCTCCCCAATTCTTGTCGCCTGCTTGCTGCGTAATGCCTGCGATGGACAGGCGGTAGGGATGGGGCCCCCCTTCGGTGGCGCGACCAACGACGAAATACATGGCGCCGGCGATTGCATCTATGTCGCGGGTATCAGGATATTGCATACCGTTACTCCTTTAACGGGATCATTGAGCGCATGCATCACAAGCCACTGGCGACCGCCAGGTACTCCTCCAGCTGATCGGCCCGGCGAGTGACGGCAAACAATTCGTTCTGGGCCACTTGCAGGTTATCGATGATCTCGCGACCGTAAAGCGCCCCCTCAAATGGGGCCGTGGCGTCTTGTAACTCGATCCAAGCGCGCTCTGCTTGCACGAGGCGCTTCTTCTGACCTTCATCCAGCTTGTGCAACAACGCTTGATACGTCTTATTGAGCCGCTTTTCCTGCTCCGCTCGCTCGTGCGACGTGCAGTAGGCTTCCTCAATTTCGTTGAAGTTCGCCCTGTCGACGCACGCGTAGAACGCATCGGTGGTTCCTTTTGGCGCGCTGTGCCGAAGCGGATCGCTCGGGCGCTCGGTCGCTCCGGCTGCCGAGGCGCAGGCGAAAAGAGCCAAAGCGATGACGGTCGTTCTGATGCGGTCCATGGCAGTTCCTTAGCTTGGATACGAAAGTCAAGCTTGCCGCGACCGGGAACGCCTGTCTGTCGGCCGATGACTACGTCCTAGGCACATTAGATCGGCAAGTAGGGCGCCACTCCTTTCCGGGTTGCTCCACGCCAGGCGGACACCCGCACAAGCACCGCGACGCGTGGCTTCCGGCACTGCGACCCAGTCGCGCAGCCCGCTACCCTGTCGTTCCTCGAAACTCCGGAAGCGTGCCATGCGTTGGTGGATGCTGCTTGGTGTATGGCTGGCCCTGCCGATGGCGGCAATGGCCCAAGTGCAGCCGGCCACGGTGGTCGTGCTCGATACGCTGCATCAGATGCACGCCGAGGTGCCGGCTTACGACAACACGGCGCTTGGCCACGCCATCGAACGGCTCAAGCCGGACGTGCTGTGCGTCGAACTGCAACCGGACGATCTGGTCACCCGGCCACCGGAGAAGACCAAGCAGGAGTATCCGGCGGTCGTCTATCCGCTGATCGACCGCCACCATTACCGTGTCTACGCGATGGAGCCGGCGGAGCCGCTTTACGACAGGTTGCTTGCGCCGTATCGCGCCAACACCGTGGCCTTCTACAGCCGTGAGCCGGCTCAGGCCAAGGCGTTCGGCCAATACGTCGATGGGTTATATGAGGTGCTCAAGGCGCGCTGGACTTCGCCGGCGAGCGTCAACGACGACGTCACCGACGCCGCGCTGCGTGCCAAGCACGCGTTGCAGGAGGCGCTGATGGGCCCGGGCGAGCACGCCGGCTGGGAGGCCTGGAACGGGCATTTCCTGCAGGTCATCCAGCGAGCGGCTCGCGAGAATCCGCGGCGGCGCATCGTCGTTCTGGTCGGCGCCGAGCACGGCTTCTGGCTGCGCGAGCATTTGCGCGATGCCCCGGGCGTCACCCTGCTCGACACGCCCCAGGCATTGGCAGATCACGGCGCGGATTGATCGAGGTCAACACCGCGCCCACGGCGGCGGTCGAAAACACCGGCGGTGGAAGATGCGATGGTGCCGGCAGCGCGCCGCGGATGCGCACAAGATCCTGCCCGCCATGCCGATGGTGAGCGAGGCCCCGCCCCATCCGCCAGCCGGAGCGCTGCCCTCTTCCACCGCCTTCCGCGCAACGCGTGGCCCGGCAGGGCATCACGCGCCCATCATTTGCGTATCGAGCTCACCACGCCCTGCACCAGCCGGTTCACCGCGATGGCCGTCGGCATCTCGTCGTAAGCGCCAGCCGTGGTGACGATGGCAAGGTCCAGGCGCGGCACCACGAACAGCCGCTGTCCCCCATTGCCGAACGCGGCGTGCCAGGCGATGTCCTGCCCCCGCCACCGTGCCGTGCCGGCCCACCACTGCGCGCCATAGCGAAAATCGCTCACGCCGGTCGCCAGCTTCGGCTGCAGCGAGCGTTCGATCCACGCCGCGGGCACCAGCTGGCGCCCGTGCCACTGGCCGTGGTCGAGCACCAGGCGTCCGATCTTCAGCAGGTCGCGTGGACGCAGGCGCAGGCCGTTGAACGCCATCGGCCGACCGTGCACGTCGTGCACCCACGTCCACGACGAGATGCCCATGGGCCGGAACAACCGCTCACGCGCGTAGGCATCCAGCGGCATGCCAACGCCGCGGGCGATGAGGTCAGCCAGCACCGCCGTCCCGCCGCCGTTGTAATTGAAGGTCGAGCCGGGGGCATGGACCATGCGATGCCCGAACACATACGCGGGAATGTCGCGCTTCCAGAACAGGCGTAATTCATCGTCGAGGCCAGGTTCGCCCTCGCGCCACGCCAGGCCGCTGCTCATGTCGAGCAGTTGCTGCACGCGGATCGCGCGCGCGGCACCCGAAGCGACCCGGTCCAGGGCAGGATAGGACGCGAGCACGCGGGCGGACGGATCGGGCACGCGCCCGTCGCCCAGCGCTATGCCGTACAGCAGACTGGTGACGCTCTTGCCTACCGAGCGAACGTCATGCAGTTGCATCGGGCCGAACGATTGCCGCCACGACACCAGACCATACACCGACCGGTCCCGGCCGCCCTGGTAGTACTCGGCGACGAGCCGCCCGTGGCGCTCGACCAGCAACGCGTGCACGTTGAACGGTCCGTCCAGCAGCGCGTCGGCCGCCTGCCCAAGCGAGCGGTCGTCGAAGCCTTCCGCCGCCGGCGCGGCTGTCGGCCAGTCTCCGAGCCGCGATGCCGGAACCGGGCCGACGCGCGGCGCGACCGGGCGCAGCCATGTCAGCCAGGCGGCAACGAATGCCAGCAGCACGGCCGCGACGCGCCACATCCATCGGATGCGGCCGGTGTTTTTCATGAGGCCAACCGGGCAAGCCGCGGAGTGCGGCCTGCCTATTCTTCCAGACGCCGGCGGTTGGCGCCTGTCGACTTGCCGCTAGCCGCAGTGGCCGCAGCAGGTGCTTCCACCGCTGATGTGCACCTCTTTCTCCAGCGGCCTGGCCACGCAGCCGATACCGCGCAGCGCATCGAGGATCTGCTCGCCGCTTGCGCTGGCCAGCACCTCCAGGCGACCGCGCCCGGCATCCAGGACGACCCTGGCGTGGGGATCCAGCGCGTGGATGGCGGCGGTGATCGGGGCCGCATCCGTAGGGGCGGTGGACAGTTCGAATTGCATCGTGGACTCCATGGGAACCCGGCAGTCGCCGGCTCGCGCATGGTCGGCAGATGGGCGCTTGTCCGCCTTGACCCGGGTCAATCGCATGGCCGGTAGCGCGACCGCGCCTGTCCGTGGAATGTCCGGCGACATCATCGGGCTTCCCTTCTCACTGCTGCTTGCCGGCGCCGCGAGCGCCTCGCTTCAGCGATCGATACGCACCACCAGCGCCTGAATCCGTCCGGTGACCGGCCCGGCGCCGAACCTCGCGGTCATGGCGGCAGTCGCCGCTTCGGTCGCCTCGCCGAGCCGTGCGGGATCGCGGGCGACGATCTCGTTCCTCAAAGGCGTGCCCTGGCAATAAGCGATGGCCGCCATGGCGGATGTGATGGCCTGGCTCCGGGCAGCGACCGTTTCGATGAGCGGCTCGCCGGCAAAGCCCGCCTGCGCCAGGTCGCGCGCGATCGCGGATGCCGGGACATAGCCGTGCGGCAGGCGCTCCAGAAACCGCGGCGGGTCGTCCGGAAAGAGGCCGGCAACGGCCTGCTGGATGACCCACGCGAAATCGTTCGTCTGGATGCCGTCCCACACGTTGAACCACAGCGTGCCGCCGGGGCGCAGCACCCGCCGGGCCTCGGCGAAGGCGTGAGCCCGATCCGGAAAGAACATCGCGCCGAACTGACAGGCCACGGCATCGAAGGAAGCGTCGTCGAACGGCAGCGCCATCGCGTCCGCCTGACGCCAACGCACGGGCCGCGACGTGCCCTGTTTCCGCGCCACGGCCAGCATCGCCTCGTTGAGGTCGGTCGCGACCAGTTGTACGTCCGGTGCCAGGCGCGAGGCCAGTTCGCGCGTCACCACGCCGGTACCGGCCGCCAACTCCAGCACGCTTGCCACCGGCAACCGCGCAAGCCGGCTGGCGAGGTCCACGGCGTAGGGCGTGAAGATCATCGGCACCAGGAGGTCCTGGTAAAGCGTGGCAATGTCTTCGCCGAATCGCCTGTCGTTTTCGCGCGTCTGCATGGCGTGCACTCCTGCGGTCCGCCGCATGCGCCGAGCCTACGCCGTTCCGGGCCAGCCCAGCGCAGGCGGATATCGTGTCCGCCCGCGGCGGGCGACAATGGCAGCAGCACCCAAGCTTGCGCGGACGCGACGGAGAGAGGAATGACCAAAAGGATTCGCGCTATGCGCTCGGCACGTCATGCGCTGGAACTCGTAATCAGCCGCCTGGCCGCCAACCCGGCCTACGGGGTTTACCTGCATGCGCACCGGCAACTCGGGCAGGTGCTGGAGGAACTGGGCCGGTCCAACCTCCCCGCTCCCAGGGAGCGGAGTTGGCTCGATATCGGGCTCATGGCGGCCAGGGAGCTGGAGGCTGACGACCCCGAGTTGGCCGATGCCCTGATGACTGCCGATTACGACTTCAAGCACGCCAGCTGAAAGTGGCGGGGGCGACCTGGAAGCATCCCGCGAGCCCGGCCCCTCACCCCAACCCTCTCCCCGGAGGGGAGAGGGAGCCAAGTGCGGCGCGCGCGGGGCCGGCAGACCGGCCGGGAGCCTCCTGTTGCACCTGATTCCAGAGACCGCCCCGAGCGACGGCAGGCGATCGGAAGCCCGCCGCAGGCGAGCCAAGTCGGAAGAGTCTCGCAACAGCGACAACCAAGGTCGCAGGGGCGTCGCGCAGCAGCCGAGGGAGCCCCGCCAGCGATGGGCCAATCAGCCAGACGCCATGCGCGCGGCCCGCCGTCCGGCGGGCCGCAACCGAAAACGCCCGTTAGGACTCATCCGCCACCTCCGGCGCCGCGAACCCCTTGCTGTAGTAGCCGGAAGAGTCGAAGCAGCACACGCGCCGCTTGCCTGATGCAAGCATGCCGCAGGCGTCGGCGACGCGCTTGGCACGGGTAGCGGACTGCTTGGCCGACGTCAGCCAGTGGATCCAGTCCACGCGCGCCAGGGTGGTGGTGCCCTCCCAGGTCGCCAACGCCTCGGGCGCCCCCTCCAGCGCCTGGCGCAAGTCCGGCGGAAGCTTCGGCTCGGGCTCCCGGGCCACCGGTGCGATCTCCACCACGACCAGGTCACCGGCGGTTGCGCCGGCGGCTTTGCACAGCGCCGCATCCACCTTGAACCAGTGGCTCAACCGGCCATCGGGTTCCAGCGTGGCATGCAGGGGCTGGCCGTTGATCGTGCCTTCCGCGGTCGTTCGTCCCCGTCGCGGAAATTGCGCGCTGGCCTCCTCGGGGAGAACCACGAACGCCCAGGATGCGTTGCGCGGTTGCGCCGGGCGCAACAGCCTTGCCTCGAATCGGGACACGCTTTTCTTCTTGGCCATGGCGAGGTTCCTTGGGGGAGGTCCGAGGGTACCGTCCCGGCTACCCGGACAACCAGCCGTCATGCGCACCGTTGCGGCGGGGGCGGCCACCACGGCGGGCCAGCCTGCCGCCTTCGACTACCCGCGCCAGTTGGCGTGCGTGCGCCAGAATTCCACGCTGCGAAAGTAGGCCTCGCGATCCAGCGGCACGCCGGAACCACCCTCTTCCACGCCCAGCGCGTTGCGCATCATCGTGATCGGCGCCATGGGCGTTTCCTCCGGCTCCGCGGTGTACATGCACCCCACCACGCCCCAGTCGGCGTCGATGATCGAACCCTCTTTCGCCAGTTGCTCGCGGCTGTAGAGGATCGGAATCAGATAGCCCGCGACCGGCGGTTCCAGCTCCTCGAACCAGCGCACCAGCACCGGAAGTTCGTCGCGGGTACGCGCTTCGTAGTCCGAGCGCAGCAGGTGCCGGTTGGCCTCGGTGACCGGCACGGCCAGGCATCGCGTGGAGGTCCAGTTGCGATGCACGTGCAGCTTGCAGAACGGCGCGTAGCCGTCGAGCACGTTCAGCGGCGTGACCGTGTTGAGATGGTGCTCGAAGGCCTCGGGCGTGCAGTCCTGGATCGTGTTGCGTCGGGGCTCGCGCGGGAACAGCCGTGGGCGGGCGAAATCGGTGAGGACGATGGACATGCGGCACAGCCAGGACGTGGAAACGACCGATTATGGCCCCGGCGAGCACCCGAGTGGCGGCCGGCATTACGCCGCCTGATCGAGCATCGCCCTCACCTTGCGCGCCAGCCCGTCGAGGGTGAACGGCTTGCCGAGCAGTTCGACGTCCGGGTCGAGCACGCCCTGGTGCACGACCGCGTCGCGCGTGTACCCGGTGGTGAACAGGATCGGCAGGTCCGGCCGGCGATGGTGCACTTCGTCGGCGAGTTTGCGGCCGTTGATCTCGGGCATGACGATATCGGTGAACACCAGGGCGACGTCCGGATGCCGGTCAAGCAGGCGCAATGCGGCTGGCGCACCGTCGGCCTGAAGCACCCGGTAGCCGAGCTCTTCCAGCGCATCGACGCTGAACTGGCGCACCGCCGGTTCGTCCTCCACCACCAGGATCAGCTCCTGCAGTCCGCCCGGCGCGGTGCCGGCACTGCCCTCGTCGACCCGCCCAGCGGCGGGTTCATCGCACAGGCGCGGCAGGTAGATCCGCACCGTGGTGCCCTGCCCGGGCTCCGAGTACAGCTTTACGTAGCCGCCCGACTGCCGCACGAAACCGTACACCTGGCTCAGGCCCAGACCGGTGCCCTTACCGACCTCCTTGGTGGTGAAGAATGGATCGAAGGCGCGCGCGAGCACGTCCGCGGGCATGCCGCTGCCGTTGTCGGTGACGGCGATCAGCACGTAGTCGCCCGCGCGAATGCCATTGGCCGCTGCATTGCGCCTGTCCAGTTGCACGTTGCCTGTCTCGATGGTGAGGCAGCCGCCCTCAGGCATGGCATCACGTGCGTTGACGGCAAGGTTGAGCAGCACGTTTTCCAGCTGGTTGGCATCCACGCGAGTGCGCCACAGGCCATCGGCCAGTGCGGTGTGCAGGCGGATGGCCGCGCCGATCGAGTGGCGCAGCAGCTCGGACATCTCGCCGACGAGGCGGTTGAGGTCGGTCGGCTGGGGATTGAGCGCCTGCTGCCGGGAGAAGGCCAGCAAGCGCCTGGTCAGCAAGGCGGCGCGTTCGGACGCGTCGGTCGCGCTTTCGATCTGGCGGAGCACGCGGGGGTTGTCGCCCACGCGCCGCTTGAGCAGGTCCAGTGAACCCATCACTACCGCCAGCATGTTGTTGAAGTCGTGCGCGATGCCGCCGGTGAGCTGCCCCACCGCCTCCATCTTCTGGCTCTGGCGCAGGGCTTCCTCGGCTGCCGCGAGGGCCTGCTCCTGTTCCTTCTGCTGCGTCACGTCGCGTCCGCTGGCGTAGAGCACGCCCTGGTCGGCGGACTTGACCCACGACAGCCAGCGGTAACTGCCGTCCTTGTGCAGGCAGCGGACCTCTTCGGGCGGAAACCTGCCGGCCGCGGCCATCGACATCGCTTCCAGATGGGCGGCCACGTCATCCGGGTGCACGAAGGCCTCGGCGCTGCGCCCGATCAATTCATCCGGCCGGTAGCCGAGGATGTCGGACGCCTCGTTGGCGGCAAGAATGATGCCGGTGGCGTCCATCACCAGTTGCAGGTCGCGCGACATGGCCCACGCGCGGTCGCGCTCGCGGGTGCGCTCCTCGACCCGGGCCTCGAGCGTTTCGTTCAGTTCGCGCAGGCGTTCCTGCGCCACGCGGCGCTCCTCCACCTCGCGCTGGGCGGTCGCCAGCAATCGCGCGTTGTCGATGGCGATGGCGGCATGCGCGGCCACGCCGGCCATCAGGCGCTCATGGCCGGCCGTGAAGTGCGCCGGCTCCGGATGGCCAAACACCAGGATCCCGAACGACTCGCCCGAGCGTGAGGTCACCGGCACGGTGAGCACGCTGCATATCGGCGCATGCTCCGCCGTGGCCGGGTGCGGCACGCGGGGGGCGACGGAGATGTCGTTGGACCTGAACGGCCGGTTGCGCTCGATCACCGGGCCGAACAGCTCCCGTACGCTTGCCGGCGGCATGACGGCACCGGCCCCGGCCAGCGCACAGAGCTTCACGCCGCCGGCCGCCGCGTCCAGCGTCTCGGAAAAGAACGCGCCAATACGTGCGTGCAGCAGCTCCACGCCGGCATCCGTGGCCAGTTGCGCGACCTGGGAGAGGTCCAGTTCGGCCGCCATGTTGGCGGCCGTGCGATTGAGGATTTCGAGCGTTTCGGTGTGCCGGCGCAGCGTGCGCTCGGCACGCTTGCGCTCGGTGATGTCGACCATGGCGCCGATCATGCGCACCGCGCGGCCTTCGGCATCGCGCGCCACGGTGCCGCGGTCGCACACCTTTGCGTAGGTACCGTCGACGCGGCGGAAGCGGTACTCGTCGGTCCAGTGGGTGCCGCCATGGCGCGCCACGTGCTGCAAGCCCGCGTCGATGCGTTCGCGATCGGCGGGGTGGATCTGGGCGATGAACCAGTCGTAGGTGGCCTCCCTCACCCGATGGCCGTAAGCGACACACAACTGCTCGTTCCAGAGCGTGCGATCGGTCTGCAGGTCCCAGTCCCAGATCGCATCCTGGGTCGCCTCGATGGCAAGCCGGTAGCGTTGCTCCGCGTCGGCCAGCGCACGCTCGGCCTGTACCCGCGTGGTGTCGTCGTGGAACGTGAGCACTGCACCGGTCATCGCGCCATGGGCATCGAAGAGCGGCTGCGCCGCGCCCGCGGCGATGCGCACGGTGCCGTCGTCGCGCCGGATGCTCCAGCGCGCTTCGGCCAGCGTTTCGCCGCGCACGGCGCGCGCCAGCGGCAACTCCCGCGTCGGGTAGGGCTGGCCGTCCTCAGTCAGCACGTGGAAGACGCGGCTGTAGTCGGCCGGCATCACGCCCCGTTGCGATACGCCCAGAAAAGCCCCGGCCGCTTCGTTGATGAAGGTGATCCTCCCCTCGCGGTCGGCCAGCACCACGCCTTCGCGCAACTGGCCGAGGACCGTGGCCTGTTCGGCGGGCAACAGGCCACGCAGGGATGGCGTGGGGTTTCGCATGCGCATGGCACCCTCGGGTACCGCCGGTAATGCGCGCGGGGGTTCAGCCCGCATCGGCGCGGATGTTGCATCCCTTACGCCGGTTGGCGTGACGGAGGCAGGAAGGGAATGTCGCCGCCCAGACCATGCATCCGCCACGCTCGCCCGTGGCGCGCTCGCCGCCGCTTCAGCGCCGGGCGGCCGCCGCCTGCGCGGCATAGGCGCGCTGGTAGGCCGGTCGCGCTTCGCCGCGTGCGACGTAGGCGGCCAGGCTGGGGAATTCGTCGAGCAGGCCCGAGGGCCTCAGCCGCAGCAGGACCGACACCATCATCAGGTCACCCGCGCTGAACGCGCCGTCCAGCCAGTCGGCGTCGCCCAGGCGGGCGGAAAGCTGGCGCAGGCGGGTGCGAATGCGATCGGCGATCAGCGGCAGGCGTGCCTGCGTCCAGGGCTTGTCGCCCTCGATGAACTTGGCGACGACCAGTTCCAGGATCGGCGGCTCCACGGTGCTGAGCGCCGCGAACATCCAGCCGATCGCCCGCGCGCGGGCATCGACCCCTGCAGGCAACAGGCCCTCATGCTGTCCGGCGATGTGCAGGACGATCGCTCCGCTTTCGAACAGCGCAAGCCCGCTTTCCTCGTAGGTGGGAATCTGGCCGAAGGGATGGACGGCCATATGCGCCGGCTCCTTCATCGCCTGGAAGGAAACCGGGCGCACCTCGTAGGGCTGGCCCACTTCTTCCAGCGCCCAGCGAACGCGCGTATCGCGCGCCAGTCCCTTGCCGCCATCGGGCGAGCGTTCGAAAGCGGTAATGGTGATGCTCATCTAGGAAACTCCTCATGGCCAAAGTGGCAGGTGGACCGGCGCGTGCGGCGACGGTTTCATCTGCACGACGATCCAGACCGGTCCAGATCGACGGTCCGATACGGCGCCTTCTTGAGAAAGAGCACATCGCCCCGATCCATGGAGCGCAACGACTTCCTCCCGCAGGGGCCATGCTCGACACGATCAGGACCTGGCGCGCGCGACGCATCGTCGCCCGGCGCCCCATTGCCGAACCGCTCTGGCAGGATGCACTGCGCCGCTGCGCGCCGGCCCGTCGGCTGGGCGCTTCCGACCAGGCCGCGCTGCGCGTGCTGGCCACGCTGTTCCTCGAGCGCAAGTCGCTGGAGCCGGTCCAGGGGCTGGAACTGGACGACGCCGATCGGGTGCTGCTCGCCGCCCATGCCTGCATGCCTATCCTGAAACTGGGACTGGACTGGTACGACGGCTGGCACAGCGTCATCGTCTACCCGGATGCCTTCATTCCCCGCCGCACCCACACCGACGAGGCCGGCGTGGTGCATGAAACCCGCAGCATCATGGCCGGCGAGGCATGGGGTCGCGGGCCGGTGATCCTGTCATGGGCGGACGTGCTCGAAGCCGGAAATACGCCGGGCCACAACGTGGTCATCCACGAGATGGCGCACAAGCTCGACATGCTCAACGGCGAGGCCAACGGTTTCCCGCCGCTGCACCGGCGCATGGATCGCCGCGCGTGGACGCGGGTCTTCTCCGACGCGTTCAAGCGCCTGCGCGGGGCCGATCGCCATGGACTTCCCGTGCCGATCGACCCCTACGGCCTGGAAAACGAAGCGGAGTTCTTCGCGGTGGTGAGCGAGGCCTTCTTCGAGACGCCGGCCGCGCTGCGCCAGGAGCTGCCGGAGGTCTACCGGCAACTGGAACTGTTCTACCGGCAGCATCCGTACTGAGCGGCCGGCTGCGCGAGCGACGCTGCTATCCTGAGTGGCTTTCGTGTCTTACTCAGGCCCATGCGCCAGTCCTATCTGACCGAACCCCTGGTGATGCTGGCGACGGTGCTTCAATGGCTGGCGCTGGCCACCCTGGCCGGCGCGCTGGTCGGCACCGGCTGCAGCGCATTCCTGCGCATCCTGTTCGCCACCTCCGACCATATCTACGCCGCGCCGTTGTGGGTGCAGATGGCGGTACTGCCCATCGGTGGCCTGGCCAATGGCCTGTTGCTGCAGTACGGCAAGCGTCTGAACCGGACGGGCCTGAAGGACTCGGTGATCATCGCCGTCAACGACCAGCACGGCGCGCTGCCGTGGAAGACGTTGTGGGTCAAGCCGGTCGCCACGCTGATCACGCTCGGCTGCGGCGGCTCGGCCGGCAAGGAAGGGCCTTGCTCGCACCTGGGCGGGAGCATCGCCTCGGGCCTGGGCGAGCTGCTCGGGCTCAATTCCGAGCTGCGCCGGCGCATGGTCGCCTGCGGCGTCAGCGCCGGCTTCGCCGCCGTGTTCGGCACGCCGATCGCCGGCGCCCTCTACGGCGTGGAAATGCTGGCGATCGGCCGCATCCGCCACAACTTCCTGTTTCCGGCGATCGTCGCCAGCGTGACCTCCTATGAAGTCAGCCGCTTCTGGGGCGTGCCCTACCCGCGCATCGACGTTTCCTTCGTGGGCGACTTCACCGAGCTGCTGTTCCTCAAGACGGTGGCGATCGGCATCCTGTGTGGCGCGGTAGCCTGGGTGTTCATCGAACTGCTGCACGGGTCGCGCCGGCTGTTCACCCGGCTGCGCGATCGGCTGCATATCCCCGAGCCGCTCATGCCGGCCATCGGCGGCGTCGTGCTGGCCGGCCTGATCCTGGTGATCCCCTACGACTACATGGGCCTGAGCCTGCCGCTGATGGACCGCGCGCTGCAGGGCGAGCCGATGCCCTACCTCGGCTTTCTGTGGAAAGCACTGCTGGTCGCGGTGACGCTGGGCTCGGGCTTCTACGGCGGCCTGATCACCGAACAGTTCGTGATGGGCGCGGTGGTTGGCGGTGCCTTCGCCCACCTGCTCGCCCTGCAGCCGGCGCTTGGCGCGGCGGTAGGCCTGGTGGCGGTGGTGGCGGCCGCCTCCAACACGCCGATCGCTGCGATCCTGATGGGCGTCGAACTGCTCGGCGGCGACAGTACGCTCTACGTGGCCGGCGCCTGCATCGCGGCCTACCTGATCGTCGGCCACCGCAGCGTGTATCCCGAACAGCAGATCGCCGCCACCAAGAGCTCCTGGATGACCGCCCGCGCCGATGTACTGGTGAGCGAGGAAAAAGTGCGGCTCTCGCGCGAAGTGGTGCGCTGGTGGCACGACCGCCGCCCCGGCGCGCCACCCGTGCCGCCCGACCCGCCGGACGACAAGCTCTAGAGACGGCCCGACCAGGGTGGCAACCGGCTAGACTCTAGCGATGAGCACGCCCCACCTCACCCTGACCCGTCCCGACGACTGGCACCTGCATCTGCGCGACGACGCCATGCTGGCTGCCGTGTTGCCGCATACCGCACGCTGCTTTGCGCGCGCCATCGTCATGCCGAACCTGAAGCCGCCGGTGACCACCGTGGCGCAGGCCCAGGCCTACCGCGAACGCATCCTGGCCGCGCTGCCGGCCGGCATGGCGTTCGAACCGCTGATGACGCTCTATCTCACCGAGGCGACCACGCCGGAGGACATCGCCGAGGCGAGCGCCAGCGGTTTCGTCCACGCGGTCAAGTATTACCCGGCCGGCGCGACCACCAACGCCGCCAGCGGCGTCACCGACCTGCGCCGCTGCTACCCGGTGTTCGAGGCGATGCAGAAGCACAAGCTGCCGCTGCTGATGCACGGCGAAGTCACCGATCCGGCGGTCGACGTGTTCGACCGCGAGCCGGTGTTCGTGGAGCGCCACCTCACCACGCTGCGGCGCGATTTCCCGGCGCTGCGCATGGTGCTCGAACACATCACCACCCGCGAGGCGGCGCAGTTCGTGCGCGAGGCCCCCGCGCACGTCGGCGCCACCATCACGCCGCAGCACCTGCTGATGAACCGCAACGCGATCTTCGCCGGCGGCCTGCGCCCGCACAGCTACTGCCTGCCCGTGCTCAAGCGCGAAAGCCATCGCCAGGCGCTGGTCGCGGTGGCCACCAGCGGCGATCCGAGTTTCTTCCTGGGCACCGACAGCGCGCCGCACCCGCGCCACGCCAAGGAGAGCAGTTGCGGCTGCGCCGGCATCTACTCCGCGCACGCCGCCATCGAGCTGTACGCCGAAGCCTTCGAGGAGGCCGGTGCGCTGGACAGGCTGGAAGCCTTCGCCAGCTTCCACGGCCCGGACTTCTACGGCCTGCCGCGCAATACCTCCACCATCACGCTGCACAAGGCGCCGTGGGTGGTGCCGGAAGAGATGGATTTCGGCGGCACGCCGGGCGTGCCCATGCGCGCAGGCGAGACGATCGGCTGGCGCTTGCAGGCCTAGGCTTTCCCGCAAGCCGCGTCCCGCCGCGCACGCGAGCGGGACGAACGCAGCGTCGCTGCATCCATTGCCTGACCGGCCGCGTAAACCCACGACTGTTGCATCTCGTGGAAAGCCGCCATGCGGGACCTGGTCCAGATCGTCTACGTCAGCCGCTCCACCTTCGCGCCCATGCCCCCGGAGCGCGGGATCGAGCCGAGCGTGGCGCGCATCCTGGCGCAGTCGCGGATCAACAACGCCAGGCGAGGGCTGGTCGGTGCGCTGTACTTCGGGGACGGCTGTTTCTTCCAGTGCCTGGAAGGCCCCGTGGCGGCGGTGGACGGCCTGTGTGCGGCGCTGTTGCGCGACCCGCGCCACACCGACCTGAGGGTGCTGAGCCGGCGCGCCATCGAGCACACCAGTTTCAGCGCGTGGTCGATGAAATACGTCCCGCTGGACGCTCCGATGCAGTCGCTGCTGCGGCAGTCGGGCCTGGCGCGGTTCGATCCCTACCGGTTCGACGAGGCCACGGTCGCGCGGGTGCTGGACATGCTTCGCAACGCGGGCGGATTGGCCGATCCCGTCCAGCCGGCGGCGTCCCGCTGGACGGGCCGTCGCGCCGCCTGGGCCGCGGGCCTGCTGGCGGTCGCGCTGGTGGCGGTCGCTGCCGCGTGGATGCGTCGGGCCTAAGGCGGCGACACTCCGCACGCATCCCCACCGGCATGCACCGCAAGGCCCACCTGCCCACGCGAACCTGCCCCGTGTGCGGGCGTCCGTTCGCATGGCGCAGGAAGTGGGCGCGTGTTTGGGATCAGGTGCGCTACTGCAGCGAGCGTTGCCGCCGGCGCCGCACCGGCGGGCCGGTGGCATGACCTGCCTGCGTCTGATCCTGGGCGACCAGTTGAACGCCCGGCACCCATGGTTCGGCCGCGTGGACGAGGGCGTGGTCTACGTGCTGATGGAGGTGCGCAGCGAGACCGACTACGTGCGCCACCACGCGCAGAAGGTGCTGGGCATCTTCGCGGCCATGCGCCGCTTCGCCGAGGCGCTGGCTGCCGCCGGCCACCGGGTGGACTACCTGCGCATCGGCGACCCGCGCAACCGGCAGGATTTCGGCGCGAACCTGCCCTGGCTGATCGGGCGATGGCAGGCGTCGCGGCTGGAGCGGATGGAGGCGGACGAATGGCGCGTCGAGCAGGCCCTGGGCGAGGTCTTCGACGCCAGTGGCCTGCCCCATGCGGTGGTCAGTGCCGGGCATTTCCTGCTCGAGCGCGATGAGGCGGCGAAGCGATTCGCCGGCAAGGTGCCGCGCATGGAGTTCTTCTATCGCGAGCTGCGCCGGCGCCACGGGATACTGCTCGAGCCCGACGGCGAGCCGCGGGGTGGCCGCTGGAACTTCGACGCGGAGAATCGCGCGAACTGGCCGGGCGATCCGCCGGCACCCGCCTGGCCGTGGCGCCGCCACGACCTGCGCGGGCTCTGGGAGGAGATCCAGGCGGCGGGCGTGCAAACCTTCGGCGAGCCCTCCGCCGACGCGTTCGGCTGGCCGCTGACCCGGCGCGAGGCGCGCGCGTGGCTGGCCGATTTCGTGGCGCGCCGGCTGGCCCATTTCGGGCGCTACCAGGACGCCATCAGCGCCCGCTCGCCCACGCTGTTCCACGCCGGCCTCTCGTTCGCGCTCAACCTCAAGATGCTGCACCCGCGCGAGGTGATTGACGCGGCGCTGGCGGCCTTCGAGCGGGGCGATGCCTCGCTCGCGGCGACCGAGGGCTTCGTCCGGCAGATCCTCGGCTGGCGCGAATACGTGCGCGGCGTCTATTGGGCCCGCATGCCCGGCTACGCGCGGTTGAACGCGCTCGAGGCCCGGCGTCCGCTGCCTTCGTGGTACTGGGACGCGGACACCCGCATGGCCTGCCTGCGCGCGGCGATCGGGCAATCGCTGGCGACGGGGTACGCGCACCATATCCAGCGGCTGATGCTGACCGGCAACTTCGCGCTACTGGCCGGATGCGACCCCGACGCGGTGGACGCCTGGTACCTGGGCATCTATGTCGACGCGTTCGAATGGGTGGAGCTGCCCAACACGCGCGGCATGAGCCAGTTCGCCGACGGCGGCCTCGTCGGCAGCAAGCCGTATAGCGGCTCGGCGGCCTACGTGAACCGGCAGTCAGACCATTGCCGCGGCTGCCATTACCGGCACACCCGCCGCCACGGCGAGCGTGCCTGCCCGTTCAACAGCCTGTACTGGCACTTCCACGCACGCCACCGTGCGCAACTGGCCCGCAACCCGCGACTCGCCATGGCCTACCGAAGCTTCGACCGCATGGACGCCGCCGAGCGCGCGGCGACCCTGGCACAGGCCGAGTACTACCTGACGCGGCTGGATTCGCTGTAAGGACCACGGACAGGCCAGCGTCGCGACAGTCGCCCAGGGGTGCATGCGCGATGCGCCCTACCGTGCCTGGCGCATCGCTACCGCCGAGACACGCGCGCGCGCTCTGCTCACCCCCGCTTGCCAGCGACTTCACCCCTTGCCTGCCATCGTGGCGTCGAGCCCGCTGTCGGGCCGTTGACCCGAGCCAAGGAGAGTTCCATGAAAGCCGATTCCCTTTCCCGTATGCCGCGTTCCGCCCTGCTGGGCCTGGCACTGGCGGTGGGCGCCGCCACGATGGCGGCCGGCTGCGCCAGCGTCGACCAGGGCGTGGCGGGCTCGACCGAGCCGGTGAGCGACACCTGGATCACCACCAAGGTGAAGACCGACATCGCCACCTTGAAGGACATCGACGCCACCGACATCAGCGTCGAGACCAACAACGGCGTGGTGACCCTGAGCGGCAGCGTCGACTCGGCCGAGAAGCGCGACCGCGTGGTGACGGCGGTGCGCAACGTCGAGGGCGTCAAGGACGTCGACACCTCGCGGCTGGAGATCACCGGCCAGTAAACGGGCCGCGGGTCCCATGAAGCCTGGCTCGCGCGCCGCGGTACGACGCGCGAGCCACCCTGCGGCGGGCTGCGCACGGCGCTGACGGCTGCCGCACACTGCGCCGGCCCCCGCCCTCATGCGCCGGCCGGAACCGCGTCGGGGCAGTCGCCCCGGCCCACCCGCAGCACGCGGCGATCAGGCCCGGCTCCGGCACTCCCGGGGCCCGCGCGGCACGTGCCGGTTTTGGCCAGGCGGTGCGCGGTTCCGGCAGGGAAGGCAGGCAGACGCCGTGGCGGCCCGGTCCGTGCGACGACGCGTACGGCTTGGTTCCAGCGGACCGGCCATTCGCCCCCTGACGCCGGACCGCCTCACGTCCGCTTCCCATGCACTGCACGCTGCGGCACCTAGGCTCGCGCGACAACTGATCCACGTGCAGCCGGCCGCGCGAGCGGAGGAGAGCCATCCCATGAGTTACGTTGCTCCGCCACGGGGAGCCCCCGTCGCGAACGCCGTCTACGACGTGCTGAACCCGATCCCCTACGGTTGCTTCGTCGCCACGCTCATCTTCGACATCCTCTACGCGAACACCGCGGCGATCCTGTGGGTCCATGCAGCCGCCTGGCTGGTGACCCTCGGCCTGCTGTTCGCGATCATTCCGCGGCTGGTGAACCTGGTGCAGGTGTGGGTCACCGGCCGTCGCGTCGCACTGGGCGCGGACAAGCTCGATTTCTGGCTCAACCTGGTGGCGATCGTGCTTGCCATCTTCAATGCCTTCGTCCACTCGCGCGACGCCTACGCGGTGGTGCCCGCGAATGTGTGGCTGTCGGCTTTCACCGTGCTGCTGCTGGTCATCGCACAGGTGGTCAGGGCGCTGGCCCCCTATCGCACCGGGAGGGTCGTGCCATGAACAAGTACGTGAGCATGAGCGTTCTCGCGCTGGTCTCGGCAGGCCTGCTGGCCGGCTGCGGCAACAAGGCCGACTACACCATGGCCGAACAGTCGGGCACCGGCAAACCGCCCTTGCCCGAGCCGCGCAACTTCCTGCTGCCGCCGATGAAGGTGCCCGACGGCGTGGGCTGGAAGGACGGCCAGACGCCCAAGGTGGCCCAGGGCCTGGCCATCGCCCGAATCGCCAGCGGCCTGATGCACCCGCGCCAGCTCTACACCCTGCCCAATGGCGACGTACTGGTGGTCGAGGCGAACAGCCCCGGCACCGAGGAAGTGAGCACGCCCAAGCAGCTGATCGCCGGCAAGATAAAGAACGGCTCGGGCAAGGGCGGCAAGGGCGGCAACCGGATCACCCTGTTGCGGCCGACCGGCGGCCCCGGCGAATGGGAAAAGCACATCTTCATCGAGCACCTGAACTCGCCCTTCGGCGTGCAGCTGATCGGCAACACGCTGTACGTGGCCAACACCAACGACATCGTCACGTTCCCCTATACCCCGGGCGAAACCCACATCGACGCGCCGGCCCAGTGGTTCACCGACCTGCCCGACACCATCAACCACCACTGGACCAAGGCGCTACTCGCCAGCCCGGACGGGCGCAAGCTCTACGTCGGCGTGGGCTCCAACAGCAACATCACCGAGAACGGCCTGGCGGTGGAGTACCGGCGCGCCACCGTGCTGGAGGTCGACGCGGCGACCGGCGCCAGCCGCATCTATGCCTCGGGCCTGCGCAACCCGACCGGACTGCAGTGGGAACCGCAAACCGGCGCGCTGTGGGCGATCGTCAACGAGCGCGACGAGATCGGCGCCGACCTCGTACCCGACTACCTCACCTCGGTACGCGATGGAGGCTTCTACGGCTGGCCCTACAGCTACTGGGGCCAGCATGTGGACCGGCGCGTGCAGCCGCAAAGACCGGAGCTGGTAGCCAAGGCGATCGTGCCCGACTACGGCCTGGGCTCTCACGTCGCGCCGCTGGGACTGCTGATGACGCAGGGCAACGCACTGCCGGCGCAGTACCACAACGGCGCCTTCATCAGCGAACACGGCAGCTGGGACCGCCGCCCGCTGAGCGGCTACCGGGTGACCTTCGTCGCCTTCCCGCAAGGCCATCCGGTCGGCAAGCCGCAACCGGTGGTGACCGGCTTCCACTCGCCGGACGAGTCGGAACTCTATGGCGCGCCGGTCGGCCTGGCGCAGGACCACGATGGCGCCCTGCTGATCGCGGACGACGTCGGCAACGTGGTGTGGCGG
Source organism: Frateuria flava (assembly GCF_017837635.1). Lineage (GTDB taxonomy): Bacteria > Pseudomonadota > Gammaproteobacteria > Xanthomonadales > Rhodanobacteraceae > Frateuria_A > Frateuria_A flava. The sequence goes on from NZ_JAGJRS010000018.1 coordinate 122,968, forward strand.
GTCACGCCGGCGGTGCGTTGACGGACGCCGCGGCTCAGGCAGCCAGTGCCCGCTGCAGCAGCGCGAGATCGCGCACGAAGGCCGGCCAGGCAACCTCGCGCTCGCCGGCGGTGAGGCGCAGCAGGTAGGACGGGTGCACGGTCGCCAGCGCCTGCGTGCCGTCGCCGAGCGCATGCCAGCGGCCGCGCTCCTCCAGCAGCCGGACGTCCTTGCCGAGGATCGCCTGCGCGGCCATTGCGCCCAGGCAGACGATCCAGCGGGGCCGCAGGCGGATCAGCTCCGCCTCCAGCCAGCGGCGGCAGGCGGCCTGCTCGGTGGCGTTCGCGCGCGCGTGCAGGCGCCGCTTGCCGCGCGGCTCGAACTTGAAGTGCTTGACGGTGTTGGTGACGTACATCGCGCGGCGATCGAGCCCCAGCTCCTTCAGCGCGCGGTCGAGCAACTGCCCGGACGGGCCGACGAACGGCCGCCCGGCGAGGTCTTCCTGGTCGCCCGGCTGTTCGCCGAGCAGTACCACGCGCGCATCGGCCGGCCCTTCGCCGAACACCGTCTGCGTCGCCGGCTGCCACAACGGGCAGGCGCGGCAGGCGGCTGCTTCCACGCGCAGGACATCCAGCCCACCGGTTGCGGCGGGGACGGCGCGTGCGGCCGGCGCGGGAAAGGCCTTGCGCGGCACCGTGGGTGGCGCCTGCACCATCGACTCCATGCGCGCGCTGGCGTCGCGGATCAGGCCGGGAATCAGGGTCGCTTCCGGCAGGTTCTTCCAGTAGCGCACGGGCATCTCCTTGACCATCGCGTCGACCTTCAGGCGCGCGGGGTTGAAGATGTTGGCGAAGTACGTGCGCCAGAGATCTTCCAGCGCATCGGCGCCGGGCGCGTCGGTACGGCGGGCGCCTGCACCAAGGGTCAGCGCCTGGCCGTCCCAGTGCGCGCTGCGTGTGGGGGTGAGGATCGACCAGCGCATCCCGGCGAAGCGACGCACGAAGAACGGCGCCACCTGGGGCAGCACATCGTGCTCCGGTTCGAACCAGGCGACGAACACGTTGCCCTGCGCCCCCTGCACTTCGCGGAAGCGCACGAACGCCTTCATCTTGTGCTTTTCCCGGCTCACCGCCTTGGCCGCGCGCAGTGCCCAGGCGACATCGTCGTCGGTGACGATGCGCAGCAACGCCCGCTCGCCGTGCGCGAGGCGCCACAGCAGCCGGTACAGCACGGCGTGCCGGCGCGCATCGGCATGCGCCAGCACCCGCGTGGCGAGCACCAGGAATTCGCGCGGCACGCTGCCGGCCACGCCGGCGGCCATCGACGGCATCGGCCCGTCCGCGTTGGCGGGCAGCAGGCCCGCCTGCTCGCCGACCTGCCACTGCACCTGCTCCGGCGCCACGCCCTCGGCGAGCAGCGCGCGCGCGTGCCCGCGCCATTCGGCCAGGTCAGCACCATCGGCGAGCCGCACCAGCCGCATCAGTGCCCGAACAGGTCAGCCTGCCGCGACGGCTCGCTCGCGGCGGCGCGCAGTGCGCGGGTCTCACCCTCGGCGTGCGGGCGATGGTCGAGCGTGGCGACGAACGGCGCCACCTTGCGCATCGGCACGCGCAGCTTGACCAGGTCGTCGTAGCGCACGCGCCGGTGGCGGCGCATCGCCAGCAGTTTCTTGACCGTGGTGACGCCCAGGCCCGGCACGCGCAGCAGCGTCTCGCGCGGCGCGGTGTTGAGGTCGACCGGAAACTGCTCGCGATGGCGCAGTGCCCAGGCAAGCTTGGGATCGATGTCCAGGTCGAGCATGCCGCTGGCGTCCGGCGGCGCGATCTCGGCCACGTCGAAGCCGTAGAAGCGCATCAGCCAGTCGGCCTGGTAGAGCCGGTGCTCGCGCACCAGCGGCGGCGGGCGCAGCGGCAACGCCTTGGAGGCATCCGGGATCGGACTGAAGGCGGAGAAATACACGCGCTTGAGCCGGTAGTTCGAATACAGGTTGCCGCTGGTGGTCAGCACGTCGCGGTCGCTCGCGTCGTCGGCGCCGACGATCATCTGCGTGCTCTGCCCGGCCGGTGCGAACCGCGGCGCCTTCTTCTCGGCCTTCGCCTCCTCGATGTTCAGGCGCATCCGGCCCATCGCCTGGCGGATGTCGCGCTGGTCCTTCTCCGGCGCCAGCGCCTTGAGGCCACCCTCGGTCGGCATCTCGACATTGATGCTCAGGCGGTCGGCCCAGCGCCCGGCCGCGGCGAGCAGCTCGGGCGAGGCGTCGGGAATCGTCTTCAGGTGGATGTAGCCGCCGAAACGCTCCTCCTGGCGCAGGCGGCGGGCGACCTCCACCAGCATCTCCATGGTGTAGTCGCTCGAGCGGATGATGCCCGAGGAAAGGAACAGGCCCTCGATGTAGTTGCGGCGGTAGAAGTCCATCGTCAACTGCACGACCTCTTCGACGGTGAAGCGCGCGCGCCGCACGTTCGAACTGCGCCGGTTGATGCAGTAGGCGCAGTCGTAGATGCAGAAGTTGGTGAGCAGGATCTTCAGCAGCGAGATGCAGCGGCCGTCGGGCGCATAGGCGTGGCAGATGCCCATGCCCTCGTTCGAGCCGATGCCGCCGCTGGCGCGCGCATCGCGCTTCTGCCCGCCGCTGGACGAGCACGAGGCGTCGTACTTGGCCGCGTCGGCCAGCAGGGCAAGTTTCTCGCTGAGTTTCATCGGGTGATTATCCTGCCCACCGCCGTCTCACCGCGTGAGAAACGCGAGGCCGGATGCCGCAGGGGCGCGCAGCATTCAGGGGACGTTCCCACGCAGCTGCCGGCCTTCCCGGGAAGGCGGCACCGTGTCGTGCGTCCCAGCCCGTCGTGCTCAGCCGAACGGCTGCTCGATGGACGGGCTTTGCGGCGTGAACCAGCGCGCGCCGTCGGTGGTGACGTGCATGTCGTCTTCCAGCCGCACGCCGAACTCGCCGGGGATGTAGATGCCCGGCTCGTCGCTGAAGGTCATGCCGGTTTCGATGCGGCGCGTGTTGCCCTGTACGAGGTAGTACCACTCGTGCATGTCCATGCCGATGCCGTGGCCGAGCCGGTGCGAAAAATTGGTGTAACCGGGGCCATAGCCGGCATCCACGATCACCTTGCGCGCCGCGGCATCGACCGACTCCATCGTCGCCCCCGGATGCGCGGCGGCGAGCGCCGCCTGCTGCGCCTTGCGCACGATGTCGAACACCCGCTTCATCTTGTCGCTGGCCCTGCCCAGCGTGAAGGTGCGGGTGAGGTCGCTCATGTAGCCCTCCACGTAGCAGCCGTCGTCCAGCATCACCGGCGTGCCCTCGCGGATCACCTGCGGCTCGCGTGACCCATGCGGTTGCGCGGTGTAGCTGCCCACGTTGATGCTGGCATCCCCGCGCAGGCCCATGCGCGCGTAGCCGGCTTCCACCCACGAGGCGATGTGCTGCTGGGTCATGCCCGGCTCCAGCCCTTGCCAGATTGCCTTGTACAGGGCCAGCGTGGCGTCGCACGCCACCTGCATCAGCGCCAGTTCCGCCGCACTCTTGATCGCCCGGCAGCCGGCGGTCACCGGCGTGGCCGGCACCAGCCGGACCTGCGGCATGGCCTGCGCCAGGCCGTTGGATCGGAAGAACGGCACCTTGTCCTCGATGCCCAGCACGCCCGTGCCGACGTGTCTGTCGCGCATCAGCTGCGCAATGAGGGCGTAGGGGCTTTCGTTCTCCTGCCAGGTGCGCACGTCATGGCCGAAGCGGATCTGCTCCAGCGCGCGGCTGCGCTCGAATGCGGGCACGATGTAGACCGGGTCGCCCGAGCGCGGCAGCAGCATCCCCATCAGGCGCTCGCTGGTCCACCAGCGCATGCCGGTGAAGTAATCCAGTGTGGTGCCGCCATCGAGGTAGATCGCGTCCATCCCGGCCTTCTCCATGAGCTCCTGCGCCTTCGCGAGCCGGCCGCGGCGCTCGTCGTCCGTGATGGGCACGATCCGCGAGGTGACCGGTTTCAGCGCCAGGATCGATGGCGGCAGCTTGATGCCGCCGCTGCCTGCTTCGGATGCGGCCGCTCCCGTGCCCAGCATCGCCACCGGCAACGCCGCCGCGCCGAGCGCCGTGGTCTGCAGGAAGCGGCGGCGGCCGGGGTGCATCACGTCGTCACTGGGGTTCATGGGCGCGTCTCTGGTTCGGGCAAGAGGCCTAATTCAGCACGATGGCGGGGCGGTCCGCCACTGGCATAAGGCACGGCACGCGCGCCGATCCCGATCAGTGCCGCTCGAGCTCGGCCAGATTCCAGCCGCCGAGCTCCGCGGCCCGGCGCCAGGTGCTTTGCAAGAACGCACGCAGCGCGGCCTCCGGGGAGGTCGCCGTGCGCACGGCCTCATACGGCAGGATGAATTCGCCCAGCGAAGGATGGAAATACGACGCCCCCGGCTGCACCGGCGCTTCGGCCAGGCCGGCCGGTTGCGGCACCGCGTAGGCGTAGAAGGCCGGCTCAGGCAATGGCGCGCTGCCTGGCCAGAAGCCATGGCTGATCACCTCGTGCGAATAGGCCTCGCGCTCGAACGCCGGGCCTTCGCGTGGTGGCGCCCGACGGCCCGAGAAGCGCGTCACCGCAAGATCGAAACTGCCCCAGAAGAAATTGACCGGGCTGCTCTTGCCCACGTAACTGCAACGCCACCGTGCGAACTCCCGTCCGACCTGCACCAGGATCCACCAGAACCGATGCGCCCATGCCGGCTCGTAGGTGTGATGACGGGTGTCCTGGTCCAGTCGCACCGGCGAGGGCATCTCGACCGCCACCGGCCAGATGCGCACCGCCAACCCCATCGCGCGCAGCGCCCCCATCAGCGCGTCGTGGAAGTCGGCAACGCTGCGCGGCTCAAGCGGTAGACGACGGGTCTGCCCATCGGTGCAATCGATCACCAGTGCGTGGTCGATGAAGTCGAACGCCAGCGTGAATGCCCGGGTGCCGCACGGCAGCAGCCGGGTCGACAGGCCGCGTGCCGTGATGTGCAGCGCGCTTCCCCAGCAATGGTTGAGCGGCGGCGCCAGGGCCAGCGCGACCTTGCCCACCACCTGGGACCACAGGTGCAGCGTGGTGCAGGTCTCCCGCCACGCCCCGTAGGGAAGCTCGGGCCACCCCTCGTCGATCGCCATGTGGCGTCTCCTGCGAGTGCCGTGGCCACGACGCCACGGGCGAAGCGCGACGCTAGCCGGGCCGCCATTAAGACGGGCGCAAGGCGCCGTGATCCGAAGCGGCGGCCGGCAGGGGCTTGGCCATAGACCCACCGGAAACGCCCATCAGCGAGCCGATCCCGCTTCACGCAGCGTTGCCGGCACGGACGCAACGATCCGGCGCGTCGCCGCACTGCCGCAGGCAGGAATCCGTCGTGCGCAAGGCCACTGCGCTCCTCATGATGGGCATGCTGCTGGCGGTCCCCGGCATCTTGGCCGCGCCCGTGGCCGACGATCCACTGGTGTTCGTGACCCTGCACTACGCCACCCGCGCGCAGCTGCAGTCGGTCGCCTCGCGCTTCCAGCATGTCGTCGTCGACGAGAAGAGGCGCACGATCGGCCTGGAGGCCACGCAGGATGAGCTCGACGAGCTGCTGCTCGACGGCTTCGATGCGACGGTCGATGGCCCCGCGACGCTGCGCATGCGCCAGGCCCAGACGCACTGGAGCGACCGCACGACGGGCATCCGGCCTTCGGCCATCGGCGGCTATCCGTGCTACCGCACCGTGGAGGAAACCTACGCGACCATGGATCGGCTGGCGCAGTCGAAGCCGGCGCTGGCGCGAGTCGTCGACATCGGCCCGAGCTGGACGGAAAGCGAGGCACCGGGCACCGGCCACCGCATCCGCGCACTGGAACTGGGCAACCGGACGACCGGTTTCGAGGGCAAGCCCGCGATGGTGGTGTTCGCCTCGATCCACGCGCGCGAGTACACGCCGGCGGAACTGCTTGCGCGATTCGCCGAGGGCCTGCTCGACGGCTACGGCAACGATGCCGAAGCGACGTGGCTGCTGGACAACTTCCGGTTCCACCTGATCCTGCAATCCAATCCCGACGGCCGGATCAAGGCCGAGAGTGGGCTGTCCTGGCGCAAGAACGTCGACGACACCAACGGCAACTGCAGCGCCACCAGCTACGGCGTCGACCTCAACCGCAACTTCCCGTTCCAGTGGCACCAGGCACGGGGCGGCTCCACGGGCGACGCATGCGCGGGCTCGTACCGCGGCCCGTCCGGTTTGTCCGAAGCCGAGTCGCAGGCCCTGCTGCGGTATGTCGCCGGCACCCCGGATGGCGACGGCGTGTATCGCGGCGGCGTACTGCCCGATCGGCGCGACGACGCCGTGGGTAATCCCGCACCAGATGACTACCGCGGCCTGTTCCTGGACCTGCACAGTTACAGCCGGACGGTGATGTGGCCGTGGTCCTACACAACGTCCAGGTCGCCCAACGCCAACGCCCTGCGGACGCTTGGCCGGCGGCTGGCCTGGTACAACGGCTATACGCCCAAGCAGTGGTCGCGGCTCTACCTCGGCGACGGGACCGACACCGATGCGATGTACGGCCTGCTCGGCGTGCCGAGCTTCACCATTGAAATGGGCGTGGCGTTCTTCGAGGACTGCACGACTTTCGAGGGCTCGACGCTTCCAAAGAACCTGCAGGCGTTGCGCTTCGCCGCGCGCAACCTCTGGGCGCCCTACCGGTATCCGTCCGGCCCGACGACGACCCAGCTGAGTGTGTCGCCGACGCAGATCACCGCGGGCACGCCCGTCACGGTCAACGCGACCGTCAACGACAAGCGCTTCAGCAACCGCAACGGCACCGAGGCAATCCAGCCGGTCCAGTCAGCCACGGCGTTCCTCGACCGGACGCCCTGGGCGAACGACGCCACCGGCTACGCCATGTCCCCCCGCGACGGCCGCTTCGACGAGACCGCCGAGCCCGTCGCCCTGCGCCTGTCGACGGAGGGCTTGCCACCCGGCCGCCACGTCGTCTTCGTGCAAGGCACCGATACGAGCGGAAGCGCGGGGACGCCGCAGGCGGTGTATTTCACCGTGCAGTAGCCATGGTGCCATGCGACCCTCGATCGGCCCGGGCGGTTACCGGCCCGGGGAAAGTGCGCGCGGAGCCGGGTTATCGGCGGTGCCAGGCGCGTGAGGCCCGCATCAAACACAACCCCGCACGCGCTCGTGCTAGCACTAGCCAAAGCCCGCGGCATCGCCGGATCGATTTCGCATCGACCTGACCCGCCGGGGCACGCCTGTCGCAATCACGCGCAAGCGCTTTCTGCACGGCGGCGTATCGAGGCGAGCGCCCCGCAAGCGAGGCGCTCGCCTTACACAGTGATGGCCGACGGACCAGCGCCACGACTGTGGCGCTGCCGACCCGCCTTATTTTCGCATATCGACCCAGGCAACCCGTACGGCCGCCGGCTGGATGGATGCCAGGCGCTCGCCGGACTGGCTCGCCCGTATTGACTGGGGCGCCATCCGGCAACGGGCACCGTCCGACGGCATGGCGCGCCTGCAGTACACGTTCACGATGGCGACCGTCTCGCGGTCGGCATCGATCAGCTGCACCTGTCGCGCCACGCCGGGGCCGGCGGAGTTATCGATCGCCACGGAGACCAGCGGCTGCGTGGCGAGGCCCTGCCTGCGCAGGGATTCCGATCGATCGGCCGCACGCTGTGCCTGCATGAACTGCTTGTGCGTATGGCCGACAAGGGCTTGCAGCTGGTAGCCCGTGGGCAGGCGGGTGACGTAGGTTTCGTAGGGTGCCCGCACCCCGGTGACGACCACATTCTGCAGTTGGGTGGTTTGCGGCTGATCCTGCGCGAGGGTGGCGCCGCCGACGCTGGCGAGACCGAGTGCAGTGGTCGTGGCAATGATGAGCTTTTTCACAGGAGCCTCCAGACGGACGCCAATGTCCGTGGGGCGAATCCTGGACTTCCCTACCGGCCGATGCTTGAGGGAATCCAGTGGAATATCCGTGGATTCGCTGAGGGTTTCATGGATGCGGCGGCTGACGCGAAGAACCGGGCAACGGAACGTATCGCCATGAGGAGCCGCCGAGCGCACCGCTGGCTGAGCAGGCGGGACGCGTCAGGCAGGCATGCTTTGGCAATCACGTACCCTCCTCCACCGCTGTGCTAATGCCCGCCCGTGGCCCCGGAGACGAACAGCCCACGGGTGGACTACGCGTTCGGCGACATCCGCGTCGAGCCGGCGGCACACCGCGTGCTGCGCGATGGGCACGAGCTGGAGCTGGAGCCCAAGGCCTATGCCGTGTTGCTGCAGTTCCTGGACCGTCCCGGCGAGCTGATCAGGCACGACGACCTGCTGGAACGCGTGTGGGGACACAAGTACGTCACCGCGGCCACGCTGAGCCGGGTCATCTCGCAATTGCGGCAGCGGCTCGGCGACGAGGCGGCGGAGCCGCGTTACATCCAGACCGTGCACGGCCTGGGCTATCGCCTGGTCGCCCCGGTGGCGGCGGCCCATGCGGCGGACGCCGCGGTCGCCAGGCCGGAGGCGCCCGCTCACTCCTACTATCGGGACCACGACCGGCACGGCATCGCCGTGCTGCCGTTCGTGAACATGAGCGGCGAGGTGGAAAACGAGTACTTCAGCGACGGCATCGCCGAGGAAATCCTCAGCCTGCTGACCAAACTGCCGCAACTGAAAGTTTCCTCGCGGACCTCTTCGTTCTTCTTCAAGGGCAAGGAGGCGGACCTGCAGATGATCGCGGCCAAGCTGGACGTTGGTACCGTGCTCGAGGGCAGCGTGCGCCGGGCCGGCAACCGCGTGCGCATCACCGCCCAGCTTATCGATGTGGCGTCCGACTCGACCCTGTGGGCGGAGACGTACGATCGCGAACTGCGCGACGTGTTCGCCATCCAGGACGACATCGCCCAGAGCATCGTCGATGCACTGAAGGTGACCCTGTCACCGAAGGAACGCCGCGCGATCCAGTATGTCGCTACCGCCGACGTGCAGGCCTACGACGACTACCTGCGCGGGCGCAAATACTTCTACGCGTGGAACCGCCGCGATTCGCTGCGCGCCATCGAGATGTACGAGCGCGCCATCGCACGCGATCCGAAGTACGCCGCGGCCTGGGCCGGCCTTTCGGATGCCTACGTCATGCGCCACCGCTTCCTGGATCGCAATCCCGAACACGTCGCCCGGGCCATGGATGCCAGCGAACGGGCCTTGCAGATGGATCCAGACTCAGCCGAGGCGCATGCCTCGCGTGGCCTGGCCCTGTTCATCAGCCAACGGCCCAGGGAAGCGGAGCGGCAGTTCGAGACGGCCATGATGCTCAACCCGAACCTGCTCGAAGGCTGCTTCATGTACGGCATGATCTGCAGCTCGCTGGGCAATTTCGAGAAAGCCGCCTGGCTCTACCTGCGCGCCACCGAGGTCAGCCCCACCGATTACCTGCCGCAGGTCTACCTGGCCCAGGCGTACAGCGAGATGGGGCGCAAGGATGACGAAACAAAAGCGCGTCGTCGCGCACTCGAACTTATCGAACGCGCGCTCGGCGCCAACCCCGACGACGCACGCGCCCGCTACATGGGTGCGGCGAGCTTCGCGGCACTGGGCGAGAAGGCCAAGGCAGTCGAGTGGGCCAACCTGGCATTGCGGTCCAGCGAAGACGAACCCATGGTGTTCTATAACGCTGCCTGCACATTCGCGGTGCTGGATGAGCACGACCGGGCCATCGACCTGCTTGAACGCGCAGTGCAGCTGGGCTGGGGCGATCGCGCGTGGATGGCGAACGACAGCGACCTGGCGTCACTGCGCGGCAAGCCGCGCTTCCAGTTGCTGCTGACGAGCCTGAACTGATACGGGCCGGTCACTTTTGTCGGCTCAGCGCGCCCGTCGCCAACCTGGCTGGCGTCGCCGCTTCCTGCTTCAAAGCGATCCGGCGGCGAAAAGCGGATGTATCAAGCGAGCACGCCCCAACGTTGGTTGCCATAGGCAAACGCGGCGATCCGTTCATCGGCGGAGTCAGGCACGCGTCGGGATCTAGTGAGCCGTGCCTGCGTTCATCGCTGCCCATGCCCTGTCGTGCTGCAGATCGATCGTGATGACCATCTTGCCGATCAGCCCGATACCCAGTTGTCCGTCGTAGATCATGTCGCGCCGCGCCACCGTGGCGGCCACGCTGCCGAAATGGGTCAGGTCGAGCGCGACGTCCTTTTTCTCGCCCTTGGGAAGGTCCAGGCCCAGTTGCTCGATGGCGTGCGGAGCCAGGAACGTCGGGCCGTTGTTGCCCGAATCCAGTTGCAGCCAAAGCGTGCCCTTGGCCGCGGTCGCGCGTACGAAAACCTCGATGGCGCCGCTGGGCAACGTGGCCACGCGCACATCCAGCGGCGTCATGGTGGCGACACGGGCGCGCATGCTTTGTGGCGTCTCGACCACGATGCGGTCGTGGGCGTAATCGAGCGTGAGCACCTGGTGCCGGAAGGAGGAAAGCCCGATCAGCCCACCGAGCGTCGGCGGCATGGCAACCTCGTGGCCCTGTTTGCGCGCGGCCTCCACCTGTTGGCGGATCATCGCCATCAGATCGAACACGCCCACTTCGCCCTGCGCGCCATAGCCACTCATGCCGAACCGGATCGGGCCGCAGCGCGGAAACGCGATTTTCTCGCCATCCGCGCGGAAACCGGTGGCCTGGCCAAACGGCTGGCAACCCAACGTGTCGGCCACGCCAGGCGTCACGAAGGTCAACCCGCCACCGGTATCGAAAAGAAAGGGAATCGCCTGGCCACCGATGGAGGCCTTCACCGTCTGCAGCGGCGTGTCCGCGTAGGGATGCAACGGAATGACGATCGGCTGCGTTTGCACGCCGCGGGCGGTCGCGCCTTCGGATGACGGGAGTGACGCGGCCAAGAGAACGAACAGGCCGATGCCAATCACGCGGAGCAGGTTCATTGAACAATCCATTCGTAGGGTGCGGGCGCCTGAAGCGCGCCGGCTAACGTGTCCTCATGCGCGACTGCATTGGCGAGGGCGACATCCGCATGACATGCAGGCGCGCGATCCGGAAAAAGCCGCATCGGCGGCGCGCGAACATTCAATCGCACGCACCACCCGGCAGCATGTGCCAGAAGTGCCCGCCATCTAAAACCGCGATCACCTGGAAACACTTGCAAGCAAGTCGTCAATGGCGCCACGCCTCCAAGGGAAGTAGCATCGGCCAGGCCAGGCGTTTGGGCGACAATTCACCCCGCGCCGATGGCGCAAAAGCTAGCTCACGGAGGATCAGACATGCTTGCGAAAAAAATCACCAGCGTTTTCGCCTTTTGCCTGCTCACGGCTGGATTGCACGCCGAGGGACTGGGCAGCCCCGATCCCACGGGTTCGCCGGGGCCGCAACAAAGCAGAGGTGATGCAAGCAGTTCCTCGCGCCGCGGGCTGAATCGCAACGACCTGAACAGCATGCGGTACCGCGACGCGACGGGAAAATGGAGCAGCCGTACGACCGAGTTGTCGAACCAGGGAGTCGCCTCGGTTCCCAAAATGAGAGAGCAGCTGGCCAAGGAGTGGCAAAGCCTGGGTATTCCGGCTGAACAAGCCACGATCATTGCCTCGGCCTATCGCGGTTCCGATGGAAGGCTTACCGACACCGGATTACTGAAAGGGAAAAGCGCGAGCGAAGCGGCGGCGATGATGCAGTCGGCGCTTGCCTCCAAGGATTACCGCCAGGCGAACCAGCTGCTGATCGAGTACGAACGCAACAAGCTCAACCTGGAGCAGGTTGACGCCTCTCAATCGGGACCTCGATAACCGGGGGCACCGTGCTGGCCGTTGCAGCCGCGACAAGATGCAATGGACGCAGGGCTGCTCGCCTCGTGAACAACGGCTGCCAGATGGTGGCCGTTGTCACGTTTGGGCCTTGGACTTTCCTCGGTCTCAACGCGCACAGGGTGCGACGTTGAGCCGGAATCACCCCGCAACATGAGCGGCAATGACCGAAGGGTCGGGTCCGGGTAATCGGCCGGATCCGTACCGTGGCAGGGTCGGTCGAGATCCGGCTGCGGATGGCCGGATCAATCTTGCAGATCACGCCGCCAAGGCGCGTTTGTCCGCTTGATACCTGCCGTGCTTGCACAAAGCATGTGCCACTTCTGCCGCCCCCCCCCGCTCGAGGCGGGTACTGCTCACCGCTGATGCAGAACCCGGGCGAAGCGACGTCCGTCAGTTCAACGCACGCGGCCGGCACACCGAGCGACCGTAAGCATCGGCATCAGGCACCCGGCCACCCAAGAGGCACCTCAGCGCGTGCCTTGATGGCTTGCCCCGTCAGGGCTGACCACGGCGGCGTCCTTGGCCATGGCCGCGCGGAACCAGCGCACGACTTCCTCGACGGCCTCCTTTTTGTGGTGGCTGAGAAAATGGTCGTCGCCCGGATAGACGATCAGCTTGTTGGGCCGCTGCAGCTGATCAAGCCGCTGATGCAGGCGCGTCCCGTTGGCCGGGCTGACCCGTTCGTCCTTGTCGCCGTGCAGAAGCAGCACCGGCATATCCGCCGGCAGGTCCTGCGCCCAGGCCAGCACGGAACGTTCCGCCAGCACGCGGGCCTTGTCGGCTGGATACCCGGGGATGCGTTCCCGATACACCTGCTCCATCTCGGGGCGGAACTGCAGTTCGCTCTCGAGGTCGGACACGCCTGAAATGACCGCCACGGCCTTGATGTCGCGCGTTCGCCGCGCGGCCATGAAGGTCATCATTCCGCCACGGCTGGCCCCAAGCATGAAGATCTCATGCGGATCCGCATCCGGAAGCCGCCTGGCCAGCTCGATGAGCCGGGTCACGTCCCGGACGTCATCGCCACCGAAATGGTCCGTGCCGAAGCGCTCAGGGTCGGTCTCGGGCATGCCGCGGTACTGGCTGGCGAGCACGAGGAAGCCGTTTTCGGCATAGGGAAACACCTTGCTGAGCAGCAACGGGAACTCGAGCGCGCCGAAGCTGCCGTTCCCGCCCCGGTTGTAGATCAGCACGGGAAACTTCGAACCGGGCTTGCCTTTGGGCACCGCCATCCAGCCGTAGATGGTCAGACCATCGCTTTCGTAGGTGATGGCGCTGCAATCCAATTGCTGCTGGCCGCGCTCGAAGTCCTCCCGCGGAAACAGGAACGGCAGCAGCAAGATCTTCGGCTTCCACCATGCATTGCGCGCCTTGATCCGGTCCATCCAGGCGTCGTAGGTCGGCCAGGGCGCGAAGCAATCGGTCTGGCTCAGGAAAGGCGACGGATCGGCGACATGCCTGATCGCCACAACCGGTGTTTCGCTCTGCCGGGAACAACCGCACAGGGCCACGAGCAACAGCCCGCACGCCGCGAACAGAGCCTTCATCTCCCCTTCCTTGTGCAAACGATGGCTGCGCGATAGTAGGGCGCGCACCGTGCGCTCGTATGGCCCATTAGTCTGGCAAGGGCCATAAGCCACGATCCTTGCGCCTTCAGGCACCTCCTGCGTGCCTGATCGGTTGCACTCGCGGGGCAGGATTCGTGACTTCAAGCTCGGGAACCGCGAGCGCGACTGCTTCCTCGAGCACGCCACGCGCCCGATCCGAAAGCTGCATCCGGCCGGCTCCACTTGCGCTGTCCCAGATAGTGAACTCGGACACGGGATCCGCGTCACCCTTTTCGGTAGGGTTGGGGCGCCATCGGTGTGATGGCCTGCAAGCAACCGGAGCATGTATGGATAAGCATGAAGACAAGGTTGAAATCCGTCGGGACGAGTTCAATCCGTACGGGATTCAGATCGATGCGCCAATGCAGAAGGACGCGGCCGTAAAGACCCGTGAGATGAAGCCCTGGGGCTTCCCGCAAGATGCCCGCTGGTACTGGAACGGGCTGGACGGCTGATCGGGATTCACGTCCTTACGCCGGATTGACCCAAATGACGCCGCCGCATGGCGGCGTCATCATTCAAGGACTCTTCGATGCTCAAGGCCGAGATTGCGCTGTCCGACCTGGCGCACACCCCGACATCATGCCCGGACGCCACCATCGTTTTCGGAGCGAGCCGGATCGAACCGTATCGGCACGCCTTGCTTGAAACCTTGCTGGTCGTGACCGATGGACAATGGTTTGTAGTGGTCCGCGAGCGCCTGAAACAAAAGAGCGCTTCGTGCGGGAGCGGCACCCAGCATGTTGATTCCCACCGCTTCGCCGATCTCCACCGCGAATGTCTGATGTGGCCGCTGGACTACGTCATGGTCGAGGTCGCGCAAGCCGGCTGCCGCATGAAGTTGAGAGCCGGCGCGCTGGGGTGCGCGCCGGTCTACTGCCGGACCACAAGTGATCGCCTGAGCGTTTCCTGGGACTTTGCGGATTTCCTCGCGCGGCCACTGATGCCGGATCTGGAGCTGGCCGCTCGCTATCTGGGCCTTGGCTCTACCTATTCGGCGCAACATTTATGCGCGGGCATAACCGTGCTGACCGAACGTGCCACGCTCTACGTAGAACCCGGGCAGGCGCGCTATCAGTACCCCAACCCGGTCGAAAGCAGGCCGGCATCACCCGGTGCTGCAAGCGGCACCCTGGAGGAGTTCGAAGAAATTCTGTGCCGTACGATCGATACCCGGCCGCTGTCCGGCGACATGATCGCGATCGAACTGAGCGGCGGCCTGGATTCAGCCACCGTCGCCGCAGCCGCCACCCAGCTTTACGGGCCCGTCGCCAGCAAGGGCATCCTTGTTGACGGCGAGCAGCGCCAGGCCCAGCGCGACCGTCGGGACAACATAGGCCGCCTGCTGGGGTTGGAAGACGAAACCGTGGATATCGATGCGTATCCACCCTCACTCGATTTGCGATCGGGAGCGCGTCCCGAATACCCCAACGCGGAGCTCTATCTCGAGGCGTTCGATTTCCTGTGGTCGCGAGCGCACGCACAAGGCAGGAAGACGCTGTTCACCGGGGTCGGAGGGGATGAACTGTATCCGCGCTATCGCGACGAAGGCGGTGGCACGAGAAGCCCATCCAGTCTTGTCGCCAATGCGAGGCACCGTGCGGAAGCCATCCTCACGCCGGCTGCCCTGGAGGCAGCACGGACCGTGCGCGGGATGGACGCACCGGCAAGCCCGGTGCCTGTATCTGCCCTGGTCGCGAGCCTGTGCCAGGCGCCCCACCTTCTGCGGCATGGCCTGTGGCCGGTCAACCCATTGAGCCATCCTCGCCTGGTCGAGTTTTGCCATGGCCTGCCGCCGGACAAACGACACGGACGCGAAATGTCGAGGCAGTACCTGCACGGCCGTTTGGGCGATCAGGTCTTCCGGAAGGACTACGTCAAGGAGACTTTCGCCGGCGTGCTTCCCAAATTGATTTCACAGCAGCACGAGACGCTGGTGGCACAGTTGTCCGAATGTGCGCTGGCCGACTTTGGCCTGGTTGATCGACGTGCCGCTCTCGCGCTTCTGGATGAAGTTGCCACTACTCGTGCCGATGCGCCGGCTGCACCGCTGATCGCCTTTCTCTGGCTGGAGCGGTTTGTTCGGCAGCTCCGGTGAACCAACGCACAAACCGGATCGCTTGCTGACGGGCGGGCGCGGCCTTTGCCGCTCGCCGGCGCAGACCTTCGCTCAGGTAGACAACCCGCGCTTGATACGAACCCGGCACTGGATTTGCGCACGTGCCCGCTTGCCCGTTTACACACCCTCGCCCCGCTTTTCACTCCGCATGGCCGGACCCTGCGCCAATCTGCGCTGGACCCCGGCCCTGCCTTGCCCCATCGGCACGCCAGCCGGGCGCTTCCTGCAGCCTATGGCCAGTCTCGGGCTGCGACCAACCGGCGCCTCCCTCAGGCATGCCCACCGCACCGGCTTTCCGGTAACGCCTGTCGCCGCCTCGATCGCACGCCTTCTGGTCCGCACGCTTCCCCACGGCGGAGACGATGATGGGCGAGACGGATGACCGGCTCGATATGACGCCGCGGCGCCTCGCGCTCGGTTCGATCGTCCTGCTCGCCATGGTGCTGATCGTGCCCGATGTGGCGTTCGTGCTGACCAGCCCGCACGGCAGGAAGTTGTCCTGGGTTGCCGGCCAGCTCGTCCTGCCGACGATGCTGCTGATGGCGTACTTTGCGGTGCTGGGGCGCTGGCCCCGGCTGGCGTGCCTGCTGATGGTGCCGTTCGCCGTACTGGCGCCGACGGCGACGTTCTACATCCTCGACTATCGGACGCCCATCACCGAAGCGGTACTGGGCACGTTGCTCGCGACCAATGTGGCCGAAGCGACCGACTTTCTGGGGCCGGGCATGTGGATGCTGGTGGCCTTGTCCCTGGCCGCGGGGGCGCTCGCGGTGATCGCCGCCCGGCTCAGCGCCCGCGCCAGGCTGCATTTGATTGCCTCGCGGCGCGTGCATGGCACGGTGGTTGCCCTGGCCGCGATACCGGTGTTCGCTTTCCTCGGCACGCAGGCGGTGGCCCAGCGCCCCGCAGGCGTCGGCATTGCCGCTGGCGAAGGGCCTGGCTCGCACCTGTTCCGGGCGGTGCGGGACAGCTATCCCTTTGGCATTCCGCTCACGCTCGGCCTGTGGTGGAAGGATCAGGCCCGCCTGCAGGCGGCGATGCGCCGGACGCAGGGCTTCCGCTTCCACGCCGTCCACACCGCCCGGACAGGCCAGCGGCAGATCTACGTACTGGTGATCGGCGAAAGCAGTCGCCGCAACCACTGGCAACTGTTCGGCTACGACCGGCCGACCAACCCCGAGCTGTCGCACACCGATGACCTCGTTCCGGTCACCCACATGATCTCGCCGTGGCCGACGACCATTGGCGCCGTACCGGCCATGCTGACCCGCAAGCCGGCAACGATGGGCTTGTTTCAACCGTTTACCGAGCGCTCGATCGTCACCCTGATGCGCGAGGCGGGCTTCGATACCTGGTGGCTGTCCAACCAGAGCCCGACCGGCGAGTGGAATTCACCCATCACCGCCTATGCGGATGAGGCGCAGCACCTGCAATGGCTGAACCTGCAACGCTACGACGGCAGCCTGCCCGAAGGGCTGGGCCAGGCGGTGCGCCAATCGCGCGGCGACCTGTTCGTCGTGCTGCACATGATCGGAAGCCACGGCAGCTACGACCTGCGCTACCCGCCAGCCTTCAAGACCTTTACGCCCACCTTGCGCGACGGTGGCCCGTC
Organism: Frateuria flava; assembly: GCF_017837635.1. GTDB lineage: Bacteria > Pseudomonadota > Gammaproteobacteria > Xanthomonadales > Rhodanobacteraceae > Frateuria_A > Frateuria_A flava. Next base: position 140,099 of record NZ_JAGJRS010000018.1, read on the forward strand.
CGCGAGCCGCTACCGCCGCGTCACCAACAGCTACGACAACACCATCGTCTATACCGACCACGTGCTGGCCCGCACGATCGCCGAGCTCAGGCAGACCGGCGCCATCGCGGCGCTGTGGTACCAGTCCGACCACGGCGAGACCCTGCCCACGGCCACCTGCCGCATGAGCGAACATGGGCACGGCTACCGCTACGAGTTCCCGGTGCCGGCGCTGTTCTGGTACTCCGATGCCTACGCGCAGGCGTTCCCCGAAAAGCTCGCCGCACTACGCGCCCACGCGGGCGATCGCGCCAGCAGCGCCAACACCTTCGCCACGCTGGCGGACATGGCGGGTGTCCACTTCGCCGGTCAGGACGGTTCGCGCAGCCTTTTCAGCACTACCTGGCACTACCGGCCCCGGATCGTCCATCCGGTATGGCAGGCGGAGCATGGGTGGGTCGACTACGACCGCGCCGAACTTGGCGACGGATGCGAACTCGTACGGCCACGGCCGAAAGCAGCCACCAGCGGATGAGTGCTGGAGGGGCGGCTCTCCATGGACCGGGCCAGCGGCGGATCGATGCCTGGCGGGTGTGATATGAACCGCTTTGCAAAATGCGTCAGCGCTTATCGTTTTGATGCGTCTGCGCACTACGACGCCCGTGCCAAGGAACACACCATGACCACCACCGTCAGACGCGACGCCAGCCGCGCACCGCCACCGGATGTCCCACCTGTCTGGCTCGCCGGCATGCGCTATGCCCAGGTTCCTGGCGACCTCGAAACGGACGGCCAGGTCGGAGGCATCCTTGCAGCCTACGACGCGTCCAATCGCCAGGTGTGGCGACTGAAGGTCTACGAAAATGCACGCCGCCCCGAGCGCGAGGGCGATGTCCAGGACGTGTGGTTCCGCTCGCTGCGCGCCGAAGGCGGCAAGCTGCTGATCGAGAACGAGCGCGGCGAGCGGTTCGAAGTGGACCCCGCGGAGGGGCGCGTCTGCGAACGTCCGGCGCCGGCCCCTGAGTCCAGGTCGGACATCGATCCGGTCTCCGGCCAGCCGCGCATCCGGCGGCCGGGGGCGTAAGGGGGCGATCGGTAAGCGGACGGTTCGCTTCTCGGTCACAGGCGGGAACGCCCCTTCCCGCCTCCTGCGACCAAGCCCGGATCGCCTCCATCGCCGTCTTCCGCAGTGACGCCTTCGCGACATCGTGCCGGTCGATCTGCTGCGCATTGTTTGGCAGGCGGGGTCTTCCACAGACCGGCAGCGGGTCAATCAGGGTCGGGGCCCGCGTCGCGATGCGTCACCAGGTGCTCGTAGGCCGGAAGATTCGTCTGGCCTCGTGTCACGCTCGCATAAGCCTCTTCGAGTTCGTGCGCGAGCGACTCGACATCGACCAGCTGGCGTTCTTCGGCAGGCGTTATCGCGTCGTCCGGCAGGCTCATCAGGCGGGTGATCTCGCGATCGACCGCCTGGATGATCAAGACCAGCGACCGCGCGCTGACGTCTGGCATAGGCAATGTCTCCATCATTGAATCAGTGGTCGGGGTCCATTCGCGCCACGCCGGCTACCGCTGGCGTCTTCGGCATGGATCACCCTTGCCAGCCCGGAGCATGGCATCAGTCGACCGCCCCGCAGGCTCACCCGGCGGCTTGCCCGAGCATGGACAGGATCGCCCCGGCCGCGACGCGGGCGCCCTCCTCCTGCGCCACCTGGCTGCCGACGCGCGCTGCCGCCTGCCGGTAGCCGGGCTGGTCCATCAGGGCCCGCAAGGCAGCCGCAACATTTGCGCTGCGCCAGGCGCGCCGTGACAACGCCCGACCGACGCCCAGCCGCACCACCCGCGCCGCGTTGTCCGGCTGGTCGACCAGGTAGGGCGTGACCAGCTGCGGGCGGCCCGCGCGCAGCGCCTGGGCGGTGGTGCCGATGCCGCCGTGGTGGACGTTGATGGCCGCCCGCGGGAACAGCGCCGAGTACGGCGCGTAACCGGTCACGTGGATCGTCGCTGTCGCATGCGGCGACCAGCGCCGGACCCGTTCCTCGTCGAGCACCAGCACGGCGCGCATGCCGAGCCGGTCGATCGCGGCGAGGCTCTCGTGCACGAAGTCGTCCGCATCGTGCACGGCCGAGGTCCCCTGCGTGAAGACCACCGGCGGCGCGCCGCCGTCAAGGAACGCCTGCAGGGCAGGCGACAACGTGGACGGGCCGCCGTGCTCGCTGTCGTAGAAGGCAAAGCCGGCGATCGTGGTGTTCGGCGGATGCTCCGTTCCGGGCGGTTCCAGCAGCGGCGAGTAGAGGCCGATCGTGCCGATGCCGGTGAACTGGCCCTCGAACAGGGGGTGCGCCGTGGCAGGCGGCAGGCCGACCTCACGACGGAAGGCATCGATCGGCTGCGCCCACCGCCGCGCTATGCGGCGACCCAGTGCCAGGAACGCGCGCGTCCATGCCGGCCCCAGGCGATAGATCCAGCGCGACAGGCGCGGCATGTCGGCGATCACCGGCGGGTCGGATGCCGACGCAAAGAGCATCGGCTGCAGCACGATGCCGACCCGCAGAAGGCCACGCTTTTCGGCGGCCAGCCGCGCGCCATAGGCGACCGAATGGGTCACCACCAGGTCGGCGCCGCGCATGGCCACCATGGCGTCGTCGTAGGCGTCGCGCAACGCCGGCAGGAGGATGCGCTGCAGCAGAAACTGCGGGCGCGAGGCCACCGCACGGGCCAGTTGCCGTGGTGTCAAGGCCAACCGGTCGGCCACGGCCTCGACGTCCGGGCGCATCGGGTGGAAGCCGATGCCTTCGGCCTCGACCTTCGCGCGAAACACCTCGCCGGCGGCCAGCACCGGGTCCGCGCCACGTTCACGCAAGGCCAGCGCCAGCGCGAGAAACGGATGGAGATCGCCGTAGGTACCGAACGTCGCCAGCACGATGCGCGGCCGATGCGGATGGGGAGCGTGCAACTGCATGGATCGCCTCTGCGGGCCTGGCCACGCCTCGGCCGGAAAACGGAAGCGTGGCACGGAAGCCGCCGCTGCGCGCTACACGCACCACTCATTCCCCGCCGGCTATAGAAAACACCCCTTCCGCGGAGAAACCGACATGGCCGATGCAAGCGAGCTGAAACAGAAGTTCTGGGACGCCGTCAAGGACGATCGCACCGTGATGCTCGGGCTGGCCGATGCCAACAGCCACCCGCGTCCGATGACGGCGATGATCGAGGGCGACGAAGGCGGTCCGGTCTGGTTCTTCACCGGCACATCCACCGAACTGGGCGCGGGCGTGTCCGCGCCGGCACCGGCGTTGCTGACGCTTTCCTCCAAGGGACATGACGTCTTCGCGACTGTCCACGGCACGCTCTCGCGCACCCACGACCGGGCCGTCATCGACCGTCTGTGGAACCCCTTCATCGCCGCCTGGTACGAAGGCGGCAAGGACGACCCCACACTGGTGCTGCTGCGCTTCGATCCGGCCGATGCCGAGATCTGGCTCGAAGGCTCCAGCCTGGTCGCCGGGGTCAAGGCGATGCTTGGCGTCGATCCGAAGAAGGACTATCAGGACAACGTCGGCCAGGTGCGGCTCTGAGCGGAACACGGTTTGCGGGCGAGGTCGCCAGTTGTCGCCTGGCACGGCGGCCGCCGCCCACGCCCGTGGCTTCGCTGGCGCGGCGAACCTTGCCAGTCCCGGCGTCAGTGCTGGGAAGAAAGCGCCGATCCACGGCCTGCCCGGGCCTGGCGCAATGGCAGGCGGTGCAGCCGCATCGCCGCCAACCCGAGCAGGGTCGCGCCGCCAAGCGTACGCCGGAACGGACTGTCCCCTTCGACAAGTTCCAACCCCGCCCACCAGGCCAGCGTCGCGTCACGCATGAGCGGCAGGACGGAACGCCCGGAACCGCCGGACGTGCGTGCCGCGACCGCCAGCGCGCTCCAGGCGAGCATCGGCCCGTTGGGAGGTTGTGCCACCACGACGCGGCCCTGACGATCGGTGATGAAACGGCGGAGTGCTGAGGACATGGGCGGCTCCCGGGCGGGAAATCAGGCTGGCACGCCGACTGCTCAGGAAAGGTGATCGGGCGCTGGCCACACCGAGCAACCACGGCCGCGGAGGACATGGGCGCTTTGAACCGTCATCCGCTCCGGGTAGGCTGCGCAGGCGCGCCTCCCGCCGACTGAGACAGGAAGGACGCTGCACGGCCAGGGGAAATGGAATGCCGGAACCGACGACAATCGTGCCGTGGCTGCTCGTGGCCGTCGGCACCGCGCTCTACACGCTTTGGTGGTTGCGCCGCATCCGGCACATGGTGGGCCGCTGGGCCGAGCGCAGTGGCTTGCGTGTGCTCGACTACCAACTGCTGTGGCTGCCCTCCTCGCGCCGTGCGGCGTTCGTGGTGTTGTGCTCGAGCCGCAACCAGGTGGTGGTGAGCCTGCGTGTCTACGACCCGCACACCCATCGCATTCGCACCGGCTGGCTCCGCCTGGGCGGCTTCTGGTTCGGGCTGATCGACGCGGACGCCGCCGAAGTGTTCTGGGCGGAGACATCGCCCGCCTGAAGCGGGGAAGAGCCACTTTTGCGACAAGTCGCACGCCGACCCGATGCGTGCACACGTCCGCGCATGGTTTCACCTAGGCCGGAGCCGTTTGCCGCCCGCCGGTACCACCGGGCGTATCCGCGATGGCGCGTGCGCCGGGTTGAGTTCGGTGTTTCCCCCGTGTTCCGCTCTTATTGCCCGTGCGCCGCTTCCACCCGATTGCCGCCCTGCTCCTTGGCGCGATAGAGCGCGCGGTCCGCGCGCTGCAGCACGGTGTCGAGCGTGTCATCAGGCTCGATCATGGTCACTCCGAACGACGCCGTCACCGCCTGCACCGGGGCCACCGCTAGACCGGCGATGGCCGAACGCAGGCGTTCGGCGACCTGCGACAGGCCGGACGCGTCGATCTCCGGCACGAGTGCCATGAACTCTTCGCCGCCCCAGCGTGAGATGCATTCGTCTCCGCGCAACAGCTCTTTGCAACCACTCGCCACGGCCTGCAGCACCCGATCGCCTACCGGGTGTCCGTAGGTGTCGTTGATCGCCTTGAAGCGGTCCAGGTCCAGCATGATCACGCCGGCGGGCGCGTCCCGGCCCAACGCTTCGCGTAGCCTCCGCTCACCGAGCAGCCGGCTCTGGGCGCCCGTCAGCGGATCCCGATGGAGCAGCATTTCCATCCGCCGCCGCTCCGTCGACAGCCGCCGGATCTTGCCGGCCAGTCCACGCTGCACCGGCAGCAACACCACGGCCATGATGCTGACCGGTCCGTACGCCATCAGAAGGTCCGTGCCCCGAGCGGACCACATTTCCTCGCGATGGAACAGCAGATAGACCAGCACCGGCAACGCGATCGTCGTCCAGCCGAGCGCGGCCAGGACGAACGCCAGCCGGCCGGGGACGAAGATCATCAGCATGACCAGGAAAACCACGAACAGCGACGACACCGGCGGCAAGGTGTCGACCAGCAACGTACCGGGCGTCAGGGTGGCCTGCAGCGTGTAGAGCCAGGCCGGCGCCGCAAGCGCCAGCCCTCCGGCCACCAGCGCGATCCGGGCGATGCCGACGGTCCATTGGGGGCGCCTTGTCAGGGCAATGACCAGGCCGGCGTACAGCGCGCTGATCGTGGGCGGCACGATCAGGTCCATCGTCCGATGGACCGGGGCCATCCAATGGATTGCCGTGGCGCAAATCCCGCCCAGCAGCGCCAACGACAGCATGAACAGCACGGCCATCCGTGCGTAGCGATCGTCGATGTCGGGCGCTTGCATCCGGAAGGTCCCAGAAGTCCGCTGGCGAGTGTAGTAGAGACCGTCCCTGGCCGACGGGCGTCGTTTCACGGCAATACCGTGGTTATCGGCCGGGTGGGCGTGCACTCAAGCGAACAACGGGGCGGGACGCGGCCAATGGATCCGCGCCCCCCACTGCACGCCACCGACATCGGCGATGACGCCCGGGAGTAGGCTTGGATGCCTCCCACCCTCGGAGGTCCACGCCATGATCCGCCGCACCTTCAGGCTGTTCCCGTGGTTGGCCGGCGCGCTGCTGGTCGGCCTGTGCCCCCTCGCCGTTGCCGCCGGACCCGCCACGCCCGCCGCCATCTCCCTGCCGCAGGCGGCCGCGGGTAGCTGGCGTTCGGGCGCCAACAAGGCGCGTGACGCCTACCGCCATCCCGTGCAAACGCTGGAATTTTTCGGCCTGAAGCCGAACATGACGGTGGTGGAGCTGGCGCCTGGCGGCGGCTGGTATACCGAGATCCTCGCACCCTACCTGGCCGCCCACGGCCATCTGGTCGAGGCGACCGCCCCGGGCGCCACGGCGTTTGCCGCCAAGCTCAAGGCGGCGCCAGCGGTGTACGGAAAGGTCGGCCCGCTCATCGACTTCGCGCCACCGGCGCAGGTGCGACTGGGCCCTGACGGGACTGCCGACATGGTTTTGACCTTTCGCAACACACACGACTGGCTCAACCAGGGCCCGGATACGCTTGCCGCGGTGTTCAAGGCCTCGTTCGCCGTGCTCAAGAACGGCGGCGTGTTCGGGGTGGTCGAGCACCGTGCCAAGCCCTTTGCCAACGCACGGGAAAGTTCCCGCACCCTGCATCGCATTCCTGAGGACTACCTCATCGGACTGGCCTTGAAGACCGGCTTTCGCCTCGATGGCGTGTCCGAAATCAACGCCAACCCGGCCGACCCGGAAGACATCAACGTCCACCGCCTCCCACCCAACCTCGCCGGCCCCGATGGCGAGCACGAGAAAATGCGGGCCATTGGCGAATCGGATCGGATGACGCTGCGCTTCGTCAAACCGTGAGACAGGCATCCAGCATGGCTGGAACAGGCAGCCGGCCGGATCGCCTTCCTGGCCTGGCGCCGCTGTTTTCCCGGTGGCGCTGCTTCTTTTTCCGGAGATGGCTCGCCGGCCCGGATCAGCTACGCGCGTCTTTCGGTTTGATATCCCGAAGAACAAAAAATTTCGCGATATAGAACCCGAGTGGCGCGCGGGCCCCGACCAGCGCACCCTCCACCTGGCGCGTTGAGCAGTCCGTCAGGTGCCACCACGGTGGTGTAGATCAGGGTGTCTGGCAGAGCGGGAGGTGGCGCCCAGAAATAACGCAGCCAATGCAATGCATTGCTCGTCACCGCTTCGTAATCCCGGGATGGATCTCGCAGGTTGTTCTCGAGGAAATCGTCGATCCGACATGAGGCGAGCGGATCGACGGCAAAATGGTGGCCCGCCTTTCCCTGCGCTAAAGTGCCGCGACCGAGCCCTGCAAATCTCCAAGGACGAGTACATGGACTGCCCTCCCGACACGCCGCCCGCCTTCTCAGCCAGCCGCGGTCGCCCGGCGTTCGTGCCGCCTGTCATCCACGCAGGGGTGCGCTACGAGCCGGTGGAAAATCCGGCCGCCGCCGGGCTTCCGCCGGGGGGTTACGTCGTAGCCACCGGGATCGGCTCTGGAGAGCGCCTGTGGATCAGTTGCGTGTACCAGTCCCATATCGATCCCCACATCGAAGCCGATGTGCAGTGGAGCTTCTTCAAAAGCATGCGGCTGGACGCGGCCCTGAACGAGTTGCTGGTCGAGAGCGGGAAGGGACACACGTATCACGTGGATCTGCGCGATGGCCGGGTGCACAAGTAGCGAGGGCAAAGGGCGCGTCCCCAATCGGATGTCGCCCGGACAGAGGATAGAAGCAGGCCTGCAAACGAAGCCGCCGTGGGACGGGTTTGATGGCCCCGCTCCCCCTGACGACCTGCCCTTGCAGCTGACCGATCTACGTCAACACTCCTGCCGTTTCCGGTTTCACACCGCCAGCCCCGGATCGCCCTCTACCACCGTCTGCCGCATCCGCGGCTGCTCGCCGGCCTGCCACAGCGGCACTTCGTGGCGGACGCGGTAGCGCAACGGGCCACCGTCCGGACTCCGGGCGCGCTCGATCGGGCGAGGGATGCACACAAACTCGGTCACCATCTTGCTGCCGTCGACCCGTACGGTCGCGTAGCCGTGGCCGCCCATGTCGACGAAGGTCAGGTGCGGCGCCAGATCAGGGTTGCTGGCAGCGTGTGCCTTCTCCAGATCGCCGGTCTTTGCGAACTCCAGCGCCGAGCGCACGCCATGGTGGAGTAGCAGGTTGACGGTGGGCTGCGTCGGTCCGTCGCCAGGGTTGGCGACGTACAACGGGCGCAAGGGATCGTCCTTCTTCAGGTTGTGCTCGGAGGCTTCGAGCATTCCCGGGGAAATCAACGAGCCGCCGACGAAGGTGACGCCCACGGGCTCGAACGCGGCAGGCGGCAGGGCTTTGGCCGCGTAACCGGCCCAGAAGCTGTGGCGGTCGCCCGAGACGATGGCGAAGCCGGTGATACCCGCATCGCGCACGGTGTCGAAGATCGCCGCGCGTTCGTGGTACGCGCCACCCCAGTCGCTGGTGGCCATGACGGCATAGCCTTCGCCGGACCATGAGCCCAGCGCGGGCGGGAGGTTCTGCGGGTCCACGCGCCAGTCGGGCGGGCCCAGCGAGTTGCCCCAGATCTTCCAGGTGGCTTGCGCGCCGCGCAGGCGTTCGAGGAACCAGGCCTTCTGCTTCGCCCCAAGCAGGGTCTGGGCGGCCTCGCCGGCGCGGTAGTTGGGCACGCTCTTGCCGCCGAAGGCGAGCGTCGCCGGCGGATGGCCGTGGGCGTAGTCGCGGCCCGCGTCGAGCTGCATCGCCAGCTCCTCCGGCACCCAGCCCAGGGCGTCGCCTTCGAACAGCGGGGTGAGCTCGTCATGCGAACCCGGATCGCGCGAGCGGAAGCTGTGCTGGTCGGTGAGGATCAGGTCGATGTGCCGGCCCCAGCGCAGGGCGCGATACACGGTCAGGCTGTCGATGGCGGCGAGGTTGTTGGGCTCTTGCCCCAGTCCATCGTCATCGAACGCGGTAACTGGCGTGTCGACGACGTGCGGCGCGTCGAAGGTGTCCAGGCGTGCGCCTGGCGCCGCGACCCGCGCCGGCTGGTATTCGAACCAGGCCTGGTTGGCCGCGACCTTGAGCGTCTGCGCGGGCACCGAGCCCTTCGTACCGGGAAATTCCTGGATCGACTGCCAGCCCAGCCAGGAGAATTCGTGGTTGTCCCAGACCGCCACGAACGGCCAACGCGCGCGTGCATCCTGCAGGTCCGGGTCCTGCAGGTAGCCGTGGTAGAGGGCGCGGTAATCCTCCAGCGAGGCCGGCACCCAGTAACGGTCATTGGCGACCGTCTTGCCGGTCGGGTAGTGGACCGGGAACGTGATGCGGCGGTCGTAGCGATGGCCGTTCCTGACCTGGTCGGGGTATTGCACGACCTCGTAGACGAAGTCGCCCAGGTGCAGCACGAAGCCGATGCGGTCCTGCGGCGCGGCGCGCTCGTCTTCGAAGATCATGCGCCGATAGGCGTTCAGGGCGCCTTCGCAGACATCCTGGCAACTGACGAAGGCGAAGCGCGCCGGTCGCGGATCGTCAGGTCCGGGCGCGGTCATCGTGCGGCCGATGCGGCTGCCGTTGCCCTCTTCGTCCACGAAGCGATACCAGTATTCGCGCGCCGACGGCAGCTGGCCGACCAGCACCCGGCAGGTCCAGTCGGACGCGGCCGATACCCGCGCCGCCGTAGCCGCGATCACCCTGGTGAACGCCGGATCCTCCGCCACCTCGACCCGCAGCGTGGCGCTCGTGCGCGCGTCCGCATACGGGCGCCGTGTCCAGAGCAGGACGCTGTTGTCGTCCGGATCGCCCGAGGCGACACCCTGCGGATACAGGTCCCGTCGCTCGCGCCAGCCGCTCGACGACGGGCGCACGGGGGTGCAACCCAGGGCCAGTGCCGCGCCCAGCGTGGCGGAGAGCTTCAGGAACTGACGGCGGTCCATGGTGGGCATGAGATCTCCTCTGCTGCGGCGGATCGCGAGGGTCGATACGCGGGAATGCTGGACTCGAAGGCGAGCCGGGGAGCGTGCCGGAAGTACCGGGGCAAGGCGCCGGCGAAAACCCGGAACGCGAGGCCGGATCGCCCGCTGCACGAGGTTCCGCTGGCGGATCACGACGCCATGTCGCGTGCCATCAGCCTGTGGCGCGTCGAGGAGCGCGCGTTGTCCCGTATGATCCGCCCTCGAAACGGGCTTGCACCGGGCGCAGGGCACGGGGCGATGAGGCCATGGCACCGCGGATCGAAACCCTTTTGCACAAGCCATCGTGGTGGCTCGCCGCCACCCGACGGACACGACACGAATGGAGTCCTGATGAAACGGAACACGCTCGGCACGCTGGCGAGTCTGCTCGCCTTTTCCCTCGCCGCATGCACACAGGCGCAGGATGCGGAAGGTGCACCACCGGCAAATGCCCATGAGCACAACCTGTCCGAAGCCTGCAGTTCGGTCGATGCCCAGACCGGTGAACTGGTTCCTTTCGCGCGCCTGATTCAGATGCATGTGGAACTGCGCTATCGCACCGATTACCTCCATGAATTCCACGCCGATGACGGCAGCGCAAGCGACAGGACTGAAATGAACGCGCTCGTCGAAGGATCCGCCGACCTGCTCGCCTGCACATGGAAGGAATTCGGCCGCAACCAGTACATGTTCCACCCCGCCAGAGAAGACGAACTGCCGCCCTTTCCCAACACCGCATCCGGCAGCGCAAGCCTGAAGGGCGTGAGGACCGGGCACGCCGTGGTACACGGCCAGACCATCACCACGAAGCAAACCGTGCAGGCCAACGGCAAGCTCCGCGGTCTCACCGTGTCGATCCCCACCCGCGACGAAACCATGCCGACCCAGGGCAGCTGTCTCCAGGTCGCATTCGATGCTCCGATGTCCGGCAACCTGGTGCTCGATAGCACGAGCACCGAGGGCAGCCACAAGCACGAGGAGGCGTCACCGGAGTCGCTGGAGGACGACGCCTATTCGGCATTCGCCGTCAGAACCTACGACCAGGGCGAGTCCGAGTTCACCAACAACTCGCTGACGCTCTGCGACGGCCCGCGCAACCGGCCCGACCCCATTCCGCAGGATCTGCCCGCCCGCGGCATGACGATCAGCGCGGACGAATCCGTGTGGGCCCGCAGCGGCGAATGGGTCGGCCACAACTCGGTGCCGGCCGAGCACCGCTACATCGACTTCTCGCTCAAGGTCGTTCCGCGCACGCTGCAGTATCCGAACCCCTAGCCGCACGAGCAAAGGGCTCGCGTGCGAGCCGGATGCGTTGTCACGGACGAAAAGGCCCCGCTTGGTGATACGCCCTCAGCCTGCTTCCACCTTCCTTATTGGAGAGATCGGCGCACCCGGAACCTGCGGTCAAGGGAGAGGCCGCGCCGAGCCGGGAACACGTTGGCCCGGCGATCCTTCCGGCGGCCCATCAGCGTTCGGCAAGGCCGCACTGCCGAGATGCCCGTCAGCGTGTGGCGCTACCTTCCGGTCGGTGAAAGCTTCTGAGGCGCGCGCGATTCAGGCGCCGCGCACGCGCAGCGTCAGCCCCTTGAGGAAGTTGCGCAGCAGCTGGTCGCCGCACGGGCGATAGTTCTTGTGCCCGGGCTGGCGGAACAACGCCGACAGCTCCGGCTTGGACACGGGCAATCCCGCGTCCACAAAAACCTGGTGCATGTCCACGTCCTTGAGCTCGAACGCCACCCGCAGCTTCTTCAGGACCACGTTGTTGCTGACGCGCTTCTCCACCGGCCGCAACGGCACGCTCTCGTCCCTGCCGCGACGGTAAAGGATCAGCCCGTCGAGGAAATGCGCGAGCAACTTGTCATTGCACGGCCGATACCCGGGCTCGTCTTCCTTCAACAGAAAGGCGCGCACGTCGTCCTTTTCGACCGCGAAGGACGGGTCGGGCAGACCGATGATCTCGGCCACCTTGTTGTCGCTGAGGTCGAGCATGTAGCGGATGCTGCGCAGGATGTCGTTGTTGATCATCGATCCACTTGGCGGTCAGTCGGGTGCCCAAGTTTACCGGGGGCAAGGAAAGGGGATGTGGCGAATCAAGCCCGCGCCGACCCGGACTTGGGCCGCCCGCCGACATATCCGCCAAGTGCGTCGTCGCAAGCTGGTCGAAGACAAGCAACCGGCTACGTCCCATGCCCCGACTCCCGCGTTTCGAGCTGCCTGGCGCGTGGTTTTTTGCGGGTTTGCGGTGACGCGGGTTTGCGCCATCGGCGGACACCGCAACGGCCCTCCAAAGGCGGGTCCAAAGGCGGGTCAGAGTGCGCTTTCCGAGGCTTTTCGAGGGCGACCAATCTTCACTGGTCCGGCGCTCCAGCCCAACTGCGCCTTGATCGCATTGCGGAAGCGCTCGCTGCCGAGCGCGTGCTGACGTTGTAGTTGGAGGCGTATGGCCGCCAGGTCGTCGTCCGAGATGGCCTGCTTCACCAACTCACGGTAGGCCGCTTCCTGCGACACAAGATCGGTGCCTAGCGCAAGGAAGTTCGGGTGGGGCGTCACCGGGCAGTCTGGCGGCCAGGCCCTCAAAGCGCGTCCCGCTCACTTGCCGGACTTCGAATCCTTGACCTTCTGCTGTAGCGACTGGACGAAGACAAGATCGGTCGTTCGATCCTCCATGTCTTCATCATCGAAGCTCAGCAGCTGCGCCTCGTACTTCTTGAGCGCCAGAAGCAGATAGGTCAGTTCCTTGTCGGTGAATTCGATCGTACTCATGGCACTCCTGCGCCTCAATGGATGGTGGCAACGAGGTCAATGCCCCGCTGGCTAAAGGACACTTGGGACACCAGCGCCAGGAAGGAGGCGACTGTCATCCGGCGGGTCACCGTCAGCGTGCAGTGTCCGGGCGGCTGGCCGTCGTACACCGCTGAAGCCCGCTGGGTACCGGGCGCTTCTGGTCGATGCCCCACCAATGGATTTTCTTTTGTCGCTTCTTGTCGGCGGCTTTCCAGTCGGCCGCATCCATGAGCACCAGACCCTGCGGAATCATTCGCTCGAGAAATAGCGATATCCCCTGCCCGGGATCCACCATGAACCGGTCGACCTGATCCTCGGGTATGCGCCCTTCCTGGTCGGCGATGCCTAGATCGACGAACCGGAGGTACTCGACATTTGGTTTGCTCGCGGCTCCCGATCGGAAGACGTCGCGTTCGAGGTCGACGTCCATCGCCCACAACACCGTTCCCGGCTGCGGAAAAGGGGGAAGGGAAGACATCCTAAGCTCTCCTTGTCTGGATATTCGTCCTTGGCGCCGCAGGCATTAAGCCTCGGACCGATGCGCAGCATCGTCCGATGCCCGCGCAGCCGGGTCAAGAATGCCGCGCGAGAAAGGGGACGCGAGAAAGGGGCCAGAAAGGGGTCAGGTTCATTTGCGCCCACAGCCGGGGACGAGAAAGCTCGCCGCCCGCGTCCGTCCGCTCCGACAGACGCACGCAGTAGCTGACGGCATCCTCGTGGCCTTCGGTCGGGAGTGTGTATATGGCGCGCCAGTCTCGATTGGACCTGCCGGGCGTCCCGCAGCATATCGTGCAGCGCGGGAACGACCGCAGCGCATGCTTTGCCGCGCCGGTCGACTATGGTCAATACCTGCAAGAGTTGCGCGAGGCTGCGACCAAACACAGCTGCGCTGTCCATGCATACGTGCTGATGACCAACCACGTCCATCTGCTCGTCACACCGGCCGAGTCAGGCGCCGTCTCGCGCATGATGCAGGCCATCGGGCGGCGCTATGTCGGCAGCTTCAACGCGCGCTACCGACGTACAGGCACCCTGTGGGAGGGACGCTTCAAAGCCGCTCTCGTTGATACGGCGCGCTATGTGCTGGCGTGCTACCGCTACATCGAACTCAATCCCGTGCGTGCGCTCATGGTCGAAGACCCGTCCGGCTACGCCTGGACCAGCTATCACGCCAATGCGTCCGGCCAATCCAATCCGCTAATGACGCCACATGAGACCTACTTGGCCCTCGGCGAGGACAACGACGCTCGTCAGATCGCGTACCGCGCGTGGGTCACCGAAACCATCGACCAGACGGAGTGGGCCGAGCTACGCCAACACACCCAGCAACAGCGCGCATGGGGAAGCGACCGCTTTCGCAAGCAGGTCGAGGCACTTACCCTGCGAGCGGCAACTGTCCGTCCCCGCGGCCGGCCCAGAAAAGACCCTCCCGCCAGGGGAAAATGAACCTGACCCCTTTTTTCTTCAAAAGCCGCGGAAAGAGCACTCTGACCCGCCTTCTCTGCAACGACGACCGCGCGGCACTTTCGCGCCGGCGTCTGTTCGGCTGGCTCATTGCCATCAACGATGCCGACAACGGGGTTTTCCTGCCGCGCTACACGTCCCGGCCATTGCCCGCTCACCCTCAGGCCCCACACCACGGGATCGAGTTACACACTCCCGCCGAACGGGGTCAGGTTCACTTTCTGACGGGCGAGCGCGGCCGACTCCCACAGCCAGAGGCGGCCGCACGCACTAGCGGGCCTCGGCCCCTGGTCCAATGCTCAGTAGATGGCCAGACAACCTCGACTCGACCTGCCCGGCATCCCTCAGCATGTCGTCCAGCGCGGCAACAACCGCCTGCCCTGCTTCCTGGATGACAACGACCGCCGGCGCTACCTGCACCTGTTGTGCGAAGCGCTGCTCGATACCGGTTGCGCGCTGCACGCCTACGTGCTGATGGACAACCACGTGCATCTTTTGCTGACACCGCCCGAAGCGGGCGCCATCTCGCGCCTGATGCAGAAACTCGGGCGCGGGTACGTCGGACAGTTCAATGCACGCCACCGGCGCACCGGCACCTTGTGGGAAGGACGCTACAAGTCATGCCTGGTCGACAACGAAGACTACGTTCTGCGGTGCTACCGCTACATTGATCTGAACCCGGTCCGCGCACGTATGACCGACAGCCCGATCGCGTACGCTTGGTCGAGCGCATCCGCTCACTGTGGCCACCGCACGGACCTTCTTCTCAGGCACCACCCGGCCTACGCAGCTCTGGGCGCGGCACCTGATGCACGCGGGGAGGCCTATCGGGGCCTGCTGCGCGAAACACTATCGGACGACGACCTGGCCGCCATCCGAACCTACCTACAGCAACAGCGCGCATGGGGCCGGGACGATTTTCGCGCCATGGTCGAGGCCAAGACCCGCCGCTTTTCCGGTATCCGCCCCGCCCACCGGCCACCGCGCCCGTCCAACCCGCGGTAAGTGAACCTGACCCCGTTAGCTGCCTTCCTATCCGCGCTGCCGCGGCACCCGCCAGCTAGCGGAAAGTGCACTCTGACCCGGGATTTTCCCTCTCCACATCCCCTGAGCGCCACCATCGGTGGAAGCCGCAGTGGCTCTCAGCCCATCGCCCTCCCCGTCGTCAGAAATTGTCCCTGGCACCTTTGTTGGCAGGTGCACGTGGTTGGTCATCAACACGTACGCATGCACGAGACAGCCGTAGCGCAGCGAAGCCTCGCGCAGCCCCGTGAGATAGGCGCGATAGTCCGCATCCTCGAAGAAACACGCCTGCCGGTCGTTACCGCGCTGCACGACGTGCTGGGGAACACCGGCAAGATCCGGGCGCGGCTGGCGTGGCATGAGTCTCTCCCAAAAACACCAGCGTGCCGCGCGTCACCACACGCGTCTGTCAGTCATCGCCCCAGCCCGCGTCAGGAAGGGGCTCTGACCCCGTTAGTTCTTGACTTGGCCCTCGGCGAGGACAACACCGCTCCCAGATCGCGTACCGCGCGTGGGTCACCGAAACCATCGACCAGACGGAGTGGGCCGAGCTACGCCAACACACCCAGCAACAGCGCGCATGGGGAAGCGACCGCTTCCGCAAGCAGGTCGAGGCACTTACCCTGCGAGCGGCGACTGTCCGTCCCCGCGGTCGGCCCAGAAAGATGCGAGTTTGACTCGCACATCGACCCTTCCCATTATCTGAGTGAGACACCGAGGGGAGATTGGTCGGATGGAAAGTGGCACGCTCACACGCCAGCACGAAACGAAGTCAGTTCTCGACCTCGTCAACCTCTATAACCAAGGCGCCCTCGAGCTCTCACCGGCATTCCAGCGTGATTCCGTCTGGAAGGACACTGATCGAAGGAAGCTCATCGACACGGTCGCACGCAACTATCCGCTGCCCGCCATTTTTTTATACAAGTGTGCGCAAGCAGGCGGCTTGCACTACGCCGTTATAGACGGGAAGCAACGACTTGAAACCTTGCTCGGATTTCTCGGACACGTTAAGGGGAAGGGTTTTGAGGCGAAGCTTGAGATATCTGGAACTGACGGGCCGCAGCTCGTATCGGCGCGGACCCTCAGGTCGAATGGAAGGCACCACGAGCTCCGTTCCCATTTCCTGGGTTACAAAGTTCCCATCATCGAGGTGGAAGGCCATCTTTCCGACGTCATGGAACTTTTCGTCCGCCTGAACTCGACCGGTAAACCGCTCAAACAACAAGAAAAGCGTAAGGCGCGCTACTCCGGCTCACCGTTGCTCGTTCAAGCGACGGCGCTAGCGATGAAGCTCGAAAAGTATTGGCGCCAAACCAAGGTAATGAGCGATCAGCAAATCGCACGTATGAAGCATGTCGAACTAGCTGCCGAGCTCATGCTCAGTGCACACCAGGGGACCGTCATCAACAAGAAGGCCGCGATCGACAAGGTCATGATGACTCGTAGCATTCCCGAGGCACAATTGCGGAAGGCTGCGGCCAAGGTCTTCCATGCGGTGCGGATGGTCGGGCATGTGTTCCCACAGCTTCACACGACACGCTTCGTGAAGGTTGTCGACTATTACACCCTTGTGGTTCTGGTCGGACGCCTGATCGATCAGGGCGCAATCCTCACGGACCGCAAGCGACAGCAACTGGCAGCCGACCTCTTGAAAGCCTTTGGTATCGGAGTGGACCAATTGAGGGAGCAGCAGCGATCGCTCAAGACCATCAGAGGCGAAGCCTCGATCTACAGGGACTACCTGCTCACTGTGTCCCAGATGACGGATGACGAGAGTCAGCGGCGCCGCCGAGAAGACATTCTCACCGGCGTGCTGGGCTCGGTGTTCGACAGGAAGGATGAGCAGCGCATGTTCACAGAGGAGCAGCGTCGCATCCTCTGGAACAGCAGCGACGAGAAGGAGTGCAAGTGCTGCGGTGAAACGCTCGGCTGGCACAACTTCACGGTGGATCACGTGAATCCCCATTCAAAGGGCGGCCGCTCGGTTCTGGATAACGCTGCGCTGATGTGTCGCTCCTGCAACTCCTCCAAGGGAAACCGCCGCACCACGACAAGCACCGTAGCCAAGTCCAAGCAACCAGCGCTCGCACGCAGCGGAAAGCGACGACTCAAGCAACCGGGATGATCCCCGCCAGCCTTAATCGAAGCGGGTCAAATCGAAGCGAATCGCAGCGGGTCAGCGCCCGGTTCTTCGAGGTACTTACACCCTAACCGATATGTGTGTGCGCCCTAAGACCTCTCGTTGAACCTAATCTGGAACGCCCCCTCGGCGCGTTCAGTTTCAAACTTGGACTCAAATATGCCGATACCCAGCCAAAGATTCACGCGACGCGAGCTCAATTGGATGCGACGCTGGAGGAGTCAAGCACACCTCCGCTGCGGGAATGGCCTAGTACGTCCGACGAGTCCATCCGAATGGCGTCAATTCCTCGGTGAGATCGAAGAACAAATAAGTAGGGGAACCTTCAAGTTCAATGGTCTTAGGTGGCATAAGATCGGTCCGCGTACCGCACTCTCGAGCAATCATCTCGAGGACGTACTTGTTATAAGAAAAATCAGCAATAACATTAGGCGTTGTTATGGCGTTCGAGAATCTAACAGAAGCCAGCTTATCCGCACAGCTAAACAGGCACTTGCAGAGTCTGTACCAAAAACTATTTTACGCATCGATATTAAGAGCTGTTACGAAAGCATCGATCGTAACAAGCTACTCAACAAGATCCAGTCTGACTCGCTCGTCTCTAGTGAGACTGTAAGCCTCGCCAAGCAACTATTTCGTGAAGCCACAGCGCGCTCTAAAGCGCATCGCTCCCAAGGAATTCCACGCGGGCTTATCCTTAGCACCACGTTGGCCGAGCTGGCGCTGCGTGACCTAGACAAGAAATTACGCGCGTTACCCGGCACCTATCTTTTATTGCGTTACGTCGACGATATTCTAATTTTCACGACAGCTGACCGAGAACATGCGACGGCTTCCGTCCGTGAGTTATTAGCCGAACTTGGGCTCAAAATCAATGAATCCAAATTCTCGGCTGTAAGAGTAGGCTGTAACTGCGAAATCCAATGCACGCATGGCCACACTTGTCCCTGCGCGAAGGGATGCCTCTGCATTGATAACCCGCATGCGCGGTGCGAGTTCGACTTTTTGGGATACAAACTCAGCTTTTCCCCGCATAACACGAAAGACCCGAAGAAGCTAAACGCGATAAGTTGCACTTTTTCGACGCGAAAAATATCGCGCATTAAACACAGGGTATGGGTCGCATTCTACGCGTTCGATGTCGATCATGACTGGGAACTCCTGATGGACCGCATACGCTACCTAGCTGACAATCAAAAGCTGGAATCACAGCCAAGCAGACGAGGGCTCCTTGCCGGTCTCTCATATACGCATGCTGAGTGCGATCCTGGCGATCCAACTGTGGAAACCTCGCTTTCACGGTTAGATCAATTTTATCGAGCGAAACTCCGGGCGATAAAACAACTTATTCCCCCTATCGCGTACGAAAGGCTCGCCAGACTGAGCTTTCAATCAGGATTTGCGCACCACAGGCGAACCGACTTCTCTGGGAGCCGGGTCTTACAAATCAAAAAATGCTGGGCGCGGTGATGCCAAAAAAAATACCCATCGATCGAACAAATTCCCTCCGGGCGATCCTAACGGACACTCTTCCTTACGAGCTACCGTTGTTTTTCACTAACGAAAAGCTCTATGTGGAGGCGACCGGCAAATTCCAAGGACTTCCGTCGCTAGTCAGCACCCTACTCAATCCGAAAGGAGCTACCAAGCCAATTATCTATCAGGTGCAAAAGGGCGGCGGCTCATTTCGGAAAATCACCGTTCTCCATCCAGGCGCGCAACTCAAGCTCGCGGGATTCTATGGCGAGTTCGACTCTTTTATTGAGAGCGCCTGTGCTCGCAGCACTTACTCGCTTCGATACCCAAGCCGTGTCGGCAGTCACTACTTTCAGAAACAATATCTTGAGTCTGAGGAAACGGACAACGAACTGCCCGAGACTGAGATTGATCCGGTTTCGCTCTTGCCGCAGCGCAAATGGGCCTCCAGTTACTTTTCTTACCGTCGCTATTCGCAAATATACAAGTTCTTCTCGTCCGACGAATTTACTCAGCTCGAACAAAAATACAAGTTCATGCTCAAAACGGACATCGCGAGATGTTTTGAATCAATATACACGCACTCTATCGCATGGGCGGTCCGCGGCAAAAATTTTGGCAAAGAGCACAGGGGCAGGATTTTCTTCGAAGCCGAGTTCGACAGATACATGCGGGACGCCAATTGGGGCGAAACTGGTGGCATTCCTATCGGGCCCGAGGTATCGCGCATTTTTGCCGAGATCGTATTGCAATCTGTCGACCTGGCGATCGAGCGATCATTAGGCGCCGTCTCACAGCAGGTGGTAATCCGGCGATATGTGGATGACTATTTCGTGTTCGGCGATTCCGAAGACACGCTCCATCGAGTCAAGGCAGTAATTGAGAAATGCGCCTCCGATTACAACCTGCACCTAAATGAGCGAAAAACGGAGATCATTCGAAGGCCGCTAATATCGAAGCTGTCAGTCGCGCGGTCGCAGACTATGTCCGCGATCAGCAGCTTTATGTTGAAGGCAAGGAATAGTCTCGATGAGCTTCAGACTACATACTTTTCAGTCCGCGACATTGACAACATCGTGCTACAAATCAGGCATATAGCCAAGGTCCACGATACAGATTATTCTGCCCTCGCCTCGCCCGCCCTAGCAGTTATAGGTCGAGATCTCACGAGAATACGAAGGCGAATTGACTCCCAGTCTTTTCGACTTCCACGCCAAGGAAGTATCGTCATCGAGGCAATCCTTCGCTTGTCCGCCTTCTTATATCAAATGGATATTAGGGCAACAACCACCCACAAACTCGCCAAGGTGCTTTACGAGGCCTCGCTTTTTATCACAAAAATTGACGCCTCTCGCAGCACTTTTGAAGCCCAGGTGCAGGATATCGTCCGGTCCTCCCTTGGAATTTCGTCTAAATCTAGCATCCACGGGCCGGAAATAATAAATCTCCTGGTTGCTGCGGACGCCGTTTGCTCATCGACGCGAACGATTTCTCCAACGATGCTCGAGCTAGGCATTGGGCAGTCTTTTTCGGTGAGCGACAACCTCAGTCGATTAAACTACTTCGACCTGGTTAGCTCACTATACTTCTCTAAGGGGTTTAGCTCGTTTGCACATATTCGCCACCCCGTTTGCGAAGAGATTGAAAGACGCATTGAAGGGTTAGGCAATAGACTTCACTCCGGCTCGACAGAAACGATGTTGTTCTTTGACTACGTCAGCTGCCCTTATGTTGATGCGGCGAGGCGCCAAGATACGTTTCAAAAGACCTGCAAGAGTTACGGGATCAGCGTCAATGCGCATACCGCCATCGCTCAAGCGAATTTGGTTGGCGAGCGACTACATTTTGTCACTTGGGCGGGATCGTCTCAGCTCCGGTCCCTGCTTGAGCGAAGAGAGTTGCAGCCTGCGTATGACTCGTGAAATGATCTCCCCCGGGGCGAGGCAGGGAAGCGCCAGGTGTGAAACACCTGCACCTGCTCGATCTTGAGCGGCTCCTTGGCTCAAGTGGCTTTTTGAGGCGTTAGGCGCGAGAGCGGCGCCGTATGCGCCTCCTGTGCTAGATGGGCAACCTCTAGTGCAGCTCACACACAAGCTTCTCTTTCCTCGCCCACTAAAAAGCCCGCTTGCGCGGGCTTTTTAGTGGGCAACGTAGCGAATTTGGTTTCTCCCCTTACATATTCCGCCGATACTCCCCACCCACCTCATACAACGCGTGGCTAATCTGCCCCAACGAGTTGTACTTCACCGCCTCAACCAGTTGCTCGAAAACGTTCTTCCGCTCCCGAGCCGTCTGCTGCAACCGCTTCAGGCTCTCAGGCGCCAACCCATTCCGCGCCTCCCCAAACCCCCGCACGTTCGCAATCTGCTGCCCCTTCTCCTCCTCCGTGGAGCGAATCAGCTCGATCTCGGTCGCCACTTCCCCGCCGTGCTCCTTGGCCAGGAACGTGTTCACCCCGATCAGCGGCAGCGATCCATCGTGCTTCTTGTGCTCGTAATACAGCGACTCTTCCTGGATCTTGCCGCGCTGGTACATGGTGTCCATCGCCCCCAGCACGCCACCGCGCTCGCTGATCGCCTCGAACTCCTTGTAGACGGCCTCTTCCACCAGGTCGGTCAGCTCCTCGACGACGTAGCTGCCCTGCCAGGGGTTCTCGTTGAAGTTGAGGCCCAGTTCCTTGTTGATGATCATCTGGATCGCCACGGCGCGGCGCACGCTCTCTTCGGTCGGCGTGGTGATGGCTTCGTCGTAGGCGTTGGTGTGCAGGCTGTTGCAGTTGTCGAACAGCGCGTAGAGCGCCTGCAGCGTGGTGCGGATGTCGTTGAACTGGATCTCCTGCGCGTGCAGCGACCGGCCGGAGGTCTGGATGTGGTACTTCATCATCTGGCTGCGCGGGCTGGCGCTGTAGCGCTCGCGCATGGCGCGGGCCCAGATGCGGCGGGCGACGCGGCCGATGACGGTGTACTCCGGGTCCATGCCGTTGGAGAAGAAAAAGCTCAGGTTCGGCGCGAAGTCGTCGATGTGCATGCCCCGGGCGAGGTAGTACTCGACGATCGTGAAACCGTTGGAGAGGGTGAAGGCGAGCTGGCTGATCGGGTTCGCGCCGGCTTCGGCGATGTGGTAGCCGGAGATCGACACCGAGTAGAAGTTGCGGACCTTGTGCTCGACGAAGTACTGCTGGATGTCGCCCATCATGCGCAGGGCGAATTCGGTGGAGAAGATGCAGGTGTTCTGCGCCTGGTCTTCCTTGAGGATGTCGGCCTGCACGGTGCCGCGCACGGCCTGCAGGGTCTCCTGCTTGATGCGGGCGTAGGTTTCGGCGTCGACGAGCTGGTCGCCGGTGACGCCGAGCAGGCCGAGGCCCAGTCCATCGTTGCCCTTGGGTAGCTCGCCGGAGTAGCGCGGGCGCTGGCGGCCTTCGTAGAGCTTGGCGATCTGCTGCTCGGTCTCGGCCCAGCGGGCGGCGTCGGCCTTGAGGTGCTTCTCCACGTTCTGGTCGATGGCGGTGTTCATGAACATCGCCAGGATCATCGGCGCCGGGCCGTTGATGGTCATGGAGACTGAAGTTGTCGGCGCGGACAGGTCGAAGCCGGAGTAGAGCTTCTTCATGTCGTCCAGGGTGGCGATGTTGACGCCGGAGTTGCCGATCTTGCCGTAGATGTCCGGGCGCGGGGCCGGGTCTTCGCCGTACAGGGTGACCGAGTCGAACGCGGTGGACAGGCGCGTGGCCGCGCCGCCCTGGCTCAGGTAGTGGAAGCGGCGGTTGGTGCGCTCCGGGGTGCCCTCGCCAGCGAACATGCGGGTGGGGTCTTCGCCGGTGCGGCGGTACGGATAGACGCCGCCGGTGTAGGGGTAGTGACCGGGGAGGTTTTCCTTGCCGAGGAAGAGGAGTTGGTCGCCCCAGTTGGTGGTTTTGGGTGGGGCGACTTTGGGGATCTTCTGGTGGCTGAGGGATTCGCGGTAGTTGTCGACGCGGATGGTCTTGCCGCGGACTTGGTATTCGTTGACGTCGGTGGTGACGGATTCGCGGAGCTTCGGCCAGTCGCGCAGGAGATGGGTCGACTCGGCGGAGAGTTCCTTGACGGCTTCGTTGTAGCGCTGGCGTAAGAGCAGCAGTGTGCGGTCTACGGCAGGCGCTTCGACTTCGCCCTGCGGGCTACGCTCAGCGCGAACGGTTCCATTGGAGGTTTGCGCAAGACCCGTACCCTCACCCTCGGTCCCTCTCCCGGAGGGAGAGGGATGCACAGCCTCGGCCTTGGAGGTTGAGGGAGGCAGAGCCTCGGCCTTGGGGGTTGAGGGGTGCAGGGCGTCGCGGGGGTAGAGGTCGAGCGGGCGCGGGAGCGCCTGGTCGCCCAGTTCCTTGAGCGATTCGTAGTAGTGCTGGGCTTTGCTGGCGGCTTCGGCCTGGCGGGCGATGGAGCTGTTGATGCCCCGGCCCTGCTCGGCGATTTCGGCGAGGTAGCGCACGCGGCTGCCGGGGATGAGGACGGTGGCGCGCGGTTCCTTGAGGCTGGTGTCGAGGTCGGGCTGGAAATTGCAGTTCGGGCTGCCGATGGCGTGGGGAGAAGAAATGGGGTCAGAGTCATTTTTCGACCCACGCCCCTCGCCTGTGCCACCGCCTTCGTTCGAAAAATGACTCTGACCCCATTTCTTCTCTCGCAGCAGGCGGCAGAGGTTCACGAACATCCAGGTCACGCCCGGGTCGTTGAACTGGCTGGCGATGGTCGGGTAGACCGGCACGTCCTCGTCCTTCAGGGCGAAGGCGGTGCGGTTGCGCTTCCACTGCTTGCGCACGTCGCGCAGGGCGTCTTCGGCGCCGCGCTTGTCGAACTTGTTGAGCACGATCAGCTCGGCGAAGTCGATCATGTCGATCTTCTCCAGCTGGCTGGCCGCGCCGTAGTCGGACGTCATCACGTACATCGGGAAGTCGACCAGGTCGACGATCTCCGAGTCGCTCTGGCCGATGCCGGCGGTTTCCACGATGACCAGGTCGTAGGGCTGGCTCTTCAGGAAGGCGATGCAGTCCTTGAGCACCTCGTTGGTGGCCATGTGCTGGCGGCGGGTGGCCATGGAGCGCATGTACACGCGGTGGCTGCGCAGGGAGTTCATGCGGATGCGGTCGCCCAGCAGCGCGCCGCCGGAGCGGCGGCGGGTCGGGTCGACGGCGAGCACGGCGATGCGCATCTCGGGGAAAGCGTGCAAGAAGCGCAGCAGCAGTTCGTCCACCACGGACGACTTGCCGGCGCCGCCGGTGCCGGTGAGGCCCAGCACCGGGGTCTTGCGGCCGGCGAGGTCCCATTCCTTGCGCAGGTGGCCCAGTTCGTTCTCGCCCAGGCGCGACTCTTCGATGTCGGTGAGCATGCGGCCGACGGAGATCTCGTCGTCGATGTCGACCTTCGGCACGCCCGGCTGCTCGGCCTTCAGGCGCGCAGCCTGAGCGGCGCGGGTGCGCTTGATGACGTCCTCGATCATCTCGGTCAGGCCCATCTTCATCCCGTCGTTGGGGTGGTAGATGCGCTCGACGCCGTACGCCTGCAGCTCGCGGATTTCCTCGGGGGTGATGGTGCCGCCGCCACCGCCGAACACGCGGATGTGGCTGGCGCCGCGCTCGCGCAGCATGTCCACCATGTACTTGAAGTACTCGACGTGGCCGCCCTGGTAGGAGGACAGCGCGATGGCGTCGGCGTCTTCCTGCAGCGCGGCGCGCACGACGTCTTCCACCGAGCGGTTGTGGCCCAGGTGGATCACCTCGGCGCCTTGGGCTTGGATGATGCGGCGCATGATGTTGATCGCCGCGTCGTGCCCGTCGAACAGGCTGGCGGCGGTGACGAAACGCAGCGGGGTGGTTTCGGCCTGCGCGGCGGTGGCGGGGACGTGGCTGGCGGGGGAACTCATGGCGACTCCGACATCTCTTTGCTCTGAACCCTTCGATTCTAGTGGGTTCAGGGTTAAGCGTGCGGAGCGGGGGCTTTGCTGTGGAAGCGTGGCGGTGTGCGACTTTGGAGCGCGGCGCTAGCGCGCAGGGGCGCTCCGGGGAGGGCGCGCGGGGTGTTGCGGCGAGGTGGAAGTTTCGGCGTTTGCGTTCTGGAACCAGGGGGCGAGGTGTGCGGACGGTGTCGGAGAGAGCGATTCGGCACCGGTGTTTCGAGAAGGGGTTCAACCAGACATGGGCTTCCTGTAGGGGCGCAGCTGTGCGCGGCCAGGGGCATGGCGGTCGCGCACAAGTGCGCCTCCTACAGGGGGCGATGGTGCGTGGGTGTGCCGGCTGAAGGGCGGGGATTCAGCCGCCCGAGCGATGTCGAGGCGCGGGTGTGGCGTCGCTGCCGCCGGCCTGACCGCCGCTGTTGAGTGCGGCCTGGGCGGTGGCGAACTCTCGCGGATCGAGCGCGCCATCCTGGTTGCTGTCGTAGGTGGACAGGCGGGAGCGCAGCAAGGACATGTCCGTCGGGATTTCGGAGCGGGAGAGGTGTCCGTCCTGGTTCTTGTCCAGGTTCTGGAACATGGCGCTGGTGTCGTTGCCTGCCTCGGCCTGCTGCGCCCAGGCGCTGCTCGCCGAGGCGATGGCCAGGATGCAGAACGCGACCGCGCCGCCTCCGCCGTTGAGCCATTGTCGGGTTTTCATGGGTCTCCTCCTTCGGCAGATCGATCGGTACGCGCCCGTTGGCGCGCGCGCCGAATCTGCGCCGCAGGAGGTGAAGTGCGACTAAAAACCCGCGATGGCGTTCAGCCAGCGGACGCTCAGGCGATGCCAAACGGCAGGTTGGCCGAGGCCACGACCCGTTCACCGACGGCCTCGCCACGCACGAAAGCGAGCACGGCCTCGACGACCTCGGGCGCGTCCAGCACGCGGTGGTGACCGAGCCACTGCGTGGTGAGCAGGCGCGCGCCGGGCCAGTGGCGGGCGTAGCGCTCGCCCTCTTCCCACGGCACGTCGGCATCGTCCAGGTCGTGCACGATCAGGCCGGGCTGGCCGAGCGCGGGGACGTGACGGTGCATTTGCAGTTCGTCGACGGTGACGCCGGTGCGCTTGACCAGCCAGGCGTAGAACGGGCGGCGCAGTTGTTCGCCCAGGTGGACAAAACGGAAGTAGCGGGTGGTGGCGGCGTGCATGTCGGCCGCCGGTGCGATGAGCACGAGGCGACGCGCGCGCCAGCGTTCGCCCTGGGCCAGCGCGAGCGCGGCGCCGCCGAGCGAGTGGGCGATCGCGAGCTCCGCATCGCCGTAGTGGCGGCCCACCGCGCGCACGGTGTCGGCAAATTCCGGCAAGGTGCAGTAGTCGCCCGAGCTCAGGCCATGGCCGGGTTGGTCGAAGCTCACCACGGCGTAGCCGAGCGCGCGCAGGTGCTCGATCCACGGCAGGAAGCGCAGGCCGAAGCTCGACCACCCGTGCACCAGCAGCACGTACGGTTGCGTGACCGGGTCGCCCCAGACATAAGTTGCGATCGACTGGCCGTTGACCGGCAGGGTCTCGCGCCGCATCGATGCATCGGGCGTGGCGGCACGGGCGCGCACGCGGCTGCTCGCGAAGGGCTTGGCGAACAGCCGCGCGGCGCGGTCGGCCGTGCGCCGCGGCGCCAGGGTGCCGCCGAGGGCGAAGCTGGTGCGGACGGTCGCGAGCTTGAAGCGGGCGGCCAGGCCGGGACGGCGCATCACGGTGGACATCGGTCGATCCTCAAGGTTGCCAGCTGCGCCACAGGCGCTCGAAGGCGGCGTGGACGCGCCCGATGGCCTGCTCGAAGCCGAACAGGCCGGCGTCGTGGTGCAAGCCGAGCATCAGCGCGTAGATCTCGAAGGCGAGCTGTGGCGCGTCGGTGTCGGCGCGCAGGTGGCCGGCGGCCACCGCCTGGGCGATGCCTTTTTCCAGCTCGCCGCGCCAGCCCGCCTGCTGCGCGACGACCGCGTCGTGCAGCGGGCCTTCGCGCCCGTCGTATTCGCCCGCGGCGGTGAGCAATACGCAGCCGCTGGTGTGCATGCGGCCCCATTCGCACCACTGGGCGACGATCGCGCGCAGGCGCGGCAGGCCGCGCG
The DNA here is from genome assembly GCF_017837635.1 of Frateuria flava. Taxonomy (GTDB): domain Bacteria; phylum Pseudomonadota; class Gammaproteobacteria; order Xanthomonadales; family Rhodanobacteraceae; genus Frateuria_A; species Frateuria_A flava. The sequence goes on from NZ_JAGJRS010000018.1 coordinate 166,903, forward strand.
GGGCGGACAGTGCCGGCACCAGCACGTGCGCCATGAAGCGGCGGGCGGCGGCATCCAGCACGGCCAGTTGCAGGTCCTCGCGCGAGCCGAAGTGGGCGAACACGCCGCTCTTGGACATGCCCACGTCTGTGGCGAGCGTGCCGATCGACAAGCCTTCGAGCCCGCCCACGCGGGCCCGTTCGTAGGCGTGTTCCAGGATGAGTTCGCGGGTGGCGAGGCCTTTGGCGGGGGTCGGCGTGGCGGTCATGCTGCGTAAAATAGCACGATCGTTCGTTCTATTGAACATGCGATGTTTCCCGCGCAAGAACGCGCTTGGGGGCGACCGGATGCATGGCGGTCGCGCCGAAGGGCGCTCCTACACGATGGGCGCGTTCATCGGATTTAGGCGGGCGCTGCGGCTAAGCTTGGCTGCTGCCATCGCAAAGGAGACGCCTCATGAAGCCCCGCCTGCTGATCGCCGCAGCCCTCGCCTCGCTGCTTGCCGGCTGCGCCACCTCCCCCACCGGACGCTCGCAACTGATGGTGGTGTCCGATGCGCAGATGAGCCAGATGGGCCTGGCCTCGTTCAACCAGATGCGCCAGGAGGGCAAGTTCGCCAACGCGCCGAAGGAGCGCGCCTACGCCACCTGCGTCGCCCAGGCGCTGATCTCGGTGCTGCCGCCGCCGTGGAACACGCAGCAGTGGGAAGTGCAGATCATCGAGGACAACACCGCCAACGCCTTCGCCCTGCCCGGCGGGCGCATCGGCGTGAACCAGGGCATGTTCAAGGTGGCGAGCAACCAGGACCAGCTGGCGGTGGTGCTCGGGCATGAGCTTTCGCACGTGGTCGCGCGCCACGGCGCCGAGCGCGTCTCGGACAACATGGCGGCGCAGGCAGCGGTGGCCGCCGGCACCATCTACGCGGGCACGCGCGGCGGTGATGCCGGCAATGTCGCGGCGCTGCTGGGCGCAGGCGCGACCGTGGGCATCCTCCTGCCCTTCTCGCGCACGCAGGAGGCCGAGGCCGACACGCTGGGCCAGCGCTACATGGCCCGGGCCGGCTTCGACCCGCGCGCCGCCGTGACCTTGTGGGAGAAGATGGAGAAGCAGGGCAGCGGCGGCACGCCGGCGTTCCTGTCCACCCATCCGGCGCCGGACAAGCGCGCGCAGGTGCTGGGCCAGCAGGCGCAGCAACTCATGCCGGTGTACCAGCAGGCACGGGCGGGCGGGCATTCGCCCAACTGCAGGATGTAAAGCGTTTCCTTCCGGCTGGAGGATCGCGGCAGGGGCGCCCCCATCCGCCTGTCGGCACCTTCCCCCGCGTTCGCGGGGGAAGGCTCGGTGGGGGAGCGTCCCGTGTGCGTCTGCTTCCCCGCGTTCGTGGGGGAGGCTTGGTGGCGAGCGCACCAATTGCGTTGCACTTCCCTGCGTTCGTGGGGAGCTTCGGTGGCGAGCGTCTCATGTCTGTCACCTTCTCCGCGCTCAAGGGGGAAGGCTCGATGGCGAGCGTCCCATGTGTGTCTACTTCCCCGCGTTCGTGGGGAAGGCCCGGTGTCGAGCGTCCAGCGTGGATCTACTTCCCCGCGCTCGCGGACAGGCTCGGTAGTGAGCTCCCACGGGCCGGTCCTTCCCCCGCCACGCGGGGGAAGGCGCCCGAAGGGCGGATGGGGGAAGGCTTGCGCGGAGCCGCCGACCTGCCCGCGGCTGAACGCGCGTGAGCAACGCGTCAACACCGGATCGGCCACCACGTTTCCCGGACTGCACGCCGCTGCGCGCGGCGCCCACCGGAGAACACGATGATCGCCATCACCCGCCCTCTCGCCCTGCTCGCCGGCCTTGGCCTTGCCCTGGGTGCGGCCGCTTACGCCCCGGCTTCGCAGGCCAACCCCCACGTGACGGTCGACGTGCGCCTTGGTGTACCGCCCCCGCCTCCGCCGGTCCGCGTGGTGCACGTGCGACCCCGGCCGGGCTATGTGTGGGCGCCGGGCTACTGGCGCTGGAGTCCGCGCATCCATCGGCATGAGTGGCGCGAGGGCTACTGGGTGCGCGAACGTCCCGGCTACCGTTACCGCCCGGCGCGCCGGGAACGGCACGGCCGCGACTGGCGTTTCCACCGCGGTCACTGGCACCGCTGAAGGCCGCCGCCGGGCGCGCGTCGCGCCCGGCTTGCTGCGCCGCAGAAACGGGCGGCGGCCCGACGTATTAAACTAGCGGACTGAATCGACCGCCCCGGCCCTTGCCGGGGCTTTGACTTTCAAGCGTTTTTTCCGCCTGAGGCGGTCCGCACTGGATCGGCCCGCCACACTTTCTGCGGGATGCCCTCCCCAAGGCATCCGCCAAACTCGTGGAGTCATCGTTCCAATGATCTTTGAAACCATCGCCAAGACGGGTCACGAAGAAGTCGTCTTCTGCCACAACCAGGACGCCGGCCTGAAGGCCATCATCGCGATCCACAACACGGTGCTGGGCCCGGCGCTCGGCGGCCTGCGCATGTGGCCGTACAAGACCGAGCAGGACGCGGTCAACGACGTGCTGCGCCTGTCGCGCGGCATGACCTACAAGAACGCCGTGGCCGGCCTGAACCTGGGCGGCGGCAAGGCGGTGATCATCGGCGATCCGTCCAAGGACAAGTCCGAGGCGTTGTTCCGCGCGTTCGGCCGCTTCGTCAACTCGCTGGGCGGCCGCTACATCACCGCCGAGGACGTCGGCATCGACGTCAACGACATGGAATACGTGTTCCGCGAGACCGAGTACGTCACCGGCGTGCACCAGGTTCACGGTGGTTCGGGCGACCCGTCGCCGTTCACCGCCTACGGCACGCTGCAGGGCCTGATGGCCGCGCTGAACTTCAAGCACGGCAACGAGGACGTGGGCAAGTACAGCTACGCCGTGCAGGGCGCCGGCCACGTCGGCTCGGAGTTCATCAAGCTGCTGCGCGAGCAGGGCGCGAAGGTGTTCGTCACCGACATCAACAAGGATGCGGTGCAGCGCTGCGTCGACGAGCTGGGCTGCGAGGCGGTGGGCCTGGACGAGATCTACGACGTCGACGCCGACGTGTACTCGCCGTGCGCGCTGGGCGGCACCGTCAACGAGCAGACGATCGATCGCATCAAGGCCAAGATCATCTGCGGCGCGGCCAACAACCAGTTGGCGACCGATGCGATCGGCGATGAGCTGAACAAGCGCGGCGTGCTGTACGCGCCGGACTACGCGGTCAACGCCGGTGGCGTGATGAACGTGTCGCTGGAGATCGACGGCTACAACCGCGAGCGCGCGATGCGCATGATGCGCACGATCTACTACAACCTGGGCCGCATCTTCGAGATCTCCAAGACCCAGAGCGTGCCGACCTACCGGGCGGCCGACCGCCTGGCCGAGGAGCGCATCGAGTCCATCGGCAAGATCAAGCTGCCGCACATGGGCAATGGTGGTACGCGCTTCCAGGGGCGCATGCGCGGGCAGTAAGCCTCCGCTCGTTCCGGTATGGAAAAGCCGCCTCCGGGCGGCTTTTCTTTGGTTCTTCGTAGGTTTCCGTGGAGCCCGCTCTCCTTGATCGATACCTTAGACGTCTCCAAAGGGGCTAAGGGGCGCGTTCCATGCTGGATCGGAAGACGATCGAGA